>JBAVAQ010000019.1:0-72423 GCA_049585795.1 Terriglobales bacterium | reverse complement strand
GACATTTCCACTTGCGCCACCGGAAACTCTTCCAGCCGCGCCAGCGTGCTCAAGGGAATCGCCATACGGGAATCGCCCGGCCCCGCGAACAGCAGGAAGGTTTGCTTTTCGCCTTCCGCCGCATTGGATTCGACAGTTTTTTCTGCCAGAGCGCGGTCGCGGGTTTCCGTGACCACGCCGGAACGCTGCGCCAGGCCGAGCACATCCAGGATGAGCGCCACTTTCCCGTCTCCCATAATGCTCGATCCGGCAAAGGTCTTCACCGTCTTGAGCTGCTTGCGCAGCGGCTTGACCACAATTTCTTCAGTGTCGTTGATCTGATCCACCACCAGCCCAAAGCGCCGCTCATCGGCTTGTACGACTACGATGTTGACCGCGCCGTCTTTTTTCGCACCGGCACCCGGGTCGGCGCCTAGCTTTAGTTCGCGGCTGAGATAGACCAGCGGCAGCAAACGTCCACGCAACCGGTAGACGGGCGCGCCATGAACCAACTCGATGCCCTTGCTGACCTGGTCGGCCTTGAGCCGAACCAGTTCGAGCAAACTCACCTGGGGGATTGCGTAGCGATCGCCGCCGCAGGTCACCACCAGCGCCGGGATGATGGCCAGAGTCAACGGAATCTTGACCCGCACCGTCGTGCCCCGCCCCGCGGTGGACTGAACCTCCACCGTGCCCCCAATCTTTTCTACGTTGGTCTTGACCACGTCCATGCCCACGCCCCGGCCCGACACGTTGGTCACCTTTTCCGCCGTAGAAAATCCGGGCAGGAAGATCAAATTGAAGATCTCCCGCTCCGGCATGCGGGCTGCCTGCTCTTCCGTGATCAACCCGCGTTCTACCGCCTTCTTGCGAATGCGCTCCCCATTCAACCCGCCGCCATCGTCGGCGATTTCGATATTGACTTGCCCGCCTTCATGAAAGGCTCGCAGAATGAGGCGTCCAGTTCGATCCTTCCCCGCCTTCACTCGGACTTCCGGCAGTTCGATGCCGTGGTCGACAGAATTGCGCACCAGATGGGTGAGCGGATCTTTGATCGCTTCGATGATGGTCTTATCCAGTTCCGTCTCTTTGCCTTCCATCTCGATGCCCACTTCCTTGCCGCACCCCAGCGCCACGTCGCGCACCGTTCGCGGAAACTGGCCCCAGATATTCCCGATGGGCTGCATCCGCGTCTTCATGACCTGCGCTTGCAACTCGGTGACGATCAGGTTCATGCGCTCGGAAACTGCCTGCAGGCCCGCGTCTTCCAGCGCGTTCGTGAGTTGCACGAGTTGATTTCTAGCCAGCACCAGTTCGCCGACGAGTGTCATCAGCTTGTCCAACAGGCTGACTCCCACGCGGATGCTTTCAGGCGCCGCGTCGTGCGGTTTGGCTTCCAGAGTTTGCTGGGCCGCCAAGACGTCTTCGGACTTGGCCAGTCCTAAGGCCACGAGAATTTCGCCGATGCGCCGGCGATCGCCGTGTTCCTGCTCTTCCAGCGCGCGCGCTATGTCGGCAGCCTGGACGTGCCCACGCTCGACGAGCAGACCGCCGATCTTGCCGCGTGAGGGTTTGCGCGGCGGCGAGTCGTCTTTCTTTGCCGGAGCGCCAGCGCAGGGCCCGGCCTCCTGAACCGGGATGACAGCCTCCGAGGCCGGCGCGGTTTGCTTCGCAGGCTCAGGCGGGGATGGCCGCTGGGTTGGCAGCGGCTTTTCTCCGGCGATAGCAACTGGCGAGGATGCTGCAACGGCAACGCCCGCGGCTGCGGGATTGGCCAGCCGCGTCAGGGTTTCCCGCAACTCCGGGTAATCCGCATCTCCGTCTTGACCGCTTGATTTCACCTCCTGCAACATCTG
Organism: Terriglobales bacterium; assembly: GCA_049585795.1. Taxonomy (GTDB): domain Bacteria; phylum Acidobacteriota; class Terriglobia; order Terriglobales; family Acidobacteriaceae; genus JABDBE01. Next base: position 70,588 of record JBAVAQ010000019.1, on the reverse strand, counting down.
GCGTACCGCGTCTACCATGCTGAGCAGGGCGGTGGTGATCTCGGGGTTGAGGACGAGCTGACCGTCGCGCAAGCGGGTGAGAAGATTCTCGCCGACATGGGCCACCTTTTCCAGTTTGTTGAATCCCAGAAAGCCGCATGTACCTTTGATGGTGTGAATGGTCCGAAACACGCCCGCCAGCGCGTCGCGGTCCTGGGGATTTTTCTCCAAGCCGACCAGATCGCGATCTAGCCGGTCCAGGTTCTCGTAACTCTCGACCAGAAAATCCTGGACGATGTCGCCGTCGCTCATAACTGCTATTCCTTCCCAGCTTCGGAGATTCCGGCCTTGCCTGCTCTGGAGCTTGCCTCGCGGGGCGAGCCCGGTTCCAGATCGTCGAGGAGTAAGGTCCCTCTTCTCTAATGACCTATCGTCCGTCCAGCGATTTCCATTAGGAGGTCTTCTACCCGGAAACGCTGCGGTCGAGTGGAACTGGCGGGGCAGAGTTCATCTGGCAATGCGCTCGCAATTCCTCAAACAATTCGGCGGGAAGAAAAAAACGCCGGCGTTTAGGCCTCGTTGGAGGACTTGACGCCGGCGAATACGGTTTCGCAATTGTGGTGTCTAATTTAAATCAGAACAGTCCCGATACAGTTTCAATTTCCTAAAATGGCGTAGGCGGGCAGCGGATCGCCGCTCATGCCTGCCACCCACTTCCCGTTGTTCGTCGTGCCGCAGTAGGTCGACGATCCTTTACAGTAGGAAGCAATGGGGTGCGATCTCATATCGGTGCTATTGAAGGCCCAGCCACCCTCGAAAACGTCCTTGCTGCGGGTGGTGGCGGCGATCCAATACTGTGTTCCTTTGGTGACCGGTATGCCGGCCGTGTCGTTACCAACGTCGAGTGTGCAGCAAGCTCCGTATTGAGAAGGATTCTTGATATGGACGGATTTGAGCACTTTTCCCGGCAGGCCATTGTTGTCTTCGCGGAGGCTAAGCTCGAACTCGCTGGGATTTTCGAATGTACCCACCGACGCTTCGATTCTGGTTACGGTGGCATTAGCTGTCGGCGTGAATGGGATGGCTACCCAGGTTGTGAAAGGAAAGCCGTACGATCCCTCTTGAGCAATGGTATTCCCGAAACAGCAGAAGAACGTGCCGTAAGGATAGGTGCTGAGGTTGCCGGCAATGGTTTTCAGCCCAGCGTCGTGTAGGGCATCATACGGGATGATGACTGACGGTGCTTTGGTTGCGATTGCCAGTCTTCCGTCTTTGGTGGTGATGAAGTTCGACTTGGTCCCCAATGCCAGCGCGGTGACACCGATGAGCGCCAACACGGCCAAGCAGAGTATTACGCGTACCAGTGGTGACTTAACCATTATCTCCTCCAGTTTTTTGTTGGTTCAGATCAGGCTTACTTGAAACCCTGGTTCGAATCCGTGGCATTTGCACTGCCTCCTGCCGCAGTAAGTCCACTGGAATTCTCCCTGGTGTTGGTCTGCAAAAGTCCGGGTCCTACCCCGTGGCTAGAGTTAGCTGCTCAACTTGCAGAAGACGGTGGAAAGTTGAGAGCCGGAAGTGGGAGAAATCTTACATACCGCAAGCACCATGTCAAGGAGAATCCGTGCCAGGTGCGTCATTTGATGGTGATCGGTTGCAATTTTCTGCGCACGGTATGCAAACTTTTGTGCCCGTTGAACGAGATGTCAAATCGCTTGGACGGAAACAAAAAACGCCGGCGTTCCATATGGCGCGGACGCCGGCGCACGGAGTTCTCATTTTCTTAGATCATAATGCGCAGTCAAGCTAGTTTCATACGAGCCATTAGTTGCCGAGCACGGCAAAGGCCGGTCCTGGGACGGAACTGCCGGCTGCCCAGACGTCGTTGCTGCTCCCGCACGAACCGCCCTTGTCATCTGAACACCAGAAGGCGGTTGGGGTGGGATCCACCTGGTCGGTGTCGTTCACGTTCCACGCGGCGAAAGTGCTGGATGATTTTTTGTTGGTCTTCAGAACGATCCAGTACTGTGTTCTGGCTGTGACTGGAATGCCAGCTGAGTCCTTCGCCTCCACGACGGCGCAGCAGCTCCCGAAGTTAGGAAGACCAGTCACGGACCAAGTCTTGATAGCTGTGCCCGGTACGCCATTGGCGTCGGCATAGAGGCCAATGACCAGCCCGTTGTACCCTTCAACGTAACCAACGGCAACCCTGACACTGGTGACGGTGCGATTGGCCTTGGGAGTGAACGCGCCTGCCTCCCAATATTCGGGCGCGCCTGATATGGCGGTTGGCCCAAAGATTGTGTAACCCTCACAGCACCAATACGTGCCCTTAGGGTATGCGCTACCGATATTGTCATAGATCTTGACCAGGCCCGCATCAGAAGATGGAGTGTGCGTGATCGACTTGGTCGGTTTCGTGGCAGTCACGATTCTTCCGTCCTTGCTCAGTACAATTCCGTCTTTGCTGGCGGCAAAAGCGGTCAGGCTGGCGAGAGCTAGTACGGTTAACGTCAGTAACGTTTTCTTGCACATGTATTTATCTCCTCCGTTTTTAGTTGGGTTGGCTGAGATGAAACCGGAACCCGGAACCTTGCTCCGCAGCGACTGTTGCAACTGCGGTTGATCCCGCTGATTCACTCCGGCGGTGGACTTCGACGAACAGCTTGCCTGTCTATGCGGGAAATGAATAAGCACCAGGGCTTATCCCCTCCCCGTAGCAAAACCATCTTCGCAGTCGCGAAAGATGCAAAAAAAACAACAGTCGAAAAGTGGACGGATTCTTGCACTCAGCAATGTGCGTGTCAAGCAGAATCCTTCTCCGGAGCGGGATTTCAATCACTACAGTGAAAGATTCTGCGTACGACTTGCAAAAGTTTGCGGAACGAAGCCGGACCAAGAGCCCTTAAGTTTCCGCCGCCCGGGTTGAGGTTTGCCTTACTGTCCTGCCTGAGAAGTGAACGTCTCCGGGGGATCGAAGAAGCAGCGGCGCCAGAAGGCTTCATCCGAAAGCGCTCCGGCCTTCCATTCCTTGAGCACAGGCAAGGTCGCAGCCGCCATTCCGCCATCTTCGGAATCGAAAATCACAACTACTCCTGCCGCGCTGGATGGTGCTTGAGCAAGTTCGGTGTATTCCTTCCGAAACAAAGATTTTGCAAACTCCAACTTCAGTTGCGAACGGGTATCGGAAGCGACTCCGTTCGCCCTTTGCACGGTTACAATCTTTACGGTTTGTCCTCGAAGCGGCTGCCAAGTCCCGGGGAAGGACGCAATTTCTTCGTTCTTCACCTCAAATTGTTGAGCGTTTGCCGGGGCCGCCGGAGGAGGATTCTCAACCTTGGCATCCGATGCGAATGTATCCGGCACCTCGAGGCTCGACCGCCGAATCCATCCCCGAGAAAGCCCCGAGATTCTCACGTGAACCCAGTTCGCGTTCAGGTCGAGAATCTCAAATTCATCTTCGGCAGTGGCGAGAAACAAGACTTTGGCGCCTTCGACTGGACTCACCAGCACTGGAGTACCCGACTTCTTGACCGCAACCAGATTCTTGGGGCGAGCCTGGTTGCGGAGAATTTCCTCCAATCCCTTGGCTTCTTTGGTGAGCTCTTCCATATGTTTGTCAGCCACTGCCTTCTTGGTAGCCAAATCCGCATTGGCACCGTTCCCCAAGTCGAACGGTGAACCTGCCGGAGTCGCGGGAAGCTTCGAGCTCGCGATCGAGCCCACAGGAGGCGAACTACTCGGTATGGGTGCCGAGAAAGTTGGGATGGGTGCGGAGGGCTTGTCGTTGGTGGGCGAAGACGCAGAGGCGGCAGTACGCGGGCTTGAGACTGCAGGAGCGGTGGTGGCGGCGGTTGACGATGGGCCGTGGAGCGCGTCGGCAAGGCGGTCCAGAAAATCAGTCTCCAGACGCCCGTTGGAAGGCAGCACCTGATACCCGGAGTTCGACGAATCGGGACCTGCATACCAAGCAGTAATTTTGGCGGCGACGCGCACCAGCGCTCCTCCGGTGGGCGTGGAACTCACCAGTACCTCGCACTGATAATAGCCCCGTTGAAAGCGTTCCAAGGGACGATCGCCCGGAGATGTGAAGCCATCCAACACCGGCAATCGGCCGGATGCCGAATCGCGCAATTGCTTCACAACTTTTTCCACCACAGCTTTCGATTGCGGGAACTTGCGCTGATACGGAGCATTGGGAACGTCGCTTTGCTGCGCCAGCAGGATCGGGATGCCGACACAGAAGATAAGCGATGTTGCAACCGCGTTCAGAAAGAATAGCCTCACGGCAGCGGCTCCAGTTGGTCGCGATGAACCCAACCGTGTTGCCCATCCTCTGTTTCCACGCCGTACCAGTAGGGCGTGGCAACGACGATGACAACTTCGGTACCGGCATCCAGAGCCTTCAAAATCGAGGCAGTATGAAAGGGAGCGGATTTAAGTTGGGCGCCGGGAGCCTTGATCACTCGTTCTGCCTGCCGACGGAGACCCTCCACGTGCTTTTCCAAGTCTTGCACGGAGGTTTCGGCAGTGGCCAGAGCCACAGCTTCATTGTCTTCGCTTTTGCGTTCGAGCGCCTGGCGAGCCAGTTCCTCCTGGCGGTGTTTTTCGCTCTGCCGAGCCTCAGTCTTCTGTAATTCGAGTGCGTCGATGTGATCCTGGATGTCTTTGTACTCGGCGCTTTCAACGCTGCCGTCGGAAGCATGCACGGTACGGCGGAAATCTTCGACAAAGATTGCATCGATGCGCAGAATCGTTCGGTTCGCGTCCCGGCTCTGCACAATGTAGCGCACCGCCAGCGTGCCTTCGTCTCGGGTCTCTTCGAAATTTGCGGGCGCCAACACCTGGGTGCGAACCTTGTACAAGACGGTGCCTGGCTCTTTCCACTCCGGAAACAACGGGGAGGAGCCGACGGCATTAGCTTTCTCGATGTACTTATCCTTGTTGTATTCAAAACTTCCCTGGATGATTCCGTCGTCGACCACGGCTGCAACTGCCTGCAGGACTTCGTTCTCGGGAGCCGAGACTTCGGTGGAGAAACCCAAACCAAAATCTTCGTGCTTCTTGCGTCCCCGCGCAGCCAAAGGGAGCACCAGGGCGGTCAGACAGAAAACCGAGATCAAAGCGGGCGCGAGGCCGCGACTAAGAGCGGCCGGGCGCTTTCCACCGAGTACGGAACCTTTCACGCGGATGCAATTAAGAGTTCTTGCGCTTCTATCGATATTTCCCATGCACTCCAACTACAAGTCCGGCCTTGGATCTGTCGGATGCTGATGCGATCTCCGGTTTCTAGCTCTCTTACTCCCGACCGAGGCCGACTGTCAACTTGTGATGTCTGATGCTTCCCGCGCAGCCCGGTCCCGGTGACAAATTGCTGACAATCTTTTTACAAAATATAGACGAACTTATCACACTTGAATAAGACAGCAATGTTAGGTTCGCCTGTTGCTCATGGTTCAGAGGCGCACCTGACATGAATCGAATAACCATATGCGGGCGGGAAGCCCCGGATCTGACTAAGCTCCGGGTAGCGGAAATTCGGAATGCAGACGGAACCAACCCCAAACGGGCGCGCAATCAGGCGGCTAAGAAACAAGCCCTCCTGCAAGCAGCCTTGGGACTGTTTGCCTCGAAGGGATACGACGGAACCACCACCCGCGAAATTGCCGCGTCGGCGGGCTGCGCGGAAGGCCTGATCCACCGTTACTTTAAGGGCAAAGCGGGTTTGCTGACGGCCATGATTGAACGTCGCATGTCCGCGGAAGTGCTGGAGTCCAGCCATCAACCTCGTCCAGCCTCGAACTTCGCGGAGGAATTTCTTCTCCTAGTGGAGCGCGAGGTCGAGCGGGTGTGGCAAAGCCGTGATTTTCTTCGAGTGTTTATTCCGCGCGCCATCGTTGATCCGTCCATGGGAAGTGTGATGGACAAAACGCTCCTCTCGGCGCGTGCCCAGGCCATCACAGAACGCCTAAAACATTTCGAATCTTGCGTTACAATGCCGCACGACGCGGTGGAAGCTTTTACCCAAGCAGCGGAAATGCTCGGGCTCGTGTTCGGCTTCGTGCGGCCTGTACTGCTCGGTCACGATCGCCTTGGGGCTAAGAAAATGGCGGTCGCGGTGGCAAGAATTCTTGTAGGCAACCCCGCAGTCTCCGCCGCCATCTGATCGCTTTTTCCGATGGCGAAGATCGGCTTTTCAGTATTTTTTCTTGACACCGGTCTAACGAACGTGATAATTAGTGCGTCCACGCGCACTTCAGTGGTGTTTTCGTAGTTTGAATTAGACTTCGTGACAGAGGACCAGATGACCGCTCCTGCTGTACGTGTCTTTCGCGGGGTGCTACGGAGTCACTGCGCTTCCTGTCATGAGGCTTGCTCCAAGGCCGAAGTTTTCAGCGAATCTTTAAGAGGTAACGTCTTCGTTACTTGCGAGGGCATGCTCGATACGTGAGAGTATGCCGTCCATGAATTCGTGCCGACAGTCTTAACCTTTGTGAATTCGTATTTAGGAGGGCTGGATGATCTCGTCCCGGAGAAGTCTTGCGGGTTGCCTACTGTCGCTATTTCTTGTTTTTGGCTGCTTGCCAGATGCTCATGCGTTACCTGCCTTCGCCCGAAAATATGGCCTTCGTTGTTCAGCATGCCATGAATCCTGGCCGATGCTGAATTACTTCGGGCAGAAGTTTAAAGACAACGGCTATCAGCTCATGAACGATCGGGACGCTCCGATCTGGCAGAACCCATCCTACTGGCCGGTCACTTTCCGCATGACCCCGATTTGGCACCGGGTGAGCACGGGGCGTGTGGCTGTCGACGAAGGCGGCGGCACGAACAACGCCGAGGCCAGGATCGAAAGCTCCGGCTTCGACCTGAGCGGACTTGACCTGCATACCGGCGGCACCCTCGAAAAGAACATCTCTTTCTTCCTGCTCCCTTCATCGGACAGTACCGGCGCCTTTCACTTTGAGACGGTCATGGCTCGCCTTGACAACCTGTGGGGCAGCCCTTGGCTCAATGTGAAGCTGGGCAAATTCGAACTGGACAACCTGCTTTCCGAGAAGCGCATTCTCACGCTGACCGGCAACGGGGGTATCTATCAGACGTACCACTTCATCCCCGTCGGCGACAACAACATCTTCGGGCAGATGGGGGACAACCAACTCGGCCTTGAGTACATGGGACACTCGGTGGACGACCGGACGCGTTTCTCCGCCGCTCTTCTCAGTTCGAGTGACGGCAACGTAGGCTTGGTCACTGGGGCCAACTCCTATACTGGCTTCTTTACCGGCAGCCAGGCTTTTGACGCAGGCAAACTGGGTGTGGAGCGGCTCGGATTTTACGCCATGGCAGGAGAGGCGGCGGTCACTTACCGAACTTCGGCCGGAGTTCCCATCCCTGGGTCGGGCATTGGCAACAAGGGATTCAGCCGCGTGGGATTCGTCGGTCAATTCTACTTGGGTCCTCACTTTGACCTGCAAGTCGTGACTCAGCACGGGTCGGACAATGCTTGGTTCGGGCAAGGCTATGGCAACGCAACCGACCCCAATAACGGGACCCCGGCGAATGACCTTCCGAACGCAACTCCCGGCACGGTGTTACCGGCGACCGCGCGGGCACCGAGTTGGAACGGGGCGACCTTTGAAGCTCACTACGTGTACAGTCCACAGCTGATCTTCATCGGCCGCTATGAGTTGGAGCGAATGTCGCAACAAGGAACCGCGGGGACTCCCTCGACCTTGGGAAATATTAGCACCTACACCATCGGCTATCGCTACAACCCCTTTATGACGAGCCGGGCAGGTTTTGCCTGGCACAACGAATACAACTGGCTGCACCAGGATGGGACCGGCCCGCAACCCGGCGAGAATTTGAACTCGAGCGAATTGTTGATCGGCTTTGACTTCGACTTCTAGAGAGGACCAGCAATGCGTACGAAATCGTTCTTACAGTGTTCGTTGTTGATGAGTGCGGCGGCTGTTCTTGTGTTTTCGCTGCCCGCCAGCGCCCAGGTCTCGACCGTTCAGCTGCAAGAGTGGCTGAATTTGCCGACATCGACCAGCCACATCGGCAATATCACGGGAAATGCCAAGGCTGCAGCCCCACTTTATCGCAGATACTGCGTTGGTTGCCACGGAGATCTCGGTGACGGCAACGGCGAGGTTGCGCAGTGGCTTATTCCTCCCATGTGGCCGAAGCCCCGCGATTTTCAGTTGGGGATATTTAAGTGCCGCTCCACGCCCACCGGCACCTTGCCCACCGATGAAGACCTTTTTGACACCATTGCCCGTGGGTTAGACCGCTCGAGTATGCCTGTTTGGAACACCTTCACCAAAGATGAGCGCGCGGATCTCGTGGCATGGATCAAGCACTTCTCTCCCCGGTGGCAGAGAGAAAAGCCGGGAACGCCCATCCAGATTCCTCCCGAGCCTGAAGTGACGCCGGAGCGCGTCAAAGCCGGGCAAGAAGTCTTTGGAAGAGTGCAATGCTGGAAGTGTCACGGTGTTCAGGGCATGGCCAATGGTCCTTCCGCCTCGACGCTTACCGACGATCTTGGGGCGCCGATTTGGCCCTACAACTTCACCGACGGATCTCGGCCCAAGTGCGGCAGCAGCGACCGTGATATCTACAAAATCTTCATGACTGGCCTGGATGGCACGCCAATGCCGTCGTTTGTTGACAACATCAAGCCGGACGAGGCATGGGACTTGGTGTTTTATCTGCGTACGCTGCAACCGCACAACGCGTATAACGCTAAGGAACGACAAATTGCCAAGCAACTGGGATTGAAGCCGGTGAATCCACAGTAGCCGCAGATCAAGCGATTGCAATTCGTTCTCAGGAGAAAGTCGATGAAAAAACAGCAGTATTCGAAGTTCGCAGCAATACTATCGGTGCTAGTACTTGTCGGCCTCGGAGTGTTGAGCCTGAACCAAGGGGTCAGCGCGGCCGCGGAAGGTTCAATTACCGGTACCGTGAAATTCAGTGGCACTCCGCCCCACATGAGGGGCATTGACATGTCGAAAGATCCCTACTGCGTGAAACAACACCCGAACCCGGTTACGTTGGAAAACGTCGTGGTCGGGTCCGGCGATGGTTTGGAAAATGTAGTCCTCTACATTTCCGAGGGCCTGACTGGTAATGAGGCAAGCGCGGTAGCCTCCGGGCAGCCAACTTTTGACCAGAAGGGCTGCCAGTACATCCCGCACGTTCTGGCCATGGATGTTGACCAGAAGTTCCAGGTCATCACCAGCGACCAGACCACCCATAACATTCACCCGCTGCCCAACCCGATGAACGGCAATATCCCATGGAACAAGTCTCAGCCACCCGGGGCGCCGCCCATCATCACGAGCTGGAAGGTAACGGAAATGATTCCGGTGAAATGCAATATTCACCCTTGGATGCACGGCTATTTCGCAGTGGTGAAAGGGCCGTACGCGACCACGGATGGAAGTGGTGCTTTTACGATCCATGGCGTTCCCGCTGGCAGCTATACGGTGACGGCTTGGCAAGAGGACTTGGGAACTCAGACTGCCAAGGTGACGGTGGCCGGCGGCAAAGCGGCGACTGCTGATTTTACCTTCAAGGCGAAGTAACGCTCCGCAGTCCGGCGAGAGCTGCTTTAGTTCCGCAGTAAATGAACAATTATTCATGAAGACTTCACGTAACGTTCAAGTTGTTCAGTTACGATGACGCGGCCACACCTACCAAGCGCAGCCGTCGAATCGGTGACGGCTGCTTTTCAATAATGCCGTTGCGGCCGGTGGGCAGCCGGCCAGGGGCGAGGCGATATGGCAAAACTCTTTGCAGTGACTATCATCGTTATTGCAATTCTTTCCGCGATTCCCATCGTGCGTCATACTTGGGAGGCGCCGGCTGACATCTCGAAAAACGGTCCCATGATTGACGACCAGATGTCGGAGACGATGGCTGAGGCAGGAATTGCATTCCTGGCATCGCAGATCCTCCTGGCCCTCTTTATCTGGAGGTTTTCCAGCTGGAGTCCCGGTGACAAGATTAAGACCTTTCCGGGCGGGGCCAAGACCATGGTCTGGGCTGGCTTCCTGCTGGTCGGAACCGAAGTGATTGCGCTGGGAATTTTCGGAGTTAAGGCTTGGGCGGATGTCTATTTCGTTCCACCCGCGGCCAATGCCATGCCCGTTCAGGTGCAGGCCGGACAGTTCGCATTCTACTTTCGCTACCCCGGTCCGGATGGAACCTTCGGCTCGCTCCATCCCGATCTTATCAACGAAGCCAACGAGAACTTCTTTGGCCTCGATACGACCAACGATGCGGATTCCAAAGACGACATCGTGACTGCGGAAATGGCGATTCCCGTGAATCGGGAGATTCATCTCCTCATGCACTCAAAGGATCTCGGGCATTCCTTCTATGTTCCGGCTTTGCGTGTGCATCAGGACTTTGTCCCCGGGTTGGATCTTTCCTTGCATTTCACCGCGACCCAAGTTGGAAAATACGAAATTGTCTGCACCCAGCTCTGCGGCCTGGGTCACTACAACATGAAAGCGTATCTCTACGTTTACTCGCAAGATGACTTTGACAACTGGCTGAAGAAGGAAGCGGCGATGCAGTAATTGAGGTCCGCCCGTAGTCAGGGGCGGGACGCCAAAACATCTGGTTGAGGTGAAATTTTATGCACGATATGTCTGCGCACCCCGTAGCTCATCATGCTCCTGCCACCGGCTTCATTCGGACGCATATTTTCAGTCTCGACCATAAAGTCATCGGCAAGCAGTATTACGGCTTGGCCTTGGTGGCCGTCTTTAGCGGGATGTTTCTTTCCTGGCTGATGCGCCTCCATCTGGGATGGACAAATCTGGCCATCCCCGGTCTGCATTTCCTTTCAGCCAACGGTGCGCCCGGGGACGTGATGACGCCGGAATATTATCTGCAGTTGATGACCATGCACGCCACGATCATGGTCTTCTTTGTGCTGACCACGGCGCCTTTCGCTGCCTTCGGCAACTATTTTCTTCCCATCCAGGTGGGCGCGGAAGACATGCCGTTCCCGCACTTCAACATGATGTCGTTCTGGGTCACCTTCGTGGGCTTCCTGGTTCTGATGTCGTCGTTCTTCGTGGCCGATGGGCCCACCCTGGGCGGATGGACGCAGTACGCCCCGCTGAGCGCGGTGGGATCAGTCTCCGGCCCGGGTCAAGGCACGGGCGTGGTTTTGTGGGCGGCTGCGATTGCGATTTTCTGCGTCGGCCAGCTCTTGGGTTCGCTGAACTTCATCACCACCACGCTGGATATGCGGACCAAAGGTATGAGCATGTGGCGGCTGCCACTCAGTGCCTGGGCATGGTTCATCACGTCCGTGATGGGCTTGACCGCCTTCGCCGTGCTGATGCCCGCCTGCATCCTGCTGATCTTGGATCACGTGGCAGGGACCAGTTTCTTCGTACCCTCCGGTCTGGTGATCAACGATCAGTTGCAGCCGCACTCCGGCGGATCGACGCTCCTCTGGCAGCATCTGTTCTGGTTTTTCGGGCACCCTGAGGTATATATCGCAATCGTCCCATCGATGGGTATCGTTTCCCACGTTTTGATGGCCAACATACGGCGCCCTCTCCTCAGTCACAGGGTTCTGGTCTACTGCATGGCATCGATTGCGGCCCTCAGCTACATGGTCTACGGGCATCACATGTTTCTCAGTGGGATGAATCCGGTCTCGTCCCTGGCCTTCTCGTTCCCGACCCTGATCATCACCATCCCGGCCACGATCATTGTGCTGATCTGGCTGGGCAGTATCTACGGTTCGAAGTTGCGTATCAACACCGCTTCGCTCTTCGCCTTGGGCATGATTTCGATGTTCATCGCAGGCGGGGTCAGCGGCTTCTTCCTGGCGCAACCATCCATCGACATCATGCTTCACGCGACCTATTTCGTGGTGGGCCACTTCCACTTCGTCATGGCGGTGTCCGCGATATTTGGGATTTTCGCCGGGACCTATTTCTGGTTCCCGAAGATGTACGGGCGGATGATGAATGAAACTCTAGGCAAGACTCATTTCTGGCTCACTTTCGTCGGCGCCTACTGCATCTTCATGCCTTTCCACTACCTCGGCATTGCGGGGAATGTGCGCCGCTACCAGGCCTTCGTGGATGACTACACACAGCAACTGATACCGGTGCATCGGTTCATCACCGTGGCCGCCTTGTTCACCGGCGCGGTGCAATTGATATTCCTTTACAACCTGATCCACAGCCGGTTCTGGGGAAAACCTGCGACCGACAACCCGTGGGAATGTACCTCGCTCGAGTGGAGCACACCCACCACACCGCCGCCACACAACAACTTTGGCGACAAACTGCCGGAGGTCTTCCACGATCCTTACCAGTACGACGTGGTCAGTTCGACTGGCGATTATGTGATGCAGGCTTCCCCCGAAAAAGTGAAGTCGGCGCACGACGAGGCATAAGCAAAACAAGGTGTGATGAGAAAAGGAGTTTTGTAGTCTATGGCGACCACGGTTCATGAACCGCCAAAAATCGAAGAACGCCGTGATCCGTCGCGGGTGCTGAGCAATTCCGGCAACGGTGGCGGGAGCAATCTAGTGCCGGCGAGTGGCGATTTGCGGGCGGTCAAGGACTACGCTCCACCTCCGGCCTCAACTGGAATCTGGGTCGTGCTGGCGTCCATCACCATGACCTTCGCGGCGCTTACCAGCGCCCTGATCGTGCGCCAAGGGTCGGCATTGGATTGGCGCCACCTCAGTCTGCCGCGAATCCTTTACTTCAACACTCTTCTCCTTTTGGCCAGCAGTTTCACGCTGGAAGTGGCACGCCGGCAGGTCGGCGGCTACATGAGTGGGCGAAAAGAAGGAATCGCGCACCCCGCCCGCTGGCTATACATCACGCTGTTTTTGGGTTTGCTGTTCGTAGCTGGCCAGTACGTGGCGTGGCTGCAACTAAGGTCAGAAGGCCTGTTTTTGGCGACCAATCCCAACAGCTCATTCTTCTATGTGCTAACCGCAGCACACGCCCTGCACGTGCTCGGAGGGTTGGGTGGCTTGACTCGCGTCATCAGCAGGTTTAACCGATCGATCCTGCGGAAGAGCACACTGGACGCGACTTCACATTACTGGCATTTCATGGATGCGCTGTGGGTGTATCTGCTGTTCTTGCTGTGGATGAAGCTCTAGCAAACTTCTTTAGCAAACTTGACAACAAGAGGAGGCACCGTGAGCCACGCCGATACCATGGGAGGACACGCCGAGGTGATGGAGAAGCCCGCGTTTTCGATTCCCGCGAAAAAGTTGGCGATGTGGCTGTTCATTATCGCCGACACCGCAACCTTTGCCGGTTGCCTGGTCGCCTATGGGTTCCTCCGCAACGCCACTCCGAACTGGCCGAGGCCGTTCCACAGCATTACCAATGTGGCGATTATGACCTTCATTCTGGTAACCAGCAGTCTTACCATGCTCTTTGCCATCGACGCGGCCAAGCTGGGGGATAAAGCGAAAGCTTTACGCTGGACGATGATCACCGCCGCCGGTGGGGCTCTTTTCGCTTTGTTGCACATCCGGGAGTGGCTGGGACTGATCGGTGAAGGCATGACCCTGCTCAAGAACCCCTGGGGCACAGGTTTGTTTGGCGCCGCGTTTTTCAGCATCACGGGTTTGCATCTTTTGCACGTCACCGGCGGTGTGATTGCGCTGGTGGCTGTAGGCATCCGTTACAAGGGCGGCCGCTACAACGCGGATGATCTCGAAATCACCGGTCTTTACTGGCACTTCGTCGACTTGGTTTGGATGTTTGTGGTGCCGCTGGTCTACCTGTTGAACCTTTCACACTAGCAGGACAGGAGCAAAACCATGGCTATGGCCGAAGGGCACAAAAGTAACACCGGTCGATATGTGATTGTGTACATTTGTATTCTTGCCATCGCAATTCTCCAGTTCGTAATTGCATATTCCAACATCACCGGGCCGCAGATGTTTGCCCGCATGCTTTTTCTGGCCGTGGTCGAGGGCGGGCTCGCCCTCTTGTTTTTCATGCACCTGTCCGACAATCACGGGCTGTTGTGGTTTGTCGTGATCTTCACGGTCTTCGTGCTGCTGGCAATGCAATATGGCTGGACGGACAGTTTCCGGGTGCTGCTGGGAGCGCCGTGGTCGAACTATGCAAAGTATTAGAAAATGGGGGCGCTGCCTTCGAGAGAAGGAGATATGAAGTTTCAGAACTCAATCCGTCTCATGGCGATTGCGCTGGCAGGACTGATCGTGCTGCTGGTTCCTCTTCCTGCTTTTTCTCAAAACTGCGCGCTCTGCTATACTCAGGCGGCTTCCGCCGGGGCGAGAATGATTCAAGCTTTGCGCAGTGGCATTTTGATCCTGGTCGTTCCTCCCACGATTGGATCGGTGGGCGTGATTTTCATTGTGCGCCGCAAGAACAATCGCTTTAAGCGTGACGGGTCCACGGGAGAAGACTGGTAAAATGGCGACCACTAATCTAATGGAAAATTCCATCTCTCCGCAGGCGCTCGGCTCCAAGATCCGGGATTACTACACCTTGACCAAGCCCGAGGTGAATCTGCTGATTCTGATGACCACGTCGGCGGGATATTACCTGGCTTCGCGTGGACCCTTCAGGATTGCAGGTTTGGTGAATACGCTGGTGGGCACGCTGCTCGTTGCCAGCGGGACCGCAACCCTCAATCAATGGATGGAGCGGGTTTGGGACGGTCAGATGCGCCGCACCGCCAACCGCCCTCTGCCTTCGGGACGGCTCAGCGCTCGCGAGGCATTTCGGTTCGGCATGTTGTTAAGCGTTGCCGGAGGGCTCTACCTGGCGGTCACGGTGAACCTGTTAGCAGCGGTTCTAGCAGTCTCGACGCTGCTGTCGTATCTTTTGGTGTATACCCCGCTGAAGAGAAAGACGCCGCTTTGTACCCTGCTCGGCGCGGTCCCCGGGGCTATGCCGACTTTGATTGGATGGGCTGGCGCGTCGGCTGGTATCGACCGGCAGGCCTGGTATCTCTTTTCGATTCTCTTTCTGTGGCAGTTCCCGCATTTCCTGGCCATCGCTTTGATGTACCGCGACGACTACTCCCGCGCTGGCTATAAGATGCTGCCGGACTTTGATCTCGATTCCCGCTTCACTCGCGCCGAGATTGCAGGCTTCACCGTGATCTTGGTGCTTGCCACCATGCTGCCGCTCGTGGACCACGCCGGCGTCTGGTATTGGGTTGGCATGAGTCTGGCCGGAGTTTTCCTGTTTTATCACGTGGGCAAGTTGACGGCATCGGGCTCGAAGGTGCTGGCCAGCCGTGTCCTTCACGCATCGGTTCTCTATCTGCCGGTAGTTCTCGGAATCATGGTTGCCTGGAAAGCGTAGACTTCCGGTGGCCGTGCGCGTATTTAACCCGTGTCTTGTCGGAAACCACCCTTCGCGGTTTTTGTCTCCCCTGGTGGTTCGCCCCTTGGAATAGTCGTCGCTATTGCCTCCGCAGTGCTACTTATGTCCGGTTCCGTTTTCTCGCAAGCGCCAGTCACAGCGAAGCGCCAGCAAATCCTGCATACCCTGCCCTTAACGAGTTTCTACGACGCTCCTCATCCCTTGCCCGCAGACAAAGCAGGGCAACTGATCCGCTCGGAACCGTTTGAGGAGTACGAACTGCCACCCGAGGTGTCAGCCATTGGCATTCTCTATCACTCTCGTTCCGCCGCTGGGGACGACGTTGCGGCATCGGGCGTGGTTCTGATTCCCAGCGAGGAAAAACCGCCGGCCGGCGGCTGGCCAATCATCGCATGGGCGCACGGGGCGGTCGGAGTGGCGCGCCAGTGCGCGCCCTCGCTGATGAGGAATGTGGGTCACGGACCGTTCTTCTCCATGTATGTAAATCTGGGGTATGCCGTGGTCGCGACGGATTACACCGGACTGGGAACGAATTTCCCGAATGCATTTCTAGACGCTCAATCCAACGCGAGTGACGTGATCAACTCGATCTCGGCTGCCCGCGCCGCAGTGCCGCAGCTGGGCGCAAAGTGGATTGTCATAGGGGAAGGCGATGGAGGTTTAGCGGCGGTCGCGGTCGCCGAGAAACAGAACGAGATCCGCGACCCGGGCTACCTCGGCAGTATTGCAATTTCTGGATTGGCGGACGCGAAAGAACTATACGCACTGTCCCCACAAGGGCCTTCGAGCAGCATGTTCACCTTTCTCGCTTACGGCATCAAGACGCTGTATCCGAAGTTTCAAGTGAACGATATGTTGACCGAGAAAGGGCGTGCGCTTTATGAGAAGGTCGATCAGAACTGTGGGGAGACAGCAAACGGCGCAAAGCTTTCACCGGCTGAGACCTTGGAACTAGGTTGGGAGAATAATGGATTTGTAAAACAGTATTTCGACAGAAACCGCCCCGGTCAAAATCCGGCGCGCGGCGCGATCCTGGTGATCAGCGCGGACGCCGATCGAGCAGTACCCGCAACCGCCGCTGCTCGAGTCATCGATCGGATGTGCAAACAGGGCGATCATGTGCAGTGGGAAAGATATGCCGGTTTCGACCCTGGTCGCGTGATCGGCGACTCGGTGCGCGATCAGATCGCGTGGATTGAGGGACGTTTTGCTGGCCGAAAGTCCGAGACGAACTGTCCTTAACCCGAAGCCTAAAGCGCCGCGGAGACCCCTCGGGTGGGATACTGCAGGCAACCAAGCAAAACTACGAGTCGCGTCATTTGCTCGTAGCTCTCCGCGATTCCGACAGGAGAGATGCGCGAGCCGGGAAGAATCATGCCGAGATAAAGCCGGGCCATGGCTTGGAAAGCATAAAGTCGAAGGCGAATTGCGTTGTCAACCAGCTTCTCCGCAGCCTCAGCTACTGCAGGATCGGAGCTGCGACGCCCAGCATCGGCCACCCGCAGAAGAATTGACGCATTCTGAGCAGCGCAGGAGACATAGTCAACCGCAGCCCGCAGACGTTCGCGCTGAATTCTGCGGAACTCCGCCGGAGGAAGCTGGGCGCGCAAGAACTGCTCTTCGCCGGGATCAACCAGGTTGCGAAATGCCTCTACGTCCACCGACCGGATGTGCTCGGTTGGGTTCTGCAGAACCTCAGAAGCGGAAGTGCGGCCCTTGGCCAGCCTGATCAAGAATCCCAGTGCCAGAAATGCAATAACGACGAGAATGAATGTGATAATCATTGCTGTAGAAGACGCTGCAACTCCTGGTTCCAGATTTCCAAATCGTATTTCGGCAATGCCTTCACGGTGATTCGGGGTTCGCGTTCAACTGGCAGAACGTACCAAATCCAGACCACCACGCATAGGTGATAAATGCCCATGGTGGCGAGATCAAAGACTCGATCGCTCGCGACCACATAGAGCCGGAGAGCGGTCGTGGCCAATTCCGCGCTCGCGAAAGCTCCCATACCCAAGGCTATACCGAAAGCGGGGCTTCGCCAGGAGAGCGCAAAATACCGCGAAAATGAGAACAGCGAGATCAACAGGCCACATTGCAAGACGCTGGCCGCTCGGTCCGCTGCAAGCGTGCTCGTTTTCAATGAGAAGTACGGCGCCTCCTTCAGGACATGATCGGGAACGTTCCCCGGAGCAGAGATGGCCAGCCCCACAGCTACCAGCAGGAGCGCCAACGTGGCTCCGCCAAACAATAGCCTGCCCGCTTTGCTGAGCGCTGGATAACGGTGGAAGAAATGGCAGAACAACTCGTGGATCACTCCGAACCGGATGGCAGTACTGATAGCCAAACCCACGGCGTACACCTGCAGATATACGGAACCGAAGTAAGATATACGTTGAGATACCGCGAGCAGCAAGGCTGTCTGCAAAATCTCAAATCCAGCATAGAGAAAGAACATCGGGAACTGCCGACGCAGCCCCCGGCGCGCCATTCCATACAAAACGAGCGCCAGCAAAACGTGGGGCGCAAGCCACAGGTAATACCAAAGGATTCGCAAGGCAGACATGGGCTACCGCGCAAAATATACACCCTTTTGCGGCAGCCCACAACAACTCTGCAGGCGAACTCTTACCGTCCTAAAAACTGTTCCACTGCTACTGTCGGCGGCGGAGCTGTTGGGTTACCGTCGGCCGGGTGCGACGGAGGGAAAACGATCGGCGGAGGGCCTATGGGATTGCCGTCAGGGCTCTCCACAGCAGCCTTCAGAGTTCTTGGCACCGATAACGTAGTCAGAAACAGCGCAACAGCCAACCAGCGTAGGCTCATTTTCACGATGTGAATTCCTTTCCAGTGTGAGATTCCCTCGTGATAATGTACTGTCGGAAGGCATTTGGAACAGAGCACCAAGGTAATTTTCTATTTCCAAAAATGTAACAGCAAGCCATGACGCTGCATTCCGCACTGGAAGACCTGCAGGAAACCACGCTGAGAGCCTTCGCGGGTTGTCTGAACCGGCTGGAATATCTTTCGGGCCTGCGGGACAAAGAAGGAAGCTACGAGCATTGGGGTTTGGCTCGCGTCTATGGGGACTCGGCGGCCAAACGGGCGCTGGCGCGCGCGCATCGTTCGCTTCTCTCCAAGGTGCTGGCTACGCCCATCCGGAATTTAGTGGAAGATGCCAAACAATCCAGCGAGATAGCCGGAATTCCACCTGAGGACTACGTGGAACGGCTCGCAGCCACAACGCCCAATCTCTTGCCCCATGGGCCCGGCGCGGGGTCGGCGCGTCATCTCAGTTCAGTACTTCACGCGCTTTCGAGTTTGTTGAAGAATCCAAAAGGGGACGCCAATCCCCGAGCCTAATGGCAACTCCGACGACCCGACCAATGATTTCCGCTTCCTGCGGATAGCGTAGCGCGCGCGCTGCCACCGGGGATAAAGGGTGCGGTTGCAGAATAATTTCTTCCCGTGTTAAGGTGCACCAGCAGCACGTGTGGCCGTCTCGCGTTTCCACGAAGTAGATAGGCCGCTCGTATTCCGACCGCCAGCCCCCTTCTTCCGCCTTGTTCTTTGATTCATCGATCTGCACAAAACTGCCCGGTGGCAAAATCGGATACATCGTTAAATCGTCGCTGCCAATGTAGCCGTAGGTGTACTGGCAGGTGGCGAATTGCGCCAGGTAAGCGAGGGGAACCTGGCCCCACTGTTCCACCATTCGTCCGAAGTTTACTGTGCGCCGCGGATCGAAGCTGGGATCAAGCCGCACCGGCATGTGAATGCTGGAGAGATTCGCCAAGGCTTCAGAGACGTGCGATTTGGGGGGGATGACGAAGTCCAGATCCGCCGCCATTCCATTCAAGTCCACGCCATACCATGACAGCAGTTCGCGGATGTCCCTGCGATAGATCACGGCCAGCGAATACAGACGGTATATGCTCGGGATCACTCCTTTTGTCTCAACATCCGAAAGTCGGCTCGGGGGAATGGCGAACTCGTCATTCGCGCGTTTCTGTGCGATCCGCGCACTGGCGTTTTCGACATCCCGCATGGTTAATCCAAGTTGCTCACGCAAAACGCGCAAGTTCTGTCCGCCTGGAAACATTCGCCCCCTCCGACCATCCGTACAAGTAATGTAATAATAGCAACTTAGAGGCATCCCGGCACTGGGAATTTGCATTTATTATTGCGCAAGCCCGGCTGGCGCCGGAGCTATGAAGAACCCGTTTCCGAGGCTCTCAGTTTTGTTCTGAATTCGTAAAATAATCCGCAACTAAGAATTAAGAAACTAGGGCTGGCCGAGAACCAGCCCTTTGATCATTTAGGCAATTCAAAATTAATCTGCGGCGGCAGCGCTATCGACAGCTTCTACCAGAGGCATCGCCACCAAGTGCTCGCTTATGAACCAGACCTGCAACTCATTGGTCCGCAATACATCGCTGACGACTAGATCGTTTGTTCCTTCGTCTCCCAAGGTGGAAGCTAGTTTCGCCAGTTCACGGCAGTCGCGGATGATGATCTGGTGCGCGTCCAGCAAGCGCGAAAGCTGCACCGGAACTTCCTCTCTTCCTTTGGGCGGCCGCTCAATTCGAGTAGTTTCCGCTACGTCGTGCGCCATTGCTATGCTGAGGCCGCCGAGCAATTGAATCCGTTCGGCGATCGTATCGACAAGCTCCGACTGCTCACCGAAGTGTTTATCGAAAAGCAAATGAAGCTGATAAAAAGTCGGCCCCGCGACCTGCCAATGGGATTTCTTGTAGAGATCGCGGAGGGTCATGGTGTCGGCGAGTAATTGGTTGAGTCGTTCCGTCATTTCCAGACGTACCGGTTCTTCCAGTTCCAGGGGCAAAGCGTGGCTCACAGTACCATATTCTTGAATTTCGCCTGCCCTTTGATGAATATGCGGCTGGGCATTAATTTTTGCAGCAGGTTTTTTCGTCATGGGGAGTCTCCTCTTTGGTTACGAATTCGATGCGTTGTTTGCGTCCGGCTAACTTGGATGCAGCCAGTCTTCGATCCGGCACGGCTCATCTGTCCGATCGGCAATAAATGAAACTCGGGCTCTCTCAACCGGTAGTATGGATGTTTCCGACGGACCGAAGGATTCCTGTTTCAGCACAAATATACTCCGCCCCTCAGCGTCCCAGGAAGGCGGCCAGCAAAATTCCCCGCGATTGTCTATCATGGAATATTCCTACTCGACTGATGGAGAAACTTGACGTGGCTGAGACCCAGACGAATGGATTGGAAGTACTCGAGACTCGGGAGTGGCTCGATTCCCTCGACTACGTGTTGGCCCAGGGCGGTCCCGAGCGTGCCGGAAGACTGCTGCAACAGCTGTCGTTGCACGCCAAGCGCGCCGCGGGAGTGAACCTGCCGTTCACGGCGACTACGCCATACCAGAACACCATCCCATCCGTGCAGCAGCCGCCGTTTCCCGGCAGTCAAGAAATGGAGCGCCGCATCAAGAGCCTGGTGCGCTGGAATGCACTCGCCATGGTGGTGCGTGCCAACAAGCTGCAGGAAGGTATCGGCGGTCATATTTCGACGTTCGCCTCGGCGGCAACCCTCTACGAAGTAGCCTTTAACCATTTCCTTCGCGCCCAAACTGAAACTGGCGACCGCGATCTCGTGTATTTTCAAGGGCACGCCGCGCCGGGTATGTACGCTCGGGCATATCTCGAAGGCCGCATCCCTAGACAAAAACTGGAGAACTTTCGCCGTGAAATGAAAGCCGGCGGCGGTCTTTCTTCTTATCCTCATCCTTGGCTCATGCCCGATTTCTGGGAGTTTCCCACAGTTTCCATGGGATTGGGCCCGATCCAGGCGATCTATCAGGCCCGGTTCATCCGCTATCTCGAGAATCGTGGATTGAAGCTGTCGACTGGCGGCAAAGTATGGGCCTTCCTGGGCGACGGCGAAATGGACGAACCCGAGTCTCTGGGCTCGATCACGCTGGCTTCACGCGAACGGCTCGACAATCTGATTTTCGTGGTGAACTGTAACCTGCAGCGGCTCGACGGCCCGGTGCGCGGCAACGGCAAGATTATCCAGGAACTGGAAGCCATCTTCCGCGGCGCCGGATGGAACGTGATCAAAGTAATTTGGGGCGGCGACTGGGACAGTCTCATCCGCAACGATCGCGATGGGTTGCTGGTCAGGCGAATGGGCGAGATCAGCGACGGTCAGTATCAGAAATACTTTGTTGAGAGCGGCGCCTATTTCCGGCAGAACTTCTTCGGCACTGATCCCCGCCTGCTCAAGATGGTCGAGCATCTCTCCGACGAACAACTCGCTCGTATGCGGCTGGGTGGCCACGATCCCATCAAGGTCCACGCGGCTTACAAAGCAGCGGTAGAGAACCGCGGCTCACCCACCATCATTCTGGCGAAAACCATCAAGGGTTACGGTTTGGGTGAGGCCGGCGAGGGCAAGAATATTACCCATCAGCAGAAAAAGCTCAACGACGATGAGCTGGAAATGTTCCGCTCACGTTTCGGTATTCCGATTCCCGACGACGAACTCCACAATGCGCCGTTCTATCGGCCCGCCGATGACAGCGCCGAAATCACCTACATGAAGGAGAGGCGCAAGCAACTTGGCGGCTATCTCCCGGAACGAAAAGTGCGAGCCAAACCGATTGGCCCGGTTTCTGAATCTCACTTCGAAGAATTTTACAAAGGCACCGAAGGGCGCGACGTCGCCACAACCATGGTGTTCGTCCGCCTGCTGGGAAAACTGTTGCGCGACCCCGAGATCGGCAAGCTCATCGTGCCCATCATTCCGGACGAAGCTCGCACCTTCGGCATGGAGGCACTGTTCCGCCAGGTTGGCATTTACTCCAGCGTCGGTCAACTCTACGAGCCGGTCGACATGGACACCCTGCTCTACTACAAAGAAGCCAAGAATGGCCAGATTCTCGAGGAAGGCATTACTGAAGCTGGCTCGATGTGCTCATTCATCGCGGCGGGGACCGCGTACGCGAATCACGGAATCAACACGATTCCATTCTTTATTTATTACTCCATGTTCGGCTTCCAGCGGATTGGCGACCTGATCTGGGCCGCCGCCGATATGCGCACACGCGGCTTCCTGATCGGAGGTACGGCCGGGCGCACAACTCTTGCTGGCGAGGGCTTGCAGCATCAGGACGGTCACAGTCACGTGCTGGCACTTTCCGTGCCTAACCTTCTGGCCTACGATCCGGCATTCGCCTACGAAATCGCCGTCATCATTCAGGACGGCATCAAGCGCATGTATGTGGATCAGGAATCCATCTTCTATTACCTGACCGTCACCAATGAACCGCTCCCCATGCCCGAGATGCCGCAGGGCGCAGAAGTAAGGGATGGCATCCTGAAAGGTTTGTATCGCTTCAAGGCCTCCGGGAAAAAGGACGCCAAGCTGCGCGCCCAGCTTTTCGGCAGTGGAACCATCATGTTCGAAGTGCTCAAGGCGCAGGAGATTCTGGAAGAGAAGTATGGAGTCGCCGCCGATGTGTGGAGTGTGACCAGCTACAAACGGCTTTATCGCGATGGCAACGACTGTGAGCGCTGGAACATGCTGCATCCCGGCCAGGCTCCGCGCGTGCCATTTGTTGCGCGGTGCCTGAAAGACGCACCAGGAGTCTTCGTGGCAGCATCGGATTATATGAAGGTGCTTCCGGAATCGATCGCGCGGTGGGTACCCCGGCCTCTGATGGCCCTGGGTACGGATGGTTTTGGTCGCAGCGAGAGTCGAGCTTCACTTCGTGACTTTTTCGAGGTGGACGCGAAACACATCGTGTTGGCGACGCTGACCGCGCTGGCCCGCGAGAAACAGATCGCTCCGGAGACACTCCACCAAGCGATCAAAGATCTGGGCATCGACCCGGAGAAACTGAACCCGGCCATCAGCTAGCGCCGCCATCACAACGGAGAAAAAGTTAGTGACAGAATTCAAACTACCGGAACTCGGTGAAAACATCGATCAAGGAGACCTGGTCCGGCTGATGATTTCGCCCGGCGCTGCCATCACAGAAGGTCAGGCGGTGATGGAACTCGAAACCGATAAAGCCGTGGTCGAAGTGCCATCTACGGTAAGCGGCGTCGTGAAAGAGATTCGCGTCAAAGAGGGCGAGAAGATCAAGGTCGGCCAAGTCATCTTCACTTTCGAAAACGGCGCAGGCGGAAGTGTGGCACCGGCACCTTCCCCCGCGAAGGAGTCCCCGAAAGAACCCAAGGCACAGCAAGCTGCAGCGTCAGCCGCCGCCGCGAAAGCCAGCCCGCTCGAGCCACCAGCGCAAACGCCCCCGACAGCAGTTCAGAGAGAGCGGCGGGCGACCAGCTCCTCCGCAAACGCCGGTCCCACCGAATTCAAGCTGCCCGAACTCGGAGAAAACATTTCCCAGGGCGATCTCGTGCGCCTCATGATTTCTCCCGGCGCCAAAGTCTCCGAAGGCCAGCCAGTGATGGAACTGGAAACCGACAAAGCCGTGATTGAAGTTCCCTCTTCGATCAGCGGAGTCGTCAAAGAGATTCGCGTAAAGCAAGGCGAGAAGATTAAAGTCGGGGATGTCATCTTCACGCTCGAAGGCGCTGCCACAACTCAAACGGAGCGCCCCAAGCGTGGTCCTGTCGAGCACGTCTCTGGACAACAAGGAGCGCGCCTTGCTTTCCAGGCTGCCATTCAGGCCGAGGGAAAAACGGAAGAACAGGCGCTTCCACCTGATCAACCGCAATCATTTCTTCCCAGCTTCGCCATGCCGGCCCAACTCGAAAAAGTTGCCGGCACAGAGCGTGGAGAGCCCATCCCCGCGGCCCCGCACGTTCGTCGGTTGGCCCGGGAGATCGGCATCGACATTCACAACGTCAAAGGCAGCGGTCCCGGCGGGCGCATCAGCGAAAGCGATGTCAAAACATATTCGAAAGCGCTGCTTGCGTCCATGGCTGCGGCTGCGCAGGCTCCGCGCGGAACTCAATTTGCCCAACCGGAGTTACCCGATTTCACCAAGTGGGGTAAGGTCGAGCGGGTTTCGATCCGGGGCGTGCGGCGCAAAACCGCCGAACATTTGTGGCAGGCATGGACCACCGTTCCCCACGTCACGCAAAACGACAAGGCCGACATTACGGAACTTGAGCACTTGCGCGCCCGTTTCGCTCCCAAGGCCGAAGAAGCCGGCGGCAAGATGACGGTCACTGCTATCTCGTTAAAAGTCTGCTCGTCCGCGCTGAAAATCTTTCCCCAGTTCAATGCCAGCATCGACCTTGCAAAAGACGAAATTGTTTACAAGCAATACATCAACATCGGCGTTGCCGTGGATACAGACCGCGGTCTGCTGGTACCAGTTATTCGCGATGTCGACAAGAAGAACATCGTCGAACTGGCAGCCGAACTCACACAGCTTTCCAAGAAAGCCCGAGATAAGAAACTGACCCTCGCGGAAATGGAAGGCGGCACTTTCACGATTACCAATCTCGGCGGAATTGGCGGCACTGGCTTCTCGCCTATCGTGAATTATCCCGAGGTCGCGATTCTGGGGCTTTCGCGCTCCAGCATGGAGCCGGTGTGGCTCAACGGAAAATTCGAACCGCGACTGGTCCTGCCGGTGTCTTTGTCTTACGACCACCGGCTCATCGACGGCGCGGATGCCGCCCGCTTCCTGCGTTGGATCGCGGAAGCCTTCGAGCAACCGTTCTTGCTGTCGGTTCAGGGATGAGATTTTGGCTTTTGAATTCAGCTCGGAAAATATTCCGGATGCGAAACACCCCGGTTGTTCTTGTCTTACTGATCGCACTGCCCGCGCTCGCTTCCAAGAAGCCGGTCGAGATTCCATTGACCATCAGCCCCGAAGGTTTTGTGATTGTCCCCGCCACCTTAGGTGGAACACTTTCTGCGCACGTAATCTTTGATACGGGCGCTGGCATGGACGTCCTCGCGCCCAGCATAGTCGAGAAGCTGCATGGCACACCTGCGGGTAAGTTCACAGCGTTCCGCATGTGGGGCGATCGACTCGACGTTCCACTATTCACTGTTTCCCAGATTTCCGTGGGGCCGATAGTCAAGAGCAACGCCCTCGTCGGCGCATGGGAGATGCTTGACCAGTTGCACCTTGAAGGTATTATTTCGGTCAACGATTTCCGCCAGCAGCCCTTTACTCTGGACTTCGTCAACAAAGTCATGGTGTTCGAAACTGCCAAGTCCCTGACGCAACGTCGCAGGGCAGGAAAGACATCTCCTCTGAAGTTCGACGAGCAGCGCGGCATTACGCTCGACCTGTTCTCAGACTTTTTGATAGGCAATCAGCCCGTCCAATGCGAAATTGATACAGGCAGCCAGAATGCAACCGTAGCCACGCGGTTCATGGCGCCGCTTGCCATCGACAAAGACCGAAAAGATGTGAAGAAGCGGGAGCAGAAAAACTCCGACGGGGTGACGACGGTTCGTTACAAGACGACTCTGCCCAAGATCGCCCTTGCGGCTGCGCCCCAGATCGCGATTGCTGAGGCACCCACAACCTTCGCCGACATAATTTACGATTGCGTAATCGGCCTGGACTTCTGGCTAGGGAAGGTCCTCACGATTGATATCTCAGGCCGGCAGTTGATAGCATCCGATTCGTCTCAGGCACGGTGAGTATTTCTAAAATAAGTAAAGGCCGAGAACAATGACGAACAGCACGAGCTTACACACTGCGGTGATCGGCGCAGGCCCCGGTGGCTATGCCGCCGCCTTCCTGGCCGCCGATCTCGGAATGACAGTCACGCTGATCGATCCGGAACTGAATCCGGGCGGCGTCTGCCTGTACCGCGGCTGTATCCCGTCGAAAGCACTCCTGCATGTCGCCAAACTAATCGACGAATCCCGCCACGCGAAGAATTGGGGGATCGAATACGCCGACCCAAAGATCGACTTACCGCGCCTACGCACCTGGAAAGAAGGCGTAATCAAGAAACTCACCGGCGGCTTAGGCGTGCTCACGAAACAAAGGAAGGCCGAATACATCCAGGGCCGCGCCGCATTTGAGAACTCGAATACCTTGCGTGTCAGTCGAACCAACGGCAGTGAGGATTCTCTCACTTTCGACCGCATCATCATTGCTACAGGATCGCGGCCAGCGGTCATTCCCAGCCTCAAACTCGAAACCCCGCGCATGATGGATTCGACGTCCGCGCTGGATTTGGCCGAAGTCCCGGGCACTCTGCTAGTAGTCGGCGGTGGCTACATCGGCCTAGAACTAGGCACGGTCTACGCCGCCCTCGGCTCCAAAGTCTCAGTCGTGGAAATGCTGTCCGGACTCTTGCCCGGTGCGGATCGCGATCTCGTCCTGCCTTTGCATAAGAGGATGGAAAAGATTCTTGATTCCATCCTGCTCAACACCACCGTCGCCGCCGTAAGAGAAGAATCCAGCGGAATCCGCGTTACCTTCGACGGTCCCGAAGTGAAAGAACGCGAGAAAATATTCGACAAGGTTCTGGTCTCGGTGGGAAGAAAGCCTAATTCCGAAATCCCCGGTTTGGAGAAAACTCAGGTCAAGATCGGCCAGCGCGGATTCATTCAGGTGAACAAGCAACTGCAGACCGACGATCCCGCCATCTCCGCCATCGGCGACGTAGTCGGCGAACCCATGCTGGCCCACAAAGCCATGCACGAAGGACGCACCGCCGCGGAGGCCATCGCCGGACACAAAGTCGCCTTCGAACCCAACGCGATCCCCGCCGTCGTTTTTACCGATCCCGAGATCGCCTGGTGCGGCTTAACCGAAACTGAGGCCCAGAAACAAAATCGTGAGATCAAAGTGGCTCGCTTCCCCTGGGCTGCCTCGGGCCGCGCCATGACCATCGATCGAACCGAAGGCATGACCAAGCTGCTCATCGATCCGCAAACTGAGCGTGTGCTAGGGGTGGGAATTGTCGGCGTCGGTGCCGGCGAACTCATCGCCGAAGGAGTGCTCGCGATCGAAATGGGCGCACTTGCGAAAGACATTGCGCTCACCATCCATCCTCACCCAACGCTTTCGGAGACGGTAATGAATTCCGCGGAAGTTTTCTTTGGCACCAGCACTGATATCTATCGACCCAAGCGATAGTGACTCGAGACTCGATCCGTTTGCCGGATTTCCTCCGCGCACTCTGCGGCCGTCTCCGCGACCTCCGCGATTTAAGATTTGTTTCTCGATTCACATAAGCGCCGTGAACCGAAACGGCTTCCGAGCGCACAAAACTGGCATTTCGGTACAATGAACTCTCGTTTTACAACGTCTGATTCGCGGACGCATGTTTGCGTGCAATGCGCGCCCTCCCCTGGAGAAGGAACCATGTCTTCTTTCTTGAAACGTGTTCGTTGGCTTCTTTTGTGCGCAACCGTTTCCGTGGCCGCCGCCGGGCAGCTACTGCCAACGCAACTGGGCAAAGCCCCGACTGAATCCGCGAACCAACCGGCGCCGGACCCGTTGGGACGCGACACTCCGAGCGGCACGATCTACGGATTTCTGCAGGCGGCGCAGGTGGGGAATTACTCCATCGCTGCGCAGTACTTGCAGATGACCAATGGCAAACGCATAGAGCAGGGTGAGGAACTCGCCAGCAAGCTGAAGCAGGTGATGGATCGAGCCTTCTCCGGCAATCTCAGACTGATTAGCAATCGACCGGAAGGAACTCCGCAAGAAGGAATTCCTTCCGGCCAGCAGCGCATCGGAGTGTTGTCCGCTGGAGATATTGATGCCAACCTAACTCTCGTCCAGGTCTCCAATCCAAGCGGAGGGAAAATCTGGCTGATCTCTTCCGAAACCCTGGCCAAGGTGCCTGACCTCTACGACCGGCTGGAGGTACATAAAGTCGAAGCTCACCTGCCCAAGTTCATGGTGGAGTGGCACTTCTTGGGGTTGCCCGTGTGGCAATGCCTGGCAATCTTGCTGGCCATACCGCTCGCCGCTGGCTTGGGCTGGCTGTTGATTAAAGTCCTCGGCCTTTTAGGAAAGTTACGCCGTGGCCAGCCGCTGCGCACGGG
The DNA here is from genome assembly GCA_049585795.1 of Terriglobales bacterium. Taxonomy (GTDB): domain Bacteria; phylum Acidobacteriota; class Terriglobia; order Terriglobales; family Acidobacteriaceae; genus JABDBE01. The sequence continues at coordinate 42,245 of JBAVAQ010000019.1, read as the reverse complement.
AGTATGGCAATCGATCTCCCGTCCCCTGTGGCTTTTATTCAGCACAGCAATTGATGTTCTTTGCGTGCGTGAGCTCAGCCTGCCGCTGCTACAAATCCACTACTACCAGCTGGTCATCGGCGTGGTGTTCATTATCGGATGCACCTGGCTGCTATCGGCAATCCTGCGGCAAATTGCCCGACTGCTTCGAGAACGCGCGCTATATGCCGGACGCAAAGGTGAGGGAACGCTCTTGCTGCTCGGCGAACGCGTACTGAATGCTCTGATTGTCATCTTCGCTCTCCTTGCCATACTCAGTTCTCTCGGCTTCAACATGACGACCGCGCTTGCCGGATTAGGCATCGGCGGAATTGCCGTCGCCTTCGCCGCCCAAAAGACCCTGGAGAATCTCTTCGGCGGCGTTTCCCTGCTTGCCGATGAAGTCCTTCGCGTGGGGGACGTATGCCGTTTCGGCGACCGGACCGGGACGGTGGAAGACATCAGCCTGCGTTCCACTCGCATCCGCACGCCGGAAAGAAGCGAGCTTTCCATTCCCAATGGCTCACTGGCCACCATGAACCTGGAGAACCTGAGCCGCCGGGATAAAATCCTTTTCAATACCACGCTGGGACTGCGCTACGAAACTTCGGCCGACCAGTTGCGATACGTGCTGGCCCAGATTCGCCGCTTGCTCTATGAACATCCCAAAGTTGAGACCGCCGGCGCTCGCATTCGATTCATTGGATACGACGACCACTCTTTGACTCTCGAAGTCTTTTGTTACGTACTGACCCGAGACAATAACGAGTTCCTCGCTATTCAGGAAGATCTGCTGCTCAGAATCATGGACATCATCGAGGCTTCGGGGACTTTCCTCGCCTTCCCCTCCCGCGTGCTTTATCTCGGCCGCGACTCGGGCTTGGACCAAGAGAAGACCGCGGCCGTTTCGAAGGAAGTCCAACAGTGGCGCGAGAACAGTAAGCTGCCCTTCCCCGACTTCGCTTCGTCTGACATCTCCGAATTCAGCAATTCCCTGCCTTATCCGCAGCCGGAATCGGCCCTGAGGAGCAAGAAATGAAGAGGTACGGAAAATGAAAGAACGTCTTCGCTTGGCGTTACTGGCCACAACCATTCTGTGCGCCGCGGTTCCACTTTGTTCAGAGGAGATCTTAATGCAGAACGCTTCCACTGCCCCTAAGACATCCGCCGCAGTTGCTCCTACATGGATGAATGACTCGACTGCCAAGCTGCAAAATGAACTAATCGCAAAGTACGGCACCCAGCAAAGCGTCCGCCTCGACCGCGGTCTCCATCAGGTAGCTGAGTTCTGGCGCGTCGATGACGGCGATGCCGCCGTTTTCGAAGACTTCGTCCGCACCAACTTCGCCGGCGACCAAGCCACGCTCAATATCATGTTCGACCGCTTCCAGAGCCTGCTCGAGCAACTCGATGGACACATGCACGAGATCAACCGGGCGTTCAATCAGCAATCGGATCTCGATCTTGGCCCCCTGCTTCCCTTCGACGAAGTATTCGCTGGTTACGATCCCTCTGCACACGTCCTCGACGACTTCTTCAATAACAAATTGGCCTTCACGGTTTTGCTGAACTTCCCCCTCACCACGCTGGACGAACGCCTGAAAGAGGGGCCCACCTGGAGCCGCCGTCAGTGGGCCGAAGTCCGCCTTGCGCAACGTTTCGACAAGCGCATCCCAGCCGACGTCCAGCTCTCAATCGCTCAAGCGGGAGCGCAGGCGGGACAGTACATTGCGCAATACAATATCTGGATGTACCACCTCGTCGACGCCCAGGGCCAGCATCTTTTCCCGCCCAAAATGCGGCTACTGAGCCACTGGAACCTGCGCGACGAAATTAAAGCCGACTACTCCGATCCCCAGAGCGGTGCCGCAAAGCAACGAATGATTCAGCAGGTGATGGAGCGCATCGTCACTCAGACGATTCCGCAAGTCGTGATCAACAATCCCGCTGTAGATTGGAATCCATACACGAACGAAGTGAAACCCGCGGCGGTGAAAGATTCAGACGCCACGACGGCCAACAACTTCCCGATCACAAACGCACCCGAGCCAGACACGCGCTATGCCACCTTGCTAAACGATTTCCGCGCCTCGCGCAAGGCGGATCCATACTCGCCAACCGCGCCTACGCTGATCGACCGCCGCTTCGAGGAGGATCGCGAGATTCCGGAAGCGCAAGTAAAAGCGATGTTGGAGCAAGTGGTAAGTTCCCCGCTCGTAGCTCAGACTGCACAGTTGATTCAGGTCCGCCTCGGCCGACCCCTGGAGCCGTTTGATATCTGGTACAACGGCTTTCGTCCCGGCAGCCAATACACCGAAGCCCAGTTAGACGAGATCGTCGCGAAGAAATATCCAACCGCTGAGGCCTATCAAAAAGACATTCCCAACCTGCTGATGAAACTCGGCTTCGCACCGGACCGCGCCCGGTATGTCGCCAGCAACATCATCGTCGACCCGGCGCGCGGCTCCGGCCACGCCATGGGAGCCGGCATGCGATCCGAGAAAGCGCATCTGCGCACCCGTGTCGAACAAACTGGCATGAACTACAAGGGATTTAACATCGCCGTGCATGAGATGGGACATAACGTCGAGCAAACCTTCTCGCTCAACGACATCGACTACACCCTGCTGCAAGGCGTGCCCAACACGGCTTTCACCGAAGCCCTCGCCTTCGTCTTTCAGGGTCACGATCTCGAACTGCTAGGCCTTCCCGCGCCCGACGCCAAAAGCCAGGCAGAAAAAACCTTGAACGATTTCTGGGGCACCTACGAAATTGCCGGCGTTGCGCTTGTCGATATGGCCGTCTGGCACTGGATGTACGACCACCCGCAAGCCACGGCTCAGCAACTCGACGCAGCCACGGTACAGATCTCAAAAGACATCTGGAACCGCTACTACGCACCTGTCTTTCACAGAAACGATGTCGTCCTGCTCGGGATTTATTCGCACATGATCGATTCGTTTCTCTATCTTCCCGACTATCCCATCGGCCACATGATCGCGTTTCAGATCGAAGAACAAATGAAGAAAGCCGGCAGCATCGGCCCCGAATTTGAGCGCATGGCCAAGATGGGCCGCATCACGCCCGACCTCTGGATGGAACGCGCCACCGGAAAACCAGTCGGCCCAGAAGCTTTGCTCGAAGCGACGCAACGGGCCCTGGCCGCCCAACACTAGGACGCGGCTCAAAACTTTCTACTCGTCATGCCGTCATCCTGAAGCCCCGCGTTTTCTCCAGCGGGGCGAAGGATCTCGCGCATAGTGGCTCGCGCCACAAAACCACAATCGAGGACGGTCGTCCCCGCGCACTAACAACCATGCAATAAACCCCCAGAACGCCGCCAACGTCTCACCCACGACCGCAAAACCAAATGCGTGGGCCAATAAACCACCGCGGGCACAACCACCAAGTAAACCGCCAAATACACAATCCCCGGTATCAGATGCTGCTCCCGAAAGAATGGCCCACGCGCCCAGTTCACATCGTACTGCGGCCGCCAGAAGTGATTGATCGGAACCACAATCCATGCCGTCAGCGTCTGCAACTTCCAGCCACGAACGTCATACCCCAACCGCCAAATAGCCCACAGCAGCAGCGGAGGCACCACGACGTGAAACAAACTGAGCAGCCGAACCAACAAGGCTACATGCGGATCAAACATATATTCGGTGCCCCCAATAACATGCCGCCCGCTCGCCACCGCCCCGACGAGGTCGATGATGTAAAGGGTCTGAAAAAGCAGCAGCCCGCACGCCTGCCACGAAAACAGCAGCGGACTCTCTAACCAAAGCGCCGCCGCAATAAACAAGTTTCCAAGATCACAGAAGTATAGAAAGTTCTGCAACCCGTACTGATGCCAGTACACCGGCACCCACACCAGCACCCACAAGCTCCAACCAACCTTCAGCCACAGTGGGATGCGCATGCCCGTCATTGTAATCGTCCGAGAGCGCTCTACTTAGATGGTTTCATCCCGAAGCCCCGCGCTTTCTCCAGCGGGCCGAAGGATCCCGTGCGTATTGAACAACGCTTTCGGCCTAGCCCAGCCACAATGTTCCATCACTTCGCTTCGGCGTCGCCACGCACACCCGCCGGACACCAACTTTCGTAAGTGACGAGACAGTCAAGGGTTTCGAAAGGCCGTGAAAGTACCTACGTAACTTGAAGCTCCCCACCACAGTACCTACGATTCGAGTATGAAGTACAACGCCCTTTTATTCTGCCCTGACGAGAAAACTGCCCGCGTTGTCACCCAGGTCCTGAACGACCTGGAGTTTCGAGTCGAGCCCTGCAACGAGCCCTTTGCGGCAGTGAAGAGGTTAATGGCGGAGCACTTCGACGCCATTGTGGTGGATTGCGACAGTGAGCAGAATGCGGCCCTTTTGTTTAAGAGCGCGCACAATTCTGGATCCAATCAGTCCTCACTGGCCGTTGCCGTCGTCGAGGGACAGGCAGGCGTTGCCAAGGCATTCCGCATCGGCGCTAATTTGGTTTTGACCAAACCGATTAATGTTGAACAATCCAAGGGCACATTACGTGTCGCTCGCGGCCTGTTGCGGAAAACTGATGCAGCCAAGCCCGCGACCGCGACCCCTGCTGTGCAGCCGCCCCCGCGGCCTGTTACCAGTATCGAGGCAAAGCGTCCATCGGCTCCACAGGTTCCTGAGCCGAAACCAACCTACTTGCCGAAGCAGCCGCTGCCCTCTCCTATCCCACCGGTAAGCGCCGCCTTGTTCGAGGTTGAGTCCGATCCTGGCCCTAAACCCGAGCCAACCGAGGCCGCTCTGCTCGAATCGATGCCGGATCCGACACCTGCATCTCCGGTCGCAAGAGAATATCCGTGGCAGCCGATTAGCAAACCCGCAGCCGAACCAATGGCGACCGCTCTGCGCCGCGCTGCCGAAGCCACCGGAAGGTCCGAACTCGATGCTTCCCCAAGCAATCAAGCTCTGGCTTCTCTGGCAAGTGTTTCCGACACTCCGATCAGTCGTTCCCACAGCATCAGCATGTCGTCCGGCCAGGCGGCGGCGACCGCTCCAGCAAAAATACCATCGAAGCCACACCATGAGTCCGACCACGCGGCGATGCCAGAAGTAGCGGCGCCGGCATTTACTTCGCTTGGCGCGTCAACCGAGCCTGCATCCGGCGGGTCTAAAAAGACCGTTCTGATCGCAGTCGCACTTCTGGTTTCAGTCGCAGCCGTCGGCTATGTTGCCTGGACAAAAATGCAACCCGCCGGCAGACTCTCGATTACCCAAGTTGCCCCACCGCGGGCAACTCCGGCTCAGCCTCAAGTTACTGCAGTTCCGCCTCCTCAAACTGCAGCGCACGAAATAGCTTCTGCCAAAACCTCATCGCAGCCGGCCAGCGCGCTCCCCATCGAGCGCGGCCCTGCCGAAACTCTTTCGACGCCTGACGCGCACTCTTCGGCCGTCAAGAAATCAACTTCTATAGTTGCGCCAAACACCGTTGTCAGAACCCAGCCAGATGGCCAGAAAGACGCGGATGACCCGGAAAACGCGCCCTTGGTGGTCAAAAGCGAAGTCCCGACCCCTGCGCCGCCGAGTTCCGCCGCGCAGGAACCAGTGCAACCTCCGGCTCCTGGATCCGTAGGTGCTTCGAACAATCAGGCCATCTCTGGAATTATGAGTACGACCGCCGCGACTCTTCCTCGCCCCGTCCCGCAGCAACTGAAAGTTTCGCAAGGTGTATCGCAGGGGCTGCTGATCAAGAACGTCGACCCAATCTATCCCGCGCTCGCCAAGCAAATGCGCGTCCAGGGAGCCGTCGAACTGCTGGCCAACATCGGCAAGGATGGCAGCATCACCAAGGTGACGGCGCTCAGTGGCGATCCGGTTTTGGCCCGCGCCGCCATCGACGCGGTCAAGCAGTGGAAATACAAACCTTATTATCTCGACGATCAACCCGTAGAAATTCAAACCCAAATTACTGTCAACTTCAAACTTCCGTAAACGCCATCCGTTCAAGCACGGCACGGGGATACGATCCTCGCGCCGTTTTGCTTTCTGTTCACCACGCTATAATAAAGAAATGCCTACCCGCTGAAATTCCTTTCTGCAGGTGCTGGCCAATTTTCGTTTCGCTGTGCCGCGCTGATGGCTGATGGCTGATAGCTGAAACCTGAACCCCAATAGCTAGAAGCCAGGAGCTAGAAGCTGTTGCTATGGACTTCAAACTAGTCAGTGATTACAAACCGAAAGGCGACCAAGCCAAGGCCATCGAATCTCTAACCAGAGGTCTGTTCGATCGCGAACAGCACCAGGTTCTGTTGGGCGTGACCGGTTCCGGCAAGACTTACACCGCCGCCAAAGTAATCGAGCAACTAAACCGCACCACCCTGGTCATGGCCCACAACAAGACCCTCGCCGCCCAGCTGTACCACGAATTCAAGAACTTCTTCCCCCAAAACGCCGTAGAGTACTTCGTCTCATACTATGACTTCTACCAACCGGAGGCTTATGTGCCTGCGGCTGATCTTTACATTGAAAAAGAAGCCACCATTAATGATGAGTTGGACAAGCTGCGGCTCTCGGCTACGCGGTCGCTTTTTGAACGGCGGGATTGTTTGATTGTGGCTTCGGTCTCCTGCATTTATGGTTTGGGATCGCCGGAAGCTTATTACGGCATGATGTTGTTTCTCGAGAAGGGTCAGAAGATCAAGCGCGAGGACATTACGCGCAAGCTGGTCGAAATTCTGTACGAACGCACCGATGGCGATTTTCGCCGGGGAACTTTTCGTGTGCGCGGCGACGTGATCGAGATCTTTCCGACGTATGACGACATGGCGTATCGCGTCGAGTTGTGGGGCGATGAGGTTGAGGCGCTCTCACAGATTGATCCGTTGTTCGGAACCGTGAAACAGAAGTACATGCGGCTGCCGATCTATCCTAAAACCCACTACGTGATGAAGCCGGAGACTCGGTCTCGCGCCGTCGATTCTATTAAAGAAGAGTTGAAGTGGTGGGAAGCGGAACTTGAAAAGCAGGGACGCGTGGTCGAGGCGCAGCGGGTTCATCAGCGAGTGATGTTCGATCTTGAAATGATCAAATCCATGGGTTACTGCCATGGGATTGAGAATTACTCGCGGCACTTTACCGGACGGCTCCCGGGCGAGCCCCCGCCGACTTTGCTTGACTACTTTCCGCGCGATTACCTGATGTTCATCGACGAATCGCATCAGACTGTGCCGCAGTTGCATGGCATGTATCACGGTGATCGCTCGCGTAAGGAAACTCTGGTCGAGTACGGTTTCCGTCTGCCATCGGCGTTGGACAATCGTCCGCTTACTTTCGAAGAGTTCGAGCACCGCATGGGGCAGATGATTTATGTCTCGGCGACTCCGGGTCCGTACGAGCTGACCAAATCGGCAGGAGTCGTGATCGAGCAAATCATCCGGCCTACGGGCCTGGTCGATCCTCCGGTCGAAGTGCGCCCGGTCAAGGGACAGATCGACGACCTGCTGCACGAAATCCGCGAACGAACTGCTCGCGGCGAGCGCGTGCTGGTGACCACGCTGACCAAGCGCATGGCCGAAGACCTGGCCGAGTATTACAGCGAGGTGGGCGTGAAGTGCCGCTATATGCACTCTGAGATCGAAACGCTGGAGCGAGTAAAGATCCTGCGCGACCTGCGCAAGGGCGAGTTCGACGTGCTGATTGGGATCAACCTGCTGCGCGAAGGGCTCGACCTGCCCGAGGTTTCTCTGGTCGCGATTCTCGACGCCGACAAAGAAGGCTTCCTACGTTCGAGCGGCGCGCTCATCCAGACCATGGGACGCTGCGCTCGCAATTTGAATGGGAGGGCCATCCTTTACGCCGACCGCATGACCGACTCGATGAAGAAAGCCATGGGCGAAACCGATCGCCGCCGCGCGATTCAAGAAGCGTACAACGAGGCCAACGGGATCACACCCGAGTCCATCGTGCGTCCGCTGGATATGTCGCTGGCCCGCATGATCGAGGCCGACTACACCGATCTAACCGGCGGGGAGAGCGAGGGCATCCCCGAATTCAAGTCGCAGGAAGAGTTGGATGAGTATGTGCGCAAACTGGAAAGCGATATGCGCGAAGCCGCCAAGCGGTTCGAGTTCGAAAAAGCGGCGAAGCTGCGGGATACGATTAAAGAGTTGCGGACGAAGGAGTTCTTGTTCGCGTAGGGCAATGGGGGAGGAACAAACGAAGGCCGCCATCTCACCGCGAAGGGTACCACGCTAGGATGGGCCGCGACGACCGCCCCGAAGGGGCTCATTTACAGGTCAATTTTTTTTCGAAGGTGACGCTACCTCCAGCGGGAACTTGTATTTTGTCCTGTTCGTCATTGCACGCCTTCTTACTCAGCGTCACAGAATGGTTGCCGGCCTCCGTCCAGTCAGTAGTGTTCGTCGGACCCTCCCACAGGATCGAGTCGACCTTGATAACCGCACCTGGAGGATCGCTTTTCACGATCAATTGGCCGAATGACTGGCTCACCTGGACAAAAGCCGCCTTGGTCATGAGCCCGATTGCATTTTGCGAGCGATACTTAGCCCAAGCTAAGATAGATATCCTTGCCCAATCTTCTTCGGAATGTGTTGGGTAGAAAGTCCTGACCTGCGGATATGCGCCAGTGATCACCTCTTCATCTTTTATTAGCAGGCCCTGAGGAATATCCGGCGATCCCGAAAACATACAGTTTTTCGTCTTCGTCAAGAACTCCTCACGTGCTGAGGCCTCCTTAAAATGGGAGGAGTTGCGAGCAGACAGACATTCACGCGAGTAGGCGAGCGTGCTCGGAAGCGGCTGTTTTACGTCCTCAGAAGGAGCTTTCTCAGTGAGGAGCAGTTGTAGCGACAAGGCAATCAGGGTACAGAGATGGAACACAGGCCGATGACTCATGATGTTCTCCTAAGTATGCAGCTGCTGAACACAGAGGCAGCGCTTAATGCTAGACCCGCATAAAAACATAACTGCATGACATCATGCAACCCTTGGACGTAGCGAGAGTTAATGTCCGCGAACTTATTGGTCGTGCTCAGCATGGGCCCCATGTCCCAATAAAGTTGAGCCAACAGGCGTCCGTATCTCCAGTTGAAGAACAGGAATCCCACCAACGTCACGCTGGCGACGGAACACATCACAATTTCTGGCCAATCGTTCCTCGTTAAGCGATTGTCCTTGCTGACGATCGTGGTGGCCCACAATGCACCTAGAACCGCGACGCCTATCTGGAAGAAGCTCGCCGATTCTTCTCGGGTCATCTTCAGCGCTTCGGTTCTGTAGGCGTCATAGTTCGTCACTCTGATCTGGACCGGCGTTGTGCAGGACATAAGCACAATGTAGGCAACCGCCGAAAGGAAGGATAAGATACACACAAAGCAGATGACCACTCTTGCTGTCGCGATGCTTCGTGGCTCTTGCGGAGTGTTCACTTGGTTGCCCCTTTTTTGGTCGCCGGGCCGACGTCGCCGGATTCGTTCGCCCAAAAGCCGAAGGGGCCACGGCTTGAACCGTGCCCCCCTCAGAGTTCGAACTATTTTATACGCTCGCGAGCCGATTCTGTCTACCGGTTGTTCGGGAAATGGAGGCGGAGAAATTGAAGCTGGCGACTCGGCCTTCCCGTGCAAGGGCGATGGGCCGGCGGGGAATTACCAACACCTCCCTGCCCATGAACGCCTCAGAATGCTCGATTGGCATCCACCTGGAGTCCCGCAGCCTTAAGTTCTCTCACGAGATGAAGTCTCCACCCCCCAGCGTCCAATGGAATGTAGACAACGCCGTGGATATCGGAAGGCAAGGTAACGCCCTTTTCGACGAGCGCGAACGTGCGATCTCGACCCAATTTTCCAACAAAGAATCCGAGCTCAAGAATTACATTCTGTCGCGCTCGGAACTCCTTTTGCTCAGGATTTGCTTTCGAACTAGCAATGTCGTCGGCGGTGAGAATGACCACAGCACACTGCACGTCCGACGCGTGCGCTTCAAACTTTTCGATGATCGTGTTGCCTTGGTCCGCTTGTTCGTGCAGGATGACCGGTTCAAGATCTAATCCGCCAAGGAACCTCGCCACCGTCTCTTTGTTTCCGTGGTCGTGGCCATGCACTACAAAAATGCGACGAGCAGATGAACTGAGATTGAATGAGTCGCCAGTCGACGCTTCGATTTCTACGCCGACGCTTTCCCGCAGATCGCTGATCCGGGACTGCAAGAACCCTCTCGCATGATCCAGTCCGGAGTTACACGCCGTTACAAAATCGGACTCGGGCTGTCCCTGATAGAACATACCTGGACTAAACCAGATTCCTTTGAATTCCTTAAAAATAAGGGAATTCTCGCCGTACAACTCAGACAGCACAATCTTGATATTTCCCTGCCACGTCGAAAGCTCAGGGGAAGCGTGGCCCCGCGATCGTACGTCCGGTATTTGGTCCAGAAGCTTTTGCAGTCTTTTCAGGGCGATCTCCGGCGAGATGGTAGGGTGATGCTGTGTCGGTGATGGCGGGGCAGCGCGCCGAGACTTGGCCATGCCTGCTCATTTTACTCTCGGGGCCGGCGAGTTCAAGCTTCGCTTGTGCGGGGATTTTCCTCGGCTGGACGCATCCGTACGGTGGGGAGGACGCCAGCCTGTTTCCGGCGACGCGCCGTCCGCTGCGATTCGATTTCTGGTGCGCTCGGCTTCTCCGTTGCTTGCGTGGGCAGGTCCCTCAGGGGCTGAAGCCCTGTGTTTATGGGGATGGTAGTGGCACGACTGAAGTCGTGCCCTTCCCAAAACCGCAGGGTCGGTGACGCGTTAATCCATGGTCGATCGCGCGGAACACAGGGTGCCCCTCCACTGCGTTTCGCTTCGGTCGGGATGACAGAGTTATTTCGCTATGCCGGGGATGACGGAGTTATCTCGCGATGCTGGAGGCGCTTTGGCAGGATCGGCTCCCACCCTAGCGCACAGAACGCAAAGATAGGGCACCCCTCGGTTTGGTTCGGGTGGGAAAGGACCGAGTGCAGAGATCCTTCGTTGGGAGTCTCCGGCTTTGCCGGAGGCTCCGCTGCCTCAGGATGACCGCGGTGAAAAGCCATCCGACATGGCTTTTGACGTTAACGCCGAGGAAGCAGGAACGCTAGCGGGTCTGCGAGAAGCTCCCGTCCGATTTCGCGTAAGAAGCGGCGGGACTGTTTCTCCCCGATGTTGCGGGCGCGTACGGCCAAGAGAAAACTCAGCGCAAACGAGGTAAAGATATTCAGAAGGCCGATCATCGCGATACCTGAGAAAGCCGCGACAGCGTCTTGCCAGCCCACTTCGGCATACACATGCCCTCCGTCGAGGGCGTAGCCAAGACTTGCGGCGGCGAGGGTGACGTGGCGAACCTCAAGAGGAATTCCAAATAGCTCAACCATCACGGGCACAACGCCGAGCAGAAAGCCCAGCACGATGAACCCAACAGATCCGGCCGCGTGGTGCCGCGTCCAGTTCGCCAGCATCGCCGCCCGCTTAGGCCCGAGCCGGTCTCGAATGCGAAGACTATTTGAGATCGCCGTCGCCATATCGTGCAGGGCAAGGTAATTCGCGGTCCATCCGGTTGCCAGCGAGGAAAGCCAGAGAAAACCGCCGGTGACGATGGCAAAAACAATGGTCAGGGAGGCGTGCGGAAAAAGCATGTGCACACCATGCTCCGCCTCCGCAGCCGTAAGGAACGGGTGCCCAGTGATTGCGATGAAAATCCGATCGATAAGAATTGAGACCGGAACGGCCCCGACCAGGTTGCTGACGGTAACGATGAACTGGGTTTCGGAAATCGCTTTCAGACTTGCCATGTGATCTTTTGCCGGGTCTTCCATGGCATCGACCAAAGTGGCCGCCGTGGCTGCGGGCATTTTCGAGGCGAGCAAGAATCCGCCCGCCTGCATGAGCAGAAAACTGACCACATAGTTCATTGAAAGCGCAAAGGCCAAAAGCATGGGAGCATGAATTGCTGAAGCAATCGAGTACTTGAATAAGGCGGTGAAAGATGTGATCACGCCGGCGAGAATTGCTCCCTGGCCCATGGCTCTCCATTGCGCCGCATTGCGCGCAATGTAGTGCTTGCCGGCGCGTCCGGTTCTCTCCACCACGCTTCGCGCCAGACGGCGGGTGCTCGCGCTGAGCACGGTCCGAATGCGCCGTTGCGAAGCGAAGCCGTGCACAATTACGACAGCGAGTTTGCTGGCGTCCGAACCAACTTGTTCGAGGCTGATGACTTGCTGAATTCTTCCCAGCAGTGAACGCAGCAGGCGTACCCGAAAAACTAAATCCGCAGTGGAACCTTTTTCCTCGATCAGTCGATTCACAGCCTGCAGTTGCGCGTCACATGCAGCCCGCTGCTCTTCCCAACTGTGGAAGTCTTGGGGATGACGAGCCACATGCTCCACCACGGCCGGGAGGTTAAAGAAGCTCGATTTGGCAATGTCTTCGTCATCGGCAAATTCGATCAAGTCGCGCGCCAACGCGATGTTGGCAGCCCGCAGCGCAAGAATTTTGCAACTGGCAAGAATGGCGGGACGCGTAGGCCGGAAAATTTCGGCCCACAAAGCCACCAGAGAATCGGGCAAGGTAGCGAGCCAGCGCGCGTCGGATTCCTTCAAGTTTAAAGAATCCATTAATACGTAAAGATCGCCCTCGACCTCATCCACCGGCAATAAGTGCCTGAGAGCTCTCGCCAGCAATTCGCGCAACAGGAATACCTCGTTAGGCAAGCCCGCCTCTGAAATTACACGCACGCAAGAGTGATGAGACCAGAATTCGCGCAGCGCCGAATGAATGGCTTCGCCGTCGGGTCGGCTGGCGATCGCCGCCGTGAGCCGTGAAAGCGCTTCGGTTCGCGCCTCGACCGGAATATCCAGAAACATCCGCAGCAGTTCGTAAACCCGCGTCGCTTGCTCTCGCGAGGACAAACTCTCAAGCGCTACAAGATCGTCGACCGCAAATGAAATGGGACCACCTCGGCCTCAATGGAGTGCAGCTAGGATACAAGGTTGCAGTACTTTGGAAAACCACTCTCAGAAGAAACCGGAAAAATGAGTCTACAAGATCGAGAACTCACAATGCTGCCTAACCGGAGAAGCGCCCGGAAACTTCAGATCGCGTCGGCCGAAAGGCGACTAATGGCAACTGCCTGACCAATCTCAGGCGGTCCGCTTCGGAACCGCGATACCGCCAACCCAGCAAGCGGCTCAGCACATGGCGAATAATCGGAGCCATAAACCAGTTTTTGTGCTCATAACCGCTGACCACTTTCGTCGCCTCATCATCGCTCAGAAAGCGATGGACCGCCGCGAAATGTTGCGCACCAATGGTGATTTCCTCACCGGTCGCGGCTTCAATGTTACGGAGCCATTCCGCGTTGCGGCCGAAGCCACTCATCACCACCGCTTCAGGGCCGTCGTGGTGGTACTCCATAACTTCGAGGACGGTCTGATGGCGCCGGCCAGTGCGGCGTCCGATGTGCGTCAAGAGCAAGAAGCGCCTTCCCAGCAGGCGGCCTAGTCGCCAACGGTAAACGTGTACCGGTACTCGAAGAAAATACCGCACGACACTGTTCATGGTCACGACCTGGGCCATTTCACTGCAGTCGATACGAAAGTATGACCAATACCATCGTCCAATTGCGCGGCCCATTTTGTTCTGGCTAAATGGCGACAGCCTTATGTAGCCGGATGGTTTGTGTCACCCAAGTGACGATTTCGGATCGAAGCTCTAAGTTCTTGAGATTGTCGTGCGCTATGTGTGCATCTGCCGCAACGAATGAACTACGAACGGCCGACGGCTATTGTCGGCTTTAATCAACTGACTTCCGAGACTAATACGGAGGGAAATCCCGTGGCAACTATGAACGCACCTGCGAAACTCGTACAGATTCGCCTGACCCGGCGGTCGCCCGCCTATTGGCGTGTCACGATCGACAATCCACCGATCAACGTCATGGGCCCGGAAATGGTCAAGCAGTTTCAGGAAGTGATCGACGCGCTCGAGGCCGACGGGCAGGTCAGGGTCGTGGTCTTCGATAGTGCGGTCGACGACTACTTCTTGAATCACTCGGATTTCACGGCCAAGATTGAAGACCTGACCTCGATGCCGGAGGGTCCCACGGGCTTGCCGCCTTGGCCGGACTTCCTTGTGCGTCTGACCCGCTTGCCAGTTGCCTCCATCGCGCTCATCCGCGGCCGTGCGACCGGCAACGGCAGCGAGATCACGCTGGCCTGCGACATGAGTTTTGCCAGTCGCGAGAAGACGATCATCTCGCAATGGGAGGTGGGCGTGGGGATGGTCGCCGGTGGCGGCCCCATGGCCCGGCTTCCCGGCTCATCGGTCGAAACCGCGCCCTCGAAGTGCTCTTGAGCTCGGAAGACATCAGAGCAGATCAGGCCGAGGCTTACGGTTAAATTAATCGCGCCCTGCCCGACGCCGAGCTAGATGCGTTCGTAGAGGCGCTCGCAACCCGGATCGCCAAGTTCGACAAATGGGCGATCGCCCAGACCAAGCGCCTCGTGAACACCAGCCTGCCGCCGGACGTCGAGCTCGGCGCCGGGTGGGATGCGTGCATCGCTTCGCTCGGGCGACCTGCCGCCCAAGAGGGGATCAAACAGCTGATGGCGCGCGGCTTCCACAAGCCGGGGGACGTCGAAAATCGAGTCGGATACTACCTGGGCCAAATCGCGCGCTAGGGCGGCGCTCGACGCGTTTCCAAACTCCGTTGGAAAGACGGAACTCATGTATCTGCTCATCGACCCCGTTGCAAGCGCGAGAAGCCAAGGAACATTTCTTCGAGTCGTTCGGCCAGATATCAAAATTGGTCGTTGCCCGAAGCAGACCGCGACATCCGTATAATCCAATACCTGTGAGGCACAATGACGAAGACGACGAGCTTTCAAATGGATATTCGCCCGCTCTTTACCGAGTGGGACATTCAAGGCATGAGCAAGGCGTTCAATCTGGGAAGTTACGATGACGTCAAAAAGCACGCTGGCGCCATCTACAATCGCATTCGTGGAATCGGCGGCGCCGTAATGCCGCCCCCACCACCAAAAGGAGAAGGCCCTTGGCAGCAATCTCGGATTGAACTATTTGCCAAGTGGATGGCGGAGGGGTTCCAACCTTAGTCGGACGAGTCGTACACTCCGAGTCCGCTGAAGCATTTAGTTTCTTGTCAAATTGAGGGCTCAAGATGAACGATCTAGAAAAGAAGGAGCGGTGTTCTGGAGCGCGAGATCAAGAGATCCGTGCGGCACTGAATCAGCATTG
Source organism: Terriglobales bacterium (assembly GCA_049585795.1). Taxonomy (GTDB): domain Bacteria; phylum Acidobacteriota; class Terriglobia; order Terriglobales; family Acidobacteriaceae; genus JABDBE01. Next base: position 26,960 of record JBAVAQ010000019.1, on the reverse strand, counting down.
GGCGGCATCCGATGCCAACGATTTTGAAACGGAGCACCTCATCTATCGCGAGGACGCGGTGCTGGACTACCCGCAGTCAGGCGAGCGAACCCGCGGTCGGCGCAACATACAGGGCCAACGCGCTAGTCAGCCGAGCAAAAAGCGGTTTGCTGTTCAACGAATCATTGGCGGCGATGATCTTTGGGTGACCGAACTCATCCTGACCTATGACGGCAAGCCGTCCTACACCGTGAGCATCATGGAGTTCATCGACGACAAGGTTGCCCGGGAAACCCAGTACTTTGCGGATCCATTCCCGGCCCCCGCATTTCGCGCTCAATGGGTCGAACGGATGGAGGCATAATCTCGAGGCCGAAACCGATGGAGGGATAAGAGATGGATTGGAAACGGTTGGTCCAGTTTGCGCTGCTGGGTAGCAGTGATTTGGAACAATATGCCATCCTGCTGATACGCGTTTCGCTGGGGCTCTTCTTCGCCATCTCCGGCGGAAACAAATTGTTTGTCGCTGGCGGCACGAAACCTGTTTATGAGACGCTGGTTAAGGCCAAAGTCCCGTTTCCCCAGCAGACGGCTTATTTCGTGGCGGGTGTCGAGTTCGTTTGTGGATCCTTGCTGACCGTGGGGTTTCTTTCGAGTCCGGCCAGCGTGGCTTTATTGATCGATATGACCGTGGCCACCCTGACTAGCGCGATTTCCACCCTGCCTAAGGGACTTTCTCCTCTTAGCTGGCTCGACGATTTCCTCTACCTTCCGGAGGTTCTGTATGTGCTCTTCTTTATCTGGCTGATCTGCTCCGGCCCGGGAAAGTTCAGTGTCGATTACTGGCTCGCCGGCAAGTTATGGACATGATCGATCCGTAGCTACAGAAAACCGATTGAGTAAGTGCAGCGGAAGGCCCTTTAGGGCTTTGCGGGCAGCGGCTGCCAGAGCTCAATCTTATTTCCATCCGAGTCATAGATCCAGGCAAAGCGACCGTAGGATTCATCCATTCGTTTGGCGTCGATCTTTACGCCCTCTTGTTTTAAGCGGTCGAGCAAAGCATCCATGTCGTCCACGATGTAGTTGATCATGAGCGGTTGCGTGGCTGGGATATAGTTCGTGGAGGCGCCAAAGATAGTCCAAACTGTAACGTGTTCTTTTTGCGGATCGTCGTGTTCGCGCCAGGGAAGCATCGCGCCTGAGCCCGTGTCAGCGAGTCCAAGATGCTTCGAATACCATTCGTGCATCTGATCACGATTCGCGGATTTGAAGAAGACACCGCCGATTCCAATGACGCGCCCGCGCTGCTCCGTTTTGACGGGCGGCTTCGACTTTTCAGGTTGCGGGGATTGCACTTCCTGCCCTCCTTTCGAGGCCGAGATGAGCAACAGCGAGCCGAGCGCAATTGTGCTCCAGGGCATTCCTTGCATCGGCGGATTATATATAAGTTTCGATTCGAATGGAGAAAACGGTTCGCTCGCCTCGCACCCTCGCGGCGCCCACCCTACGCTTTCTCGAGCTCTGTATCATTTGTTCCTCTTCGGGGTTCATTAATTACTTCCGCCCCGGCCTTGCTGATGACTTCGTCCTGGGAATCCGTGCCTCCCGAACAACCGATTGCGCCAATAAGATCGCCCTGGTCAATCAGTGGAATGCCACCCCGAGAGGCGATGATTCCATCGAACGCGAGCAGATAGTTGAGATGCATAAGGTTGATGCCGTCCTCGAAGACCTTCGTTGGCCGCCGGAAGGTCACGGCTGCTCGCGCCTTATGTTGCGCAATCTGAATGGAGGCGAGCATCGCGCCGTCCATTCGTTGGAAGGCAACTAAGTTGCCACCGGAATCGGTTACGGCCACGTTCATTTTCCAATTCCGCCTCCTGGCCTCTGCCACAGCGGCTTGAATGACCGCCTGGGCTCGGTATAGTGATATCGGGCGGCCATAGGGCACATCGAATGGTATTTCGTCTGGGATGACATCAAGAGGATTCGACGTGAGCGGCGCTTCGATGGCGATCTCTGCTGTTTTGCCGGACATAATTTTCCTCCGAAAGGCTACAAAGTTATCTTGAAATGTTTCCTAGATGCAGATTCTGATTGAAGCTACAACACGAGGTTATCAAAGCAGAAGGGTGGGTTTTGAACAATCAGACGATGGTATTGGTTGTACCTTTGTGCGGGCGGTCCTCGAAAAACCTTGTAAGAAGCCGGCCTGACGCCACGCTGGAAACGCCGATGAGAGGACGAAGGAGACCATTTGCGCCGCCATTGGCCCCGGTTCTAAGCGAAACGGCCTGCCAACGAGAGATGGCTCTCCATTTGCCCGCGACGCGGACAATACAGGTGACCTAGTTCGGGGAATGCTAATCTTGCAGGCATCGGCTAGGGTGCGCCAGGCATTCGATAAGGTCGCTGAGCCCAGGCGCAGGAACTATCCGTTCGCCGTTCTCCTACCGCCCGGAATCGGAAGATTAATTCTGAATTGCGAGTCTCCGGTCCACTCCGCGCAGAGGAACTCGATCCGTGCAAGCAGGGATGCCACGTCGAATCCGAGATTCGCAAGCTCGTCGTCATAAGCCACGCTGCTGAGGAATGTCGCCGTGAGATGGATGAACCGTGATCGGGTATCATCGTTATGAAGATCGAGTCGCCAATTGTGGATCGCTCGTATTCGCCTCTCGACTTCCAAAGAAGAGAAGGTGCTTTCCGCTCCCTCCTCCATTTGGCGGAAGAACTGTCCCATCGCCCCCATATGTTCAATAAACCTGAGGTACGCCGCAAAGAGCGCATTCATCGCGACGAGCGAATCTGCGTTCAGAATGACGTTGGCATCGGGCTCCTGCTCGAAGTGGTCTTCCCACTCGGCGGGCGTATCAAATACGATGTGCCGTGTAAAAGTAGCGTCTCGGAACTGCTCCCCGATTTCGTGCAGGAGCAGTTCGAGACCGCGGGTGTCGATTAGCTTGGTGCTCAGTCGTTGTGCGTATCTCGCCGAGCTGATGGAATCCGTCAATTCAAGTTGCGTAAGAAGGACACGTACCTCGTCCGAGAAGAAGTCGGAAACCCCAATCTTGTTCACATAGTGTAGAGACTTCGTGAATTGCGGCTTGAAATCGTTCCATATGCTGCCAGCGTCTTCGTCGTCGAATAGTCCAAGCTCATTACCCAAATGGAGCCAAAGCATTGCCTCAACGTCCGCGGCAGCCTGGAAGGACCCATGCGCAGTTGACGCGACTTCCAATCGTGTAGGGGTGAACGACGACTGGAACCTTGACGCTTCACGACGCGATTGCGATTGTGGTTTCATCATGCCTCACGAATGCGAGTGGCGTCAGATACTCTTTGCTCGGTTTACAGATGCTCCCGTGCGTGCAGTCACGCTCATAAACTGCTGGCGGATCGGTTTCTAACGCTTCCATGCAAACGAATTCGTCGTTGTTGCCAAATACGTTTTTCGCTCTCAGAGCGCGAATGCCAGGGCGCTGCTTGGCGAGACCAACTGTTCGTTGCCTTATATCATGCAGGAGCGGGGAATCTTGCACCAGCTGTTGGTAGGCTGGAGAATGACACAGGTACGGCTGGAGGAGGTCGCCCAGTATTGGAGACCGAAGCAACACTCCCTTCCACCCGCTGATCAATGCCCCCCACAGCGCCGGAGCAAACAGTCGAAGATGCGCGTCTAGAATGCCGTCGTATGGCAGCGGTGCATCGCCGGCCTGATCGTTGATTTGAATGCGTCGCAGGATTGCCGAACGAATCAGCACGCCCCCCTCGGAGTGGCCGACCAGCACAAGTGAATCGTAACGACGCACCAAATCTTCGATTCCGTTCGCGCCGATCTTGTTCCAACTCGGGGAAGGAAAAACGGCATCGATGAAATCGAGCAGGTCGGAGGTGTTGGACCCAATTTGCCGCTTGCTGTCATACGAATAGAAATAGGAGTCGTATGTCCTCCACCACGGAAACATCCCGGAACTTTCGACGCCATCCATCAGCGTCTGGAATTGCAGCCAAGTCTTCTCAGGATGGCCGTAAAATCCGTGGACGAAGATCACGGCAACGCTGGCTTCTACGCCTGTCGCCATTAATCCATAACCTCGACTCGCGAAATCTACACGCGCATGCACTTCTGCTCCATGAGGGTTCGAGATTTAGAACTGCGTCGAACCAAATAAATAAAACCCAATCTAGTTTAGAGCTTCGCGATAACTAACGGCAAGCTTTTCACTTTGGCAGTCTCGCGGCTGAATGTCCCTTCGATTGACCGCGCGGATTGGCGTTAAGCCACGATAGCGGCTCACAATCCGCATCGCGGACTCTAGGCGGGCGGCGCGGTCTCGGTCCCACGCTCACTCTGGTTTATCACCCGCCAAATTAACTGTGGTTCTTGAACCAGTCGAAGGCGATTTCAGCATATTGGCCGACCTCGATGAGGTAGCCGTCGGGATCACGCATGTAGCAGCGCCATTCAAGAAAGCGTTTCATCTGCTGGCTACCCTGCAACGCGCAGCTAGTTCAGGAGCGATTCCCAGTTGGCTGGCACCCTTCCGGCGGGTCCAGGAGCGGGCTGACTTTTGGGATGCGAATGCGGCGGAAGCAACTCCGCACCTTTGATCATCGCCTGCTTCTCGTAATCGTAGAACCAGTTCTCATCCGGCTCGAAGCTGGCAATGATCGGATGCCCTGTCGCTGCCGCATGCTTGGATGCATGCTGGCTCGGAGAACTGTCGCAGCATCCGATGTGCCCGCACTCCGCACACCGGCGGAGATGGAACCACCAACTTTTCGGGGAAGCCAGGCACTCCACACACCCATCGCCACTCGGCTTCGAAGCGGGATTAATTCCGCGGTGATCTTTCTTCATTTCGATTTTCCTTTAGACGTTGCATGTCCTGCAAGGAGTTCAAGCCACCAGCAAGATCTTCCCGATACCGCCCTTTTCTGCCGCTGCTTGAGCCTCGGCCGCTTCACGGAGCGGCAGTTTCTGGCTGATCGGGATTACCAGCTTGCCATCTCGCACCGCCTCGGCCATGAACTCGAGCGTTTTCCTGTCGAATTTCGAGAATACGTGAACCACCTTTACCGATGGGTACTTCGTGGCGTTCTGCGGTGCAGCGACAACCGACGCATACACTCCTCCCGGTTTGACCTTGGCGATCAGCTTCTCGGCGGTTCTTCCGCCGACCGTATCCGCCACCGCATCGAGCGGCGGAAGATTCGCAATCGCGGAGTCGTCGTCGGTCGCGACCACCTGATCCGCGCCGACAGTCTTCGTATCCTCCATCAGCATCTGCCTCTTCAAAACCCCCGCGATCACAGTCGCCCCACGTTCCTTCGCAGTGAATACCGCCGAACGCCCGACATTTCCAGCAGCACCTACGACGAGAACCGTCTGGCCCGCTTTGATTCCGGTAGCGGACATGAGCTGATTGCCGGTCGTCGTCACCAGCGGCAGGGCTGCGGCCTGGATCAAATCGAGCCCGCTGGGGACCTTCGCCAGAACCGCGGCTTTCACCACACAAAGTTCGGCGTAAGTATTGTCCGCCATAGCGAACACCTGGTCGCCGACGGAAAAGCCTTCCACCCCCGGCCCAATCTTGACCACAGTTCCTGCGATATCGACTCCTATGAGGCCAGGGAATTTGAGGGGATAAAAATCCTTCGTTAACCCGGCGCGTCGTTTGTAATCGATCGGATTTACACTCGTGGCGGCGACCCGCACCAGCACCTCGCCGGGGCCAGGCACCGGGTCAGGATACTCTTCGAACTTCAGCACTTCAGGACCGCCATATTGGTGGACCACAATTGCTTTCATATTTCATCTCCTTAACACAGCGCGCAAACAGTCACTGACAAAACTTAGATGAGCGAAGCTAGAAATCGGTCACCCCCGCCAGGAACTCCCAAACAACCGCCGGGATAGGCATGGCGAAATAATTTAGTGAGAAACCACGAACCGATTCTGGCGCTCAACATTAGCTCGCCTTTGCTGAAGTTCGGTATTTCGCCCACTTCAGCACGTCCCAGATCTCGCACTGCAAGTAAAAGCCTGACGAGATGGAAGGCGCTATCACTCCTTCGCTAACGGCATCGTGAACCAGTTCGTGCACTGCTTCGTAGCCCGGGATCTGTACTCGCTTAGCGAGTTCGATCAGTTCTTGCACCGGAAGTTCACGTTCCGCAATCATCGAAAGCAGTAACATGAGACCGTCGGGACCCGCGAACCGGTCAAGAGCTAATCCCTCTACGATGCCACGGTTCTTTCTGAATTCGTCTCGCGGATTGTACCGACATCCGTATGGCTCTGGCCATTTCGCGCTCGTGTTGCGACGGTGCACTAACCGCAAACCGGTTACTTTCGGTTTTCCTTTAGCGTCCTCTGCCGCAAGCCACTCCACCCAGCCCGCCTGCAGATCTAACACACGTTCGCCGCAACTATCGCAACGCCAACCGGATCGAATGGATTTTTCTCTGGGCATAGTTCTCACCAACACCCTTCCACGCGAAGTGGCATGAGGTGAGGTTCCACAAACCAGTTGATCCTCACCTCACGGTGCATTCAAGGCCTCGCTGCGCCTTAGGCCGCGGGCTCACTTCTCTTCTTTTGAGGATGAATGCCCAAGTCGTGCCATGACGTTTCCGTCAGGTTGACGCCGTAGTAGTTTGCAGCGTTCTCGATGTTCGCGAACGCCAAAGCACGGTCCTCATCGGAGACATCGATGACTTGATCGAATCGTGCGACTGCGTTACGCACATGTTCTGCGTCGGTCAGTGGTTCTTTGCGCTGCTTCGGAAACGCGTAGACACTGTCGGGTAAGTCGCTCTGCGTCGTCAGCTGTCCGTGTTTCTCGTGAGGTTTCCAAGTTGCTTCCGACATGTTTTTGCCATCCTTTCTTTAAATATCTCTAAATATTGAGCTCGAGGGCGAGCGCAGCGTCGGCCCGACCTGCACTTAGTTCGAGCGGGAGGGAGATTTTCCAACCCACAAATTGCGATGTCTTGTACGGCTTGCGGTGATCGTTCCCATATCCTCATTTGAACACCTGCCTTGTTTTTGCGTAGTTGCGGTTTGCTTTTGGCACCTTATCGATAATACTCATCGTTTTCCTCCTGACGAGCGAACGGTTCCGGCAAGCCTGTTTTCAGGGTGTCGCTTTTCCGACCGAATCGGCTGCGATGAAGCGATTAAACCCGAGGTGCTCCGGGGAATCAATTGGACGATAGTATTGGCCATACCTTGGTATGGGGCCCGTGGAATAAAGGGCGCAACTCTCACTCCGGGTGAAGTGCCGAATTAACAGCCTCAAGCAGAGCAGTGTCGCTGAATGGCTTGAACAGGCACTCGATTGCACCCTGTTCGAGTAGTCGCAGGCGAACCGTTTCTTCTCGTTGAGCGGTTATGAAGACAATCGGAATCTCTCGCCGGCGAAGCGTGAGGTCCCGCTGAAGCTCCGGTCCGCTCATTCCCGGCATGGCAATGTCGAGGATCAGGCAACGGGTCTGGTCGACACAGTCGGAGGCAAGGAACTCTTGCGCGGATGAGAATGCGCGGACTGCAAAGCCGAACTCGCCAAGGAGGTCGGGCAGCGATTCGCGCACAGACTCGTCGTCATCAACGACTGATACCAGTGGACGTTCCTTTACACGCCTTTCCTGGCGCAATTCCATGGCATGAGGATGCGCCTCGCGTGGGTGAGCGTCCATTAGACTTTGGTATTGGTTTCGCTGCAGGCGCTGGCGGCCGAGCGACCGCCATCGATTTCTCATGCGGCATCCGACACCGAAGGTGTCCGACTGGCGGGAGTACCGTCGCTCGTCAAACCCTCCGGTCTACAGGGGATAGAGAACGAAAACGTAACTCCCGGGCCGCTATTTGGCATCGCCCACAGGCGGCCATGATGACGCTCGATAATAGAACGGCTGACCGACAATCCGATTCCCATACCCTCATTCTTTGTCGTGTAGAAGGCTTCGAAAAGCTTATCCCTAGCTTGAGGTTCGAAGCCGATTCCGACATCTCTCACGCTGAGGCGTACCCGATCATGGTCATCTGGTTCAGTTCGAATCAGTAAATCCCTCGGCCGATCATCAATGGTGCTCATGGCATCTGAAGCATTGCGAAGCAGGTTCAAAATGACCTGCTGGAGCTGGACCCGATCGCCGGCGACCCGCGGGAGGTCGTGGGCAAGTTCGGGCCGCAGGATCACACGGTTTTTCTGAAGTTCGCTCGAGGACAGCGCAAGCACCTCTCGCGCAGCTTCGTTCAGGTCCACCGATTCGATCGTAGGGTCCTTCTTGCCATAGAGTGAGCGCAATCGAGAGACCACCTCAGAGGCGCGGTTGCCATCGCGAATCGTCCGCCGCGCAGTTTCGCGCGCGCCATCCACGTTGGGAGGATCGGCGGCCAGCATCCGCAGACACGTGCTGGCGTTGGTGACAATGCCCGAAAGCGGCTGGTTGACCTCGTGTGCGATGGACGCCGTCAATGCTCCAAGGCTTGTAACCCTGGCCACGTGTGAGAGCTCCGATCGGGCCTTGCTGAGTGCCTCTTCGGAGGATCGGCGTTCTGTTACGTCCTGCACTGCGCCGATATACTCCAATTGGCCGGGATCGCCGCGGAGGTGAGCGGCGACGTGTACGTACTTGACCGCGCCGTCGGGCATCTGCAGGCGGAATTCGAGTTGCACATCGCTGCCGTCCCGGCGAGATCGCTCGATATGTTCCTGGAATACTGACAAATCTTCAGGGTGGATTCGAGTACTGATCAGTTCAAAGGTTACCTGCGCATCCCGGTCAATCTGGAAGATGCGATAAAGCTGCTCGGACCAGGTGATTTCGTCTGTCGGTACACGCCAGGAAAAACTGCCGATTCGACTAAGATGCTGGGCTTCCGCGAGAAACGCCTCACTGCGCCGTAGTTCCCGCTCCGCCCGTTTGCGTTCCGTGATGTCGCGCAGATAGCCGGTGAAGGACGGCGGCCCTTCCAACGGAATGCGCGTGATTGCCAGCTCGAGGGGGAATTCGCTTCCGTCAGCACGGACTGCCGTCATCTCGATGCGTTTCCCAAGCACTCGGGCCTGGCCCGTGGCCAGGTAGCGGTCAAAGCCTTGTCGATGCTTCTCCCGGAGAGACGGTGGAATGATAGTGTCCGCCAGATGCTTTCCCAAGACTTCGTCCCGACGGTAACCGAAGGTGTGCTCTGCCGCCGGATTGAACTCAGTGATACGGCCCTCGTGATCGATCGTCACAATGCAGTCGAGCGCCGCGTCCACGATCGCTGCCTTGCGAATCTCACTGCGCTTCAGCTCCCTCTCCTCTTGCCCGAGCCTCTCTTCTACCAGTCTGCGTTCAGCGAGTTCCTTTTTGAGCTCTTCGTTGGCGGTGGCAAGTTCGGCAGTCCGTTGCGCGACCCGTTGATCCAGTTCGCTGGCGACTCGCTTCTGATGACTCAGGAGCTGTGCCTCTTGTAACCCGATCGATGCCTGATTCGCCGCTACACTCAGAAGAAGTGCCTCCGTCTGCCGCGGAAAATCCGGCCGCTCAGCCGCTGCCACGATTTCGCCGAGTTCGCCTTGTGACCCCAGTGGCAGAGGCACGATCGAAACATCTCCCTCACCCATGAGGTTCCGAAGCAGGGGAGGCCATTTCCGTGAGTCGTTTTTGAAACACTGGCTGAGGGCTTCGCAGATCTCGTGTGCCGAAGGCATCGGTCTCCGCGGCTCGGCGAGCCGGACGATCTCAACGGGCGCCTCAGCAACCGGATCGGTCAGCCTCACAGAGACCAGGTCCAAGCGCAGCATGCGCATAAGCGCATCGAGCAAGGTATGGAGAACCTGGGATGGATCGCCACCACTCCAGATGGCGGGAAGAGCAAGCAGGCTAATAAGATCGGTAATGCACCGTTGAAGGTGCTTGACTTCGCCGGAAGTAAGTTCGGGTTGGACTTCCATATCAGGCAGCCGTAGAGGACGAGGAAGGCCGCATGGCCCGACGTTGGCGGACCTCGCGCAGGAATTCCTCGGGCGGCACGTAGAACGGATTCCGGTGCAGGAGGCCACCGATGATGATCATCGGATGTGTCCGCATGATGTCGATCACCGTGTCGCCTCCAAATTGGCCGAGATGGTAGGTGCAAATCACGGCGTCGTCGTGGCGACGCCATATATCATTTACCCGCGATTCGAACTCTACGACGTCGTCAACGTACGATCGCTCTCCAACCACCCAATCCATGCGGCAGCAGATGCGGCTCAGCGGGAACCCTCCCGTGGCGTTGCCGCTAGCCATCTGCTCGAACGCTGCCAGCATCCGATCCTGATCGAAACGCCCGTCTCGGATGTACGCTTCGGTGTTGATCCGAACCTCTAGTTGTCCACTCTGCTCGGCAGCCGCTGGGTCGATTCCGGCAGCGGTCAAGCGTTGCAGATGGTCATGACGTTGATTCGGGTTCACGACGTGAACCGCCTTGTCGCCACACTCGAACCCGTCCTTAATGAACGGAAGCAGCACGCGATACTCTTCGTCGTCGCTATTGAAAAATGCGCACACATGACGTACTTCGCCGAGCTGGGAGCCTGCTAGGGAAATCGGTGCTGCGGTCTTCTTCATGCTGTTCTCCTCCCATAAGCGTCGCCCGCACCGCAGGTTTTTATGCTGCCGTGGCTGACCAGCCGGTTCATCTTGTCCACCCGGTTTCAGGACCAGCTCGCCCTACTGCGGTAAAATACTTGAGGGACGCGGTTTGCGAATTCCGCGTCTTTACGAATAACTACGACGGTGAAGACGGCCATTACGCCGCCGAAACCGTTGCGGGTGCGGGGCGGAGCCTCGCGGCCATTCTTACTAAGTCGGCAAGAGAATCGGCCTTCATCTTCTGCATCACCTTGCCTCGGTGCGCCTTCACCGTGATCTCGCTGATACCGAGCTCCCCACCGACTTGTTTATTCAACAAGCCGGAGACCACCAACACCATAACCTGCCGTTCGCGCTGTGATAGTGACGCGTAACGGTCCCGGAGTACCCGCATCTCCGCCTGCAGGCTAAGAGCAACTTGGCTACGTTCTAGGGCTGCCCGGATGGCGGCCAACAGCGCGTCATCATCGAATGGCTTGGTCAAGAATTCGACAGCCCCCGCCTTCATGGCTTGGACTGTCATGGGCACATCGCCGTAGCCCGTGATGAAGATGATCGGCATATCCGTCCGTTCGCCGGCGACGAGCGCTTGGAGGTCTAGGCCGTTAAGACCCGGAAGAGAAACATCAAGTACGAGGCAGTTCGGAACATGAACTCGTGGGTAGTCGAGGAATTCTTGGGCGGACGCGAATGTCTCCGTCTGCCAGCCTTCATAGCGGATCAGCGATTCCAGTGATTCGCGCACTGAGACGTCGTCGTCGACAACGAAGACAATTGGCGTTACGTGCGACATGGGCGGTTACTCCATGGCCAAGTGCATGCGCTAAACCCATACTTCCTGCGCACAATTGACAAATGACGCCCCACCGTTAAGGAAATTCTAAAACGACAGTCCGATGGAAATCAAGAGAGGTCGAGCTGCGCGATTCGTGTGCCCCGTGAGGAAGAGACATCGAGGCCAGGAGTGAGTCTCCCCTGTCGGGGCCCGTCAACACTCTATCCAACCCATACGTTGTTAGAAGTCAAGTCCTTAAATCTGCATGAACTCCACGTGCTGATCAGAAGGAGATGCATACCAAGTATCGATACTATCGTCCAATTGCGCGCTTCCCAAGCTTCTGGTGTGATGGCTCGCGTCAAAAGAATTCAATCGGAATCGTCACAACCAGGAATGGGAGAATGAACATGAAAATACTAATGGTGAACTTTCTCACTGCAAAGAAAGCCGCTTAGGTTCCTAGTTCGATCGATGCCGGCATCTCCTCGTCCTCGGTGTCTGTTATTCCGGCCAAGGTGATCCGGGTGTCGTCTTGGCTGGTAGATCCCGGGCTTCGGTACTCCAGCAAAAGGATCCGAGGTCCAGAAGCAAGGAGAGGAACAAACCATGAAGTATCGGCCTTTTTATCGCACCGCGCAGATCGATGGGCTGTCAATCTTCTACAGAGAGTCCGGTCCGAAGGACGCACCGACGCTTCTGCTGCTGCACGGACTTCCGTCTTCGTCACGAATGTTCGAACCGTTGTTCGCCCGTCTTTCCGATCACTATCACCTTGTCGCGCCCGATTACCCTGGCTTCGGTCACAGCGACTGGCCGGACCCGAAAAAATTCGCGTACACCTTCGATCACATCGCGGAAATCATGAATCACTTCACAGAAGCGCTCGGACTATCGCATTACACGCTCTACATGCAGGACTATGGTGGGCCGGTAGGCTTTCGCATGGTCTTGGCTCACCCAGAGCGCGTCGACGCTCTCATCGTTCAAGATGCGGTGGCCCACAACGAAGGCCTGGGAGCAAATTGGAAAACTCGGAGAGCCTTCTGGGCAGATCGGGCGGCAAACGAGAGCGCACTACGCACGAATCTTTTATCGCTCGAGACCACACGTGCACGCCATGTAGGAAACGATCCTGACGTGGAACGCCACGACCCGGATCTGTGGAAGGATGAATTCTATTTTCTGAATCAGCCGGACCAGGCCGAGATTCAAAGCGATTTGTTCTACGACTATCGCACCAATGTGGACGCCTACCCGAAATGGCAAGCATGGATGCGCGAGAAACAGCCGCGCCTCCTGGTGGTCTGGGGTAAGTATGAGTCTTCGTTCGACCCCTCCGAGCCAGAGTCCTATCGGCGCGATGTCCCCAAAGCCGAAGTTTACATCGTCGATGGCGGCCACTTCGCCTTGGACACCGCCGCAGACGAAATCGCCGCATTGGTGCAAGGTTTCGTCGGTTCTTCACGCGAGGAGTTCGACGCTCGGCGGGCGGGATGAAGCCGCTTTGAGAGGGTGGGTGGAGCAGCTTCTGGTATTCGGTGAGAGCGTTTAAGACGAAAGGTTATTTATGTCGGCCAAGAAAACAGCAATCATCACTGGGGCATCGGGAGGTATTGGCGCGGGTTTAGTCGAGGGGTTTCTGAAAGATGGTTATAACGTCGTCGCAACCTCTCGTGATGCCAATCGAAAGTTCACTACTTCAGATAGCCTGGTTCTCCTCAATGGCGATATCGGGAAAGAGCAAACTGCCGCTGATGCTGTCCAGGCCGCAATCAACAACTTCGGAAACATCGATGTTTTAGTGAATAACGCCGGCATCTTTCTGACCAAGCCTTTCACTGACTTTACTACCGACGACTTCCACGCCCTGGTCTCCACTAATCTGCTCGGATTCTTCTACATCACTCAGCGCACTGTAAAAGAGATGCTTAAACAGAAATCGGGGTGCGTTGTGAGCATCACCGCGGCACTTGCCGATCGTCCAATCGCCGGCGAAAATGGTTCGATTTCGATGATTACGAAGGGTGGCTTGAATTCAGCAACCCAGAATCTCGCAATCGAGTATGCAAAAGACGGCATCCGCTTTAATGCCGTAGCCCCCGGCGAAGTGGATACAGCAATGCACCGCAATGATCCCAACGACTCGAGGTTGCAGCCGACCATAAAAAGGGCGACGGTAAAGGATGTTGTCGATGCCGTTCTTTATTTGGTACAGGCAGGTCATGTGAACGGAGAGATTCTCCATGTGGATGGTGCGGCTCCGGCTCGTCATTGGTAAGAAATAAAAGGATGCTAACCAGACGCTGGACTTCGACGAGGTACGAATGCCCCGATTGCTCTCAGTAAATGTCGGTCTGCCGCGCGACGTGACGTGGAACGGCAAAACTGTCCGAACCGCAGTCTGGAAATCTCCGGTTACGGGACGCCGAATGGTGCGCAAGCTGGATATCGATGGTGATGCACAAGCCGATCTCGCCGGTCATGGTGGAGAGCAGCGCGCCGTTTTTGTTTATCAGATGGACTCGTACCATTACTGGGAGCACTTTCTCGGGCGGAATGACTTCATCTACGGCCAGTTCGGAGAAAACTTCACCGTCGATGGACTTCCCGACAACGAGGTTTGCATCGGCGATCGATACCGCATCGGTGGTGCGATATTTGAAGTATCGCAGCCACGCGTAACGTGCTACCGCGTCGGCATCCGCATGAACGAGCCTCGGATGCCAGCGCTGCTCGTAGCCCATCACAGACCAGGATTCTACTTTCGCGTGTTGCAGGAAGGAGAAGTTGGCGCCGGCGATGAAGTCGTAAAAATTGCTGACGGTCCAGAAAAAATCACGGTGGCCGACACTGATGGTCTCTTGTATTTGCCAGGAGCCTCTCGCGAACAACTGGAACGAGCGCTGCGGGTTTCTGCACTCAGCAAAGGTTGGCAGGGTTCGTTCCAGGCAATGCTCCAACAGGAATTGAGCCCTACAACTAATGCGGGAAATCCGGGACTCGCAAATGAAGAACCAGCGCCAGCATGGCCCAGCTTTCGACAGATGCGAGTCGCGCGTATCAATAAGGAAAGCGATAGCGTAACTTCCTTCATTCTGGAGCCAGTCGATGGGCAGCCTCTTCCCCTCTGCGAGGCGGGTCAATTCGTTGTTTTGCGGCTGCTCATTGATCCGGACAAGGATCCGGGCAAAGCGCCGGTTCTTCGCAGCTATTCACTGTCTGATCTGCCGGCAGCCGACCATTTCCGCATCAGCGTTAAGAGCGAATTGAATGGGATTGGAAGTTCATTTCTGTGCAACCGCGCGCGAGAAGGAGATGTATTGGAGGTTAGCGCGCCGCGAGGAAGCTTTACTCTGCGTCCCGGCCAGAGTTCTGTGGTTCTGCTGAGCGCTGGAGTGGGCGCAACGCCCGTGATGTCGATGCTGCACGCACTCGCCGCCGAACGATCGCAACGAGAAATCTGGTGGATCTATGGAGCGCGCAACAGCGTCGAGCATCCATTTGCGGAAGAATCGCGTTCATTACTGAAACAGCTCTCTCGCGGACGAGGATACATCGTGTACAGCAGGCCCGCTGCCATCGACCACGTTGGGGCAGACTTCGATGCTCCCGGGCACATTGACGAAGTTTTGCTGGAGAGAATTGGCGTATCAGAGAATAGTGACTTCTATCTGTGTGGCCCGTCTTCGTTCTTGCAGAACATGAGCGATGGGCTGCGAAACTGGGGTGTGCTCGCCGGGAATGTGCACACGGAAATCTTCGGTTCTCTCGAGGCCATTACCCCTGGTATGGCGCAGGTTGCTCACACTCCTCACCTGCCACAAGGGCCGGCCGGATCTGGCCCCCCGGTTTCATTCGCGCGTAGCGGGATTACCGCCGCTTGGGATCATAAGTTTGCCAGTTTGCTTGAACTGGCGGAAGCGTGCGATGTTCCGGTCAGATGGTCGTGCCGGATTGGAGTCTGTCATACCTGCATGACTGGTCTGATTGACGGATCGATTACTTATAACCCTGAGCCGCTGGAGAGGCCCGCTCCGGGGAACGTGCTCGTATGCTGTTCCCAGCCCAACGCGGGTGTCACTCTAGATCTTTAAAGAACCCTTTATGGAACGCTCGGCGCGTTTCCAGATTTCGATGAGACTGGGCTTTGACAGCAGAGTCCGCCGACTAGGTTTGTCCCTGAGGCGGCTGCTCCGGGTAATAGAACGCATGTATCGACTTAACCCGCATTATTCGTGAAGGCGTCGCCAGCGCCCAGTCATTGGTGCGAAGTGGGTTGTAAATCCCGATAGTTGGGGTTGGTCGGGCAAAGGAGCAAAGGGATCGAAGAGTTCCAAGATAGGGATGTTCAAGTTGCTGGATGGAGAGACAGGGGGCGCCGTAACCGTCGTCGGTGTGGAATTGGGTTGAGCGGGTAAACCGGAAAAGGGATTTAGCCGGTTGCCGCGGCGAGCGCCAGAGCCACACGACGGAAGGCGGGTAGAAACGGGAAGGAAGCGGGCAGATGGACGACGACGCGTCTTACCGAGACCAAGACCCGAGCGCCTAGCTTCAGCAATCGTTCGCGCAGCGTGCCAACTTGGGCGCGGGCACAAGCGGTGCCGGCAGCGCGCAAGCGCAACTCCTGCATTAGCACGTATGCCGCGGCGGTGAGTAGGACGCGAAACTGGTTGGCCCAGAAGCTGCTGCAACTGGTGCGGTCGATCTCGAGCTCGTGCAATTCTTTTATGCGATTTTCGATGTCCCCGCGCTGGCAGTAGACCCGTTCGTAAATCCATTGCGGGCTCTGTTTCATGTTGGTGATGACAAACCGGGGATTGTCTTTGGGGTCCTTATCGGGAGCGCGGACAACCTCGGCTTTGATGATGACGCGGCGCAGGCCTGGCCACTTCCCGGCCTTGTAGCGGACTTCCCCGTAAATATGTTCGGTCTTTCCGCTGCGCCGCGAGAGCTGGCGCGCTCGCCGCATTCCGCTTTCGACCACGCGCTTCAACAATGTATTCTTGGCCATCGCGACTACATATTCCAGATTCGGCTGGGCGTCCAGAAACTCCAGCACGGCAGGATGCGCAAAACCGCCATCCAGGCGTACCCGAATCTGTACTCCAGAAAGAGAGTGACGAATCATCCTCACCAAACGCCGCAGGAGGCCAACTGCTCCCGCCGCTGCGCTCACGTTGCCGGGCCGTAACACCGCGGCGCAGAGATACTGTTCGGCTTCGTCGTTGAAGCTGACAAAACCCATCACCGGCAGGTAGCACCAGGTGTCGTAATGTCCGTTGAAGAACGACAACTGCTGCGCGCCGTGCGTGGGATCGTCGGTCGGGTCCAGATCGATGGTGACGCGATAAGTGCGATGACGCAGCCGCTTGGCGTGACGCCGGATCACACTCTCGGCCAGGAACTCGCCCGAACGATAAAGTTCCTTTACCCCAACTCCGTTCTCGAAACGCGACAACGTCGGCTGCGAAGCCAGAGCGCGACCCTCGATCGGATCGCGATCCAGAAGTAGTTTGTGAACCGGATCCTCGGACAGGCGGGCTGAATCGTTGGCGTCCGGGTAGCCGCAGGCGATCGCAAACACTCGCTGCGCCACCAACTCGCGCAACGAATGATCGACCTTGCCCGCTTGCCGATCATCTCGAAGGCAGGAACTCAGTCCAGCCACCAACCCATAGTGTCGATCCGCGGCCTTCAGCAGCAGAGCCCCGCCGTCGGAACTCCCCTCGCGCTGATCGAACTGGGCAACGATTGGCTTGCGAAAAATTCCTGGGAACAACAAACACTGTGTTGTGCTATCGTCTGACATTAAGGAAGCCTTTTTTGTTGCTCAAACATTGTCTAGTCAACATGTTTGTAACAGAGGAGGCTTCTTTTGTCTTCCCATCTCTTCACATTCACGAATAATGCGGGTTAATCTGTCCATCTACGATGTGAATCCGGTCAAAAACGTGATCCACTCCATTAACAGTCTCCATGTCGAAGATGGTTGCAACGTAATCTCCCTCGACGATGTGCTGCTTTAACTGAATACCCTTGACCGCGGGGAGAATTTGCGTAAGGAATCCGAGTATGGTTGCACGCCCCGTCAATTTGGCATGCGCGGCCCTTCGAATGTTACCTCTTCCGCAAAGGACACCTTGGACAAGTCCTTTGTTGCAAAGCAGTCCAAATAGGCTTCGACCACAGCGACTTTCTGTTCTCGTGACATGACTTCTCCTCGATCGCATATGATCTCATCTGAGGCGTGTGGCGAAAAGGACGATCTTTGAGAAAAACGAGAGGAGTCGAATCATGCGTTCTGATATCGTGCCCGGAAGCATTTTCCCCAACTACGAATTGCCCGATCACACGGGCCAACTACGCAAGCTCAGCGAGCTACAGGGCGACGATCCGCTAATCCTCACGCTTGCGCGCGGCCACTATTGCCCGAAGGAGCACCAGCAGCATCTGGAACTCGCCGCGTTCTACCCAAAGATCGCGGTGGCGTACACGCAGATCGCCACAATTTCTACCGACGACCACCATACTCTTCAGGAATTCCGTGCGTCTGTCGGAGCCATGTGGACCTTCCTTTCAGACCCCGAGCGAACGGTTCAGAAAGACCTCGACATCCAGGAGTACACCGACCCCGAGCATAATCCGATGATCCCGCATACGCTCGTGCTCAAGCCGGGCCGCGTGATTTACAGCATCTATAACGGCTACTGGTTCTGGGGGCGTCCGTCGGTCGTCGATCTTTGGCACGACCTGCGCGTCGCGACCAGCGAAATCCGCCCAGACTGGGATCTGAGTACTCCTGGACTCCGCCAAGCATGGAATGCGGGCGACTTCTCGCCTTTCCACGGCTGGAACAAGCGGGCCAGTATGGAAGAGAAGAAGTAGCAGAGCACTTTGATACTTGGTGTTGAAGAAAAATCTGCGCATGGGTCAGCCGTCCGGACATCAATCAGATGCTCCTGCAGTACTTCGTCAACTACAACATGAAAAAGGGCTGGTACTTGACTACGTAACCCATCATCACCGCGAATTGGATCACTCCAGCGCCCAGCGGAAGCGTGTGGACGCTGCCATTCGGTGGCGGAGTTGGAAGAAATCATGAAACTTGGATTTCAGCCGGTGAATATCAACGTTCAAGCTTATGGCAATGCGGTGCATATTCCAGGAGCTTTGCCTTGGGGCGTTCGAGCAACATTCGCATTACTGTTTCCGAAGTTAACAAAGCAACAGCAGAAGACGATGCTGGAGCAAAAGCTGAGGCAAATGGAATACGATTTCTGGAGTCGGGAATGAAATGCTCGACCCAGCCGATGGTATCGGAATTGGCGTCGTCGCCCACGAAGGCCGCTTTCGTTCCGCCGCTCACTGAAAATGGCTCTACCGCGGCAATCACCTTTTCGTGCAACTGCATCAGTGCGGGCGTGCGCTCGACGACGAAGACGGTCACCGCCACTCCTCCCCACATTACATAATCGAGAGCCCCCGCTTTCAGTTGCAAACCTATGGGCGGATTCCCGGCGCAAACCTTGGCGACCGCCAAAGTCACCGCGTCCAAGTCCTTCACTCGCACGAAACGCTGCAGCAGCGTGACGTAGGCGCGTGCGTTGCGTCCAGTGAATACCCATCCGGGTAGTTCTCTCGGGGCCGGGCGTTTACGGCATTGGCCTTGCTAATCATCGTCTGATCCGGCTGCAGCAGGATGTCGATGGCGATTAGCTGATCGTTTGTGGTGTTGTTCGCTTGAGCATTCGCTGGCTGGATGAGAACTGGAACGAATCCCAGAACAGCCAGCAGTGTGAAGATGGCTCTTTTCATAATTACCGACCTTTCGGACGAGCAACACGTTTCTCAGCGGGACCGCTGAGAACGAGCCAGCATCGAGCACCATTGGTGCTATTGAAGCAAGAGTTCTCCCGCAGCGTGGTCACTTCAAATCAAATTCCTTGAGTTTCTTCGCCGCGGTGCCGAACTGGCCGAGTTGGTAAACGGCAGCGCCCGCGAGTGAGAAGGTGAAGAGATCGAACGGCTCGGCCAGCATTTGGTCAAGGTATTCGCGGAGGGCGACGCCGGTGGTGACGTGCGGATTGTAGTGCTCGCCCGAAGCCCCTGGCACGAATGTCGACACATAGGCAATCAAGAGCGGGTCGATGACCGGATCATCGGGGGTTGTGAAGAACGCCGCCGAAGTGCCGGTTTCGACGGTGAACGGCGTCACGGCCGCAATCACATCGTTCTGCAGCTTGAGCAATTCAGGGGTGGACTTCGCGACAATGCCAGCCAGGCCAATCGCCTTGCTCGGGATGTAGTAGTACTTGAAGGCTTCGAGTTTCAAGCCGTTCACATTATTGCCGGCGAAGACTTTGCCAACGGCGACATAGACCTTGTCGAGGTCCGCAGTACGAACGAAACGCTGGACGATCGAGACGTGCGGACGGTGCATCGCATCCAGGGAGAAACCTTTCGGGAAGACCTTGAGCAGGCGAGTGTTGTTGGCCTCGGCGTGCTGGAGCATCGTCGCGTCCGGCTCCAGCAGGATGTCAATGGCCGTTATCGTGGTTTGCAGCGTGGTTGATGTCGTGTCGTTGTTGAGGGTGGCTAAATTGGCGGGCATATCATCCTCCTCCTAGATTTCCTACTAATTTCCGAAAAACGAGCGCGCTATGTGCGGCCTTCAAACGGGTAGATCCGATTCCAATCCTGCTTCATGTCCACGACAGTCCAACCCTTCGCCTCGGCTTCAGTCAGAGCCTTGTCCAGGTTGCCGAGTGACGACCGCTGATAAGCATATTCGCGGACGGAATCGGTGTGGTGAACGAGCAATCCAAAGCGAGACCCCGTGCCAGCGGCGGCCCACTGCAGCATCGGCAAATCGCCGTCGGAGTTGCCGAACGCAGCGATGGGTCTGCGTCCAATGTGCTTGTTGATACCGACGGGCTTGCCCTCATTGTCGTCTATAAAATCCACTTCCGGCAGCCGCGTGAGCACCGGGACGCCAGCAACCATTTCGAACTTGGTGACGATGCTGCTGCCAACCACCTGTTCGGGCGGGATCCCATATAGCTTCTCCATCCATACCCTCATGAATTCAACTCCCCCGCCAGAGACAATAAACGTTTTGAAGCCATTGGCACGCAGATAGGCAAGCAGCTCTAACATCGGCTGGAAAATCAGGTCGGTGTATGGGCGATTGAATCTGGGATGCGTGGCGCTGGCAAGCCAATCGTGCACGATGCTGGAGAACTCGTCCGTGGTCATGCCAGCGTGAGTAGTCATCACAAGCTCGATGATTGCACGCATGCCCCCGGCGGCGAAGGTCTTCATGTCGCCCTGCAGGACGGAGGCATAGGGTTGCTGGTCTTTCCATTCGGGATGTTGCGGGGCCATCGCCTTCAGGCGATCGACCCCGAACGCGAACTGGAAAGCCATCGGCTGCTCGCTCCACAGCGTCCCGTCGTTATCGAAGACGGCGATCCGCTCTTCCGGTTTGACGAAGCGAGCATCCTAGGCGTGGTCACCCCACGGACAAAATTCAAGATGCTTTGCTTCGTGGCGCCTTCGTTCCAGGAAGGAAGCGGAGCCTGACCTTGGGGATCTTCCTCCAACGCCAACGTGGTGGCCTCCCGATCAAGATCGTAGTCTTCAACAACAGCGCTCTCGGAATGGTGAAACTGGAGATGGAAGTCGATGGAATACCCGACTATCAGACGGATTTGAAGAACCGGAATTTTGCGAAGCTGGCTGAAGCGATCGGGATGATGGGGGTAAGAATCGAAAACCCAGCCGATCTGTCTTCTGGACTGAAGCAAGCGCTTCAGCATTCGGGTCCGGCGCTCATTGATGTGGTCACCGATCCAAATGCGCTTTCTCTGCCGTCCCATATCGAGGCGGACCAAGTCGTTGGCTTCGCAGTCGCCATGGGAAAACTGGTCCTCGCTGGTGGTATCGACGAGGTTGTAGACACAATTGAAACCAACATTCGGAATATATGAGAACTTTCTCCCGCACTCCGGCGCCGTGCAGGTGCTTCCGAGCCTGTCCTTATTGTTGGCCCGTAGGATCGATTCTCCTCCGCGTCGCCGACACACGAATGGCTTGGTTAGACCGCAGGCAACTCCGACTGCATCCTACTTTATCGAAAACGGGAGACGTGGCTCAGGCGTACTGTGTCACCGTCAACAACTCGCCCATGAGCATGGCGAGGCCGCCATCTCCCGCCATTGCGATTACCTGTCTTCCGGGATAGCAAAGTTGGGCACCAATGGCCTGAGGGAGTGCGTTCGCCATGGACCCGTGGGTGAAGGAGCCGATCAAGCGCCGGTCCTTCGTCGCTCGAATGTACCGGGAGGACCAGACGTTACACATGCCCGTATCAGCAGTAAAGATCGCATCGTCCGCCGCAATCTCACTGAGCGCAGCCGCGACGGGCTCAGGGTGCATGGGTGTCCGTTTTCCAACGTGATTTACGTAGGCATGTAGTCGCCGAAGCGACTCTTTATGATTACGGAGCATCGCGTCCAAACACGAGCGATCCGACTTGGCTTCGATCATCGGGAGTAGCGCGCGGATAGTTTCGCCGATATCGCCCCATAATCCGAGATCCAGTTTGCTTCGTCGGCCCAAGTTCTCGACTCTAATGTCAACCTGTACAATCTTGGGTTTGGTTGGCAGGAATTTGCTATAGGGAAAATCAGTGCCCAAGAGCAGCAGCAGGTCGCATTCGTGCATGGCCTGGTACGCCGCGCCGAATCCAAGGAGTCCACTCATTCCGACATCAAACGGGTTGTCGAACTCGACGAACGGTTTCCCGCGGTACGAATGGCCGACGGGAGACTTCAACTTGTCAGCCAGAGCCATTAGCTCATCGTGGGCACCGGCACACCCGATCCCGCAGAAGAGGGCCACCTTTTTTGAAGAATTAATCAACTCCGCCAGTTGCGCCAAGTCCTTTTCACAGGGGCGGATGGAGGGCCTTTGCTGGACCACGGAACGAGGAGAGCCATCCTTCGCAATCTCCATGTCAGACACGTCGCCGGGCAACACGACTACGGCTACTCCGCCTTTTCCGACTGCACTCTGCATGGCGATGTGAAGAACACGCTCAAACTGCTTCGGATTCGAAATCAGCTCACAGTAGTGACTGCATTCTTTGAAAAGAATTTCCGGATGAGTTTCCTGGAGATATCCAGTGCCGATCTCGCTACTTGGAATATGCGATGCGATCGCGAGTACTGGAGCATTGCTGCGATGAGCATCGAAGAGTCCGTTGATCAGGTGAAGGTTACCGGGCCCGCAGCTGCCACCGCAGGCCGCGAGTTTCCCGCTGAGCTGAGCCTCGGCGCCCGCCGCAAACGCGGCAGTTTCTTCGTGGCGCACGTGAATCCACTTAACTTTGCCATTTATTCGCAAAGCGTCCGTCACCGGATTCAGGCTGTCGCCGACGACGCCGTAAAGTCTTTCAACACCCGCTTCAACCAGTCTGCTAATCAATTCATCTGCCACTCGATGTGCCATCGCCTATTACCTCCATTGAGATGTCGTTCAATTCGCGCCGATCCGCAGCGAAACTAAGAACTTGGCTGCTCATACAGCGCTCGGGTTTAGGTACAGTTGCGATACCCTTGGCAAGCGTCGAAGTGACGAGCTCTTCATACTCCCATTCCATCAACACTCGACACAGATATGCGAAAACGAGCTTCTGCTTCTAGACACTTAAGTAGTTGGGCTCAACTCCCAGGCTGCTGGTTTCGCGGATCGTCTTTCGAGTTTAGGTATTCAAGACCAAGCGGCCCAATCGCCGAAACTTGTGTGATGTACTCGCTGGATTTCGCCCAATGAAAATGGGATGTATTGCCGGGTAGAACGATGACGCTACCGGCCGGATATGCCTGCAGCTTATCGGCGTCGAACTGATCGCCCAGGCCGATGTAGAAAACGCCTGAAATAACTGTGTAGACTCGATCCTCCGGGTGCCGGTGTGGCATCAACTTCGCGCCGTGCGGCGCTTTCACCCTGATGGTGTACGGCCCGGCCTCCGAGGGCTGACCGACAACGACTGCCAGGAGAACCGAACGAGGGAACGACGGGAAAGGTTTCCAGTCGATTTCTTCCGGCAGGATCGATCTGAAAACATCCTGGCCCGGTTGATGAGGTCGAACGATACCTCGTTGTGCTTCCACGGTGCTTGCTTGTCTGTTGTCTGACATACAAAACCTCCTCTTTAGAATTTTGATTCCATACACAATTCTGGTTGAAGCCATGAGCTTTGAAACTACTAGACGAAGTTATCGATTGTTGCTTTCGCATCAGCCGTGGAGACGGCGCAAGCGAAGTTAGCTTTCGTCGTCAGAACCGTTCTTATGATGTACTCACTCAACGGTAGTGCAAGTACTGCCAGCACAACCGGAAATGCCAAAGCCCGCAGTCCGAAGTGCACTTCGAGCAACCCGCCCGTCGTACAACCCGCAATGAAACCCGCGAACGCCGGGAGAGTCATCCGAATACGGCGCCGAGCTAGGGCCATTTTGTCAGGTAAGCTATTGCCGCGCACTAGAGTTGTAAGCTCGATGGTCAACTGGACAGTATTCGTGGTGAGCACCGCCGTCGTAGGGAAACCTGGCAGATCGAGTTTGACCAGCGCATTTTGAGTGGCCATCGCTGCAACCGCGAGCATCCCGACAGACGCTGCCGCTGCGCCTCCGGGATTCGCGAAGGGACCAAACGCGGCCGAAACCGCGAAGAATCCAGTCAGTAGTGCAGCATGTAGGATCAGCAAAACTCGCAAGGTCTGATGCTTTGGCTTGTCCTCGAACAACCAAACGACGGTCCCCAAGACCACGATGAAAACTGGAACCGCAATGAGCGGTCCGATACGGCTAAAGCCCCCGGTTATGGAATGGGCGGCAAGGATGACTATGTTTCCCGTAACGTGCGCGGTAAACAATCCTCCGAATGCAAGGAATCCGATAAGGTCGACCGAACCCGCCGTCATGCTCAGAACAGCCACGAGCAGCCAGTCGAATGCATGCGGTGGTCGGTGCTCTGGCGCACGTTCATTTTGTGTTGCCGTCACAGCTGCGATTAAGCCAGAAGCGCGGGTGCGAATCACGCATTCCAGACGTTCTGCTAGAGGGGAAGCGATGGTGCCGACTTCGCCTTCGTGCAGATCACTTTGGCCCGCGTTAGGCCACCCTGCATCCCGCGCTGCTGCGCCTTCCATGACTCCTCCTTTTCTTCCGATTCATGGATCCCATGAGCCTGGACTTCAGTGATGCTCAACGTGGAAGCCGGTCGGCGACCTTCGCCACACCAGCCTGGGCGCAGACTTCGTCCTTGTCTCCGCCGGGAGCGCCTCCC
The DNA here is from genome assembly GCA_049585795.1 of Terriglobales bacterium. Classification (GTDB taxonomy): domain Bacteria; phylum Acidobacteriota; class Terriglobia; order Terriglobales; family Acidobacteriaceae; genus JABDBE01. The sequence continues at coordinate 2,218 of JBAVAQ010000019.1, read as the reverse complement.
ACGCCCAGAGCGCCTACGATGGCGTTCTTCGACTTGAACGCCACTGCGCCTGGAAGCGCCATGACGTTATGCATGGTGGAAAGCCGCGGCGCATAGGGACTGATCTTCGTCAGCTCGAAGAACTTGCCGGACGTATCGAAGTCGAAGATCGGCCCTAGCGTGACCACCGTATACGCCTTGTCATAACTCGATTCCGCTGTATGAATGGTGGCGCCATCACCGCGAAGGTCTACCTGCCGCACCCCATCCATGTCGACGACGGTTGCGCTCACTTGATATCCGTGTTGGGCGCACACACGAACGGCTTCGGTCGCGGCTTCAACCGCGACATTGAGGGGCAGTGAATAGCGATAGTCGGTTGTCTGTGATGTTGTTTGTGACAGTGCAGAGGGCGCAGCCCCGGTCAGGGCGGCGGCGCCACAAATAATCCCAATTGAGATGATTCTTGTTATTGTCATTGTCATAAGAGTTTCTCCTTGCAATTGTTCCGACAGTTTGCGATGGAGAGTTCGTGCTTGAACTCGTCTCGCTTGATAGTTATTGAACCAGAGGGGCCGAGCGGAAACTATTAGACAAGGGTATGAATTGATACCTTTGCATGAGTGTGCCGCCACGAAGGAAGAACGAGGGTATGGGAATTGGACGATCGATCAACCGCTCCATCATCGAGGCTCACCACGGAGGCTTGCGGGCAACAGCGAAAGAGTCCGGGAGCTACATTTGCATTTTTATGTGGCCTGCAGAGCAAGTGACACCCTTATGCCGGCGGGGCTAATGCTCAAATCACATGCGGGCTACAGTAAAGTACGGATGGACATTCCGCGCGGGCTGGGAAAAAATTTCGTATTCGCGCGGGTTCTCTTCTGCAAAAGGTGTCGCTAGCCATAGAGGCTACCGCACAAGGATCAACCGTCCGAGTCGCTTAGATCTTGACCGCAGACCCGCCTGCCAGGACATCAATACGCGAGGATTCCACCATGGACCCCGCTCGTGGTGGCTCCTTCCAATGAATAGGGCATTGACGCTGAATGCGGGAACAAGTTCTGCGTGGAGGTGAAACGTGACCGATCCCGTTAATTTGCGAGATGATTTTCTACTGGAAACTCCAATTCCCGGGGTTCCTTTGGAATCGATTCTTCGCACCCAGGAATTGCGGAATCGCCCATCGCGTTCGCCCGACTACGAGATGGAGAATCGAGCACTTGTCGCACTCGCCAACGCCCTGGCTGACTCCCCAGGTACCATTTTGCAAACGTTGGCTGATAAAGTCTTCGAGCTGTTGCGTGCGGATTCTGCCGGCCTAAGTCTGCTGACGAAAGACGGAAAGAGGTTCTACTGGGCAGCGATTGCCGGCGCGTGGCGGCCCCACGTCGGCTCCAATGTGCCGCGCAATTCCTGCCCATGCGGCGAAGTGCTCGATCGCAATGTTCCGATGCTATTCACCCATTGGGAGCGGCGTTATCTGAATTTCAGCAGGACCATGCCCGTAACCGAGGAAGGGCTCTTTGTTCCGTTTTACGCAAACGGTAAGCCGGTGGGTACAATTTGGGCGTTCGCACACGACAATCGTCGCAGATTCGACGCCGAGGACCTAAGGCTGCTCGAACGCACGAGCCGTTTCGCGTCAGCGGCATGTCAGGTCCTAGCGTCGATTGAGAACCTCAAATTGGAAAACGCAGCGCGCGAAAAAGCGGAAACAGCAGTGCGCGAACTGGCAAACGGGTTGGAGACACAGGTTCGAGTTCGGACCCAGGAGTTGGAGCGTAGCACCCGTGAACTTGCCGAAGCCAACGAAGATCTTCAGTTCCAGGTTGGCCTCCTTCAACACATCCCTGTAGCGGCGTGGACGCTCAGGCCTGATGGGACGCCAGATTTCGTGAACCGAAACTGGCTGGAATACTCCGGTCAGGCACTCGATTACGTCCAATCAAATTCCGAGGCGTGGATGACTGCGATCCACCCTGAGGATCGAGAAACAGCGTCAAAGAGCATTCGCGACGGGATACGCTCGGGGCAGGATTTTACAATGGAAGCGAGGTTTCGCCGCGTGCAGGACGGGGCATACCGCTGGCATCTCAATCGAGCCGCGGCGTTACGTGATGCGGAGGGAAATCTCCTTCGGTTTGTGTGTACATCCACCGACATTGAGGATCAGAAACAGTCCCAAGAGAATTTACGGAGGGCTGTGGAAACAAACCGGCTGATCGTCGACACCGCG
>JBAVAQ010000018.1:0-20632 GCA_049585795.1 Terriglobales bacterium | reverse complement strand
TTTTCGCCAGTGTCGGCGGGCACCAGTTTGGCAATCGGAATCCCCCGCCTCGTGATCCGGATCGTCTCGCCTCTGGCGACTCTTTTCAAAAGGCTATTGAGATGGGTCTTCGCGTCGAAGACTCCGATCGTGGTCGGGTGAGCCATGTAAACTAGTCTATCAACTAGTCGGTTACCATAGCAAATTGCCGGTGCTGTACCAAAGTTTGTCCTGAAAACAAGGCCCGCTCATTATTGGGGACCCGGATGCGCGGCGCACGGGTGCTCTTCCGAGGCTTCTGCAACTTTTCCCGCATCAGCAGCAGCATTACAACCGGAGCCAAACACGTCAATGTTACGGGAGTGTTCTGTCTGGAGGGTTGAGCAAGATGCGCCAGCCAACCCCTCAGCATTCGGGCTGCTTCATTCTGGGCGGTTAATTAGGGTCAACCCGCGGAAGCAGGGCCAGGAGGGAAAAATCTTCGGTTTCACGACGCGACTCCGCTGGTGGGCAACGTAGACGCAGTGGCGATCACGACCCAGAAATCGATCGGGTCAAGATCGCGACACTGACGAGAAGCGGCCCCTGCGTACCAGGGCTTCCGGATGGTGATTCTGATCAGCCTGTACGGAGCGCCGCGAGGGCGACGCGGCGGGAGGGAGTCCCCCGTCGCCGCCGTCCTAATTAAGCCGCGTCTTCCATGTCGCTCTTATTCTCGCCTTCCGATTCCGAGGCCGGCGATTCTGCCAACTGCTTGTCCAGCAACTCGAGATTTTTCAGCAAGGCGCGTTGATTGGCGCCATTATAGCGCTGAAGGTTGGAAAGACTTCCCTGCGCAGAAAAGTGATCAGGATTGCTGAGAAACTTCAGTTCGTGCGCGAGTCCTTGTCCCTGCCGCCAGTATGCGATGGCGACACTTTCCATCAGCAGTTCCGTGCGGACATCGCCACGTCCATATTTCTGGCGCAGGCTCTCGAGTAATAACTGCAAGCCGTCGTCGCGCAACTTGCCGTCCGGCGTGTACATGACTCGCTTGGCTAGCAATCCGTGCTTGACAGCGTTAAAGCAGCTGTTCGTCTTGCCGCGAGCTGTTTTCGGTCCGGTAGACTTTTTCGCGTTCTCTCGGTTGGCGCGCACGCGCGCTTCGGAGGCGGCCAGTTTTGGCTGACTTGGTTGCGAGCCGTTGGGATTTTCGTAGGTTTCGGAGTTGCTGTTCGTGTTGGTGTCCGGCATGGAGCTACCGTCACCGTTCATTGAATTGTGTTTCATTGGATTCTCATAGGAAGAGCATTAGATTTGCGGAGGGGTCCCCGAGGGAAACAATCGCGCACGCTCTTCTATATACAGGTCGGCAGCTAATATTTCGAGTAAGAACAGCCGGTGTCGCTTGCATCGTATTCACTGCAAGGAGTTTATTTCGAGCTGCCGGGGCTGCCCTTAATTGTCGATTTGCCCATGAGCTCGCTAGCACGCATGGAGGATCAGGAAAAGTCTCAGGAGGCGACATGTATTCAGTGATTCGAACCGCCGTACAGATTCGAACCGCCGTACTTGCCAAGTTGAGAGTACAAGACGTACCTTGACTTTATCTCATGCGCGCCTAGCCCCAGTCCAACCAGTCTCAGGTCGCGATTTCTGCGCGATGTGGTTGCCAGCTTAGAACTAATTGTTTCGGATGCATTTCGCGGATCAGAAAAAAGCACCGATGCCAAAGCGTGACTGTCGTAACTTTCGCGGTGTCCGGCCTTCTGGTCATAATGATGTCCGGAAGACGGAAAGCCACACCACAGAGTGATGCGGGTTCATTGGCCTGGTCGGACGAGACCCAGCTAGGATTCTGCGCACGAACTAGACAACTCGGCGATTGTGAGTTGACGCGGTTTCCAACGACCCGCCTAGGAAAGACTTCATGGCAAGAAGATATGACCGCGTTCGCGGACTGTTGCACGAGGTCAACGGGAACCAATCCCGGGGTAACCGAGCGCTCAATGTCGATTCGCTAGCATCTGCTCTGGCACGTAGCAATAGGAGGGAATTCCTGTTGGACAGCGAGGAGCGGCGCTATCTATCTGCCAAAGCTTTGCGCCGACTCCTTTATTTTTTGCAACAAATCAAGCTCATCGAGATTCAAGACGAAATCACTTTGACAGCCGCAGGCCGGGAAGCATTGAAAACCGAAGCTTACGATCGAATCGTCTCACGCCTGGTCCTTGAGTATCTGTGGGAGCGTGGCATTTCTCTCGATACAATACACGCGATGATCGAGTCTATCGAGTTGCCGGAAGTCCCGGAGCCCAGCGTAATTTTCGAGAAATTAACCGCCAAGCAGCAAAGTCGGATTAGCCAAGAACGATTCCGCAGACTCTTGTACCTTCTCGCATGTACAAAAAGACTTGGAAGGAATTTGAAAGTAATCTATGGTCGCCGCTAAGTTTTCCGCACTGATGCACTGAGGCGTGGCATGAATTTTCGGGAAGGCGCTGTGGGCGGGGTTGGAGAGTGGGAGAGTGAAGGACCGAAGCTAATTGACGTACCCATCGTAGAGTCCGGTCACTCGGCGTCATTGATGTACGTGTAACGGGTTGGCCAATTGGCGAACCTCAGCTCGGTGCACCTTGCTGCTCTCGCTATACACCCGCCGTACTAGGCCAGTTACACGCTCGGCGACGTGGAGCGGTCTCGGGAAACCGGTTGGCTCAGTCCTCCAAGACCGACCGCCGCGATTATGGCCTGCACTGATTTGCCGAAAGCTCACAGAATCCCGTCAACTAAAACTGCACGACCGACAGGCCGGGGATCATCTGGAAGTGGCGGAGATTGCCGGTGGCTACGCTGTAACCGAGTTCCAAGGCCGTCACCCCGATCAACAGATCGGAGAGCGGAAGACGAACACCCTTCGCCTGATTCTCGCCGTCGATCTGTCCGACATGAAGAGCAAGAGACACCGTGACCGGATGGATAGGTAGGGCCGTGAGCAGCTCCTGGATGAATTGCTGCCGCTTCTCCTTTCGCCGCGCCGTGTCGGCACGGGCCGCGCCATGTGCCAGTTCGATCAGAGTAACCACGGAGATGGCGACGTCGGGATTCCCCGCTTTGCCGGAGACGCCGGCCAGCATCTGCCGCGCGTTCTGCCCCTGACGCTCGGCGGTGATCAGCACACTGGAATCGAGGATTAGTCCCATGCGGGCGGCTCAAGCGGCTCGCGATGACTCTCAACAGCTGCCTCCACATCCCTGCCGAAGTCAGCGTCGATGGTCGCCGTCGAGTCCTCGGGTAGCAACGCGATGCACTCGGAGATGGACCGTCGAGCCGGGACTGCCGCACGCAACACCGCCACGGGCAGCTTGCCACTCTCGATCACGACTTCCGCACCCGCGCGCACCCGCGCCAGCAGCCCTGCGAAGTCGCTGGCAGCTTCTGCTTCCGAGATGTGGATCACATGGTCAGCCATGCCACGATTATACCTGCCCCTCGTCAAAACCTCGTGGACTCGCAGATGAACCCTGACTGTGACCCTTCGTATTTAGAGTTTTGCAAATCCAACAAGCGCTCGCCAGCAACTGGGATTGCTGCGCTCCGCGCAAAGGAGACGACCCTGTGAAAATCCGTAAATACGTCAGTGCCGCAAAAGACGCCGCGAACAAGAAAAACGTCAAAGAGTCCACCGGGCCACATCGGGGCAACAAGTTCGCGAAGAATAATGCACTCACCCACGGATTCTTCCCCCGAGAATTAGTCCTGAATGATGAAGAAAAACGGCAGTTTGAAACCTTGCGCCGCAGTTTGCACCCGCAGCTTTCGCCGAATTCCGTCATGCAAGAACTGGAATTCGGCCTGATTATGTCTTGCATCGGCCGTTGCAAGCTAGCTTTGAGGTCGGAAATGCGCCACGTCAGGCGTGCATTTGATGGGGATACCGTACATCAAGCCCAACGCGACCAGCCGTTGGTGCCTGATCCCTTGGCGAGCTTTCTGTATCGCTACTCGGTTCTTATACGGGGCGTGCTGCCTGCGCTCTTCTACTTCTTCTTCGCGGTTTTTCTGTACGCTCGCCCATCGACCGCAAGCTCCCGTGGCTGGAAATGCCACGACGCCAAAGAGAGACTCCAACGTACTTCCGGGCATTAGCTACCAACGCACAGGGTGAGTGGCGTTTTGCATTACCCTCGTAATGTGCCCTTTTGCGATTTGCGGCGGCATACTGTTGACATTCGCACTGATCGGATGGGGCGACTTGGGAGGGTCCGATGGGAGCCGCAACGGCAACTGCAAGAGGCTATTTCGGTCGGCTGGCGGGTCGCTACAAAAATGCCTACGACCTAGCCGCAGCCACTATCAGATTGGGGAACTTGGTAAAGCAGGGGGCACTCGCTTTGGCTGGCGCAGTGACTCTTGGCGCTGTGGTCGTAAGCGTCCCAAGTGATCCCATTCAATACGCTCCAGTCAACTGGTTTCACTTGCTCTGTGGCTTGCTCGTCGGGGTGGCCATACTGGCTGCTGGCTACATTAGCGGAACGTTCTTGGCGGCGCAAGGACAGTTCATGACCGCACTTCTCGACACAGCGGTGAATATATCACCCCACCTCCAAGATTTGGAGAAAGCGTCAATCTTGACACTCTGAGCAAATGCCTGAGCGTCTGACGTGCGAGGTCGAGACCGTTGTCGACCACCGACCCCGATTCCACCTACGCCACTAAGGGTGGCACGCCGGCGCGGCTCGGTTACTACGACAACTATCTGGTGGATAACGACAGCTGTGTGATCGTAGGAGTGCAGGCCACGGCGGCGCGCATGAGTCAGGAGACGGTGGCCGCGCAAAATATGATGACCCGTTTTACCGAGTGGCAAGGACGAGCGCCCGAATCGGTGGCAGCCGACACGACCTATGGGAATGGGGAGTTCTTACAGTGGTTGGCGGATCGCGGCATCACTCCCTACATGCGGACCCGCGACAGTATCCACAGAACAACTGTACACCGCGGTTCCGATACTAGTCCCGAGCGTATTCGTGATGATGTCAGTCATGCCAGAATCCCGGGTCGGGAGAAATGCCTGCAACACTTCAATTGTAAGACTGACCACTCCGCCCAGAACGATAGTGGATAGTACAGGCCGGTCAAGTCGTCGCGCCGAGGAGAAGTATGCGCAGAAGAAGAATCCAAGGGGAATGAAGCCGCCGATGTTGGTCAGGACATCCTTGCAATAGCCCCAGCTGGGGTCGAACTCGTCCCAAGGGGGGAGAGGAACGGGGCATGGAGAACAAAATAATGTTCTGGGATGCGAAGATCCGTTCCCGAATTCATCTGGTTATGAACCACGTTACCAATCCCCTCGTTAAATAAGTAGAGCACGACAGGATCTTCATTCTTGATCTCAGCATTTTGGTTCGTTGTCCAGGCGTCATAGTGTTGCAAAACCTCGGCCGCGGTGAGCTCTCGATTGTAAATAGCCAGCCCCTTTAACTTCCCTTGCCAGCCATTGTCCGCGAGGGCGTCGGTGCCAACAATAGGTTGACCGGACAACTCTGTGCTCGAGAGTTCAAATTGCGGAGACGTGCGCACCAGATCTCCGTTCACATAAACTGCTGTGCCTTGTGTGCTTGAGGCGATCGCAACAAAGACCTGCTTGTTCTCGCGGAAAACGTGCCCGATGTACAACTTAGTCTCTACACGGCGTTGCCGGTAAGCACTTACACGTCGCAAGAGCAGGTCGTCTAGCCTTCCACGACAGAGTCACGCTATGTTGCCGGCCGGATGGCGTGCTCGCAGTCCTCGGATGCGCACTGGCAAACGTCGATGCTTCGCGAAAAAAGTGCTTGGCGTTGGCCAGGGCCCGCAAGATTCCGGTGTGACGGTGCGCACCCAAGCTGAAAGCCGATCCACGCAACCAGGAGAGCAGGCACTCAGAAAACGATCATCAGCGCCTTAGCGGACTTGGACGAATGTCTCATTTGATAACTCGCAGCGAGCTGGCCATTAGCTCACCCAGTTCTCGGCAATGCTCATCCCATCTGAGAGCGAAACGGGGGTCAACAGCTAAAACCATCGCCTCGACCATGATGCATACTCGCGTGGCATGCGCGACACAGCGTGATCAGATTTTCTTCCGAATCGGCGCCCGAGTGACTTCGGAAATCCTTATGGTGCACCTCAAGGCTGGACTTGGTGCCGCATGACTGGCATCTCCAGCCATCGCGATGGAGCACTTCCTTGCGGAGCTGTTCGTACTGCTCGGGATCGAGTCGCAGGGGAGGCTGCTTCGGTCGAACCCACTTCATGCCGCTTTCTCGGTTACCTAGTCGAAGAATGCTTTTCGCTCTTCACTTGGAAAGAACTGGAAGAAACGCAGAGCCGACTGTACGAGCACACCGGGGTTATCGTTTTCCAAGTTGGCACCAGCAAGAAAATCTGCGCAAATTATTTCCAAACCTAGCCCAAAGATTTGTCGGAACCAAGCCCTAGGCCCGTTGGCGTGATTGCCCGTCATTCCGCACGGCCTTGCGTGGCCGGCGCCGTGTCAATGGAAGTTCTCGACCAGCAGAATTTCGGCGGCCGATTGGTCGTATTGCGAATAGAGCAAGAACCGTCCGTCCGGAGAAAGGCTGAGGCCTGCCGAAGGTGTGCGCGGGATGCTAACGAGTGTCTTGGCCTCACCGCCCCCGTGGCCGATGAATCGGATGAGAGCACCTTGCTGGTGAGCACCAGAGGCCAAGTAGTAGACGCCCTTTGCCGTGACAAGGACAGAAGGCGCCTCTAGTGCCGCGCTAGGACCCGCCAGGTCGCGCACATAGTCCGTCTCTTCACCCCCTTCGACCGGCATCCTGCGGAGGACGCCGCCCAACACGGTAAAGTAGAGCCACTTCCCGTCTGGCGACTCCTGGGCGAAGAGGCCGCCGCTTCGCGTCACCTGTGTCGCTGGTCCGCCGGAAGAGGCAACCTTCCAAATGTTCCAGCCCAAGGCGTCACGGGATGATGCACGGGATGATGCAAAGTAGATCCACCGTCCGTCGTGCGACCAGGTGGGCCGGGCGTCTGTTGCCGGATCGGTTGTCAAGGCCTGAGGTACCCCGCCGGAGGAGGGAATGACAAAGATGTTCGCCGCTGAGCCGACTTTGGGACGAGCACTGTAGGCGATTTTACTGCCGTCCGGAGACCATTGCGGGTCGCCGATCTCGGCCCAGTCCGGAGCGGTTGTGAGTTGCACCGGGTCCTTGCCGTCCCCCCGCGCGACCCAGATCTCCATGGGGCCGGTTCTGTTCGAGGCGAAGGCAATGTGGGATCCATCGGGAGAATAATAGGCCATGTCATCACGCCTCGAAGACGCGATGATCGCTTGACCAGCCTCGCGGATTGCACCATTCGCGTTCAATGCGACACGATAAATGTTAATGTCGCGATGCAGCCGCGTAAACGCCATCCGACTGCCTTGTCGCGCGATCCCGAGAAACCAGGGATTGTCACCTGCGAAGCCGACGCGTCGCGGAGCTCCGCCATCGGCGGCGACACGATACATGGCCGTATCACTTCCCGCGTTTGCGGAGCCCAGCTCTCGAATGAACAGAATCTCCTTGCCGTCCGCCGTCCATGCTGGGCTAACAATAGTCCAATCCGCCGGGGTCAATGGCTTGGGCTCGCCTTCGAGTTTATAGTCCGGCGACAGCGCGACGACGTAAAGTCCGGGATGGGGGCCTCCGCCTCCTCGAAGCTGCTGCGCATCACCACCATATAAGAGGGCGAGCTTCCGGGAGTCAGGAGACAGGACGCCGGCCATAACCGGAAGGTTTCCTTGCAACGAAAGCAGGAGCTTCTTCTCACCCCCGTTCAGTGGCGCCAAATACAAACTTCGTGGATTTCCCACACAGTAAGTCACCCATTGGCTGTCGGCGGACCAGGAGACATACGTGCTAGCCGCTTCTCGGGTAATCACCTTTTCTGGTCCGCCCAGCGCCGGAACCGCCACGATGCCCCCCAAGCCCATGCTTCGGGGGAAGGCGATCCATTTGCCGTCGGGCGACCACTGTGGCATCCGTTCGTCTTCGGGCGTGTTGGTCAAGCGGATTGGCTCCCCAGGACCGATCAGTTTCACGTAGAGGTCGGGATTTCCGCCCTCCGGTCCCCACGCGAAAGCCACTTGGCTGCCATCGGGTGAGAAAGTTGGATCGCGTTCATCCCCGGGGTGGGCGGTAAGCGGAGTAACAGTCACCTCTTGGTCCGATTCGGGCGCCGCTCTGGTGATGTGCCACAACGCCGCCCCGCCGACCAGTAGTACGACCGCCACCGCGGGAACCAGAACCTTCCAGAGTTTCCTGCCGGCGACAGCAACTTCGCCGACCTTCAGGGCGCTCGATGATGGAGATGGAGCAAGCGCAGGCGAGGAACCAGATGCTAGTGAGGGCTGTTGGAGCGGAGAGCCGCTTTCCTGTGCGAACGCCTTTGTGCCGGAACTCGCAGGGATAGCTCGTCCAGTCTCGGTATCTCGCTTCAGCCGTAACAATTCGGAGCGCATTTCAGAGGCGTGCTGATAGCGGAGTTCTCGATCTTTCTCCAGCGCCCGGTTGATAATTTCTTCTAGCTTGGGCGACACGTTGTGATTCAGCCGCACCACGGCCACCGGGGCACGGTTCATGATGGCTTCGCAAATCACCGCCGAGCTTTCGCCGTGAAACGGCAAAGCGCCCGTCGCCATTTCGTACAGCACAGCCCCGAAAGAGAAAAGATCGCTCCGCGCATCCAACTCTTTCGCCCGCACTTGCTCCGGCGACATATACGCCACGGTTCCCAGCATCGTGCCCGGACTGGTCAGATGATCCGCGCCTACCGAACCCGTCTGCGTGTTAAGAGACCCATTCTTGCTCGAAGAACTGCCTGGCATACTGATCTTCGCCAGCCCAAAGTCCAGAATCTTTGCGTGTCCGCGCTTGGTGACAAAGAGATTGGCTGGCTTGACATCGCGGTGAACGATGCCTTCAGAGTGAGCCGCGTCGAGCGCGTCCGCAATCTCGATCGCCAGCGACAGTATCAACTCGGTTTCCAGCGGACGTCCCGCAATGCGGTGCGTCAGAGTCTGGCCGTCCAGAAACTCCATGGCGATGAAGGGCCGCCCGTCCTGCTGCCCGATCTCATAAATAGTGCAGATATTCGGATGGTTTAGTGCCGAAGCAGCTTGAGCTTCTCGCTGGAAACGGGTCAATGCTTGGGAGTCTCTAGCGATCTCGTCGGGGAGGAACTTCAGGGCAACGAAACGATGGAGGGTTACGTCCTCGGCCTTGTACACAACCCCCATGCCTCCGCCTCCCAACTTCTCGACGATCCGGTAGTGCGAGATAGTTTGGCCGACCACTGGCGCAAATCTTACGTCTGTGAAATGGGCAAGTCAATGAATGCGGCGGAATTGGCGGACATCAAGGGAGTTGTTAGCGAAAAATACGCGGCGTCTTCCTTTCCAGTCGACAACGACTTAACATTTTTTCTTGATCTACGCGCAAGCCGAAGAAGTATCTCTGCGCCGATTTCGGTTCTTCCCTTCTCATCTCGAATGTTGAGCTGCTGATTAACCGCTTCGCACACAGTCGTGCTTGGAACGAGCGATCCTCGGAAAGACCTCTCTCTGCCGCAAATCGGGGGCAGCGCGCTCCCGCCGAAACGCTCAACGGTGGTGAAGTGTGGCATGGCATGCAGAACAAAGCGTAATCAGGTTTTGCTCGGAATTGTCGCCGCCGTGACTGCGAAACTCTTGGTGGTGGACTTCAAGATTGGATCTTATGCCGCACGACTGACATCGCCAGCCATCGCGATGTAGCACTTGGTTGCGCAACTGTTCGAACTGCTCGGAGTCCAGTCGCAGGCGATGCTGCTTCGGTCGCGCCCCTGTCATGCCGCTTGCTCGGTGACGGAATCCAAAAATGCTTTTCTCTCTTCGCCGGGAAGGAACTTGAAAAATCGTAATGCTGACTGCAAGAGAACCTCGGGATTTTCATTCTCCAGATTCGCTCCCGCCAAGAAGTCGGCGCAGATCATCTCCAGGCAATAACCCCGGGATTTGTCGCTCCCCATCATCAGAGCCGCGGTTTCGATCGCCTGCTCGATGATCGGGATCTGGCTTTTGTAAAGCTTGAAAAAGACCATCTCCCACGGCTCGGTTTCCTGCCCGGTCAGTTCCCTCTCGACTTCTTGCTTAAACTGCTCTTTGGGCATCTCCCGGGCTTTGTGCAACCAGGTTGCACAAGGGTTTGATCGTTCTGGCGATCGATGTTCTGGAGCCAGATCAAAAAGGTCAAGAAATATCTGGCGGATCATCCGCGATCGGTTCCCATCGTGCTCACGAAGGACACGAATCTCGCCGCGATGTACAACGCGCGGAGCTATCCGATCTACGTGGTGATCAATCGCGATGGCAATATCGCTGCTGAGCAGCACGGCGCTGCAGGAAATGCTGCGCTCCGAAGGCTGCTAAAGCGGGCCGGACTGGAATCGAAGCCGGAATCGGAAGATTAGGCAGGAAGGCGACTACAAACCCTCACCTGGTCCTGAATCACAGTCAGGATAAAATCTCCCGGTCAACCCTGCGAGGGATGCCCGCACTTTTTCAAGATTGACCCTCCGCGCGCCAGGTATGGTTTGGTCAGTTTTGTCAGTGCCACTCCTGCGCTTTTTCAAAAGAAGTAGGAAGCCGGCAACGCCGCCGACGCCCGGGCTGCCCACAGTAAAAGGCGACACTTGGGGCAGGTCTTCCTTCCCGCATTGCCCACGTTGTGCCAGCGAGAATCAAAATCTGCCGGGTTGGGTAAGTGTGATGCCGAGTGACTCTAATCACAGGTTTGTGTGAGGAGGGGCACAGCAGCGTCGTACCCGAGCCGCAGAAAATGAGGTGAAGGGGAGCGCTGGAAGTCTGCTGTTCCAGGCAACTCGCTATTGCCCAAGGGCGCCGGCAAAAGGAGATTTCACCATGGCATCAGACACTCTCACCATCACCGATAATCGCACAGCCGCAAACTACACTCTACCGATCGAGAATGGGACAATCCCGGCCATGGATTTGCGGAAGATCAAGACCGGCGCTGACGATTTTGGGCTCATGACTTATGATCCAGCGTTCATGAATACTGCCTCGTGCCACAGCAGCATCACCTTTATTGACGGAGATCGCGGCATCCTGCGCTACCGGGGCTACCCCATTGAAGTGCTGGCGGAACAGTGCACCTTCCTCGAGGTGGCTTACCTGCTGCTGTTCGGCGATCTTCCCACTTCAGAAGATCTGAAAAACTGGGTCAACGAGATCACTCATCACACCATGCTGCATGAAACCACGAAGAAGTTCATGGAGGGCTTTCGTCACGATGCCCATCCCATGGCCATGCTGGTAAGCACGGTGGCAGCCTTGTCCACGGTCTATCCCGAGGCTAAAGAGATTCACGACCCCGAGAACCGGCTGCTGCAGATCAAACGGCTGATTGGCAAGCTGCCGTCTATCGCGGCGCTGTCGTACCGGCACAGTCTAGGTTTTCCTTACGTTTACCCGGACAACGATCTGAGCTATCCGGAAAATTTCATGAACATGTTGTGGAGAATGGTTGAGCCGAAGTATATGGCCAATCCTGTGATCGCGCGCGCGTTGGATATTCTCTTCATTCTGCATGCCGACCACGAGCAGAACTGCAGCACCAACGCCATGCGATCCGTGGGCAGCGCCCATACCGATCCCTATTTGGCGACCGCAGCCGCGGCCGCGGCCTTAGCCGGACCTCTGCATGGCGGAGCCAATGAAGCGGTTCTGACCATGCTCGATGAAATCGGCTCCAAGGTGAATGTCCCCGCCTACCTCAAGAAGGTTAAAGACGGGCGGGGCAAGCTGATGGGCTTTGGCCACCGCGTCTATAAGAACTACGATCCCCGTGCCAAGATCATCAAGTGGGTGTCGGAGAAAGTATTCGCAGTCACGGGCGGAAATCCCAAACTTGACATTGCGCTGGAACTCGAGCGAATCGCTCTTGAGGATGAATATTTCATCACTCGCAAACTGTATCCCAACGTAGACTTCTATTCGGGAATCATCTATCAGGCCATGGGCTTCAAACCGGAAATGTTTACCGTGCTGTTTGCCATCCCGCGCGCCGCAGGCTGGCTGGCCCAATGGCAGGAGATGCTCACCGATCCTGAGCAGAAAATCGCGCGCCCGCGGCAGATCTACACCGGACACGCGCTACGGGAGTTTGTGCCGGCTGAAAAACGCGCGTCGGTCCTGGCCACAACGCGTTAGAACCTGGCGCCTTGTGGCGCTGAGCAAGAGCAAGGAAGTTCGAGACACTTAGAGTCAGCCTGAATGAAGAGCGTCACGAAGGTGTCACAGGAGGCTAGTCCATGCTCTCACCATATGGAATGGAGGTGGTAGAAAGCTGTCTTACCTGCAAGCTCCGCGCGGATCGCATCTTCTGCGATTTGCCCGCTACTGCACTGCAAACCTTTGAAAGCATAAAGCACGCAACTGCATATCCACAGGGAGCCGTACTGTTCGTGCAAGGGCAGATGCCACGCGGCATCTTCGTGCTCTGCAAAGGCACTATAAAGCTTTCCATCGACTCCCCTGGCGGCCGAACGATGATTATGGAACTTGCCGAGCCGGGGGAAGTGCTGGGATTGAGCGCCAGCATCTCTGGCAAACCTTACGAAGTGACGGCGGAGACACTTGATCCCTGCCAGGTCAATTTCGTTAAGCGCGATGATTTCCTACGATTTCTTAGGGGCGATGTGGAGGCCTGCTTCAAAGTGGCCGAGCAGCTCAGCGAAAAATATCACGATGCTTGCAACGAAGTGCGCTCGCTGGGATTGTCACACTCCGCCCACGAGAAACTGGCGAACTTGCTCCTAGAATGGGGCTCCAAGAACGGCGAAGCCGCGAAACCGGAAGCCCGGTTGAAGCTTCGACTCACTCACGAGGAAATTGCTAGTACGAAGGGAGACCCCCCGGCTCTGCCGGGGAGGCAGTAAGAGTTTGACAGATACAGGAGTCCATCGCGGAAACTCCCAAACGTGAGCCGCCAAGCACACGCAAAGGAGTTTTGCGATGGACGAAATGGAAAGCCTAAGCCATACGAAGTGGGAGTGCAAATACCATGTGGTGTTTATCCCGAAGTGCCGCAGAAAGACGGTGTACGGGGAGTTGCGGGAGCACTTGGGAGAAGTGTTCCGCAAGCTGGCCGTGCAGAAGGAAAGTCGAATTGAGGAAGGGCACCTGCTGCCCGATCACGTGCACATGATGATCGCGATTCCGCCGAAGTACGCGGTGTCGCAGGTGATTGGGTTTATCAAGGGGAAGAGTGCGATTCATCTGGCGCGGGTGTATGGAGAGAGGAAGAGGAACTTCGTGGGGCAGCATTTCTGGGCGCGGGGGTACTACGTGTCCACGGTGGGGCGGGATGAGACAGTGATTCGGGACTACATCCGGAACCAGGAGCAAGAGGACAAGCGCTTGGACCAGATGAACCTGTGGCGCTAATCGGCCACCGACAGGTGGCTCCAGAAACTCGGGGCCGCGTTAGCGACCCCGCACAGCCGCTTTGAGCGGCTCACAAACTAAAGCCCCCGGCTCTGCCGGGGGATACTTACTATGATCGGCATCTCGCGGGAAACGGTTACCCGGCTGCTTACTGAGATGAAGAAACGTCACATCGTGGAGTCGAGAGGTTCGACTCTGGTGATTCACGACTCGGCAGCACTGCGCAAGATGGCAAACCGCAACTAGCCGACAATACTCAGCCGGACTCACGATCTGCCGGCGGAAGGGGACTTGAAGAAGGGCCGGAGGACAAAAGTCCCCCGGTTTCGACACTACTGTACCGCGTTTAGCTTCTGATAGATCAACATCGCCACGAGCACCAGCAGAAATACCCCAGACCCGATGCTAAACACGCGCACCGGCATGGTAAGCCGGTTGACCTTGGCCAAAAGCTCCGTCTGCTCTTCGTGCATGTGCGAACTCGCGTCATCCAGAAACAACTGGTCATCCCTGTGCATTGTGAGTGTGCTCTTGTAGATCAGGAGGACAATCAGACCAATTGCGAAAACTCCGAAGATCACCGCCACGACAGTTAGCGTCACAAGCCACCTCGGGATCCAGCAGATAGCGCGGCACGAGAACCCATTCTTTATGGCACAATCTGGGTTAGAAAACTACACTTTTCTAACGCTCGCGATTCGATGAGGGCGGAGCAACGTTCATGCGGATCCCAGGAGCTCGATCTTGAGATGGCTTTCTACGTCGACTCTCCCCGATCAAGCGCACGTTGCGCGCATGGGCCACGATCACTTCGTGTCCCAACTCGCTCAACACCCGGCTCACCCACGGCGAATGCATCCCCGTCTCCAATGCGATTCGACTGCGCGGCATTTTCCCGAACACTTCTTGCGTCGCTTTCGGAGTCGTGCCCAACCTCTGTTCCAGAGCTACTTCCCCCGCTTCATCCAACACGCAATACCAGCTCGATCGATCGCCCAGGTCCAAACCAATCGTCAGTTTCTGCTCTCGAAAATTCCTCGTCTGCCTTGCCCCTGCAGTGCTAATCTTCTTCATTGCCGGTCTCCTTTATCTCTTGCGCTTCGAGCGCGTCGATAACTTGGGAGCCTATCGCATCCCGCCGGAGACCGGCATTCTCATCCCATCTGGTTGCAACAATGCCTCCTGCCTGGCCCGTCATCCATGTGCGATCTGCTGTCTGAACGGCGAAACTTGGTTGTTCGCAATGCTTTCCACCAGTACACTTTCTGTGGCGCGAGGTGCCGACTATGGGAGAGGTGGGCAGGCTTCTTGGTTTTAGGCTGTTTAGTTCGAGGACGTTATGTTTCCTGCTGGGCGTTGCCGGCTGTTCCTCTCTTGTACCTTCTACGTCGTTTTTCGCTGAACCGTTGTCGGCGCAGACTGCAACGCCACCGCAATATCCCGCCTTCCCGAGTGAAACGCCCACCGAACTCCATCCTGTTACTGATAGTTTCGACTTCATCAGGCGCGAAGTGATGATACCCATGCGCGATGGGGTGAAGCTGCATACAGTCATCCTGGTACCGAAGGGATCCAAGAACGCGCCGATTCTGCTGACGCGCACTCCCTACAACGCCGACGAACTTACAACGCATATCCATAGCTCGCATCTTGGGCCAAACCTTTATGGCTATGACAACGCGACCAACGTAATCCTTGAAGGCGGCTACATACGGGTGGTTCAGGATATTCGCGGCAAGTATGGCTCCGAGGGTGACTATGTGATGAATCGGCCTCTGCATGGGCCGCAGAATCCAACGCCGGTCGATCATGCTACCGACACCTACGACACAATCGATTGGCTGGTGAAGAACACGCCGGAGAGTAATGGCAAGGTGGGCATTCTGGGTATCTCCTATGACGGCTTTACCCCACTGATGGCGTTAGTCAATCCGCATCCGGCGCTGAAAGTGGCGGTGCCGATGAATCCGATGGTGGACGGATGGATGGGCGACGATTGGTTCCATAACGGTGCCTTCCGCGAACAGAACATGTCCTACATCTACGAACAGGTGGTGACGCGCAGCAACAAAGCCAAATGGTGGCGGAGCCACTTCGACGACTATGACGAGTTCATGGCGGCTGGATCAGCGGGGGAGTTGGGACGGCAACATGGGCTGGAACAGAGCGGGTTCTGGCGGAAGGTGATCGAGCATCCCAGTTATGACGCGTTCTGGCAGGATCAGGCGATGGATCGAATCTTGGCCGGGGAGCCGCTGAAAGTCCCAGTGATGCTAGTGCACAGTTTGTGGGATCAGGAGGATATCTATGGCGCGATAGCCGTTTATAAGGCCATCAAACCGAAAGACACGAACAATGACAAAGTATTCTTAGTGATGGGCCCCTGGCATCATGGCCAAGAAATTGAGGATGCCAGCACGCTGGGCACGCTGAAATTCAGCAGCGATACGGGGCTTTATTTTCAGCGGGAAATTCTGCGTCCGTTTTTGGATCACTATTTGAAAGATGACGCGCCGGCTGCAGCAGTTCCGCCGGTGAGTGCGTTTGAGACGGGCACCAACAAATGGCTCAAGCTTCCAGAATGGCCGGCGGGATGTGCGAGCGGTTGCTCGGTTCGGGTCACGCCGCTGTATCTTAGTGATGGAATGAAGCTGAGCTTCTCAGCGCCGCAAGCAGGGGGAAAAGCCTTTGAGGAGTATGTTTCCGACCCGGCGAAGCCAGTTCCCTACCGGGCACGACCAGTCCAACCGATGGGTTACGGCAGTGGAATGACGTGGTCGGAGTGGCTGGTTGACGATCAGCGGGAAGCTTCAGGCCGTACCGATGTTCTGACGTTTATGACGGATGTTTTGAGTAAGCCGATGAAGATCAGCGGACAGCCGATCGCGAATCTCGTTGCTTCGACCAGCGGCACGGATTCGGACTGGGTGGTCAAGCTGATTGACGTATATCCCGATGAAGTCGCGGGGCAGCCGGAAATGGGTGGATTTCAGCTAATGATCTCCGCGGACATTTTTCGCGGGCGCTATCGCGACAGCCTAGAGACGGCGAAGCCAATCGCGGCTGGGCGACCACTCCTCTATAAGTTCGCCATGCCCACAGCGAATCACGTGTTTCTACCGGGACATCGCGTGATGGTGCAGGTTCAGTCGAGCTGGTTTCCACTGTATGACCGCAATCCGCAGACATTTGTGCCCAATATTTTTTGGGCCAAGCCAGGAGACTTCCGCACCGCAGTGCAGCGCGTTTATCACACGCCTAGTGAAACGAGCTTCATCGAGTTGCCTCTGGTCATGATGCCCTGACGCCTTGGGGTGGACACTGGTTAGACATCTTTCGTGGACGAGGATTAGGTCAATGAAAGCGATGGGTTTGCTCGGCACATCGAAAAGATTGTTGGCGAAACATCGCGATATCAGTCAAAATCGCCATACTCGGGATTTCCCGGCATTCGCTGCCGTTTGTTTCGAGGGCGCCATTTTGGGCTATTGCAAATGAGGCGGGTCAAAGGAGATAGCGCTTGAGGAATATTCTAGTTGGCGATCCAGACTGGGGTCGTCAGCAATCGAGCAGTTTAAAGTCCCCTGACGCAGTACAGGACGACCCCATGCGATGGAACAACAGCACTGATGGTGCTGCTTGTTTTCTTCGTCTCGCCGGTCCACAGGTCGTGTAAGGAATAGCCGCTTTCGTTTTCGGGGAGGCCTATGGTGGATGCTGGAACGGAGACTTCCTCTGCCTTCTTGCCGGTGTTGAACAAACCAACGATCGTGTCTCCGTTCGGTTCCTTCTTGGCGAATACCTGCTGGTTGCCCGTTTTGATCACCCTTTTCGCGGCGATCGCATCCTGGTCGACAGCAAGGACGGCGGAGTTATCCAGGTTTTGCAAATCCGCGGGGTCGAGGTGAGTAAGATCGACGCCGAGGATGAAGGGCGCGGCCCCAAGGGCCCACAGGCTGATCTGAGTCTGGCGCTCGACCGGAGTCAGCCCATCGTTGCTGCCATTTCCTACCTCGATGGAATCATAGTCGTTGAAAGCGCCCGGACCAGCGTAAGGCTGCCACTCCGCCACGTAGTTGAAACGTTTTGCAATGTCGGCCCAACTGGTCAGCGGGTAGCTGCTACCGTGCTTTTCGCAGTGATAGCATTCGACGTCAGGCGCGAATTCCCACTGATTGGCATACTTCATCACTGTTGGAGCGATAGCGGTCGTAAGCTTCCCCTGCGTGACGTCTAGGATCATGGGCCGCCCGCTTTGCCGTATAGCATCCGACCATGCCTTAACGTCAGCGGCATTGTTGTCTTTCATGCCGTCAATTTTGATGTAATCGACGCCCCACGCCGCCAGCATATTTACCCATGAATTCGTATACTCCTGCGCTCCAGGCTTGTCATAGTTAATGCGGACCATGCCCTTGCAGTTGTAGTTGTTCTCCCTTACAGACGGTTCCGCAATCTGGGCAGCCGTGTACGATGTGGCCTTAATCGGCGTGTTCCGGCTGACCGCCTGCCTGGAAATACCCGGCGTAACATAGATTCCGAACTTCATCCCGAGACTGTGGATGTAGTCAGCCATTACCTTGACGCCGTCGGTATCTGCCTCGGCCGGGAATCTCGACGGGTCTGTCACCCAAAGGCCATAAGCGTCGACGTTCGGACCTTGCGGTCCCGGACACTGATACCAAAAGTCGTCGAGGTTTACGTATTGATACCCGATTTTCTGCAATCCGGAATTTTGCAGGGCGAGCGCCTGAGCTTTCACCAGGGCTGCCGTGGGATGCTCGCGGAGGAAGCTCCAGCTGCTCCAGCCGAGAACGGGCGTGCGCTCGAGACCGTTATCCTCTGCGCTGGCGTTACGCAGGATCCCGCCCGCCAACAACGCGATCAGCAGTACTGCCCTTAAGCTGTGTGTCCATTCCCTCCAAACAATCATCCCTTTCCTTTATCACAAGCGGGGCGACAAAAACAATTACGGCATGTGGAAGCGGTGGCACATAACTGCATTCGTGATTGCTCCTGCGGCCCGTGGAGCACCCTGGTCAATTGACGATAAATCCCGGTTACGCTCAAAACTCCCTCAAAACGTGTAATGGCCTCCCTTGAAAAGAGCCAGAACTCACTGCAAACAGCGGTTGGCGTAGAGCCTCTTTTCATGCTTCGTTGTGACCGGAGTCCGGTCATGCTGACCGGGTTACATCAACTGAGCCATTACAGAGCTATACGGTTCTAGCTCTAAGATTCAGGCGACGGCGGTCCGTGTTACCGATTGTGGACTAACAAAAAACCGCGCAAACCAGTCCGGGTTCAAGCGGGTCATCGTGGCTGATGGTTGTTGTTGGTTATTTGAAAGTCGCTTTGAAGCTCGACACCGGGCCATTGACAAAGTGTTGGTACTGCCCAACTAAGGCATTCTCGTCATTGATCCCGTTAGGATAGGTCCCGCCAACGGCCTTAGGGTAGTCAAACTTGTAGAACTTATTCATAGCATGCACGAATAGCGCACCGTGCACTGTGCCACTGGAGTCAAACCACCAGAAAGTGATATCGCCCTGGTTGTTTATGAAGGAGGCTTCGGAACCCGTCGCTCCGGCGCCTGGGACCTTGATTGTCGTGTAGCTCTTGGCATTGTAATTGTAGAGGGCCCCTTCATAAGCGCCGCTCGAATTGACCCAAGTCAGCGTAATATCGCCCTTGTTGTTGATGCCATAAGCATACGTAGCAGTGGCGCCCGGCACGTCCAGAATCGTATATTTTGTTCCTTGCAAGAGAAACCCGTGAACGTTGTTGCTTGAGTCGGTGTAGTAACCGGCGATCCATCCCTGATCGTTCATACCTCCGGTGTACGAGGACGTGGCGCCCTTGGGACTGGGGATATCCGTGAACTTCTTGGTCGCAGGCATGTACCGAAATCCCACTGAGTTGCCGTTGGAATTTGTATAAGAGCCGACAACCTTAATCGGCCCGTTGAAATTAATACCACTGAGGCCAGTGTTTTTGCCCTTCGGATGATTTAGCCTGGTCAACTTCTTGCCGTCGAGAATGTAACCGTGAAAGTAGCCTTTCGCATCCTGGTACTCCCCGACCATCACACCGTTGTTGTTGATTTCTGCAACCAAGGTTTGGAATTCTCCGGGGACATTTGCTTTAGTGAAGTTGAAGGTCAGTTTGGGCGCGTCGGCTGCGTTTGCCGCGGCGATTGCAAATAGTAGCGCAAACCCAAATAAACACAGCATCAATTTGATGGTTTTCATCGAATCTCCTTACACTGCTGTCTCGAAATGGATTCAGAAGCCAGAGCCTAGGAAGGTCAGTGAGACTGGCCAGGAAACAGGCTTCCCACATCTGGCGGGCACAGTACGCCCAAAAAGGACGCTTGCGTCAAGGCGTAAAATCTGCTTCATGGGCGGCCAAGACTTTGGTGGTCGTTTTGTCTACAAACTTTAACGTCAATTAGTGAAACATCGCGTCTCTGACAATGCCGGCCAGTGTCAAGCACTTTTGAGCGCACTACTGCATGCACTCGAAGAAGAGCGCCATTTCGCTCTCGTAGATGGTGTTGCCTTTTCCAACCGTAGGCTCGCTCGTAATCGTTTTCCGGTCAGGACTCAGTCCGACCCATGCATCTCTTCGGTCATAACCACGATCATGATTACTACTTCGAACTCCCCCGTGAAAGGGGAGCGGGATACCCAATCAATTACTCGGTGATCGACTGCACACCATCGCGATGTCCGGGTTGTCCCGCGTGCGAACCGAACTTGACCCACTGCGCGTAATCCCATTCCTTACGCCACATCCAATACAACCGAACTGCTAGCCGGCGGGCCATCGCGACCTTGGCGATTTTTCGTCCTCGCCGCATCATCAGGTGGAGATACTTGCTGCGCCACTCGGGCACACTGCGTACCGTCACCTGCGCCGCTTCCACTAGCAAGAAGCGCATCATCGAACTCCCCTGTTTGGTGATGTGTCCCAGCCGTCGCCGGTTCCCGCTGGAATCTTCCAAGGGCACCAGCCCCAGATAGCTGGCCACTTGCTTGCCACACTGAAACCGATCGGCTTTGCCAATGATCAGCACGAAGGCCAGTGCGGTTAAGGCACCGACTCCGGGATGCGTCATCAACCGCCGCGCCTCCGGACACTTCTCGACTTCCTGCTCGA
>JBAVAQ010000017.1:0-100430 GCA_049585795.1 Terriglobales bacterium | reverse complement strand
CTTCCTTCGGGGGGAGAAAAGAACCCGCCGATCTTACCCGCTTCGCAGCCGATAGTCAATGCAATTCCGGCTCTGGGCGTGCGATTTGACTTGCCTGGCTGGGAGACGTAAGATTTTTGCGCCAGTGATTGGGCAAACCATTTCGCACTACCGCATCCTCGAAAAACTCGGTGGTGGCGGGATGGGCGTGGTCTATAAGGCCGAAGACATAACCCTGCACCGCTTTGTCGCTCTGAAATTCCTGCCGGAAGAGCTTGCCCGAGATCGCCAGGCGTTAGACCGGTTTCAGCGTGAAGCCCAGTCCGCATCAGCCCTGAACCATCCCAACATCTGCACTATTTACGAAATCGGTCAGCACGAGAATAAGCCTTTTATCGCCATGGAGTTCCTCGATGGCCAGACCCTGAGGCACCTGGTCATTGGGCGGCCATTGGATCTCGACCAACTCCTGGAAATCGCTATCGCGGTCGCCGATGCTCTCGATACTGCTCACGGCGAAGGAATTATTCACCGCGACATCAAGCCTGCCAACATTTTTGTCACCCGGCGCGGACTGGCCAAGGTGCTCGACTTCGGCCTGGCTAAAGTTGTGGGCCGCAGAAGCGAGGCAATCGACGCCAGCGCAACGGCCATCAGCGACGAGCACCTTACCAGTCCCGGCAGCACGCTGGGCACGGTGGCGTATATGTCGCCGGAGCAAGCCCGCGCCAAGGAACTGGACGCGCGCACGGATTTGTTTTCCTTCGGCGTCGTTCTTTACGAAATGGCAACCGGCACGCTCCCATTTCGCGGCGACAGCACCGCGGCTATATTCGAGTCGATTCTGCGCAAGGCGCCCGTGCCTCCGGTGCGGCTCAATCCAGATCTGCCTCAGAAACTGGAAGAAATTATCAGCAAGGCGCTGGAGAAAGACCGGAACCTGCGCTACCAGCACGCTGCCGATATGCGGGCCGATCTGCAGAGGTTGAAGCGGGACACGGAATCCGGCAGAACCGCTTCGTTCGAAACTCCGCCTCCAGTGTCTGCACCTCCGACCTCCGCCCCGACTACTATTCCCGCGCCGATCACAAACCCGCCAATGGAATCGGCGACTCCTTCGGGGATCGCTGCATCGTCGTCACGAACCCAGGCCGCATCCGGATCGGTGAGTCAGACAGCCGCCAGTGCTCCGGCTGGGAAGCGTACCTGGTTGATTGCCTCTGCCGCAGCCGCGTTGGTTGTCGTGATTGCAGGATTCTGGTTCTTCCGCGGACGCAGTACTCATCCCGCCGCTGCGCAAGGTCACAAATCCATCGCCGTTCTCTACTTCTCTAACCTCTCGCAGGATCAGTCGCTCAACTGGCTCGACAACGGTCTCACTGACATGCTGACCACGAATCTCGCGCAGGTAAAAGGTCTGGACGTCCTCTCGACCGAGCGCGTGATGGGAGCGGTGCAGCGCGCCAGCAAAGACGTCAACGCTAAAGATGGCCAATCAATGGATCCGGCGCAGGCGCAGCAAGCCGCGCGCGATGCCGGCGCCGACGCTTACATTACGGGCGCGTTGCTAAAGATCGGACCCACGCAATTGCGTCTCGATGTTCGCGCGCAGGACACCAGCACAGGCCAGATACTTTTCTCTGACAAGCTCGAAGGGCAGGACGTCCAGAGCATTTTCGGCATGGTGGACCGGCTCACCGCCAGCATTGCCAGCAGCTTTCTGCCCGCGTCGGACATGCCTGCAAAAGCCCCGGAAATCGAGCAGGCTTCCACCTCCAACGTCGAGGCCTACCGGCACTATCAACTTGGCCTTGACTACGCCCGTCGTTATCTCGAGGCCGACGCCATCCGCGAATTGGAAGAGGCGGTCCGTTTGGACCCGCAGTTTGCTGTTGCCTATCTGCGCCTCGCCGACGAGTACCGCCTTCAGGGCGATCTGCGCCGGGGCAACGAAGTTCAGCTCAAGGTCGAGCAACTGCAGTCGCGCCTGCCTCGATACGATCAGTTGACCCTGCAGGCGGTGAAAGCCAGTCGCTCCCAAGACCCAGAGGCCAACTTGGCGGCCCGTCAGCAATTGGTATCGGAATTCCCCCGCAGCACCATGGACCGCGGTCTTCTCGGCAATATGCTTGCCGGCGTTGGTAAGCAGGAGCAAGGGGTTGCACTAATCAAACAGGGACTCGCTTTGGATCCGAAAAGCGAAGATCTTTTGAACTTTGAATGCTACGCGCTGGCCTTTGGGGGTGATTTCGATGGCGCATTGGCGGCCAACGATGCTTATATGGCGGTTCGTCCGGGCGACCCCAATCCTCTGGACACGCGCGGTGACGTTCTCTATATAGCAGGCCGGGATGATGAGGCCGTCGCCGCTTACCGCAAAGTGCTTGAACTGAAACCGGATTTCAGCGACTACGGAGAGTACCTGAAGCTGGCGATTGTGTACACCGATCAAAAGAAGCCAGACATGGCTAACGCTGCCTTCCAGCAATTTGCGCAGCGTGCCTCTCCACTCTCGCGCCTTTATGTTCCGGGCTTCGAGGCGCAGGTCAAGCAGACGGGAGGCGACCTCGACGGCTCACTTGCCAGTTATCGAGACGCAGTGATCCAACTCGGGCGCGCGAAACAAAGCCAGGCTGCCGAAACATTCCTACAACAATTCGCCGTCTTGTCTGTCTGGCTGGGGCAGGGTCCCGCCGCTCTCTCTTTCGCTCAACACCAGAAGCTGGACGATTACGAACTGCAAACTGTGGCCTTTCTGCAAATTATGGCGGGAAATCGGGCCGCGGCGCAGCAAAGCTTCCAGCGCTTCGCGTCCAGCCATCCCTGGATCGCTCCTCGGTCTGTCGAAATTGATCAAGCCTACGCTGACATCGGCACTGCAGTCCACAACGGTAACGGGCAAGCCGCCCTGAGCCGCGTCGCCAACATTCCCGATTTTCAAGACGCTTATCTGCTTTACCTCAAAGGCCGCGCCCATCTGCTCACCAATGACTACACGTCGGCCGAAACTGAGTTTCGTGCATGCTTACGATCCGGGCGCGTACTGGCGAACTCAGGTTCTCTGAGGCAGAGATGTCCTGTGCTTGGAATCCTCGCCCACTACTATCTGGGCCAGCTGTATGAAAAAACCAACAAGCACGATCAGGCCATTAACGAGTACCAGGAATTTCTCTCTCACTTCGAGAGTTCGCAATCCCATCTCGCCGAGGTCGGCGAAGCTCGCGCGGCCCTGAAGCGACTGATGCAGTAAATCACGTGGGGACTAGCAGCCCCCGGCTGTCCAACCGGGCAAAGCTTGGCATTTATTACGCCGCTTTATCCTCCAATTACTGAACCAACGAACCAGATCCCGCTGGTTGTTCCTCCAATCTGGCGATGCTGTCAAGTATCGTTTCAACCGCCGTTTCCTCGCCAATGGTCGAGTTGATCATGAGATGAAAGCGTTGCCGATCCGGCCATTCGACGCCAAAGTATTGCTTGATGAAAGCAGCCCGGTCGCGGTCGACGGTTTCGGCGAGGTGTACGGCCTCGCTCTGGCTCTTGCCGCCGGCCTGCAGCCGCCGCACCTTCGCGTCAAACGGAGCGTAAACAAAGACGTGAAAGGCGTCGCGACGGCTTTGCAAGTAATACGCCGAGCCGCGGCCCACAATTACACATTTGCCGCCGTCGGCCGTATCTTTCACAACCCGCTCGGTGACTTCGCGGATGCACTCGGTGTCCGCCATCTTCAGCCGCGGGGCATTCAAACTTCCTTCGAAGCTGCCGCGCATGAAGGCTTTGAAGAGACGGTAAAACAACGGATCTTTCTTCTCTTCGTGCATTTCGACTACACGGTCGTCGCAATCCATCCGCCGGGCAATTTCGTTGGTCAACAATTGATCCCAGAGCTTCCAGCCGAGCCGGCTCGCCACTCGCTTCGCGATGTCGGCGCCACCGCTTCCGTATTCGCGCTCGATAGTAATCACTCGGATCATGGATCCATCCTAGTCCAGAGCAACACGCCCCCCACCAGGTGTATTTTTCTTCAACACAAATGACACCACAAACATGATCGCCGCTCCAATAGCCAGAACCCAGTACGTGTCGATGTAGGCTAATGTACTCGCCTGCCCAGACACAGTTTGATAGACGATTCCATAGGCCTGCTTTGCGGCATGCTCAGCGTTCTCGCCGGATGCAATCAGGTGTGCGGTCATAGCCGCAACCGCGCCGGCGAAAGTGGGCCGGCCCGCAGTGACATGGGCAACCAGGTACACCTGATGCACCTGCGCCCGGCGCGCAATCAAGGTGGTAACCATCGAAGTTCCCACGCTGCTGCCGATGTTGCGCATAAAGTTGACCAGCCCAGCGACGCTGCCACTTTTCTCCAGCGGCATTCCCACATACGAGGTCAAATTGATGGGAACGAAGAGAAAAGCGAGCCCAAACACCTGCAGCAGGCGCAGTTTGCTGGCGCTCCAGAAACTGATTTGAAGGTCGAGCTGTTGCGTAGAATAGTACATGCCGATGCAGAGCGTCAGCCAGCCAAACGCGACCAGATAGCGGGATTGGACCTTGGACGAAAGAAAGCCAACAATCGGCATCAGAATTAACAGCAGAGCGCCACCCCCGGAAAGCACCAAGCCAGCCGACTCCGCGGTGTAGCCCATCAGCGATTGCAAGTACAGCGGCATCATCACAAGGGTGGAAAACAGCATGAGGCCCAACACAAACATCATGCCGTTCGCGCCCAGGAAGTTCAAGTTCTTGAACAGGCGCACGTCGATGATGGGATTTTTGTAAAACCACTCCCAGATCACCACCGACACCAGGCCAACCGCCGCAAGGATAGCGAGGGTCGTAATGAAACGCGACCCGAACCAATCATCTTCCTGGCCCTTGTCCAACATGACCTGCAAAGCACCAACACCCAGGACGAGCAGGGACACGCCGACATAATCGAATTTTGCAATCGCACCCTTGATGCGCTTTGCCCAGGGTGGATCTTCAATCAAACGATAAACCAGGAACAGCGTGATAATCCCCACCGGGACGTTGATGAAGAAGATCCAGCGCCAGGTGTAATTATCGGTGATCCAGCCGCCCAGAGTCGGCCCTACGGTAGGCGCAACGATGACGGTGACGCCGTAGAGCGCGAATGCCAAGCCGCGTTGCTCGGGAGGAAATACGTCAGCCAGGATGGCTTGGGCCATTGGTTGCAATCCTCCGCCGCCGGTGCCCTGCAAAATACGAAACACAATGATTGCCCCAAGGCTGGGCGCGAAGCCGCACAAGAGCGAACTCACAGTGAAAATCGCCAGACACGCCATGAAGAACCACTTGCGGCCGAGCACATTGGCAAACCATCCGCTGATCGGCAGAACCACGGCGTTGGAGACGAGATATGAAGTGAGCACCCATGTGCTCTGGTCGTTGGTCGCTCCAAGATTGCCCGCAATATACGGGAGGGCGACATTGGCGATACTGGTGTCGAGCACCTCCATGAATGCGGCCAAAGCGACCACGACTGCAATCAACCAGGGGTTGTATTTGGGCCGCCACCGCTGGGAGGAGATTGCCGCGGGTGGGGCATCTTTCGGCGGCAAAGCCTTGAGAGTTTCAGAGCCGTCTGCCATGGGTTAGAAATGTTAGATGAAGATGGACGGTCGTAGGTACCGATTATCTTATGGATCAAATGCGGATGGATCAAATGCGGGTGCGTCAACTCCAACCATGACACGGACAGCTGTTTAGAGCATACGGAACACAACTCGATTTGCCGAGGTTACAATCAACACCGCAGGCCGTGTCTCACTTTCGCGAGCGATCTCACCATCTTCAGAAATACATTTTCAATGCGAACTGAATCACCCGTGGACCACGATCGGAGCTGATCTGTCCGAACAACGCATCCCCTCCAACCGTACCGTCCTGATAGGTCGGACTGTAAAACTGCACGTGATTGAAGGCATTGAAAAACTCGGAACGGAATTCCAGGTACCTGCTTTCCGTAAAAGGGATGTCTTTCAGGATGGAAATGTCCCAGTTGTTGATTCCTGGCCCGCGCATCGCGTTTCTCGACAGGTTGCCGAAAGTGAAGAGCGGCACTCCACCGGGCGTGAGCAGAGGATCGGCAGGCAAGCCGATCGGCGAACCCACGGAACAAACCAGATTCGTGGGGTTAATCAGGAAATGTCCAGTCACAGTGCCGGGCAAGCAGCTTCCATTTACCCCGTTTGAACTCGGAGAGAACGTTTCTTGCTGGCGGACGTTGCTGAAAACCTGTATCGGACCAATCGCATCCGGCCGATCGAGGTAATTGTTCAGTTCGCCAGAATTGTTTTCGGAAAAGAAAGTAAATGGATTTCCTGATTGAAAGCTGGCGATGGTGGCAACGCTCCAGCCGCCAAGCACCTTGCGGGTCAAAGAACTTCCATGGTTTCCCAGTGGTATCTGCCAGATCGGGCTGAGAACCAATCTTTGCGGAGCGTCAAAGTCGGCTAGCCCGCGGTCCAGGGCCGGGTTAGCCGGATCGGTAAAAGTGTAAGAACGGGCCCGGAAGCCAGATTGATCGTCGATGGTTTTAGAGATGGTATAGGCCACGCGGAATTGCAACCCATGGCTCAGGCGCTTATCCACGGTAAGCTGGAATTCATTGCTGGAGGAATTGCCCTCGCTCAAGTTGGTATAAATCTGTGTAGCGCCCGTAGGCAGGCCGGTAAATGCGGGCGCTCCGCCGGTGCATGCCGCTAGAGGACGGGCACAGTCCGGGTTGATTTCGAAGGCTGTACTTTCCCCCGTGTTGCCCTCCTGGCCGAGGAAGTAAAGATACTGGGCTGCGAGCCCATTGGGACCGGCATAAGACGCGTAGTTCAATTCCGTATCAACAATCGCCTTTCGACTGAGGCTGCCCACGTACACGGCTTCGATCATGGTGTCTCTGCTGGCCTGATATTGGAAACCGTAATTGAAATTCTCCGCATACGGAGTGCGGAAGCGGGGATAGGCCACGTAGGCGAACGGTAGCGCTGGAGAAAAGAATTTACCGTAGTTCCCGCTTGCAATGTACGGATAAGGGTTGGGATACAAAGTCTGAAAGGGATCAGCCACGTAAGAACCATTGGGCTGCGCGGCCAGGCATCCGTCCGAATTATCGGTCGCGACTCCAAAACAGGGAAAGTTGTTGGCCACATATCCGAAAGGCGGTTGGCCGCCAAATTGTTCGTTCAGCGCACCATCCGCTATGTCATAGAAAATTCCGAAGCCGCCGCGCATCACGAGCTTGGCGTTACTCAACACATCCCAGGCAAAACCAAATCGCGGCGCGAAATTATTTCGATCGGGGTAAATCAACCCGCGATTGGGAGTGCCTGGGTCGCCCGGATACAAGAAGCCTCGCGGAGCGTCGGGAAACACCGTCGACTGTTGTCCGGGATACCAGCCAATGATCTGGTTGTGCGGATCTTCCTGCGGCGAATTGTATTCGTAGCGCAGGCCGTAATTGAAGGTCAGGTTATGAGTGACTTTCCAGGCATCCTGGCCAAAAAAATAGAGCGAGTGAGTGCGAATCGCATAGACCGCGTTGGAAAACTGATAGTAGTTGTCGAAGAAGCCCCCGACAAAATCAGCCAGCGTACTACCGGTATAGGAACCACCCTGTCCGAAGGTAAAGCTGCCGTTGGTGTAGAAGTCGTAGTTGAAGTTGTTCTGCACCCAGCGCAGGTCGGCGCCAAACTTCAAATCATGTTTCCCTTTGGTCCATGAAAGCGTGTCCTGATACTGATACGTCATATCATGAATCTTGGTCGGTCCCTGGGGGGACGGGCCCAGGTTAAAGTTGCCGGTAACGCTCATCAGAGGCGGCGCGGTGCCTTTAGGGTCGTCGGGAGTGACAGTGAGGAATCCCAACTGCGCAGGGGAAGTGGTAGTCGTCGGTACGGAAGTGTAGGTTGCGGAGCGGTTGACGGCGAAGCGTAGCTCATTCACCAAGCTTGGCGAAATGGTTCGGGTCCACGTAATATTCCCCGATTGATAACGGTTCGCGTCGGTGAAGCCGGAACCTACCGGTACATCGCCGCCTGTAGATCCGCCGTTGATGATTTGGAACGGGTAGCTATCCGGCGTGTCGTCGAAAATGTAAACGCCCGACAGAATGTCTTTCGGCGAAATGTTGTAGTCGGCGCGGAAGATAAATTGCGTGTCGCTAATTTTCGCTACCGGGCCCGATTCAAACAGGTTGCCGGGACGGTTGGGCAGCGGCAGATAGGCGTTGATGTAGTTCTTGATGACGGGGTCGACCGGCACTTGATTATTAGGATACGGGTTGCCAGTGGCTGGATTGTATAGTTGCACGGAAGGCAGCAGTTCGCTGAAGTCCCCCGTCCGCTCGGCCGGGCTCAGCACTGGCAGCGGTCCCGGATTCTGGCCCTCGCTGCGCTTTGTCCCCTGGTACGAAGCGAAGAAAAATAATTTGTCTTTCTTGATGGGAAAACCGAGGGTCGCTCCGAAAAGATTTCGGCGCAGAACGGGCACGGCTTGCAGGAAATAGTCGCTGGCGTCGAGGGCTGTATTCCGGAAAAATTCAAACGCGCTGCCATGGATCTGGTTCGTCCCTGACTTGATAACCTGATTGACGATGCCCCCGGAGGTTCGTCCGTACTCGGCCGTGTAGTTGTTGGTGAGAATCTTGAACTCGGCCACGGCATCAGGATTGGGATTAACCACAATGTTGTTGCCCAGGAAATCGTTGTTATCGGCTCCATCCAGCAAGAATGTCATCGATTCCGAGCGCTGCCCGCTGACCGAATATGGATTGCCCGAGCCATCGTCCTGGTCGGGAGCAAAAACGCCGGCTTGCAATAGCCCGAGTTGCAGAGTGTCGCGATCGACCAAAGGAAGCTGCAGGATGCGTTGCGTGGTTTCTACTTTGCCGAGGGTAGCGCTGAGGGTGTCCACTTGCGAGACGTCGCCTTGCACCTCCACTACCAGGCTGGCGGAACCGACCTTCAACGACACGTCGAGCCGGGCATTCTGATTGATCTCGAGTGTGATCCCTTTGCGCACATACGTTTCAAAACCGGTCTGCTCGACCGTGAGCGCGTAGGCTCCGATCGGCACCAGCGTGAATAAGTAGTCACCGCTTTTGTTCGTGGTAGTGGTGCGCGCAATGTTGGTGTTGGAATTCTTTAGAGTCACCTTCGCCCCGACCACGACCGCACCGGAAGAATCTTTGACCGTCCCGGTGATAAGAGCGGTAGCTTGCTGAGCCTGTGCTGCCGCGGCCAACAATGCAACGCAAACGACTGGACATAGAATCCGCGATGCCAATTGCTTAGGAGAAATCCAACCCGAAATCCATTGCGAGGTCATTAGAGGCTCCCGGAAACGTCACCGGAAAGTAAGGCAAAGGAAGCTGACCGAGGGTCAGTATCCGGTGGCAACGTTCCATGTTCTGTTGGGACGCAATTCTGCAACGATCGGGTCGCAGATGCAAGCCTTTTTCAGCAGGCCTTCAAAATTCTAAGGAGTGAAAACGTACGACGAACCCTTCCGCAAATGCGAATTCCAGGACCCTGAAGAAAAATCTTTTGGTCACATTGCGCGAAAACGGGTGGTGCGAGGGAACGCTAGCCGTGGTTGCAGACACCGAACGACCGCCGGAACGCGACCATTGAGGGCTTCCATGAACAAATCGTCATCGTCCGGAAAAAGCGCGGTAATGTTGCGGGCCTAAGATAGTTTTAATAATCCTGTCGCGATAAGACAGTATCGCGCTATCAGTCTCACGCGGGGTGAGCACGACACCCCGCGCGAGGACTGAAAGGAGGTCTGGCCAGCCGAAGCCTCCTCGATCTATTCGAAACGAAAATACGCGATGCCGAGATGCAGGTTCGAGCGATCTGGTTCGGGCTTAGAAATAAACCGCGAGGTGAAAGATGCTCAGCAATGCCCTCCGCTACGGGAGCGGCGGCGTATCTGTTGTCGTTGTGGTTGGTCTGCTCATCACGTTGGTTACTCCTTTGATGGGGCAGACGAGCGGTACCGGAGTATTGACGGGAAAGGTCACCGATGCATCCGACGCGGCGGTCGCGAATGCGACAGTCACGGCCGCAAACGTAGAGACCGGACAGGCGCGAACCGCGACCACGGGGCCGGAGGGCACTTATAAGTTTGACCTTCTTCCATCGGGCAACTACCAGGTGAAATTTGAGGCCGCCGGTTTCAACATGTTCGAGATTCCTTCCACGACCGTGAGTGGAACTGTGCCAGCGGTTCTGGACGAGAAACTGGTTGCAACCGCTAACGGAAAACCGACGCCGACGTCACAGGAGAACTTGCCGAACGCGCCGTCCAGCACTACGACCGAGCCGTCGTTGTCGGATCTAGGCCTTACTCCGGAGCAGACTCAAGGAAACGCCCGCGAGCAAGCCTTGCTGGATAAGCGCAGCCACATGCTGAAGATCCATCAACGGATGGGTTTGATCACCACCATTCCGTTGATTGCCACCGTTGCCACGTCTCTCAACGCCGGGGGCAAAAGCACGAGCACTGCCTCGCGTGATCTGCATGTGGCTCTGGGCGGGCTGACCGGAGACTTGTATTTCATTACCGCTTACTACGCAATCCGCGCGCCCAGGATCCCCGGGACCGAAACCCGCGGTCCGATCCGCTTTCACAAGGCCATGGCCTGGATCCACGGCCCGGGGATGATCTTGACGCCCATCCTGGGGATTCTGGCCTACGATCAAAAGAACAAGGGCGAAAAAGTTCACGGCATCGCTTCCGCGCATGGACCAGTCGCCATTGTGACCGCGGGGGCCTTTGGCGCTGCTCTGCTATCGGTTTCGGTCAAGTTCTAAGCTCCGTCTATGGAAAAGAAAATACTGATCGCGTTTTTGCTCGCCGTAGTTCCCGCGTTTGCTGCGGCCGATAGCCAATGGGTCCTGAAAGAAAGCACTCTCACTTATCACGTGTCGCACCCACTGCATCAGTCTGAGGGGGTAAGCCGTGCGGCAAAAGGCAAGGGCGTTTGCCACGCGGGCCAATGCGATTTCCTCATCGCGGTGCCGGTCAAGTCGTTTGATTCTGGCGACAGCAACCGCGATCTTCACATGCTGCAGGTGACGCGCGGGGCCGAGTTTCCCATCGTCACCGTACGCACGCGGCTGCCCGAATCGGACGAGACCTCATCGACCGTTAACGCCGATTTAGAGATTCAATTCGCTGGCCAGACCGTCCACTACAAGCAGGTTCCTTTCAAACTTGAGACCCAGAACGGCGAGACTCGCATCACAGGTACGATTCCGGCTACGCTCACCGATTTCAAGATTGAGCCCCCGACTCTGCTGACCCTGCCGGTTAAGAATGAAATCCCGATACGCGTTGACATGACGTGGCGTAAACAATGAGCCAACCGGCAAGTCCCCATCTAAATTAGCGGGTGTTGTTCATGCGCCTCAGTTCGCAGCGCGGGATCTGGCCCGAAGCTGGTTTAACGCCTAAGGAGTTTCCTGCATCCCACCTGGAGGTGTAAAGTTCTTGGGCAGGCGGGAATCTCTTATGCGATTGCTGTTAGTAGAGGACGACCTATCCATTCAGCAGTTCCTGAAACGAGCCCTGGTAGAGGCTGGATACCAGGTGGATACTGCCGATAACGCGAGAACCGGGGAAGCGATGGCTTTGGAAGGCATTCACGATGCCTTCATCATCGATCTTGGCCTTCCCGACATGGATGGACTGGACTTGATTGCGCACTGCCGGGCGCAGGGCAGTTCGGCACCAGTCCTCATCCTTTCTGCCCGCCGATCTGTCGATGAGCGTGTCCGCGGTCTGGAACAGGGTGGAGACGACTACCTCACCAAACCGTTCGCCCTGCCGGAGCTTTTGGCGCGACTGAGAAATCTTCTGCGCCGATCTGCGGCTCCGCTGAACGAATCGGTGCGCCTGCAGGCCGCCGACTTGCAGCTTGATCTGGTACGGCGTGAGGCTCGCAGGGGCGATCACTTGTTGCAATTGACCCCGCAGGAGTTTTCGCTGCTGGAGTATCTTTGCCGCAATGAGGGTCGTGTCGTAACTCGTACCATGATTCTGGATCACGTCTGGCGGATGAGAATTGATCCCGCAACCAACGTCGTGGATGTCCATATTTATCGTCTGCGCAGTAAGGTGGACCATGACACTCCACGGCCGTTGATCCATACCATTCGAGGTGTTGGCTACGTTCTCAGGCATGCCTAGGAACTTACGCGCTACCGCGGCTTGGCGGATTTCGATCTGGACGACTCTGGCGTTCGCGCTCGGAACCGCTGTGGCTTTTTACATTGTTTATTTCCTTGTCGCTCAGGGGATCCGGGAACGCAGTGACACCTGGCTTAGCGGCGAGGCAGAAGTCTTGGTGCAAGTCTTGGCCGATACCCCCCGGGATCACCTGCACAAGCGGATCATTGGAGAGGTGGCTGAGCTTGCCACGCGGGAGGTGCCGGAGGAGCGCAATGCCCGAGGCGAAAGACTAAACTCTGTTTTTTTTCTAGCAACCGATCCCAATAACAGCGAATCTCCGTTCTGGGTGGGCCCAGGGTCGACGGACGCCTTTGTCGCCGCGATTCAACAGGCAAAGCTCGTTCCGGGCACTCCGAAGTCCATAAAGGTGGAAGGATGGAAACGAACCTTCCGCGTCGTGGTTCAAGCACAGGACGGCAGGACCGTTTATCTGGGCCTTTCAGATCGTGGCGCCAAATATCTGCTGCACATTCTCGCCCGGCGTTTTCTGTTGATCTGGGGTGGCATGTTTCTGCTTGGTTTCGTCATCTCCTATTGGAGCGCGCGCCGTACCCTGCTCCGGGTTGAACGCATTGCGGAAACCGTGGCGCAGATAAGCACTGAGGATTTACAGGAGCGACTGCCGGAACCGGCGACTTCGGACGAGATCTCGCGATTAGCGAAGACGTTCAATCACATGTTGGACCGGGTTCAGTCGTCGGTGAATCAGCTTCGCACCGTGACTGGCGCCGTCGCCCATGATCTGAAAAGCCCGGTGACCTTGATCCGTGGAACTCTCGAATCCGCATTATGCGACGAAGGTAACGATAAGTGGCGGGACTCAGTTGGGCTGGCGATCGAAGAGCTGGATCGGCTCTTGCAGTTGCTGAACACGACTTTGGACCTCGCGGAAGCAGAAGCGGGTGCGCTTCACATGGACCGTGGCCCAGTCGACCTCTCCGAAGTCGTGAGACAACTGGTTGATATTTACCAGCCAGCCATGGCTGAACGCGATCAAGAGGTCACCGTTGATCTTGACCCGCATGTGGTCATAGATGCCGACTTGCCCCTTATGAATAGAGCGGTAAGCAATCTGCTGGAGAACGAGTTGACTCACTTGCCCGTGGGATGTCGAGTGAGCATTCGGCTGCATTCAACTCAAGGGTCAGCAGAGCTGGTGATTGAAGACAATGGCCCAGGATTCCCGCCTGATATGGGCAGCCGCGCTTTTGAACGCTTTGTGAAGGGGAAACATTCCCCCGGTCACGGACTCGGGCTTGCTTTTGTAGACGCGGTTGTTCACGCCCACGGTGGTGCAGCCAGAATCTCTGATCGCGCGGGAGGGGGCGCTGTTATCACTTTGTCGCTGCCCGTTAGCGTTCTCCAGGTTGCATAACGCTTAGCTACGGCATGCGATTTAATGCTTCGGATTTCATCGTTGATGGAAGAGAGGAAAAAGACAGAATGCATCCTTTGACGCGCCGCAATTTCATGCGGATTGGCGCCGGCTCAGTAGCCGCAGCGAAGATCACCCTGCTGGAGCCGGCCGCACTTTGGGGGCAAAGCCGTCCCGTAGCGCCGAGCGATACAGTCCGCTTCGCTTCGATCGGCACAGGCACGCGCGGATGCGAGTTGCTGGCAGCATCGCTCGCCGTGCCCGGTGTTGAATGCGTTGCCGCGTGTGATCTCTATGACAGCCGTCACGAGGCCGCGCAAGAAGCGGTGCAGAAACAAATCCCGACGACGCGGAATTATAAAGAGATTCTCGACCGCAAGGATGTGGACGCAGTGATTGTCGCCGTCACCGATCACCAGCATCGCCGCGTCGTCGTCGATGCCTGCACGGCGGGCAAGGACGTGTATTGCGAAAAGCCCATGTCGCACACCCTGGAAGATGGCTTCGCCATGGTGGAGGCGGTACAAAAAGGAAATCGCATCCTGCAGGTAGGCAGCCAGCGCGTGAGTTCCATCGTCTACGAGAAGGCGCGCGAAATCTACGCATCGGGAGCACTCGGCGAAGTTTTTTTCATCGAAGGCTTCTCAGACCGTAACTCACCCAGCGGCGCCTGGGTGTATCCGGTTCCGCCCGATGCGAGCGAGCAGACCATCGACTGGGATGCGTTCCTCGTAGGAGCACCTAAGAGGCCGTTTGATGCAACACGCTTTTTCCGCTGGCGCTGTTACTCCGACTACGGCGAAGGCTTGGCCGGCGATTTGTTCGTGCACTTGCTTTCCGGAATTTTCTTTGTCTCGGGTACGAATGAAGCGCCGCAGCGGGCGCAGACGAGCGGTGGACTCTTTCGCTGGAAAGACGGTCGCGACTTTCCGGATGTGATCGAAACGCTCTATGACTTTCCGAAATTCCGCGTGGTACTGCGTTGCAATCTGAACAACGCAGGCGGGGAGCCGATCCGGTTCTATGGAACCAAGGGCACCATGGAAATCATCGGTCAAACCCTCACCTTCACGCCGCAGGATATAACTCCGAAGCCGGAAACCTATTCGACCAAGGGTTGGCCGGAGCGGCTGCGCAAGCAATACCTGGCGCAGTGGGCAGCGGAACATCCGCAACCGGGGCCGCTCGACTATCAGGTGGACGAGGCAGAGACTTTTACCGCGCCGGTGGGCTACAGCGATGTGTCGGCTCATGAAGCGAACTTCTTCAATGCGGTGCGAACTCGCAAGCCGACCGTGGAGAACGAGATGTTTGGCAACCATGCAGCAATCGGTTGCCACCTGGCGAACTACGCCTATTTCAAGAACACAATTGCGACTTGGGATGCGAATGCGAAAAAAATCTGGGGTTAAGCGAACTCAGAATTGAGGAATTGAATGATGCGTGGGATTTCGAGAAGAGCTTTTTTAAAGACCGCCTCCGCCTCGGCCGCATGCGCCGCATTATGGAACAGCGCACCTTGGCTAATGGCCGATCCGCTCGGTCTGCCGCTCGGGTTACAGTTGTACTCGGTGCGAGACATCTTGCCCAAAGACTACGAAGGAACGCTGAAGCAGTTGTCCGCGATCGGATATCGCGAAGTTGAGGCTGCGGGCTTTTTCGGCCGCACCCCCGCTCAAGTCAAGCTGGCGATGGATCAGGCAGGCTTGCACTGTGTGAGCGCGCACTACCCCATGGTTCAACTTCAACCCCACGTCGACGAAATCATTCAGTTCGGCAAGGACCTGGGACTCGATTACATTGTCTGCGCAGCGCCGGGGCTCAAGGGTCCATCGGGTGTGAAGGCCCCCGTCTCGCGAGAGGCCCGGGAGTCGATGACGCTCGAGGATTGGCGCTGGAATGCGGAACAGTTCAATCACATTGGGGAGCGCGTACATGCCGCGGGCATGAAGTTTGCTTATCACAATCACACCCCGGAGTTCCGCTCCGAGAATGGCGTAATGTTCTACGACGAACTGCTTCGGTCAACCGATCCGTCGAAAGTCGCGATGGAACTGGATTGCGGCTGGGCAACAATTGCTGGACAGAATCCTGTGAACTTGTTGAAGAAGTATCCTACGCGCATTTCCATGCTGCACGTGAAAGATTTCAAGATGACCGCCGCAACAAACCCGTCCAATGCTCCGCCTTCGACAGAGTTGGGGCGTGGCACCATCGACTATCGCCCGATTTTCGAAGCGGCCAAGAAAGCGCATATCGAGCATGCCTTCGTCGAGCAAGAAGAATTTGACATGCCCCCGATGGAAGCGCTGAAGGTCGACGCGGATTATATGCACGCGCTGAAGGTGTAACGGGCGAGACGTTCCGCAGATCCTTCCTTTGTGAGCCTTTGTGTCCTTTGTGGTTTGTGCTTCTTACTTCATCGACCACAATGGAACACAAAGGTTCACAAAGGAAGTCTTCACACCTTAGCGTAGCGCGCTCCAGATCGCCAGGTCCAAACCCACCATCAACACAGCCGACGCGGGAATCACCAGCAAAGCTTTCTTCAACCGCCGCGGATCCCCGCCGGCAATAGCCCCGATAACCCGCGAACTGACAGCCAGTCCCGTCCATCCACAGGTGATGACGAAGCCAATGGCGCTGCTAGTCATGCGCGGAAACGCATCGCCGACGATGGCAATCGTGGTGGGGAACACCGGAGCCATGGAGAGTCCCGCGAGAAAGACCAGCACGAAAGCCGCCGGAGGCTGGTTGGTCCGTAACATGAGGAAAGTCGTAATGGCCATCGCGACCGACCCGATCAGGGTGACCGTAATCGCGGGCACATGAACCAGAACCGGCAAAATGGCGGCGCGGCCAATCAGCAAGCCGAGTGCGAATCCGAGCGAAAGAATATTGAGTGCTTGGGATTCAGCAATGCCCTGCGCGATCAGATGGCGGACGAGCCAGTTCCAGACCCCCACTTCACAACCGATATAAAGAAAAAGAAACAACCCGATCAAAAAAAGCAGCGGACGTCCGAGCACGGGGGCCGCATCCGCAAGAATGAACCGGCCAGTGCCGGTGGGCCCGGGCATTCTCGTGAGCATTTCGATCACGAGCGTGGCGACGGTGAGGAACGCGATGGTGTAGCAGAGACGAACCCAATTCCGCTTAAAAAGATTGGCGGCGATAAACGGTGTAGCGAGCCCTCCGAGGCCGAAGAAAAGATTAACCAGGTTCAATGCGGTGGCGCGATGGGCCTCGCCGACATCACTGACCAGAGAATTCGCGGCGGTGACCAGGGTTCCACCGCCGACTCCGAGCAGGAAGAGCAAAAGTAGGATGCTGCGGAAGCCTGGGGAGCGCGGCAGGGCGAACAGCGCGAAAGAGATGAAGGCGAGGCCGAGCACCATGCCGAGCTTTTTGCCTTCGTTATCGAGCAATGGCCCGACGCCAAGCGAAGCAAGAATGAGCCCCAGCGCCTGCACCGAGGCGATGGTGCCATTCTGGCTGGGCGAGAGGTGGAATCGCTCGGATAATTCGGGCAGGATGGTGCCCAGCATGGCGGCGATCAGCCCATAGACAAAGATGGCGAGAATGGCAGCGAAGATCAGCAAGCGTTAGCTTTCCTTTCAACGGCTAGTTTTCAGGCGCTGGTACATCGACCCACGCTCGCGTGCGATGGCTCTGGAGCACGGAGTCGAGGATGGTCAGTTGCCGGAGTCCGTCGACGAACTGCGGGTACTCCGGCGTAGCGCCCGCGCCGATCGAAGCATAGAAGCGACGGAAGATCTGCTTGAACGTGTCGTCGTAGCCTTCGCTGTGCCCGCCGGGAAGATCGGCATATCCGCGCGCCGTGGGCTTGAGCAGTGACGGATCTTTAATAAAGGTTTCATTTCCACTGTCGCGGTGGCCCACCCATAGTTCGTCGGGACGCTCCTGGTTCCACGCAACCGAAGCGCGCGTGCCGCAAATCTCAATATTGAAGCGGTTCTTGCGCCCTGCGGAAACTTGACTGGCAGCGATGCTGCCTCGGGTACGTGCGCCCATGCGAAATATGACTGTGCCGAAGTCTTCCGTATCGACCTTTCTCTCCATGTAGTCGTCCGGGCCAAGCAGCTGATTGACGAAGGTCTCGACCGAATTTTTCGGTTGCTTGCGGGTGCGATGAAAAGTTTGGAGATCGGCACACAAAGAGCTTACTTGCAGTCCGGTGACGTGCTCGGCCAGATCAAACCAATGTGATCCAATATCGGCCATACAGCGTGAAGGCCCGCCGGCCTTGGCGTCCACGCGCCAGTTCCAATCCGTTTCATAGAGCAGCCAGTCCTGAAAATATGTGCCCTGCACGACAAGAATTTCGCCCAGATCCCCGGCTTCGCGCATTGCGCGCATCTGCTGCACCATGGGATAGAAGCGTAAATTGTGGCAAACGCAATTGCGCACTCCTTGCCGCGCCGCCAGTGCAACCAGTTCTTTGCCCTCTTCAACGCTCGTCGCCAGCGGCTTTTCACAGAGCACGTGCTTGCCCGCCTGGAGCGCATCCTTGGCCATAGCAAAGTGCTGCGCATTGGGCGTGCAGATGTGAACCGCATCGATTGCTGAGTCGCGCAGAATCTCGCGATAATCTGCCGAAATTGTGGAAACAGAAAAGCCCGCGCCCAATCGTTGCGCGGCCTCTGCGTTTCGTCCTGCGATCGCGCTAGCCGCGACAAACTCTACCCGCCGCACTGCTTCCAGATGCACGCGGCCCATGAAGCCAGTCCCGAAGATCGCCGTCCTGATCGGTTTCATCGTGGTTCCCATCCGCTCCGTGCTAAACCCACCATGCGGCTCCTGGTTGCTCGCGGATCACAATGCTGTTGAGGAAGCTGGCAGCCTTCGTC
Source organism: Terriglobales bacterium (assembly GCA_049585795.1). Classification (GTDB taxonomy): domain Bacteria; phylum Acidobacteriota; class Terriglobia; order Terriglobales; family Acidobacteriaceae; genus JABDBE01. The sequence continues at coordinate 81,947 of JBAVAQ010000017.1, read as the reverse complement.
AGTCCTTCTTCCGGCGAAAGCAGGCTGTCTTCATGTTCGATTGAGAGCACCGAATCGTAGCCAAACATGCGCAAGGTCGAAACCAACTCGCGCCACCACTCGGCGCCATGACCGTAGCCGCAAGTGCGGAAAATCCAGCCACGCTCACGCTCTTGCGTGTAGGGCTTGGTATCAAGCACGCCGGTGCGCGGCAGGTTGGCAGCATAAATCTGCGTGTCCTTGGCGTGAACATGGAAAATTGCGCCTTCGAGCACTCGAACCGCGGCGATAGGATCGATGCTCTGCCAGAACAGATGGCTCGGATCGAAGTTGCAACCCACGCTGGGTCCCGCGATCGAGCGCAAGCGAAGCATCGTCTCCGGACTATAGGCTACAAATCCCGGATGCATTTCGATAGCAATCTTCACCCCGTGGTCGGCGGCGAATTTCGCGTGCTCGGTCCAATAAGGCGCGACCACCTCATTCCACTGCCAGTCGAGCACCTTGAGATAGTCGGGAGGCCAGGGGCAGGTGACCCAATTAGGAGCAGTGGCGTGCGGCGAATCGCCCGGGCATCCCGAGAAATCGACGACCACGCCGATGCCGAGCTTTTCGGCGAGCAGAATTGTCTTGCGGCTTATCTCCCTGTCGTGTTGCGCCCGAGTCTTATCCGGATGCAGCGGGTTGCCGTGAGAACTCAAAGCGCTGATCGAAGCCCCGTGGTCGGCCAGAACCTTTTGAAACGCAACGAGGGCAGCAGCATCTTCGAGCAGGGAGAGCTTGCAATGCGCGTCGCCCGGGTAGTTGCCAGTGCCGAGTTCGACGGTGTCGATTTGCAGCGTCTTGAGTTTCTTGAGAACCGCGGGCAGCGAAAGCTGCGACAGCAGGGGCGTGAACACTCCAACGCGCATAACGATTTCGATCTCCTCGGATCGCAAGTCATCATAGCTGATTATCGCGGCATGAAGGATTTCTTCAAGAGCCTGAATTGTGGCCAGGCGCGCCACCACCGGCCGTTACCTCTGTAATCGCCGGTAACCGCCAAACTTCTTGCGAAAATAATTCAACTGCGAGAAAGTTAAAATCAACCGAGTGTAGGAGAGGTTATGCGCAAGCGATTCGTACTTCTTGTAGCTTTGAGCTTGCCGGTCAGCGTGGCTTGGGCACAGCAGTCTCAGAATGCCGCCCAGCCGGGACAACAAAGCATGCCAGGCATGGACATGTCAGGCATGAAAGATATGAAAGGAATGCCGGCGGCCGCTGCCAGGGAAACCGACACCAGCGGCGACAACGACAGCGATGCCAGCATGCACGCCATGCGCTCCATGGAAGGCCACATGGATATGGGCCCGCACATGAAGATGACTGCGCTGCGGCAGCCCAAGCCCGGCGACGCCGAACGCGCCCAACAAATCGTTGAGACGGCGCGCAAGGCTTCTGAGAAATATACGGACTATCACATCGCACTGGCTGACGGTTATAAGATCTTCCACCCAGAGATTCCGCAGAAGATGTATCACTTCACCAACTACGGGTATGCGATCGAAGCTGCTTTTCGCTTCAACCCTGAGCATCCTACATCGTTGCTCTACGAAAAACATGGCAACAACTGTAAGCTGATTGGTGTCATGTATACGGCGCCCAAGCGCTTTGACGAAGATCAACTTGACCAACGCATTCCGCTTAGCGTGGCCCAGTGGCACGAGCACGTCAATTTCTGCGTGCCCCCGGCCGACAAGAGGAGTGAAATGAGGTCGGCCCATCCGAAATTTGGTCTCAGAGGATCAATCACGACCCAGGAAGCCTGCGATGCCGCCGGCGGAACATTCCATCCCGTGATCTTCAACTGGATGGTGCACGTCTACCCATTTGAGAAAGATCAGGCAAGCATCTGGTCGGTCGAGCGCCAACACGGCGACGCCGACTAGGGAAGTTCTGCTTAGCGTTTCGCAATTACTTCAACCGATGATTCCTCCGGGGCCGACTTCAACCGGCTGAGGGCAGCGATCGGCCGCGCGAACGGCATGGGGCTGTCTTTGCTGTAGGCGCGTAGCAGATGATAAGTGATGAGTAACTGCGTAAGGGCCAGTGGATCGCTGTGCCGCACTTCGCTGCCGTCGTTATAATCGCCGAACTGATCGGCGCGCAACGGACGCAGGTCGGGAAGATGCCTCCAGATCGCTTGCTCCAATTGCGCCGCATGTTCCCGGCTCACGTTTCCGTCCACTTCAAGGAACTCGACCGGCCGTCCCGAGTCGCGTCCAAGATCAAGACGAATCCCCGCAGGCTGGCCGTTCTTATGGTTGACCAGATAGGTGAGATCGGGATGCGGAATGGTTGGGCGCAGCACCAAGTGAACGTTCAAATGCCCATCGGCCTGATCCGATCCCACACCGCTCTCCGGATGGAAGCGCACGACGATGTCGGCGAATTCGCGCTGTGGACGGATGAAGTCCCGCGAATCAGGTTCTCGCCTTTCCATTTCGGCCAGCACCTGCTCGGGCAGGTAGCCGCGCTTGGCGGTATCCCGCTTGATCTTCCAAAGGCGTCTCATGTCCTCGGGCGGATCGAGAAAAACTTTGACGTCGTAGAATTGCCGCATTGCGGCGGTGTGAAATCCCAACAGCCCTTCTACGATTACAAACTCACGCGGTTCCACGTACTCTGGTCGCACCAATGACCCGGTGCTGTGGTCATAAACCGGCTTGAGCATGGCTTGCCCGTAGTGCACGCGTTCCAGGTGCAGTTCCAGAATGTCGAGAAAGTTGCAGTCGGGGTGGAGCGGAGTGATGTTCAGCCGCGCCCGCTCGGCGCGATCGTATTTGTGATAGTCATCGGCGCAGACATGGGTCACCCGCTCCGGCCCGAGCAGCCGCGTCAATCCTCGTGTGATTGTCGTTTTGCCGGCGGCGCTGTCGCCCACGATGCCCAGCAGGATTGGTCGTCTTTTCATCACTCCTCCTTGCCTCGCACCAATGGCGCCCCGCCCGCTATTTCCGCTTCGCCTTCTCCGTCCAGCCCTCCTTGAAACACCCGGCTCTGACGCACGTCGATGGCAGCGATGCGAGCCAACTCCTCTTTGCCGATGCATCCTCCTTCGCTTACCAATCGGCTGGCTTGTCGCAGTCGTATCCGGTCGATAGCGTTGCGCACGCTGCGCGCGTTGGCAAATTGCGGCTGGCTGATCCGCAACTTGAGGTACTGGACAAACGCCTGCCGCGACTCAACGTCAAAATGGTAGCTCTGTTGATGCAACATCACCTCGGCGATTGTCGTCAGTTCCTCCAGCGTATAGTCGGGAAAGCTGATGTGGTGCGCCACGCGGGAACGAAATCCGGGATTGTACTGGAAGAACGTTGCCATACGATCTTGATAGCCGGCCAGGATCACAACCAAATCTTCGCGCTGATTTTCCATCGCCTGCAGTAGCATCTCAACCGCTTCTTGACCATAGTCGCGTTCATTCTCCGGCCGGTAAAGATAATACGCTTCGTCAATAAACAGCACGCCGCCCATGGCCTTCTTCAGAATCTCTTTCGTCTTGGGCGCAGTGTGACCAACGTATTGGCCCACGAGATCGTCGCGGGTTGCAACCACCAGGTGGCCGCGCCGCAGGTAGCCAAGGTGGTGCAGGATCTTCGCCATGCGCATGGCGACCGTGGTCTTGCCCGTCCCCGGATGTCCGGTAAACGACATATGCAGAGTGGGGCGCTCAGTAGACAAGCCAACTTTTTCACGCAACCGGGTTACGAGTAACAGCGACGCCACGCGCCGGATGTAGGCCTTAACCGGATTGAGCCCAACCAATTCACGATCGAGCTCATCCAGGATTTCGTCGAGATTGGAATCGCGATGCGCCGCGCCAATATCCACGAGAACCTCGTCAGGCTCCCGGATAGGCGTTGCCTCAACCACGGATTCCGTTTCCAACTTGTTCATGGCTTTTCTCGCGCGTTAGTTCGCCGATAAGCTCCTCGACCGAATGGTGTACTGGATCTGCCGATCCGCCGCTTCGGTACGATCGAGAGAAAATCCCGGCTCATGTTCGGGCCGTTGCACGATGAAACTCAACATCGTGGTTTGCCGGCCCTTGGTGCGGTCATAACCGTTCACCTTGATGTAGTGGCTAGGGAAGGCCTTCCGACATTCGTCGAGCCGCTCCATGGCTTCGTTCAGGTCGTGCAGGTCAAACATCGGGAGCCCCCACATCTCCCAATACGAGTTCCGCGGATGCGGATCATCGGTGTGCTCAATCGATAACGCCCAGCCGTTGTCGAAGCAATACCGCATCTGCGCTTTGATCTGCTCTTCGGTGAAGTCGGGCAAATACGAAAATGTTCCTTGCGTAATTCGCATCTTTTGTCTCCATTCTCACAGCGCCGTTTATGCAACCGTGACCGTGCCGACGGCGTCGGGCACATCGGTCGATTCAAAGTCGTAGCTGACGTCCTTCCAGATGTCGAGCGCCTTGCGCAGCTCTGGTGACCAGCGAGCAGCCTGGTTCAGAATCTCGGGCCCTTCGCTAAGAAAGTCGCGGCCTTCGTTGCGTGCCTGAATCATGACTTCCGTGGCCACGCGATTCGCGGTCGCGCCCTGCGCGATTCCATCGGGATGGCCGATCGTCCCTCCGCCGAACTGCAGCACCACGTCTTCCCCAAGAAGGTGCAGCAACTGATGCATCTGTCCCGCGTGGATGCCGCCGGAAGCCACCGGCATGGTCGCTGGCAACGATGCCCAGTCCTGCTCGAAATACAATCCCTGCGATGGGTCGGCATCGATTCTGTTCGAGCGCAAGGTGTTGTAATATCCGCGAATCGCGTTGGGATCGCCCTCCAGTTTACCGACCACCGTGCCTGCGTGAATGTGATCGACTCCGGCCAGGCGCATCCATTTCGCAATCACGCGGAAGTTCACACCGTGTGTCTTCTGCCGTGTATATGTTCCGTGACCAGCGCGGTGCAAGTGCAGAATCACGCCGTTGCGGCGCGCCCATTTCGCCATCGACTGAATCGCGGTATAACCGACCGTCAGATCGATCATCACAATCACCGTGCCGAGTTCCTTGGCGAAATCAGCCCGCTCGTACATTTCCTCCATGGTTCCGGCCGTGACGTTCAAATAGTGTCCTTTGATTTCGCCGGTGCCAGCAGCGGCGCGGTTCACCGCTTCCATGCAAAATAAAAAGCGATCGCGCCAGCGCATGAAAGGCTGACTGTTGATGTTCTCGTCGTCTTTGGTGAAGTCGAGCCCCCCGCGCAACGCTTCGTAAACCACGCGTCCGTAGTTGCGGGCAGACAAGCCGAGTTTTGGCTTGACGGTCGCGCCCAGCAACGGCCGCCCGAATTTATTCAGGTACTCGCGTTCCATCACAATGCCGTGTGCGGGCCCCTGAAATGTTTTCGCGTAATGCGGAGGAATCCGCATATCTTCGAGGCGCAGAGACTTGAGCGCTTTGAATCCGAACACGTTGCCGATAATCGAAGAAGTCAGGTTGGCGATCGAGCCTTCTTCAAAAAGATCGATATCGTAAGCGATGTAGGCGATGTGCTGATCGGTACCGGGAACCGGATCGACCCGATAACATTTCGCCTGGTAATGCTCGTAGGGCGTCAAGCGATCGGTCCAGACCACCGTCCAGGTTGCGGTCGAAGACTCACCGGCTACCGCTGCCGACGCTTCAATCGGATCCACGCCGGATTGCGGTACCAAACGGAAGGCGCACAAAATGTCCGTCGCTTTCGGCTCGTAGTCGGCGTCGTAGTAACCCATCTCCGCGTAGGGCGTAATGCCTGCGGCCCATCGACTCTTCTTTTTGCCGGAGTTGTTGTTATTCCCAGCCATTTCTGTCTCCCTCACGAATCACTGATTTGCCTATTGAGGACACCAACGGAAAAACCTGATCGAAGCGCGACTTCGCACCCCGACAGATTTAAACCACGAATGCGTTGAACAGATTGCGATAGACGGACGCGCGCTTGCAGACTGTGGCCGGGCTGGTTAGTCCGGCCACGTCCGTTGCTTCATGCTTTTCACAACGCGCACTTTCAAAGTTCCTCCGGCTGGTTTAGCCGGCTCTTAACTTCATTGAGTTGTGTTATGGCAATTCCGATTCCAATTGCTGAGCGGACACTCGCCGCGCGCATCGCTGCGGTTGTAAGTAGTTGTTCTTTCATTTGCTTGGGCAACCAAGTCAGCCCCGGATCCTCTACGCAGAAAGATCTTAAGCTTCTTTCGTCAGTGACAATAATGTCACAGCAAGAAAAGAACGGCTCACTTTTAACTACCTGATGTGATGAGGTTTAATCACTAACTTGCGATGTGGACAATTGTGTCATATATGTGGGACATGATAGTCTCATTCTCACCTGCGAGATGAGCGGCCAGAGATTTTATGCTTGGCAAGCAGACGATGAAATGTACGTCGCGGAACTTTTGCCAACTTCGCAGCCTTGGAAATATTTCCATCCGCCTTTAGCAAATAGCTCGACAACGCTTCCCGTTCAAACTGCGCGATTGCGTGCGCCTTACTCGACATGAATCCCGCTTGCGGCTTGAACGACACGACTTCTTGCACGTGAAGCGGAAGGTGCTCGGCCTCCACGACCGACGACGACGTCAACACTACCGCCCGTTCAATAATGTTTTCCAGTTCGCGAAGATTCCCCGGCCAGGAATAATTTTTCAGCAACGCCAGCGCCTGAGGGGCAATGCTCTCCACTTTCTTGTTCACCTTGGCTCTCGCCCGCAGCAGAAAATATTCGGCGAGGAAAGGAATGTCTTCAATCCGCTCGCGTAGCGGCGGCAGAGTAATGGAGAAGGTGTTGATCCGGTAGAAAAGATCTTCGCGGAACGTACCCTCGCGAATCGCGGTCTCCAAGTTCCGGTTGGTGGCGGCGACAATTCTCACCGAAACTTTTCGCGTCCGCATGTCGCCGACCGCGCGAATCTCTCCGGTCTGCAGCGTGCGTAGGAACTTAGCCTGAATCTCCAGTGACATGTCGCCAATCTCATCGAGAAACATGGTGCCGCCTTCGGCCTTTTCGAACAATCCTTTGCTGTCGTTATAGGCGCCCGTGAACGCGCCCCGCTTGTAGCCGAAGAGTTCGCTTTCGAGCAATGCCGGAGATAACGCCGTGCAATTCAGTGTGACCAGCGGATGATTGCTGCGCGTGCTGTTGTGGTGAATGGCTCGCGCCACCAACTCTTTCCCGGTGCCGCTCTCGCCGCGAATCAAAACGGTGGTTGGCGTCGGCGCAACTTTGGAAATCAGTCCCGAGATTTCCTTCATCTTCAGGTTGCTGCCGATGATGAATTCGCCCTCTGCCCGCGCTTCCAGTTCGCGCAGCGCCAGTTGGTATTGATCCTGCAATGTGTCTCCGCGATTTTTGCCTCCCGCGAATTCCGAGATAAAGCGGGCGGTTTTTCCACCCAACACTTCGGTTCCCTGAGGCCGCAAGCGGTAAACTTCGCGGCCGACGTCAGGATCGCCGGTGACATCGATGATGAGGTCGGCGGCATCGGCTTTCAGGAATTTTCGGTAGTTGGCGGCGACCGGTAGGCCGAGTTCTCGAGCGAGAACAATGCCGGGCGCTCCTTCATCTTTGTCGGCGACGCCGACAATTTCGACACTCGGATCCTGACGAAGCAGTTCAACGAGCGCCCGCCCACCCCGGCCCGCACCGATGACAATAATTCGCGTCATAAATATTCCGAAACCCGAAAGCCCCGCACCAGGCGCGTATTCTACCGCAACGCTGCTTTCGTCCGATCTGATTCTAGAACGGAGTGTCGGCAGAATCTTCTTCGTCAGCAGCATGCGCAGCAAGATCGGCCTCTAACGGCGAGTTGAGCTTTAGGAGAGAGACGCTGCCGTCGTGCAAACGAATCTCGCTCAGCGCGCCGTTCGCGATCATAGGAAACGCGGTGCGGTACCTGGAGAGCGGCACACCGAGTAACTGACAAAGCGCCAGGCGGATCAGAGTGTTGTGGGTGACAACGAGAACGCGGCCACGCGGATGCGCGGTTTGAATGTCTTTGAAACATTCGATCGCGCGCCGTACGACATCACGCGGGTCCTCGCCCTCGGGCAGCGGATGGGAGACGGGATCCGACTGAAACCCCGCGAAGGCATCTGGGAACGATTGCTCGATTTGAGAATTGGTCAGCCCTTCGGCTTTACCGAAGTGAATTTCCCGGAGTCGCTCGTCAACGCGAGCCGCGATGCCAGTGGCACGTTCCGATGGTGCGGCCGTCTCCCGGGCTCGCAGTAGCGGCGAGACCCAGATCGCGGCAAGATCCGCCGTTGCCGCCCACTCGGCAAGCCACTCGGCTTGTTCAAGACCACGCGGACTCAGAGGAATGTCGGTACTGCCGGCGTAACGATTCTCTGCGTGCCAAATGGTTTCGCCGTGGCGAACCAGTGCGAGGCGAGTCACTCTACCGAGACCTCCTTCTTGCGTGTTGCGCTAAGGCAGATGGCAGCCCACTCAACCGGCATCGAGCTACGCAGCAGATTCGTAAACCAGGTTACCGACGAAAACACGGTCGACATTATCAAGAACCGTAACGATACTACTGTAATCGCGCTATATTTTGAGACCGATGTCGAAACCTCGCCACAATAAACTCCTGCCCCCGTTGAAAGCTATTTTTTTGAACGGGTCGCCTTCAGGTCTGATTGTGACCGCTGTTTGCGGCGCGATGTTATCCTTTAATCATTAGGCTTCTAATCATTAGGCTTCCGCAAGGTTGTCGAAAATGTCCAATCCAAATATCCCAGCGCCTCCCGTGACTGAAGAGCAGAGCGAATCCTTCGGTAACATCCTTTCGCAATTCGAGCAGAGCCACACCGTCCAACGGACAGAAGGCGCTCGCGAGGGTACCGTTGTTTCCCTGTCGGCGGATTCGGTGTTCATCGACATTGGCTTCAAGTCGGAAGGCATTTTGCCCGTTTCGGAATTGCACGACGAAGTAAAGCCAGGCGACAAGCTGCAAGTCACAATCAAAGGTCGCGCTCCCGAAGGCTACTACGAGTTGACGCTCGGCAAAGCTGCCCGCCCCGCGGACTGGTCGGCGCTGGAGAGGGCCTTTGCCAACAAGACCACGATTGTGGGCACGGTGACAGGCGTAGTAAAAGGCGGATTGAGCGTGGACGTAGGAGTACGCGCCTTCATGCCAGCATCCCGCAGCGGGGCGCGCGATGCGGCTGAGATGGAAAAGCTGGTCGAACAGGAGATTCGATGTCGCATTATCAAGCTCGACGCCGCCGATGAAGACGTTGTAGTGGATCGCCGCGCCGTCGCCGAAGAGGAAGAGCGCACGGCCAAGGACCGCCGCTACTCCGAAGTCAAGGAAGGCGACACCGTAAGCGGTACGGTGCGAAGCCTGACCGATTACGGAGCATTCGTCGATATCGGTGGCGTGGACGCCTTATTGCACGTGAGCGATATTTCCTGGAGCCGCATCAACAAGCCCGCAGACGTACTCACAGTAGAACAATCGATCGAGGTCAAAGTTCTCAAAATTGATCCCGAGAAGCATCGCGTCTCGGTGGGGATGAAGCAGCTGCAGCCGCATCCGTGGGACGCGGTTTCTGACAAATACAAAACAGGCGAACGCGTGCGCGGCACCGTGACTCGCTTAATGGATTTCGGCGCGTTTGTCGAACTCGAACCCGGAGTCGAAGGATTGATTCACGTCTCCGAGATGTCATGGGTCAAGAAAGTAAAGAAGCCGAGCGACCTGTTGAAACCCAGCGAGACAGTTGAAGCCGTCATCCTTGGAGTAAACGCAAGTGAGCGGCGCATGTCGCTGGGATTGAAGCAGGCTTTGGGAAATCCGTGGGCCGACGTTGCGCAGAAATTTCCGGTTGGATCCGTGGCCGAAGGCCCCGTCGTGAGCCTTACGAAGTTCGGCGCTTTCGTCGAGGTTGCGGAAGGTATCGAGGGAATGATTCACGTCAGCGACCTGAGCGCAGAGAAACGGATCAATCATCCGCAGGACGTTTTGAAGATCGGCCAGATGGTAAAGGCGCAGGTACTCGAGCTTGATGCCGAGAAGCGAAGGCTGAAACTCGGCATCAAGCAACTGGTTCCGACCAGCATCGATGAATATCTAGCCGAGCATCATGAAGGCGATGTGGTCAGCGGCCGCATCTTGGAAGTCTCGGGAGGCTCGGCACGGGTGGAATTGGGAGAAGGAATCCAGGCAGCGTGCCGGATCTCGGCGACCAAAGCAAACAAGGAATCCTCCGGCGCGAATCAATCTGCCAACGCAGATCTGGCATCTCTGACATCCATGCTTCAGGCGCGCTGGAAAGGCGCTGCGGTTGCGAAGTCTGCGGAACCGCAGGAACTCCAGGCAGGGCAAATTCGCAGTTTTCGAATCGCGAAACTCGATCCGGCAACCAGAAAGATCGAGGTTGAACTCGGATAGCTTACTCGACAACCAACAAGTCCGCCGCCTGTCGCGCGTTTCTCTTGCCGAGCCAATACAGCACTACGCCAACGACCAGCACCAGTCCGGTGAGTCCGACAATCTTCGCCACGGCCAGGATTTTATTCGGTTCATCCGCGGCCGGAATCAGAGACAAGCCGATCGTAAACAGGGTGGTACAAAACCCCAGCCCAGCCACGACCAGGGCTACGGGTTTGCCCCCCGGAACGCGAATCACGCCCGCCCCCGCTGGCTCCCCCTGTAACTTGAACATCGCCGCAAATAAGTAAAGGAACGGAATGAAATACGTGATGATGCCCATGCTCACGAGCACGTCATAGGCGCCTTTTACGCTGGTCCCCGCTTGCCCCAGCAAGGTGAAGACCACGCCCAGCGCCGCTTGCGTCGAAAGCGCAAACCAGGGCGTTCGCCAACGAGAGTGAAGCGCGCCGAAAATTGGCGGAAGAGCGCGATCGAGTCCGGCGACAAAAGGCAGGCGCGCCACTGCCGCAAGAAATGCCCCCGCCGCTCCGAGATTGCTGAGCGCAATCAGGAAAGCGGCAAAGGGGCTGATGCCGTCAAAGCCAATGCGATGTGCGGTTCTGGATATCGCCTGCATCAACCCTTGCAGATTGCTTACTTGGGATTGCGGCAGCGCGAGCAGCACTCCTATCGTTCCTACGATGTAACAAAACGCGACCGTCAGGCCCGCCGTAAAGAGCGCAAGAGGGATGGAACGCCGGGGATTCTTGATTTCCCCTCCCATAAAAGACGCCGTTTCACAGCCTGCGAATGCAAAAATCAACACGGACCAGAAGAGAACGTCCTTGAGCCGGAAGCTGGGAACCAGAGCAGCGGGAGCGAACGAAGTTGCCGATCCAAATCGATGCCAGGCGATCAAACCCATGCCAACGATAATCAAGACCGGTATCCACATGGCGAGCGCGCCCAGGTTGTGCAGCCACGTGCCCACCTCCAGGCCGACGATGTTCAGGCCAGCCACAATCACCAGCGCAATAATCGAAAACCAAATGTAGTAGCTGGCATCGGATGAGAGATGCATCCATGCGCGCGGTCGCATAAAGAGCGCATTGCTGGCGGCAAAATACAAAACCGCGGGGAAATACGGCAGGTTGCAGGTCCAGTAAGTCCAAGCCGACATAAATCCGGCAAAGTCGCCGAACGCCCGCTTGCTCCAGACGTAAAGTCCGCCCTCGTTGGGATAGCGGGAAGAGAGTTCTATCACCGAAAGAGCAAGAGGCGTATAAAAAATAAGCCAGGCACCGATCCAGATGACGATGGAACTCGGGCCAGCCGAAGCGGCCGTGGCGATCCAGCGCAGGCTGACGCCAGTGACCACGTAGAACAACACCAGATCGCGAAAGCCGAGCACACGCCGTGGACTGCGGGGATTGGCGTCAACCGAAATTCCCGGTGCGGCGAGCGCGATCTCGGCTGGTTCGCCCGAAGGCGGTTGATTGTCCACGCGATGAATTCCCCGGCTCGGCGCGTTTAGCTTTTCTCGCTTCCCGCCACTTGATCGTGCCCGTAATACTCATACGCCGACATTGGTTTCTCGCCACCTTTTTTCCATAAACGCGAATCTTCGGAAACCTTACCCAGCGCCCGCGCCATCTCGCGAATGTGAATGGCCACGGTGCCGCAGCACGCACCGATGTAGTTGACTCCAATCGCGCGCGCCTGCAGGGCATAATCGGCCATTTCCTTGCGCGTCAGTTGTAATGGATCGAGCGCATAGGGGAACTCAGTCAGGCTGGTGAAATCCGGTTTGGTTTGCGGTGTGCGATAAGCGACCGGTTGGCACGCAATGTAGCCAGTAACAGCTTTCCGCATCAACTCCATCGACGGCAACATATGCTCGGGGGGGCGCAAACAGTTCATGCCAACAACATCTGCCCCAGCATCAAACAGCGCTTTTGCCGCTTCTGCCGCCGTCTTTCCTTCCGCGGTCTCGTCTTTGTTCTCAAAACAAATCGTAACCATCGTGGGCAGTCCGGTCTTCTTGCCACGCTCGACCGCGATCAGCGCTTCGCCGAGCCAGGAAAAAGTTTCTCCAATGATGAAGTCGATCCCTTCGTCCACCTGTACCGCGAGTTGCTCATCGAAGGTTCTGCGAACGCGCTCTGCTGCCGATGGGCTATACGGTTCATACATCCACGTCAGACATAGATTTCCCGCGACCAAACATTTATCTCCTGCCACGTCTTTTGCGATTCGCACTGCTGCGCGGTTCAAATCCTCCAAGCGGTCTTCCATGCCCACCGTCGCCATTTTGTCGCGGCTGGCGTAGAAGGTGAGCGCCTGCAAGACATCGGCTCCGGCTTCGCGAAACTCGAGGTGCAGTTCGCGCAGCGCCTCCGGATGGGTTAAAGCCACTTCCGGGGTGAACGGACCTGCGCGCACCCATCCGCGCTTCTCGAGCTCCAACAAATAACCGCCGTCCCCCAGCACCGGGCCTTCTTTCAAACGCTCCAGTATTCCTTTTTTCTTCATGCCGGCTCCTTGGTCATCTTTATACTCATACACATTGTCGTTTATGCGGCGCCAGCGAAGCGCCGCTGCCTCGCGTCTCGCAGAACCTGATGAGCAGCATTATGTCCCGGAGCCCCAGTAACCCCTCCGCCCGGATGTGCTCCCGCTCCGCACAAGTACAGGCCGGCAACAGGCGTCCGATAGCGTGACCAACCGGGCACGGGGCGCATGAAGAACAACTGCTCCAGGGTCAGGTCGCCGTGAAAAATGTTTCCTTCCGTGAGCCCATAGGTTCGTTCCAGGTCAAGCGGCGTCAGAACGTGCCGCGCCAGAATTGCGTTCGGCACATTGGGAGCATACTCGCCGATCTTCTTTACCACACGATTCGCCAACAGATCGCGATTGTCATCCCACGAACCCTTTCGCAAACGATAGGGAACGTACTGCACAAAGCACGTCAGAATATGCTTGCCCGCCGGGGCAAGGGAATCATCCGCGTTCGAAGAAACCACGCAATCTACCCAGAGCTCCTCCGGAATCTCGCCGGTCCTGGCAATGTTATAGCAACGCTCCGCGAATTCGAGCGAGGGAACCAGCGTGTAGAAGGTGCGCTCCAAAGGTGTGGCGCTGGAAGAAGTTCCCGTGAACCTGGGTTCTTCGGCGAGAACTAAATTCAACTTTGCGCAAGGGCCATCCATCTTGATGCCTCGCACTGCTTGCAGAAAATCTTCAGGAAGTTCACCGGCCGGTACCATCTTTAAGAAGGTGCGTTTGGGGTCAGCATTCGAAAGGACGAACTTCGAACCAATCTCCGTCCCATCTTCCAGCACAACTCCACGAACTCTGCCATTTCGCACATCGATCTGCGCCACCGGCGCAGTAGTGCGAATCTCCACTCCCAATTTGCGTCCCGCAGCCGCCAGCGCTTGCGTGATGGCGCCCATTCCGCCCATCACGTGCCCGTAGAATCCCTGCAGTTCGTGCTCTCCGCCGCTCAACAAATGGAACAGGAGCCCAATAGCAGTGCCGGGTTGATAAGGGCCGCCGTGCTTGCCGTAAACATTGTTGGCCAAAAACAGGGTTTTGATTTTGTCGGATTCATAGTTGCGATCAAGAAATTCCACGAGGCTGCCGGTGAGAAACGAAATGAGCTGCGAAATTTCGGCGCTGGAAATCGACCGGAATCGTTTGAGCACTCGAAAGAGATCAGACCAGCCTTGCACGCTGCGAGTATCGATCTCCGGCGGCGGCTCCAGGAAAAACGGCTGCAGGTAGCGAGCTAACTTCTTCAGTTGATCGTCGACGCGCAGAAAGGTCTCCGCATCTTTAGGAGAGAACTTACGAAAGTCTGCGGCGGCGCGATCGCGCTCAGCCCACCACGGAACCACTGTTTGATCGGGAAACGCAACTTGGATGGCTGGATCGCACGGCACCATGCGAAGGCCGTGCTGCTGTAGATTGAGATCGCTGATCACTTCTGGCCGCAGCATGCTTGCGATGTAAGAAGTCGTGGAGACGCGGCAGCCCGGAGCAATTTCCTCAGTCACGCAACAACCGCCAACCATCTCCCGCCGTTCGAGGACAAGCGTCGACATTCCTGCGCGTGCCAGATAGGCCGCGGCAGTCAGGCCGTTGTGCCCGCCACCTACAATAATCGCGTCGTAAATCTGTTGAGAACTGCGCGCCATTCTTTCGTTACTTGCGGTCATAATGGTCGCAATGGCAGTCCACCTTATCGCAGAATGTCCGCTATTTAAAACGAAATTAGATCGAAGACCGCTGAATCTCGCTCGCTGACTTGTAGTCATAGCATTGGCAGTACGAGTCGGCTACGGTCGAATGAATTGAGCCTCCGACCGATAATCCTGCCCTCCGAGAGAGCGAAAATACACATCCGGGGGTCGAACCAAAGGCGATCTACTAGGCCGCAGCGTGAAATGCCAGCTAAAGTCTTATTAATTAGTGTGTTATCAGCATGTTGCAAAGCCTTGCAACCGGTTGCAAGAATTATCAGTCTTGACAGAAGTTTGGCGGGGTCTAAACTCACCGTAGTATTTGATTAACGCTGGAGAAGTGTGATGAAGCGAAGTTTCAAGTTGGCCACTGTTAGTGCAATCTTTCTGCTGGCAGTGTCAATATCCGCTTCAGCTTGCTCCGGCGACTGCTTCAGCAACGTGAGCCTCGTTGGCAACTCTGGCGGTGACGCGAAAGGATCGTTCACCTTCAACACTTCAACCGACACCTTTTCCAACCTTTCTCTTTCGTTCAACGGTGGCGTGTTCAGTGGATTGGGCGGCTCCGACCGTGGAGGAAAGGGGATTTGCATATTGGGGATATGCGGATTCTCTTGGCAAACGACCCTGAAGAATGGCGATACCGTTTGGGAAACAATTCTCCTCAATGTTAAGACCGGCCAGTATCAGGATCTTGGCGGGGTTTTCGACTACAAGAATAATGGCAAATTTAATTATATGTCGGTCCCCGAAGGCGGCAATTCTTCAGCTTATCTGTTGCTGTGTGGAGTCGCCTTGTTTGCAGCCATCTTCTTGTCCCGAAAGCAGCGCCGCCCGTTACGCGCCGCGCAATCCGCTTAAACATTCCGATCCTTACGCACTAGTTTTCAAGTAGCGTTCTCCCAAAATTATCTCGGCCATCGATAATTTCAATTGGACTCTGCCAGCATCCTCCCCTAAAGTTGCTTCAACGTGGCGCATCTCAGAGATATTGAACCACTTCACAGCGGCAGTGTGTTTGGCCGCTAGAGCAGTCGCGGTAATTTGTCGGCGACACCGAGACCCGGTCACTCTGATTACTTGATAACGAGCTGGATGCTCCAAGCGAGTGTGGCGGATAAAATGGAACCAGAAAGCCTGGAATTAGAAGAGAATCGGAATGGGGTTCAAGAATTGGATCTGACCGGCCACGCCCGCAGTGCCACCCACGTCCTCACGCTGGAGGAAATTACCAACCTTGCGGTCGCGGAGGGCGAACCCGCCGAGACCCTGATGAACGTCGTCGCGCTGATTGCCAGGCGATTTGAGACTGAGGTTTGTTCGGCATATTTGCTCGAACCGGACCGCGCCAACCTGGTACTGGCCGCAACCGTCGGCTTGCGGCGGGAATGCATCGGCAATCTCCGCATGGCAATCCACGAAGGACTCGCCGGCCTGGTGGCTGAACAGGTGCGGCCCGTCGCTGTGGAACAGGCACACAGTCATCCCCGGTTTAAGTACTTCCGCGAAGCCGGTGAAGATGACTACCAGTCCTTTCTCGGCGTCCCTCTGATCGACCGCGGAGTTCTGCAAGGCGTTCTCGTCGTTCAAACCGTGGAGCCTCGCATTTTCCTGCAAGAAGAAATTCACATGCTGGCCGAGGCAGCAGCTCAGGTGGCGCCGGTGGTCAGCGAAGCGCGGACTCTCGATCGCTTTATCGCTCCCGCGCAGGAGCGCCTCTGGGAACTGGCGCGCAATCTGTGGTGGAGTTGGGATCACGACGCCGCCAGCTTGTTCCGCGATCTTGATCCGGTGCGCTGGAGGCAGCTGAACCAGAATCCGGTTTCGCTGCTGGCGGAATTTCCGTTGGCGAAACTCGAAAGTCGCGCTGCAGAACTAGTCCTGCACAGCCGCAT
This sequence comes from Terriglobales bacterium, assembly GCA_049585795.1. Taxonomy (GTDB): domain Bacteria; phylum Acidobacteriota; class Terriglobia; order Terriglobales; family Acidobacteriaceae; genus JABDBE01. The sequence goes on along the minus strand of JBAVAQ010000017.1, from coordinate 65,413 downwards.
CAACTACGCCTCCCGACGGTTGCAGGAATATTTGCAAGCGGACCGCACTTGGGGAACCAGGCATGCCGGAGTTTTGCGCCCTTCTCCGGTGGCTTATTTTTCCGCCGAGTTCGGGTTGCACGAATCGCTCCCGGTTTACTCTGGCGGGCTTGGCGTCCTTGCCGGAGACCACATTAAAAGCGCGTCCGATCTCGGCATTCCGCTGGTCGGCATCGGTCTATTTTATGGGCAGGGATATTTTCGCCAGCGTCTGGATCGCAATGGCTGGCAGCAAGAAGAATACCTGGAGACTGACGTCAATCAATTGCCCATGGAAGTTGCCATCGGCAACAACGGCCGCCCGGTAGTGGTGCAAATCGAGACCCGCAACGGTTCGATCCATGCCAAAGTCTGGCGAGTGGAGGTAGGGCGCTGCGACTTATTCCTTCTCGATTCGGATGTCGAAGGCAACACGCCAGATGATCGCGAGCTGACCTCGCGCCTCTACGGCGGAAACGCGCGCACACGCATCCGCCAGGAGCTGTTGCTTGGTGTCGGAGGCTTCCGCGCTCTCAAAGCCATGGGTATCACGCCGGGCGTTCTGCACCTGAACGAAGGGCATAGCGGATTTGCGGTGGTGGAAGCGATCCACATGCGTATGGACGATGAGGGCATCGGGTTCGACGCCGCCGTGCCTCGCGTTTCTCGGGAAGTGGTTTTCACTACTCATACTCCGGTCCCCGCCGGGCACGATCGCTTTGAAGCGGACCTGATCGAAGAACACCTTGGACCTCTGCGCGAACAGATGGGCATTTCTCAGGAGAGCTTGATGGGACTAGGGCGCGAGGATCCCAACAACCAGAGCGAGACGTTTTGCATGACCGTGCTAGGCCTCCGGTTGTCGCGACGCGCCAATGCGGTTTCCGCTCTCCACGGCGAAGTGTCCCGTGCGATGTGGACTGGCCTTTGTCCGGGTAAGCCAGAAGACGAAGTTCCCATCGGACACATTACGAATGGAGTGCATGTTCCGTCATGGCTGGCTCCGCAGATGTTCCGCCTCTACGACCGACATCTGGGCACGAATTGGCACCAGCACAGCAGCGAAGCCCGCATCTGGGAAGGCATTGAGAACGTCGATGACGGTGAGCTCTGGGAGACCCACCTTAGCCTGAAATCGCGGCTTCTCGAATTTGTCCGCCGCCGCGCCGTGGAACAAGCCGAACGCCGCGGCGAATCGCGAGAAGTTTTGCAGCGGCTGGGCAAGGTACTCAGTCCCGACGCGCTGACTATCGGATTCGCCCGCCGTTTCGCCACCTACAAACGAGCCAATTTGATCTTATCCGACATCGAAAGCCTGGCGTCCATGGTCAACGATCCCAAACGCCCGGTGCAGTTCGTTTTCGCCGGCAAAGCCCATCCCAACGATGAGCCGGGCAAGAGAGTTCTCCAGCAGATTGCGGAATTGATGCGCAATCCCCGCTTCGCGGATAAGTTTGTCTTCGTCGAAGACTACGACATCAACGTCGGACGTCATTTCGTGCAGGGCGTTGACGTGTGGCTGAACAACCCACGACGTCCACAGGAAGCCTCGGGTACCAGCGGTCAAAAAGTTGTCTTGAATGGTGGACTGAATCTCTCGGTTCTCGATGGCTGGTGGGCTGAGGCCTACGACGGCATGAATGGATTCGCCATCGGCACCGGCAGAACCCATTCCGACATGAACCTCCACGACGCTCGCGACGCCGAAGATTTGCGCCGCACGCTTCGCGAAGAAGTGATTCCGCTGTACTACCAGCGCGACCGCGATGGTCTCCCGCGCGGCTGGATCAAGCGCATGAAACGCACCATCCGCACCCTCGGCTGGCGCTTCAACGCCGATCGCATGGTGATGGATTACACCCTGAAATGCTACGTCCCCGCAGCTGGCGGCACGTCAAGCGACATGCGATCGACCTGGTGACGCGACAACGGGTACAGGGAAACGAAGAACGGGGAGGGCGCAGACTTACAAGTCGGGAACAGCTCCGATTTTTGGGCGGTGCAGAGCCTCAGCTCTGCGGTAACCGCTCTCGAATAAATGAGGGGTTTGGGACCAGAGCAACCGAGCCTGTGTTTTCCCCCAACCTCTTTACCCGTGCCGCCGGGACTGTGCGACGGAAGGAGTAACCCGAATGCAAAACGCGATCGTCATCCTGCAAAACGATCCCGCCCGTGCGGAGGGTTTGGTCTCCAAGGTCAAATCAGTTTCTGAAGCTGTGTTTATTGTGCAATCACTGCTGGAACTTCAAACCCTGGTGTCGCAGTTTCCGATTCAAATCGGAGTTCTGGACTTAGGATTGGTAAGCCTTCAGGAAATCATCGGCCTGCGTACTCGACTGGGCATGGAAATCATTTGCACCCACCATACCCCAGATGAAACCATGTGGACTGCGGCGTTGGACGCGGGCGCTCTAGATTGCTGCTTTGACGATGATGCGCCGGCAATTTGCCGCGCGATACAGCGAACCTCGGTGGCTTAACTCGCCCCGCGTCGTATGAGTTCAGGCTTAGGGGTGACGCTCATCAAGAAAATCAAAGGAAGGCCGGTCGTCCGTTTTGTGAACTCCCAATAACGTACCAGAATGGAGTAGACCGTTAATCCAATTTCGCCTTCGCCCCACAAAACGTAGGCAAGCGACTGCTTCATGAGGTTGCGGCGCGTCAGTTCTAGCACAATACTGATCGGATCCAGTAACTCGCTCAGATACGCAATCGAGTTGGCGATGGCCACGGCTCCAAATGCCTCGATCGTGAGATCCTGTCCTTGACGCGAAACCCGGACTCGTAACGGCGCTATGAATTCACTCTGATTGTCCAAAAGATGAACATGCAGAAATGCCAGGGGTTCGGTGATTTTAAAGTGCTCGCGAAGCTCCTGAATCTTCTCTTCCATCCGGTTCTCCTGGGCAAAAACCGAGTTGGATTGCGGAATCAAGTTCACCTTTTTGCCTGTGGACTGGGCCCACAGTTGTGCTGACTCGCTGTCCTCAAATGTGACTTCCGAAATGCGCATTTCCGTAGCCCGATAATAACGGCTGGCAGCGCTGAACAGCAGGAGCAGGAAGATGAAAATGCTGGCAATGACCACTCCCGCCGGGCGTTCGACGACATTGTCAAACAGGGTGTAGACGAAGACTGCGGTCACGACCCAGAAATAGAAGGCCAACAGAAGAGTTTTCGGTTGCCGTAGAAGGGTTTCCCGCGACAGGGCAATGGCCACCGCCACTGCCGCCGACAAAATGAGAACCAGAACACCAGTAGCGTAAGCGCTGCCTTGGGCTTCGACGTCGGCACGAAAGACCAGCGTGACCACAACGTCGATGGCAAACAACACCAGGATCACCGGGCGCTGGTAGGCCACCCAGCGCGGCGCCATTCCGAAACGTGGCAGATAACGCGGAATCAGATTCAGCAATCCGGTCATAGCCGACGCCCCGGCAAACCATAGAATCAGAATCGTGGAAAAGTCATAGACCGTGCCGAATGGCCCGCCGAGAAGTTTATGAGCCAGATATGCGATTGCTCTGCCGTCTGCGGGACCGCCCAATCGATAGTCAATCTCGGGAATCAGCAGCGAGGCCACGAAGCTCGACGCCAGCAGCAGAACGCTCATGATCAAGGCAGCCGACAGAAGCAGCTTCCGGGTGTTGCGTATGCGACCCTGGGGCGGCTGATCTGGCACGCTCTTCTCGCCGCCATCCACCAGCGGCATCACGACAACACCGGTTTCAAAACCGCTGAGCCCCAATGCCAATCGTGGAAACACCAAAGCGGATGCGATCGCCACCATGGTCCAGTCTCCATGCGCGTGTAAGCTGCCTTGCCAGTTCGCGAGCAGATCTGGATGCCGGAGGATTTGCCAGAATCCGCACAACAGCACGACAACATTAAGAAGGAGATAGGGAACCGCCACTGCCGTTGCCAAGCCAATGGCTTCACGGAAGCCCATGAGAAAGACGATGGCCAGCACCAGCAACAGAGAAAGTGTCAACTTGATTTGCGCATCGCCAACGTAAGGGTGCAGGTACGAGTTGGCGATGGCATGGCGGGCGGCGTCTGCCGCCGACAGCGTCATCGTGATGACAAAATCCGTCCCCGCAAAGCCGAGCAGGACCAGCACAAAGATACGGCTCTTCCATCCGCTCAACAGATTTTCCAGCAATGCAATCGAGCCTTGCCCGGCATATGATCGGGCCGCCACCTGCATGTAGACCGGAACCGCGCCGAGAACGGTCACAAGCACCAGAGCCACGGTAGCCGGCACTGCCAGTGCGCCAGCAGCCAGAAGGGCAATTGCCGGCTGGTATCCCAGCGTCGAAAAATAATCGACCCCGGTGAGCCATAACACCAGATTCCAGGGATAGGTTTTCTCCTCCGCTTGGGGCGCGTCAGGGTGGCTACCACTCAGCAGAAGACGCGCTAACCAACCTTTCGGCGGAGCCTCACGGCGCGTGGGTAAGCGGAGAACCGGTTGAAGAGACGGATCCGGATCAGCGCCGGATGAACCGGTGGGGTGAGGCTCATAACTTTGTGGAAGAGAGTCCATATTGGACGTTTAAAGCAGCTAAGGAAAAACTGCGGTTTCGGTTGGCGCTGCCTCTCCAGCGCTGCTGAAAAACTCGGATTTTGGGTGGCGCAGCACTTTCAGTGCTGCGTAACTGCCGTGTAATGAATGAGGGTTTTGGCCCGAGTTACCAGTCAGACTGAAACCAACGTTTCCACTTCGAGCGTCTCACCGGCGTGAAGATGAGCGCGAATCACGCCGCCCAGCGGCGCTATTGTACAATGTCGGCCTTGCTCGACGCGTCCAGGGTTTTCAATTCGCCGAACCGCGCCTGATTGAATGCGCATCTGTGACCGGCCTCACATTCCACCGTGATGCGGGACAATGCACCACTCCTGGATTTCCGATGGAATAGAAATCAGGGTGAGCTGTTGTGTCTATCGGTAGATCCATCCATCGAACTGCGTTCTTGCTACTCGCCCTTTGGATCGGGTCCAGCCTCGCAGCAGCTCAGGAGGCAACAATTGCTCCAGCAACCGTTGCTCAACAAGCTTCACCACGCCTCAGTTTCGTGCGGTCGTTTTCTTCGGCTGACGATGTAAGAGAACCATTGCACCCGGTTCTGAATCGTACCCTCGACATCATCGCCGGCCCCAAAGACTTCGTGCCTCGCGTCGATGCGTTGCAATCCCCCTCGGGGCTCACGACAGACTCGCACGACCGTGTACTCGTTGCGGATCGCGGCGCGAAAGCCGTACACGTCTTCGACTTCGCTCGTTCAAAGTACAGTCTTCTGGAAAGGAACGGCGACCGTCCGCGAATTCCCATTGCCCTCGCCGTGGATGGTCACGACAACTTATATGTCATCGACGACAGCAGCAGAACGATACTCGTTTATGACTCAGCCGGGAAATTTCGTCGTTCCTTGGGACGACTGCGCGGCGGAGAGTCGTACTTCGAGAGTCCAGCGGCGATCGCGATCGATGCGGCAACCGGACGCATTTATGTTTGCGACAGGCATCGCCACATGGTCATTATGATGGACGACCGAGGGCAGGTCATTAGTGCGGTTGGGAAACGCGGCGGCGGCGACCGTCCGGGCGAGTTCCGACTGCCGAGCCAGGCGGTGGTGAGCGCTGGTGAACTCTTCGTTCTCGACGCAGGCAACACCCGTATTCAGATCCTCGACACGGCGGGCCATTTTCGCCGGGCTATCAACCTTCCCTACGCGGATCATCGTACCGGACTGGCCGTGGACAACCAGGGTAACGCTTATGTCAGCGATACGGTCCTCGATCAAATTCAGGTCTTCAACCGCGAAGGTCGGCGGCTGTCCACATTCGATCTAAATACCGTCAAAGCCGGAAACTTTAGCCACCCGTCGGCCATGTGGATCAATGCAGGTCAGTGTCTTTACGTCGTGGACTCTCAAAGCAATCGCGTCGGCTTATTCCAAATAAGCGGAGAGAATGCGAGGCGATGCCGATAATTTCCGGCGTCTGAGCAAAGCAACCTTCGACTTGCATCACCAGACGACGTGACGGCATTCACAGCCCCCGCGCCTGGAGATTGTTAGGCTGACAAAAAGGAGACGAACATGGAAACGAAATATAGCTATCACGCCAGCGCGCAGTGGCATCAACCGGATCACGGCTTCGTCGAACTGGAGCATGGCGCGCCCCGCCTCATCAATTTTTCTGCCCCACCTGAGTTTGGTGGCGAGCCTGGCTTCTGGACGCCCGAACATTTTCTCTTGACTGCGGTCGCCAGTTGTTTTGTCGCAACATTCCGTGCCGTAGCCAGCGCATCAAAATTGGATTTCGAGGGAATCGAAGTCGCAGTTGACGGTGTAATTGAAAAAGAAGCTGGCGGTTTCCGATTTACCAAAGTCAGCTTGAAGCCGGTGGCAATTATCTTTACAGAACCCGAGCGCGAGCGCGCCCAGCGCCTTCTGGAAAAAGCAGAAAAGGCATGTTTGGTCACGCGGTCGCTTTCCTGCTCTGTTGAACTCGAGCCGAAGATTTTGGTGGAAAAGCCGGTCACGGTGTGACGACTTCAGCGCTTAGTCGCTGACCATTCGTTGGATGTTATGGAAACCTCACATCCAGGCTGTAAATCTCTTGCGTGCTTCTGTCCCGCATGAGTAACGCCGAGTCGTCGGGCGTCAGTCCCACCCAAAACTCCCAGGGATCGAAGCCGCGCGGAATTTCCTTCAGGCTGAATAAGTGTTCCACCTTGCCGTTGGCCACGCTCACGCGCACCAGGTCGTCGATGTCGTCGGAATAATCCTCGGCATACAGATGCTTTCCGTCACGCGACCAGTTTTCGAAAGCGAACAGCGACTGTGCGAGCTGCGACCAACTCTTCTTTTCCATGTCATAAAGCATCATCTTGGTGGAGTCCGCAGAAAGGGCCGCCACGTACCGTCCATCCGGCGAAACGCGGGGACTGAACAGGTTTTCCGACCCGGGCACATCCGAGACTTGTGAAGTCTTCAAGTTGACGATGTGAATGTTGGGGCCGGGTGCGGTCACGTATTCCAGCCAGGGAATTCCCGCGAACACGATCGAATCTCCATCAGGAGTCCACGTCGGATCGCCTTGGTTATGGTTCTCCGGGCTCACTTCCCTTGGCGTGCCTCCCTCGGCGGGCATCACGAAAATCTTCCACGGCTTCCCCGGACGCGATGCCATAAATGCGATTTGGGTTCCGTCGGGCGACCAACGCGGCGAATGCACCTGCATCGGCGCATACGTGAGTTGGGTTCGGGAACTTCCGTCTAGTTTGCTCCGCCATAGCGTGAGTTCCGGATGCGCCACGTAAGTCATCCACTCGCCGTTGCGCTGGATATCGGCTTCCCCCATTGAAACCCCAGGCATGTAGATGGAAAACTGCGACTTGCCATCCAGGCGAATCAAATCGAACCGGCGCTGCTGCCCGATCACGAACAGCTTCTTCCCGTCGACGCTCGGCGTTGGATTGCTGAACATGAGCGGTCCTACCGTCAGTTGCGTCGGTTCAGCGGTGGTCTTGCGAAACCATGACCCACCCTCTCGTAGCGCCCAGATATTCTGACTGTGATCGCGAGTCGATTCAAACAGGAAATACTTTCCGTCGGGTGTCCAGGTTCCGCTGGACTCTTGCGCCGGTCGGTTCCAGTCCGGCAGTAGCGGGTGCAAACCTTTGCCGTCGGCTGAAACCTCCCACAAGGACGAAGTACGTTGATTGGGGTTTCGAATGGTGAAGCGCAAACTGCGTCCGTCGGGAGAAAATCGGGGCGATAAAGGAACACCCTGTACCGTGATGAGTTCGCGCGAATCGCTTCCGTCCGCATTGCACCGGTATAAACTTGAATTCCTGGCATACACGATGTGCTGGCCGTCGGGCGCCCACGTGGCTGCGTGGGCCATGATGTTTCCTACCCGCCGGATCGATCCTGCAGGCACCGGCAGCACCCAAACCGGCCACTCGGTCTCCGAACCCTCCGCCACGCCTTCAACCAGCAGTTCAGAACGGCCTGGATAGAAATCGTAGATGTCGGCGCTCGCTAGCGAAGTAGGTACGGGAGCCGTTTCTCCCCCAGAAGTCGAAACTTGCATTAAGACTGAGTGGCCGTTTAGATGCTCGGAAAAATATAGCCGAGCGCCGTCTGTGACCAGAGAGCGCTTCGACGTGCCGTCATTCGTGATCTGCAGTGATGAAATCACCGCCGGCGGCGACTCTGGCGATCTTAAAAAAAAGAAGATTGCAAACAGCGCCGCAACTGCGACCACACCCACCGTCACCCACTTCGCCACATTCAGCTTCGGTTGAGCCTCCGGAGGAGCGGCAGCCACCGCGAACATGGCGCGGAGCCTGTCTTTCGAATCCGGCACCCGCTTTGATGCCGCACCCACGGTAACAGCGGATACTGTCTCCATTTCCCGGCGCAGGCGCTGTAAATCGCCGCGCATCTCCGCTGCAGTTTGATATCGCAGCTTAGGATCTTTCTCGAGCGCCTTGGTCACGATGCGTTCCAGCTCCTGAGGCGTCGCCGGATTAAATCGCAGAGGACCTTCCGGCGCGCTGTGAATCAGCGAGTCAAAAAACGCAGCCGTAGTCTGTCCCTGGAATGGAAGAACTCCCGTCCCCATCTCATAAAGCACGATCCCGAACGAGAACAGATCGGTGCGGCAGTCCAGCGGCCGTCCCAACGCCTGCTCCGGTGACATGTAATGAATCGTTCCCAGCGCCGAACCCATGCGTGCCAGATCTTCCGGCGACTGCGTCACCCCTCCAAAAGTATTGCCGCTGACGCTGGCTTCTTCCCGAAGCGTGAGCTTCGCCAGGCCGAAGTCCAGAATCTTGGCGTGGCCGCGCTTGGTTACAAAAATGTTCGCTGGATTGATATCGCGGTGAATGATGCCATGCGTATGCGCCGAGTCGAGCGCGTCGGCAATCTCGATTCCGAGCGTGAGTAGTGGCACGATTTCCAGCGGACGCCCGGCAATGCGGTGCATCAAGGGCATCCCGTCCAGAAATTCCATGGCGATAAAGGCTTCGCCATCCTGCTCGCCAATGTCGTAAACCGTACAAATATTCGGATGGTTCAACGCCGACGCAGCCTCGGCCTCGAATTGAAAACGCGCCAGCGCCTGGGGATCATGCGCTACCTGCTCCGGAAGAAACTTGAGCGCAACGAAGCGATGCAGCCGCGTGTCTTCCGCTTTATAAACCACACCCATGCCGCCGCCGCCCAGCTTCTCGACGACACGGTAGTGCGAAATGGTTTGGCCAATCAATCTTTCGTCGGTCATTCGAAAACGCCCGTCTGCCGGGGACTTCATCTTACGGACGCGGCAACCAGCCCGTCAATGAACCGCAAGTGCCATGCGCTCGGCGTCAGGCCCGGCTTTCACCGCACACAAAACCGGGTGCCCTGCCCTTCTCGCGTTCGTTGCGAGAGGGCGGGGCTTTTGGAGCGCACCTTTTTCCGCTGTCATCCTGAGGAAGCGCATGCCGTCGCAAAGCGAAGGCATGCCAACGAAGGATCTCTGCACTTCTACCCGAGGCACTGGCCCGGCACTATGCAACCGGGGAAGAACGTGCGGCCAAGATCGAATCGCGGGTGCCCCATTCTTTCCGAGCCCTTCGCGGAAAGAGTGGGAAGCGAGAATGCCGTGAGCAGCTTGACGTGTATCCGGCGGTAGTCCGCCGCGATGTCAGCTAAAAAGCCCCGCCCTCTCGCAACGAACGCGAGAAGGGCAGGGCACCCGCTTTTGTGTGTGGCGAAAGGCCGGGCCAGCCCCCTACAGGCTAGGAATTCGCAAGCCATTTCAATTTGCCGTCGAATTTACCACGAAGAGAAAACTTCAAAAAGCCAGACAAACCGCACTAATTACAACCCAACGAATAATCTTGCCCAAGCTCGAACGTGCCACCCTGCCACAGCTTGACCTGGCGGAACCCCACCTTGCACAAATCCTTCTTCCACGCGGGCAAAACGCTACCGATAAACTGCACGCGACTGGCTGTGTCTTTGAACATCTCGGAATCCAAATTCAATTCATGCCCGCTGTTCGCACCTTCGCCATGCACCCACACATTGATGTTATAGCCCGTCGAAGTCGGCCGCTGCTGCAAGTCTTGAGCGAATGCCTCCCGCGTCTGTTGGCTGCCGCCGAGCGCCTCTCGACCTTTGTTCGTAGCAAGCGTCAGCAGCCTTAGCGCGTCTTTGTCGTGCGGGTTCTGCTGCAACACCGCCTGTATTTCGTCATTCGCTTTCTCCAGGTTGTCGAGGTTGGCTTTCAAATCGTCCACCGAAGCCGAATCAATCAGAAATTGCGCCTCAGCCAAGTGCTGCGCTCTTGTCAGTTTCGCCGTTAGGCTTTTTGCCCGCGCAGCTTCAGGAGCGGACGGCGGAATCGCATTCAAGTGGCGAAGACCACCTTCAATCTGGTCAGGGGTAGCACCCGGCTTGAGAGCCGCCATCGCTTGAGTTAGATGTTCACTTGGCCTGAGGGCATTGAACTGTGCATCCTTTGCGCTCGGGCCTGCGGGAGACGAGGATGCTGCTTTCCTCCCGGTACCGGAGTTGTCCGACGACGGCGCCCTGCCAAGAATACTTACGCTGACAACCAAAAGCACCGCGCCGACGATCCAGAAGATCTGAGACGGCTTTTGCACTTTGGCGGCGGCTTGCGCTACTTTGGGGACAGCTTGCGGTACTGTTGGCGCGGCAACAGTTGGCGGCTGGACGGGCGGCCGCGGGTTTCCGCACGATTGACAAAACCGGGCGTCCTGTCCGACAGCGGCACCGCACCGATGACAGTACATATGTCTGATGAGTCCGGGGGAAGGAAGCACAATTCTGCGCTTCTGTGCCGTTAAAAAGCAAATGGTAGTAAAATCGCGCAGTGGGCTACTTTGGATTTGGGAGCGCCTTAATCCGCGCCTCAGTATCAATGATCTCGCGGGAAAGGGAATCCAACAAGGTTTGCGCAATCTCCCGATCTTTCTTGGTTTTCGCGCTGCCGACCATTTCCACCGCGTGACTTGCCTTTTTGTTGAGAAAATATACGTCGGCCTCTAGCTTGTCTTTTTCACTCGGCTGTCGCTCCTGATTCATACTGTCATGCCGCTCTTCCTGCCCTCCGTTGCTCATAGGCTTCCAAGGGGGCAACTAAATCTTCCAGGCTCCACAGCCGATCTGTGACGGTAGCGGCCATTGCTGGGCTGGTGCGCAGCGTACGGTGAATCTTAATAAAATTGTACGCGAAGTAGTTTAGGGCCGTGGCAGCCGCGTGGTTCTCCAACTTGCGCGAGAAACCATTGGACAGGCGGGTGGCCCAGACTACCGCGCCCACCTATTCCTGAGGGTGGCCCGTCCAAGCTTCGCTTGGGCGGGGCTTTTCCTCGGAGAATCCCCAATCGGGAACCAGATCCGCGATCCCTTTACTTTGTTCTTGAACTTAGCCTGCCATCTCAGCTAAACGCATCGGTTATCTGAAAGCTAATCACCGATCTTTGTATTTTCTGCACCAGAATTTATGCAAGGGGTGTGGTCCGGACACCAGCCAAGCAACCGGGCGAGGGGGATCTCTTCAAGTTTTATCCGATCGATGCCGCGCTTTCGCCGGGTTTCTCCGCGACGTAAATGTATCGCCGCAGCCGCCGCTCGCTGGTAAGAGTCTGGACCGTGGACAGAAACTGTTGCAGTCCTCCAAAATTTGCTTTGCCTTCGATCGCGATCAGGGCCTCACTTCTCTGCTGTCGCGCGTCGCGCCAGCGCTTCGCGATCAAGCCTGCAGTTTCGCTCGTATCCGAGACCGTCACCAGGCGAAAGCCAGCCTGCTCGATCAAGCGTTCGTTCTCTCCCGGCGGACTAAAGACGTAGAAGCCGATCGAGCTGCGTGCCGCGATCTCCTGCTGCGAAATCGTTCCGCCGATAATGAGAGCATCGCTGAACAGAAGCCGCCCACTCGGCCTAAGAACTCGAAACAGCTCCCGCAGAACGGCCGGGCGTCCGGGAAGGTGGCACAAAGTATCATTCGAGAAAACCGCGTCGAAGTTGGAGTCGTCGAAGGGTAATCTCTTCGAAGCATCGCAAATCTCGAAGCGCACTTGAGCCGACATATTTCGAGTCGCCGCAAGTTGATTCGCGGTATGGACGCCGGGACTGTTAAGGTCGAGACCGACGATTCGGCAACCCGTGCTTCCGGCCACGTGCAAGGCATACCGCCCCGAGCCGCTGCCAATTTCGAGCACATGCGAACTCGGCTTGAGACGCAGCGTCCGCGGTATTTCGTCAGACTCTTCGGTGGTTACCCAACTGGTCTGGCCGAGATCTTCGCCGTAAGTCTCGAGGCGAATCTGCCGATACACGTCGGCTTCGTAGTTGGCATAAGCATTGTCGTAGAGGTCAACTTTGGCTGACATGGGGGTTCCATTCAGGATTAAAAGGCTCACCGACAAGGTCGGTTCAACCCACGGGTAACGTAAGAATACACCCGAAAATGGGAGGCATTCCGGGCTTTTCCGCCAAATGCCGAAGAGTTATTCGTGATCTTCTTTAACGGTCACACTGACTGGAAGAGAAGTGGACGGTCCATCGTTGTCCTCGTCGCCAGAGAAATAGACGACGATGTGGTTGACCCCGAACTGAAGATCTGACGCACGCACCCCCAAAGTCGCAGTCGAAGCAGATTGCGAGCGGCCATGCAGCGAAGCCTCACCGAGCGATTGGCCACTTGTGCTGTCAAGATAGAAGCGCACGGTTCCAGCGGGCGCGCCAGGTCCAGTGCTATTCACGGTCGCGGTCAAGAGGACGGTCGAGTCACGGTGACCATCAATGCTTCGGGGCTGGGCGGAAACAGTTGAGCTGGTCCAGAAGCTGGGACGTCCAGCCATTCTCCACGAGAACATCAGAAACGACGTCGCGGTGAGATCAACCGCAGGTTCGGTCGTGCTGTAGGACTGAACATTATCCCGGTACACCGCGACTTGCGAGCGGCGGTACTTGCCATCGTTGCCGTTAAATATTTTGAACGTATCCGCGCCGTTTGCTGGACACAGTTTCATTCCCTGCAGCCGGCCCGAAGTCGCTGCGCTGGCCGGGCCTTCGGAGGCCGCGCCCCACAGAATCGGCGTGCCGCCCGAGGTTCCGTCAAGCGCACCGACGAGATTCGCCACTTGGTGCTGAATGCAGTTGGGAAACGTGGTTCCGTCGCCCACGATGAACGATGACCCCCAGGAATTAGCGCCCAAGATGTTGCCCAGCCACTTCTGCGCGTGGGATTTGTAGATGTTCGACGACGTCAGATAATACAGTTCGTTCGCCATCACCGACAGACCCGCTCCATGCGACGTAGTGTCGCCGTATTGCCAGGGAATGCCGAATCCCCACGCATCTTTGCCCGACTGCGTAATCGCCACGCCCAGCTGTCTCTTCAGAGCCTTGAGCATGGTCGATCGATTGACCGCCAGCCCACTCGCGTCACCCGCCATGCCCAGCGCGCGATAGAGCTCGAAGTGAGCCAGCCCGCTGACGTCATAAAGATTGAGCGTGTCTTCATCGCCGCTGTCGTAGATCTTGGTGATGTAGCGCGATGCATAGTGGGCCGCTTCGGCCAGATACTTGTCGGGATCGGTTACCGGCAACTCCGAGGGCAGCTTTCCTTCCGCCGCCGCCAGCGCGAAATAAAGTTCAGTCGCGCCCAACTCCATATCGTCGTCCCATACCGTCTCGGGATAACCATCGAAGGGCATGATGGTCAGCAGGCAGTCGGATCGGCAATTGCCACCGCCTACGGAGTTCGCCGGATCCGGCAGGGAAGTGTTGGCCAGCGCGAAAATGTTTTCCGCGTTTCGCAATGCTTGCTTCGCCGTCGTTGGATTCGTGGTTCGATAAAGCTGGTAATACTCCGCGAAGGCAGCTGCCATTCGGCCTGCAAGATTCGGACTGATTAGCGACCCCGCGGGCGCGGCGATAAATCCCGGCCGGTAGCAAATATAAAAATAGTCCGTGGAGCAATGCTTGTAGTCGTCGGCCGCTTGTGGCAGCGTCCAAATGTCGTACTCGGTTTCGAGGTTCGGAAAATTCTTCCAGTCCTGGCTGTTGTCCACTTGGTAGTAAAGAGTTTTGCTGTCGTCGTCCCACATCTTCATGAGCCACGCGACGCCGAACTTAGCTTCAGCCGAAAAGTCAGACGATGCTGGAGCACCCGATGCATTGCCCGCATAAGAAACCGAAACGGGCGGCGCCGCTGGGTGTTGCGGAGCATTCGGTCCCATCTGGTTCGGGAAATCGCGAACTCCAATCTCCATGAGCGCGGTCGTATAACTCACGGTTTCCACGTACTTCATATAATCGCCTGCATCCCACCAGCCGCCATCGCCATCAATGACTTCTCCCGTCGATGTCAGTGGCGTGCCGGTTGTGGTGATCAGGTCGTTGCTGTCCAGCGGCGGAGTATCGTAGACGGTCGCGTTTTTGTCGTTCAAGTGACCGGGCGCAGTGCGCAGCGCGTCACGGATGTAGTCCGGCCCATCGCGTTCGGTCTCGTAAAACCAAAGCGTGTTGAGAAGCAAACCGGGATAGAGCACAGACGGCATATCAACCGCAAACTGCGGCGATGTCGCCGACGCTGGACCCTCCACGGAGATGGTGTAAATATCGCCGCCGGGGGCAGAAAAGTTGAGAGCGTAGACGTTATAAACCAGCTTCGTGCTGTTACTCCATGTGCCCAGCAGCGCGCCGATTGCACTCTCATGAACAACGTGACCTTCGGAGTTAACAACCTTGAACGTGGCCCCGGCCTCCGGGACTGTGGACATAAGATAAGCGCGAAAAGGAGAATTGCCAGCTTCGTAGCCAGTCTGGTTGGCACGTATGTAAGCTGAGGAAGCTGCCGCCGAGGAAGCACACAAAAACAGGAACGCGGTGAGGGCGATCATCGAAAGCTGCGAACGGCGTGAAATCCCGGAGAAGTTGCCGGCGAGCCTCATATCCCACTCCACAGATGCATAAAAGCATTCATTAAAACGAATGAATGCTGCTTTTAGGGTGAGAGCTTATACCATTCGCGACGGATTTTCCAGGGTCGATTTTTGCCCGGGCTAGGAGGCGAACGGGAGTGCGCAAGCCGAAATCTCTGCGCAAGCCGAAATCTCAAAGACCGCCCGTCGCCGTGGCGCGCCTGAGCCGAACGTGTGGCCTAGGGGGATCGCTTCCACAATTTTGACAAGGCGTCAGCGGCATTTTCGAGAACGCGCTTTTGGCGGCTTTCGCCGGTCTCAAACTGGGCCCGCAATGGCATCCTGCGTTCCAGGAGCGCTTTGGCGCGTGTGCAGCGACTCGAAGACTGGTTGCGCTCCAAAACGGTGAAGGCGGCTGCGAAAACTTGTTGAGCGTCTGATGAACTCATGGACGCTATTAGAGCTGAGTAGTGATTTCGTTACCATACAGACAGTTGCTTAGAGCAGCATCTTCGGGCCTCTAGGGCGTCGCGGAAGTTCTATTAATGACGCTGCCAAAAACATCGAACCGTGTTCTTCCCTCAACAGCTAAATCCCTCGGCTTGGGGGTCGCTTTGCGAGGTAGCAAGCCAGAACAGCTACTTGTGCAGCTTTGGAAGATCCTTGCGCTGCTCGGGCGCTTCTTCCATGGTGATCGGGATCTGCTTCCATTTGCGATAGACGTTGGCAACCGCAAGCGTCCAGAAGGGAACCAAATCGGCTCCAGGTATGAGTTCGGCAAAAAAAGTCGGAAGAAATTCCCAGTGCCAGCCGAGCAGGTGAACCAGGACGGCCGCGACCGCAAAGTCTAGAACATCATCGGCGGGCGACAGCGCCCCTTCGGCGAACAAGGGAAACACGATGATCTGAAGCGCATCGGCCACCACCGCCAGAATCATCGCTACCCGAAAGCGTGAACGAGGCGAGAGCGGCACTGGGGCTTCGATGACCTCTGGCACTGCCTTCATACTTCCTATTTTGACCCATAGCTGGCACAATTTGAAGCTTTTTAAAGGCGTGTGCCCCCCGAATCGCGCACAGGCTATCTTTAAAGTCGAGCAGTGAAGGAACGTGACCGCATGGCAGCAGACTTATGGAACTGAGCGCTGGGAGTCTGGGGAACCATTTCCGGCTGAGCATCGTATACGATTACGGTGTGGATTCGATGGACCCCACGACGACGACGGCCGAGGCACCCGCAGACACGCGCCGGAAGTTCAGCGTCACGCGAGTTGGGAAACAACTCAGACGTCACGCCGCCGCCTTCCGCGACCCGGCCTTCGAGGCTCTGGCCGCACTACGTGCCCACAAGCTGCGTTCTGCGCTGACGTTGCTGGGCGTTACGTTGTCCGTAGCGGTTCTCATCCTGGTCGTGTCGATTATCACTGGCGCCAATCTTTACATTCAGAATCGGGTTGCCAATCTCGGCTCCAATGTTTTTCTCGTCATGCGCTTCCCCATCATCACCAATCAGGAGGATCTCCTCAAAGCGATGCGTCGCAATCGGAACATCACTTGGGAGGACTTCGAGGCTTTGCGGGACGGCATGAGGCTGCCGAAAGCTGTCGGCCTGGAGACGCGAACCAACGGCAAGGTTCGCCTGGGAACACAAGCGCTGGACGACATTAATATTCGTGGAGTGACGGCCAACATCGCTGACATGGATGTCGAGGAACCCGAAACCGGCCGCTATATAACCGACGCCGATAATGACGGCAGAGCCCAAGTCACCTTCATCGGACAAGACGTGGCGACAAAGCTTTTTCCCACGGTTGATCCCATTGGCAAGACGATCTACATTGACGGCGCTGGCTTCCAGGTGGTGGGAGTGGCTAAGCCGATCGGAACCGTCTTCGGACAATCGCAGGATAATTTTACTTATATCCCGATCCGGACGTTCTTGAAACGGTATGGCGAACACGGGCAGGGCCTGGACTTGGCTATCAACATCCAGGCGCGCGGTCCGGAGTGGATGCAGGAGACTCAGGATGAAGCGCGGACCATGATGCGCGGGCGGCGTCACCTTGATCCCAAGGCCGATGACAATTTTGGCATTTTGGGGTCTGACACCATTATGAGTTTATGGAAAAACCTGACCGGCGCCATCGCCGCGACCATGGTCGGAGTGGTTTCCGTATTCCTGGTGATCGGCGGCGTCGTCATTATGAATGTGATGCTGGCAAGCGTGACCGAGCGCACCCGCGAAATTGGTGTGCGCAAATCGCTGGGAGCGCGAAGGCGCGACATCATGATGCAGTTCCTGGTGGAATCGGCGGTGATGGCCGCTGTGGGGGGAGCGACGGGCATCGCTATTGCCTATCTTCTATCCACGCTGGTGAGGGTGTTCACGCCGGTGCCGTCCCAAGTGCCAATCGGCGCGGTGATTTTGTCGCTTGCTGTCTCGACGATCGTGGGATTGTTCTTCGGCCTGTATCCCGCGAGCCGAGCGTCCAAGCTGGATCCGATCGAAGCTCTGCGCTTTGAGATTTAAGTGGTTTTTCTTGTGACGAGGATCAAAGGTGCGCATTGAAATCAGCGAAAGCACGCGGCTGGCGTTTGATTCTCTTCGCCAGCACAAAACACGCTCGCTGTTGACTGTGCTGGGCGTAGTCATCGGGATCATGGCCATCGTCGCCGTCGCTTCGATCATGGTTGGCCTGGACCAGGATATTCGCGGATTTCTCGATCAGTACGGCACCGACACGCTGTTCGTGTTTCGCTGGGACTTTGGTTTTCGCGGCAACCTCACAGCGGAAGAACGCAACCGCAAACCGCTGACCTGGGAAGACACCATGGCTATCCGGGACGAGTGCCCCGACGTGAAGGATGTAACCGTGGAGGTCTCGCCTCGGCTGGAACCGGGCCAGCCCATCACCGTGGTGCCGGCTCGCTACAAACGAAACGAGGTCTACGGGATTCAATTCACTGGCAGCATTCCTTCGTACGAATGGGTCTACAACGCCAATCCGGAGAAGGGCCGTTTCTTTAGCGAAGCGGAGAACCTGCATCACATGGATGTCGCGGTCATCGGTCATGACCTGGCCGAGGGACTGTTCCACGACGAAGATCCGTTGGGCAAATCCGTCGAGGTTGGGGGCGCGTTCTACCAGGTTGTCGGTGTGCTGGAGAAGCGCAAAGGCCAGTTCTTCAAAGACCCATCGGCGGACAAGGTTGTGGTCGTACCCTATGGGGCCTACCGCAAACACAATCCGCAGGATGACGAGAACTTCATCGGCGCGCAAGCGTATCCGGGCAGAAAGGCACAAGCGGAGGACGAAATCGTCGGCTTGTTACGGCGGCGCCGAGGTGTTCCGATTGATAAGCCGAACAATTTCGCTATCTCGAGTTCGGAGGCGATTGCGCGCCAATTCCGTCAGATCACGGGAGCGATCGCCATTGCGGTGGTGGTGATCAGTTCCATCGGGCTGCTCATCGGTGGAGTTGGGGTGATGAACATCATGCTCATGTCTGTCACGGAACGCACCCGCGAAATCGGAGTGCGCAAAGCCATAGGCGCGCGCCGCCGGGACATCATTCGCCAGTTCCTCACCGAAGCCATTACCCTGACAGGCGTCGGTGGAATCATCGGCGTCTCCCTGGGAGCGGGAATCAGTTTCCTGATCAACAAACTGCTGCCAAGTTTGCCCTCGGCGGTGCCGCTGTGGGCGGTCATTGCTGCGGTGACGGCTTCCATGAGCGTGGGGCTCTTCTTCGGAATTTATCCTGCGATGAAAGCCTCGCGACTGGATCCTGTGGAGGCGCTGCGGTACGAGTAGGAAATAGGGGAGTAATGTGAGAGCCGGCGAGCGCGCTGCGCCTAGACGCAGCGCGCACCTCCGACTGCGATTAGAAGCTGATCTTCAGGATTTTTCCGTTGTTGCCTACGAACCATCCCGCTTGCGGACTCGCAAAGCCAACTGCCCAGTAGCCGCTGACTTCTTTAGGCAGCTTTATCCAGGTGTGTCCTTCATCGGGAGTCCAGGCTCCTGATCCTGAGTTGTAGTTCGGTTCCGTCTCGGCCGTGATTACAACGGTTCGGTCGCCGTGGCCGTCTCCTTGTTTAACGTGGCCGTGGCCTCTGCCTTGTGTGTAACTGAGACAGAAAATGGCTCCGCTCACGGGAGGCTTGTTGGTCAACGACCAGGTCTGACCGCCGTCATGCGACGTAGCCACATCCGCGCTTTTGTTTGAGGCTAAATCGCCGCCGCCCACGATGCCATTTTGCGAATCGCGGAAAGCCACGGAAATCGCGCCTGCGCTGGCGGAGCTGACGAGAGGAGTGTCATAAGCGTTCCAGGTGTCGCCGCCGTCTCGCGTGGCCAGGATTCGAGCGACGCTCGCGCCGCCGGTTGCGATCCATGCGTTGTTTCGACCCTCGGTCGTGATACAGGTTCCACTCGCCGCGAATGAGGCTTCCCCCGACAACGCCGGAGGCATATTCTTGGCGATCGATTGCCACGTCGTCCCATTGGTCGTGCGAATATCGGGGAATACTCCGTTTACTGAGTCGCTCTGCGTGACGCCCCGGTTTGGACTCCAGAAAGCAAAACAATCGTAGAATGCGTTCTTCGTGTGGTTCGTGAACTCTATCTTCCATGTGGCGCCGCCATCGACTGTTTTGTATATGCGAAAATCCGTAGTGCCTGACGTATTCGGAACCGACATCAAATACGCGACCTGATCGCTTACACCATAGACGTCGCGGAATTGCAGCTTCTCGGCGCCGGGTACGACAGCGGCTTTCCAGGTATTCCCGCCGTCGGTGGTGACCACGTAAGTTCCGCCGGTTCCGGCTGCCCAGACCACACGGTCGTCCACCGGACTGACGGCAATGAGTAGCTGGGTCGTTCCGCTCTTTTGAGGAGTGAGTTTCGGTTGATGAGATTTCCAAGGTTCTTGCGCAAAGCCAAGGGTTGCGGAGGCGACAATCAGGGAAAAAACCAGCAAGCGTTTCAGCATAGAAGTCTCTCCAGACGCGGGTTTAGCGGCGCGGAGCAAGTATAGGAGCCGCCGCGAAGGGGTGTCAAACGGGCGAAGTCTACGCATCAACCAGTTCTGGGTTTCGACTTAAGTTTCAGAGCGACTTGGCACCCGTGGGTTCTGATGCTGCGCTTGCAGTTCACGGAGCTTATAGCGTTGCAGTTTTCCGGTGGCTGTTTTCGGGAGCTCGGGCAAGAACTCAATCCATCGCGGTCGTTTGTAGGCTCCGATTCTTTCAGCGACCCAGTCTGTCAATTCCCGTATCAGTTGCCCGCTGGCTCTGAACTCGTTGTTTATTACTACATACGCCGCTGGCTTCGTGAGACCACTCTCATCGTCGCGAGCGATGACGGCCGCCTCCTGAACGGCTGGATGCGCAATCAACGCGCTCTCCACCTCGGCCGGACTCAGCCAACGGCCATTGACCTTAAATAGATCATTGGCGCGCCCCGCGTACCAGAAGTAGCTCTCTTCATCTTGATAATATTTGTCTCCGGTGCGAAACCAGTGGCCTTCGAAGGTTTCCTTGGTCTTCTCTTGCTGGTTCCAGTAACCGGCGCACGTGGAATCTCCTTTGATCAGCAGATTGCCAATTTCTCCGGGAACCACCAATCGCCCATCGTCATCGACAATTCTGGTCTCATATCCGGGAATGATCTTGCCGCTCGATCCGGGCTTCGCTTCGCCGGGACGATTCGCGATCACCATCTGCAAAGTTTCCGTCGAGCCTAGCGAATCCAGAATCTCGACCCCGAAGCGTTGCTTGAAGCGTTCAAACAGCGGAGCAGGCAGAGACTCACCTGCGGAGATGGCGTGACGAATGCTGGAAAGGTCAAAATCTTCTCCACCTTCACGTTGGTGGGCAAGCAGCGCTGCATAATTTGAGGGCACCGAAAAGAATAGCGTAGGCCGGTGACGCTCAATGTCAGCGTAGATCGTGGCCGGCGTCGGACGCGCCGGCGAGAGAATGGTCGTTGCCCCGCACCCCAACGGAAAATAACCGGCGTTCCCCAACCCGTAGGCAAAAAATAATCGCGCCACGCTGTAACAGCGGTCGCGTTCAGTCATTTTCAGAATATTTCGAGCGTATAACTCGGAACATACAACCATATCGTGATGCAGATGCACACACCCTTTGGGAGCGCCGGTGCTGCCCGAAGAGTACAGCCAGAAAGCCGCATCGTCCTTACTGGTGAATTCCGCTTCGAGCTCAGGCGAAGCAGCATCCATCAACTCGTTCAGGGAATGGTATTGGCTCGATCCACCGACAACCACAATCTCTCGCAGATATCGGAGCCGTTCCCGCGGTATGGATTGCAGTTGTGGAAGCAAAGCTTCGCTCACGAGCGCTACTCGCGCCCGCGTGTCATTCAGCAGAAATTCGTATTCGAGCGGTTTCAGAAGCGTGTTAGCCGGCACGGCCACGGCGCCGATTTTGATCGTTCCAAAGAACGAGTAAAGAAACTCTGGAGTGTCCAAAAGCAAAAGCAAGACCCGCTCTTCGCCGCGTACCCCGAGTTGGCGAAGCGCGTTGCCGACGCGGTTCGTCCGCTCTAGTAGTTGCCGGTAGGTCACCCGTTCGTCGCCGCGCTCAATCGCGGTCTTTTCCCCACGTCCTTCGAGGATATTGCGATCCACAAAATAGGTTGCGACGTTGAATTTCTCGGGCAAATTCGTCAGCGGCTGTGCAAGTTTCTCCGGGCTTAGAGTGAATCTGGACATACGAATCTGCGTAACGGAGCGGGAGTATAACACGCGAGTGAGGACAGTGTCGGGTTCAATCCATGCCCATAACGCAGGGCGAAAGAGTCGGAGGCACTTATCGTTCGTCAAAGGCCCCGAGTCTCCACGACGGAGTGCACTTCCCAATTCCCGCGTCTATGATTCTGACATGAGCCAGGCAGCGAACTTCGCCGAAGAATTTCTTACACCAAAGGGCACGTCATCGTATCGCGACAGTATTGCGAAAATGGTAGAAGCGCTGTTGGATGCTTTTCCCACTCATCCGTACAGCGGAAAAAGTCCGGCGGAGCTGGCTGCAGTGCTTGGCGGGAATGTCCTGCCACAGCGTGGATCTCCAATCGATGAGGTCTTGGGTAAAGTGCGAACGATCATTGCGCATTCGGTTGCGCTTACGCATCCCAACACAGTCGCCCATCTTCATTGCCCGCCGCTCATCGCTTCCTTAGCAGCCGAAGTCGTCATTTCCGCTTTGAATCAGTCGATGGATTCCTTCGATCAGTCTCCCGCTGCCACCATGCTGGAGCTCGCAGTTACGCGTTGGTTGTGTGAAGAAGCGGGTCTGGCATCCGGATCGGACGCGATATTTACTGCAGGAGGGACGCAATCGAACTTCATGGCCTTGCTCCTTGCACGCGACGCGTGCATCAGTTCGCACTGGAACCGGCAAGTGCAGCGTGATGGCCTGCCTGCCGACGCATCCCGGCTTCGTTTTCTTTGTTCGGAAGTCGCCCACTTCACCGTCGAGAAGTCAGCCTACCAACTCGGCTTAGGGACGGGCGCGGTCATTAGAGTGCCAGTCGACGAGGCCTTTCGGGTGATCCCGAAGGCGCTGAAAGAATCGCTGACACAGTTACAGGAAAGAGGATTGATTCCCGCAGCAATCGTAGCAACTGCGGGTACGACCGATTTCGGTTCCATCGATCCGCTGCCGGAAATTTCCGCGTTGGCGAAACAAGCGGGAGCCTGGTTTCATGTGGATGCGGCTTACGGTTCGGCTCTGCTGCTCTCTGATCGGCATCGCGAGCGGTTGCGTGGGCTGGAGCGCGCCGACTCAATCGGCATGGATTTTCACAAGGAATTTTGGCAGTGCATTAGTTGCGCGGCGCTCCTGGTGCGTGATGCCGGCCAGTTGCGGCATCTTGAAATCCATGCTGACTATCTGAATCCGGAGAGCGATGAAGAAGCTGGAGTTCCGAATCTGGTGAACAAATCGCTAGCGACCACACGGCGCTTCGATGCTTTAAAGCTGTGGTTCTCGTTTCAAGTCTTGGGAAGGGAAAAATTTGGCAAGATGGTGGATCGTACGATCGAGCTCGCCGCTCATGCCGCCAGTTTTATTCGGCGTAGTCCCGCGCTGGAGCTGGTGCATAAGCCAGAGTACGGTTGCGTGGTATTCCGCTATCGTTCCGGCTTTGAGGTCGATGACGATCGTTTGAATGCCACTTTGCGACAGCGGTTGTTGGAACGCGGAGTCGCCGTGGTTGGGCACACGCGCGTACGCGGCCGGCAATGCCTCAAGCTGACCTGCATGAATCCAACTACGTCGGAGGAAGAGATTGAGGCGCTGCTGCAGTTAATCGTCGAACAGGGGAGACAACTGGAAACGTAGCCCTGTGCGGCGATTTGGTGAGAAAACCGCGACCGAAGCCATTCGCGCGTATTCCGGTTAGCCCCCCACGGACGGCCGTAAGACTTGTAAGGCTCTAAATCCAGCGACTCTATTCCGGGTTCCGTGGTTCTGCCACCACCCTGCAGATGCCCTAAGTGTTGCGCGAGCTAGTTTGGCCACCGCCCTCAGCCTAATTCTCGCTCCCGAGATGTTCTTCTTCCCTCGCTTGATATGATTACTGATTGATTGCAGGGCGGTCTTTGTTGATCCCTTTGAAACTGTCGGAATGGCAGACGATCTAAAGCGTGCGGTTGCCTGGAAAAGCCTCCTCATCGATGGCACAGAATATTGTGCCCTCTGGCAGACTGCGGAAGGCTGGTTGCTGAAGGGTACGGTCGTCGGCGCGGTGAAAGATCACCGGCCGGTGTTAGCGAACTACGAAGTCCATTGCGATGACAACTGGCTGACTCACCGAGTTCAAGTGGAACGCACCATCGGAAACGACACCAAGACACTCAGCCTGAGTGTGGAGAGTCGGGGCCTGTGGCGCAGTGCGGGTCAGGAGTTGCCAACGCTACGCGGCTGTCTCGACGTTGATCTCGCTATGACGCCCGCGACGAATACGCTCCCGGTCAGGCGTCTTGAACTCGGCGTCGGGAAGAGTGAGTCGATCATTGCTGTGTGGGTCAAGTTTCCCGAGCTCGAGGTGCAGCCTTTGTCGCAACGCTACACCCGGCTGGCTCAGAACACCTATCGTTATGAAAGCAACACGGGATTTTCGGCTGAGATCGTGGTCGATGATCTTGGTCTGGTTACCGCATACGCGGGCGGTTGGGAGCGTATCGCCGAGGTTTAGAAGTAAAGGTGGTTGTAACTCGACCGCTCGTGGGGATTATGCCGCGCCAGAAAGAACGCAAGAACATCGCCGGCACGCATATCATTATGTTCAGGAGGGCGGACTCGTCGTGGCACTTGTACTACACTCCCTAGCCGTTCTGTGCCGCCAGCAGAATCGGCAAATTGAATCGCCAGAGAGACCAACCAATTTTCTAAAAGGAGTTCTCAAAAATGAGCAGCCTAGCCCTTTTGCAATCTCTGAAGGAAAGCGTTCTGAGTCAGGCAAGCGTTAAAGCCGTTTATGGCGAACCGATCGTCGCTCAAGGGAAGACCATTGTGCCAGTTGCAAAGGTAATTTATGGCTACGGCGCTGGGGCTGGTACTGGCGGTGTTGGGGATTCCAGTGCTCGGGGCGAAGGAGGTGGTGGCGGCGGAGGAGCCCGGGCGGTTCCTGTGGGTGTTATCGATATTACTGACCACGAAACCCGTTTCGTCCCGATTACCGACCGGAAGAAGCTGACAGGAGCGGTTGTCGCTGGCATGGTGGTCGGTATATTGCTGGGCTGGCGTCGACGGCGCTGAATTGAAAGTTGTCGCGCGCCCGAATTCTGGATTCCGAAAGGTAGAATATAAGGCGGCTGGCGCACCGTCGAAAGGATATGCGGGAATGATTAGACGATGGATAAAAATCGCGCTACGAGCATTCGTGGCATCGACGATTTGCACGGGTCTGATGGCGCAGACGCAAAGCAAGGGAACTCCTGAGACGGAGAAGGTCTACGATCGCTTGCCGGGTTTGGACAAAGATCTCATCGACTCAAGCGCCAATCCATGCACGGATTTTGCGCAGTATGCCTGCGGGAATTTCAGCAAACTGTATCCTATCCCGCCGGACCGATCGTCGTTTGGTCCGGGTGCGATGGTCGCGGAATACAACCAGCGCGTGCTGCACACGATGCTGGAAAAAGCCGCCGCGGGCGGCCCCGAGCGCAGCGCGAATGAACAGAAAATCGGCGATTACTACGCTTCCTGCATGGATGAGGGTGCAATCGATCAGAAAGGCCTGACGCCGTTGCAGCCCGAACTTGATCGAATCGCGGCGCTCAAAAGCAAGGACGAACTGACCCCGCTTCTGGCGCACTATCAATTGATTGGCGTCAATGCATTCTTGAACTATGGCGAGCAGCAGGACTTCAAGGACGCAAGCAAGCAGATCGCCGCGCTCGACCAGGGTGGACTGGGATTGCCGGAGCGCGATTACTATTTCCGCTCCGGCGAGGCGGCCGAGAAGACCCGCAAGGAATATGTGCAGCACATTGGCAACATGCTGATGCTTATGGGCGAGCCGGAAAGTCAAGCGGCGAGCGACGCGCAAGTCATTATGCAACTCGAGACCGCGCTCGCCAAAGTCTCGATGGACATCACCTCCAGGCGCAATCCGAAAAACATCTATCACCTGATGTCGGTGACGGAAGTTGCCAGTCTGACACCCGACCTTGCCTGGAAGCAGTTCTTTCGGGATACGGACACTCCACCCATCACCGAACTGAACGTAGCGAATCCGGATTTCTTCAAGGGGTTAAACACGTTGCTGGCTTCGACCAGCTTGCCTGTGATCAAGACCTACTTGCGATGGCAACTCATCAACTCAACTCCGAGCTCGGTTCTGCCCAAAGCATTCGATGACGAAGACTTTGATTTCTATGGCCGCAAGCTGCGAGGGCAGCCCGAACAACGAGCCCGCTGGAAGAGGTGCGTACAAGCCACGGACGGAGCGCTGGGCGAAGCGCTTGGCCAGGTTTATGTGGCCCAGGAATTTCCGCCGTCGAGCAAGCAGGCCACGCTTCAAATGGTGCATGACATCGAAACAGCGATGAACCAGGACATTGATACTTTGGATTGGATGAGTCCGGCCACTAAGGTGCGGGCCAAGGAAAAGCTGCATGAGGTGGCCGACAAAATCGGCTATCCCGACCACTGGCGCGATTATTCCAAACTTGTCATCGTGCGCGGGGATGCTTACGGAAACGCCATCCGCGCGATTGAGTTTGAGAACCGGCGGGAATTGGCAAAAATAGGCAAGCCCGTTGACCGCGGGGAATTTGGCATGAGTCCACCGACGGTAAACGCCTATTACAACGACAGCATGAACGACATTAACTTTCCTGCCGGCATTCTTCAGCCTCCGTTTTATGATCCCCACGCAGCCGACGCGGCAAACTACGGTCACATCGGTGCAATTGTGGGGCACGAACTCACCCACGGTTTTGACGATCAAGGACGGCAGTTTGACGGGAACGGAAACTTGTCCGACTGGTGGACGGACGAGGATGCCAAGAAGTTCGAGCAAAAAGCCGACTGCGAGGTCAAGGAATACAGCGGCTTTACCGCAGTCGACGATCTGAAGGTAAACGGCAAGTTGACCCTGGGTGAGAACACGGCGGATAACGGAGGCCTGCGTCTCGCCTATATCGCGTTCTTGGCTGATGCCAAACGCAAGAACGTTGATCTAAACCAGAAACAGGACGGCTACACTCCACTGCAGCAATTCTTTCTCGGATACGGCCAGAATTGGTGTGGGGCGACACGCCCCCAACAACTTCGCGTGCAGGTGCAGACCGATCCGCATTCGCCCCGGCAATTTCGGGTGGACGGTGTGGTTCAGAATATGCCGGAGTTCGGCCATGCCTTCGGGTGCAAAGTCGGGCAGCCGATGATGCCGGCCAACTATTGTCGCGTTTGGTGAACGGGCCTAGATTGAAGTTGCTCTATGGGTGGGCCACGTTATTGAGCTCAAAAGGCCGTTTAGACAGGACGCTGACTCGCTCTGCAAAATACCGCAAAATCAAGGCTTGAAAATCTTGACGCCGGCCGAGCGGCCAGCTTTCTCCAAGGTTCGGTCCAGAGTGGCCAGCGGGGCTTCGTGTCGGAGGGCTAGATTGAGGTAGGCTGCATCACAGGACGAAAGACCGTATTCCCGCGCCAGCGGGAGAACGTCGCTCACAGTATCGGCGACCGTTTGTGATTGTTCGATAATGGTCAGGCCGCCCAGGAGTTCGACAAAGCGGCGCACCTCAGGCGATTTCAATCGCTTGCGCCGTTCGGCCACCAACACCGCATTTGTAATCTCAAGCGCCCATACGGCCGGAACAATGATGGTTCGGCCTTCCAACGTCACCAGTACCTCGTCCGCGTATGCGCTGGCCTCATCGGGAAAACACCAGGCGAGCGCTACGGAAGCGTCAACCACAACGCCGGTCAGAATCGCCGCCCTTGGTTCACCATATCGCGGACGCTCATGGAATCAGGTTTGATCCGCTTGCGCAGCGCCCGCATGCCCTCGACGATTTCCCGGTGCGTCAGTTTCGACCCCTTTTCTTCAACCGGCACCAGCATGGCTGCCGGAACCCCGTGCCGCGTGATCGTTATTTTCTCCCCGTCCCTTACCCGATCCAACAGTTCGGATAGATGCGTCTTGGCCTCAAAGGCTCCTACCGAATCCACCTTGTCCTCCAAATAGAACTAGTTTAAACTAGTTGTATTATAGACAGAGAAGATCTGCTGTCAAATTCGAACGCTGACCATACGATTTCTTTTATTTTAGAGGCGATCAGGATTGATCTGAGTGCTTTCTCTCAGAGGGACGCGACGCCCTGAAACGCCGCATTCGATGGGAGATCAGCACGATTGGTTAGACAAAGTTGATTCCCAGACACTGAATCGCCGGGCAGGGCTCAGTACCCAGGCGGGAACCGACTGCCTGCGTTCGCGACCTGCTCCATCACCACAATTGGCTCGATCTGTGTGGGCGCTGTTTCAAGCGAAAGACGAAGGCCACAGTTAGTCGAAGATTATTCTGGGGCTGTACGGCGCCGGCAGAATCATAAAACGCCGTGCGCAAGTAATCTCCGTTCACACGGACAGCCAATTGCCCAGAAACCGATTGCTCGACTCCTGCCCCAACCACGTAGGACGGCCTGACCAGCCAGCCATGGAAGTCCTCGTTATCGCTGATTGGCACTGCGCCGTCGACTAGACCCATACCGGCCAGCGCGCGAACGAACACGCGGGTATTTCCGTGCACGACAGGATAGAACACCGGACCCGTTTGAACGCTCAACACGTAGCCTTGGTGGTGGGTGCTAAGGACGTCGGGCGTATAAAGGTAGCTGGAGTCGAGCGTCGCCCCCCAGCGCGGGCTTAGACCGATGGTTCCGCTAAAATCCAGACCGTTGAAATTCGCATGCCCGGCGGAGGGAATCGGCATCGAGAGGCGGCTGTAGCCAGCGCTCAGATCGAAAGCTGGTCCTGCGACGGCCGGTGAAGGCGTTGATTGGAGGTTCTGGGCCAGAGCGGGGGCCACCATCACGAGCACGAGAAAGTAAACCTTCCCAATAGTCCTCATTTTGTTTCTCATTACGTCCTTTCTGATCTGCAGTGCGAGTTGAGGGAGAGGCTTGATTTCTTTCGGCTGGCGGACAGCCAAGGCCGCCCAGCAACTGGCTTAGGGATTTACTGAACCCTGGGCCACAAGCTTTCTGTCAGTCTGGCTATAGCTTAGAAAAGGGAAAAATGGGGTGACTTCGAATGGCATTTTCTCCCTCGGATACACAAGGGCAACCGGATTCGCATTCATCATCGTCAGTTGATTGCTCCACGGATCCAATTTGATCCGGCTGCCGATGGGAAGAGCGGCGATCTGATCGAGGCGCTGCTTCTGCAAAGCTGGCGCGGAGGTGGAAAGTGCAGCCATTCGAGTGCTGTTGGCGCTCGCCATTCTGCCGCCCAGCCGCGGGCTGATCAAGCTGGTGAGCACAGGCGCACGAAGTTGTAGGGCCTTGAGGAAAAGCCCTGCATTGCCCAGTTTGTCTTTGTACGGCGAGTTCTCCAGCAACTCCATCGCTTTGTTGTCGGCAGCTTTCTCGTCAGCAGCATCCCGCTCGAAATGCAGACGTTGGAAGGCATCGGTATCGGCAAAGAAGAAGCGGTCATTAAAGGCGAGCTGCGTATCGACATGATCACCCAAGACAATGTGGCCGAGTTCGTGCGCCAGGATCATCGCCAAAGAGGCTTCATCGGGAAGTACATCCAGCAGGCCGCGGCTGACCACGATCGTGTGTCCGATGGTGAAAGATTCCAGAGGCAACGTCAGCAGTACTCGGCAGCGAACATCAGGCTCGATTTGAAGCTTGTTAGTGATGATGAGGTTATCGACCACGGTCTGCAGAACCTTGTCCACATCGCCGGCAGGCGCAAGCAGGCCGATCTTCTGCAGGTGATCTACCGCATTGTCTTCCGCCATCCGTTCCCACATACGCTGAGCTTCTACGGGACCATTGTCTTTGGCGACTGGACGATCGTCCACTGAGTTGTCAACTTTAATTTGAGTAAACTCTTCGTTGTGATTCAGTTGCTCCGGATCATAGCCCCAGAGACGCGTCTGGGCTTTGAGAAACAGATCGTGGAATAGCGGGCCGTTGTGTTTTGTCGCTGACTCTTCAACGTAGATGTAGGAAGGCAGCCACGTATCGGCTTGCAGATTGAAGCGCCAACTGTCGAAATGCAGGTAGTGAGTGAAGTTTGAGTGATCGGAATAGGTCCCGTTGAAGCGGACAATGTTGAAGTCACGGTCTTCGACCCAGATTCTGCCAATGAACGAGCCTTGCGGCGCTTTTTTTCTGGGCTGGACATCGATGACAATGCACCGCGCTTCACCGAGAAACTCCCGCCGCACAAAAGTGAAACTATAGTTAGTCTTCTGGAAGTCCGCGTCGAGCACTACCATTTGCGCGAAGCCCTGCGGCAAGAATTTGTACTCCAGAGCCGCGGGGAAGGGATTCAATGCGTGATGCAGAAATCCCTGGCGCTGCCTCTGGAACTGTGAATCACGGATGGTACCATTCAGATCAAGCCGCCCCAGAAAATACTGATCGCTTACCGGTTCGACGTTGTGATCGGTGTCCTCATGAAGATTCTGGATATAAGTTTCAGCCAGAGGGTGCATACGTTTCATGGTGGCGACAAATCCGCGCTCACGCTCCACCACCCGGTCGACTGTTTGGTCGAAGGAGAGGACCGGCGAGGGTTTCGGGTTGTCGGCTGCGACTCCTGCCGTTGCGGATACGAGCAGAAAAAAAACGATTGTTCTGAAACTGCGCATAGCACTCCTCACGAAATCAATTCGAAAATGATATGGACCTGAGCCATCGAATCAATGGGCTGGCCTGCGTGCAGAGCCGGCTTGAACTTGATTTGCTCGGCGGCCTTTACGGCCTGTTCATCCAGTCCGTAGCCCAACCCTTGCAGCACTCGTACCACCCGGACCCGCCCGTCGGCTCTGAACAACACCTCCAGACGAACTTCGCCGTTAATCTTCTGTTTGCGTCCCTCGTCCGTGTAATCGGGTTTGGGCTTAAAGGTGATTTCGACGGGAGTGTTGGTTCCAACACTTGCCTGGTGCGAGTCACTTTTCGGATGGCTACCAGCACTGTTTTGAGTGTCGATCGCTCCGTTGCCGAATCCCGACGCCATCACAACGCCCGTGCCTCCCATCCCGTTGCCGTGGCCCGACCCGCTCGGTAAGTCGAACGATCCTGTTGCTCGGAGGCTTCCCACGCCGTGATGCTCAGAGGCAGGAACACCGTTTGGGTCGCCGAAGCCGCCAGTCTGCACTGCTACAGCTTTGGTGGGCTTCGCGATAGCAGGACTGCTCGCGGAAAACGTACCGACAGCCACGATCTTCGGCGCCGGAGCCGCAGGAATCACCGGCATTTTGTTGTCAAGCTTCAGCTCGGGCGCAGGATGGTCAGGCTCCTGCAGCTTGCGCTCGGATGCGGCGCGGACCTGCGGGACAACTACAAGCGCCGCCACAGCCGGCTTGCTTTCAACCAACGGCTTGCTCTCTTGTGGCAGCTCAGACCGCGCCGACACGCGGGGGACGACGCGTTGCTGCTCGTGGAGTACCAGCGGTTTGTAGGATACGAGATTGGTCACCTGATAGTCCGCGGGCGGGATCAGGACTTGGTGGAATCGCGCGGTGACGAGCACAAGGCCGACCAGCGAGAGGGCTTGTGCGCTCCAGCCAGTCACGAATGACTTCCAGCGTGACTGTGGCGATGGCAATAATGTAAACAGAAGTCCCTCCACTACGTTTTCCCCACTTGGCAAGGTATGGGGCAATCGCGATGCCACTGGCATTCACAGGATGGGTCTGGAGCAGGGTTCTACTTCTTGCAGCGCTCGAGTCGCTAAATTCGCGCCAGCGCAAGCATTTAGCTCACGCGTGATCTATCGGAGAGGTTGCACTTTGAGAAGTCTTACTAGCACGATGGTAACCTCATTGGCTGTTACCAATTATGGATAGGACGCAAGGAACTAAGAGCAACACGGAAAATGTATTCACAGGGAAAAGATTTTCCCACGGGTTTCAGCGGCCGCTGAATCCGTCAAACTTGCGTGCTCATCACATCGAGTCGGCTGGAAAACTATTCCGGCTGTACTACCAAGAAGGTGGTGTTACCTCCGCGATTGATTAAGAGAACTAAGGCCTCCTTGCCGGCTTGTCCAATCAAACGCTGATAGTCGGACACTGAGTTCACGGGCTGCCGATTGATTTGCTCGATCACGTCGCCGCGCTGCAAGCCGGCGTCCGAGGCCGGTGAAGCATCGGGAACGTCAGTGACGACAACACCTTTGACATCTGATTTCAGTCCCAGTTGCTGGCGGACTTCGTCTGTTAGCTCATTCACTTGCACCCCTCGCATGGTGCTGTTTTCGGCGGATCCGCCAGAAGTATTGCCAGCGCCTTTACCCCCGGGAGCCTCTCCGAGTGTCAGGCTGACATCGCGCGACTCGCCGTTGCGAAACACTTTCAGATGCACCATGGTTCCAGGCGTCATGGTCGCAACTTTAAGGCGCAAATCATTGGGGCCGTTGACGGACTGTCCGTTCAATTCTGTGATCACATCGCCTCGCTGCAGGGCGGCCTTAGCGCCTGCGCTGTTGGGTTCGACGTTGCCCACCAAGGCGCCCTTTTCGGCTGGGACGTGGAAGGCTTTCGCGAGATCGGGGGTGACTTCCTGAATGCCAACGCCGATATAACCACGCACGACCTTGCCATGCTTCAAGATCTCGTCCATGACATACTTTGCCATGTTGATGGGAATGGCAAAACCGATTCCCTGATTCCCGCCGGATCCACCAGAAAGGATGGCCGTATTGATGCCGATCAGTTCGCCCTGCGCGTTGAGCAGCGCGCCGCCGGAATTGCCCGGGTTGATCGCCGCGTCAGTTTGAATGAAATCTTCGTAGTCCTCAATGTCAAGACCATTGCGGCCAGTGGCGCTGATGATTCCCATAGTTGCCGTCTCGCCCACGCCAAAAGGATTGCCGATGGCGAAGGCATAATCGCCAACCTGAATTTTCGATGAATCCCCCAGCGGGATGGTCGGCAAGCCAGTCGCTGCAATTTTCACCACCGCGATGTCGGTCTTGGGGTCAGTGCCAACTACTTTTCCGGGAAACTGCCGTTTGTCTGCCAGCATGACTTTAATGTCGGTGCCTTTATCCACGACGTGGTTGTTCGTCAAGATATATCCGTCAGCACTAACAATTACCCCCGACCCTAATCCCATCTCCCGTTGCTGTTGCGGACCCTTTGGCATTTGCCCACCAAAAAACTGCTGAAAGAAAGGATCGTTGAAAAAAGGCATCTGCGGAACTTTGACAATTCGGGAAGACGTGATGCTCACGACCGCAGGAAGCGCAGACTTAAAAATCGGCGCGAATCCCATGGCGTTCGATGGCGGGATGTTTTCGGCGCGTCCCGTCTGACTGATGTAAACGGGAACTTGCTGAGTCGCCCCAAGCACGGGATGCCCTGCCCAGGAGGTTACGGCCATGCCCAAGGCAGTTCCGACGACCAGAATACCGGTGACGATGATGACCGCAACCACAGGCCGTATCTGCAGAAATCGCGCCACGATGGTTCCCCCTCTCACATCACGCCGATTCTCTAGTGTCGCGTCCCAGAAATGCGCGGCATAAGTCCGCACGTTTGTTCGACGCGCCGCATAATGCGGGGGCGCTGCGAGCAAAGTACAGAGATCCTTCGCTTTGCTCAGGATGACAGCGCGGACTTATGACGCGAACTTGCGGGACACCACACTAGAACAACTTGAGATTAGTTTTTCGATACGGCGGTTGCTTGCGAATCGATGCGTAGAAGGAAGTTGAGTGCGAGCCGCCGCCAGGAGCATCCCTGGGGGTCCGAGTGGAAGTGCAGCAGCTAGTGGCACAGTTTGTCAGTGGCGGACTTCACAGGCAATGCTAGTGGCTGGTGGCCCCGCTGTCATTGCTGACCATGAGGCTGGAGACGTTCACCGGTTCGAAGTCCCCTAAGGTGAGACTCGTAAGGCAGGTAAGATCATTATCGTTCCAGCGAGCGTCGGGTGTGCCGATCAGCCCTCCGCTGTCTCCGTTGTCGGCCAGAATGATGCCGTAGTTTCGAAACGCCGTGATGATGATGGCTGTTTGTGGACTCGTGGCGGCACAAGATGGAGTCGCAACCGAAGCCTTGAGTCGATAAATCTCGCCCGCGGCTCCTGACATAGTGCAGCTTGCGGGAGGAGTAGATTGAGAAATTTCCGATTCAGTGGGAATCGTACCGCCTCCCTGAGCCGTGCAACTTCCTACCCCTGCGGTTTGCGTAGCCGGCCAAACCCAATAGTTCAACATATGATTGAGTGTGAATCGGATGGGATGTTGAATCGTACCTTTCGGTGCGCTGGGCGTGCCGGTGCCGATCACCTCGTTAGCATTGGCAAGCAGCGGCGCAACGGGAAGCCCTGCGGCATCGGATGTTCCATTGCCTTGCGGCGTCAGGTTATTCGAAGATACGTTCGGCCAGAGCGCGTTCGAGGAATCGGTCCAGGGACCGCCTTCGTAGATTCCTTGCCACATCTCATAAAGCGCGGGGTTTTTTCCTCCGCCTGCCTCCAGGTAAACCAGAACGTGTCGATCTCCCTGCGAGCTGATGGTGCCTTCAACCGGAGCATTCGCTGGAATTGGAGCCGACGTAAAGTAAGACTGATACAGAGTGGTCGAAACCGATACGTCCGCCTGGTTGTAAGGAACGTCAATGGCTGGGATTCCGTTTGGAAAGGGAGCATTCGAATTGTTTCCAAAGAATGGTTTCACCGTGGCTGGCAAATAGCCGCTGTACATCGGCGCTGCCGGGGAAGTGTCTACGGGCAGGTTGGTGCTGGCTGCGTCCACTCGATGGTGGAAAATAGAAGTCGACGGAAAGATGTTTGCCAGAAACGCGTTGTTGCCGTTGATGGCGATGCTGATGTTCTGAGTCGCCTGAGCGTTGGTCGAGTCCGTAACCACAAATACGGGTGCGTAGGTGCCTTGACCCCCGATCAGTGAGCTGCTGACGCTACCCGTACCTGCATTGAGAGACATCCCCTCAGGCAATGGAGGGAAGCTGGAACTCGTGCTTACGGAGTACGTGTAAGGCGGAAAGCCACGACTGGCAACGATTGTGCAGCCTGCATACGCCGCGCCTTGGGTTCCGCCGGGGCACGAAGTGGTCGTGATCGCCAACGGACCGCCAGACGCTCCCACCGTGACTTTTGCCGTGGATGTGGCCGAGCCCGAGGCACTGGTCGCAGTTAGTGTGTACGTGGTCGTGGCGGTCGGGCTCACACTCGTCGAACCGCTCGCCGAGGTGGAGGTGAATGTTCCCGGCGTGATGGCAAGACTAGTTGCCCCGGCCGTTGCCCAACTCAAAGTGCTACTGGAACCGGAGGTGATACTTGCGGGGTTAGCTGTGAAGGAACTGATCGTCGGTTTGCCGGTCGTGCTCACGGTAACGGTTGCTGAAGACGTGGCCGAGCCTGCGGCATTGGTTGCGGTCAGCGTGTAAGTGGTCGTCGCGGTCGGGCTCACGCTGGTTGAACCGCTTGCAGATGTCGAAGTGAAGGTCCCCGGCGTAATAGCGACGCTCGTCGCTCCGGTTGCCGCCCAACTCAACGTGCTGCTTGCGCCGGAGTTTATGCCGGTCGGGTTCGCCGCAAAAGAATTGATCGTCGGCAGGGAGCCTTTTCCAGAGGACGAACTCGATGAACTCGTGCCGCAACTCGCCAGCCCAACACTAACCGCTAGAGTAAGGACCAAAGCGTAAATACGCGGTCCTGAAAAATTGAATGCTCGCTCCCACCTGCACGCCGCACCACAGCGGCGGCTCGGCATCGAGGTTACACCTTTAGACGGGTTGTAGCTGTTTGGGCACATCGCGAGCAGAGCTCAGTCTATGGCTGAGACCGCCGACGCTGTAGCTCTCCGTGGTCGTAGTCCTTCGGATCACCTGCGCCCGTTCACAAATCGCGCCACGCATGTAATTCGACGTAGCACCGCCGAGTTGTCTCAATGGGCGATTGCGGTAGAGCCCAAGTTTCGTTCCGCTCCCGGGTGGCCCACCGATGTCGGGGACTGACCCAAATCACACATAAACGCGGGTGGCAGGCGACGATGCCGGAGCCAGAATTGGGGCGAGGTCCAAATCTTAGCGGCTTTCTCTTATAAAACTTCAGCATCGGGCGGGCGGCTGGTCCATCGATGGAACGAAACTCGTCCCCATCCGCGAGTCGGAGAAGTGATACCGAGCGCCGGGTAAGAGTCAGTACTTCCACATGCGGATTTCGTTTCCATTCCGCTCGAACTGTACTTCGTCCATGAGTTGGCGAATCAGATAAACCCCGCGTCCGTGGTCCGCATACAGGTTCTCGCCCCGCTTTGGGTCGGCCAGGGCAGCTGGACTGAAGCCTGGCCCAGGATCGGTCACGATAATTACGATGCGTCCGCGCGGATCAGATTTCACCCGGCATCGGACCTGCTTTGAGGGGTCATTTCCACATCCGTGCACAACCGCATTCGCCAGCGCCTCCTGAACGGCCAAGGCGATCTCAAGCCGTTTCTGCTCCGGAACCTTCAGTTGCGCCAAGGTTTCAGAGATCGCATCCACGACCGTCGCCATCGCCTCAGAATCGGCAGGAATGCTGAGGTCGAGCAATTCCGAGAGTGCGCTGTTTTCGAGGTCGCCGCTGAACTCAGTTGTCATGCAGGCTCATTTCGTTATCCCGCGATAGATGATGGCAATTTAAGAGAAAGATTCAACCGCTGCGTCGTCGTTATCGAAAATCTCAAACAGGTTCAGAACGCCCACCAGACGCAGAGTTTGCACCGCAAACTTCGAGGGCTGTGTCAGCTTGATGCTCCCACCACGCTGCTTGGTCGAAGCCAGAAATCGAACCAGCAAACCAATGCCACTGGAGTCAATCATGGAAACTTCGGCCAGGTTGATGACCATGCGAGTGTCTCCATTGCTGATTGCCTCCTCCATGGTTTGGCGTAAGCCGTCCACCGCGGGGCCCATTCTTAGAGGTCCCCGAAGCTGAACGATCTGCACTTGCGAACGCTTACGGACGTTGATGTCCAAAACTATCCTCCATCGAAACCCGCGCCCGCCACCGGGCGAAAAGGTGGTGATTCAGAGCGCGTCCCAAGTTACGGGAAGTGGCCCGGTTTTGCAAGCGGCTCAGGGGTTCTTCGATCACCCCGCAGAAAGCCAAGAATGTATTTGGGTGCACCTCGACGCAGAAACATGGTGAATCTGCGGGATATAAATATTTCATCCCGCTGGGTCGAAAAATTTGACATAATCCTCCCGGGGAAGGACGTATGCGTACCACAAATCCGCGAACGGAGCTGGCGCGGTTCGCCGCAGTGATTGTCACCACGGATGAACGAGTGCGTCCCGAAGCCGAAGCGTATCTCGCGGGCGAGCACGAGTTGCTCGTGCTTCAGACTTGGGACGAACTGACCGCATTGATGAACCAGCAACCGCCCGACGCGATATTGCTGGATCTCGATACGGTGGGGGAACGCAGCAAGGACGGAATCACTGCCTTAGCGGAATTGCGCGCCCTGGGGCCGGATTTGGTGCTGGTTGCATTGACGCGGTCGAACAGCCGCAACCTGCGGTTGCAGGCGGTTGCCGCTACGGTCGACGAATATTTTGTCGCGCCTATCAACTTTGAGGAAGTCCGGGATGTGTTACGCCGGGCCCTGGAGAAGCGGGCGCTCGAAGTCGAATGCCGACAGCGACAAAGCCTACAGACTCAACCGGAATCATTCTGCGAACTGATCGGCGGCAGCGAGCCCATGCGGCGCGTTTATGACGCGATTACCAGGGTGGCCAAGAGCACCAGCACGGTCCTGATTCGTGGGGAGAGCGGCACCGGCAAGGAGTTGGTGGCGCGAGCTATTGTTGCGCTGGGCCCGCGCGCACAAAAGCCTTTTGTCAGCATCAATTGCGCGGCTCTGCCAGAGAACCTGGTCGAGACCGAGTTGTTCGGACACGAAAAGGGCGCGTTTACTGATGCTCGGGCAGCGCGGGCCGGCCATATCGAACTGGCGCACACCGGTACGTTGTTGCTGGACGAGATTGCGACTCTCGGGTTGGCCTTGCAATCCAAGTTGCTGCGCGTGCTGGAAGACCGGGCCGTGACCCGCATTGGGGGACAGACTGCCAAGAAGATCG
This sequence comes from Terriglobales bacterium, assembly GCA_049585795.1. Lineage (GTDB taxonomy): Bacteria > Acidobacteriota > Terriglobia > Terriglobales > Acidobacteriaceae > JABDBE01. Next base: position 27,625 of record JBAVAQ010000017.1, on the reverse strand, counting down.
ACTTCCGGCTGATTGCGGCTACCAACGAAGACCTGGAAGAACTGGTGCGAGCCGGCCGCTTCCGCGAAGACCTCTATTACCGCATCAACGTCGTGCCCATTCTGCTGCCGGCGCTGCGGGATCGGCCAGGCGATGTCCCAATATTAGTGGACCACTTCCTGCGCTTCTACTGTGCCTCGAACAATGTCCCATTGAAGCGTTTGGAGCCGGAAGTTATGCAGATTCTTGAGGAGGATGCCTGGCCGGGCAACGTGCGGGAACTGGAGAACCTGGTACAACGACTGGTGCTCATGGTGGACGGACCGGTGGTAAAAGTCCAACATCTGCCGCAGCGCCTGCTCTATAACAGCGCAACCAGCCAGGAATCTCTGCTGATTCCTGAAGCGGGGGTTAATTTTGACGAGGAGATTGCGAAGATTGAGGTCGCTTATCTGACGGCGGCGCTTCGGCGCTCTGGTGGCAGCAAGATCGGAGCGGCGCGGCTGCTGCAGGTCGACAAACAAAAAATGCACTATCTTTGCCGCAAATATCGTATCGGGAAAGAGTAAAAAGTTGACTCGTAAGATCTCGATGGATTAAAAACTTATACCTTTGAGATTAATTCTTGATCTATCTTTCGCGCTAGCTCCGAGATTCGGCTCCGGACCCTTCGGCAGAACAGGTTCTAAGTGCATGATGGGATTGCGTGTTTGCAGTGGAAAGGGATTCCCGATGGGTTTGGCATCGCACCTGCTCTATGAGTAACCGAGCAGCACAAAACGAAAATAGGAGACATGAAAATGGCGATCCAAAAGAAATCCTTGATCGGTAATATGACAGCGGCCAAGAAGGCCATCGTTGCCACAAACGTTGCCACGGCCAGTGCTGTTCCTGCGGCGAAATTGGGGAAGCGCGTTGAACTCGGCAAGCGCGTTGAACTCGGCAAGCGCATTGAACTCGGCAAGCGCGTAGAGCTCGGGAAGCGCGTTGAACTTGGGAAACGCGTGGAGCTTGGCAAGCGCGTAGAGCTCGGCAAACGCGTAGAGCTCGGCAAACGCGTAGAGCTCGGCAAACGCATCGAGCTCGGCAAGCGCATTGAGCTTGGGAAACGCATCGAGCTTGGCAAGAAAATCTAGGGCTTCTTAGCGCGCGCCGGGTTGGCGCAGTCGTTTCGTCAAACGAAAGAGGGATCGTCCAAGAGCGATCCCTTTTTCTTTTCTGCTCACCAAAGTTTGCGCTGGACAAACTCCCGGAGGTTCCTCCACACCAGTTCGGCCATGCTGTGCCGCGCGATCCGAACCTTGGCATCTCCCGACATCCCCGAGCGTAAAATCCCTCCAGGATTTGAGACCCAAACCGTTGCCACATAATAGCTCGGTGGAGCAAGGCCCTTGTATTTCTCCTCTTCCTGCGAAAGGCCGGGTGCGAGTTGCGAGGAAGCGGGCGCAATCGAGTTTACCTGGCCGCGAATCGGCTGAAACAAAGATTCCAGCTTGAGTGAGACCGGGGCGCTGGGCTTAATGCGCTGGACCTCGAATTCAGGGACGAAGATTCGCGCCTTGAGCATCCCGACCTCATCCACCTCCGCCAACACATCTCCTTCTTTGACGAAGGAACCCACCCGATCACGGAGTCTAGGCGTTGCCACGACGCCCGAAATCGGACTGGCGATCTGGAGCGCTGCGACCTGCTGGAAAACGGAGTGTGAGCGTCCGACCTGGGATGCCTGCTCGGCGCGCGCGCTCCCGACGTTCGCATAATTCATTTCGGCTTCACGGGTCTCGGCTTCGGCCGCGCGGAGCCTCACCCTTGCGTCATCGGCCTCGGCTTCGAGCCCCAAATTCCGCAGACGGAACAACGGAGCGCCAGCCGCAACTAGCGTCCCTTCGTCGGCCAGAACCTCTGCGATCTGTCCTGGAACGGCGGAGCGTATACTTTCGCGTCGTTCCGGTTCGAGAATGAACCGGCCGCTCACCGTTTCGTGCCAAACCGGCGCAAATAGCACAAACAACACTACCGCGCCGATCAGGGCTTTGCGGGACGTTGTCGACGAGGCGAATAGACTTTGTCGTTTGTCCAAATAGAAATCTTTCATAAATCGCACCGTTGCCCGCAATCGCGAGCGGAAAATCAGAAGTGCCAGCGCGAGTGCGGGTACGAATGCCCAGTCGGGGCTGAAACGAAACAGGACGTTATAGGCGAAGCGTACTACCGTATAGAGCAGGGCATAGCTGTATAGGCCGGAGATCAGCGCGTAACCCACAAACAACCAGCGCCGCGAGGGGCGCAGGTAGGAAACTTCCACCGGCATCCGGAATATCTTTCGCCGCACCCAGCTGGAAAGATATTCGGTCGAACTTTCTTTCATCGCCGGTACCCCGACGAGCTCCCCAAAGAGATAATAACCGTCCAGTTTGATGAGCGGGTTCAAGTTCATGAGAACCACCGCCACGCCGGTAATCATCATGACCTTGTAAGTGAAGTCGTGTATCCCGCTGCCCGCGGGAGTTCCCCACCACACCACGGCGGCCACGGAGCAGAACATGAGCTCGACCAGGATTCCGGCAAGGATGGTTACCACCCGCGCCCACTTGCCTCCATACACGTAGACTTCGCTAACATCGACGCAGAATGCAGGCGAAAGATAGATCAGCATGAACCCCATTTGATGAACCCCGCCGCCGTAATGTTTGCAGGTCAGTCCATGCGCGGACTCATGGAAGAACCCCAGCCCGCAGAACAAGAGCCAGAACTCGGCCAGATCGCCCGCTCCTTTATTCGTAAAAGTGTAGTACTCCATCGTGTCGCGCCATATCTCCTTCCACCCACTCAGGAAGATGAGCGCCATAATTGCGAACATTCCCAACATCACAAGGGCGAACCACTTGGTGTAGATGAAACTTACGACTTCGTGCAGCTTGGTGAGGTAGCTGTCGGGGTCCCATGCGGAGAGACTCATGAAGGATAGGTCTACCTTTTTCTGGTTCTTCCGCCGCTGACGCTGATCCGCCAGCTTTTCGGCGCCGGTGACATTTTTTTCCAGCGGCGTCTGATACCACACATCCGCTTCGCGAAGCGAGTCGGCGAACTCACGCACCTGTTGCTCGTCGAGCTCAATGCTGGTCTGCTGTTGGAGGGCCCCGGCAATATCGGTGTAGGACCGGACTCCGTCAAACAGTTGAACCAGTTGCCACTGTTCCCGGCTAAACCGCAGAATATGCTTCCCACCGGAAACCATCGCGACCATGATCGGCACACCGTTCTCCACTTGCTCGCGCGCGATCAACTTGGGATGCAGTCTTGGAAAACTCTTACCGATTCTGCGGGCGGGCAGTTCAGGCAGCGCGACGTTGAGGACTTCGGCAAGGTTCATTGCGGATTCCGCAGGCGGATGTTGGCGGTCATTCCCGGGCGCAGGTCGGCCGATGGTCCTTGCAGTTCGGCGGTGACGTCAATGGTGTCGCTCGAGGGGTCCACAACCGGACTCACGAGCAAGACTTTGGCTTGGTGGATTTCGCCGGGAGTTGCAGCCGCAACTACGACGAGTTCGGTGCCTTTTTGCACGCGGCCCAGGTAAGTTTCGGGCAGCGCGAATTTCACCCGCAAGGGTCCGACGGCCGATATCCAAAACAAGCGATCGTTCTTTGCCACTTCCTGTCCCACGCGAAGGTAACGCCGCGCGACGACACCATCGAACGGAGCAGTGATTCTGGTTTTTTCGAGCTCGAGCTCCAGCGACCTCAGCTCATCTTGTGCATATTTCATGTCCTCGCGTTGGCGCTCGACCTCGAACTCGTTTGCGTCGTATTGGTACTTGGTCTTCTCTTCTTCAGACTTGGCGATGATGTTCGCCTGCCACAACTGCTCGGCCCGGTCGCGCTCCGCTTTCGCGACTTTTGCGCCGGCTTCCCAGTTCTTGAGATCCGCTTCCATGCTGCGCGCTTTGGCGGCGGCAGCATCCCGGTCAGCGGTGAGCTGGCGGTCGTCGAGCCTGGCAAGAAGCTGACCCTTTTTCACGGGCGCGCCGGCCTCGACGAAAACCTCAGCCACCACCCCGTCGCGCTGCGCAGCCAAATCGACTTGGTCCTCGACCACGATGGGCCCAGAAGCGATGTAATCGGTGGGCACGGCTTGCAACGGGGCTGTCTCCGCGGCGGGTTTTGGAGCGAGAGCGGCCTCGGCCGCGACCGGAGTGTTCGAGCTGCACCCAGACAGCAGAACGGCTACGCCAATCAGCAGAAGCAAGACCGAACCGGATTTGCACATAAACCGACTCCCCAAAATCAATTTCTTCCTACCAGCCGAACCACGACCATAATTTCCCCCAAAGCCACATCGCCAGGCCGCGAAACAACACATATCCGGCAGGATGCCAGCCTACGGACACCTTGCCCTGGCCCTGCATGCCGGGGCGGATCGCGCCGTCCTCGTTGGGCACATTCACGCGGGCAATAAACACCCACTGCTGGGATTCCAACTTGCTTTGCGGGCTGATAACCGTTGCCTCGCCTCGGAAGGTGCGGAGCGGAAAGCTTTCGAGTTTGATCGATGCGCGTTCACCGCTCCGCAGCAGCGTGGCGTCGTCCTCTGGCACGGCCACATCAACCGTGACATGAGAAGTGTCCATAATCTCCGCAAGAGTATCGCCGTGCACAAGGCGGCGGCCCACGGAGTTCTGGACTTGTGCGGTGGTCACGACCCCATCAAAAGGAGCCCGTATGACGGTGCGATCCAGGCGCTCGCGAGCGCGAGCCAGTTCGGCCCGAAAGTAGTCCACCTTTGCTCGCTCGGCTCCCGCCAGGGTCCCATCATTCTGTGCCAGAGCGCGGTTCATGGTTTGCGTGGCTTCGCTGTACTTGGCCTCTGCGGCAGCCAAATCAGCGCGGTAGTTCCAGTCTTCGAGTTCAGCCAGCACCGCGCCTTGCCGGACATGTTCGCCTTCGCGGATGTACACATTCTTCACGACGCCATCGACGCCCGCCTGCACTTGCGCGGTGCGTGACGAAGCTACAGTCGCGTCGCCGGAAACACGCATGGGCAGCGGACAAAGAACGAGGAAGAGCGCAACCGCTACGGCGACGGCGATCATCAAGCGCCGCCGCCGTTTTTCCATGGCCAGGAAGCGTCTCTTCTTTTGCAGCAGCGGCTCCAAAAGATCGATAAAGGGGACTTCACGGTAGAGCGAGGCGTTGCGCAGGGCGACCGTCGCTTGCCCGGCCAACACCTTAATTATTTCCAGATGAGCTACGGTAAGAAAATCGGGATCGCTGCTCTCAAAGGAAAGAATGCCCAGGCGCCCCTGATCGTCGATGAGCGGAAGGGCGTAAAACGCCCGCATTCCCGAGGCCGCAAAATACTCCGCAAACTTCGCCTGGGTTTCTGGGCGGGGATCGTTAATCTGCTCGTCGTGTTGAGTAATATGAGTTTCTTCGTTTGAAATCGACGCCCACTCCAGCATTTCTTTCAAAGTGCTAACCGCGGGGTCGGCTGGATTAATCTGCGTCATGCCCGAGACGGCTTTCAGTTGCAGCGAGCCGCGCTGTTCCAGGGCAATCGCGGCGCGTTCAAAAGGAATGATGGCCTGGGTATGGTTCACCACCGATTGCAGCACGCGGTCCAGGTTTAGGGTTGAAGTAATCTCCCCGCTTACCTGAACTAGAGTTTGCAGAATCTCAACTTTGCGCTCCGACTGCAGCAGGCTGGCGTTGTGCAAAGCGTTGCTGGCGGTTTCGCAGATGTTGGTTAAAAGAAACTGGTCGTCCTCATCGAACGGAGCACCGTCAAGTCGATTGACGGCTTCGACGACGCCCACCAGGTTTTCGTGCTCGATAAGAGAAGCGGCGACGAGGGAGAATACAGCCTCATCTTCGTGCCCTGCATTGCGTCTCTGCAGCCGTTCGTCGGCGGGATCATCGATCAGCACCGGCTCGCCGTTATCGGAAATATCTCCGGCGATGCCTTCACCCGGTTTCTGTACTGTACCCAAGTCAACCGTCGGATCAAATCCATCGCGGCTCATCAGTTCGAGAGCATCGTTGTTGACCATCCACAAGTTGATAGCTTGAACAGCCATCACTTCCTGGAATTTCTTGGCGATGATTTCCAGCAACTCATCCATCTCGAGGGTTGAGTTGAAGACCTTTTCGAGGTCATACATCTGGGTCACGCGGCTGATCGAATGCAGACTGGCATTGCGCTCGCTCTCATAGGCCCGGGCTGCGGCGATGGCGGGCGAGGCGAGTTCGGCGATGTCTTGCAGGGCCTCCAGCATTTCCGCGGGAAACGGCTGCTCATAGCTGACCAGCTCAACGGCTCCGAAAAGAACTTCATCCATCACCAGCGGAACATATGCCAGAGAAGTCACCGTGCGGCGAATATCGAGGTGAGCGTAATCTTCGCGCTGAAGATCGCCTCCCTCAAAAACCACCATGGCCTTGCTTTCCGCTAAGGCGCCAAGCGTGCCGGCCGTAAACTCCATGGTGCCGCCAACTTGCACGTCGCCTGCGACAGCTTTGTGGGTCCAAGCGGGATTGTCCAGATCCTCAACGACATACACCACAACCGCCGTGCCCGGCAGCATTTGTGCAATTTGCTCAGCGATCAGTTGGGCGCGGGGACCGACCTCGGGACGCGTCAGCAAGGCTGTGGCAAGTTCCGCCACGGGAACGGCGAATAGTGTCCTTCGAGCCGCCATGAACGGCGCTCCTGATTGTGCAGAGTCGTTGCGAACGCAGATCGACCGCGTTCAGGGGAGGTTGCCCGACAAATCGCGGGCGAGGAAGCATCTTAAGCCGCTCCCATGAACAGGTCAACCTCTCATTTAAGTCCACGACTAGAACAGTTAACTTGTTGAGATATCCTGGGTAGTGGCTCAGTTTCAAACTGAGCCACTACCATATCCTGTACTTCATTGACTCGGGGTGGGCCCGCCGTTAAGATGGAGCGACTCGGCAGCCGCATATCGTCGCGATGATCGATCAAGTTATTTCGCATTACCACATCGTCGAAAAGCTCGGCGGCGGTGGTATGGGGGTGGTTTACAAGGCCGAAGACACCCGTCTTCACCGTTTCGTGGCCCTGAAGTTCCTGCCTGACGAGGTAGCGCAGGATTCTCTGGCGCTGGCTCGCTTTCAACGCGAGGCTGAAGCCGCTTCCGCTCTGAATCATCCCAACATTTGCACCATCTACGACATCGGCGAGCATGACGGACATGCGTTCATCGCCATGGAATTCCTCGACGGGATGACCCTGAAGCACCGGATTGCGGGTCGGGCGATGGATCTGGAAAGCATTCTGCCGCTATCGATTGAAATCGCGGAGGCCCTGGATGCAGCCCATGCCGAGAGGATCGTGCACCGCGACATTAAGCCGGCGAACATCTTTGTGACCAAACGCGGGCACGCCAAGATTCTGGACTTTGGGTTAGCCAAGGTTAAGTCGTCGTCCAGAGACCCGGCGGAACGGATGACGGAAGCGACGGCGGGTCCCGACCTCGAACTCCTGACCAGCCCGGGGACCGCCGTTGGCACCGTGGCATATATGTCGCCCGAGCAAGCCAAGGGCAAAGAACTCGACCCGCGCACCGATCTGTTTTCGTTTGGGGCAGTTTTGTATGAGATGGCCACGGGCAGAGTGCCATTCCAGGGCGAGACCTCGGCAATTATCTTCGACGCTATTCTGAATCGCGATCCGGTACCGCCGGTTCGTTTGAATCCGCAACTACCCGCGAAGCTCGAAGACATCATTAATAAGTTGTTGGAAAAAGATCGCGAGCTGCGCTATCAGTCGGCCGCAGAAGTCCGAAGCGATTTGAAGCGGCTCAAGCGGGACACGGAATCGGGACGCTCCGTCGCACCCTCGGGAAGCGCCAGTGCGCCCGCAATTTCAGCGACAGCTCAGGAGGCGAGCGGAACCGTAAGGACGACAACCGCTGCGTCTTCGAGCAGTTCCTCCCTCGCAACGGCAGCGCGGGAGCACAAGACCGGCCTGGGAGTAATTGCCGCGGTGGCGCTGTTGTTAGTTGCGGCCGCCGCATTCGGAATCTACTCGCTGTTCTTTTCTAAGCGCAGCGTGCCATTTCAAAGCATAAGGATTTCGAAAGTCAGCGGTACTCACAATGCGCGCCTTGGCGTCATATCGCCCGACGGCAAGTATCTGGCGTACATCCTCAATGAGGAAGGGAATGAATCGTTATGGCTACGCCATTTGGCGTCGGAGAGCAACGTACAAATCGTCAAGCCGGAGCACGTCCGCTACGAAGCGATCTGTTTTTCTTTGGATGGAAGCTACATCTACTTCACGCACTCGGAATTGGCCAGCGGCCCCGAATCGCAAGACTACGATCTTTACCGTACTCCCGTGCTGGGCGGGAATCCGCAAGTTCTTTTGAAGGATATTGATTCCACCCCGAGTTTTTCTCCCGATGGGCAGCGCTTTATATTCCTGCGAGCCAATGATCCGGAGCCGGGCAAGTATTTCGTCCTGACGGCGAACGCAGATGGCGGGGGCGAGAAAACCATCATGAGCGGCTCGATGACCGTCCCGCTCTTTGCACCGGTATGGTCGCCGGATGGGACGGTGATTGCTGCTCTGGCGTATCCGCAGTCGGAAGGCGACATCACCTCGGTGTTGACCATCGATCCCGCGAACGGCAACTCGAAAACCGTGTACCGCGCGACCGAATACGTAATTAATAATCAGACGTGGTTGCCGCGGCAGAACGGGCTGGCGATGATTTTCGCCGGCCCAGACACCTCCTTCCGGCAGCAACAGATCGGTATCTTGAGTTATCCGCAGCTTCAGTTCCGTCAGGTTACGGCCGACACCAATGACTATTCGAGCCTGAGCGTTTCGTCCGACGGCTCAACCATCGCCAGCGTCATGCGCCAGGCGACTCGTGACGTTTACGTAAGCAGCGGCGAGAAGCCGGATTACTCGGATGCGAAACAGTTGAGTTCGGGTGAGACGCTGTGGACGGTCTCATGGACTGCAGACGGCAAGATCCTGGCAGAGGAAGATTCCACGATCAAAGAGATGGGCCTGGATGGCTCGGGCAATTCGCTGCCTGGGGAAAAGGACGCCACCTCGCAAAACCCGCACGGTTGCTCTGACGGTTCCGTCGTCTTCACTCGATCCAGCATCAAGACTGGCACGCGTAATCTCTGGGTCAGTGCTACAGACGGAACCGGACTGCGGCAGCTCACCACCGGGAGGTTTGACGACCACGGCGCCTGCTCTCCCGATGGGAAATGGGTCTTCTACATCGACGAGACTAAGCGCGAGTACATGAAAGTGGCGCTCAGTGGCGGCAAGCCGGAAGCATGGGTAAGCCCGAACGCGGAGGGGCGAGCCGGCTTCGATGTGACCCGCGATGGCAAGATGGCGGTTCTTGGGATCTATGATTTCAAAGCGCGGAAGCCCAGTATCGCTCTGTTCTCGTTGGAAGCTGGAAAGATTCTCAGAAACATCGACTACGATCCGCGCCACGTCGGCTCTCTGCGTTTCAGTCCCGACGGAAAAGGGTTTGTCTATCCCGTGCGCGACAAGGGCGTTGACAATCTTTACTTGCAGCCCTTGGACGGCGGCCCAGGACGGCAGCTGACGAATTTCACTTCCCTGAAGATCTATTCCTATCAGTGGTCACCAGACGGCAAGAATCTCGCGCTAATCCGTGGAGATTCTCCTTCGGACCTGGTGCTTATAAAAGACGCAAAGAGTAAAGACTAACCGCCGGCGCTAAGCTTCGCGCACCGCATGTGGCCGCAGTTTATCGTCGTTTCGAAATCGGTTATCTGTTAACCAGCACAGGACCTAATTGCCGCTCTCCTTTATCCCCGTAAGTCGAGCGCGTCGATAAGTCCGAGCTTATCGCATCCAGCTCGGAGACCTGTCTCAAGAAGAGCATAATGCGAGTGTCCACACGCGGAGGCCAAAATGAAAAACTTCGTAGGCGGAATTGTGGCGACGCTGGTCGTCTTTACCCTCGGTGGCTGGCTATACGTCAAGCTCGGCTTCGTAGACATGCGGGCTAATCCCGAGCCCTCATCGCTCGAATCGGAGTTTGCAGTCACGGCTCTCGAAGCTTCCGCGGCACGTCACGCACCTGCGCAGCAGAACCCAATCCAGCCGACCGAAGCCAACCTGCTCGACGGCGCGCGTCTGTATCGGGACAAATGCGCGGACTGTCACGGACGGCCCGATAACCCGGTAAGCGATTACGGCGGTTTCTTCAATCCACGGGCGCCTCAATTTATGAAGGCACGTCCTCGCCTGCCTGAGAACCAGAATTTCTACGTCATCAAATACGGCGCGCGCTCGTCAGCCATGCCGGCCTGGGGGAATATCATGGCCGATAGCGAGATCTGGCAGGTCGTGACTCTTCTTAGTCGCCTCGAGAATCTACCCCCCTCGGTCGAGCAGGAACTCCACCGGCCCGCTGGAAGCACTCCGTGAACTCGTAACCAAAGGCGCCCTATTGAGGTTCCGCGTAGATGCTTTTGACGAATCCGGCGGCATTGGTATTTGGCCAGTCGGGATGCTGGGTCTTGAGGTCAGCGCTGACTTGTTTCCCGGCGTCATCGGCCGATACCCCTTGGCGCTTGAGCGTGAGCGCTCGGGTACGAATCTCGGAGATCAGGTTCTGTTCTGCGGCCACGAGCGAACCATCGCCAGGAGCGCTATGGTCTGGCAAGACATGGGCGGCATTGAGTGCGGCTACCTTCTCCAGCACGGCGAGCCAACTGGAAGGTGTGCCGCCATCGCCGAAGATGTTCGGCATGGTCTTGTTCTGCACTACGTCGCCGGAGATCAAGGTACGATCCGGTTCGACAAAGGTCAACTCGTCGCCTTTGGTATGGGCTCCGCCGAACCATAATAGGCGCGCCGTAACATTGCCAAGGTCGACGGTTACTTCCTGGTCGAAGAGCACGTCGGGCGAGCGCAGCACTACCCCTGCCAGTAGTTCTTTATTCTGCGGAGAGCGCTGGCTGAACATATCGATCATCTCCTGGCCGTGCTTCTCCATTTCTTGCTGTTGCACCGCGTCGCGGATCAGGATAGTGCCGGGAGGAAAGCCGGGCTCACCGGCACCGTGCTCTGGATGGAAATGCGTGGTCGTAAGAAAAAGCTTCGAATTGTTGGGCGCAAGTTTCGCGGCTACGCGCGCGGCCGTAGCCCCATTCTTCGGGCCCAGACCCGTATCGACGACAAGCGTCGCGCGGCTGCCAACTACGATGGCGATGTTGGGGAAGCCCATGATCGCCCAGACGTGGTCGGAAATCCTGCTTGTATTTTCACTGAGCATCGGCTGACTCATCTGCGCGAATGCGCTGCTGGCGGCCAGCACCGCCAGCGTCAGCAGTGTCGAGAGCGATCTCATTGTATTCCTTTGTGCCGCGCCGAGGTTTGGAGCTCGATGTATAGGTCACCAATCGAGCGAATTTACCTTGGCTTCGAAAAAACAGCACCATCCTACCTGAAAACGCTGCAAGTATGGGCGCTGCATATCGCAATGAATTCGCTCAGCACGCGATGGAGTCAACCAGCTCGGGCCGGTCGGTGTGTGAATCTCCGGGTCGGCCCCTCTGAATGATGCGGTCGAGGCGTCTTGCTTTTCAGCCACTTTTGTTTTCAGTCCAAATCCATTCGAGTGCTAGAATCTCCCAGTAACCATCGTAACCTTCGAACTGAGAGTCGTTTGGCAGTATGCTTCACCTGATGGCAGGACAATTGTGAACATACACACAAAAACGGGTGCAGCGAAGTGGTTAGCTCCCCTGTGTATCGCGCTGCTGCTGGTCGCCACCGTCGCCCAGGCTGCACATTTCTGCGGTTTCCGGTCGTTCGACCTTGACGACGGGACGCAATTGCGCGCCGATTCACCTGCCACCACGCTGTGCCTCACTTGCTTAATGGCCCAGTCGGTCGCGGCCATCGTGCTGTCCATTACGTTTTCGTCCGTCTTTCGGCGTCGCCTCCTGTTTTCACCGCTGCGCATGCGTCCCCGAAGTTTTCTTTCGTCCTTCCAGTTGTACGTACGTCCTCCTCCTGTTTTGTAGCTTGCTCTCCTTTTCGGCATTCCTGAAACGTGATCTGAATTTTCTGAGTACGCCTTAAGTGCCGGTGTAAACGGCCGGTGGCGAGCCAGACTGGGTCGCTTTCGTGGATTGCTGGCACCCCAACGAGTTGCACCGAGGACTTGGAATTCGACTTGAGCTTACGAGCCTTCAAAACGCTTTCTCTTCGCGGGCATCTGCCTGTCAGGATCGAACGTTCTGATCTGATGCGGATGGGTTTCCATGGATTGCTCGCGTTTGCCATTCTGCCAATCTTCATGTTCCTCGCGGTCCGGGAGACCGCGGCACAGGCGACGACCCTGATTAGTCTTGATCAAGCCATCGATTTGGCATTGGCCCACAATCATGCGCTCAAAGCGACGCGAACTTTGATCTTTCAAAATCAAGCGCAAGAAATAACCGCTAACCTGCGTCCCAATCCTGTTCTCGAAGGCGACGCTCAATTCATCCCAATTTTCACTCCCAGCGATTTTTCCTCCGACGACTTGGACTTGGCCCAGCAGTTCGACCTCGGTCTTTCCTATCTTTTTGAGCGCGGCCACAAGCGCCAGAGCCGCCTGCAAGCCGCGCGCGATCAGACCGCAGTCACCCGCGCGCAAGTCATGGATGCGGAGCGTACGCTCGCGTTCGAGGTAGGCCAGCAGTTCGTCAGCGTCTTGCTGGCGGAATCCACTCTCCAGTTCGCGCTGCAGGATTTGAAAAGCTTCCACGCGACGGTCGATATTTCGGAAGCACAGTTCAAGGCCGGCGCGATCAGCGAAGGCGACTACCTCAAGATCAGACTTCAGTTCCTGCAGTTTCAAACCGATGTGTCCTCAGCGCGCCTGGCGAAGGTGCAAGCCCTGGTCGGCTTGCGGCAGTTCCTCGGCTACGACGCGGTGCCAGCCGACTACGACGTCCTTGGAGATCTGGCGTATCAGCCGCTGAAAGCGAAATTAGAGGACTTGCAGGCGAAGGCGCTCAAGCAGCGTCCCGATTTCCAGGCCGCGATCCTCGGCGTAACCGCCGCCCAAAGCCAGATTCGGCTGGCCAAGGCCAACGGCAAAGTGGATGTGAACGGGACCTTCGACTATACCCACACTTCAGGACAGAACACCGCCTCCATCTTCGCCAGTTTTGAGTTACCCATCTTCAATCGCAATCAAGGCGAAATCGCCCGCACTGGCTACGCTCTTACCCAGGCCCAGGAATCACAGCTATCGGCCAGCGATGCCGTCTTGTCCGATGTGGGCAACGCCTACGAGGCGATCCGGAGCAACGACGAAATCGTGCAACTTTACACTTCCGGATATCTGAAGCAGGCGCAAGACTCCCGTGACATCAGCGAGTACGCCTATAAACGCGGTGCCGCCAGCCTGCTGGATTTCCTCGACGCTGAGCGTAGCTACCGGGCTTCTCAGTTGGCATACCGCCAGGCTTTGGCTTCTTACATGACGGCGCTCGAGCAATTGAAGGAAGCAGTAGGAACGAGGAACCTGCCATGAAAATGCACAAGCAAGCTGCCGCCCGAATTCTCGACAGCGGAAACGGGAAATCGCTATGTGGTACGGAAGCACGCTCGTGCCGGGTGAACGCCGCGCTGCTCGCCGTGGCGTTGTTTCTTGCCGGTTGCAGCGGAGCGGGAGAACAGGCCAGCAAGATGACCTCGTTCTCGACCGCGGAAAGTCGAGCCTCCAAAGCCGAGCTATTTTCTCTACCGGCGGACCAGATGTCTCACATCCAGATCGTGACCGTCGGGCAGGGGCCGCTGGTGCGCATTCTCCGCTTAACCGGTGCGGTCGAATACAACGACTTCAAGACTACTCCGGTGATCACGCAGGTGGGTGGGCCGGTCAGCCGCGTCGTGGTCGTGCAGGGTGAACATGTGCGTGCCGGCCAGGCGCTGCTTTACATCGCCAGCCCGGACTACTCTCTGCTGCGCTCGGCTTATATCAAGGCTCGTGATGCCTTCCAACTCGCGGACAAGTTCTATCTCCGCGCGCAAGACCTCTATGTGCACCACGCCATCGCCGAGGCGGACCTCGAGCAAGCGCAATCGAACCGTGCGCAGGCGCAGGCGGACTTCGAGTCCAGCGCCGACGCCATCCGCGTGCTCGGCATCGCGGACCCGGAAACAATTGTCACCAAGCCGCCCTCCCCGGAAATCCCGCTGTTGTCCCCGGTGGCTGGAGAGGTTGTAGACCGGCAGTGTTCTGCTGGGCAATTGCTGGCGGCCGGAGCCACCCAGTGTTTCACCCTGTCAGACATGAGTTCGGTGTGGATTCTGGTGAACATCTACCAGAACGACGTCGCCAACGTGCACGTCGGCGACCCGGTGACGATTGAGAACGAATCGTACCCCGGTGCGGTGCGTGGCAAGATCGAATACATTTCTCCTGCACTCGACCCGAATACGCGCACGCTCCAGGCGCGAATTGAATCCCCCAATCCCGGCGAGCGCATGAAGAAGGAAATGTACGTGACTGCGGAAGTCCAAGCGGGCGTGATTCCTAACGCGCTGTTTGTGCCCAACTCCTCCGTGCTGCGCAGCGAACAAAACATGCCCTACGTTTATCTGCAGACCGGAGAAAGACAGTTCGCCCGGCGCGACGTCACAATCGGCGAAACCCGGGAAGGGGAAACGCAGGTCCTTACCGGGCTGCAAGCCAACGATCGCGTGGTCGGTGATGGCAGTCTTTTCCTGCAGTTCCAGAATTCGCTCCAACGCTGAGGGACAGGACTAGAGATGATTCATCACATCGTTCAATTCGCGCTCCGCCAGCGTTTCCTGGTCCTGATGCTGGCAGTGCTTGTAGCCGTCCTCGGCACCATCTCATTTCAGCAGATGCCGGTGGATGCGTACCCCGATCTATCTCCTCCGTTGGTTGAAGTCATTACGCAGTGGCCGGGGCACGCGGCTGAGGAAGTCGAGCGGTTAGTCACGCTGCCGATCGAGCTGCAGATGAACGGCGTGCCTCACATGGTATTCATGCGCTCGATTTCGCTCTACGGCTTGTCCGACGTCATTATGACGTTCGAGGAAAGCACGGATAACTATTTCGCCCGGCAAGTAGTGTTCGAACGGCTCTCCGATGCCACGCTACCTGCGGGTGTCACGGGCAGTCTGGCGCCGTTGTCGAGCCCATCCAATCTTGTTTATCGCTACGTCATCGAGAGCCCGGATCGCACTCCGCAAGAGCTGAAGACCTACGAGGACTGGGTGATCGAGCGCGCCTATAAGTCCGTCCCGGGTGTGGCTGACGATTCGGGTTTCGGCGGCACGGTGATGCAGTACCAGGTGCTGCTCGATCCCGCCAAGATTTACAGCTACCACGTTCCCTTGCCACAGGTGCTCAATGCTCTGGCTGCCAACAACGCCAACGCCGGGGGCGGCTTTTACTCACAGGGTTCGCAATTCTTCTACGTTCGCGGACTTGGACTGGTAAGCAAGACCGAAGACATCGGCGACATCGTCGTGGGGAATAACAATGGCGTGCCGGTGCGTGTCCGCGACATCGGAGAAGTTACCATCGGCCACGCTCCTCGCCTTGGAGAATTCGGTTTCCAGAATGATGACGACAGGGTTGAAGGCGTCATTCTCATGCTCACCGGCGAGCAGACGCAGAACGTCCTCAAACGAGTGGAGGAGAAAACCAAGGAGATCAATCGCGATCTTTTGCCGCATGACATAAAAGTGCGGCCCTTTTACGACCGCAGCGATCTGGTGCAGCTGACCATCGATACGGTCGAGCATAACCTGCTGCTCGGCATGGGCTTGGTCTTGATCGTCCTGATCTTCTTCCTGGTCAGCGTGCGGGCAGCGATTATCGTGGCTCTGACCATTCCGCTGAGCCTGTTGTTCTCTTTCATTTTCCTGCACGCGCGTGGCATCCCGGCGAATCTGCTTTCGATCGGAGCCATTGATTTCGGAATCATCATCGACGGCACCGTCGTAATGATGGAAAACATCTACCGCGAACTAGCCGAGCGCCACGGGCAGGACTACAAACTTCACGAAGTGATTATCGCCGCCGCGCACGACGTCGATCGGCCCATCTTTTATTCCATCGCCGTCATCCTTGCCGGGTACATTCCCATCTACGCGCTCAGCGGCCCGTCCGGCAAGCTCTTTCACCCGATGGCAGAAACCATGTCATGGGCGCTGCTCGGCTCGCTGCTCTTTACCCTCACCTTGGTTCCCGTCCTCGCTTCCTACTGGTTTAAGCACGGGGTGAAGGAGAAAGTGAACCGCAGCTACGAATGGTTGAAGGATGAGTACGCTGCGGAGTTGCGCTGGTGTCTGGACCGCCCGAACCTCACCATGGTAGTAGCGACGGCCATTTTCGGAGCTTCGCTCCTTCTGATCCCCTTCATCGGCGGCGAGTTCATGCCCCACCTGGACGAAGGAGCCATGTGGGTCCGCGCCACCATGCCCTACACCATTTCCTTCGAGGAGGCAGCCAAGTTCGCCCCGCAGATCCGGAAGATCCTGATGTCCTATCCAATGGTCACCGAAGTCGGCTCCGAACTTGCCCGCCCCGACGACGGCACCGATCCCACTGGGTTTTTCAACTGCGAGTTTTATGTCGGCCTGAAACCATATAAAGATGCGACCTGGAAGCAGGGACCGATTCACAACAAGGCCGAGCTGACCAAGGACATTCAGAAAAAAGTCGAATCGTATCCCGGAGTGATTTTCAACTTTACGCAGCCCGCCGAAGACGCGGTGGATGAGGCGCTCACGGGCCTGAAGAGCGCGCTGGCGGTGAAAATCTTCGGCCCGGACCTGCAGGTCCTCGAAGACAAAGCGGTCGAGATCAAGCGTGTGCTGCAGCAAGTCCCCGGCTTCACCGAGCTCACGGTGGTGCGCGAACTGGGACAGCCCAGCGTACAAATCGACGTGGACCGTGAAAAAATCGCGCGTTACGGCATCAACGTGTCCGATGTTGAGGGCGTGATTCAGGCCGGCGTCGGCGGCCAGGCCGCCACACAAGTGATTCAGGGTGAGCAATTGTTTGATTTGGTAGTTCGCATGAAGCCGCAATACCGCTCAAGCGAGCACGCCATCGGTAATTTGCTGGTGCCCACTCCCTCCGGGCAACAGATTCCGATTTCCGAGCTGGCCAATATTCATCAGGGCAACGGCGCGTCGTTTATCTATCGCGAAAATAATTCGCGTTACATCGGAGTTCAATTCAGCATTGAGGAACGGGATTTGGCGCGCGCCGTAGGCGAGGCGCAGGAGGCTGTAAAGCGCTCTGTCAAACTGCCGCAGGGCTACCGGCTCGACTGGGGCGGCGAATACAGCGAATACGTCGCCGCACGAGAGCAGTTCGCGGTGATCGGCCCGCTCGCGGTTCTTCTGATTTTTATCATACTGTTCGCGCTCTATGGCAACTTCAAGTTCCCTGTCACCGTGGTCATCGGCGTGGTGATGACCGAGCCGGTTGGGGCGCTGCTGGCGCTCAAGCTTACGCACACAACTTTTAGCGTCTCGTCCGTTCTGGGCCTGCTCGTGCTCATGGGTGTCTCGGCGGAGACTGCGATCATCGACGTTTCCTACATTAATAAACTCCGGCTCGAAGGCCAGGGCATCCGCCAAGCCACGTTGGAAGGTTCGCTGATCCGCCTCCGTCCCATCATGATGACGGCGCTAGTCGCCTGCCTCGGTCTCCTGCCTGCGGCGCTTTCCACTGGCGTGGGCTCGGACTCGCAGAAACCGTTTGCCATCGTCATTGTGGCGGGACTCCTCTCGCGCCTATTCCTCGGCCGTATCGTGAGCCCGGTGCTGTACCAGATGGTGGCGCGTGACGGCGACGTGCTGCAGGTCTAGACGACCCCTTCAGCGGGAATTTCAAGCACGCGTCGACATCCACATTGGAATGCTGAGGCCGGTGGGGCGACGCGCGACGCACGATATAATGGCCACACGGATGACCCTCACTTCTGGCACCAAACTTGGTCCTTATGAAATCCAGTCTCCGCTGGGTGCGGGCGGCATGGGAGAAGTCTATCGTGCGCGCGATACGCGGCTGGGCCGCGAGGTCGCGCTGAAAATCCTTCCTGAATCCTTCGCCCGCGAAATCGACCGCTTGCGCCGTTTTGAGCAAGAGGCACGCGCCGTGGCCGCGCTCAATCATCCCAACATTCTGGCCATTCATGACATCGGCCAGCACGACGGCTCGCCCTTCCTGGTATCTGAACTTCTGGAGGGTGAAAGCCTGCGTGCAATGCTCGATCGCGGAGCGCTGCCGCCGCGTAAGACGATCGAGTACGGAGTGCAGATCGCGCACGGGCTGGCCGCGGCGCACGAGAAAGGAATTGTCCACCGCGACCTGAAACCCGAAAATATTTTTGTCACTAAAGACGGACGCATCAAGATCCTCGATTTTGGTTTAGCCAAGCTGGCGCAGAAGGCGGGGGCCAATTTAGACGGGCATTCGGATGACGTGACCCTTACCAGCGAGCACACCGCCGCCGGGGTGGTGATGGGCACTGCGAGCTACATGGCTCCAGAGCAGGTACGCGGTGAAACAGTTGATCCCCGCACCGACATTTTCGCCTTCGGCGCCGTGCTCTACGAAATGCTTTCCGGAGTGCGTGCCTTCCGCCGCGATACCCCAGCTGAGACCATGACTGCCGTACTCAAGGACGACCCGCCCGACTTGTCCGCCAGCTCGCCCGATTCCGCCCGTGTGGTCTCTCCGTCGCTCGAACGCATTGTGCGCCGCTGTCTCGAGAAGAATCCGGAACAGCGCTTCCAGTCAGCGCTCGATCTATCTTTTGCTTTGAGCGCATTGTCCGGAACAGAGTCGAGCGCGATCGCCCGAGCCGCCGCAGTTTCTCGCCCAACTTCTGCCCTGCCCTGGCTGGCAGCGGCATTGGCACTGGTGCTTGTTTCCGCAACCACTTGGTTCGTGGCGCGTCGTCCCCAACCCACCACTCGCATGCAGTTTGCCCTCACAGTGCCGGATGAAATGAGCATCAGCCACATGGCGTTGTCGCGCGACGGCAAAATGCTCGTGTTTGTTTCGCCAGAAGAAAGTTCGGCATTGCCCATGCTCTTTGTCCAGCGCGTCGGCTCCTCCAGCGTGACGCCTTTGCCCGGAACGCAAGGCGCGAGTTATCCCTTCTGGTCGCCTGATGGCGCTTATGTGGGATTTTTCGCGAACGGCAAGCTGCAGAAAATCGCGATCTCAGGCGGCACACCGCAAGTGCTCGCCACCGCGTTGACAGGACGTGGAGGCAGTTGGGGAAGCAAGGGCGTAATCATTTATGCCGCGGACGCCCAAAGTCCGCTGCAGCGCATTAATGCCGACGGCACGGGGATGGCGACGCTCACGCAAGCCATCAGGACCAAGGAAGATCAATCGCATCGCTGGCCCATGTTTCTCCCTGACGGCGACCATTTCTTGTTTTGGGCCGGGAACTTCTCGAATGCGAAGGACGACCGCTTGAGCGGCATCTACGCCAGCTCTCTCGAAGGCAAGGAGAGAAAACTGGTCATTCTTTCCCATTCGAGTTTTGCTTTCGATGCCCACAACTTGTACTACGCGGATGACCAGAGGCAGTTGGTCAGCAGGGCTTTTGACCCATCGGCGCTCGCGGTTTCGGGGAGTCCGGCGGTCGTCACGAATGCCGTCGGATTTCAACCTTCCACGTATTGGTCGGCTTTCACGGTCGCGCGGAACGGGACGCTGATCTACAACACCGATGTTGGTGCAGCACAGTCCGCGCTGACCTGGATTGACCGCTCCGGCAAGGAATTGGGGCGGATCGGCGACCCCGCCGTTGAAGCGAATCCCACGCTTTCTCCTGATGGCAGCCGCGTCGCGGTAGATATCTCCGACGAGAAGGCGAATAACGTGGATGTGTGGATCGAAAGCACAACCGGAGCCGATAACTCGCGCTTCACCTTTGAACCTTCGGAAGAAGTGGTGGGCGTTTGGTCGCGAGATGGAAAAACTCTGGCTTACCGCAACGCCGGTAGCGAAGGCCCGACCTTGCTCCTGAAGGCATCAACTGGCCTGGAGCGGGAGAGGAAGAGATTTACCCTTCCCCCTACGTCGATGGACGACATCATTCCCAATTCGTGGTCTTTGGACGACCGGCAGATCCTGTTCACTCACCAGGTAACGTCGGGCGAGTATCTTGAGCTGATACCGATTGCTGGCGGAGAGCCAACCCGGCTTCTCACCAGCAAGGGCAGCGAAACCAACGGACAGATTTCTCCCGATGGAAAGTGGGTGGCCTATGCTTCCGACGAGTCGGGCGAGTGGGAGATTTACGTCACCTCGTTCCCCGGCGCTGCCGGAAAGTGGCAGGTATCGCGCGGCGGTGGCAGCGAACCGCGCTGGCGCGGAGACGGCAAGGAGATTTATTACATCGCACCCAGCGGCATGTTGACGGCGGTGCCGGTCAACGGCGAAGGTATTTTCGCGACCGGGACTCCCGCGCCCCTGTTCCAGATTCACGGCCGAGCCCCGATTTCCTCGACCGACGTTTTTACTTATGACGTGGCCAAAGACGGCAAGCGCTTCCTTGTAAACCGCTACGTCAAGCCCGAACATGTTCCGCCCTTGACCATCCTGCTAAATGCTGTGAACAGTGACCAGTCTCCTTAGAGACGAAGAGTTGAGGCGCCTTGGCCCTCCAGCGTCCGAAGTTTTGCCTACAGCAAACACCTGAGTTGCGGTGCGGATGCCAGAGGACGAAATACAATAAAAAGTCATCCGGTCTCCGAATCCACGCGCTGCGCTAACTGATCGAAACAGTAAGAACAAGAATCGGCTCACAGTGCTGCGAAAGGGGCATGAATCCCAGACAAAACACAGTGCGGAGGACGAAATCGTGACTAATACCGCGGTCGATACTGATGTCTTGATAGTGGGCGCCGGACCGGTTGGCCTGTTCCTCGCGAATGAATGCGCTCGGCGAGGTCTGAGTTTCCGGATCATCGAGGAGCGCTCGTCGCAATCCGAACACTCCAAGGCGCTCGCGATCTTTCCTCGGACGCTTGAGATCTTCGACATGGCGGGCGTGGTCTCACCATTTCTTGAAGCGGCAAACCGGGTTACCTCGGTTGCCGTAATGACCCGCGAACACACGCTCGCGCATATGCGGTTCGCCCCCGAAGAAAGCCCCTACTCGTTCGTAGCCATGGTTCCCCAGGATATAACCGAGAGACTACTCGTCGAGGAGTTGCGGCATAAGGGCGGAGAGATCGAGTATGAAACCAGATTCGTTTCCGCGAATCAGCACAAAGACTGTGTCGCCGTGACCGTCGACCATAACGGCGAACCTTTCAACCTTCGAGCTTCGTTCGTGGTTGGCTGCGATGGCGCGCACAGCGCGGTTCGGCATCAACTGAAACTACCGTTTGAGGGGGAGGAGTATAAAGGTTCGTTTCTTTTGGCGGATGTCGAGACGAATGAAACCTTCCCCGCTGACGAGATGCAGCTATGTCCCAGCGAACTTGGACCTCTGGCAATTTTTCCGATGAGCGCCACTCGCCGCCGAGTTGTGGCCACCATCGAAAATAGCGAAGGTGAGGCTCCCTCGCTTGATCTTGTGCGCAAGGTGCTGGCTCAACGCGCGCCTGATGGAATCGAGGCACGCTCCTTGCACTGGAGCAGCTATTTCCGGATTCATCACCGCCAAGTAGCGCGCTTGCGAGAAGGCCGTATGTTCATCGCTGGCGATGCCGCTCACATTCACAGTCCATTTGGTGGGCAGGGCATGAATACTGGGCTGCATGATGTTTGGAATCTGGTCTGGAAACTCAACCTGGTTCTGCGTGGTCACGGCAACGAGCAGTTGCTTGACAGCTATAGTGCCGAGCGCCTTCCGGTAATTAAGAATGTGATTGAAACCACGCATCTCCTGACTAAGGCCATGGGAACTCCGAACAAGTTGGCCGAGGCACTGCGCGATACCATCATCGCCGATCGTCTCACGTCTGGCCCCGTTCCAGCACGCGTTCGTGCAGCGGCTTTCTGAGCTTGGCATTGCCTATCGTAGAAGTCCGATTGTCGAGGGACCAGGAAAGCGATATTTCGATGACTCGTTGCGTGGTGGAAATGGCATTCGTAGCCGCTTCCTTCTTGTTCTGGGTAATCAAGCGGAGTCATCGAGCATTGAAGCGGCCAAGCAGTTCGCTCAATCCTTTGCCGATATTCTGGAGTTCCGATCAACTCGCGGCCAAGAGTT
This sequence comes from Terriglobales bacterium, assembly GCA_049585795.1. Lineage (GTDB taxonomy): Bacteria > Acidobacteriota > Terriglobia > Terriglobales > Acidobacteriaceae > JABDBE01. The sequence goes on along the minus strand of JBAVAQ010000017.1, from coordinate 5,384 downwards.
GGCGCTTGTCCGCCCCGATGGTTACCTCGCATACTCTGCTCCCAACGGCGACAGCCTCGCTGTACTGGAATCGGTCCGGGCGGTTCTACAGCGCCAAACAATGCCCACGCCGGACGCCGAGCCGGCAGCGTGATAGTTAGGGCGCTATTTCTCGAAACTGTAACGACGTGTTTGCGCGTTTCACCTCCGGTGATGTGCGGAGTGCCGCCACATCGGACGCTGCTTCTGCCTTGCGAGAAAGGCAACCGCCCGCTGATAATGCCGAAGGAGCAGCGTGGAAAATTTCCGGCTTAAAGTTTTTCGAGCTGTGGCCAAGCATTTGAACTTCCGCAAAGCCGCGGAGGAACTGTGCCTGACCCAGCCCGCCGTTACCTCGCAGATCAAAACTTTGGAACAGCACCTTGGCGTGCAACTGTTCGATCGCAGCGGCTCTCGAATCTCGCTGACCCCGGCTGGCGTCATGCTCCTGAAATATGCTCGCAAAATTCAGGAGCTGGAAACTACGGCGATGACGAGCTTATCCCAACTCGTCGGTGAGCACCGGGGGGACTTGCGCATCGGGGCGTCGTTGACCATCGCGCAATACATCCTGCCGCATCTCCTGGGAGCGTTTCAGCAGCAACATCCCCGGGTCCGGCCTCACGTGACCACTTGCAATACCGAACATGTGCTGGAGGCGTTGGTCGGGCGAGACATATCCTTGGGATTCATTGAAGGTCCGGCGCTGCGTCGCGACGTGCGAACCGAGACTTTCCTCGAGGATGAGATTGTTCTGATGGTCCCCCCCGCCCATGAATGGAACGAACGTGGCATCATCGAGCCTGACGAACTGAAACAAGGGCGGCTGATCATGCGGGAACGCGGTTCGGGCACGCGGCGGGTTGTCGAAATGGCATTGCAGAAGGGCGGCGTTAAGGTCAAAGACCTCAATTTGGCGATGGAACTCGATTCCACAGAAGGCATCATTACTGCCGTTGAAGCTGGCCTGGGGATCGGATTCGCCTCGCTCTGGTCCATCAGCAAAGGGCTGCAGCTGGGCTCTGTTCGAGTGGTGCCAATCCAGGGGGTCCGCATCAAACGCCCGCTTCGCGTAGCATATTCCGTCGGTCAAGAGCCACAAGGGATTACCCTGGCATTCCTTCATTTCCTCCGTTCCCGTCGCGATCCCTTAAACCCAAAGAAGATGAAAGACCGGGCCCTCCAGATAGAACAACGTTGAATCCCCCCTCGCCCAGCGACCGCTACCTCCGCGGCCCGCGTCAAAGCGTCGCCAACGATAAGGCGCGCGCATGAGCAATAAGAATTACTGCTTGGACAACCGGGTACTGCTGCGGCGAGACTAAACCTTGACTAACTCCAAGAACATCTTCTTCGTTGGCCTGGTTATCGCAGCCAGTGGCCTTCTTTCGACTCCCATAGCGTTGCTGGCTGGGCTAATTTACGGTTTGTCCTTCACCCACCCCTATCACGTCGACTCCAAGAAACTGTCGGCGTTCTTGTTGCAAGCATCCATCGTTGGTCTGGGCTTTGGAATGAACTTGCGCGAAGTGGCGCGGGCTGGCCGGAGCGGTTTCGGATACACCGCCCTCAGCATAAGTTTTGCCCTGCTTCTCGGACTCGCACTCGGCCGCTTATTCAAGGTGGAACGCATAGCGTCGCTTCTGATCAGCACCGGCACCGCCATTTGCGGGGGCAGCGCAATTGCCGCCGTTGGACCAGTCATTAACGCCGGCGAAGAGGAGATGGCCGTCTCGCTCGGCACTGTCTTTGTGCTGAATTCGATTGCCCTATTTCTCTTTCCCGTCGTCGGCTACGCGCTTCACCTTACCCAAACTCAATTCGGATTGTGGTCCGCGCTCGCCATCCACGACACCAGTTCAGTGGTGGGTGCGACCGCCAAGTACGGGCAGCAGGCATTGATGATCGGAACTACGATCAAGCTGGCTCGCGCCCTGTGGATTGTGCCGGTTGCATTCGCCGTGGCAATTTTTAAAAAGAGCAAAACTCGGATCAAGTGGCCATGGTTTATTTTGTTTTTCTGTCTCGCTGCGGTGGCAAGCACCTATTGGCCACTGTTCGGCACGGTTTATCCAAAGCTCAGCGCCCTGGGAAAGACAGGCTTAACCGTTACTCTATACCTGATTGGCACAGGCATTTCAAAGTCGACTTTGAAGCAAGTGGGCGTACGTCCGCTGCTGCAGGGAATCTTCCTTTGGGCGATTGTGGCCGTCTCTTCGCTCGCTCTCATCTGCCACGGGTTCATTACAATCTAGATAAGCTTCACCGTTACGTACTCATGACGAACTGGCATCTCGAGCCCGCCGAGGGATCTCGGTTCTTGCCCAGTATGTTGTATCGATCCCGTGCATTTAAAGCGAAACAGGCAATGCTTTGCGCCTCGAGCCGCCAAGGGACGATAATGCCGGAGGAGTTCCAAATGAAACCTCTATTGATGAAACGCGGAATTACGATTGTCCTAATGGGAACTGCTGCCCTATTGGCCGTATCGATCTGGACGGTTCGCGCCCACACACAAACCCTCTCAGTCGGTCCGACTGGGAGTCCGTTTGCCGTCTATCAGGCAACATCCTTACCAGCTTCACAGCTCATCAACCCGGAAGATCTCGTAAAACTCCTGAAGAGCCAAAAGCCGCTGATCATCCAAGTCGGATCCCGTGTGCTTTACCAGGAGGCGCACATTCCGGGTTCGGAATATCTTGGTCCAGCCTCCAATGAAAGCGGCTTGCAATCGCTGCGCAATCGCGTGGAATCTCTGCCGCGAAGTAAGTTCATCATTCTTTATTGCGGGTGTTGCCCATGGAGCCACTGTCCCAACGTCAAGCCTGCAAACGACGCACTCCATGCCCTGGGCTTCACCCACGTGAAGGTTCTTTACATCGCAAATAACTTCGGAACCGACTGGGTAGACAGGGGCTATCCCGTCGCTAAGGGAGACTAGCGAACCGAACGGCGTCGGACTATAGTGGGCGCGTTGAAGGAAAAAATATTCATCGGTCTGGTGCTGATCTCACTCGCAGCAGGAGTTTACGTCGCGTCCCATCATCAATCCGCTCCCACAGAAATACCAGGCACCGATAGCAGCGCACGCTTGATGGCGCCTGACTTCTCACTTCCCGATCTCACTGGGCAAAACCTGGATCTCGCGTCCTATCGAGGAAAGGTCGTGCTCTTAGACTTCTGGGCAACTTGGTGCGATTCGTGCCGGGAGGAGATTCCTCATTTCGTCGAACTGCAAGACAAGTACGGTGACCATGGCCTGCAGATCATTGGCGTTTCCATGGACGACAGTCCGGAGCCGGTACGCGACTTCTACCAGCAGTTAAAAATGAACTATCCCGTGGTGATGGGCAATGCAAAGATCGGTGAACTTTATGGAGGGATTCTCGGATTGCCAGTCGCCTTCCTGATCGGGCGCGATGGCCGGATCGATTCCAGGCGCATCGGCGCAACCGATATCTCAGTCTTTCAGAAAGAAATCGTCACCTTGCTGGGGAGCAAGAATGATTCAGGTCGGCCGGGCTCGTAACCATCGATAACCGTAGAGGGTTCGTCACTGCCATGCGTTCGCGTCGGCAAGAAGTTCCTGCTCAGGTCTGCCACTTTTTCAAGGTCAGGGCTCTCTACCTACGGGCGCGGCGCTCGATTCGCCCAAACCCGCACCGTACGATTCCGCCAGCGCGTGTTTCTCATCTTCCGTCAATTGGGTCGCGATGCTGCGCATGCGCATGTTGATGTCGTTCGCCCTTTTGCCGCTCGCGAATGCTTCGAGTTGCTCCAGCAGATAGGGGGCGTTCTGGGTCGCGAGAGACGGCGCTCCGGTCACGAAGCCGATTGGACCATGGCAGGCCTGGCATGGCGGCAAGCCGCGATTTCCGTCTCCCGCATTGATCAGTCGACCGGCGAGGGCTTCGTGCTTTGGATCAGACAACGGCTGCGGAAAGGAGCGGTCGTCCTGGGGATCGAACATGATTGGCATCATCCAATAGTAAGCCGCGACGTCGGCCGAGTCTTCCAGCGATAACGAATTTGCGATCGGTTGCATCACCGGCGAACTCCGTTTCCCCGACCGGAAATCGTCCAATTGTTTCCAGATAACCAGCCGGTCCATCGCTGCGAGGTTGGGAACCGCAGGGCTTGAGCTGAATCCCTCGCGACCGTGACAACGATCGCAGCGCCGCGCAATCAGCAGCCCGCGAAGAGCGTCCCCCGAGGAAGCCAGCTCAATCGTTTGTGCCGTCCACGCGACGTTGGAAGGAATTCGAACCGGGGAGTCCGCAACATCCGATCCCCTGACGTCAGCCCCCGCTGATAACAACAGAAAAATTGCGGTGGTCAGAACGGCAAGACGGATATGTCCTAGTAGTTGTCCGCGAAGCTTCGCTAACCATTTACTGTTTTGCACAACTCATCCTCGCCTCACTACTCAGCGCTCGAAACTGTTCCAGGGGCACCGCGATCAACCGGCTTCTCATCGCGTAATGTCCGGGTCCGCAAAACTCATGGCAGGGCATCTGGTATTCGCCGGCCCGCTCAAATTGCAGGTGGGTCTCGACGATATAGCCCGGGACCACCTTGAGCTCGACTCCGGTCTCACCGATGGCTGGCCTGTGGACTACGTCCGCGCTGGTCATGCGCAGACGGATGGGTACACCTGTTGGGACGACGACGCACTGCGGCACAAAGAGATATTGCTCTGCGATCATTCGAACCGTCACCCCACCGCCGCGCTCCTCGACCGGCCCAAGGTTGCTTTCTACAAATTCACCGCGCAGGTGCAGAGTTTGAGGGTTGACGCGGTTGGGACCGTACAAGAAGTGCTCGATGCCAGACTCGACCTGAAAGGGGAATCGTACCGTCAGCCAGGTGCAGATCAACGCAAGGCTGACGAGAGCCACTCGAATCCGTTTCCTTGAAGTCGAACCGGTTTCTACGTTGGGCTGTTCGGCCGTCGACCGCGTTGCCAGCGAGACTTTCGAGTTCGAATTGGGCACCGTCTCTTGCACATTGAACCTACGGCACGACGTTATCAAAGCAGAAGAGCGGGCTTTGAACAATTAGACGATGGTATCGGTTGCATCTTTGTGCGGACGGTCCTCAAAATTAACTGTGGTTGTTGACATCAAGAGGACTCGATGTCGGCGGTGCTTCGATGGCGACTTCTGCGGTGTCGCTTGACATAAGTTTCCTCCGAAAGGCTACAAAGTTATCTTAAAAGATGTTTCCGAAATGCAGATTTCTGTTTATCCCCTAGCAGGCTGCGGAAAAACGACGGCTCGACTTAAAATGCTGTCCCGGTCTCGCGATTGTTGTGACTAAGGGAGAGTTTTGGTTGCGTCCGTTGCGGCCTGGAGATCCTTTTCCAG
>JBAVAQ010000016.1:0-18971 GCA_049585795.1 Terriglobales bacterium | reverse complement strand
GTATGGTTCGACGGGCTTAGCCTCGGCGCGCCTTATTGTTTAGGCGCGGCGGGCTTTGCCTTCTTTTTGGGTGCTGCATGGGGATGATCCGGAACCGCTTTCACGACCGATTCATCCACCGGTTGTGTGCCAGCTTCGGAGAACGTAGCTCCGGCGGGCACGATCCAGTATTCCGCAGTCATCGTGCCAGCGCTTCCGGTGCGGCACTCGATGCGGTTCGGGTCGATTCCCAGCTTGGCTTCGCCGCCGGTGAGATAGGCCTTCGAATTGACGGCTCGTTCCGCCGCCAGGTTCGGACGCTTCTCGGTGGGTTCGGCGTTGCCGACGATGACCAGTTTGTTGTCTGCGTTCTGCTGCAGGTTCTTGGCCACGTCATCCAGTTTGCCTTTGCACTCGTTGTCGACGCGCCACGGCTTCTTGATCTTAGCCATGTTCGCGAAGTCGCAGTCGGTCAGCTTGCTGGCTTGCGGCGGCGGCGGTGGAGGATTCTCAACCGTCACCTGCGTGGAGGCGGGCGTACTGAGTCCGCGCGAATCGGTACAAGTCGCGGACACGGTGACCGGACCAGGAGACGCGCCTGTAGTGTTGAGAGTTGCGGTGCTGCCGCTGCCCGAGATGGTGCCGCTGGTGGCGGCCCAGTTAGCTACCGTAACCGGAACACTGTCCGGACTGGTGCATGTGCAAGTGATGCTCGAGCTTCCACCCGCCTGCAGCGAGCTTGGGTTGGCCGAGCAAGACATGGTCGGCGGATTCTTCGGCGGTTCCTTCACCGTGTAGTTCGCGGTGCAGGTGGCTTGTCCGCCATTCTTCACTTTGGGATCCGTGACCGTGGCGGTGACGGCATAGGTGCCGCCGGCGACTCCGGCGGTGTCGATGCTGGCGGTATTGTCCTTGCCGGTAACTTTTCCGCCGGTACCGCTCCAAGCATAGTTCAAGGTGTGCTTGGGATTGAAGTTGCTCGTCGTGGCTGACGCGGTGATCGGCTCGCCTTGCATGACTTCGCTGGGCTGGACGGAGCAGCTTGCGCTCGGCGTTACTGCCGCAGGATAGCCAAAGTTAAATACCAGGCCGGTGCGCAAACGTATGCCCTCAAGCGAGACTCGGCGAAGATCCGGGAAAGCGGAAGACACCACTGAAGCATAGTTTTGCCGAGCCCAAACGTAATCTGCTTCGAAGATTCGCAGATAGAAGAGATGAGTGATCTTCAGGTCCATGCCGCCACCCATCACCGCTCCAATGCCGTTCCCATTGGGCAGGCCGTTTACACCGAGCCGGTTGTAGCTGAGCATGGTATGCAGAAAATAGTTGGCGGAGTCCGTCCGGTAAGTCAACTTAGGACCGACCGAAAGAGTCATCTCGTAGTCGTCCCAGTTATGGCCGAAGTCGCCTTCCAGTCCGAAGAACTTTTGGAAGTTGTAAGTGTAAGCGGCGCCAAAGCCCGCGGGCATATCTGGAAGCTTCATGCCCGTGGGCGCGTTGAAATTGCCAAATGGAGTGGGAACTGTACCACCGGGATGGAGCCACTGATAGCCGACGAAGATTTCGTCCTTTGGGGTCTCCACGTCCTGCGCCAGCGTGACGGCCGAGAGCAGAACTACAGTTAACATCAGCAACAAAGTACAGCACAGTACACGCATCCTTCTTAACCTGGGGTGAAACAACATATCGTCCTCCGAAACTTATTTAATCAGCTTTTATATCCATGCTCGTACAAGATTGGGAATCCACCGCATGGGAACCGTTAGAACTTCGCCACTTCTTAGAGTCTTGAAGACAATTCCAAAGAAGCGCAGGCCCTCATATTTATACCAAGAATTTCAGAGCACACATTCTACTCGAAGGCGATTCATCGCGTCTAGCGTCATAACTGACAGTTGTGTCTTGATTTGAGACGTAAGGGTGGGCTAACGGTTTTCGCAATGAAGGATGAACTGAAAGCTAAACCGGCACCGGCGTACTTTCCACGATCTCCCGGATGACCTGTTCCGCTTGCTCCGACTTCTTCAGAGTCGAAGAGTAGAGCCCGTTGACCACAACCCGATGGGCAAACACGGGTACGACGAGCGGTTTGAAGTCTTCGGGCGCACAGAAACTACGGCCGTCGAGAAATGCCATGGCCTGGGCGGCACGATAAAGCATTTGCGAACCGCGGGGCGAGACTCCAAGCGAGAACTGCTCGGATTGGCGCGTTTGTCGGACGATACTGAGGGCATAGCTGACCAGCGATTCATCCACCCGGATCTGGGTAACCGCTTGCTGAATTTCGAGCACGTCGGCCCCAGTGAGCACCGGCTGCATTGCCTCCAATTGGGTGGCCCCTGCTTCTGAGCGCAGAATCTCACGCTCGGCGTTGTTGTCGGGATAGCCCATCCTCACGCGCATCAGAAAACGATCGAGCTGCGATTCCGGCAGAGGATAGGTGCCATGGTGTTCCACCGGGTTTTGGGTGGCGATGACCAGGAACGGCTGCGGCAGCGGATAGGAGTGCGCGTCCACCGTGACCTGGCTTTCGTTCATGGCTTCAAGCAGCGCGGATTGGGTCTTGGGAGTGGTGCGATTGATTTCATCGGCCAGCAGCACGTTAGTAAAGACCGGGCCACGCTTAAATTCAAACTGTTGCTCGGCAGCGGAGTAAATCGAGATGCCCAGCACGTCGGAGGGGAGCATGTCGCTGGTGAACTGCACCCGTTGGAATGTGCAATCGAGAGCCCGGGCAAGAGCCTGTCCCAGAGTAGTTTTACCGACGCCGGGGACGCCCTCGATGAGCAGATGCCCGCGAGCAATCAGCGAGACGACGGCCAGGCGGAGAATGTCGTCCTTGCCTCGAATCACTTTGCGGAGGGCGTTTTCCAATTGCGCCGCCCGATGCGAAACGGCGCTGGCGATTTCAGGGGACATTATTGGGATTCTACTATGCGGGCGGTTGGATTAAGAGTTACGGAGGTTATGGAAAGCAGTCAGCTTTCAGCCGTCAGCTGTCAGCCGGAACATCTTTATTTTTACATTGGGTTTGGCTGAAAGCTGAGAGCTTTTATTGCGTAAACTCCGCCGGTCTTCCGGTCAACCGCTCGATGCGCTTCGCGATCGGGGGATGAGTCGAGAATAGATTGCCAAAGTTCATTCCGAGGAATGGCTGAATAATAAACAGGTGCGCGGTCGAGGGCGTAGCCTGCAGCGGCAGGCGGCGCGACGAGGCGTCGAGCTTGGCCAGAGCGCTGGCAAGCGCGTAGGGGTTGCCGGTGAAGTGCGCGCCCGTAGCGTCGGCCTGATATTCGCGCGAGCGCGACACGGCCAACTGAATTAACGATGCGGCAATGGGTGCGAGGATCAACATGAGCAGAGCGCCGATTCCGCCGCCTCGATTTTCATCACGATCGCCGCCCATGCCACCAAAGATCATGGCCCAGCGTCCCATGCTGGCCAGCATGGTTATTGCTCCCGCGACGGTGGCGGCGACGGAACTAATAAGGATGTCACGGTTGTTCACGTGTCCCAGTTCGTGAGCCAGAACGCCTTCCAGTTCTTCGTCGTTGAGCAGGTTCAGAATGCCCTGGGTGACGGCGACAGACGCATGTTGCGGGTTGCGCCCCGTGGCGAAGGCGTTGGGAGAATCGCTCGGGATCACGTAGATCTTGGGCATGGGGATGCCGATTTTCTGGGTGAGGCGCTCGACCGCGGCGTAGGCGCGCGGCAGTTCCTCGCGCGTAACCGGTTGGGCGCGATACATCGCCAGCGCGATCTTGTCCGAGTAGAAATACGAAACGAAGTTCATGACCGCCGCGAACGCTAACGCCAGTAACATGCCGTTCTCTCCGCCAAAAGCTCGGCCGATGAACATGAGCAGCAGCGTAAGCAGGGTCAGCAGGAACGCGGTTTTGAAGGTGTTTCCCATAGAAGTCTCAGTCCATTAGATGGTACGCCGGAGCCAGGGATTCAAGCTGGCTTTATTGGCAATTTACGCCGATGAGGGAATCCTTCGGCAAACGTCGCTTTCATAATTGGGGCGCAAAACAGGCGCCGGTCGACAGCCGCCACGCTCACAAAAATAACTTCATAGGAGACTTCGTCATGAATCAATGCAAAACTTGCCGCTGGGCCAAATTGGTGGCCGCTACGGCGCTCGCTCTAATCGTATCTATAGGTCAGGCTTCGGCAGCAACCTTACCGCTCAACGCTCCTCGCGGACTTGCTGTGGATGCTCACGGCAATCTTTACGTCGCCAACCAGAATGCAAACGATGTACTTGTCTACAGTCCTGAATACGTCCAGGAAACTGCCAAAACCATCACCCAGGGAATCAGCCTCCCGACGGATGTAACTTTTGACTCCAGGAACAACATTTACGTGACCAACGGTGGGTCGAACAGTGTGACAGAGTATCTGCCCAACCGCACACAATATTCGATGGGCACGATCACGAACGGCATCAATAATCCGTGGGCCATCGCCATCGATCCCATCGGGAATGTGTACGTGTCGAACAACTTCGCGACGGTGACGATCTACTCACTGGTAGACCCGAACAATGAGTTTGGCAGGCAGGAAGTGGCTTCGTACACAACGCCCTTTCAGCTGTACGGTATCGCCGCGCACGGGTCTTCATTTGCCTGGGGCAGCGTCAACTACTTCAATCTTGACATCGCTAGCTTGGTGTTGACGGGCCAGGTGGGGAACTATGGCGTCTACGGAGGCGGCGGTGCAGCTGAGGCGCTGGGTTTTCGATAAACGGACTCGCCGTGGATAGCACTCGTGGCCGGATTTATCTTTCGAACGAGAGCGCAAACGAGATTGCGGTCTACAGCACTCAAGGTCAGCTCATAAAGGTTCTCAAGTAACTCGGTAAATAGTTACAGGTCGGCGGCCTAGAGCGGCCTTGCGACTGGCGCGACTGGTCGTGCGTGGAACGATTGAAGTCTTTGGACGGGCGAGGATGCCCGTCCTCCATTGCTAGCTGACTTTGACTGCGCCTCGCTTCAGGGCGCGCTCCAGGGTCTGATCCAGCGCGGCTTTTGCCTTTTCATATTCCTGCTGCGAGATTCGGCCTTGCTTGTGCTCGACTTCGAGTTGGAAGATCTCTTCTTTCAGAGCTTCGAGCAATAACGCGGAGCGGTCCGCGAGCTTGGGTTTCGGCGCAAGGGGAATGCCCAGTTCGGCGTCCGTCGGGCCGAAATCGGGGATGGCGGCAGTTTTCGAGCGGGTAGCGATGTAGACCGCGCCTACAGCCAGCACAATTCCGAAGCCTCCGAGAATGTACCAGCGATATTTTTCCAGCGGGTCGGGAGCGTCGATGGGTGGGCCAAGTCCGCCACCCGGACGGGAATCGCGTCCCGCCACGGCGCCGCTAGTTTGCGCGCCACCGACGGGAGTGGGTGGGCCCTGGCTGTCGTCTCCCGGTTCGGCCAGGGTTCCTGCGCCTGAAATCTTGAAGGTAAGGGGTTGGCCAGCTGTCGTGTCGGACGCGACCTGTACGAGCGCGTCTCCCTGGCGCGGGTCGTTCATGGCTTGAAAGGCGGTGCCCGATCCGGCGGTGAACTGCATGGATTTGGGCATCACGACCACGAAATGCTTGGCTCCGTACAGAGTTTTGGGATCGAAGCTGGCTTCTCCACTGTACGGCATGTGGTAGCTGACCTGGAACTGAGTTTCCCCAGGACGCAGCGGAAACAGGAAAGCGTACCGGTTCTTTTGTTTCTGCGGAACCGGCGCGGAATTGATGGGCTGGCCGCCCGCGGTCATCGCCATGCTTTGGTCAATCTGGGCGCCGTCGGGCAGGTAGAACTCGAAGCTCTGATCGCTCATCTGGGTGCGGGGCGGGTCGGAAGCATTATTTACGGCGAAAAGGCGGATACCTTGCAGTTCATTGCCCTGCGCCTGAAACCGCATCACGTCTGCGGTCACGCTAATGCCCTCGACTTGCTTGGAGACATCGTAAACCTCCACCTCAACCGAAGTCGTTCCCGGAGGCGCCATGCGGTGATAAGTCACGCCCTGGTGAATGATTCGGACCAGGTGAGGGCTGCTGGCGTCGTCAAGCTTGACGCTGAAGTTGCCCCTGGCATCGGTCTGAGTGCGGCCGGACTCTTCCATTCCCTGGCCGAGACTGAGGAGCACGACATCGTCGCCGGCTGCGGGCTTCTTGGTGGTGCCATTCGTGACTTTTCCGGTTAGGGTTTGGCCGGAGGCGGAAGCGAGAAGCAGCGTACAACACAAGAGGAATAATCCCCATTTTTCGCCGAGTACGCGAGAAACGGGGCGCCCGGTTTTTTGCTTAACGAGTTTCAAACTCTAGCTCCTTTGCGAGGGCGGAGTGGGGCATTGGCTGCGGCTTCGTCGAGGCGGGCGATCTCGGCTAGAACCGCGGCCGCTTCTTCTTCGAGGGAAGTCTTCATGGTCTGGTAGTCGGAATCTGGAAACTTGCCGGCTTTGAATTCGAAATTCAAGTCACGCAGGTTTTCGTAGATGGCTTCCTTGCGCTCACGTAAGTAGATGACGCGAGTTTTTTCCGGGCCCATGTATAGCTTGCCCGGCAGATAAAAGACGTAGACCAGCGCGCCAATCGTGATCAGGATGCAAGTCAGAACTTCAATGCTCATAGCTCGGTGTCCCTTCGAGCTTGATTGCGGAAACGCTCAAGCTCCGCGCCATGCACTGCGGCAACGGCGCCAACGGGCAGAACCAGAGGACGCGATCTCCAGGCCCGCACGATCAGCGTAACCATCACCAGCCCGAGCACCAAGACCAGATACGGCATAATCCAGGCCACACGGTTAAAGCCAGTCTTGGTGGGTGCGGCCATCACCGTTGTGCCATATTTCTGTACGAACGATTGCAGGGTCAGGTCGTCATTGTCGCCTCGGTCCACAGCGGCCACGAGCTCTGCGCGCATGCGGTCGGAGTACGCGCAGCCCACGTGATTGCATTCGAGCAGGATCTGGTTGCATCCGCAGACACACATCATGCGATGGCCGAGGTCGTTGACCCGGGCGGATTCGTCGCCGGCGCCGAGGAGGGTAAACAGGGCGAGGGTCAGCAGCAGTACTTGAACGCTGCGTTTCAAGAAGAACGTTGTCATTCCGAGGAGCGTCAGCGACGAGGAATCTGCAGTTTCTTTGGACGGCGGAGAACTGGAGATCCCTCGCTTTGCTCGCGATGACAACAATGGGCGGGATAAATTCGCTTCAGCCCCCATCAGTCTCCCGCCCCTACGGGTTCGGCTCGCATGCGAGCTGGGGCGGCGACGCGCACTGGTACCGAGTTCGGAATCAAGGCCACGACCGTGCCCGCGATAATGATCCACACGCCGATCCAAATCCACATCACCAGAGGATTCAGATGGACCTTGATGATGGGCTTTCCCGTGTCCGCATTCTGTCCCTCATACACCACGTACAAATCTTCTTCGGGAGTTGAGCGATTGGCGACCATAGTGGAAGTCTGCTGGCTCGCCTTGTAGAAACGGCGCTCGGGGTTGAGCGTGGCAATCTGCTTTCCACCCTTGAAAACATTCATGACCGCCCACTCGCTGCCATAATTCGGATTGTCATCCTGGGTGTAAGACTGGCAGACCAGAGTATAGGCGCCGATGGTCATTTTGTCGCCGAAGCCCATCTCCTGCTCTTTATCCTGATTGAACACGGAGCCCGCGAATCCGATCATGATGACGATCACGCCGAAGTGAACAATGTATCCGCCGTAGCGGCGGGTGTTGCGATGCGCAAGTTGCACCATGGAGGCAAAAAGATTCTGGCCGGTATGGCGGCCGATCACGCGGCCTCCGCGAACGAATTCGGAAATCACCGTCAGCGCCACCAAGGCCGACAGCATGATGGTCATCAGCGAGTAGAAGTAGGAAATGTCTTTCCACGGCTTCATGCCGAGCGCAACCAGCAGGATGCCTATAGCCAGCGCCCCGATTGCCGGCCACCTGAAATTGCGTTTCAGGCTGTCGACTGAGGTTTTGCGCCACGCGAGCAGCGGGCCGATCGCGGTCAGCAGGAGAAGCAGCAATGCGACCGGCACGTTGACGCGATTAAAGAAGGGAGGTCCGACTGTAACTTTGTGCCCCTGCACCCACTCCGAAAGCACCGGGAAAAGCGTTCCCCACAACACGGTGAAGCACGCGACCAGCAGTAAAAGGTTGTTGAACAGGAAACTGGATTCGCGAGAGATCAAAGATTCAAGTTTGTGCTCAGTGCGGAGGTGCGACCGGTTCTTTATGTAGAAGAAGATGCAGGTGGCGAAGATAATCGCGAGAAAGACAACGAACCAATCGCCGATCGAGGACTGGGCAAAAGCGTGCACCGAACTGACCACCCCGCTGCGGGTCAGGAATGTACCGAAGATCGAAAGCATGAAGGTGGAAAAGATCAGCCACATGTTCCAGGACTTCAACATGCCGCGTTTTTCCTGCATCATGACTGAGTGCAGGAATGCGGTGCCGGTGAGCCACGGCATGAGCGAGGCGTTCTCGACGGGGTCCCAGCCCCAGTAGCCGCCCCATCCCAGTACTGAATAGGCCCAGTGCGCGCCGAGAAAGACGCCACAAGTGAGAAATCCCCAAGTCACCATGGTCCAGCGACGGGTGATCTGGATCCACTTCTCGCCGGGATAGCGCATGATCAAGGCCGCCAGCGCAAAAGCGAAAGGCACCGTGAATCCGACGTAGCCCAAATAGAGCATGGGCGGATGAATGACCATCTCGGGATACTGCAGCAGGGGGTTGAGTCCGGTGCCATCCGCGGGTAGCGTGCCCTGCATGACGCCGAAAGGATTGGCGGCGAAGTTCAGCAGCAATAAGAAGAAGACCTGGACGGCCGCAATAATCACCGAGGCGTGGGCAAACAGACGGACATCGGTTTTATAGCGCAGCCTGAGGACCAGTCCGTACGCGGAGAGTAGCAGCGCCCAGAACAGCAGCGAGCCTTCCTGACCCGACCACAGCGTGGCGAACTTGTAAGGCCCAGGCAGGTCACGATTGCTGTGATGAAAAATGTAAGCGATGGAGAAGTCATTCTGGAAGGCCGCGACCACTAACACCACGGCTGCGAGGAAAACTATGGCAAAACTGGCGATACCAGCGCGACGGGCAGTTTCACCCAACCGTCCTGATCCGGGTCCCTTGATGATGAGTGCCAGCAGACCCGCCAGGAAAGAATAGGCGCACAGGGCCAGCGCGAGGAGCAGGGAAAAACTGCCTATCTGGGACATGAGGGAAACCTGGTTTGTATTTTTTCAGAAACCATCCCCAGAAGCAACCACCAAGCCGGGACGAACAGAATTTTTAGCGCCCTTTGGGAATGCGTCCGGGGCGCGCGAAAGTTCGCTCGGCCACCCGGACGAAGGCGTCCGGGCACGCGCGGGCATCGCGACTGAGGAATTGTTCGCTTACTATGCGGTTTGTTGATGGCCTTGGCGAGTCAGAATTTCACGCTCGGCTGTGAGCCAGTCCTCGTTCTCATTGCCGGGAGTGCTTCCGCGCTCAAGGTACAACTGGTAGGCGCGCTCGCGGATTTTCACTTCCAAATCGGCTGGAGAGTTGGTTGCCGTTGACGTCTTCCGGACTAAGGTTACAGAGCCGGCTTCGGGCATGGTGATGACGTGATTGTTGGTTGCCTTCGGGGTGCGGGGGGTCTTTGCTTTAGCCATGATTCGTACTCCTTTGGGACTTCTAAGTCCATTAATTAGAACAGCTTATAAACAAGCGCATTGACTGCTCGCCGATTGAATCCCACAGATAGTGAGTATGCAGTAATGATAAACCGAAAGGCTGTGAATTTGCGAAAAAGGTGGAAAGAATTAATCTCTTTGAAACATAGATTTTGTTGATAACGGTTTAGTAGAAATCGTGCGAACTGGTTTCGGCGCGGGTGATGGAAAGCGGTGAAACGCGCTCGGCTTTTACGGAGATGACATTGTCCTGATTCTGCAGGATTCCTTCCACCATGAGGAACTGCGCAGAACTTAGCAGCAGCCGGTTTTTCTGAAACAGGTCAGGCGTGACGATCGCATTGGCCACGCCGGTCTCGTCTTCGATGCTGAGAAAAACGAAACCTTTGGCGGTGCCGGGACGCTGGCGGCAAATGACGCATCCTCCAATACGCAAATATTGTCCGTCAGGGATGCGGCTTAGTTCGCTGGCCTTGTGGATGCCCATCGCTTCCATTCGCACGCGGTGATAAGCCATGGGGTGGGGGCCAACGGTCATGCCGGTGCCGCGGAAATCTGCGACCAGGCGTTCTTCCGGATTCATGGGATGCAGCGGGGAACTGGCGTCGGGTTCCGGGAGATCGTCGAGCAATGGGCCGGAATGACGGACGGCGCGTTCGACCTGCCAGAGGGCGTCGCGGCGATGAAAAACGGATTCACCACCGAGACCCAGAGGCACAGAGACAATATTTGATTTTGGATTTTCGATTGCTGATTGCACTGTTGGCACAAATTGCTTATTAAATTTCTTGGTTGTCTCTGTGTCTCTGTGTCTCTGTGGTAAATTCCCGATTGAATTCAGGGATCCAATTTCCGCCAGCGTGTCTAACTCATCTTTGTGTAACTCTGGGACGCGATGGACTAGATCGCGAATCGAAACAAATGGAGCGAGAGCGCGTTGATGAACCAGAGCCTGGGCGGCTTCCTCGCGCAATCCGCGGGCGTAGCGAAGACCAAGGCGTAGAGCGACCGAACTGGCTGACTGCTGAGTGCTGACTGCTGAATGCTCCAACGTGCATTGCCATTCCGATTTCATCACATCGATCGGCAATACTTTCAGGCCGTGCCGTTGCGCGTCTTTGACAATGGTTGCGGGACGGTAAAAACCCATGGGCTGGTTATTGAGCAGGGCAGCGGTGAAGGCGGCGAGGTAATGGCATTTTAGATAGGCGCTGGCGTAGGCGATGAGCGCAAAGCTGGCGGCGTGAGACTCGGGGAATCCGTAGAGAGCGAACGAAGAAATCGAACGAATAATCTGCTCTTGTGCCTCGTGAGGGATGCCGTTGCCTTCCATGCCGCTGCGCAGCCGGGCTTCGATGTCTTTCATGCGAGCCTGCGAGCGCTTGAATCCCATGGCGCGGCGCAGTTCTTCGGCTTCGCCTCCGGTAAAGTTGGCGGCGACCATGGCAATGCGCAGCAATTGTTCCTGGAACAGAGGCACTCCTAGGGTGCGCGCCAGCACAGGTTCGAGCGAGGGGTGCAGATGGTTGACGGGCTCGCGTCCCATGCGGCGCCGTAAATAAGGATTCACCATTTGCCCTACGATTGGCCCGGGGCGAATGATGGCGACTTGCACCACGATATCGTAAAAACATTTTGGGTGCAGGCGCGGCAGGCACGACATCTGCGCCCGGCTCTCGATCTGAAACATACCGATGGTGTCGGCCTTCTGCAGAGTGGAATACACCGTAGGATCGTCCGCTGGCAGATGGGCGAGTTCTACTTCTTCGCCGTGATGGTTGCGAATAAGCTGCAATGAATCTTCGAGCACCGCCATCATGCCTAAGCCGAGCAGGTCCACTTTGATGATGCCCAGGTCGGCGCAGTCTTCCTTGTCCCATTGCACCACGACGCGGCCCGGCATCGATGCGGGTTCGAGCGGCACGACGGAGTCGAGTTGTCCCTGACAAATCACCATGCCGCCGGAATGCTGGCCGAGGTGGCGCGGCAAATCCTGCACCGCGACACACAGCTCGAAATATTTACGCAGCCGGGGATGATTCAAATCCAATCCCGCATCGCGGAAGCGATGATCGAAGGTGTCGTTGGCGTCGCGATATTCCCAAGTGGAAACGGCGGCGGAAACTTTGTCGAGGGTTTCAGGATCGAAACCCAGCGCTTTGCCCATTTCGCGCGAAGCCATGCGGCTGCGATAGGTGATGACGTTGGCGGTCATGGCAGCGCCACGCTCGCCATAGCGTTTGTATAAATACTGGATCACGCGTTCGCGCTGGTCGCCACTGGGAAGATCAAGATCGATGTCGGGCCATTCGCCGCGTTCCTCAGAAAGAAAACGCTCGAAAAGCAATTCCATGCTGACCGCATCGACTGCAGTGATGCCCAGCGAATAACAGACCGCGCTGTTGGCAGCGGAGCCACGTCCCTGCACCAGAATATTTTGTTCGCGGCAGTAGCGGACCAGATCCCAGACAATCAGGAAGTAGCCGGCAAGTTCGAGCCTCTCGATGAGTTTAAGTTCACGCTTAATCTGACAGCGGGCGCGGTTTTGTAGTTCTGATGAAGACCGGCCGTAGCGCTGCTGAAAGCCTTCGGCGGTGCGCTCTCGCAGGAATGACATCATGGTTTCGCCTTCAGGCACGGGATATTTAGGGAATTCATATCCCAGGTCTTTGAAAGTGAATGCGAGCCGGGAAGACAATTCCAGGGTGTTCGCAATCGCCTCGGGAAGATCGGCGAAGAGCGCTTGCATCTCGTGCGGCGATTTCAGATGACGTTCGGAATTGCGCGCCAGCAGGCGTCCCGCGGTAGCCAGCGTGCGATGGTGGCGTATGGCGGTGAAAACGTCGCAAAGTTCACGCTCCCGAGCGGCGGCATAACAGACGCCATTGGTCGCGAGCAAGGGAAGTTGGAGCGAGCGGGCTATTTCGATTGCAGCACGATTGCGGGCTTCCTGCTCGCGCTGAAAATGGCGCTGTAATTCTACGTAGACATTGTCCCCGCCAAAAATGTTCGCCAGCCGTTCAACGCAGCCGCGTGCTTCTTGGAGGCCACCGTGAGCAAAAGCGTGGGCTAACGGACCATTCTCGTCGCCGGTAAGGCAGATGAGTCCGGCGGCATATTCTCGCAGTTCGTCTTCCTGCACTGCGCCCTCGCCTTTGGCTGAGCGCAGCTTCATTTTCGTTATCAGGCGGCAGAGGTTTTGATATCCGAGCCGGGAAGAGACGAGAAGAGGAAGACGGAATTCACCACAGAGACACCCTTCGACTTCGCTCAGGGCAGGCTCCGGCACAGAGGAATCTTTTACTCTGGATTGTTGATAGCCTATTTGATTTTTTAAAATTTCGTTCTTCTCTGTGGCTCTGTGCCTCTGTGGTGATGAGTTTTCGCATGTTACCTCTGCTCCGATATGCGCTTTTATTTTTACTTTTTTCGCTGCCATGTGGAAACGTGGCGAGCCATAGACGCCGTCGCGATCGAGCAGCGCCATCGCCGGCATATTCAGATTGGCGCAGGCTGCGATTAAATTTTCAGGCAGGGAAGCGCCTTCGAGAAAACTGAAAGCGGAGCGGCAGTGGAGCTCAATATACATTTAGAATACGTGAGTTTTAGTCATACGTTCCTTCCACCAACCATCTTCCACCGAGCCGGTCGCGGACCAGGCGATATAAAGCGATGTCCATTTCTCCTTGCACGGCGATGTCCCATTCGTCGCGCGCCCAGCCTTCTTGTTCCCACCAGTCTCCGGAGGAGCGCCAGGGCCCGGCAGCCCAAAGAATTTCTCCCTGCATGGCTTTGTTCTTGTGGCAGTGAATGCACGTGGGCCTGCCATCTTGCATGGTCACGACGACGTCGACCGGCGGGCGAAAGATGCGCAGCGCAGTCACGAGATTTTCACCACAGAGCCACAGAGCCACAGAGGAATCTGCTGATCTCTTATTGTTGATTTTCTCTGTGTCTCTGGGCCGCTGTGGTGAAGATAATTCGGGCGTGAAGCGCTGCATGCGGAATCCCTCGGGGCGATGCGTGTCCAACAGTTGCAACGAGCCTACGTTGTCTTCTCCGACGATGCCTGCAATCCGGGCCAGCGTAAGTTCGAGTTTTTCCGGTTCGGGAGCGGGAGGAAGAAAAAGCCCATTCTGCGCCGCCCGTGGCCGCACCGGCTCTGCCGCCAGTTGAATTTTGACGATGGGAGCACCGGGAGGATGCGCCTTCAAATCAAGTTGCAACAACTTGAGAAAAGTTCTGGGGTCAAGCAGTGGGACGGGAAGCCGGAGAGTGCGCTGGAAACTTCGCCGGCTGGGGCGGGCGAGGACCCCTGTCGCTCCATTGTTTGTATTTATGGAAAGATCTTCGGTCTGCCAGCCATTCTCCAACTCCAGAGATAAGCGCAATTCCTGCGTTGCCAACGCGTGCGCCTCCAAGCGAGCACACAGTTTCTCCAATAACTGTTCCAACAGAAATGCCAATGGTTCGAGCAGCACTAGAGGATATTCCAGTTCGACCACTTCTTCGAAGATCAGCGGCGGTTCGATTGGAACTAATGTGCGCGAAGTGGCGCCACGTGCCAACGCTTGTAGATGGATTCCTGCCTGCCCTAATCGTTCACTCAGTGCGACATCGGGCAACGCCGCCAGATCGCGCAGCTTGCGAATCCCCCATCGGTTAAAGGTCTCCAATAACTGCGAGGATTCCAGAACCGAAATTCCCAACAATACTTCCACCGGCAAACTGCCCAATATTTCCGCTTCTTTGCCTTGCGGAATCACGGTGACGCCCGAAAATCCTCGGGCCGCCAATACGGCCGTATCCGGATTGCCCGCCACGGCCACGCTGGTTTCGAGCCCGAGATCGAAAGCGCGTCGCGCCAAAGCGCGCGCAATTTTGGGCAGAGGGCCAAAAAGCGGCTGCAGTCCGGCAAGGTCCAACACGATTGTGTCGCAGCCCAGGGCTTCCACTCGCGGCGAAAATGATTGCGCGCAATCGAGCAGAGCGGCATGGGTGGCGGTTTCTTGCGGCAGAGAACGGACTCGAAATACCAAATTAGGGCAGGCTTCGATCTGCAGCTTGGTCATTCCCGGACTCACTCCGTTGCTACGCGCATTTTCATTCACCGCCAAAACTTTTTGCAGCGGAGCCTTGCCTTCGAGCACAGCCAGAGACTGCGAGCGCAACTCCGGTTCCGCGCGGAAAAGCGCTTCCACCGGAAAATCGGGAACGAAGATGCAGGCAAAATATTGACGCATTGATTCAATGACTCATTGACTCAATTCTTCATCCCACTTTTGTTGCGAACGCGGCTGTGACTGATCCTGCCGGTTTGCGTTCCAGACGCGATCGCAAGAGTTCTCCCTGAACTTGAAGTCCATCGAGAAGCTGGGCGTGAGCCGGAGCTTCTGCTGAAAGCTGAGAGCTGACAGCTGACAGCTTTTTTCCCGAAACTTTCAGCAGTAGGGAGGCGCAGGTCCGTGCACACGGAACCTGACTAATGACGAGTAACACCGTGGCCGTGTGCTCTACCGCGCGCTGAAAACGAAACCACGAGGTCAAGGGAATGCGACGGGCCATCTTCAACGAAGTATCACCGAGATCGATCATCACTAACCCGAAGCCGCCACTTTGCAAGAGCAGATCAGTGACCCGCAACGCCTGCTCGACGGGCCTTTCGATCTGGTTATTTTTCCCTGTGGCGGAGCCTGCCCTGAGCGAAGCCGAAGGGTGTCTCTGTGGTGAACGTTCCTTTTGTTTGTTTCCTCCGCAGCGCACCCAAAGCATTTTTTCGAAATTCACTTCCGCCGCTGCAGCCGAGTGGGGATTGAAAGCATCGCTGATGTCCACCAGTGCGCACACTTCCTGTCGTTGGGTCGCTGCCGCCAGTGCGGCCAGCATTACGCTGGTGCGGCCCGACGAGGCTGGCCCGCAAATCTCAGTCAGGCATCCGCGTGGCAGGCCGCCGGTAAGCGCATCGATCTCGCGGACGCCGCTCGAAACCATCTGCGGGGTAGACCGCACTTCCAATCGCGACGCGGGAGTCACCCCATCAAGCTTGGGCATCGCCGACAAGCGATTGAAAACCGGCGTAGGCCACGCCGGGGCAGCGATGGCAACAAAGCGGCCTAGGGCCGCAGTCGAAATCAGCGGTAAAGACGACATGGAGACCTCAGGATTTCAGGGAACGTTAGGGCCGCGACCGGGCTCTAGGCGGTTAATCGATATTCGCCTTTTGTTCGCTATTATTGTTCTACTGTCCGGCGGAGGTTGTCAAGTATTTAAAAATTAATTACCGCATAAAATTCAGTCGGGACAAAAACTAAGGATTCCCGCCTGGTGCTTTAACTGAACCGCGGGGTGGCACTTCCTCGAAATGTGGAAGTGCTGCCTCGTCAAACTTAGACCGACCGCATTTTAATGTTTTGTACGACGCATATGGTGATAAAATGCGCAGCCAACTCGGGTCACCCGAAAATCTCGATTTAAACAAGTCGAACAAAAAGGAGCTTTACATGAAGAACACTTTTATCTGCAAGATACTCACCTTGGCTGTCGTCGCTGTCGTATCGCTGTCCGCCACGTCGGCCCTGGCCCAAGGCGCCTCGGACGCTTTCAATCGCGCGAATCTCGGAACGAATTGGGTTGTAGTGGCTGGCGGCCTCACCATCTCGAACCACGAGTTGGTTGGCACAACTAGCGAGTCGCTCGGCTACCGAAAGAATGTTGGCACCAAGGCTGCCTCTGCCGTTGTAAAACTAGGGGGCACTGACCTGGAATACGGTGCCGTCGCCGTGGGCAACATAGCCTCAGGCAACAACGCTTTTGTGAAAATCCAGGAAGAGGACGGTGATGGGGTATTCGAGTACGGCGCCTTCTATACCGGCAATAACGGAAGCGGTACTTTCTTCGCGCTCTCGAGCACCGTGCCGAGCCCGGCCATCTTGGATGTGTTTAACTGCGGTACCGCCACGATCATGAGGATCACGAGCGCGGCCGGCGTCCAGACCTACAGCAATAACTACGGTAAAACGTTCGGCACTGGCGCCGGCCTCGGAACATATGGGTCGGTCGGACTTGATAACTTTATCAGCTTTCCGACCGGCTGTAATGATCTGCTGAGGGACGCGATTCCCGTCTCACAGATGCCGCGTGGTATCGACCTGTCTCTCGTGAAATAAGTGAGACATCTTAGCCGGCGCCATATTCATGGGGGACTGTCAACACGGGCGTAAAATGCATCGTCTTGTTGGATTAAAACTGCATGAGCGGAGCTGGCAAATCTAACGCTGCTACCTGTGTACTCCCGGTAACCGGGGGATATATACGTGGGCGGTTGTTGGACGTGTACGTAACGAGTTGTGCGGTACCCGTTCAGAAGGCCCCCGAAATCGGGGGCCTTCCGGCGTTTTCGGGTCACTAGAGGCCATAAACGCCATTCTCAGGCAAAAAACCAAGGATTCCTGCCTGGTGCTTTAACTAAGACCAAGGGGCGGAAGACGAAGCTCAAGCCACGCGCTTTGTTATAATCAGCGTCTGCCTAATGGCGCTATCGTCTAGGGGTTAGGACGGAAGATTCTCAATCAAGGAAACATGCGCCAGTTTTCTGTATTTTCAACGATTTAGCGTTGGCATAGTTAGGGACTCGTAGGCACTATTTCGTATTCGCAATGAAAACTGCAAGAAAATTTTCTTGATGCGTATCGGGCTGTAACCCTTGCTGGGCTTGGTTCTACGTTGACTGTGTGGCCCACTCTTTGGTATACTTAGGTTGAACACCAGTCCACGCGGAAGACGTGACCCGACGTGGCATCGACAGGTCAAGGCAAGAAGCCAAAGACAGGAGTCGGTCGGGTTCTGAAACGACCCGCAACGTCAGGACGATACCCTGACAAGGTGCTGTCGGCGCATTTCAAAGGCCGATGAACAGGGAACTAAAAATGCTGAACCTAGCCGCTGCACAACAGTCCCATTCCATGGGGCTGTATGCCATCACGCACTAAACCACAACCCACAACTCAACCAACACCCGCAGGCATCACGCCTCGGATGCTCTCAATTCCGCAGGCGTCTGCGTACGCAGCGTGCGCGGTTTGGGCGATTCGCGAAGCCGTGTGGTCGCACGAACTCCGCGCAATTAAGTTAGGGCGACGGTACGTCATTTCAAAAGATGATTTGGACGCCTTCTTGAATCGACGGCTGGCAGAGGCAGCCGCATAACAGGGCCCGAAGCACCCTGCACCCTTCACTCTGCCGCTCGGATATTACCGGACGTAGGACAATCCTGCGTCCTCACCCCACCCGCCGTTCTATAATCCGGCTGCATGAGATTGAAGAATGTTCCACGAGAAGTGTGGCCTCTCCTCTTCACCCTTCTGGCTTTTGCCGTATGGTACTTCGGAAAACTGGTTGGATTGGATGGGGCGGGGAAGGGTTTCCTCTGTGCTGTTCTGTTTGGAATTGGCGTTCTGTTAACGGTATGGAATCAAATCAATCGAACGGTGGAAAGCAAGTTTGATGAGAACACTCGACAGTATGTGAGAGAGGCGGTTCAGAACAATCAGCCGACTTGCCAGCGCCAGAAGCGGAATCAAGAACGCTGTATACGAACGGTAGCACGAGGACAGAACTTCTGCTGGCAACACGCACATGGCTTTCGGGCAAGGTGGCGTTCCCTTACTCGGAATGCGACCATTTTGTTCTTGCTGGCCGTGGCTGGCGTGTTGTTTGCTGTGGTTGGCCTTTGGGTCGCATTTCGACCTTCTGCCTCGAAGCCCTCAATAGCTCCTACAGGTAATGTTCAATCATTCGCACCCCTAGCCTGGATTATTCACTCAGTCTCTAGCCAAAAAAGAAAGGATGCTCTAAAAGGAATGATGAACACTGGGTTTTGGCACCCAGCATTCCCTTTCGGAGCATCCATCGCTTGATACAAAGTGTTTTACCACAACTGAACTTCTCCTTCTACCGTCATCAACCCATTCGCGCCGATTTTTCCGGTGGGCAGATCACCAGCGACGCCGGTCTGCTACCGCTGCGCGCCTTCGACGAATGCCATCATCTGACTCGCGATCTGGCTGCACTGCTCAGCGATCCGCGGGAGCACGACCGCGTCCGTCACGACTCGCTTGAACTGTTGCGACAACGCGTCTACCAAATCGTGGCCGGCTACGAAGACGCTAACGATGCCGATTCGCGGCGAATGCGAGAACCGCATCGAGGAATTCAAGAACGGTTTTCGCGCCGACCGCCTGAGCTGTCATCGCTTTCTGGCTAATGCCTTCCGCCTGTTGCTGCACGGCTTCGCCTACAACCTAGTC
>JBAVAQ010000015.1:0-3985 GCA_049585795.1 Terriglobales bacterium | reverse complement strand
GGAACCGTTTGCACTCTCGCAGCAGATGATTTCAAAACATATTGCTTACCTGGTGAGGGCGCGGATGGTGATCAAGACGAAGCGTGGACGAGAGAGTGTATGCACGCTTAGGCCAGCGGCGATCAAGACGGTCAGCGACTGGGCGATCAGCTATCGCCGATTCTGGGAAGAGAGTTTCGACAAACTGGAAGTAGTTGTAAATCAGATGAAGAAAGATCAAATGAAAAAAGAGGAGTCCAACAATGACAAAAAGCACGGTGAACGAGATCGAGCGGATGGTCGTTACAAGAGTTTTTGATGCCCCACGCGAGTTGGTTTGGAAGGCGTGGACCGACCCGAAGTATGTGACGCAGTGGTGGGGGCCGAAAGGCTTTACCTGCCCCGCTTGCGAGATTGATTTTCGCGTGGGAGGAAAATTTCGCTTCTGCATGAGAATGCCGGATGGCCAGGAGGGCTGGAACGGCGGGGAATACCACGAGATTGTTCTGCACGAGAAGATTGTTTACTCCATGTACTTCTCCGACCCGCAGGGAAACAAGCTTGAGCCTGAGGAGTTAGGAATCGAACCTGAGTCCATCGACGGCGCGTACGACATGGCCATCTTTGAGGATCTCGGGAACGGCCAGACGAAGCTCACCTTGATTGGAAATGAACCCATGGAGAGCGCAAAAGAGAGCGGTCAATTCGAGGGCTGGGTTGAGACACTCGATAAAATTGCGGCCGTTGTTGCGGGGCTGACGCAGGCGAAATAAGAGGTTGAAGGTTTGATTCGCGAAACTCAATTTTGGAGAAAGAAATGAAAAGACTACCGTTTCTCGCTATCGTCCTGTTAGCATTCGCATTTGCCGCCCATGCCCAGGACGCGATGAAGAAAGATACAGCCGTCAAACCTGCCGATCCGGAAGTGAAAGTCGTGCTCGATTCCTGGAATGAGATTGGCCGCAAGCTGACGGCGATGGCCGAAGATTTTCCCGAGGACAAATATGACTTCAAGCCGACACCCGCGCAGCGAACCTTCGCCGAGCAGTTGCTGCACGCGGCGGGTTCATGCTACTACTTCACGAATTCTGTGATGGGGCAGAACCCTCCCGCGGAAGATCCGAAGCGCGAGCAATACAAGTCCAAGGCCGACATCGTTGCGTTCGTCAAGAAATCCTTCGCCGATGGCGCAGCCGCCATCCAGGCGAAAGGCGAAAAAGGCATGACGACGGAGGTTGTTTATTTCCCTCAGCAGAAATCGCGCGTTCTCGACATTGCCTACGGCATCATCGAACATAGCGGTGAACACTACGGCCAGCTCGTTGTGTACTACCGCCTCGCGGGTCTTGTGCCGCCGGAGTCGCGGCCCAAGAAGTAAAGCTCAAGAGACCAGGTACCCCGTCCTTATCGCGTCGCCGTTTGCGCGAATGGGCGGGGATTTTGGTTTTTGGGACCTTCAGTATTCAATGCGCTGCGCGGCATATGGATATCTCTGCCGGGTGCCCCAGGTCTCGCCGCTGTTGCGAGACCTGGGCGGGGAGCCACATCTGGGACGCGTAAGCCGAAAGTGATGGCACAAAAAGATCAGTGCGGGCGACGGACACAACAGATTTAGCCACTCCCAGGTCTCGCAAAACCAGCGAGACCTGGGGCACCCAGCTCGTACTCCTCCTGAACGTGGCCGAAGCGATCAAGGATGCGGTCCATGTCATCAGCCTTGTCGGGGTCGGACATTTCCCGCTGCAAGGCTTCGAGCTCGTGGTGCAGATCGCCGACGCGTCCGCTGCCTGCGATCGCTTCATCCAGAACCGAACGGCCCTGCATTTCCTCGACGTCCTGGCGACCCCGATCAATATGGTGTGGCCCTGGCGAGGCTGTATGATCGACAGCGACACGGGAAGACGGTCGACGAATTTCTCGCTGCCATGAGGCGTGTTCGGACGATTTTCTATAAAAGGAACGACCGTATTGAGCGCGCAGCATTTGACCGAAGACTTCTGAGTCTTTTGGATACCAAGTTTAAAAAAAAATACTGTTCTTCGTTACAAAGGCAATCGCCTCGAAAGTTGCGGCTTCGGGCAGCCGCTTAGCGACACTTCCTCGCATCAGTATCCGCCGATTTCTGGAAGCCTTTAGAGATTCAATCGAGTCTGAAGTCGTTAACTCCTTTTGGGATTCCCGTGCAAAGGGTCGATTGCGGAAGCGTCCCGAAAAGTTGGGGCAGGAGTGCTTCGGGCTTTTTGCCAGCGCAAAATTGGAAGAGCGAGGGGCTCTAATCCGTGAGGCCACTTCCGGGACCGGGTTCGTGGACGTATTAGTGACGTTCTCTTCAGGCTTGTTTCACGTCATTGAGCTCAAAGTTCTTCGCGTCAACGAGATTGCCGGGCCCGAGCAGTTGGCCACTTACATGAAGCACAAGCGACGAAAAGAAGGCTGGCTTGTCTTCTTCGATGCACGAGATCCCATCGGCAGAACGAAAATCCCATCCGCTATAAGAAAACCAGTGGGCACTATTCGGACTATTATCGTAGACATCAACCCGATTGCGCCAAGCAAGAAAGTGGACAAATCATACTAAGAGGGTGATGCGATGCCAGAAACCGACCACGCGGAAAAGCTGTTGCGCCAGCTCGGAGAGAAGCTAGACGTGCTGATCAAAGTGATCAGCATACAAGTGGGAGCGGACAAGAGTACAACGGAACGGGCGCGCTTGCTCAAGATGGCGGGACTCGACAACCGCACGATAGCGGATGTGCTTAACACCTCGCCGAATGCCATCAGTGTCCTGACCGCAAATCTTCGGACCCAACGGAGGAAGTCGTGAAGGCAAAAGACGAGCCCATACCAAGTGATCGCATCGAGAAATTGCTCGCGATGCTGGTCGTTCAAAACATGAAAGGAGCAACGCAGGCGGACAAAGCTCTGCAGTTGAGTATCGCAGGCTTCACAAACGTGGAGATTGGAAATCTTCTTCAAACGAACCCGGCAGTGATCGCCTCCAACCTGTATGCCGAAAGGAAAAAGAAGAAGAAGGTGAAGTAGAACATGCCAATCGTACGCGACTTTAGGAACTATTCTTTTCAAGCCAGCAGAGTTGACCGCTGCGCGAAAAATGTCGGAGGCAAGCTGTACTGGAAGCTCTATGCTCTCGAAAACACGGTTCGAATAGTCATAAACTCCGTTCTCCTAATCCAGATTGGACAGCAGTGGTGGACAACGGCTGTTGCCCCTCCCGTTCGAACCGAGGCTCAACGACGCAGGAATCGTGCTGCGGCAAGGCCCCAGCACGCGAGCCCCGGAGCCCACGACATTTATCTTATTGGTCTTTTCGAGCTAATCGAAATTTTGCGAGTGAACAGCCACCTTTTCCTACCCATAATCCCCGAAACCAACCAGTGGGTCGTTACTCTGGAAGGCATTCGACCATCACGGAATCTGGTGGGGCACATGAACTTCCCGAATGCCTACGACCGGACCGCAATCGATGGTGCATACGGGCAACTGCCTAACCTCGTCGCTCGCCTGAGCGGTCAAAACATTCCAATCGCTATTCCTTAAGTCAAATCCCTATGCGAAAAGGGTTTACAAGAAAACCACAAGCGGACGAGCCCGCGACGCCAGTCAAGAACTACATAACGCGGAGCGGGCTGCAGCGCCTGAAAGATGAGCACCGGTTTCTGCTCACCAGGGAACGCCCGGCCGTGACGGAGGTGGTAGCGTGGGCTGCCGGCAACGGCGATCGCAGTGAAAACGCCGACTATCAGTACGGCAAGCGGCGGCTGC
Source organism: Terriglobales bacterium (assembly GCA_049585795.1). Taxonomy (GTDB): domain Bacteria; phylum Acidobacteriota; class Terriglobia; order Terriglobales; family Acidobacteriaceae; genus JABDBE01. The sequence goes on along the minus strand of JBAVAQ010000015.1, from coordinate 223 downwards.
GGCAGATCGATGGGCGGATTCGCTTTCTCACGAAGCGAATCGAAGCCGCGGAAGTGGTGGACCCGGAAGCTCCGAGAGCGGGGCAGGCGGCGACGAGGGCATTCTTCGGAGCGACCGTGCGCTATGCCAATGCCGCGGGAGTATCGCGAGTGGTGAGCATCGTGGGCACAGACGAAATCGATCTCAATCGCAACCACATCAGTTGGGTGTCACCTCTGGGGCG
>JBAVAQ010000014.1:0-26009 GCA_049585795.1 Terriglobales bacterium | reverse complement strand
GTCGGGTGGGCTGGAAAAGGATCTCCAGGCCGCAACGGACGCAACCAAAACTCTCCCTTAGTCACAACAATCGCGAGACCGGGACAGCATTTTAAGTCGAGCCGTCGTTTTTCCGCAGCCTGCTAGACTGCTCCGGTGACCGGAGAGAGCGATCGACGACGCAGATGTCCGACGGCGCTGCTGTTCGGATTGTTCTTTTGCGTGCTAGTGGCACTGCATGCTCCGCTATTGCGCCTGCCGTATTTCTGGGATGAAGCTGGATATTACGTGCCCGCCGCTCGCGATTTGCTGCTGCAGGGCACGTTGATTCCGCATTCCACTCCCTCGAATGCCCATCCCCCGCTGGTCATGGCGTACCTCGCACTGGCGTGGAAGATTCTGGGTTATACGCCGATGGTGACGCGCATCGCGATGCTGGCGGTCGCGGCTTTTTCTTTGCTGGGCTTGTTTCGCCTGGCACAACGGGTTGCGAACACGGAAGTTGCCGTTGCCTCCACGTTCTGCACTGCTCTCTATCCGGTCTTCTTTGCTCAAAGTTCGATGGCCCACCTCGATTTGGCGGCAGCCGGCCTCACTTTCTGGGCGTTGCTCGCATATGTCGACAACCGGCGATGGAGCGCGGCCGCGTGGTTCTCGTTGGCAGCGCTGGCCAAGGAAACTGCGATTTTGGCACCCCTGGCTTTAATCGGCTGGGAATTGCTTGCGGCTGGTTCTGTCATCCCGAGCGAAGCGAAGGATCTGGGTTCTTCGCCTACCGAGCGAAAAACCAGATCTCTCGTCGCCCCCACTCCTCGGATTGACAAAAACTTGGGTCGGCTAGCGAGATGTGGACCACTCTTTCTTCCCCTCATCCCGCTCGCGCTCTGGTATGCCTTCCACTACGCCCGCACCGGTTTCGTCTTTGGAAACCCGGAGTTCTTCCGCTACAACGTAGAAGCCACGATGCAACCCATGCGCATACTGCTCGCGCTCGGGTTGCGGCTCTGGCAGGTCGTTGGATATCTCAACCTGTCCCTTCTCACGCTGGCGGGATTGGCAGCAATGTGGCTTCCGCCGCTCCGCGACAATGGTGAAGAGCGCAAAAGAATCTCGCTCGAAGTGCAATTCGCCTTCCTCGCGGTTATCGCGGCGTACGTGGTTGCGATGGCCGTGGTGGGCGGAGCCGTGCTCGCCCGCTACCTGCTTCCAGTGGTTCCGCTGGTGATTATTCTCTGGGTTTCCACCCTGCGGCGAAGAGTACGGCTATGGCGCGGCGTGGTCGTCGTGGTGCTGCTGGCATTTGTGGCCGGATTGTTCTGGAACCCTCCGTACGGATTTTCCATTGAAGACAATCTTGCTTATCGCGATTACATTCTGCTGCACCAGCAGGCCGAGGACTTCGTGGAAGCGCGCTATCCCATGGCTCGCGTGCTGACGGCATGGCCGGCGAGTGATGAACTCACGCGCCCCTACCTCGGCTACGTTACCCGCCCGATGCGCGTTTTTCGCATCGAAGACTTCACCGCAGAAGAACTGATGTCTGCATCTGACATGCGTTCAAAGTTTGATGTGGCGCTGGTTTTCTCCACCAAGTACGAACCGCCGCATCCCTGGTTCGAGCGCTGGCGCCAGTGGCAGCAGTGGAAAACCCAATTCTTCGGCTACCACCGCGACGTTCCCCCAGTTGCGGCCGCGCAGATTCTGGGAGGCCGCCTCGTCTACAACGATATTCGCCACAATCAATGGGTTGGGGTGATTGAGATGGAGCCCGTGGAAGAAGCGCAAGCCGCGCCGAGAGCCGTTTTACTTTCCGGCCCGGTTCATCCCCCGAGCCAGCTCAAGCCGATGGCTGAGGTGAGTTCGAGCGCATGGGCTTGGTCGGCCCTCGTGTGCATTTGTGTTGTTGGAAAGCCCGCAAAGTCTCGGGGGACGGCGCCACGGCTGTCGGGATGGCGCGGGGAATAAAGCCCCTCCACTTGCAGCCGCGACAGCCCCATCCCATAAAGAAGGCTGTTCGTATCCAAATTAGTTGTTTTTTCACTTCGGCCATATGAGCTATGTTGGCATCAAAATCGCCGGTTGCAACCACAAAATTGCTGGACTTGCTGCTTTGTCTCCCGTTGTGGCACGAATCATGACAGGCTGTAATTCTATCTTGGCACGAATCGTGACACCTCGTAGTATTTGGTAATGGATTACGCTCTCCGTCAAGCCCGCCTCGCAGCCTTACGAGAGGAAGTGGAAGCAATCCACTCTGCGAACAAACTGTACTGGGGCAGCACGGTGCGCAGCCACGATACCGATATGGAACATCAGCAGAGACAGGAACTGCTGGAACAACTTCGGAAGGAAATGGACGAACTGGAAAACACAAAAGCGGAGTCGGCGTAGGGCTCGCGAGCTGTCCGTGTGTGACCCATCTCTTCCGTTTTGTAACCATGCCTTGTGAATAGCTGATTCAAGCACCCCCTTGCATTTTTCCAGCTTTCAGCCACAATGTCTGACTGAAGTGCTCGCAAGAACGGCTGTGAGGGGCGGCCTGTTCTTCCGACTCTGTATGAGCAAGCATCTGTATTCGCGGCGTCCGCTCGCGACTCTCGCCCTCGCCGTTCTGCTTTCTGTCTGGTGCGCGCACGCGCAACCCGTCTCGGCGCAGAACGCGCCACCTGAAGAAAAATCGGACAGCATACGCGGCGTCGTGGTCAACAGCGTAACTGGCGAGCCAGTCGGCCGGGCTCTCGTCTACTCTTTCGACAATCGTTTTGCTATGTTTGCCGACAGCGAAGGAAGATTCGAATTCACATTCCCGCAAGCTGACTCCGACAAGAATAAGGTGGACGAATCCGGGTCGGCCGACAGGTTTCCCCGCCGGGGGCAGAATCTTCAAATCGTGCTAGTGGCGAAGAAACCAGGATTCCTGGAGGACCACATGGGAATCCAGAATCCGCAAACGGACTCGGCCGGCAAGGAAATCACGATCCGGCTCACGCCCGAGGCGCTCGTCGTCGGCCGGGTAGTTCTGCCCACGTCCGAGCCATCCGACATCATCCAACTGGAGCTCTATCGCAGGCAGGTTCAAGAAGGCCGCGCGCACTGGATTATTTCGGGCACAGCCACAACCAAATCCAGCGGCGACTTTCGTTTTGCCGAACTTCCGGCGGGCAGTTACAAGTTGCTCACACGGGAACTGCTCGATCGCGATCCTCTGACCTTCGATCCGCGCGGACAACTCTACGGGTATCCACCTGTCTATTTTCCCAACGCCACCAATTTTGAAGCCGCGCAAACGATTCAGTTAACCGCGGGCCAGACTTTCCAGGCAGAAATCTCTCTAGTAAGGCGCGCTTATTACCCAGTCAAAGTGGCCGTCGCTAATGTGCCGGGTAACGTTCCCGGCTTCAGTATCGTTGTGTCCCCCCAAGGCCGCCGAGGTCCGGGATACGCGCTCGGCTACAACAACCAGGCGCAGACGATTGAAGGGCTGCTACCCGATGGAAACTACACCCTGGAGGCAGAGAGCGCTGGACCGGCTGCGTCTGGTATGGTCAACATCAGTGTTAAGGGTGGTGCGGCCGAGGGAAGCCGCATGACTGTTGTCCCAAGTGGCCAGATCAGAGTGGACGTTAAGGAGGAGTTCGCGCCCAACGAAGAGACGAACTCGCCGACCTTCGTCGTCCACTCGGGTCCGGCTGACGTAAATGCACAGGGTCCGAGACGCTACCTCAATGTGCGTTTGGAGCCCGCAGATGACTTTGGCCAGAGAGGATCAGTTTGGCTACGCAATCCTTCCGGGCCCGACGACGATTCGCTCGTAATCGAAAACGTCTGGCCTGGGCGCTATTGGGTGCGGGTCGATACTTCCCGCGGATATGTGGCGTCGATTAATTCTGGCACTACCGACCTGCAGCATCAGCCCCTGGCCGTCGGCCTGGGCGGATCAAGTTCGCCCATCGAGATAACCATGCGAGATGACGCAGCCGAAATCGACGGAACGATTGAAGGCTTAACGGCTTCATCGGCATCTACGGCTCAGGTGGCCGATGGTTCGTCCGCACACCTATATTGCATTCCGCTCCCGGACAGCAGCGGAGAGTTCAAAGATATATGGGTGCAGCCGGACGGTAAGTTCGGGCCGCAACAGATGTCACCGGGCACTTATCGCGTGCTGGCTTTCGATCGTCCGCAACCGGACCTCGAATACCGCAATCCCGAAGCGATGCGCGCCTATGACGCAAAAGGGCAATTGGTGCGCTTGATCGCGGGCCAGAAGGAACACCTGCACCTGCAATTGGCCTCGACGAGCGAATAACTATGTCTAAGTTTTCACAACTGCACCGATCGATGATTCTTGCGTGCGGGCTTATATTGCCCTGTTCACCGGCAGTCTGCGCCGCGCAGAGTGCGAGCGTTGCACAAAACCAATCCTCGAGCGGCACGCTTCGCATCGCGGGAACCATCGTGAACGCACTCGGCGGAAACCCACTGGCACGAGCGCGGGTTTCGATTTTTGACACCACGAATCCCCAAAATCGTCAGTCGGTGATTACTTCTGAAGATGGCCGTTTCGACTTCAAGCAGCTCAACCCCGGCAAGTATTTGTTGCAAGGCGCGAAGCGGGGCTTTATTCCTGCCGCTTACAACGAGCACGAGGGATTCTCGACCGCAATCGTGACTGGAGCTGGCCTTGATACCGAACACCTTGTTCTGCGCCTGTCGCCGTCTGCCGTGCTTTCCGGCAAGATTCTCGATGAATCCGGAGAGCCGATTCGCCATGCTACGGTTTCGCTTTACCGCGAAGATCGTCAGGTCGGTGTCAGTCGGATTGTCAGATTCCGCACGGCTGTGACGGACGATCTAGGCGCTTACGAGTTCGCGCAGCTCGACGCCGGATCGTATTTCCTCTCCGCAACCGCGCAGCCCTGGTATGCTCTCCATCCCCGCTCTTCGCGGCAGCCCGGCGCGGACAATCTTCCAACTGCCGTCGATCAATCTCTCGACGTCGCTTACCCCGTGACCTATTACGGCGATTCCACCGAACCCGACGATGCTACGCCCATCCCCATCCGCGGCGGCGATCATTTGCAGGCCGATATTCATCTGAATCCGGTTGCGGCTCTGCACTTGTTTTTTCATGCTCCCGAAAACAACCAAGGCGGATTCACCGTGCCGATGCTGCAAAGGCCGTCGTTCGATGGAATGGAGTACGTCCAGACGGGCGGTTTTGACCAGGTTTCGCCCGGTGTATTCGAGTTCACTGGAATCGCACCCGGGCGTTACAGTGTTCGCGCGCCAGGAGCGGGGCAGGACAGTGAAGCCAACGAGGTCAATATCACCACGAACGGGCAGGAACTGGATGTGCCCACCCCGCAGCAGACCAGTACAGTCAAAGCGACGGTACAGATTTTGGGAGAAGCGACGCTGCCGCCGCAGATTGAGATCGCGCTTCGCAACAGCAAAATGCGAATCGCAGGTTGGCAAGAGATGGACAAGAAAGGGCAGCTCGAATTCGATCTCGCCCCCGGCAAATACGATGTCCTGGCCGGGAGCCGGCCGAAGGCGTATTCGGTGGTGCAAATCTCATCCGAAAGCGGCGCAATCGCGGGACACACTTTGAATGTGGCCGCCGGTTCATCGATGACTATTACGCTCTCGCTGGTCGGAGGCAGCGCGAATGTGGAAGGCTTTGCCAAACGGGCAGGCAAGGCGACCGCAGGGGCAATGGTCGTGCTGGTGCCGAAAGATCCGGAATCGAATCGCGAACTGTTCCGCCGGGACCAGAGCGACCAGGACGGAAGTTTCAGCCTGCGCAGCGTCATCCCCGGCACATACACGGTCATCGCCATCGAGAATGGCTGGGACCTCGATTGGTCCCGGCCCGGCGTCATCGCGCACTATGCCAAAGGCCAAACCGTGACCGTCACCGAGCACTCGCCGACTTCCGTTCACCTGAAGGAGGCGGTTGAAGTGCAGCCGCGATAATCGCGAATCCTATCGCCAACATCGTTGCACTCGGACAAACGTTCGCATATGCTAGGCGCATCCTCCACAGTCTCAGGCAGTGAGTTATTTTGCACAAACCGCATCGCTCCCCGAGCGGCCTCCGCGGCCTGCTCTGAATCGCGACTGGTGGTGGCAAGCAGTCGTCCTGGTTGTTTTGATTGGCTGGCTTTACGGGTCCATCCTTTTTCATCTCGCGAAGCAGTGGTCGAACGATGCGAACTTTTCCCACGGATTCTTCGTTCCCCTTTTTTCCCTGTTTGTGCTGTGGCAGGATCGCGAGCGGCTTGCCCGGGAACCTCGGCACCCCTCGTCATGGGGACTGCTGATGGTAGTGTTTGCCCTTGCTGTGCTCGTGGCAGGAGTGCTCGGAGCGGAGCTCTTCTTGTCGCGGGTTTCTCTGTTATTGCTCATTGCAGGGCTGGTGATTTTCTTCCGTGGATGGCATTTCTTTCTTGCCGTGCTTTTTCCCTGGGCATTTCTGTTCCTGATGATTCCCATCCCCGAAATCGTCTTTAGCCAGATTACCTTCCCGCTTCAGATTCTGGCCTCGAAAGTGGCGGCCCTGCTGCTGCCGCTTCTCGGCGTTCCCGTGTTGCGCGAAGGCAACATCATCAATCTGCCGGCGATGCCCCTGGAAGTTGTCGAAGCCTGCAGCGGTATTCGTTCGCTGCTTTCACTCGTGACCTTGGCCATCATCTACGGATACCTGGTCGAATCTCGCACCTGGATTCGAGTTGCCCTGGTGCTCGCATCCATTCCAATTGCCGTGGGCGCCAACAGCCTGCGCATCGTAGGCACCGGCCTGTTGGTGCAATACTGGGACCCCGACAAAGCCGAAGGCTTCTTTCACACATTTTCCGGCTGGCTGGTCTTTGTAGTAGCGCTGGCAATGCTTTTTCTCTTTCACCGGCTGTTACTGATTGGCTACACCCATGCCGATCCTGGAAACGAGGCCGCGCGGTGAAATCAAACTGGAGGTTTGCGCTGACGGTTGTTTTGCTCGCGACCACGGCAATTTTTCTCCAGGCGCGCGGCCATAACGAGACCTTGCCCCGTCGCGAACCCCTCGCTTCCCTGCCGCTGCAACTGGGACCCTGGACAGGAACCGACATCCCCATGCAACCGGACGTCTTGGCAATTCTCGGTCCCGGAGATTTTCTTCAGCGCTTCTATGAGAACACTTCCGTCAGCCAGCCCTATGTCGATCTCTTCCTCGCCTACTTTCCCAGTCAGCGCACCGGTGACACCATTCATTCGCCGAAGCACTGCCTGCCGGGCGCAGGCTGGTTGCCCACGGAGTCCAGCAGAATCTCCATTTCTTTTCCCGGGCGCGCGCCGTTCGAGGTGAATCGCTACGTCATCGCCAAGGGGGACGAGCGCCAACTGGTGCTTTACTGGTATTGGGCCCACGATCGCGCCGAGGCCAGTGAATACTGGGCAAAGTTCTATTTGGTTGCGGATTCCATCCGGCTCAACCGCAGCGATGGCTCGCTGGTGCGTGTGATTACTCCTTTGCCTCGCGCCGAAGCCGTTGAGGCCGCCCAACAACGTTTGCTTTCTTTCACCGAAAACGTCGTCCCCCAACTGGACCGGTATATTCCGCGATGACAGGGTTGTGCCATGAGTAACTTTTTGCCATACGCTATTTGCAGTAACTTTAAGAGAACGACAATACAACCGTCTGGCGCTGACTGCGCCCGTTCCTGGAGATCAGTAATGAGGCATTCTTCCGCTTTTCGTCTGGTTCTGGCTCTTGCTTTGATCGCAACTCTCGTCGGATGCTATCGCGATCCCAACGTTCGCAAACAGAAGTACTTTGAGAGCGGCCAGCGCTACTTTGACAAAGGCCAGTACCGCGAGGCCGCAATTCAATACAAGAACGCCGTCCAGATCGATTCCACTTACGGCAACGCACACTACGGGCTGGCGCAGGCTCTCCTGAAGCTGCAGCAGTGGAGCCCCGCTTATCAGGAACTGGCCCGCACCCTTGAACTGCAGCCGGACAACTATCCCGCACGCCTTGACCTGGCGAACCTGCTGATCGCGGGACGCGATTTCAAGCAGGCGCAGGAGCAGACCGACCAACTTCTGCAAAAGCAGCCTAACAATCCGCAGGTTCACATGGCGGTGGCGAACCTGCTCATTGGCCAGGGAAATTATCCCGGGGCTATCCAGGAAATGCAGAAGGCCATCGCGCTCGGTCCCGACAACTGGGAACCGTACCTCGATCTCGCTCTTGTACAAATCAGAGCCAACCAGCCCGACGCTGCCGAAGTGAATTTCAAGAAAGCTGTCGAAGCGAATCCGAAAGCCATGCAGGCGCAGCTGGCGCTGGGCGGTTACTATCAGTCACGCAGTCGTTTCTCTGAAGCTGAGCAGCAGTTCCGTCACGCCATCGATCTCGATCCCAAAGATCCCGCCCCCCCCGCCGCGCTCGCGCGTCTCTATATCGCGCAGGGCAAGAAGGCTGAGGCTGAGGCATTCCTCAAGCAAGTCAAGACCCGGTTTCCCGACAATTCCACCGGCTACCGCATGCTGGGCGATTTCTATTTCGCCACCGGAGACCTCGACAAAGCTACAGCGGAATATGGCAACGTCTACCACGACCACCCCAAGGATCTGCAAGTCGAGAAGAATTACATTCAGTTGCTCATCCTGAAAAACCGCCTCGACGACGCTACCAAGCTGAACAATGCAATTCTCTCCAGCAATGCCAACGACACCGATGCCCTGATCTATCGCGGACAGATACAGATCCGCAGCGGTCATCCGAGCGACGCCGCGCAAACCCTGCAAACCGCTTTAAAGAACGATCCCGACAATGGAGTGGCCCATTATCATCTCGGACTCGCGCTCGATCAATTGGGCAATCCTGAGCGTGCCGTCGAGGAATGGCGCAGCGCCGTGCGCCTGCGTCCCGATCTCATCGAGGCCCAGCGCGCTCTCGCCACCGCCGCCATGCGCAAAGGCGATATGGAAACGCTCGAACAAACGGCCACGCAGATCATCAGCCTGCAGCCGGCTTCGCCTGACGGTTACGCCATGCGGGCGCTTTCGAAAATCAATCGCAAGCAATTCGAAGCCGCACAAGAAGACATACAGAAGGCCATCGACGTTGCCCCGCAAAGTGCGACCGGCTACATTCAGCTGGGAAACCTGAAGCTGGTGGAGAAGCAATACAGCGAAGCCGGCAAAGCCTACCAGGAGGCGCTGGACCGCGATCCCAACTCCAACGACGCCCTTAACGGCCTGATGAACACTTATCTCGCCCAGAACCAAACTGACAAAGCCATCGCCGCCGCTAACGCGCAAATTGCCAAATCGCCCAACAGCAGCGCCTTCTACGATCTTTTGGGCACCGTGCTCTTCAACAGCAAGAAAGATTTCGACGGCGCCGAAGCCGCGTTCAAGAAATCAGCTGAGCTCGACAAAAATAATTCCGATGCCCTGCTCAAGCTGGGACAGGTGCAGGTGGCCAAAGGTTCAGCCGACCAGGCCCTCGCGACCTATGAGCAATCGCTGAAAGACAATCCCCGCGAGGCCATGTTCTACATCCTGATGGGCGAGCTGTACGAATCCAAACAGGATTGGAGCAAAGCCAAAGACGCGTATCAGAAGGCGCTCGAAATCAAACCCGAGAATCCGCTGGCCTCGAACAATCTCGCCTATGTCATGTTGCAATCCGGCGGCAACGTGGACATGGCTCTCTCGCTGGCGCAAACCGCCCGCCGCGGCATGCCCGATTCGCCCAATGCCGCCGACACTCTGGGATGGGTCTTTTATCAGAAAGGCGCGTATCAGTCGGCGGTCGATCTTTTCCAGGAAGCACTCAAGCTGGGCGAGAAAAACAAATCGCCCGACGACGCCACCGTCCACTATCACCTCGGATTGGCGTATGAAAAAACGGGACAGACCGACTTAGCCCGGCAACATCTGGAACGCGTGCTCAAGATCAATCCCAACTACAGCCAAGCTGCGGATGTGAGAAAGCAGCTAGCCCAACTGAAATCGTAGTTAAAAGCATTCGCTCGTGGAGAGATGGCTTCAGTCGGCGGCTACGCCTGTGCTGACCGGGGCTTCTCGCCGGCGGGTGGAGCGGTTGGGCGGCAGGCCGGCATCGCGAATTTTGTACAACAGTGCGCGATAACTGATCGACAGGGCTCGCGCCGCCTGTTTGCGGTTCCAGTGATGCGCCTGTAGAACTTTCAGAATGATCTTGCGTTCCAGTTCGCGAGTCGCCTTGCGGGTCAAGGCTTTTAGAGAGATGGGGCCGTCGAGATTGATGTCGGGATTGAAAAACTCCTGCTCATTGCGCGTGACCAGATCGCTGCTGATCACGTCTTCGCTGCCCAGAATAACGTAGCGTTTGATCAGGTTCTCGAGCTCGCGGATATTTCCCGGCCAATGATATTTCTGCAGCACGCCCATCAGTTCGGACGAAAGCGCGCGGGCGCGGCAATTGTATTTGCGATTGTAGTATTCGAGGAAATACTGCACCAGAGCCTCGATATCGCCACGGCGCTCGCGTAGGGGTGGCATACGCAAATTGACCACGTTGATGCGGTAGTACAAATCCTGGCGGAAGCTGCCGTTCTCGATTTCAACTTCCAGCTGGCGGTTGGTGGCGCAGACAATTCGGACTTCGACTTTCTTGTCTTCCTGAGCGCCGATACGGCAGAATTGCCCGTCCTGCAACAACTGCAAGAGCTTCGACTGCAGGGCCAAATCGAGCTCAGAAATCTCGTCGAGGAACAAAGTGCCGCGATGAGCCATTTCGACGCGTCCCGGCTTGGCTCCGTAGGCGCCAGTGAAGGCGCCTTTTTCGTAGCCGAAGAGCTCGCTTTCGAGCAGAGTTCCGGGAATCGCGGGGCAGTTGACCTTGACAAAGGGCCCGCTCTTCCACGGGGAAAGGCCGTGAATCATGCGGGCGACAATGTCCTTGCCCGTGCCACTCTCCCCATTGATCAGTACAGGAACGTTTGCGCTGGCAACTTTATCCATGCGCGTTCGCAGGGACTGCATGGCTTCGGACCTACCAAATACGATAGCGTCAGGAGGGAACTCGCCGAGGGGATGGACTAGAGAACTGACAGAATTTGTCGTAGGAATAGGCATCTTTTTGCGTGGAGCTCCTCTACCCACCCCCTAGTATGCACCCCGAGAGCCAAATTCGGCGAGCCACCGGTAACCCCCGTTATGGTTACTTTATATATTATTTTTCAACAACTTACACAATCAAACAAGGATGCGCGTGGGGCGCAAAAGACCGTGGAAGTAGGGCTCATAGTCTGGTTTTTGGATAGGAAAAAGTTTTCACACAGTAGAACTAACTTTCCTTCGAGCGATTGGCCTCTCAGATCGGGCACTGACGAGGGGGTGGGAGAACTTGAGACCGAGCAAATGGTAACCATCGACGTGGGTTACCCGCACCGTGCGGGCGCGCAGAATTCGTGAAGCCTTGGGGAAGGAATTTCCCGAAACTAGAGGGGCACTGGGAATCTCCAGCAAAACCTGCGCCGAGAGCGGCAAGGAACGGCGCACGGCAACCAGCGCGCCGCCGGCGGAAATGTTGAGGGCTGTGGCAAATTCCAACAGCTCTTTACCTTCCTCATCGCGGCTGCGAACAAAGATGGGAATTGCCAGGGGCAGGCGGGGCCACTTCCGGTCTTCCATTTCCGGCCTTTGTCGCTTCAACTGGATCCCTCGAACCTGGACTTAAACGTTTCTCTACCGCACCTTGGGGGCCAAACGCGGATACCGAGCGGTACGCGATCGGCGGCGAAATCGCGCGAAAGCGGAGCGTCTTTTGAAAACGGGCAGATAAAAGCTGGAGTTAACTGCAGTTCCTTTTGCCCTATATTCGCCGTTCTTGCGGCCTTGTCCGAGGCCTCGGAGCACTTTGGACTGCAAGCTTTTTCCCTTCGGTGACTACTTCCTTGCGTTTTGCCGTTGACAGAGCGCAGGCCATGTCTTAGCATCGCGGAAGTCAGCATTCACCTCAGCGAGTTGAGTGCCACCCTCCCTCGCCGTATAAACCACCGAGCTTCAAATAATGGCTGCGACGCCTGAAAAGACGTGTCTGCCCCAAACAAAAGAGTCTAAAGCCGACTACGCCGAGATATGCCCGGCGAAAGCTGAAGGCACCGCCGATTGCCCTAACCCGGCCTGCAGCCAGGACTTGCTGCAACAATTCAATCAACTCCAGGAACGCTTCCAGCGCACCACGAATGCCCTGGCCTCGGCCGCACATGACTTGAAGACGCCGCTGGCCATTCTGAACGGGTATGTCGAACTTCTGCAGAGTGAGAAGCTGGGTCAATTGAACGAACGCCAACGCGAGATTCTGGGCGACATGCGCACCAGCGGCCAACGTCTCCAGCAATTTATTCAGGACTTTCTGAGCTTCAGCGTCCTCGAAATCGGCGAGATGAAGATGCACTTCGAGCCTGCCGACCTGAACGCGTGTTTGTCGGAAGTTTGCCGATTATGGTCCCATTCGTTTCAGGAAAAAGGACTGGCGCTGTATTTCCTGGCCAACGAAAAGTTGACCGAGTTTGCCTTTGACGTGCCCAAGATGCAGCGCGTGGTTTCGAATCTGCTGGAGAATGCATCCAAGTTCACGCCCGCCGGAGGCACGGTCTGGCTTCACGCCGAGCCTTATATGTGGGAACGGCGAAGCGTCAGCAATCCTGACAATCTTACCGAACGGCGGCACCGAGCGATCACCCAACCCAATTCCGTGAAAATCAGCGTGTCCGACACCGGACCGGGCATTCCCGCGGAATACCATATTGAAGTTTTCGACGACTTCTTTCGGTTGCCGCAAAGTGAAAGCCAAGCCGGAATGGGCCTGGGCCTGGCCATCGCCCGGCGCCTGGTCGGAGGGATGGGCGGAAAGATCTGGGTGGAGAGCGATCCCGGCGCGGGTTGCAAGTTTTCTTTTATTCTTCCACTTCTGCCTCCTTCGACTGCAATCAACCAACAAGTCAACTCTGGGAAAACTAAATGAAAGCTGCGGCAAACAACATTCTGCTGGTCGACGACGAACCCGGAATGCTGCGCTATATCAAAACTCTGCTCGAAGTGGACGATTACAAAGTCGAGGCCGCGAGCACCGGCGAAGAAGCGTTGGAGCGCGTGCAGAAAGGCTTACGTCCTGACCTCGTGCTGCTCGACTTGCTGATGCCCGGAATCGACGGCCTAGAGACTCTGGAGCAACTGCGTAAGCTGCAGCCCGGGGTGAAAGTTGTGATGCTCTCCTGTGTCAGCGATACCCGTAAAGTCGTGCAGGCGATTCGCCTGGGCGCGCACGATTATCTGACTAAGCCTTTTCAGAAAAGCGAACTGGACACCGTGATTGACCAGTGCCTGGGCAAAAATCAGCAAAACTATCCGGGCGAAGTTGAAGATGTTGGAGATGAAGTATTTTTTGTCGCTGCGAGCCCGATCATGCGCAAGCTTCGTTCCCAGGCTGCGCTGGTGGCGAACGTCGACATTCCGGTACTGATGCTGGGCGAAAGCGGCACGGGCAAGGAAGTGATGGCGAAGCTGATTCACAAGCTTTCGCCGCGCGCGCATCGAACGTTCCTCAAAGTAAATTGTGCAGCCGTTCCCGCCGACTTGCTGGAGAGCGAACTATTTGGCTACGAAGCTGGAGCCTTTACCGGCGCCAATCACGCCAAGCCGGGGAAATTCGAACTGTGCAACAAGGGGACCATCCTGCTGGATGAAATTGGAGAAATGCCGCCGAGCCTGCAGGCCAAGCTGCTGCACGTACTGCAAGACCAGCAGTTCTCGCGGCTGGGCAGCCGCTCTTTAATCAAAGCGGATGTGCGGATTCTGGCCGCAACCAACATCAACATTCCCGAAGCGCTAGCCAACAAGCGCCTGCGTGAAGATCTTTATTACCGGCTTAACGCCTTCACCTTGTCGATTCCTCCGCTGCGCGATCGCAAGGAAGAGATTCCGATCCTGCTCAAGCATTTCATGTCCAACATGTCGGAGCGCTATGCGCGGCCACCGTTGCCGCTTTCGACTGAGTTGCTGCAGGCATGTCAGGATTATTCCTGGCCGGGCAATCTGCGCGAGCTCAACAATTTCGTGAAGCGCTATCTGGTGCTTGGAGACGAGAAGTTAGCCATCCAGGAACTGAGTCCGAAGACCGATAGCAACGGCGCGCAATTCGACGCGGTTGCGCAGGGCCCCGGCGAGTCAACTGGTGGTTTGAAATCTCTGGCCCGCAATGCCAAAGATGGAGCTGAAGCCGAAGCCATCAGTAAGGCTCTCGACGAAACCAATTGGAACCGCAAGCAGGCGGCGGCATTGTTGAAGATCAGCTACAAGGCGCTGCTGTATAAGATCCGGCAATACGGGATTGCGCAATCCAAAAGCCACAAACTTTCCGCTGGGGCGTAGACGGTTCCAGCGCTGTTTTCGAGGCCCCTGGCTGCCCGCGACGCGGCAAAGCGGGGATCTGATTTCTAGCCGGTGCACTCGCAAAGCAGATCCCTCTCTTCCAAGCCTTTTCTTACACATGATATCGAGTCTCAGGCGGAGATTTTGAGTTTAATGGCTGGTTTCGACAGTTATCAGCCGACGCTCCAAATGCTCACATCATGGGATCGCCCTCGGGCTTCGCGGCAAGGTCACTAAGCTTTCCGAAAATTCCCGCGCCAACTAGGAGTCCTCCCCCAACAACTAGTAACCAAGGACCCACACGGTTTTGGTCCTCTTCAAACGTCCACCCGGCGTGACGGCCAGCAACTGCTCGCAGCCCTATCACTTCGTTTGTCCAATTCAAGTACACTGCTTCGACAGTATCGCCGTTAGACACAGAGGGATCGCCAAAGTAGAATCCCTTATCAAAGTAATTGGCACGCAGCACGTCGCTAAACCGATTGTCTCCCTCGATTCGAAATTCAAAATATGAACTTCGATATCCGCTTACCTCACGGAAATCTTTTACGACGCCTGTGATAGTCGACCGAGGGGATGCACAATGGGTAAAATTACCGTGATTCCCATAGAACCTAGAACCAAGCCGCCCGCAAATCGAGCTAAGAGTCCGGTGTTGCGCGGATCGCCGATCTGCCCTTTCAGTCGCCATAAACATAAAAGCGTGATCGCCAGGAACACATAACTGGCGACATCGATCCAAGCGAGAACCTGATGCATTGTGCCAATTTAACCTATTTAAAGAGTCCCGAATAGGAGGTCTGCACCGCTGGCTGTCGTAACATCCCTATTACACGCAATGAGACTCAGGCGAAGACTTGAGTGTCCACGCCTGATTTCAGCACTTACAAATTAGGGAACGACATGTTCTGCTCAAGCTGCCCCGGCTATGTTTGCAGCATCGTCGCTTGTGGCTTTTTCTGCAGAGTCCCCAGCAGCGACCGGCACGAAAGCGGTGATTTTGGTGCCCGCTCCAGGCTTCGATTCAACGTAGAACCGGCCGTTGACCGCCCGTACTCTTTCCTGCATGCTCACCAGTCCCAGGCCGCCGATCTGGTTCGCCTCTTTTAGGTCGAAGCCGATGCCGGCATCTTTCACTTCAAGCCGAACCTGGTTGCCCGCGCCGCTGAGTTCCACCCAGAATCGCTTGGTTCCGCTGTACTTCACTGCATTGTGCAACGCTTCCTGAGCGACTCTAAACAAGCAGAGTGAGCCGTCGCGGGATACGGATTCCGGCACGTTCCGCTCCGTAAACTCAATGCTTACTTCTTGCTGTTTGCCAAGCTCCCTGCAAAAGCCTCGGATCGCCGCCGAAATGCCCAGGTAATCAAGCTTCGCCGAATGGAGCTGATGCGACAGCAGTTGAACGTCGGCGGCAATCTCCGAGCAATGTTGGTTGATCTCCTCCAAGCGCTGCTTCGTAGTCTCGCCAAGGCTCGCTTGATGAAGTTCCCCCGACAGGAGGGCGAGTCTTTGGCAAATATCATCATGCAGTTCTCTGGCAATTCGGGTCCGCTCCCTTTCCTGCTCGGAGATGAGCCGCCGACTCAGTTCCTTCTCAACAAGCCTGGCGCTCGCGCGCTCCTCCACTACGGCGGCAAGAGCCATGAAGGGAGTCGCAGCGAATATCAAGAACACCTGCAGCGACAGGACATTGCGCATAGGTTCTTGCCCTGTGAAGGGACCGCGACCATGCATGGCTCCCCAAATGGACATAAATAAAATAACTATCATGGAGGTGCTAACGCCCAACGAACCGAATCTCAAGGCCGCCCATGGAAGCAATGGCACTAAAGAATAGAGCGTAAAGGGCAGCGTTTTCCAAGGAGCCAGGAAAACCAAATATCCCAAAATAGCCAGAGTGCCGAGCAACGCGGCTGCCTCTACCGCCGAATGAACGGACCTGTGAATCCAGACACGGCCCGCGCCAGCCCAGCTCAAGATGCCGGAGTTATAGTTAGGAAAGACAGCATATCGGAGAAAAACCAGACTCGCCAATTGACCGCGTACGAACCTGATGACGCGCCAGCACCGATAGATGCACCAACAAGCGGCGCAAGGAATGCTGCGAAAAAACAGTACTTCGCCAGCGCTTTCGAACTATTGAGTCGCGGGACTCCGTCGAAGGAATACCCGAGACCTAGCCCGATGACGAGGAACTCGATTGTGTTGGCCAAGAAAAACAGGCCAGTCGCCCCAAGCGTGAAACCTAATTGCAAGTTCTCGAGAGCGGCTCCCGCCAGGCCCGCCGGTACAATCACCAGCCAGGTCCTGCGCGGCACCAATAGCATCGCCGCCACCAACAGCGCGGACGGCGGCCAAAATACCGAAAGACCGAGGCTGGAGACAACCATTGTGGCACCCAGCCTGGCTCCGAGGTAGGATACGACTGCGGCTGAGAGCGCCAAGAATCCTGTCGAGAGCGGGTACGACCGCTTGGCGGTAATCCATACTGCTCGGCCATTCTCGATGCCAAGGGTCACTCGGGCCTCAGAAAACCACAATGCATGCTAACCCATGTCTATGAATAAACAAAAGGATCGAGTTTTTTTCCGACCACGTGCTCGAGTTTTACCAGTCTCTGCGAGTACTCGGTTGAGAAATCACCATATCGCTCATCGACACGGTCGTGAGGAAGTCGCCGGGGCGTCGTTTCGCTTCTCGGAATGACAACGGATCAAATTATCAGTGCAACAGCAGCCGGGGCAGGTTCCAGTGCCGCCAGACGCTGACTACTCGCAACGCAAAACAAACAACCGCGCCTAGTACGGTCATGAGGCGGGGATTCGCTTTGAGGCGGATGCCCACTACCAACACGGCTGCTCCCGCTAGCGCGGCGGTGGCGTAGACGTCGGCGCGAAGGACCGTAGGGATGCGGGCGAGCAGGATGTCACGAATGGTGCCGCCGCCAACCCCGGTCACTCCTCCCATCAAAACCGCGATGAATGGATGAATGCCGAAGTCGAGCGCCTTGGCTGCGCCTGCGACGGCGAACAATGACAATCCGGCTGCATCGAAAATGATGATTACCCAGGGAGAAACCTGGCTGACGAATTGGTAGAAGCAAAATACCACCGCGGCACCAAGAAATGCCGCTGCGGGATATCGCCAATCGCGAATGGAATTCGGAGGGACCGCCCCGATCAGCACATCGCGAATAATCCCGCCGCCGAGCGCGGTGGCAAACGCCACCACCATCAACCCCAGCAAATCAAGATTGGCTTGAATGCCCGCGGTCGCGCCTTCGATTGCGAAGACGAGGGTACCCAGCAAGTCGACAACTAGCAGCATTCTGGCAGAGTCGTACTTGATAGGGCCTCGCTGCGGCTGGCGCCGAGTTACTGAACGACCAGGGTGACCACCGTAGTCCGGGTCGCGCTGCCTGAGACCGCGTTCACGGTCACGGCATACGTTCCCGCCGGAGTGCCGGTCGTGGTCGTCACCGCCGTAGTTCCGCCGCAAGCGGGCAGGAACAGAATGAGCGCGAGGAGAACACCCAGCAGCAGTCCCAGCAGCACTCGCCGCCGACGGCGAGAAGTTTTGCCGCCAAGTCCCACACCGATCAGCGCCAGACCAGAGACCGGCAGCCAGGTCGCGTAGAACGGAATGCCTGGGCTGCTTCCATGACGCAGGTCGGTGGTCGTGGTCACGCGGGTGGTAGTGTTGATGACAAATTGCGAACTTTGGGCGCCAGTGTTGAGGTCTGGGATGGGATTATTGTTGCCCGGCACGCAAGTCGTTCCCGTGGGCAGGCCGCTGCCGCAGGTAATGGACACACTGTTGGGGAATCCGCTGTTTGAGCTGGGGGTTATCGTCGCAGTGAAGATGGCGGGCACACCCGCCACAACCGTAGCCGCGGCCGGCGCTACCTTGATGCTGAAATCATTTACTGTAACGCTGGCGCTGGACGTAGCCAGCTCTGACTGTCCCACAAACGCCGAACCGCTGTTTCCCAAACTCACGGTACCACCCGGCAAAGTTGGAGCCACCGGGGTCAGGATCACGGTAACGGTCGCGGTGGCAGCGGCATTCAGCGTACCGATGTTGCACAGCACGGTTTGGTTGATGGGAGTACCGCAAGTGCCCGGGCTCGCCGTCGCCGAAACGAACGTCGCGCCTGACGCCGGCAGGTAATCGACAAAAGTCACGCCATTGGTGAACTCCCCGTTATTGGTTATGGTGTAAGCGAAGCTGACCTGGCTGCCCATGCCAACCACCAGCGGAGTAGCAGTGGGTGGCAGCATGGTCAGGTTCAAGACCGGCGCAAACTTGCTGACAAACGCGTCGCTTGGTCCGCTGAGAGAGCCCTCATAAGGATTCTTCAGCGGGAAACCGCTGCCTGAAGCCGTTTCTCCCGCGAGATAACTGGAGCTTTGCAGATCGAGCGCGACACCGGTACCGTAGTCGGCGCCCGTTCCTCCGAAGTAGCTGGTGGAACTGGTGGCAACGCAGGTGGGAGTTACGATCGGACTGCAAGTCGCGGTGGTGTCGATGGTGGCAAAGAAGGCGTCGCTGGTTCCCCCGCCATAGGTCGCCTGCACCGGACTTCCGACGATGGGAAAGTTCGGAGAGTTCGTCCAGCCGATAACCCGTGCTCCCGCGCTATTGTCAACCGTAACCGAAGTTCCGACGTCCGTTCCTGCACCGCCCAGATAGCTAAAGTAAGTCAGAGGAACGTCGAATGTGACACAGCCTGTCCCGGTGCAGGGTACTCCGATTTTGGCCAGGAATGCGTCCGTCCCGCCCCCACTGGAGACCTGCAACGCCGTGGTCCCGGTGGTGCCAGCGTTGAAATCCGTAGAGGTAGTCCAACCGGTCACGTAGGCGTTCGGGCTCGAATCCACCGCGATGCCGAAGCCTACGTCGTCGCCCGAGCCTCCCAGATAGGTCGAATACAAGAGTTGCGCGCCGGTGACGCCGGAGGGATTGATCTCGGCCACAAATGCATCAAAGCCCCCCTCGTTCAGTCCTTGATAGGCATCGAGCAGCGGCATGTCGGTAAAATTCGTGCCGCCGGTAATGTAAGCATTCGAGTTACCGTCAACTGCGACGCCGCCGCCCAGGACTAATCCATTGCTGGGACTGCTGCCTCCGAAGTAAGTGGAATAGAGCACGCTGCCCGATCCGCTGGTGTTCGGATCCACTTTGGTGAAGAAAAATTGATTCGCCGCTCGGGGCGTGGTTTGATAGGCTCCGAGAGTGGATGGAAATCCTGTCCCCACCTCGGTAGACGTGGTCGTCCCGGTAACATACGCGTTGCTGCCGCTCTGATCTACCGCCAAGCCCGAAGCGATGTCCGTGCCGCTGCCCGAAAGGTAGGTGGAATACAGCAGGATTTTTCCCGTGGGATCGAGCTTGCTTACAAATACATGCTTGCCGCTGGTTAGCGGAGTGGTTTGAAACGCCGTATTGGTGGCCCCTTTGGTGGTGGGAAAGTTACTCGAACTCGTCGTCCCCGCCACCAGGATGTCAAAACCGGCGTCGACCGCAACCCCGGCGCTGTAGTCGGTTCCGCTTCCGCCAAGGTAGGTGGCAAATACCAGTGAGCCGATAGGACTGAACTTGGCGATGAACGCGTTGGCGGTAGCGCCCGGTGCCAGATCGGGCTGGTATTCGCCCGTGGTCGCGGGAAAATTGGTTGACGTGGTAGATCCGGCTACATACGCGTTGGCGGCGGCGTCGACCGCGATCGCAGGACAACCCGGCGGCGGGGCGGGCAATCCTGCGACGGTGATGGGAGCAATAATGGAACAAGCTTCGTTGCCGCTGCCGCCCAAGTACGTCGAGTAAATGAGCACGGGATCGATGATCAACTCTCGGCTGCGATCATAGGCGCCGATTTGAAAGCCGACTTCATCTTTTTCCTGACCGCGCAGTTCGAAGCGACCGGTAACCGGCCGCTCCTCGGCTCCGACCTTCTGGTAAACGCGCGGGGATTGCAAGCGAAGTCCACTTCCACCGTCCGTCAGAACGAGGTCGCCATGCGCATCGATCCTCGGGCGTTGGATTCCTTGAAATCTTAGCGCCACCTGCGTGGGATCGCCGCCGGGCGCTACTTCAAAGTCATATTCCAACCGTCCCTGATTGCCGTAGTACACCAGGTCGATGCCAGGATAGACGTCACGGTAGCGCACGCGTGCGAACTGAGGAATGTCGCGATGCCATTTGGCTGGATCGCTGCCGATGAAGTAATTGCTTCTTCCGGGCAGTTGAATTTCGGCGGCCGGATCACGCGGCGAAGCCGTTCCCACTAACTTCATGCTGACTGCTGATGTCGTCACATTCGGATGTCGAGAGTCAACTGATGAATGCAGCAGAGCCAGGACTGCCTCCTGCGCCGTGAGGAACAGGCTGTAACCGCTGCCTCGCGCCAGAAATCTTACATGTGCATCGGTCTGTCCCTGGTTCGGCTCAAATATCAATGGGAGATGACCGTAATTGACCGGAGCTTGCGGCGTTCCCTTCACCAACGGCACACGCGGCGAAACACTTTCCGCGGAACGGTAAAACGGATTAGGATTGCCGGCCTTGTCCGCCTGGAGCTTCGCTGCTCCCCAATCGATGGTCAGAGCGACGGCTGCGAGCAGCATCAACAGCAGGATTGCCACCAGGATGCGACTTCGCGAACAAGTCTTTCCCGACCGACGGCGATTCAATCTCACTGCACTCCTCCGATTTCCCGCGATGTCTTTTCCCGATTTCAGGGAGAGGAAGAAGAAACGGCGCACAAACAGCACCCCGAGTCGCGCCCGCGAAGCGGCTTGCGTACTTGTCCCCAAAAAATAAGTGCAAAAGTTAAGTAACTACTTAAACATCTGACGGATAGACTGTCAAGATGCGCGAGCCCATTCTTCGCCTTAAGAATCGTCAGATGCGGACTGGCCTGAACCGAGATGCCGTCCGCCGTCAGAAAAGTACGCAACTGGTGATTGGAAAGTACGGGCGCGATGTCGCAAAAGACGCATATTCTCTGCAAATAGTTTCATGCGAGGGCTCGATCTGCGCGGCTGGCCTGGCTTGAAATCGTTCATTCCCATGGAGGGTGATTGCTCTGATTGCACCGTTTCTGTGGCAGTACGATTGCTCGTCCGACCGGGAACATCCCTCCCGCCCTCCCCGGTTTGCGCTCCCGACAACGGCGCATGCAGTGACAGAATCAGTTCCTTCTGTCGTTTGATCTTGCAAACTCCTGACAATTAAGTATCTTTGGCCTGAGAACGCGAGTTGGTTGGGCCTCGGCGAATAACGACTATCAAGGACGGGAATGCTCGAAAAACAAGAAAGCGCAACCCTCGAACCATCGCAGGACCGGCGGGCCATGCGACGATTCGATATGCGTCTGCCGGCAATCGTCAAGGTGGAAGACGCCACGGTTGACGAGTTGTTGACCGAGACGCAGAACGTGAGCGCTCGCGGAGTTTTTCTTTACCTCGATCGGCCGCTGGCTGAAGGTTCCCGCATGCACGTGACCTTAACTCTTCCACCACACATCACTTTGACCGACCCAGTTCGCGTGCGCTTCACCGCCCGCGTGGTGCGAACCGAGGTACCCCTGCCAGCGTCCCGCGTCGGCATCGCAGCCGTGATTGAAGAGTACGAATTCCTCCGCTCCGCCAGTTCGGGCAGTTGAGGAATTTGTCGAGGCACGGCAACTCCCTATAAAGAATAATTACTTCGCAGCAGCGAAAGTCGTCCAGGGACGCGAAGGCATATCGAGCAAAAGATCTTTCTGCCAGGAAAACTCCGGGTGTTGCTTTAGATGCTCAGCGGCATTGAAGTTGATGCCGCAGGCGTGGCCAGCGGAAGCCGTTAGTTTCAGGTCAGAAGCCATGGCCGCATCGGTAGCCTTGTTCTGCACGGCTCCGGCGATGCCGAAGGGCGGCTGCCACGGCTCAGAGCCCCGAGGAGAAAGATCGATGTGGCCGCAGAGAGTCCGCTCACTGGGCTCCTCTTTCTTCGTGAACGTGTCGTAATGATCCGCTTCGAAGCGTTGCGCGGCTGCAAGATCGATCGTTCCCTTGTACTTGGCCATAAGCTCATCCCAGCGCACATGGCGCGCGTTGGCGCTCAAGCTCAGGTCGTGCACGTCGAAATTAGTCTCCTCGCGAGTAAGATTTTCATTAATGGGAAAATTGGATCCGACAAAATAGCCGTCTTTCTTGCGCGTCAGCGTGACATTCTTCAAGCCCAATTCGAGGCTGGCAATTTCATTGTTCTTGATGTCGGCCAAAAGCCAATCGTTGGCGTAACCGCCGTTGTTGCCTTTCTTGAAGATGCGCATTGCATCATCGATGGACGCAGCATACTGCATGGCCTTGCGGGCGCGAACAAATTCCGGGATGCCAGCGGGATCGTAGCCAAAGAATCCACCAATCGTCGTCTCGGTCATGATCATTCCAGCAGAGTTGATGCCAAAGTCATCGCCGCTGTGAATGAAGCCAGGAAATCCATCCATGATGAAACGGTAGCCCTTAGCCGGAACAACGTCGAACATCATAGTCCACCGCTCGCCGTCAAGGTAATTCGCCCAGTTGTTGTGAGCGATCACGATCTTGCCGTCTTTGGTGTAGCTGCCGGTGGCGACGAACGCGCTGCAATGTTCGGGCACGGCCACGGAGGCGGTAGATTTGATGCCGTGGGCCTTGTCGTATTGCTTGACGTAATAGCTCCACTCTTCGGCACCGTTCAATGCAACTACGTCCCACAAATCCAACTTTACGCCGTGGGCATTCGCGCCGTCGGCAATGCCCTGCATCTCATCCCGGTATTCGGATTCAATGTGCGGCCACATCATGTTCTGTGCCGCGTCGCGGAAGAATTGCCAATCCTTCCCATTGTCGTGGGTCATCTCAAGAATGATGACTTTCAGCGCGTCATCGATCTCAGGAGCGAGCAGGTAGCCGTGCTGGAAGCCGATTTCGGATGGGGAACCCTCGAGGTGCACAAAGGTCCAGCCATTGTTCTCTGGCCGGCGGAAGGCATGTTTCAGGCGAACGTCAGTTTCCGCCGTCTGCGCCGGCGCACTCGCTTTGGCTTTGCCGGCGAAGGAAATGACACCAGTTGAAATCAGACCCACCACAACAATGACAATGATTCGGCGCATTAAGCACCCCCGGTTTATGCCACCGTCATCCTAGCAGAACCGTGTTTTCTGGCGCATCCTTAAACGAGCCGGAATAACTGAACTGCGCTGCTATTATTTCTCTTCAATTCTTGTCTTGAATTCTTCAATTTCATTTCTTAGACGCGTGTAACGGCGCAGCAGCGTTCCGAGATAAGCGATGTGGATGGTCCAAGTGGCGATATACGCTGCGTAAAGGTAGTTCATCCGGCGCTCCAGTCTTAAGTTCTCGTTTGCGAACTTCGCGGTTCGAGCAACGCCTCCAAAGCCAGGGTTTCGTCCAAATCCCGCCGCAGCACTTCAAGCCGGTAGCGAGACCAGCAGACCAAGGCCGCGAAGCAGGAGAAGGCAAGCCAATTGATCAGCAGGACGTGCAGCATCCGGGGGTCAATGGAACCGCCTCCACCGATCACCGGCTGGGGGTGCTGGGTGCGGAAAAACCAGATGGAAAAATAGACCAGCGGAACGTCCAGAGCACCGAAAACGGCCAGCACAGCGGCTAATAGCGGAGTCTGGCCGCTGCTGGAAAATCTGCGCAGGACCAGATAGCTGACGTAAATCAGCCAGAGCACAAGCGTCAGAGTCAGGCGCAAATCCCAGGTCCACCAGATTCCCCACACCGGACGCGCCCAAATAGGCCCGGTTACAAGGTTCACCGTGCAGAATACGACTCCCACTTCCGCCGTCACCAGGGCGAGCATGTCCGCTTTCGCGTTGCGCCGGATGAGATAGACGATGGAGGCAACGAAATTGATGAAAAACAAAATGAAAGCTGTCCACGCCGAAGGCACGTGGTAGTAGAAGATTCGCTGCACATCGCCCATGGTCTGCTCAGTAGGCGCGGCGACCAGCGCCTCATATAAGGCATAGCTGAGCAAAGCACCTGTCAGAACACCGAGGATGGGGAAAGCGCGCTTCATTCCGCCTGCAACACCAATTCGAACAAAAAGAGGCTGGCAATAGTAAACACCACATCGTAGGCGGCAAGCAACACGATCCAGAACTTGGCAGAGAATTCTCCGGTGAGGATTGCGCCCGTGGCTTCGACCATGGCGAGCAGCGCTGGAATGGAGATGGGAAACAATAGCAGAGGAAGCATGATCTCGCGGCTGCGCGTGCGCAAAGACATGGCCGCGAAAAATGTTCCATTCACCACCAGCGCCCACGTTCCCAACGCCGCGACGATGGGCAATTGGTATGCCGGCCCCAGCGCGCGCAGGTTGTAAAACACGATGAAGAGCGGCGTCATCAGCGCCTGCAACACAGTCACAAAGATGAAGTTGCCGATAACCTTCGCGAGGAACAGAGCGTTCGGCGGAGCCGGAGACACCCGATACGCATCCAGGACCTGATTGCGCATCTCCCGCGCCCAGGTCTGGTTCAGTGCCACGACGGCAGCAAAGAGAAACGCGACCCACACCAGTCCACCGGCAATGCGACGCGACTCTTCCGCAGTTGGGTCAAACGAAAAACTGAAGATCACGACCACCAGCAAAGAAAAAAACAACATGGAGTTGATCGCGTCCTTCGAGCGCCACTCCAGGCGAAGATCCTTGGCCAAAGTCGCTCGCGTGAGTCCGGCGACGCTGCTCATCTGGTCTCCCTTATGGCTGTGAGAGTCGCAGTGCGATCCACGATTTGACCTGCTTCCATCCACACGAACTCATCAGCGGCGCCTTCCAACAGAGCGGCTTGGTGGGTAACGACAAAGATCGTTTTGCCGCCGTCGCGTAGGCCAGTGAGCAAGTTCACCATCTCGCGGGCGGAACGCACGTCGACGTTGGAGAAAGGCTCGTCGAGGAGAAGAATTTTAGGATCGTTCAGGAGCGCGCGAGCCAGGGACATCCGTTGCCGCATGCCCTGGGAATATTGGCCTACGGGGCGTGTGAGCGCTGGATCAAGCCTCACTGCCCGGATCACCTCGGCGCAACGGCCTTCGTTGCTGACGTCGTACAGGCGCGCGAAATAGCGCAAGTTCTCCATTCCGCTCATTTCGTCGTACAGCAAAGAAGGGTGGGCCATGTATCCCAGTTGGCCGCAAATTGAACGGAGATCGGCTGTTCCCAACATCGAAATACTGCCACGAGTGGGCGGAGTCAACCCCGCCAGAGCGCGTAAGAACGTCGTCTTCCCTGCCCCGTTGTCGCCAAGAATGGCATACAGACGATTCGGGGCGAACTCCGCGCTGACGCCACGCAAAGCAGCGAAGCGTCCAAATTGTTTGACCAGATCAGTAACGATGACAGCGGTAGACATCGGAACCGAAGATAAATGAAGCGCCCCGCGAAGTCGAGAGCTGCCCGCGATGCGCCGCATCTGCATCGCGATTTTCTCTAGCAGGCTGCGGAAAAACGACGGCTCGACTTAAAATGCTGTCCCGGTCTCGCGATTGTTGTGACTAAGGGAGAGTTTTGGTTGCGTCCGTTGCGGCCTGGAGATCCTTTTCCAGCCCACC
>JBAVAQ010000013.1:0-4749 GCA_049585795.1 Terriglobales bacterium | reverse complement strand
GGCTTGGCTTGCGCCTGCTTTTCGGGCTTGGCCTGCTTCTCTTCCTGTGCTGGCTTGGCTTGTTGCTGTTGTTTTTCAGGCTTAGCCTGCTTCTCTTCCTTCGCCGGCTTGGCTTGTTGCTGTTGCTTTTCAGGCTTAGCCTGCTGTTCCTGTTTCTGTGGCTTAGCCTCTTCTTCGTGTTTCTCTTCCTGCGCGTATGCGGGGGGAACAGCTCCGAGAAGAAGGAGCAGAACTCCCGTGCTAATAAGATTCAGCGGTTTCATGATTGTTACCTCCTTTACAGTGAATTGCCCTCGCTCGTGACGTCGGGCGGTTGTCGTTCCGATTCAGATTGTCGCTAGAGGGCGAGTCCAGAGCATTTGCGATTGCGTTTCCATGGATTTCAGGTTGATCCTCGCAAGCTCAACGCAGCACACCGGCCACGCACAAGATCACTGCGATAAGAACGACCGTCCCAACTATCCCCATACCTCCGCGTGCCCCCCATCTGGAATACCCGTAATAGCCACCGCCTCCGCCGAACAACAACAGCAGAACAATAATTAGCAGTAACATCGAAATTCTCCTTTCCGCCTATGACTCAAGATTCTGCAATTAGCTTCCTTCCGTTCTTGCCGTGGAGGCAACAACAGTGGCCCGATGCTTAGCTCGGCCTATGACTTGTTCTTCGCCCCCGCGACAAGCAAAATTACGCCACCGACCAACGCCAGCCCTCCCAGTATGGGAGGCAGAGGAATGTGCTCGTGTGTCTCTGTGGTGACGTGCATCGGCCCCATATCGACAACAATTTTTTCGCGTGTGTAGTTGATGCCTTGGTAGGCGATGGCCAATACCCCCACAACAACTAACAAGATCCCAACCCAACTAATCGGCTTCATGTCTCGTGCACCTCAATTAGACAACTCTTCGACCTTGAAGGAGCCTGATTACAAGAACAATGACGGCTAAAACTAACAAGATGTGGATGAACCCACCCATCGTGTAGGAAGTGACCAATCCCAAGAGCCACAGCACGACCAAAATCACGAAAATTGTCCAGAGCATGATTTTCTCCTTTCCAAACCGACTCGAACTCCTCTTTTGCCCTCTGTCCCAATGACCAGAGTGGCCGTCTCATAACCTTCATTGCCTCGCTCGCCGACTTACGTCCGTTCAATGGCTGATGTGGATGCCGGAGAGCGAATGGAAAAGTCCAAATACGTTCAGAAGCCACAACACCACGCAGATGATCACGACTGCATTCAAAATGGATTTAATCGTCCCCTGCATTGGTATGTAGCTGTTGACCAGCCAAAGCAGAACTCCCACGACGATCAGGACTATCAGTATTTGAAGTAAAGGCATGGCTCGTTAACCTCCCTCCAGTCCGCCTGCCAACGTCCCAGTTTTTAATTCTTTTTCCAGTTATCGTCGGTGATCTTCATCACGCGCCGGTGTGATCTGTCCTGTTTCGAACATCTCCACATTCCGACAAAAACATCGAGGTGCACGTAGAAATCGGCTGGGGCCGCCCTGCAACGTTCGAGATATCAACACCACAGGTGCGACGAGCAGTGAGGCGCCTTCTATTCAGGCAGAATTCACTGCTGGGGAGTATCCGGGGCAGGAGAAACGTTGAGCTTGGCCAGCTCACTCGCGAACAGCTGGTTTTCCGGGAATTCTGCGACGAGCTCTTTAAGTTGTGCGCGGGCTACTTGTATCTTTCTTTCGCGAAGCGCGGCCAGGGCCAGTAGAATTTTCGCGAACGGCCGCAGATAGTGGCCATGCTCGGCGGCAATTTCGAGCTGCTCGATCCCCGTTTTCTTGTCTCCGTGGATCCCAGCCATGCCGAGGAAAAACTTCTTTGTGCCCGGCAAACTCCCGATGAAGTAATTCGCCATGCCCAGGCCAAGGTACGCATCAGCGGCGTCCGGGGCCACCGCCAAAAGCCTCTTGGAATACTTGTCGGCTTCGCGGACTTTTTTCAGGCTGTCCAACTGACGCTTGTCTATGAGGCTGGCATAGTTGGCCTGCATGCCTAGGCTTAGGGTCATGGCGAACAGGGCATTCGCATCGTTCGGGTCTGTCTTCAATCGCAACTGCGCCAGATCCTGCGCCTGCTTGTCCGCGGCGAAGAAGGCTGCGCGCAGTTTCGGGTCCGGTTTCAGCGGGATTTTCCCTAAAAAACGCTTATTGTCGAGGAAAAAGTTGGAGGTCAGGACGCCCTGCCGATAGCACTCCTCAAACAGATAAGCTGCTGCTTCGGAGGCGCTCCCAAGAGGATCTTCCGGATGAGATTTTTCCCAGACCGCAAAGTGAGTGCGCGCCTCCTCAAACTTCAGTTCGTAGAGAAGGTGAAAGCCTGCATCGAGCTCGGGCACGTGCAAAGCCACCGTCGGAGTCTGCCCGAAGGCTGCCAGTGCCGCTCGCATAGCAGGACCCTCGCCCATCATTGCGCTGCATAAGAGCAAACAAAGAAATATTCGGCTCAGCGGAAAGGCTTTGCGGCGACGCCCGAAAATATGCGTCAGTTTCATACGAAGCGGGGGACGACGCCACCATTATACAATACGCAATCCGTGCCCAATTCGCTTGGCCGGGTGCCCCATCCTTCCCGCATTTCGCGAAGGATGGGCTAGTTGGCACATCGCAAGGACGCCAACCCGTCCGCTCGCCGCCTGGAACACAACACCGCTCCGATTGATTTCGCATCGGGCGCGCTACACTTGCGCACCCTCGCACGCGGTCTTCGACCGCGAAGCCGCGAGAGTGCGGCACCCCCAAGTTCCACCCCGACGGCAAACGCAAAATCCAACCAACTTTAGCGTCAAGGGTCGGCCACCCGCCCCATTTTGACGATGTCTAATCAACGGTCACCCACATGATTGTGCTATCCCAGCGGAACTTTCCATCCACAAACAGGAAATACCCAAACGGCGTCTCGGAAGACTCCTCTCCGTGTACCGAACTTGTTTTCCAAGCCGCTAGAAATACCTCGGGGGCCGTAAGTACGTTTGGATAGACCTTTTTCGCGTCTTGCTTCTTCACGGAAAAGTAGCCGTCCTCGCGAGCAAACTCTATCATCTGATTCTGGAGCCGCTCCTCGGATGCCCTGAGATTTTTTTCGTACCTATTCGCAGTCTCCAACCCGGACGCCCCAAAATTTGCCAAATACCAGGCCCGAGCGTCCGGAATCTCAAAATCCATTATCATGGCTCGGAGCTGGTCCGACCTGTGCCCCCGCGCCACTTCAAGCATGTCCTTCAGTTCCTGCTTCAGCCCTTGCGCGGTATCAGGATAAGGTGCGTGAATTTTGACTTCGCGTACACGAGCGCCTACGAGCGCGGCGCCGACCACATAAGAAACCGGTGCCCATGCTGCCGTCGCCATCAAAAATAACCAGACTGGGACTAGCTTGTAAGGAGACATGCGAGACGCCTCCGAGCCCCTCATACACCCTTTTGAGGAGGATACACCCGCTTTTCTCCTCAACTCCTAACAAGTCGTGCGGGCTGATGGGATGACGTTGTCGGCTCCTTCCTCCGAGTAGACTTGGTAGCGCTAACGACCAAGGCTCGGAAGAAAGGAGCCGAGCGATGATGATTATAGGATGTGATTTTCACACGCGCTACCAACAGATTGCGATGCTCGATGAGGCCACCGGGGAGTTGACGGAGCGACGGTTGGATCACGAGAACGGCGAGGCCGATGCTTTCTACCGGGGTTTGCAAGGGCCGGTGCGCGTGGGCATCGAAGCCACGGGTCCGATTCGTTGGTTCGAGCGTTTGCTGACGGAACTGGGTCACGAGTTGTGGATCGGCGATTCCGCCAAGATTCGCGCCAGCGAAGTGCGCAAGCAGAAGACCGACGAACGCGATGCTTTGCTGATTCTCGATCTGATGCTGGCCAAACGCTTTCCGCGCATCTGGGTTCCTACACCGGCGGAACGCGACCTGCGGCAGTTGCTCTGGCATCGTCACAAGCTGGTTTGCCTGCGCACCATGTTGGGCAACCAACTGCACGCGTTGGCGATGAGCGAGGGGCTCTGCCGCAAGAAAAAGCTGTTCACCAAGAAAGGCCGCGCGGAACTGCAGGGTGTGGGGCTGGCTCCCTGGGCCAGCCGGCGACGCGCCGAGCTTCTGCAGCTGCTCGACCAACTTAATCCGCCCATCGCGGAGTTGGATCGTGCGGTTCTGGAACAAGCGCAACGCCGCGCCGATGCCGTGCTGTTGATGACCCATCCGGGCATCGGTCCGGTTACGTCTCTGGCCTTCGTTCTGGCGATTGGTCCGATCACTCGTTTTCCGCGCAGCAAAAAGATCGCCAGTTACCTGGGACTGAATCCCAGCGAGGAATCCAGCGGTGGGCGGCGCCGCCTGGGAGCCATCAGCAAGCAGGGCAATACCATGGTGCGTTGGTTGCTGATCGAAGCCGTGTATCCGGCGGTGCGCAAAGATCCCGCACTGCGGCAGGACTATCAGCGTTTGAAATTCCGCAGAGGACACGCGGTGGCCAAAGTGGCCATCGCGCGCAAGTTGGCTGTGCGTATGTACTGGATGCTGCGCAGTGGAGCAGAGTACGCACAGCTGGTTCGCAGGCAAGGCAGCCCGGGCGCCACCCTGGTGGACGCAAGTTCATCGCTCGGCTGATTGGGCGCCTTGCTCCCGCGAGCGATCGCGGCGTCTGAAAAACGAATCATGGTCGGAAGTCGGTGACCGAATAGATGGCTGGTGGAACCAGATTCCACCGCTGGATTCAAGCAGCGAGCCT
>JBAVAQ010000012.1:0-220802 GCA_049585795.1 Terriglobales bacterium | reverse complement strand
TCGTTCAAGACATTGGCCATGCCCACGGAGCCTACAAGCCTCCGCGGGAATCAATGTCCCGGACGCTACTCTCGTTGGCCGGTTTTCAGGTGATAATCAGTGGCCGGTTTTGGGTGATCGCTGAGGGCATACGATGCACCGTGAGCGTCTTCCATGCCTCCCTCCAGGCTGCGGGCGGCGCTCGGATTCAGCTCCATCAGCTCACGATGCAATCGTTCCAGCGCACGTTTGGCGTCGGCGTATTCGGTCATGGCGTAGGCATTCTGTAGTTTCTTCTTGACGGACGGCTTGTGCTCCTCGGGCAAATGATCGATCACGTTCCGCCGTTTGTGCACCTGGCAACGCTGGATCATGACGGCCTCCCCGCCATGACGCCGGACCGCCGCCGCTAGCGCCTTGCCTCCATCCAGCACATAAAGCCGGGGCACGCTGAAGTCGAGCCCGCGCGCCGCCAGGTCGCCGAGTAACTCGCTGACCACGGCGGCATTCTCGGTGGCTCCTTCGCGCAGGCCCAACACCGTTTTGCGGCCGTCGACGTTGATGCCCAGGGCCACGATCATCTGCCGGTCGCGGAACGGTGTGCCGTCGATTAGTACCGCGCACAGTTGTAACTCGTCCAGCGGACGCTCCATCAACTCCTGTAACTTCTCCCGGCTGGAGGCGATGAAGTTATCGCTCACCGCCGACTTCTCCACCCCGTAGGCCTCGTGAAAATCCTTCACCAGCGCTCCGTAATTGCGCGTCGACAACCCGCGCATTATCTTGTCCCATTCCGCGTGTTCCAGCGGCCCACTGCGTTGGAACAACTCGTAACTGCCCAGCCGTTGCTCGCGATTTTCCGGGCTGCGTAGACGCGTTCTCTGGATCGGCACGTTCTGCCCATCCACCACACAGTAACCGGCTTCTTTCCCCCAGCGGTGAGCGCGCCGCGCGGGATGCTGCTCATGCCGCGCCCTGGCCAGGTGCCGCACTTCTTCCTCCATTACCAGGTTCATCAGACAAAGACCGGCCTCGCGCATCAGCTGACCCACACCTTCTTGCAGCAGACCGACAACCTCAGTCATCGGAAAAATCATCTGCAGGTTGGGATTCTCTTCGCGGACCAACTGCCGAAATTCTTGCACCGCTCGTTGCTGGTCGATCTGGTATCGTTTCTTCATAGCGACTCTCTCCTTTTTCTTGGCAGAAAAACTATCCTCGGTCATAATGACCGGGGTTGAGAGTCGCTATTTTCTACGAATTAATGGGCATCCTCCAACCGCTCCCACCCGTGGGACACGCACTGACCCGCTCGGTGTCGGGTACATGCCACATGGAAGTGTCTTCCCCTTGATCAGCAGCCTTTGTAACTGTGACTCCGGTTCTAATTTTGATTTCTGCCGGGAGTCTGACGCTTTGTGAGTTTATTTGATGTGTGCCCAAGCCCCGCCCGGAACTGGGCAGCCCCATAGCGCGTAGCTACTGCAGGATGACGCGGACATACTTGCACAGCTATACAGACTACCTTGCGCACAAGCACCAGTTGGCGCGCTTGCCCCCACTGCCCATGTGGGCAAGTTCGGGCTAGTGGTGAAGCGCGAATAGCCGCCGTTCTTGGGTCCACCCAGAACATACATACCTACGTCAGGGTCCGATTGTGTAGAAAGGAAAGTTCCCGATACGTCATCTTTGATGGATGCTGCGGCATCGATGCAGGTTTGATTCGGCGGGCAGCTAAAGGGAGGTGTTGTCGCACCGATGATGACAAGGTCTGTAACGGTGTTATAAGTAGAACAGGGATTGAATTTGACACTGTCATTGCCGCAGATATGGATGAGGTTCGTGACTCCAACCAATCCTGGATACGATACGTTAATCAAAACGTTGCTCTGAGCAGCCGCGTTTTCGCCGACCGCAATCCCGTCCTTGAATCCGTCGATGGACACGTCCTTAATTGAGTTGCTGGACGCGTTCAAGAGGACAGCGGCACTCGGGGTTCCATTCGACGTGCAGGTCAAGCCACGAATTCCGGCAGTCCCGGTGAACGCCGACTGCCCAGCAATCCCGGCGCATACGGTCGACGAAGTAGCGGTCGAGCCGCCCGTGTTGAAATTAATGTTCGTATATGGTCCGGAACCGCTGGCCACGCCCCCAATTGCCAACCCAGTGCCCAGTATGCGATACAGGCTAACGTGATCGACATAACTGAGACTGCCCGCGAAATTGTTTACGATGCCGCTGACCGGCTTGCCATTTCCGTCTAGCACTAGTTTTTCAACCGCGATCCCCGTATATGGGATGGTAGGAGGGTTATGTGGAGGCTGTAGCGACGAATAAAAACTAATCATGTTGCCGACGTTGCTTGCAGCCTGGATCACGGTGCCCGACGCGATGTTGTCTCCCTGTCCGATCAAATGCGTGTTCACCGGTAACACCCAGCCGGTAGAAATGACGATGGTGCCTGCAGGCAGCAGGATAGTAGAAGGGACGTTGAGAATAGTAGTGCCGTTGTTCCACGGAGTTTTTCCTGCGGTGCAGGTCAGCGCCGTGCCATTTATGCCGCGTGCGTCGACAACCGCCCCGGCAGCAGGGTAAGCCGGGTTTGGAGGGTTTCCAGCGAAAATGTTGTAGAGTGTGTCGCAGAGATTTGTGCTGTTCAATTTCTGGCTGACACTGGCATCGATGAAGGCCAGGGAAGCCGCACAGTTCGGGGAGCAAGTTCCCGAGGAATTGTAAACGGCATTGTTGCCTACCGACTGCCCTGCAGCTCTGTTCGGACATGCCAGAAGCGAGGTAACGAGAGCGACGACTCCCAAGAAGACTGCTACTTCTATCAGCTTGTCCTTCATGATGTTTTCCTTTATGCCCAGGATTCGTGATGCTATCTCACGTCGCGTATTACTCCAATGGGGAGCTTTCGAACACAGCGCCGCATCCGCCTTGACACTGTCCCGTGCCTCCGTAGAGCGTCGCACCAAATATCGCGCCATTTTTGCCTAAGGTCAGCTCCAGCGGATCGTAGCCATCAGGTGAACCTGTGAAGCTGTAGAGGACGTCAAAGATCCACGGGTGGAGGTTTTTCGATGGCGTCATCCGGAAGACCACTCCACGATGGAACGCACCCCCACCGGCGCTGCCGTACAAACTACCGTCCACAGCGCGAAGGAGCCCAGACAGACCGCTGGATCCGTCATTCCCACCTGTGAAGGTGTGCAAGAGGCTCTCTGTCCAACTGCCGCCTTTTACGGTCGGAGGTGTGACCTTAAACACGATGCCGTCCTCTTGGGAACCACCTCCGGATGTCGTGCCGTAAATCGCATCTTCAGTGTCAAAAACAATGCTGCCATTAGGGCCCAAGCCGTCGCCAGGAGAGCCCTTGAATCGGTATAGAACCCTCTCGCTCCAGCTACCGCCTTTCACGACTGGTGGCCTCAGCGCGAATACCACTCCGCAGCCCTCGTAGCCGCTGCCGCGATCGCACTGCCCTTGGTGATAGCCCCCTAGGTACGTTGTCCCATAGACTGTGCCGTTGCTGTCTAGAACCAAACCGCCGTTGGGGGCCGCTCCGTCCGTGCCTCCTGCGAAACGGTGCAGCACCTTCTCCGTCCACTTGCCGCCCTTCGTCTTGGGGGGACTCATCTTGAACACCGTTCCGCAATTGCCGCCGTAGAACACATCGCAAGTTGTTCCCTTGCCCCCACCGAACTCCGTTGCCCCGTACAAATTGCCCGAGCTATCAAGCACCAAAGGCCCCGTGGGAAGATCGCCATCGTTCCCACCTTGGAAGTTGTACAAGACCGTTTCTGTCCACTTGCCACCCTTCGTCTTCGGTGGACTCAGCTCGAACACCGTGCCGCATCCCGTCGCTGTCCCAAACAATACGCACGGGCCGCTGCCGCCGTAACCCGTGACCCCGTACAAATTCCCCGCTGTGTCGGCGATCAGGCTGCCCGACGGACTCGATCCGTCGTTCTGGTTGTGTCCCTTGAACACGTACAGCACCGTCTCCGTCCACGCGCCTCCCTTCTGCGTCGGCGGACTCAGTTGGTAAATCGTGCCGCACCATCCAGGAGGGCAGGCCGTCGAGCCGCCTTCGATGGTTTCCCCGTACAGGTTACCCGCCTTGTCGAAGATCACCCCGCCTGCTGGCAGCGAGCCGTCCGTCCCACCACCCTGGAAGCTGTACAGAACTTTCTCGTCCCACTCGGCGGAAGCAAAGGAGGAGAGACAGCAAAACGCCAAAATCAACAGCAACATGCGACCCATAGTACTGTAGTTTCCCTTGAGCTTCAGAGCTCCCGACCGGATGTTTGCATTGCATCTTGCTACCAACCGCTTGCTTACTGCGGCCATATCTTAAACAACGTCCCACAATTACCCTTGCAACTGCGCCCGGTTCCTCCCTGAGTGGTGGTGCTGAAGACAGCGCCAGCCCGGAACATCAGCGGTGCAGCCGGGGAAGCGCCGTCTGGGGGCCCCGTGAAGCTATGCAGCACAGTTAAACTCCACTCGGGCGCATTTTCCGCCGGCGGAGCAAGCTTGAAAACAGTTCCCCAAGAGTCGATACCGCCATCGCCACCGGCTGTGCCGTAAAGGTTTCCGGAACCGTCGAGAGTTACTGGAGCCACCGGGGCCTCTCCATCAGCCGCTCCCTGGAAGCTGTAAAGTAACGCCTCAATCCATACGCCACTCTTGGCTGGGGTTAGCTGGTAAACTGTGCCACATCCGGCAACGCAGCTGCCACTTCCGCCCGACACCGTAGTGCCGTAGAGCGAGCCTTTTGCGTCAACAATCAATGGGCTGTCGATTGGAAAGTAGCCGTCGTTTCCGGCGAGGCCAAAGCGGTGCAGAATCTTCTCCCGCCATGCCTCGCCCTTCTTTGTTGGCGGTGTAAGCGCAAATGCAGTACCACAGCCGTCACTTCCGCACACGTGGGCCCCTCCAATCTGTGTTGTGCCGTAGAGTGCGCCTTCGCTGTCTAGTACCAGCCCACCGTTGGGCTCGGCTCCGTCGCCGTAATTCTTCCCGCTCGCGATGCCCGCAAACCTGTGGAGTACCTTCTCTGTCCACTTACCGTCTTTAGCCTTGGGCGGACTCAGCTCAAAGACTGTCCCACACCCCCCGTAACCCGGATTGCAAGTTGTGCCTTTGCCACCGCCGAGCAACGTCGCTCCATACAAGTTCCCAACGCTATCAAACACCAAAGCCCCGTAGGGAAAAACCCCATCCTGTCCGCCCTGGAAACGATACCGTACGGTCTCCGTCCATGCCCCACCCTTCTGGGTCGGCGGCGAAAGCTCGTACACCGCACCGCAACCGACGTGGAGGCACGAAATGATGCCGCCTTCACCTGTGACCCCGTAAAAGTTTCCCGCACCGTCGGCAATCAAGCCACCGGAGGGATAGCATCCGTCCGGCCCGTTGAACACGTGCAGCAGTGTCTCGGTCCATCTTGTAATCTTCTGCGCAGGCGGCGCAAGTCGGTACGCAGTACCGCACCCACTCGATCCACCGTACCAGGTTGCACCATACACGTTGCCCGCTTTGTCGAACACCACGCCTCCTGCGGGTTCGTCTCCGTCATGCCCATAAGGGCCTCCTTGAAAGCTGTAGAGCATTTTCTCCTTCCACTCCGCTGAAGCGGCGGAAACCAAAGAGCAAATCACCACAAGCAAGACAATCAAAGGACGAGCTATCCGTACCTGGATGTTGGAGTGCATAACCAGAAACCGCCTACGAAGGAATTTGCAGCGTTGCCGGGGGAAGGCAGCAAGCGTCGCCGACTTTCGCGATGGTAGTTCCGATGGCTGGCGGTTGTCCATAAAATATGCGTTCGTGCTTGATGGCTCTTGCCGCTAGAGTCTTTCGACTACTGGATGATCTTCCAGGTCGTGCTTCCTCCCAAACATTCATAGAGGGTCCCCGCGCATGAGCTCCCGGTGCAGCTATACAGAGCGCCAACCTCACAGGTAGTTCCCGAAGGGGCTGTGTTGCCAACCAGCCAAGGCGTAGCGTTGGTGTTTCCCGTGGCCGTGGCGGTGGTATAGCGAGAGAGTCCGATGTTGCTCGTAATGTTGTTGCTATTCTCAACGACAATCTCACCGAGCGTGTACATGGCGAGAGTAGTGTCTGTAATGGTAGCGCTGTTGGAGCAACACCACAGGTCGTCCTGTACGGTGTTGGTTCCGTTGGAACGAGCTACCCCAAAAATTGTCAGATCGCACACGTTGTAGACCGTGACAGGGTTGGAGGTATAGTACGGGCAGCTTCCCAATCCGCCGCTCGTGCCACCATTTGTATGGTTGCTGATATGGATCACGTTCTTGAGCCCACTGCCCTGGATGTTAAGCAATGTGTTGCCCTGAGCTGGCCCTTGAGCACCGATCAGAATTCCATCCACACCCGATGAGGATGTCGAGATGGAGATATCTTCCAAGCTGTTGTTGGGGCCGTCGATTGTGATCGCTGGGGTGTTGCTGCTATTCACAGCACACGTCATTCCATGTACCCCTCGGCTGTTCACCATTGTGTAGAGTCCGCTGACTTGTGTCGTCGCTGGCCCAATTTCCAAACAAGTATTGACTCCTGAAATCGTGAGATTGGTGTAGGGGCCAGAATTTTGTGCGAATCTGTCGCTCAGCCATAAGCCGGTTTTCAGATTGCTGATGGAAACATCGTTGACGCGACTTTGTTCCTGTGCACAGCAGTTCACGATGCCGTATCCGCCATTTACTGCCCCACTACCAACAAGACCTAGGTGTTCAATGACAATGCCTGGGCAGTCATCCCCTGGTGAGCATGGGAGGCCACTCTCCGCACCCATATCAATCATGTCTTGTGACAATCCCGATGCTGCCTGGATCAGCGTTGAGTTCGGTCCTTGCCCAATCAGGTGGGTCCAATTCGGCAGCGTCCATGTCGCGTGGATAGTGATCGTCCCGGCGGGCAGCAGCACGATATTCCAAAAGGACGAGCTACCACTGCTGATAAGATTGCTCCAGGGGTTTGTGCCGCTGCTACAGTTGAGCGCTGAGCTCGGGACTCCGCGCGCATCAACCACAATCCCATTCGAGGTGTTCGCATTGTAAGTGAAGAACACCTTATTGATTAGCGCGCAAATATCGCTCCCCTGGTACTGGGTTGCGTCGACGACAGCGTACGATGGCGACGGAACAACATTGCCCGAATAGACGCTGGCATTCCATCCCTCAGGAGTCTGTGGGTTCTGGGCATTCGCCGTTATTGCCAGCGTGACCGTGACGACAACGCCCGCCGCGATATCCAGCACTCGAAATAACGTTCTTCCTATTATTTTGCGCATAACGAATTCTCCCCTTATCTCCTACTGTGGGATTGATTGCCACGTTTCGCCCCCGGCGGAAGCGTAAGTGCAAACATAGACTGACTCATTGCCAGCACCGGCTCCTGTGAAGGAATATAGCGCGCCGGGCGTGTAACACGTTGTGCCCAGTATGCCGGGGGTAGGGTTGCCTGCTCCCCAAGTCGGGACGACTGTGTTGCTGTCACCGTACGCTGTTGGGTTGGCGGGGTTAACGGAGAACCTGGAGTACTCGCCGGTGTTCCCGCCGTCCGGTCCGCCTAGAATGTATAGTCCGCTGGTAATAGGATTTGTACAGCCCGATGTCTTACAACCCTGGATGATTGTTCCAGTTTCATCATCCCGAATGCTGCTCGGTCGCAGATTCGGGTCGTCGGGAGCGGGGCCGCTTGAGACTCCCAAAATCGCCGCATCAGTTACTGACCCATATATGTGAACAGCGTTCGCCACACCCCCATTTGTACAATTGGCGGTGTCACCCCCTTGGATGTTAGAGACCAAAATATTGCCGATAGCGGAAGAGTTGGTGTTGCCGAGCCCAACGCCATCGTAAAAGGATTCTACGTGCACATCTTCGATAGAGTTGTTGCTTCCGTTAACTAGTATTCCTGCATCGCTGGCTCCGGTTGTGATATTGCCCAAACAGGTGAACCCATGAATCCCCTGAGTTTGCGTTTCGACTAGCACACAGTTGAGATGGGTCGCCGGGTTTGGCCCGCAGGTCTTGCCTGGAACGGCTATAACTTGGATATCGGTGTATGGTCCGGAATTGGTCGCTCCCGGCCCTATTGTGAGGCCATTTCCATTGAGGCATGTTGTCCCTGCGGAGACGCACGTAGGCGCATAACCGGTAATTTTCACATCATTCACGTAACTTGAGGGACCCGCACACTCATTCTCGATCCCACCGTATGAACCTTGGGTGTTCAGTTGAAGATGCTCAATTGCTATCCCGGTATAGGGAGCGGACGGGCATGGACCGGGCGGACCCATTTCGATCATAGCGCCAGAGCAACAGGAGACGCCGCCAACGACGCCACCCAGCAGGATGGTTTGCAAGCCCGTACCAACAAGTCTGACATTATTGGGCAGAGTCCAAGAGCCGCTGCCCGCCACTCCGTTAATTGGATTGAGTTGGATCGTGTAGGGTGGCAATAGGATCGTGATCGGGATCAGGTTGTTCTGCTGAAGTGGCGAAAATGGGTTACTGTTACACGCCACGGATCCTCCACTTTGAGCAGGAACCTGAAGAACACCGCGTGCATCCACGACACCGCCTGCGTTTTGCGAAACAGTTAGGAGTTGCATTATTGCTTGAGAGACTACCGAGCAGAAATTAAAGTTCGTCCCACCACAGCTATTCGTTCCGCCTGACCCACAAAAGGCACTTGCATCTACCGAGGCAGACGAGGCCGCAAGCTGAGGATTCCCACCGCTTACAGTCCATACGGCTTTGTCACCCTTTTGAGCCGCCAATCTTACGGGCGCGAAGATAAGGCCGCATAGAACCAAACTTCCAACAAAGAAACGGCTGAGCCAGCAAGTCCTTGACATCTTCATAACCCCTCCTTTATAACCAACTCCCCCGACAGCCCGGTGTCCCTGTTTCCCGCGCGCACGAATTCGCGGCTTCACCTGAACAATGTGCTTCTCCTCGCGGCGACCAACATCTTTCTCGTATTGGGTTTGAGCCGCTCCGGTAGCATCGGTCGTGAATCGGCGTACTGATGATGGAAAAAGGGAAGAACACTCGTCGGATTAACTTGAGCGAACGCGGAGGACGCGACAATCCGAAGTAGGTGTACCCAAAACACGGAGCGAGCCATGGCCCACCTCCAACGCTTTGAGCCTGCCCCCTCTGGGATCGCGGGAGCGATCCGCAACAGACTGTGATCGGAAACTAAGGCAAACGCCCTGGCATGTCAAGTGAAAATTACATGAAGAAGTTATTTGTTTGTCCAAGATTTGGACAAGTTTCCTCTTCATGAAAGCTAGGGTCGAATCCCGACCAACCCGCAGACAGCCTGCCAGTGCCGTGGATGCGGTCGGTGTCGGCCTGTCACCATGCCGGAAACATTATCAATCTTTGGCATAGTTCACTCTGCCCAGACGCAACACGGGAAGCCCCAGCGGTGATCGTGGGGTAGGGATCGACTGGCAACTCGCGAGAGACCGGCCGGGCCCTGTTCAGAAGTTGCAGATGGCGTCACACGCCTCCTTATTAAC
This sequence comes from Terriglobales bacterium, assembly GCA_049585795.1. GTDB lineage: Bacteria > Acidobacteriota > Terriglobia > Terriglobales > Acidobacteriaceae > JABDBE01. The sequence continues at coordinate 211,258 of JBAVAQ010000012.1, read as the reverse complement.
ATTAACCCAGGAGGCGTGTGTCCGTTCCGAGAGCCGGAAGCGGGAATTCTGCCTGTCCGGTTCGATGAGCGGGAACAGGAATCGGAGCCCGCAGCCCGCACTCAGGCGGCTACTTCCTTAAGCTGCTGTCGAACCTCAATCAACTCTGGGTCCACTACGCCCAATGCCCTGATTCCGAACTAGCGGAGGATGGAATGCTGCGGCGATTCTGCGAACAATGTCTCGCAGGATTCCAGACGAAGTTTGAAGGACTCTGTTCATCCCTTCCCGTTCGCCAACCTTGAGTGGCCGCCTGGCACACGGAAAGCTCATGGCTTACGTGGCGCGGGCGAAGCGCAAAAGAAAATATCGACGGGTTAACGACCCTTAGCTGGCTAACTTTAACCGCAGATCCACCCACGCGTGCAGATCAGATGCGCGGAAGCGCCACAATTTTCCGACCCGCATCGCGCGTATCTCGCCCTTACGCGCGAGACGTTGGAGTGTATTGGGATGGATTTGCAGCAAGGCTGCCGCCTGGCGCGAATCGAGAAAACGCTCGAAATGAGGGAAAGGCTGGCTGACTGGAGTTGCTTCGTGTATCTCGCTCATAAAACCCCCTACAGCGAGAGTCGAGACCGGGCTGAAATCATGTCGTCGTCGGAAGGTCGGCTGTCGTGTCCGACTTCGTTCGACAGATTTCGAGTCCATTCACTACTCGGCTGGCGTTAGTCTTCGCGTCATGGACGGACGAGAACATATTCGTATAAAAACCGTACAAGACGCATTTTGTTGCTGCCTTTCAAAGAATCTTTTCTTGTCAACTTCGAAACAACTTCTCAACAACTGCTTAAAGTGCCTAAAGCGCCTAGAAGGGCTTTTAGGTACGTTTAGGGAATCCACGGGAACAGAGCAATGGGCGCACTCAACCGACCGCCTCCTTAACGAGGCGGTTCCATTGATCCCCGCGGGATTTTCCCTTCTATGTATGTAAGGAACCTACAGCAGGAAATAAGGTATCGAAAAAATTTTCGGCGCAGTTCGGACGGAAGGCACAGAATGGGCATTGGAAGAAGCAGGTGCGATCCCTTGTACTATGGAAGAAACTGAACGGTCGATCGCTCCTGCTAAAAGCTGTTTTTCTCATGCAGGATGATCCCGATTACTGGTCCGCAGTTCCAGTCCGCACTCAACGCGTCTTGCAGCTACTTACAAGTACTTGGCAGTCCCACGTGTCCTTGTAAGTTCTTAAAAACACTGGTTATACACACTCTGAAAAGGCTGGCGTCGGCGGTTCAACTCCGTCCCTGGCCACCATAAATATAGTATATTAATCAATAATTTACATAACCATTGACTGATTTGTGCTGGGAATGTACTGTTGATTCAGGTTGCCTCCCCCAAAGAGGAGCCTGAAATGATTGCACTGTGCAAGAGGCACGTCGCCGATTGCCCGCATAAAGACCAACCCCAACACAAGCGTTGCCATTGCCCGGTATGGTTTCAAACCAACCGAGATGGCAAGCAAAAACGCTGGTCTTCCAAAGAGCGCAGTTGGGATGCAGCGGAACGCAAGGCACGGAAGTTGGAGCAAGCTGAAGCTTCCGGGAACAACATTCACAGTACTCGCGCCACCGGGTTCGCTGATGTCATCGAAGCGTTCTTGACCGACAAAGAGAAGGGCTCCGACCCGGTCGCAGCTGACACGCTGTATCGCCATGAAGCTGTGCTCACGCTGCTGAAGGACTTCTGCGCAGGCCGAGGCATTAAACTCCTGAAGGACATCACGTTGTCAGTCGTCACCGAATGGCAGCACACGTGGACCCTGAAGTCTCCGGCTGCGAAGCGCGGTAGGCAGGAGAAGGTCCGCAACTTCTTCCGATTCTCTGTCAATCACGAGTACATCTCAAGAAATCCGATCTCATCATGGAAGTCCGTGAAATTGGACACGAACGACCTGCGGGTCTCCGAGAAGCGCATCATCCATCCTAAGATCTACGCTCGAATCATGAAGGCGGTGGACGAAGTTCCGATGACTCCTGAGAGCCGGGAGCGAGTGAAGGCGTGTATGAGATTGCAGCGCGAGGCTGGGTTTGCTATTGTCGATGCCGTTGGATTGTCTAAAGACGAACTCACGAAAGAAGCAGGCCGATTCCGCGTCAAGACGAGCCGTCAGAAGACCGGAACTTCCGTCAACAATCCCATCACGGAAGAACTGGGCCAATTGCTGCTGAAGGTGAAGAACGGCAACCCTAAGTATTTTTTCGCGTCGGGCAACACTCTTCCCGAGGATGCGCCTTCGTACTTTCAGAAGTTGTATCGGAAGGTGTTCAATAAGGCGGGTGTCGAGCATACGTCCCATGACCTGCGGCACACATACGCCGCGACTTTTTTGGAAGCCGGTGGCGACATTCGATTGCTCAGCAAGGCGCTGGGACATTCGTCAATCACTGTGACTGAAAAGTATTACGCTCACTTTACGACTAAGCAGCAGGATATGTTGGATAAGGCGGCCGAGAATGCGCTGGCCGCGATGGGCGACTAAACTGTGTGGCCCCACTCATCGAAGTCCTTCGTAGCAAGAGTACGGTCTTTGGCGCTGAGCTTAAGCGGGGTCGGGTTTCCATGCAGGATAGCAGCCCCTTTCGGGATGCTGCAGATCTTGGCGACGTCGGAAGGCCAATTAATTTCCAGCGAGCCGACGCCGAAAACCTGCTCAAAGAAAAACTTGTATTTGCTCAGCGAGAGCTTCCACACTACGCAACCGGGATCCGGATTGGCCATTTCTTGGGTATCCGAGGGTGGGTCTTGCCCCTGCTCCGCCGCGGAATTCTGCAGTCTGTATCCTGTCGCGCGGCCGTCCCAGAAGTTGCCCCCGTAGAAATCGGCTTGGCTTAGGTTGTAGTGGAGAGGCGGGAAGTAGGTTGCGTAAACGTAGCTCTGCGGATTTCGTTTCGCAATCCGGTTATTCGGATAGGCTCCGTGGACGGTGATGGGAACCGATCCCGGGTTCGATCCGCCCGTGTATACGCTCAGGATCGATACGCCGTTTCCATAACCCGTCATCGGGTCATGGCAATAGCTGCAGGCGAGGTTCTTGTTCACAGACATGTTGGGGTCGAAGATCTCAAGCTTGCCCAGATCCTCGACTTGGTGGTAGGGATCCAGTTTCCCAGACATTGCCGCCTTCAGAGCCTGGGCTTCGAGCATGGCCTCTTCCGCCCGAATTCTAATGGCGTCTGGATCGTTCGCAATGATGCATTGAAGGTCAAGTCTGTGGCCTTTCAGTATGCATCGTGAATCAGACGGCGGAATCTGGAAGCCAGACGGAAGTGAAAAATCAATTATTGGCGGTGGCGGAATCGCCTGTGCTGACACACTGGGCGCTACCGTCAGAATGGCAAGCGCAATCAAGCCCGCTGTCCAAAGCAGTGAGAATGTTTCGGAAAGTTTCATGCGGCTCACGTTTCCTCCTTTACTTTTACTTTCATGATCGAAGTGTTTCGTGGTGCTCAGCTAAGAGCACGCCAGATACCACGGTTGTTCCACGCACGATTTCTCGTGGGTACACGATTGGCCCGGTCCGCTGGGTCGGCGGAACGCTCCTGGGAGCGAGGTTGTTCCTCCTTTGGTTGGAGTTCAACCTTTCAGTTGTTTGGAGAAAGCGGGTGGTCGAGGACAAGTAGATCCGCACAACGACAACTTCCACCCGGCCAACATGTAAACAGGTGCCACTGGACTAACAGAACCAGTTTGCACAATGAAGAAAAACAAGCCGGAACATAATCCAAAACAATCAGCGATTGCAAGAGGAGTTTTACTGTATTACTCAGACATCATTAACATCTTAGTTATAACCGCGCCGATTGGCCTGTACGTTAGGGCCGTCAGGAAGTCACAATCTTCAATTCGATAAGTCATTCAGTGCACAGCGACAAGAATCCCGTAAATGCTTGCCCCCACCATCGTTAAGATCAGCGCCGCAACTATGATGGTTGCCACGCAACTGATGACTTGGATTGTGACGATGGTGCACTCTACGATTCTCGTACCCACTCGGTGCACCTCCAGTCCGCAGCGCAAGCATTTTTGAGGCCACGAACCCCATCAGGGCGTTCACCGTAATCGCGTGAATACACCACTCGGGGAACTCCCCGAAATCGCATGATGTCGAAATAGCGACAATTTTGGCGAGGCTGTCGACATACTGACGTTTTGAGAAGAATCGTGTGGTTCGAAAATCAACGATTTACAGATCCGTCTCAGCGGTAAAGACGATTCCGGGCGGTTCGTGAGGCTTGCCCTCTTCGCAGCAGGAATCGTTAATCTCATCCCGTGAATCGAAGGAACTCATGCTTCCCGCAGGGCTCAAAATTGCGACAAGCTTAATCGGTTCGAGGGCACGAGCATAACTCAAGGATGAGGACGCTAAAATCTATTGTCGGGTTGGTGGCCGCGGCCGTGATTGTGGGACCAAGTGGTGACCGAGCAACGCGCAGGCATCGAGCCGAGAGATCGGCGACCGCCGCTTCTCTCCAATTCGGACGCTACGCGGGTATTGGTGCGGGCTTGTGGGAACTGCCACTCCAATCACACTGACTGGCCTTGGTACAGCCATGTTGCACCGGTCCATATACTCCCGGAGGGTGCGTTCCGATCGCGATTTGGCATCTCTCTTGCGAGCATTTCAGACTGAAATGCAGCGGTTGCACATCAGATAATGAACCGCCTCACGCAGCAGTCTGCGAAGTGATTTGGAGATGGCAGCAGCCGCGAAAATTGAATATCGCTTCCTTCTCGATCGAGAGGACAGCGATGGAGGCTCTAATGCATTCTGACCAGATTCATGTTCGCAGGTTCTTTAAGGAGCGCGTTTCAATGACCAATCGTTTCACAATCGCGGCCATATCGTTCGCCGTCGTTCTATTTTGCTGTGCGGCACTCACTTTCGACTCAAAAGTCAGCGCTGCTGGAGAAGGCAAGATCACCGGAACCGTTAAGCTTAATGGCGATGCCCCGCACATGAGGGGCATCGACATGTCCAAAGACCCCGTCTGCGCCAAAGCACACGCCAACGATCCGGCGCATCTGGAAACTGTGGTAGTCGGTCAGGGTGGCGGCTTGGAGAATGTAGTTCTCTATATTTCTGAGGGATTGACCGCAAGTGCTCTCACTCAGGCACCCGCTTCTGTGCCGGTATTCGATCAAAAAGGCTGCGTGTATTTGCCGCACGTCTTGGCAGTGGATGTGAACCAGAATTTCAAAGTGACGAACAGCGATCAGACATCTCACAACATTCACCCGAATCCCAACCCGATGACCGGCAATATCCCTTGGAATCTGTCTCAGCCGCCCGGTGCTCCGCCGATCGAGAAAAGCTGGAAGGCTGAGGAGGTCGCGATTCCGGTACAGTGCAACCTCCATCCGTGGATGCACGGTTGGTTCGTTGTCATTAAAGGGCCCTACGCTACCACGGATAGTGACGGTAACTACACGATCGAAAACGTGCCGCCCGGGAACTACACCGTGACCGCATGGCAGGAAGAGTACGGCACTCAAACGCAAAAAGTGACGGTTGCGGTCGGGAGGCCCGGAGCCGCCGATTTCACATTTAAGGCCAAATAGGTATAAAGGGCCGGGCCTGAAGCTCCGGTACGCTTCTGTGCGCCACAAAGGGACGGTGAAGACGCGCGCATCGACATTGATCTCCCAATTTCGTGCTTTAGCCCCTTCGTGCCGGGACTCAACACACCCGTGCCATTTCTTTGTTCTTACGCTTCAGCCGAAACAGCAAACTGCCAACGTATACCCCTCGTTCACGCTTGGTGCTCCGCAAGGAACTGCATGAGCGCAAGATAAGAGATGCGCAGAATAGAATACTTGCTGCGCTTGTCCGTCCGAGTCGGTCTGCGTTCGCCGCCGAGATTGAGCACACCCGCCCGACCTTCGAAAAAGCGGATGACCTGCTTGGTGGAAATCTTCAGCCTCTTCGAGACTTCCGCAGGTGTGAAGTATTCCGCCAGTTCGGGGAGGCTTGCCGCTGAGGTCGATTCGCCTGGAGCAACGTTCGGGATGGCCGGCCTAGATGCTTCTGGTTGCCGGCGCCTGCGCATTCGTGCTTGGGCGCGTTCAAGTCGTGTTGCATTCAATGAGTCCCGCTTTTCTGCGGTTGGTCAGACCGCGTAGTAACGACCATGTGCAGTGCACTATTGGCACATTGAACCATCGGAGATGTCGGCTTTATGGACGTGGCACTTCTGGGTGCGCGGCGTAATAGTCATCCTGACGCTTCTTCCATGCCTCCCACTTGCGCGTCTCCTCGGCAGTCGGATGTGAATGATGATGGTGCGTTTGTGGTTGAGTTTCGCGAGGCCGATTTCCTAGCACGAAAAATCACCCCAGCCGACGTTGTCGCAAAGTATGAAAACGATGTTCGGTCGAAATGCGGTTCCTTTTTGCGTTGTCATTTATCTTTCCTCCTTTTTACTAGGCGGCAGATAAGGACGGCTTCTGCTTCGGAACATAATCTAACGGCGCACCAACAGGAATCAGGGGTTCGCGTCGCAGGCTTCCCTGATACTCCGCCGCGAGCCTCATCGTGTGAGCGAGAACCCATGTGTGAATGTAGGGGTAGTCGTAAGGCTCGCGTTCCTTGGGATCAGTGTCAAGGTTGATCAAGTGCGGCGTCGTGAGATGAAGGGCTGGGTCGCTCAGCGTTTTCTGCAGCACGAGAACCATCTTGAAGTTTCGCCACTTGACTCCGAAAAGCGTGTCGCCCATCCAATATAGGAAGCCTTCACGATTGGAGGTCGTTTGTTTTGCCTCCAAAAAGGCACGCTGGTCAACACCATCAATCACGCGGTCTTTCGGAACTTCCAGGCCCGCCCAAAGGACGAGCGTCGTAAAGAGGTCGGTGATATGGACAATCTCATTGCTCTTTTGTCCTGCGGGCACATGACCGGGGTATCGAACGATTGCAGGCGTGCGCAGCGAACCCTCCATGCCAGTGAAATACGACCCGTCGAAGTACCCAGCCGTGCCGCGCCACGGAGCCAATTCCTCTGGCCCGTTGTCGCCCGAGAACACGATGATTGTGTTGTTATCGACGCCGAGTGACTTGAGATAGTCGAGCAGGGTTCCAAAATCGGTGTCCATTTCCAGCAGCGAGTCAGCCCAGTCGCCGTGACCTGTTTTGCCCTTGAACTCTGCGCGAGGTATGGTCGGCAGATGCAGCATGGAGTAGTTGAAATAGAGAAAAAAGGGCTTGCCCGCCTCGGTGCTGCGCTTGAGAAAATCTTTTGCCCGCTTCATGTACTCGACATCGATGTCGCGCCGTACCTCAACCGTCAGTTGCTCAAGCTCCTGAACCGGTTGTCCCTTGCGGCTTTCGAGTACGTGTGTGACCGGATCGCGCTTCGGGTCATACCAGGGATCGTCTGCCCATAGACACTCGTCATAGGAGCGCGGAATTCCATACCACTCGTCGAACCCATGATCGGTGGGCCAGCGTCCCTCGGAGTCGCCAATGTGCCATTTGCCAACGATTGATGTGGCGTAGCCCGCGTCAGAGAAGACGTCTCCCAGCGTTCGCTCCCACTGGACAAGCCCGCTCTCCCTTCCAACCATCGCGACACTCTGATTACCGGAGCGGATGGAATACCGCCCGGTCATCAACGCTGAGCGAGACGGCGTGCATTGTGTCTCCGGCGCGAAGTTAAGCAGCATCATACCTTCTTGGGCGAAAGCGTCGATGCGTGTCGTCGTAGTTCCGCGCAGAGCACCGCCAGTGTAGGAACTCAGTTCGCCCATGCCGAGATTGTCAACCAGGAAGTAGACGACATTCGGTTTGTTGCTTTGTGCCGTGGGAGTCTGTGGTACAACCTTGCTGGAATCCTTCGGCGACGTCTGTTTCATTTTCATTTCCTCTCTGGGGATTGCGTTTGGTTTGACTTCACCCATCAATCTCGCTCGACCGCCAAGTCTTGCTTAAGGGCGGCTCAAGCGGGCCGTAGAAACGAAGAAGCGTGTTCCAGCCCTTGCCGGGACAGTCTGAATCCAGTTGCCGTGGTTCACACCAGCGCCCCTGGTCGGACCAAGTACAACAGACCCCGGGTGGAGGGGGAACTGTCACTTATTACAGTAGACGGGGGTGCCCCGGAGGAATTCGTTTATCGGGAACCGCGCTACGCCGCACTGCAACGGACAGGGACTACATTTTCACGAACTGGGAGCTGCGGTAGGCGGATTTGGAGGCAACCCGTCTTCAGGAATGTGATTCGAATAAGCTTTGAAGTTTAACCGACTAAAACTCCAACACCACGGTAACAATTCATAGGAGGATTTTATGGCAACAGCAAGAGTCCCAGTAGCAGAACCGATGAAGATGGCGCAGATTTCCAAACCGGGAGCAGATTTCCGGATTGTCGAGCGCGAGATTCCTGAACCAGATGCACGACAGGTGCGGATCAAGGTGCAGGCCTGTGGTGTGTGCCACAGCGACGAGCTTACGAAAGAAGGCGCCTGGCCTGGAATTCAGTATCCCCGCGTTCCCGGACACGAAGTCGCCGGCGTCATCGATGAAGTGGGCGAGGAAGTTTCCGCATGGAAGAAAGGACAGCGCGTCGGTGTCGGCTGGCACGGCGGCCAGGACAACACCTGTCGCGAGTGCCGGCGCGGAGATTTTCGGAATTGCCGGAACCTCCAAATTCCGGGCATCAGCTACGATGGTGGATATCAGGAATACATGGTCGCCCCGGTGGAGGCGCTAGTGGCCATACCGGACACCTTAAGTGACACCGAAGCGGCGCCGTTGCTCTGCGCCGGAATTACTACCTATAACGCGCTGCGGCACAGTGGTGCGTTTCCCGGGGACTTGGTTGCGGTGCAAGGCATCGGCGGTCTAGGGCACCTGGGGATTCAATTCGCGAACAAGTTTGGATACAAGGTCGTAGCTATCGGGCGGGGCTCGGAGAACGCGATGCTTGCAAAAAAACTCGGAGCGAGCTTGTACATCGACAGCGGATCGACCAACGCCGCAGAGGCATTGCAAAAACTGGGCGGGGCGCGGGTCATTCTGGCAACGGCCCCAAGCTCGAAGGCGATGTCCGCGCTGATCGACGGTCTGGGGCCAAATGGCGAACTCATGGTGATCGGCGCCACATTCGAGCCCATCGAAGTCACACCGGTACAGCTGATTAATGGAAGTAAAACCATTCAAGGCTGGGCCGCGGGAACTCCCGCCGATTCGGAGGACACACTGCGCTTCGCCGAACTATCCGGCGTGCGTCCGATGATTGAGACTTACCCGCTCGAGAAAGCGGGCGAGGCCTACGCGCGCATGATGAGTGGCAAGGCACAATTCCGCGCGGTTCTAACGATGTGAGGTTGACCAGAGTCGAGGGATCAAAACTGTCACTAACTCTTGCGCAGGTTCACGATATCGCTGGTCAGGTAACCGGAGAAATACTCCACGTGGATGGTGGTGCTCACGCCGGCTGTTGGGAGTCGCCGGAGAATTCCACTCATTGTTAATTCGATGGCGGTAATCGCAGCGCTGACCGTGCGCCACTCAAGAGAGGAGTTTTTCCGCGACCGCTCGAAAGCCATGAGAACATTTATTCGAACTGCAGCAGGACAATCTCGGGATTCGATCCCAGTCGCAGGGGCGGTCCCCATGTTCCTGCTCCACTCGAAGTAAAAATCTGCATTTTGCCGACGCGGCTTAACCCGTAGACAAACCGCCGATAGATCCGTCGCGCCATCCAACTCCACGGTATGAACTGGCCCAGGTGCGTATGGCCCGATAACTGTAGAGAGACGCCGGCAGACTCCGCGATTTCGGGATGGTCAGGGGCATGCGTCAGCAGAATGCTGGGGCGGTCGCGATCCAATCGCATCCCGTGGAGGAGAGACCGTAGAGCCCCTTCATGCACCGCGTTTCGGTAGGGCACACCAACGATCTGTAAACCGTCTACTTCCACCTTCTCGTTGCTGAGCACGCGGACTCCGGCCGCGGCAATGGCACGCAGATACTTGCTGTCGTCGCCAAACTGCTCGTGATTTCCCGCGACAAAATATACGCCGTGTGGCGCTGTTAACTGGTTCAATGGTTCCGCTGCTTGCGCCGCGTCGATGGCTGTGCCGTCATACAAGTCACCGGCGATAAAGATTGCATCCGGTTGTTCCTTCAAAATCTTTGCCACCATGCGCCGCAGAAAACTGCCGTTCCGCACGTGTCCCAGGTGTAGATCGCTGATCAGCGCGGCTCGTCGCCCGCGCCACGCCGCCGGCAAATTCGCGAGCCGCACCGTCGTTCGCGTAATTCGCGTCCGGTTCGCATTGAAAACCCCATACAATCCGGCGACTAGAGCCGCACTGAATAACAATTCGACGATGCGATGGAAGTTCACGTCCAGCCCGGCCAGCCGCGCAACTCCAAAAATAATCCAGGAGAAACCAGCCGCGAAGAACAGGAAGGTCAGAAGACCTAACCACACTGCTGAAGCCCGATAGAACGCGCGAACAGCCGGGTTTGTATAGCGAAAGGCAAGCAGGGAGGCGGCTACAAAGCTCACCGACAAAAAGCTGACGATCAGCTGCATCCAAAGCGGGCCAGGAGGGTCGCTTCCGAGGGACGAAAATGTCCAAGTTTGGTAAAGGAAAAGATGGGTTAAGAAGAGGACGAACTGAATAGTCAGAATGAAACCGACCAAGCGCTTTCGCATGGTGGATTAGATTCCGATTGCGCCTCGCCGGCTTCTACGAGTTTGTGGTGGAGATCCCGGACGCGCTCAGGCAGCAGAATGCCACCTGATCCGGAGGTGCAGGTTGTGACGGGCACAGAACCTGCTTACGGTCAAAACTGATCAAATAAATTGAACCTTTCAAACAAAGATGCAGCGCGATAAACCTTAGATTCATCCAAATTCGTACCGATTTGGCCATGGAAGCTAGAGCAACAAATCGTTCTGGAGGGTCGTCGTGAAAGCCAATATGTGGTTCTGTTTTGTTGCCGCGACAATATTCGCTATTTTGTCGATTCTTCCTATGTCGAAGCTGGCCGCCCAGGATGCGCACTTTCATAACGCGCCCGCGTCCAGTCTTCAACTGAAAAATCCGTATTCCGGCCAGGCAGCTGCGGTTGAAGCAGGCGCGAAACTTTACGCGATGAACTGCGGGTCGTGTCACGGAATCAATGGACGCGGTACGGGCAACATTCCCGCTTTATCGCGAGGCGCCACTCAGTCCGCACCGGACGGAGAGGTCTTCTGGTTTATCACGAGCGGCTCCGTCAATAACGGTATGCCGTCCTGGGCAAGTCTGCCCGAGGTGGAGCGATGGCAGATTGTGACTTACTTGAGGACGCTTAAAACCTCCGCGAGCGCGCAAGAGGACGAAGCCTCATCTGCGAACTTAAAGCCTATTGAGACGAATGCGCCACCACCGCGGGCTCCGTTTACAGATTTCCGCTTCGAGGAACCGGGGATGACACGCAAGATTACAGTGCAAGATCTTCCGGCGCCCTACGCTACCGACTCGGCGGCCAACGGACCTGAAGTAATCGCTCGGCCGCCCGGCGCGTGGCCAAAAGCTCCGGCCGGATTCAGCGTGCAGCAATTCGCAACCGGACTGGATAATCCCCGGTTGATCCGGACCGCTCCCAACGGCGACATTTTCCTGGCAGAAAGCAGCAGTGGGAAAATCCGAGTGTTCCGAGGAATTACGAGTGACGGTAAGCCGGAGCAGACGAGTGTTTTCGCCACCGGGCTCAAGCAGCCTTACGGAATCGCGTTCTATCCTCCGGGAGACAATCCGCAGTGGATCTACGTGGGCGACACCGACGCAGTCGTGCGGTTTGCATATAAAAACGGCGACTTGAAAGCCACGGGGCAAGCGCAGCACATTGCGCCCCTGGCACACGGCGAGGGGCATTGGACCCGCGACATTCAGTTTACGGCTGATGGCAAGAAGATGTTCGTCTCAGTTGGGTCGGCCTCGAACGTCGACGACCCTGATACGACGCCGGATGAAAAGAATCGGGCCGACATTCTGGAATTCAACCCTGATGGCTCCGAGATGCGAATTTACGCCTATGGGATTCGAAATGCAGGAGGCGGGCTGGCGATCAATCCGAAGAGCGGCGAGATATGGTGTTCGGTCAACGAACGCGACGGTTTGGGAGACAATCTCGTCCCTGACTACATCACCCATGTCACCGAAGGCGGCTTCTATGGCTGGCCCTGGTGGTACATTGGCGGGCACCAGGACCCGCGTCACGAAGGCAAACATCCGGAGTTGAAGGACAAAACGCTGGTTCCCGACGTGCTCTTGCAGCCGCACAACGCTTCACTCGAAATGACTTTTTACGAAGGCGCGCAGTTTCCGGCTGAATATCGGGGCGACATTTTCGCCTCCGAGCACGGTTCGTGGAATCGATCCGTGCGCACCGGATATGAAGTGATCCGCGTACCGTTGCATCAGACAAACCGGGCCAGTGGCGAGTACGAGGACTTTTTAACTGGCTTTGTGTTCGACAACGGGCATGTCTGGGGAAGGCCGGTCGGCATTACCGTGGCCCAGGACGGATCACTCCTGGTCAGTGACGACGGTTCGAATTCCATCTGGCGAGTCAGCCACACCGGTACCGAAAATGGACAAAACGCGGGCGGGCGAAAGCATGCAAGCCAGGGTACAAAGAGCCGCACGAGGTGAACTGTTATTCGGCGTCGTTGCGGTGCTGGTCTTCTGCGCTTTCCAATTTGGAGATCGCTACGGACTGAACAACATGCCGTTCGCACAAGTGCGGACTATGGTTTCGGATCTGGAAAAAGCGCGACGAATGGCCAAGCAGGGCAATGTTGATCTGCTGGTCGGCCAAACTATGCCCGGCAAAGCTGTGCGCCTCCGCGGCGAAGTGACCGACGCAAATTGTTACCTGGGCAGTCACACGCACGCATACGATCATGCCTTCTGTGCGAAACTGTGCGCCGCGGCTGGCAGTCCGCTGCTGTTTATTCCCGACCAAGGCGGACAAGTTTACCTTGTCCTAAGTGCGCAGAACGGAGTACAGCTTCCGGAGAGTGTTCTCGACCGCATTGGCGTCCCCGGAATCGTGGTCAAGGGCACAGTGCTGGACACCGATGGATTGCATGCGTTAGCGATTGAGGCGTTGGTCCAGTAACGCCGTCCTGCCATCGATTTGTATTTCTGATTCCTCGATTTATTCGGCTCGGATTCGACCGGCCAAAGACTATTCCTTCGACGGAATCCTCTCGTATGTCACTTTGTTGCGCCTGATTCCTGCGGGCCAAAGATCAACAATTAAAGATCGCCACCAAAACCAACGGCAACTGCATCGGACAGAAATGTCCGCCCTACATGGAATAAAAAGAGTGGTTGCCAGTTATCAACTCAAAACACTGCAACTACGGAGCACACAATGACAGAGAAGAAGCATGATTTCATCGACGAACAGCTGCAAAACCTCAATAACGATGGCGTCGATCGTCGCGGGTTTCTGAAGTGTATGGCATGGGCAGGAACTGGACTGGTTTGGACGATGAGCGGAGGCATTCCGGTGTCTCGGGCCTTCGCCAAGAAGGCCGACAAACACGCTGGCAAAGCCGGAGAGTTTAGCTTTGTGCAGATCAGCGACAGCCACATGGGATTCAACAAGCCGGCCAACCAGAATGTGATCGCGACGCTGCAGGCGGCGGTGGAAAAGATCAATGCTCTGCCCGATCAACCGGAGTTTTTGCTGCATACGGGCGACATCAGCCACCTTTCAAGACAAGAACAGTTCGACAATGTTGACCAAATTTTGAAAGGCGCGAGTGCGAAGGACGTATTCTTCGTGCCCGGCGAACACGACGTGCTCGACGATAACGGGAAGTCTTACCTCGAACGGTACGGAAAGAGCGCCCAGGGCTCCGGATGGTACAGCTTCGACCACCAGGGTGTGCACTTTATAGGACTGGTGAATGTGCTGAACTTGAAGTCGGGTGGACTCGGATCGCTCGGCGGAGAGCAACTCGAGTGGATGGAAAAAGATGTCAAGCATCTGAAACACAGCACGCCCATCGTCGTATTCGCGCACATACCTCTGTGGTCGGTGTATCCGGAGTGGGGGTGGGGCACGGAGGATAGCGCGCAGGCGCTGGCTTACTTGAAGAAGTTCGGCTCCGTCACCGTCCTGAACGGGCACATCCACCAGACCATGCAAAAGATCGAAGGAAACGTGACTTTTCATACCGCCATGTCAACGGCATTTCCACAACCGCAGCCGGGCAAGGCAGATTCTCCCGGACCGATGAAAGTGTCCGCTGAGCAGTTGCGAACTCTGCTCGGAATTACTGATGTCAACTACCTTCGCGGTCAGCATTCCTTGGCGGTAGTTGATTCGAGCCTTGCGTAGGCGCTCTCGTACCCCGTCCGAACAAAAATATCAAACTAGCTGATCAATCTGGAAGGAACACGAAAATGACAAAGAAGGATATATGGACTGCAAGTTTAATAGCGTCGGCAATCATTGTGATGTTGTTCCTAGCGGCATCATCAGGCGCCACGGCGAAGCGTGGCCAGCCCATTGCTCCGAGCGCAGAGGTGAAAATCGATAATTTCACCTTCGAACCGCCGACGCTCACCGTCCCTGTGGGAACAACTGTTACCTGGACGAACCGCGATGATATTCCGCATACGGTGGTGAGCACCGACGGTGTGTTCAACTCCAAAGTGCGGGACACGGACGAAAAATTCTCCTACACGTTTACCAAGGCTGGAGAGTTTCCCTATTACTGCTCGGTCCATCCGAAAATGATGGGCAAGATCGTGGTGCGGTGAAAATACAAACGCGATACTGGGTCTGGCACAGTTTGCCAGGCTCAGACTAGTGTTCGATGGTCGTATCGGTTTTGGGTGGCTTCTCCGTCACCTGCCGCGGGGTCGGCAACTGCGAACGATCCCAGCCTCCGCCAAGAGCCTCGACCAGCGCCACCGCGGCGGTCATCTGCTCGACCTGAAGATTGTTCAGAGTCTGCTGGTCCGCGAGCACCGTGGTCTGGGCGATCAGCACGTTGATGTAGGGATCGATGCCGGTCTCGTATCTTCCTTGCTCGAGCTTTAGAAAAGTTTGTGCTGAATTCACGGCCTGCTGCTGTTGTTGGATTTGCTTTGACAGGATGCGGACTTCGGCGAGCGAATCTTCCACCTCTTGGAATGCGGTGAGCACGGTCTGACGGTAACCGGCGAGATCCGCATTGTACGTCGCGATGTATTGTTGGACGGTGGCGCGGCGGAGTCC
Organism: Terriglobales bacterium; assembly: GCA_049585795.1. Lineage (GTDB taxonomy): Bacteria > Acidobacteriota > Terriglobia > Terriglobales > Acidobacteriaceae > JABDBE01. The sequence goes on along the minus strand of JBAVAQ010000012.1, from coordinate 195,981 downwards.
AGCGTCGAAGATGGTTTCAGAGAGCGAGGTGCCCACGGACCAGACGCGGCTGGGCCACGAGAGCCACTTGGTGAATGCGGAGCTCTCAAAGCCGCCATCCGCGCTCAAAGTCAACGTCGGATAGTAAGCCGCATACGCAATGCCGATTAACGCGTTGGCCTCGGCCATGGCACGTTCAGCAGCTGCGATGTCGGGCCTGCGTTCGAGCAGTTCGGAGGGCACGCCGATCGGAATCGGTGGCGGAGCAACGGTCATCGGCTTCACAGGAATAGAGAAATTCGTTGCCGCTTTGCCTACGAGCATCGCGATGGCGTGCTCGTATTGAGCGCGCGCAATTCCGACGTTCGTTGCCCCAGCCTGCGCGCTCTGCAGCGTGGTCTCCGCTTCGACCACCGAGATCTGATCGTCAATGCCGGTTTCATAGAGGGCGCGAGTGAGGTCAAGCGTCTTCTGGTCTGCCTCGACGGTGTCGTTGAAAATCTTTTGCAACTGGTCCTGGCCGCGGATCTGAAAGAAAAACTCTGCAAGGCTCGACTGCTCAGTCAGACGCTCGTTCTCGAGATCCGCCGCGCTGACCTGGGCGGCGTATTGCGATTGGTGTACGGTGTTACGGACCTTGCCCCAAAGATCGGGTTCCCAGGACGCTTCCAGGGGTAGGGAATAAGTCGTGAATTGCAGTTGCGGAATGGCGGTACCTTTGCCAGTCGTATTAACGGGGGTCGTGCTTAAGTTTCCCGAGGTTCGCGAGCGGCTGAACGAGGGTGCAACCGCCAGCGTCGGAAAATATTGCGAGTGAGCCTCGCGCACGATGGCGCGAGCTTCCATGAAGTTCTCGAAGAATTGCTTGATGTTCTGGTTGTTGATGTCGAGTTGTTCTTCGAGTGCGTTGAGTTCAGGATCGTTAAAGATTTCCCACCACTTGCCGCGCAGCATGGAGTCTGAAGGCTGCGCCACCGTCCATCCTTCCTGTTCCTTGAACTGGGTAGGGGATTCCTTGTAAACCGAGGCCGGTGGCTGGGGCGGCGCGGGTGGATGGTATTTAGGTCCAGCGGTGCATCCCGATAGCATCACCAATAACATTAATGAGAGCGCAATTGCGCAAGACCTTGACCGCCCGTCCACCGATTTTCTCTGAAAGATTTCCATAACGTTTCTGCCTGACGTCTTGGGCACGCTAGCTGGCCTCCGGAGTTGGAGTCGAGAGCGCAGTGTGCGATGTTCCCTGGAACCGTAACCTCAAGCGATCGAGGAACAAATAGACCACCGGGGTGGTATACAGCGTGAGCATCTGGCTCACGATCAAGCCGCCTACGATCGTGATCCCGAGCGGCCTTCGCAGTTCTGAACCAGTGCCCGTGCCGAAGGCGAGCGGCAATGCCCCGAATAGCGCAGCCATAGTGGTCATAAGGATCGGACGAAAGCGCAACATGCAGGCTTCGAAGATCGAATCCCGCGTACTCTTGCCCTCCTGCCGTTCAGCCACCAGCGCAAAGTCGATCATCATGATCGCGTTTTTCTTGACAATGCCGATTAACAGCACAATTCCGATGATGGAAATTACGTTTAAATCGATTTTGAAGAGCATCAAGGCCAGCATTGCGCCCACACTGGCCGAGGGCAGCGTCGAGATAATGGTCAGGGGATGCACCAGACTCTCATAGAGGATGCCGAGAACGATGTAGACGGCCAGGAGCGCGGTCAATACGAGCATCGGTTCGGTGCTCAGGGACTGCTGGTAAGCCTCAAGCGTGCCGGCAAAGAAGCCGCGAATGGTCGAAGGCGTGCCCAGTTTCTGTTCCATTAATGCAATGCGGCGAGTGGCGTCACTTAAAGAAACGTCGGGAGCCAGGTTAAAGGAAACCGTTACGGAAGGAAACAAGCCGGTGTGGTTCACCGAGAGCGGCGTGGTGCCGGCCTCGGAGCTTGCAACCGCTTTGAGCGGTACGTTGCCCGCCTTCACGGTGTTGAGGTAAATGTCTTTCAGACCTTCCGGGCTCTGCCAATACTGCGGGGCGACCTCGAGAACCACGTAGTACTGGTTCAGTTGCGTATAAATAATTGAGACCTCCGATTGACCGAAGGCGCTATAGAGCGAAGAGTCAAGAGACTGCGTCGTGATTCCCAGCCTGGCAGCGGTGGTGCGGTCGTAGGTTAACAGCTCTTCCAGTCCACCATTCTGCTGGTCGGAGTTAACGTCCTGGAGGCCAGGAATTTTCTTCATTTCGCGTAAAAGGATGGGCCCCCATTTCGAAAGATCCTGAACGTTGTCGCACTGGATGGTGTACTGGTAAAGCGCATTGCTCGATCGGCCTCCGATCCGCAGATCCTGCGAAGCCTGCAAGAATGCTGAGGCGACGGGCAAACGATTCAACTGGGGACGCAGCCGGTTAATAATCTGCGCAGCGCCAATCTTGCGCTCGTTGAGCGGTTTCAGAGCGATGTAGATGAATCCGCCATTGGTGGACCCGTTGCCTCCGGTGTAGGCAGTCACATTGGCGACAGCAGGGTCGCTCTTGATCACCCCAACCAACTGCCGGATCGAATTGTCCATCGCAGGGAACGACGAATCCTGGGGGCCCTGCACGCCCCCGACCACCGCACCGGTATCCTGCTGCGGGAAGAAGCCCTTAGGTAGTTTGACGATGAGCACGACATTCAACACGATTGTGAGCAGTAACACGACCAGGGTTAGCCCCGAATTGTCCAGCACCCACACTAGGGTGTGACGATAAGTTTCCAGCATCCAGGCGAAGAACTTCTCGCTCGCTTCATAGATTCTGCCGTGCTCTTGTACCTTTTCTTGCTTCAGTAGATGGGCGCACATGGTTGGAGTCGTGGTCAATGAAACCACCATGGAAACGATAATCGCCGTCGAAAGCGTAATGGCGAACTCGCGGAAAAGGCGCCCGACGATGCCTCCCATCATGAGAATCGGAATGAAAACCGCGATCAGCGAAACGCTGATGGAAAATACGGTGAAGCCGATTTCTTGAGCCCCCTTCAGCGCCGCCGCAAAGGGTTGCATCCCTTGTTCCAGGTGACGCGAAATGTTTTCCATCACTACGATGGCGTCATCGACCACGAATCCTGTCGAGATGGTAAGCGCCATCAATGAGAGGTTGTCGATGCTGTAGCCGACCAGATACATCACGGCAAAGGTGCCGATCAGGGACACAGGGACAGCGACGCTCGGAATCAAGGTGGCGCGCGTGTTGCGCAGAAAGATAAAGACCACCAGGATGACCAGAATTACCGAGATCAACAACGTGCGCTCAACATCGCTAACGGAAGCCCGTATCGTAGTGGTTCGGTCGAGAACGATGGTGGTGTCAATGCCCTGCGGAATCGAAGCTTTCAGAAACGGCAACTGGCTGCGGATGTTATTGACGGTCTGGATGATGTTCGCGCCGGGCTGGCGGAAGATAATCATCGTCACCGAAGGAATGCCATTCAGATAGCCGGCGGAACGGATGTTCTGAACATTGTCGGTAACCTCAGCGACATCGGAGAGCCGCACCGCCGCGCCGTTACTGTGCCCGATGATGATCGGCTTATAGTCACTGGCAGTTGAGATCTGGTCGTTGGCGAGGATGTCGGCCGTGACCGCTCCATATGTTATCTGGCCTTTGGCGATGTCCGCGTTTTGCGTACTCAACACAGATTGAACGTTGGCCAGAGTCAGACCGTAATTGTTCAGCTGGGTTGGGTTCACATCGATGCGCACCGAGGGCAGGGAACTGCCTCCGACGGCGACTTGTCCCACTCCCTGGATTTGAGAAAGTTTCTGCTGCATCACCGTGGAGGCTTCGTCATATAGCTTGCCGCGGTCGAATTTGCTGGAGGTGAGGCCAAGAATCATGATCGGAGCATCGGCGGGGTTCACTTTTCGATAGGTGGGATTGGCGGGTAAATTTACCGGCAAGTAGGTGCGAGCTGCGCTGATCGCGGCCTCGACATCGCGGGCGGCACCGTCGATATTGCGGCTGAGGTCGAATTGAATGGTGACCGATGTGCTTCCCAGAGAACTCGCGGAAGTCATTTCCGAAACTCCCGCAATGTGGCCGAACTGTCGTTCGAGTGGGGTAGCGACCGAGGAAGCCATAATCTGGGCGCTCGCTCCGGGCAAGGAGGCGGAGACGGAGATGGTCGGAAAGTCGACCTGGGGCAACGGAGAAACCGGCAGCACAGTGTACGCAACCGCTCCGGCGATGGCGATGGCAATGGTGAGCAAGGTCGTTGCTACGGGCCGCCGGATAAAAAGTTCAGAGGGATTCATGGCTGCGCTTCCGGTTGCGCGGTGCCGCCGGAGATTTCGCCAGCGCTGGAGTTAGAAAATCTTCTCCCGAGATTGTCAAAGAAGATGTAAATCACCGGCGTCGTGTACAGGGTGAGCGCCTGGCTCAGTATGAGTCCTCCCACCATTGCGATTCCCAGAGGACGTCGAATCTCAGAGCCGATTCCGGTTCCGAAAGCCAATGGAAGGCCTCCAAGCAGTGCTGCCATCGTTGTCATCATGATTGGGCGGAAGCGCAGCAGGCTGGCGTCGTAAATAGCGTCGGTAGCGTTCTTGCCGTGCTGGCGCTCGCCTTCGAGAGCAAAGTCCACCATCATGATTCCGTTCTTCTTCACAATTCCGATGAGCAGGATGATGCCGATAATGGCGACGACGCTGAGATCCTGGCGAAATAACATAAGTGCCAGCAGCGCACCGACTCCGGCGGAGGGAAGAGTGGAAAGAATCGTGACGGGATGGACGAAGCTTTCATAGAGCACACCGAGCACGATGTACACCGTCACCAATGCGGCGAGAATCAGCAAGGCCTCGTTGGACAGCGAATTCTTGAACGATGCTGCGGTGCCCTGGAAGTCGGCTTGCAAGCTCGGCGGCATGTGCATGTCCGCCTGTACCTTGTCGATTGCCGTGATGGCGCTTCCCAGGGCGGCATTGGGAGCCAGATTGAACGAGACAGTTACCGACGGAAATTGTCCCTGATGATTGATAGAAAGCGCTTCCGTTGCGCGCTGGACATGGGTAAACGCGCTGAGGGGCACGGCGTTGGCCATCGCGCTGCTGCTAACGGTATTCGTGGAGGAGTTTGCAGTCGCCCCAGTCGAACTATTGCTGGGCGAGAGTGCATTCGCAATTGGAACGAACACGCCGGAGGATGGCGTGTAGAGCACCGAAGTCGTGGTCGCATTCGATCCTGCGGAAGAAGATCCTGAGGACGCAAAAGAGGAAGAAGCCCCCGGCCCCGAGCTTCCGGACGAGGCATTGGCTTGAATATACAGATGCTGCAGAACATTGGGATCCTGTTGGAATTGAGGCAGGGCTTCGAGGATCACGTGGTACTGGTTGAGCTGAGTGTACATCGTATTGATCTGGCGCTGTCCCAAGGCGTCATAGAGAGTGTTGTCGATGGTCGACGGAGCGATCCCGAGGCGCGAGGCGGTAACGCGATCGATGATCAGCGAGACCGCTAACCCGCCGGTCTGCTGATCGGTTGCTACATCTTCGAGTTCTGGCAAGGTCTTCAGTTTGGTGACGAAGCGATTGCTCCATTCGTTTAGCTCGTTGGCATCGGGATCTTCGAGCGTGTACTGATATTGCGTGCGGCTCACGCGGTCGTCCACCGTGATGTTTTGCACCGGCTGCATGTAGAGGGTGATTCCGTGGATTTTCTTCAAGCTGGCTTGGAGCCTGCGGATAACGTCAGAGGCGCTGAGGTTGCGGTCCGCGAGCGGCTTCAAGTTAATGGACATGCGGCCGCTGTTGAGCGTTGTGTTGGTGCCGTCAGCTCCGATAAACGAGGAAAGGCTCTGCACCGCCGGGTCCTGAAGGATAACTTTGGCGAGTTCCTGTTGCTTCTCCGACATGGCCTGGAAGGAGATAGTTTCGGGAGCTTGCGAAATGCCCTGAATGACGCCGGTATCCTGCACCGGGAAGAATCCCTTGGGAATCACGATGTAGAGAAACACGGTGAGCACAAGCGTGCCCAAGGCCACGAGCAGGGTGATGGTCTGATAGCGCAGCACGAACTTCAAGGTCCGCCCGTAAAATGCGATCATGCGTTCGAAGACGCGCTCCGAGGCCCGGTAAAAGCGACCCTGCTGGTCCTTGGGCTGATGGCGCAAAATGCGCGCCGACATCATGGGAGTCAGGGTCAGCGATACCACGGCAGAGATAACGATCGTGACCGCGAGGGTTACGGCGAACTCGCGGAAAAGCCGCCCGACCACGTCTCCCATGAAAAGTAAAGGAATGAGCACGGCAATCAGCGAGACAGTCAACGACACGATGGTGAAGCCGATCTGTTCCGCTCCCTTGAGGGCTGCCTCCATCGGCGCTTCGCCTTCTTCGATGAAGCGCGAGATGTTTTCGATCATGACGATGGCGTCATCGACCACGAATCCGGTGGAGATAGTGAGTGCCATCAGCGACAGGTTGTCCAGGCTGTAGCCGAGCGCGTACATGGCGCCGAAAGTGCCGACCAGCGACAGCGGGACGGCCACGCTGGGAATGATCGTGGCGTAGAGACTTCGCAAAAACAGAAAGATCACCATCACCACCAGCGCGATGGTCAGCATTAATTCGAATTCCACGTCGGATACCGAGGCCTGGATTGCGGTGGTCAGGTCGGTCAGCGTGGTGACTTGAATCGAGGCGGGAAGATTGGTTTCGAGCTGAGGTAGCAGCTTCTTGATGCTCTTGACCACGCTGATCGTATTTGCGCCGGGCTGGCGCTGGACGTTCAGGATGACCGCGGGAGTCTGGTTCATCCACGCGGCCTGTTTGTTGTTCTCGACTCCGTCGACCACTTCGGCCACGTCCGTGAGCATGACCGGCGCGCCATTCCGATACGCGACCACCACATCGCGATAGTCGGCGCTGCTGACTAGTTGGTCGTTGGCGTCAATCTGGTAGTCCTGCCGGGGACCGTCGAAGTTGCCCTTGGCGGCATTCACGCTGGCTTGCACCAGGGCCGTGCGCACATCTTCGAGATCGACGCCGTAGGAAGAGAGGGCGACCGGATTGGCGCGAATGCGAACCGCCGGCTTCTGGCCGCCGCTGATGCTGACCAATCCGACTCCATTGAGCTGCGAGAGCTTCGGAGCCAGCCGCGTATCCACCAGGTCTTCGACTTGCGACAAAGGAACGGAATCAGATGTGACGGCGAGCGTCAGTACGGGCGCGTCGGCGGGATTCGTCTTGCTGTAAACCGGGGGCGCGGGCAGGTTGGAGGGCAGATAACTCTGTGAAGCATTAATGGCCGACTGAACTTCTTCTTCGGCGACGTCGATATTGAGGCTCAAATTGAACTGCAGCACGATGACCGAGGTTCCACCCGAACTGGTGGAGGTCATCTGGCTGAGTCCCTGAAGCTGGCCGAATTGGCGCTCGAGCGGTGCCGTGACTGTCGTCGCCATTACGATCGGGCTGGCGCCGGGATAAAACGTCACGACTTGGATGGTGGGGTAATCCACCTCGGGCAGTGCCGAGACCGGCAATTGGGTAAAGGCAACGATACCGACGAGTAAAATCGCCGCCATCAGCAGCGCGGTCGCGACGGGCCGCATGATGAATGGGCGAGACGGGCTCACGGAGCCGGACCTTCGCTCGTAGCGGCGGGAACAGGCTGCTTGGAGACCGTGATCTTGGAATTGTTTTGCAGCTTCTCAAAGCTGCTGTCGGCAACCACGTCCCCCGGATTGATGCCCTGGACGGCGGTCTGGCCAGCGTTGGCGACACCTGGCTTGATATTACGAATCTGAGCTACGCCATTCTGAATGACGTAGACGAATGCAGTCTGACCATTATGTTGAATGGCAGAGGTCGGAATCAATGTGACCCCTTGCAGAGTGTTCACCAACAGACGGGTGTTCACGAACTGGTTCGGGAAGAGCGCATCGTCCTTGTTATCGAAGATCGCCCGTAACTTCACCGTGCCGGTAGTGGTGTCGATCTGGTTGTCGAGGGTCAGGAGCTTTCCAGTGGCAATCTTAGTCAACTGTGCGCGATCATAGGCATCGACTTCCAACCGTTTGCCTTGGCGGGTCTGCGCCTGCACTTGAGGGAGGCTGTCCTCGGCAACGGTAAAGACCACGGTGATCGGCTGCTCCTCAGTGATCACCACCAGCGTCGTGGTTCCATTCGCCTGCACGACGTTTCCGGGATCCACCAGCCGCAGCCCCACGCGTCCTGCGATCGGAGCGGTAATGTGGCACCATCCAACCTGAACCTGGTCATACTGCACAGCACCCTGATCATTTTTTACCGTGCCTTCGTCCTGCAGTACGATTTTTTCCTGGTCATCGAGCGTCTGCCTGGGAATACCGTTACGTGCCCATGCACCGCGGTAACGCTGCAGGTCCATTCTTGCCTGTTCGAGGATGTGGGTGTCGCGTTCAAGGGCGCCTTGCGCCTGCAAGAGTTGGGCCTGGTAGGGTCGCGGATCGATATCGATCAAAGCCTGTCCCTTGCGGACCAGTTGGCCTTCCTGGTAATGCGCCTGGGTGATCATTCCGGTGACTTGGCTGGTAATCGAGTCGGTATAGATCGGAGTGACGGTGCCAATAGCGTCCAGATAGACTCCAATGTTTCCCTTTTGTGCGACGGCGGTTACAACCGTGACTGGGCCAGTCACACCGCGCCGCGACGAGGCGCCGCTTTGGGTTTGGTCGTGATGACGCAACACCAGCATGAAAATGATGCCGAAGGTCAGCAGCAACGCTGCCCAAACGAAAAGCCGTTGCCATTTGGACTTATTGGAATGACCCGCTGGCGCCGGCGGCGGCGGCTGGAGTTCAACGGTCGAAGCAGGAGGTTTGGTTTCCATCCAATTTTCTTACATCAGTCAATGCGGTCCAGTGCTCTCCAGTGGCCGAACATCAAAGCGACGCAACGGTCCGGATGCGCTTCGGATAAAGATGTTCAAGATCTGCCAAATATCTTACTTTGCCGTACGGTTTCTAGAACCAGCAATTACTCTTTCCGAGGTGACGCTTGTGATTCGAGGTGTAATTGTCGCTTCAGCTCCGAAGCCAGGCCCATTGGATGCGCTCCCTAAACCCTCGTTGCCCAAGCTTCTAAATTGCTTCTTTGATGGAAACAGGTTTTGGCGCTTGTGCAGTAAAGAATCTGTAACGGAACGTAAATGTTCGTAAGCGACCGGAAATTCGCTGTGTCTGGGCGGCACATCCAGTCGAAAAACGGCGGACGAAAACCGTACCAGTCACGTTGAAAGGGTCGCGAAGGTGAAAGTTTATGGATGGTTCTGTTGTTTGGTCCTTTCCCACAACGTCAGGGTGCGTGCTACCCTACTGCTTTCGTATTGCACACTACTCCGGATAAAAAACGATGAACTCTTGCTATCGCGTCTGGCCCGTGGTGGCCGTCTGCCTCCTCCTCAGCTTCACAACCACAAACTCTTTCTCACAACAGAATGCTCGGGCGAAGACTCGGCGTTCGGGTGAAGTTGGCCCAACTGGGAAGCAAGGGACCAGCGGGCGCGAACCGGCCAAGGACACGGCACTAACTCAGTTGGAAATGCCGCTCGCCGACCAGGCCGGTCCACAGAAAGCCGACGATGAAGGGCGTACTCGACTGCCCATGGAAGTGCGCAAGAGCGTCAGCTTTCGTGAGATCGGCCCGGCAATTTCCGGCGGACGCGTGATCGCCGTAGTCGGCGTATCCGGCAAGAGCAACACATATTACGTGGGCGCGGCTGATGGCGGTGTGTTTCGCACCAACGACGGTGGCATCACCTGGAAGGCGCTCTTTCAACATGAGAGCGTGGCCTCTGTTGGCGCTCTTGCCCTCGATCCCACGAACCCAGAGGTTGTTTGGGCAGGGACGGGCGAAGGTAACGTCCGTAACGATGTTTCCTTCGGCGACGGCATTTACAAGTCAACCGACGGGGGCGCGCATTGGAAGCGCATGGGACTAGAGGCCAGCTTTCAGATCTCGCGCATCGTGATTGATCCTCATCATCCCAACACTGTGATCGTGGCTGCTATGGGCAGTCCATGGGCCGATAACGAAGAGCGTGGCGTGTTTCGCACGACCGATGGCGGAGCCACGTGGAAAAAGGTGCTCTACCTCGGACGGAGTGTCGGGGTCGCCGACTTGGCCACGGATCCGCAGAACCCGGAAGTGCTCTTTGCCGCCGCGTATCGTTTCCGACGTACGCCTTGGAGTTACTCCGATGGCGGACCGGAGGACGCAATTTACAAATCGGTTGATCAGGGGGAGACGTGGATGCGCCTCAGTGGTCACGGTCTCCCCAAAGAGCCAGTGGGGCGCTTCGGCCTTGCCGTTGCTGCGAGTTCGCCGAACGTCGTGTACGCCGTCATGGGATCGAGCGAGGGCGTGTTGTGGCGCTCGGAGGACTCGGGCGATCACTGGAGCGTGGTTAGCAAAGATGAAGAAGTCGATGTTCGTCCATTCTATTTTTCGCACATTGCGGTTGACCCAAGAAATGCCGATCATGTTTTCGCTTTGTCAAACAACCTGATGGAATCAAAAGATGGCGGGCAAAATTTCAGCATTATCGGCAAGCAAGTGCACGTGGACCACCACGCGATATGGATCGATCCGGCCGGCAGCGGTCGCATCATTGGTGGCAATGACGGCGGTGTGATCTTGTCACGCGATAATGGCGACCATTGGGCATTCGTCCACAACATTGCGATCGGGCAGTTCTATCACGTAGGCACGAACGATGAGCGGCCTTACCTGGTCTGCGGCGGACTGCAGGACAACAGCAGCTGGTGCGGCCCCAGTCGCACCAAGGACAATTCGGGGATTCTCGACCGGCACTGGTTCGATCTAAACGGCGGTGATGGCATCTATGCCGTTCCTGCCGCCGACAATCCGAATCTGGTCTACAACAGCACGCAGAACGGCGTGTTCATGATCTTCGATCGCGGGGCTGAGCAGGTACGCGACATCGAGCCTTATCCGCGGGACTTTATTGGCGGCGGCGTTGCCGATCTTCCTTATCGCTTCGCGTGGAATGCGGGATTTGCAGTTTCACCGCAGAATCCCACGGTTCTTTATGCCGGCGGGAACGTGCTCTTTAGGAGCGAAGATCGCGGACATACCTGGAAGCCGATTAGCCCGGACCTCACGCTGAACGATAAGGCCAAACAGCAATCGTCAGGCGGACCGGTGTTGAAGGATAATTCGGGCGCGGAGGTTTACGACGCGATTATTCGCATCACACCTTCGGAAAAAGATCCGAACGTCATTTGGATCGGCACCGACGATGGTCAGGTGCAGTTTACGCGCGATGGTGGGGCTACTTGGACGAACGTAACCGCGCACATCCCCGGATTGCCTTCATGGGGGAGGGTCGAGTCCATCGACCTGTCGCCCGATGATTCAGGTGAGGCGCTCATCAGTGTGGATCGCCACTTCAGCGGCGACTTCAAGCCCTATCTTTATCGCACGTCCGATTATGGCGCGACCTGGCAGTCCATCAGCGGCGATCTGCCGCAGGTATACGCGCACGTCGTCAAACGCGACCGGCATAATCCGCGGATGTACTACGCGGGCCTGGAAAATGGGCTGTACGTTTCGTGGGACGAGGGCGCGCACTGGTATCTGTTCGGACTCGGCTTGCCGAACGCATCGGTTTACGACATCGCGCTGCACGTGCGCGATAACGATCTGGTGGTCGGGACGCACGGGCGCTCGATATGGATTCTCGATGATCTAACGCCATTCCAGCAATTCAATCCTCAGATCGGGCAGGCGACTGTGCATCTCTTCCCGCCGCCTTCCGCGTTGCGTTTCTGGCCGTGGTCGCAGGTGGAAGGCTTGGGAGACGGCGCGTTCTACGGAAAGAATCCGACGTATGGTGCACAGTTCAGTTATTTTCTTGCTCGCGAAGTCAAAGATCATGGCCAAGTCGTGATTGCTGACTCGCAAGGCCGAACGGTGCGGACCATGAAAGGAATGCGCGAACTCGATCAAGACGAGACTCCACCTTCGGACGAAGATATCCCGCTGCCAGCGGGAACAGAGCGAACGCAGCGGCCTGAACAACAGGAAGTGAAACCTCCAGCGCCCGCTACGCCGTCGCAAACTCAACAACAGATATCCCCCCCTAAGACTTCCGAAGAGGAGGAGGCTGAGGCTGGACAGCCGAAGACAATCCCCTGGGTGCCGACCAAAGCGGGTTTGCAGCGGCTGTACTGGGATCTGCGTGCGGACGGGCCAGTGCGCTGGGAAAGCGCAAAGGACTTTAACAAGGGTCCGAAATCCGGAGCCCTGGTTCCTCCCGGCGAGTACACGGCGACGATGATGGTTGGAGGTCAGAGCGCATCGCAGAAGATCGTGGTGGTGAATGACCCGCATTCCCACGCCGACCAATCTGCAATGGAAACGCTTTATCAAACCACGCAGTCCGTGCTCCATGACCTGTCGCAACTCGATGTGGCGCTGAACCGCATGGACGCGATGGAGGCGCAATTGAAAGCGCTGCAGGTCGTGGTGAAAGGCGCTGCCGACGAAAAGGAAGTCAAAACTGCTATCGACGCTTTTGAGAAGCAGATCAAGGCGGTGCAAGAGCAGATCACCAGCAATGCCGGGGCTGCTGAATCGGTCATACGGACACCCAACAAGATTCGCGAGCATCTGATCTCGCTGGATGGCCTTTTGGAAGGTTCGGATGAGGCGCCAAGCGCCGCCGCTATGGACCAGAAGCAATTTCTTGAACCCCAGTACCAGTCTGCGATCCAGAAATTCAATCAGTTTCTTCATACCGACGTGGCAGCGTTCAACAAGGCGATGCCGGAGCACAAGTTGACCGGGGTGGTAGCGGGCGAGCCCCTGCAACCTTAGCCGCAGATTTATGCCACCTGCGGTCCGAGGGGAGAGTGTCTCTCGCGGTTCAGTTTCGCATCCAATAAGCGGAGAGCTGTGTTTCGAGGTACTCTGAACGCAGTCTAAAGACCATGCGGTCTCTTGCCGCCATTGCTACTGCCATATCGTGCGCGCTTGTTGTCTTCGTGTGGTCTTCTGCGCTTCAGTCAAAGGACGCGGGCGCCCCGCCCGGAACGGCCGACCTGAATCAACTTCTACGCGATCGACGTTATCTGGAACTGGACACAGCACTTGCGTCGAAATCGAATCTGTCGGTTTCAGATCGCACGTTCTTCGACGGCGTCATGGCTAACCGGCGTAACCGGGTTGCCGATTCCATCAGGATGCTTGAACCGCTAGTGCCCTCTTTGTCCAGCGGTGACAAGGAGCGCGCAGTGATGACGCTGAGCACGCTGGCTGACGATTACGAAAAGTCCTTCCGCTATTCGGATGCGGCAAACACGTACGATGAATTGGAAAGACGTTTCGGATTGCTGATGGACGAGAGCGAGCGCCAACGAGCGACCCGAGAGGCAGCGCGGTGGAACTTGCTGCGAGGGTCGCCTCCTCAGTCCGTCGAAGTGAAGGAACCATTTACTATTCCGACCCGCAAAGACAGAGTCGGGCTGCCGGAAGTGTGGGTGGACTTTGGGAAGTTTCACGAATCGCTGATCCTCGACACTGGAGCAAATCTGTCGGCGATAAGTGTCAGCCTGGCCCAGCGACTCGGCCTCAAGCTCTCGAACTCAACCGCCACGTCTCGGGGCATTGCTGGGCGAAGGATGGCAATTCGTACCGCAGTGATTCCCGAGCTTCGACTCGGTGAGGCAAAAATAAAAAGCGTTGCCGTTATCGTGATCGACGACAAAGATCTGGTGGTTCCTTCGCTACACTACCTCATTCCCGGCAGCATAGGCTTCCCGGTTTTGTCGGCACTGGGGCGAATCACGTTCTTCGCCGACGGACGATTCGGCGTGGGATTGAGCCCGGCAACTGGAACCTCCGGAGGCGAAGAGAATCTTTTCCTACAGAGACTCATGCCAGTAGTTGCCGCCGAGGTCGAAGGGACGGAACGGCTGTTCACCATTGATACTGGCTCGGCGGGTACATTTTTCACGATGCAATATTACCTTGAGCACAGAAGCGATTTCGCGTCGCGAACGATTGGAAGTTTCGATTTGGCCGGCGCGGGTGGTGTGCGATCCTATCCCGCTTACTTGACCGGCAAAGTGAACATAAAGATGGGCGGAGCCTGCGTGTCGCTCAACCAGCTTCCTGTGATCACACAACCAAGAGCACATTCGGAGGACAAATTCTACGGCAACATCGGTCAACTGGTTCTCGGCCGATTGAAAAGCTACACTTTCGACTTCCAAAAGATGAATTTCAGCGCGGAAGGCGATACTTGCAAGCCGGGCGAACAGAAATGATTTCAGCACCGCTCCCTGATCAGACAACATCTATGCTTCGTTGGCCGCGCGCGAACTTCTGGGCCGTTTCGGTTCGTGGCGGACGCTGCGGCCTTCCACCAGGTGAACCAACTCTTCGCCCAGATTCTTGGTGTGATCTCCGGCGCGTTCAAAAGCCTGGGCCATCAGCAGCAGATTGGTGCTGTAGTCACGGGGACGGTCTTTGGCTTTACTTTCCAGATGCCGCTGAAAGACCGCGCGACAGACATGGTCAATCTGGGAGTCGGTTTTTAATATCCAGTTTGCCGCTTCCAGATCGCGATTCACAAAACCGTCGTGTACGACTTCCAGCATTTTTTCCAGGATGTCCGCCATCGCAATTAAATCCCGGCGGTCATCGCGAAGAATCTTCGGGGTCAGGCGCAGCAGGCGTTGCGCAACCGACCAGGTCAGATCTCCAATGCGCTCCAGATCAATAATGAATTTCAGGCAGGCGAGCAGTTCGCGTGCTTCCTCCTCGCTGACTTGCGTGATGGCATGGGTAATTCCGTCGTCGATTTTGCGTTCGGCGCGGTCGAGTTCTTTCTCGCAGTCCTTTACCGCGATGAATGCCATGTTGGAGGAATTCTCGAGATAGTCGCGCAGGTTGAACGCGGCATCTTTCGCAACCAGGCAGGCCTGCTGGACCAGTCCGGTCATTTCTTTCGTCGACTCCATATCTTGCACGGCTTTGCGTTTGAGGGCGATGATGCGAGCTCTTCTGAGGGACGAAGCCCATGATAACTCATGAAGGCTCCAACTCCTGATGCGCGTTTGAGCGACTCCGGTTTAAATTGACGCCATCCTGAGGGGCCGTCAGGCCGCGAAGGATCTCGCGCGGATTGACGGGAATGCGGTTGAATGCTGGGCTTAGACCACCCACAAAAGCGTGGCGCTCCGCGCGAGATCCTTCACCCGGACGCCCGGTTCAGGATGACGTCTTTCGAGAACAACTCGTATAGCAAGCGTCGCAATAGGTCCGGTCGGAATGGCGCTGGTCCACCAGGATGAACCCGTCCAGTCTGTCGTTGCACCAGAGCCTGTGCAAGTTGCCTTTTCAGATTCCTTTAGAGTCTTCTTTCCACTTGCCAACGCCAGCCCAACTTCGGATAATAGAGATCGAACGATTCCTTAAAACCGTGTACCGTTATAGTCGAGCAGACTTGCTCCGGATTCTTCGGCTCACGGCGCGTCAGTTGGCAGGTTGGGAAAAAGCCGGACTGGTAGCCGCCGCCGAGAGCTATGCCTTTTTTGACCTGCTGCAAATCAAGAAAGTTCGCGACCTGTGCGCCGCAAAGGTGCGGCCCGCAGTGATCCGGCAATCTCTCGAGGCCATGCAGAAGCAGGCGGCTGGAATGGAAAATCCATTGCTCGAGGCCGGTACAGTCAGCACCGGAAGCCGCGTCGCGTTTCGCCACGAAGGCAGGTTGGTCGAACCCATTGCCGGCCAGTTCATGTTTGACTTCTCCGCCCGAAACAATGTGGTCACCAGCACGACGCCGCCCAAAGCCGCAACTCCGTTGGTCATCCCGGGACCGTTCCCCGCCGACGTTGCCGCCCTTTTCGCGCAAGGCATCGCATTGGAGGAAGATCCGAATACGCAGGCACAGGCGATCACCGCTTATCAGCGAGTGCTGGAAGTGGACCCCGACCACGCGGCCGCGCACATCAACCTGGGCACACTGCATTACAACCGCCAGGATTACACGTTGTCTGAAAAGCATTACCGCGCAGCGATTGCAATCGATCCCCGCTACGCCCTGGCCTATTTCGACCTGGGCAACGTGCTTGACGAGACTGGACGCGTAGCGGAAGCGATCCAGGCTTATAACACCGCTCTGCAACTCGCCCCCACCTACGGCGACGCTCATTACAATCTGGCGCTGGCCTACGAGAAGATCCGCGAACCGCGCAAGGCTCTGAAACACTGGCGTGCCTATGTAAAGTTGGACACCTCGGGCCCCTGGGCGGTACACGCCCGCAATCAAATCCAGCGCATCCTGCAAGCCGACGGCCTCAAGCTGGTGCATGGCGGCCACCGGAACTGATTCTCCTGGTCTGATTCCTGTTCCCATCTGCAAGTGCTAGAATTTGCAGTTCGCCATCCTGCTCTCGAAGGTGCTTGTATGCCCGATGTGCTCCAGTTTGCGTCGCCGACACCCCTGACCAGTTTCACCGAAGACGAAATTCTTTTCCGCGACAACATCCGCCAATTCGCCGAAGAAAAAGTTCGCCCGCTAGTGAAAGAGATGGACGAAAAAGGCGTCTTCGACAAAGACCTCATTCACCAGTTCTTTCAACTCGGATTGATGGGAATCGAAGTGCCCGAGCAATACGGCGGCGCAGGCGGCAAATTTTTCGAAGCAATCCTCGCGGTTGAAGAGCTTTCACGCGTGGATGCTTCCGCCGGCGTAATCGTTGACGTCCAAAACACGTTGGTCAACAACGCTCTGCTGCGCTGGACGACCGAAGATCAAAAAAAGCGCTATCTGCCGCGAATGGTTGCGGACCTGTGCGGCGCGTACGCGCTGAGCGAAGCAGGTTCGGGCTCGGACGCGTTTGCGCTGCAAACGAAAGCGGAACTGAAGGGAAGCGATTACATTCTCAACGGACGCAAGCTCTGGATCACGAATGGCAAAGAAGCCGGTCTCTTCATTCTGTTTGCCACCGTCGATCCCGCCGCGGGATACAAAGGCATCACCGCTTTCATCATCGAGAAGGATTTTCCGGGATTCACCGTCGGCAAGAAAGAAGACAAGCTCGGCATCCGCGCTTCCTCGACCTGCGAGTTGATCTTGGAGGATTGCAGAGTTCCCAAGTCGAACGTTCTGGGCGAAGTAGGCAAGGGATACAAAATCGCCATTGAGACTCTGAACGAAGGCCGCATCGGAATCGGTGCGCAGATGGCGGGCGTAGCTCGTGGCGCGTGGGAATACGCCGCAAAATACGCGCAAGAACGTAAGCAGTTCGGGAAATCCATCGCCGATTTTCAGGGCATCCAGTTTCAGATCGCCCAAATGGCTACCGAAATCGAAGCCGCACGCCTCATGGTGTACAACGCCGCCCGCATGAAAGATGCCGGCATCCCGTTTGTTAAAGAAGCTGCGATGACCAAGCTGTTCTGCTCGCAAGTAGCGGAGCGAGTCACGTCGCTAGCCATCGAAATCTACGGCGGCTACGGATTCACCAAAGATTATCCGGTAGAAAAATACTGGCGTGATTCGAAGATCGGCAAAATCTACGAAGGCACGTCGAACATGCAGTTGGCCACCATCGCAAAGCTGGTAATGCCCACCAAATAAATCGCCATCCCCGGGGAAGGGTACGACTTCAGAGGTTGCGGAAAAACTCTCGGGCGTTGACCGCTAACTTCTAATTTCTAACCGCTAACTTCTCATCTCCAACCCCGTCGCAAACGAATCCAACGACAACGACCGCAACAAATTCCTCCGCATTCCGCGCCCCACCTCAGCCAACCGCTCAGACGCCAAACTAATCCACGCAAAATCCGCCAATTCAGCCAACGCCTTCAGTTCAGCCAAAATGTCAGTGTTGCGAACCAACTCCGGCGTCCCTGAATTTAAGAACGTCAAGTCCTGCAAGAGTGAGTAGAGCGCGCGCAGCAATTTCTCCGTTTTTTCGCGGCCCTCGGCCCCCGCGCGATAGGTCTCCGTGATTTTGAAAAGCTCGCTGTGATCGCTGGCGCGCAAGGCTGAGCCGAGAATCGCGAGTGCATGCGCGCGCGCCGCCGTGTAGGCCGCAAGATCAAAACCGCGGGCGCGGCCCACAGCACCTTCCGACAAACGGGCCACCAGCGCCCGCTGTTTCGGATTCCAGTCGGGACGGTTCTTCGCCAGGTATTGTTCAAGGTCTGCGGTGGGGAGCGCGCCCAGCGTGACTACCATCGATCGCGACCGAATCGTCGGTAATAACTCGCCCGCATTCTCAGTCAACAAGAAAATGGTCGCGAACTCGGGCGGTTCTTCCAACACTTTCAGCAGAGAGTTGGCAGCCTCTTTCATGAACGCCGAGTCGGTAAAAATGTACACCCGCTCCTTGGCTTCGCCCGGCCGATAGTGGATGGTTTCAATCACCCTCCTCACCTGATCGACTTTGATCATCATCTGGGGCGGGTCGGGCGGAATCACCAGCACATCGGGATGAGTCTGGACGAACAGCCGTGTGTCTTTCTTGTCGGTTTCGCGCAGGCCTTCGCGTGCTTCGACCGCCTCGGCGAAGCGGGCATTGAGATCTTCTGCCTGCGCGATACGAATGCAGTTCGAGCATTTGCCGCAAAAGTCCGGCAAGCCATCGGTAGTGACGGGAGCCAGGCAATTCATGGCTTTCGCGAGCATCAAAGCCAGGGTGTATTTGCCGGAGCCCGCTGCGCCAGCCAGAATTACGGCTTGGGGGAAGCGGCCGTGCGCCAGCATATCGCGCAACTGTCGGACAGTTTCCGAATTGCCGTAGAAATCAGAAAAACCCATAAGGGCTGATCGACCACAGAGCCACAGAGAAAATCAAAAGCTCAACCAATGGAGAATACTACTGATCCACCGGGTAAACGTTCATGTGCTTTCTTTCGTCCCTGAGATTTTCTCTGTGGCTCTGTGGTGAATTCAAGCTGTCTTTCTAGACAGTTTCAGTTTCCGCCGCACGATCTCCACGATTTGCCTGTGCGTCTCGTCGGGAGTACCACGTGCGTCCACCACGATCACGCGCTGGGGTTCCCGCTTCGCGATGACAAGATATGTGCTTCGCACTCGTCCAAAGAAGGCGCGGCTTTCCTGCTCGAAGCGATTCTCATCACTCTTCCCCTTACCGTTCTTGGCAGAATGAGATCGGTTGCGGCGGCGTGCTCGGTCCACACTTGCAGCTACGTCAGAATCCATCAGGATGGTGAGTTCAGGCTGCAGACCACCGCACAAAATTCGATGCAGCGCCAGCACAGCTTCGCTGCCCAATTTACGTCCCCCACCTTGATAGGCCTCAGTCGAATCGGTAAACCGATCGCAGAGCACGATCTGACCTTCGGCAAGCCCAGGATGAATAACTTCAGCTATGTGCTGTGCCCGCGCGGCGAACATCAAGGCCAACTCAGCCGGCGGAGCGAGGGAGGACGTCTTCGTATCGAGCAGAAGCTGGCGAATTTGCTCTCCCGTCGGGGTGCCACCGGGTTCCCGGGTTACCACCACCGGCAGGCCCTGCGCACGCAGGGCTGCAGCCAGCTTTGCCAGTTGCGTACTCTTGCCGCATCCGTCGAGACCTTCGAACGTAATGAATCGGCCACGCTGAATATGGGAGTGCACGGAAAGCATCATAGCAAAGCAGCTTCGCGAATTGTGACCCGCAGACATAAGGCGAGCTTAGAAAGTGCAACGAAGCCTATGGACAGAACCTGGAACGATTCAAAGGTGTGCGTGACGACGCTTACACTCCGCTGGTATAGTCATTTGTTCTTCGACTGTTTCGTCAATCTTTCTGTTCACTCTAAGGAGCCCCATGAATTTACCGTGCCGCGTTGCCTGCTTGTCGCTGATTTTGGTTTGCGCATCTGTACTGCCGGTCGCAGCCAAGAAAAACAAGCCAGCGCCGAAATCAGTGGCGCCTACAATCACCCTCTCAGTCGATGCCAGCGACGCCCCGCGCAAGATCTTTCATGCGCAACTGACCATTCCAGCCACTCCGGGCACACTCACGCTCTACTATCCCAAATGGATTCCTGGCGAACACGGCCCCACGGGGCCAATCCAGGACTTGGCCGGGCTGAAGTTCACGGCTAACGGGCAGACGCTGAAATGGCGGCGCGATCTCCTCGACGGGTGGACGTTCCACGTCGAAGTGCCGGCCGGGGCAACGCAGGTGAACGCGTCGTTGGACTTTATCTCACCTACAGGCAAGGACGAAGGTATGTTCACTGGCGGCGAATCCGCGACAGACAAGATGACTGTATTGAGCTGGAACACTGTGCTGCTGTATCCCGCTGGGTGGACTTCCGATGAACTCACTTATCAGGCCAGCCTGCGCCTGCCGGAAGGCTGGAAGTTTGGCACGCCGCTACCCGTCGCGTCACAATCGGGAAACGAAATCAAGTTCAATTCGGCCCCGCTGACCATGCTGGTAGATTCTCCCGTAATCGCTGGCGAGTATCTCCGCGTCGTGCCGCTAGCCGAAAACCCGCGGCAGGAAATGGATATTGCTGCCGATAGCCCGGCGGATTTGGATGCTCCGCCGGACGTGCTCGAACATTACAAAACTCTGACCGATCAAGCCTTCAAACTTTTCGGAGCCCGGCATTTTCGCGACTACCACTTTCTCTATAGCCTGAGCGACCACGTGGCGCACTTCGGCCTGGAGCACCATGAATCCAATGACAGCCGGACTCCAGAGCGCTGGCTGGTTGACCCAAATCTGCGGCTTCTGGCTGCGGGGTTGCTACCGCACGAATACGTTCACTCCTGGAACGGAAAGTACCGGCGTCCCGCCGACTTGGCTACGGCGGATTATGAAAAGCCCATGCAGGACGACCTGCTTTGGGTGTACGAAGGGCTGACCTCGTATTTAGGCGATACGCTAAGCGCTCGCAGCGGACTGCGCACTCCCGATCAGTTCCGCGACAGCCTGGCCTTAATCGCCGCGCGTTTGGACCACGTCCCCGGCCGCACCTGGCGCAATTTACAGGATACGGCCGACGGAGTGCCATCTATGCAGGGTGCCCCACCCCAGTGGGAGTCCTGGCGAAGAGAGGTGGATTATTACGACGAAGATGTTCTGAACTGGCTGTGGGTGGATACGATCATTCGCGAACAGACTCATGGCCAGAAGTCGATGGATGACTTTTGCCATCTGTTTCACGGCGGGCAGAGCGGCCCTCCAGAAGTGAAAACCTACACTTTCGATGACGTGGTGAATACGTTGAACGAGGTTGCTCCCTACGACTGGCGCGGATTCTGGACGGAACGGCTTACCAACCACGGTCCCGGCGCGCCGCTTAACGGTATCGAACGAAGCGGATGGAAATTAGTTTATAACGAGACTCCCTCGGAACTGGAAAAGGCACTCCGGCAGGAGCGCAAAAGGGTCAACGCCGAATACTCGATCGGACTGTTGCTGGATGGCGACGGAAAGATTATTGACACGGTCGAAGGCATGCCGGCGGCGAAGGCAGGCATCGGCCCCGGGATGAAGGTAGTGGCGGTGAATGGACATCGCTTCTCGCCAGAAAATATAGACGCGGCGCTTAAGGCTGGAAAGAACAGCGCCGACCCGCTGGAGCTGCTGGTTGAGAATACTGATTATTACAAGACTTACACGATCGACTATCATGGCGGCGAGCAATATCCGCACCTAGTGCGGGACGAATCCAAGCCGGATGTGTTGAGCGAGATTATTACGGCGAAGTAGCGCCTGTATAATTGATGGGTAGGCGGCCAACCGCCTATCTGGAAGGTGATTTCTTGAATACACCGATGTCTCCTCATCCCGGCCAACCGCCGCAAGGGCCGCAGCCCTTGCCCGGGGTCGAAACGATTATTGCGGTCGGTTCCGGTAAGGGCGGAGTCGGAAAGACTACGCTCGCCGTAAACCTGGCGCTGGCCATGGCCAAACTGGGGCACAAAGTTGGTCTGCTTGATGCTGATGTTTATGGTCCGAACGTTCCGCTCATGCTCGGTACCGGTGTTCAACCGAAAGTGCTGGGCGACAATCGCATCGAACCAATCGAAGCTCACGGACTCAAAGTGATCTCGGTCGGTCTGCTCAATCCCGGAGACAAGCCGCTGATCTGGCGTGGGCCAATGCTGCACTCCATCATCAAGCAGTTTCTGGGCTCGGTGGTCTGGGGGCAGCTCGACTACCTCGTCGTGGACCTCCCGCCGGGCACTGGCGACGTGTCGCTCTCGCTCATTCAAACCGTGCCGCTTACCGGGGCGATCGTCGTCTCTACCCCATCGGATGTTTCGCTGCAGGACGCTCGAAAAGCCATCGAAATGTTTCGCCAGATGAAAGTGGACATCGTGGGCATGGTGGAGAACATGAGCTACTTCGTGTGCCCGCACTGCCATCATGAGATCGATGTGTTTTCTCGCGGCGGCGCGGAGAAAACCGCGAAGCAGTTTGACGTTTCCTTCCTCGGGAATATTCAGCTCGATCCCGACATCCGCAAAGCAGGTGACAGCGGCAAGCCCACCGTTCTCGAAGGCGAAAACTCTCCCCATGCCAAATCACTCTATGATTTTGCCCGCAAGGTCATGGCGCGCGTCGACGAGATCAAAGCGAGCGCGGGCGAAAGCGTGATTCAGATTCAATAGCTGGTCGTAGCTTCCTTCCCGAAGCGCGCCAACTTGAATATGGGGTCGGGATTTTTCTGCTCCATCACCAACTCCGCGACCATTTCTCCCAGCGCTGGCCCATGTTTGAAACCGTGGCCAGAGCCGCCTCCTACCAGCCAGACATTGTCTGCATTGGGATGCCGGTCGATGATCAGATGATTGTCTGGGCTGTTTTCGTATTGGCAGACGCGAGTCTCGATCAGCGGGGCATCTTTCATCGCCGGAAAGCGGAAGGAGATGTAATTGCGAATCGCTTTCAACCCATCTTCGTTCACCGTTCGTTCTCCCGAAGTTGGATCGAACTCCGGTCCTCGTGTGTCGTCGGCGACTTTGAATCCGCGCCCATCGGCGGCTGGAATGCCATAGATGAACCGATCGTGATTGTCGGCCCAGACCGGTAGCTTCGGCTCCGCAAAGCGATCGTCTCCGGCAGGGGCTCCAAAGAAAAATACATCCTGTTTCGTGGGGCGAATGCGGCCGCCGATCGTTTCCGGAAAGAGTTTCCCCAGCCACGGACCACAGGCAAAGACATACTTGTCAGCTGTTAGCCTTGAACCATCCGAAAGCATAAGGCCGTTCAGGAGTCCGGCTTCGAGATCACGCGGTAATGCGGCGACTTGTTTGTACTCGCCGCCTTCTGCCAGAAAGCCTTCCACGACCACTTGGCACGCTATGCGTGCGTTCAGAAAGCCACTTTCGGGCTCGTAGATCGCCCAGCGCACATCTTCGGCGTTGATTTGCGGCCAACGTTTCCCGACTTCGTGTCCGGATAATTCCTCATAGGAAATGCCGGCTTCGCGCAACATCGGCAGGGAACTGCGTTCGTAGTGGTCGTTCTCGGATGTTGCCAACCACAAAACGCCGGTGCGACGAAAGAACTGGCGCGCCCAGCGGGTTTCGTGCTCCTTCCACAATCGCAAGGCGCGAGCGGCCATTTTGGTGTAAGGCTGGCTCGCACCATAGGTGCCGCGAATAATGCGAGTTTCGCCGCCGGAGGACGATCGCGAGTTGCCCGGCCCCCACGCGTCGATTAGAGTAACTTTCGCGTGGCGGCGAAGCAGATACAAAGCGGTCCATCCGCCGAACGCACCGGCCCCGATTACCGCAATGTGGGATTTCGATTGCATGTCGATCGGGACTAGAATAATGTGCCGCGGCGGAAGTTGCTTGACCAATTTGAGCGGCTGCGCCCTCTCCAATCACGCACCACAATTCGATCAGGCACCCTAATTAGGAGAAGCCGAGCGGACCACTACTTACGAGCCCTAATCCTTGACAGGCCTCGCCCTGCTTCCTAGAATCAAATTAGGCGTTTTGCATCTTGCGATGTAAGTGTTGCATCTACATAGGTTAGCTGCGAATAAGGTAGAATCCAGCTGGTCCCATCAGCTCAATATGATACAAGGGAGTATATGCCTCCGGGCCCACCCATAGGCGAGCGCGAACGCGAAATCCTTACCGCGATTGTGGAGACCTTTATTGCCACGGGTGAGCCGGTGGGGTCGCGCACCCTTGCCCGCGCTAATCGTGAGGGATTGAGCCCAGCGACCATTCGCAACGTGATGTCGGATCTGGCGGACTCGGGTTTTCTCGAACAGCCGCACACTTCAGCCGGACGCGTGCCGAGCACCGAGGCTTATCGGTATTACGTCGAACAACTTTCGGGCAAGGCGCGGCTCTCGAATAGCGACGAGAATATTATTCAGGAATCGTTTCACGGGGTTTCGGACGTGCAGGAGTTCATGGAGCGCACTTCGCATGTGCTCTCGCTGATCTCCCGCAACGTTGGCGTCGCCGTTGCTGTCGGTGGACCCAAGAAGGCGCTCGAACATGTTTATTTTTCCCGGCTAGGCGATCAGAAAGTGCTGGCGGTGCTGGTGACACGATCAGGTCTGGTGCGCGACCGGGTGCTGCGCATGGATCTTCCGCAGGCCGATCTGGATGCGGCGGCGCGATTTCTCAACGAGAACTTTCGCGGCTGGACCATGGAAGCGATGCGCATCGAATTGGCCCGGCGGCTCGAGCAGGAGCGGAGCGAATACGATCGCCTGATGACGTCGGTCGAGCAACTCTATAAGCAAGGCGCGTTGGCTGCGGACGATGGTGCGCAGACGGTATATGTTGAAGGCGCGGCCAATCTGGTCGCAGGAGAGCAGGATAAACAGCGCTTGCAGGAATTGTTGAAGACGTTAGAAGAAAAACAGAAAATTGTAGGGCTGCTGGGCGCGTATCTCGATGCCAAGCAGGAAGCCGTGCGCGTAGTGATCGGACTCGATCAGACTTTGCCCTCGATGCGGAATTTCGTACTGATCGGCGCGCCGGCACGTGTAGGCGGCGAGGTCATGGGATCGCTCGCGGTGATAGGGCCGACACGCATCGACTACGAACACACGATGACGGCGGTTTCTTATATTGCCCGCCTATTTGACAAAATCTTGAACGAGTCTGAGTAAACGGCTCGAGTGGAAATTTATATGGCAAGAACAAACGGAAAATCAGAAGTAGATCCTCAGGAACTCGACGCGGAACACGAATTGCCCGCTGCAGACGCGGAAGGCGAAGCCGTAACTATTGACTCCCCATCCACTCGCGGTTCAACCGAAAGCAATGAACTGCAGAAACTCAGGGTGGAACGGGACACGTTGATCGATCGGCTGGCGCGTCTGCAGGCTGAGTTTGAGAACGCGCGTAAACGGAGTGCCCGCGAGCAGCAGGAGTTTCGCGAATTTGCATTGGCGGACGCGATCAAGACGTTGCTGCCAATCCTCGACAGCTTCGAACGCGCTCTGCAGACCAGCCCCGAGCGATCCGAGATCCGCAGCGGAGTTGAGCTCATATACAAACAGTTGCAGGATGCGTTGCAGAAATTGGGCCTGCGCGCCATTCCGGCAAGGGGTGAACTCTTCGACCCTCACCTTCATGAGGCGATCGAGATGGTGGATACAACCGCCGCCGCCGATCATCAAATATTGGAAGAGTTGCAGCGCGGCTACAAACTGAAGGATCGCCTGCTGCGTCCCTCGATGGTCAAAGTTGCGCGCAACTCGAAGCACTAATCCAGACGAAGTTTGAAAGGACTTGGAACCATTCTGGCCAGCAACGTAAAACGCGACTACTACGAAGTGCTTGGGGTGACCCGCGAAGCCGGCGAGCAGGAAATCAAGAGCGCCTATCGCAAATTAGCGCTGCAGTTTCATCCTGACCGCAATCCGAACAATCCGGACGCGGAAGAGAAATTCAAGGAATGCAGCGAAGCCTACACGATCCTGGCGGATGCCGACAAACGCGCCGCATACGACCGCTTCGGGCACGCTGCTGTCAACGGGGGAGGATCGGGCGGGTTTGATCCCACGGTTTTCCAGGATGTCAGCGAGATCTTCGGGGACTTTTTCGGTTTCGGAGATCTTTTCGGCGGCGGTTCGCGGCGGGGCAGCCGCGCCCAGCGCGGCCCCGACCTGCGGGAAGACGTCACCCTGGAATTCGAAGAAGCAGTGTTTGGCACGGAGACGAACGTGACGGTTCGTCGTCACGAGACCTGCGAGGACTGCCGCGGCTCAGGCGCCGCTGCGGGCAAAGCTCCTGTGACTTGCCGATCTTGTGGTGGGCGCGGCCAGGTGCGCTACCAGCAGGGATTCTTTAGCATGGCGCGGACTTGTCCCACGTGCCAGGGCGCGGGCAGCGTGATCACCGATCCATGTCCGAAATGTAAGGGTGAAGGGCGTGTACTGCGTCAGCGGACAGTCGATGCCAAAGTCCCGGCCGGGGTCGAAGACGGGACGCGCATCCGCTTTTCGGGGCTGGGCGAGGCTGGCGGTCACGGTGGGCCGGCGGGCGATCTCTACGTTGTGTTGCATGTGAAGGAGCATCCGTTTTTTGAGCGCGAAGGGAATGATCTGCACTGCGTAATTCCTATTTCATTTGCCCAGGCGGCTTTGGGAACTGAGATTGAAGTGCCGACGCTTGAAGGTGAGCACGCTCTGAAAGTGCCGGATGGGACGCAGTCGGGGACGACGATTCGCATCCGAGGCAAAGGCGTACCGGTGCTGAACGGCCACGGGAAAGGCGACTTGTTCGTCGAGGTGCGCGTGCAAACTCCGGGCAAGCTTAGCAAGCGCCAACGCGAACTGTTGCAGGAGTTGGAAGGCATGACGCGCGTCGAGAACAAGCCTCAGCGTAGAACGTTGCTAGGCAAGGTGAAGGATATTTTCGGATAGTCAGGTCCGCGTTTCCGCCAAGTTTGTTCCGTTGTGCACCTTAGTGTCCTTAGTGGTTTAAGCTTTCCTATCCATGACCCGACGACGCTGGATGGCCGATGAAGTCTCTGGCACGCGCGCGGTTTTGCTAGGTGCCCACGCTGATCATCTATCTCGTGTTCTTCGCGCCCGAGTTGGCCAGGAATTCGATATCACCGCGGGAAACGAAGTGCGCCGCGGACGCGTGATAGCCGTTACGCAAGACCGAGTCGAATTTGAACTCGGTGCCCAGGTTCCCGCTCCGGCTACGGCCCAGGTTACGATCGCTCTTGCCATTTTCAAGTTCGATCGCATGGAGTGGGCGATTGAAAAATGCACGGAACTGGGAGCGGCCCGTATTATCCCCGTGATCGCTCGGCGAACTGAAGCTCATCTCGCCGCCGCTGCTGCCAAGCGCGTCGAGCGCTGGCGACGGATCGCGTTACAGGCCGCGGAACAGTCTCGGCGAACCTCCCCGCCAGAAATATGCCTGCCTTTGAAGGTGAAGGAAGCTGCGGCACTAACCGGAAGCAAACGAATTGTCCTGTCCGAAATCGGAAAAAAGGCGACGCTCAGGGGCGTTCTTCAGGCTTACTCTGGCGAGAGTGCGGTTATTCTTGCGCTCGGCCCGGAGGGTGGTTGGACGGAAGATGAATTGAGATTGTTTCGAGAAGCCGGCTGGATCTCAGCATCACTGGGAAACACAATTCTCCGCGCCGAGACAGCGGCAATTGCCGGCTTGGCTGTGGCTCTCGCGGAATTGGAGTCTTCGATCTAGTTACCACACATTCCCACAAAAATATCCTCAGTCATCTCTGATATCCTCCTGCCAAGTGGCGGTCGCGAAACCCATCCCGGCTATACGAACCTTCGAACCTGACGAGCGCCAGGGTGAAGCCATCGAGCACGTGCACGGCCCGATGCTTGTCATCGCCGGCGCGGGCACCGGGAAAACCACCGTACTCACTCGACGTATTGCGCGCTTAATCCGCGACGGGCACGCTCGACCCAACGAAATTTTGGCCGTCACCTATACCAAGAATGCGGTGCGGGAGATGCGCGAACGAGTGCGCGACGAACTGCGCAGCACGAATGTATCCGGTTTGCAGATTGCCACGTTTCATGAATATTGCAATGAGCTTCTCGGCCGATACGGCAAGCAGTTTGGCGTACTCGATGACCAGGACCTATGGATTTATCTGCGGAAGCGCATCCCTGACTTGCACCTGAACCACTTCGTGCGGGCGGCGAACGTCAGCCAGTTTCTCCATGACCTGCTTGGTTTCATGCGGCGATGCCAGGACGATCTCGTCGGCCCCGAGAAATATGCCGCTTACGTACATCAGTTAGAGCGAGGCGAGGTCAGCATTCCGCGGGTGAGCAAATCAAAGGATGCCGAGGACTTGTCGGACGAAGAGGTCATCGGGCGCTGCCAGGAAATCGCCAGTGTATTTGCCACGGTCGAGCGCATGCTGCGCGAGGATAACCTCGGGACGTTTGGACACATGATTACTCATGCCCAAGCATTGCTGGCGGAAAACCCTGAGTTGCTGGCTGCCGAGCGTCGTCGCACGCGTTTCATCCTGGCCGACGAATTCCAGGATGTCAATTTTGCTCAAGTCAAGATTCTCAAGCAACTGGCTGGAGAAGAACGGAACGTCTTCGCGGTGGGAGATCCGGACCAGGCGATTTACCGGTTTCGTGGCGCTTCGAGCGCGGCATTCGGGCTTTTTCAGGAACAGTTTCCGGACGCAAAGAGGGTCGTGCTGGGGAAGAATCGTCGCTCGACTACGACGATTTTAAAGTCTGCGTTCGCCCTGATTTCCAGGAATCCGGACGTCTTTCCTCCCGGGCGCGGCCAATCCTCGAGCTATCAGCGTTCCCCGCTGATTTCCGCCCGCGAAGAAGAAGCGTCGAGCGAGGGAAAATTGCCCGGTCCTCCAGTGGACGCGGTCGTGCTGGCGGCGAAAGAAATTGAATGTGCCGATATCGTCGCCACCATCCGCGATCGGCAACACAAACTGCGCTGCAAATGGAGCGACTTCGCCGTTCTCTACCGCCAACATTTTCATCGCGAGCAGATTGTGGCAGAGTTGGTCGAGCAGGGCGTACCGTTCGCGATCGAAAACATGGACGTGATGGATACGCCCGAAGCCCGCGACCTATTTGCCTGCCTGGGAGCCGTTGTCTCGGTGAACGACAGCGCCAGCCTCTTCCGGGTCGCGTCGTTTCCTCAGTTTGCTATTGATCCAGAGAAACTGCGCGCCGGGATGAAGGCGATCCCGAGGGAAGAAAGAAAATCCGGCGTGGTATCGGTCTTGGCGAAGATCGAAAACGGCCCCGACGTGCTGAATGCCTTACAGCAGGTCAGAGACGAAGTGACCCGAGCCGACGCCAGCAGCAGCGTGGTCTTGAGCATCATCATTCGTCAGTTTGCATTGAGTCGCACCTCGCCTGCGATCGCGGCTGTCCTCGAGTTTGTGAAGCGATGGGAAGAAAAGCCCAAGGCAATCACAAGGACCGGCGACATCGCTGAATTCATTGACTACCTCCAGTACTTCCGCACGGCGGGTGGCGTGATCCCGATCTCGACGGGCGCACAGAACGCTGTTCGGCTGATGACAGCGCACGTCGCCAAGGGTCTTGAGTTCAATCACGTCTTCATCATTCGAGCCAACTCCAATTCGTTTCCGTCGGCTTACAAAGAACCCCTGGTCGACTTTCCTCGGGAGTTGCAGGGCGCTGGCTCGACATCGTTCTTCGACGATAAGGAACTGAACCGGCAGGAAGAGCGCCGCTTGTTCTACGTGGCCATGACCCGCGCCCGGGACTCGCTCACGATCTACGCGAAACAGGGAACAGGCAAGAAGGATCCAACCCCGAACGGTTTTCTTCGTGACCTTTTGAAGGACGCCCAGCTCAAGCCTTTTCTCCGTCAACGTCACGCGCTTGAATTCCAAACTGACTTATTTGCCGAAGCTGCGCCGGCGATTCCCGGTTCGCCCGTGAGCGAATGGCTCAAACTGCCTCCCGCGTTAGATCTCGGCGCGCGACTTAGCGCCAGCGTTTTGCAAACGTATGAAATCTGTCCGCTGCAATTCAAACTGGAGCGCGAGTGGAGAATTCCTGGCGAAGTTCCGGCGGCGATGGAGTACGGTGCCACCATTCATCGCATCCTGCTGGCTTACTACGCCTCGGTTCGCCTCGAACGGACCATAGCGGACGACCAACTCATCGAACTCTTCAAGACTGATCTTCAGGCGGCCGGTATCGAAGAAAAGTATCAGCAGGATCTTTACGAGCGACAGGGGATCGTGCAGTTGCGCGAGTTTCTAGCCAATTGCAAACGCATTCCCGTGCCAAAGGTGCTGCATACCGAGGAATGGTTCGAAATGCAGATCGGGCAGACCAAAATCGTCGGGCGCATTGATCGCATCGATCAGTCGAGCAACGGTGGGGTTGTGATTACGGATTACAAGACGGGAAGGCCGAAGTCGCAGGAAGACGCCGACCGAAGCCTTCAACTCTCGATCTACGCTTTAGCCGCGCGTGAAAAATGGGGCTACCGCGCCGACCAGATCGTCTTTCACAACCTGGAAGACAATAGCGCGGTCGCTACGCGCCGCACCGAAAGCCAGCTGCAGGAATGCAGGCATGAAGTGGAAGAAGTCGCGCGAAAGATTGCCGCGGAAGAATTTTCTGCCAAACCTGGCTTCTATTGCGGATTCTGCGCTTATCGTAGTCTTTGCCCTGCCACCGAAAAACGTCTCTACGCGATTTCGAACGACAATAACTCAAGCACCCGAAACTCGGGCGCAAAAACTTAGGGGACGCTTTTAGCGTCCCCGCGGTTTTACTTTGGTTGAAGGCTCTTAGTGTTTCTTCTTTGCGGCCTTCTTTGCTTTCTTCTTGGTTGCCATTTGATCTATTCTCCCTTTTCCATTTTTCATGGAGTTGAATGCAACGGTCGTTTGTTGCAACTGATTGATGTATAGAGTCTATAAAAAGTGAAGTCAAGAAAAAAATGATGTTCGATGAGCATGTGACCCCCACACTAAAGTCACCGAAGAGAACTCAAAAAGAAAATTTCATCGCTCAACGTCCTCAGCGATCGTGTCTATCGACAAAAATTCTTGCGCAATGCTCGATGAAACTCGCTCGTCCTCAGCTTCTGGTCGATGTTGTTATCGACCACTACAGCTGCCACCCGATCAAGGGCGAACTGGAACGGAATTCATCCTTTTCTATCGCACCACATCTATAATTAATAGGTGGAAAATAATCCCAGGAGCATATAAATGGCTGCTTTCGACGATGTTGTCATCATTTCAGGCTGTCGCACGCCGGTGGGAAAGTTTCAAGGAAGTCTCTCAGATTTGAGCGCCACCCAATTAGGAGCGATCGTGGTCCGCGAAGCCGTGAAGCGCGCCAATGTTGATCCCAAGGTGATCGACGAATGCATCATGGGAAACGTTGTTTCTGCCGGATTGGGTCAGAATCCTGCGCGGCAGGCAGCAATCTTCGGTGGCCTCGCTCCCGAAGTAGGTGCCATGACCGTAAACAAGGTCTGCGGCTCCGGACTCAAAGCGGTCGCACTTGCAGCGCAAGCGATACAGACGGAAAACAGTTCCGTCGTGGTCGCCGGCGGAATGGAATCGATGACCAACGCTCCCTACCTGCTGCCGCAGGCGCGAAAGGGATATCGTCTCGGGAACGCGCAGATCGTGGATTCGATGGTGAACGACGGCCTGTGGGACATTTATAACAACTACCACATGGGAATTACTGGCGAGAATGTCGCGGAAAAATACGGCATCACTCGCGAAGAGCAGGATGAGTTCGCTGTGAACTCGCACCGCAAGGCCGTTGCCGCCATCAAGGAATGCCGCTTCAAATCGCAGATCGTTCCGGTTGAATTGCCGCCGAGGAAAAAGGGCGAAGCGCCGGTCATCTTCGATAAAGACGAATCTCCCCGCGAAGACACTACGATCGAAATCTTGCGCTCGTTAAAGCCGGCGTTCAAGAAAGACGGTACCGTCACTGCCGGCAACGCTCCCGGAGTGAACGACGCTGCCGCCGCCGTTGTAGTTACGAGCGCCACGCGCGCCAAGCAGCTCGGCGCCAAACCCATGGTCCGGATTGTGGCCCAAGCCACCAGCGGAGTCGAACCCAAATGGGTCATGATGGCTCCGGTGGGCGCGGTTCGCACGATTTGGCAGAAAACCGGATGGAAGAATGAAGATGTAGACCTGTACGAACTGAATGAAGCGTTCTCCGTGCAAGCCCTCGGCGTGATGCGCGAACTTGGTCTCGACCCCAACAAAGTGAACGTCAACGGCGGTGCAGTCGCCATCGGACACCCCATCGGCGCCAGCGGAGCGCGGGTCCTGGTCACGCTCATCTATGAAATGATCCGGCGCGATGTTCATCGTGGCGTAGCGGCTCTGTGCCTCGGTGGAGGGAATGCGGTGGCGATGGCAGTCGAAAGATAGGCTAGCTTGTCCTTCAAGACCTTAACCTGAAGCCAAGAACGAAGAAATGCCCACCGTTTACGAAAGAGCGAGGCTAGTTGTAACGGGTTCCGGCGGCGCAATCGGCAGGGAAACCGTGAACACCGCCCCGCCGCCCGGTCCCGACGCGGCTTCCACATTGCCGTTGTGTTCTCGCAAGATTGCTTTGCAGATGCTCAACCCGAGGCCCGTCCCACGGCCCGGACGCTTGGTAGTGTAGAAGGGATCAAAGATATTGGGCAGGATTTCTGGCGAGATCCCCGGCCCGTCGTCCTGAAAAATGACCGAGACCGACCTCGCTTGCTTCTCTATGCGGATGCGCAACGTACCGCGATCGCGCACCTCTCGCATGGCTTGCTCCGAATTCAAAATCAGATTCAGGAACACCTGCATCAACTGGTGCGCGTCTCCACTGACCGGCGGCAGGGAAATCTCCTTCAAGAAATCAACCGTGATGTTGCTCTTGCGCAGGGAATAGGCGTGCAAGTGAAGAGTTCGTTGCACCAGTTCGCCCAAGTCAATAGGACTCTTGCCCGGTGCTGGAGGCCGGGAGAAATACATCAGGTTTTGAACAATTTCCGCAGCACGCCGCGATTGTTGTTGCAGAATGACCATCTGCTTCCGGACCGTCTCGGGGGCTTCGCCCTCCTGCAGCAATTCGCACATTCCCAGAATGCTGGTAAGCGGATTATTCAGTTCGTGCGCAAAGCCACCGATCATCTGACCCATGGCCGCGAGCCGCTCACTCTGAATGATCTGCTGCTCCAGTTTCTTTTCGACTGTGATGTCCCGCACTGAGACGATTACGCCGCTCAGCTTATTTTCCGCATCGAATAAAGGGCTAGCCGAAGCTCGCATGGTGCGCCAGCTTCCGTCGCGGTGACGCGCGTTATAGTCGCACGACCCGAACATCTTCCGGGCGCTAATCAGGTCCCGATAGAGCGCGAACAGTTCGGGCGAATAATCCTGCTCCTCTTCGACTTTCTTTCCCAGCAAGTCTTCCGGCTTATAGCCACGCAGGTCGTGGATCCTCGAGCTTACGAAACTGTAACGTCCGTTCAGATCGATCACCAGGATGAGGTCGGGAAAGCTTTCCAAAAGGTAGCGCTGGAATTCTGCCTGGCGGCGCAACGCCTTCTCCATATCGCGACGTTCGGTTACATCGACGAGTGTGCCTTGATAGCGGACGATTTTCCCTCCCGCATCCCACACCGCGCGCGAGGTATCCAGGAAGACGCCGAGCGAGCCGTTCTTGCGACGCAGCGTGATTTCTCGGGTGCGCACTCCTCCCTGGTCATCGGCGGACCGCCCCAGCACGGGAGTCTGCTCGGGATCGGAGTTCAACGCCCTGGGATCCAGGTTGAGTAGTTCTTCCTTGCTTTCGTATCCCAGGACGTACACCAGAGCGACATTGCCATCGAGTAACTTGCCTTCGGGCGTGCTGAAATAAACGCCTTCCTGAAGAGTTTCGAACAACTCGGTAAATCGTCTTTCCTTCTCGCGCTCTTCCGTTACATCTCGGGCAAGAGCGCTCACGCCCACGACCTCGTCGCCTTTCACAATCGCATTGAGCGCGCAATCAAAATAGAGAGTGCGCGCGCTGGCTTTCAGGCGAACGCAAACCAGGCCGCTCCAGCGACGCTTTTCCAGAAACCGCGCCAACCCGCGATCTACATCTTCGTGTTTCGGCTCATCCAGAAATTCCTCGATTCGATGGCCCACTACCGCGGAGTAAGGAATCCCGAGCAGTTCCGTTACGCGCCGGTTAACCGTCTTGATTTTTCCGTCGAGGGATGAGGCAAAGGCAATGTCATCGAACGAATCGATCAGTTCCTTGAAGCTGCGCTGGGAGCGTGCAATGAGTTCCCCGAGTTGATCAAGTTGCTCATCCGTAGGAGCGGCGGTGCGCTCCTGGAAGCCGCGCACCAGGTTTTGTAGTTCCGTCACCCGCTTTCGCCGTCCGTAGGCGAAACCCGCAAACGCGATGGCAACACACAGGACACCAATCGAAAGCAGACCAAGATGATAGGGAAGACTCTGCAGCCGCTCCCAAGATTCTGCGGCTAACCCGGTGGCCAGCAGAACCACGAACAAAAGCGCAATACGCCATAGCCACGCTTCTTCCTGTTCGAGGCTGGTTGGCGTACTCGCAGGACGGGTCGGCTGTTTCTCTGGTTCCGACATAAGAATTCATCCACAACTGCCATCATGCTGCGCAGGTTTGACGAGTCCTGGGTCGAGGCCAGCTGGGGCTAGGCGAATCGTAGTTCACAGCAGTCATGCAGACAACAGAAACCGTGTTGGGTAATTTGGTTCACAGACAAAACGTTCGGCTGCTGTTCACTAGTCACACTTCTTCTGTGACATCAGTCACCACGTTTTCAAGAGTGCAAAGCATAGGGTGAAGCTTTGGGCTGGATGGTCGTTCTCAAGTTTTCTAGCTTGCCCATGCTTTATAAGACCCTGAGTGCCGCAGTTTTCGGTATCGATGCCAGCATCATCGAGGTCGAGGTCGACGTGTCTGGAATTAAGACAATGGAAGATCACTTCCACACCGTCGGCTTGCCTGATGCTGCCGTCAGGGAAAGCCGTGATCGCGTGCGCGCAGCCCTAAAGAACTGCGGATACGACATTCCTCCCACTCATATCACGATAAATCTTGCCCCTGCGGACATTCGAAAGGAGGGATCTGGCTTCGACCTGCCCATGGCTCTGGGAATTTTGGGCGCTTACGGTGGCCTGAATAAGAAGGAGGTACCCGATTGCCTTTTCGTCGGCGAGTTGTCTCTGGATGGCGGGGTGCGTGGGGTTCGCGGAGCGCTTCCGATCGCAATCGAGGCCCGCGGCAGAAAGATTTCACGTTTGGTCGTGCCGGAACTTAACGCCAAAGAAGCGGCCATGGTCGGCGGCGTGGAAATCTATCCGGTGAAGTCGCTCCTTGAGGTGATCCGCTTCGTTAACACCGGCAATGGAATCATGCCGCTCAAAGTGGATAGCGAGAATTTGCTGAGTGAGGCTCAGCAATTTCTCGTGGACTTCAAAGATGTGCGCGGCCAACACTCTGCTAAACGTGCCTTGGAGGTAGCCTGCGCCGGCGGCCATAACATCCTGATGATCGGCCCTCCCGGCTCCGGCAAAACCATGCTGGCCAAGCGCATGCCCACGATTCTGCCGCCTTTTACTTTCGAAGAGGCTCTCGAGACCACCAAGATTCACAGCGTAGCCGGGGTTCTCGATGCTGGTGCCGGATTAGTGGGCGTGCGCCCGTTTCGTGCGCCTCACCACACCATTTCAGACGCCGGATTAATCGGCGGCGGTGCCGTACCGCGTCCCGGCGAGGTCTCACTGGCCCACAATGGCGTTTTATTCTTGGACGAACTGCCTGAGTTCCCGCGCAATGTTCTTGAAGTCATGCGCCAACCGCTTGAGGATGGAACCGTTTGCATTGCTCGAGCTTCCATGTCGCTGACTTTTCCCGCCCGCTTCATGCTCGCCGCGGCCATGAATCCTTGTCCTTGCGGCTACTTCAACGATCGCTCACGCGAATGCCATTGCACTCCCCCTTTGATTCAGCGCTATATGTCGAAGATTTCAGGCCCCTTGCTGGACCGGATCGACATTCACATCGACGTTCCGGCCGTGAACTATAAGGAGATGCGCTCAGGCGCCGAACCGGAAAGTTCCGCCAAAATTCGCGAACGGGTGATGCACGCCCGTGCCGCGCAGTTAGAGCGGTTTCTGATTTCGCCACGAGAAAAGCTTTATTGCAACGCTCAAATGGGACCTCGGCACATTCGCGCCTTCTGCGAACTCTCCGCGGACTGCGAAAAATTGCTGGAACGCGCCATGGCCCAGCAAGGCCTCACTGCCCGCGCTCATGATCGCATCCTTAAGGTGGCCAGAACGATCGCCGATCTGGAGGGAGGAAAATCAATGGAGCCCAAACACATCGCCGAGGCCATCCAGTACCGCACCCTGGATCGAACCTTCTGGGCTTGAGATTGTAAAAAATTGTATGCAGCTGGGTCCCCGACCTTGCCGGAGGGGAGCTTGCCTGATTGCTTCGGTCGTTAAGCTATTTTTGTATCAATAGATTGCGACGATTGGACGGAGGTGAATCAAACCAGCCATGTGAGCAATCAGAGGGGCATTTTTGGTGATCCAACCGTTATTGCAAGAAATACTTGACGGCGCGTTCATTCTCACGTAGGGTGTACAGTTCCGAAGGCTTACAACGTTAGTTTGTCTGACGGACCTCCGCTGGCAACCGGAACATAATCCCGAAACCGAGAAACTTTCGGACCCAACGGAGCATCTATACCAGTAACCAGAGCTTTCCCGTACAACCCATCTGAATTGAGTGAGTTAGGCATTCTGGTCGGGTTTTCGTCTTGCCAGAGAGAGGGACGTGCGGGCCAGTTGGCTCGGATTAGGAGAGTGACCTGTTATGCGGTCTGATCGCGTTTTTGATGCTTTACATACTTTGCGGAATCGTTATATGCTTTGCCAGCTTGCTTCGAAGGCTACCCGTAAGTTTCACAAGCCCAACACCAGAATCCAGGAAACCATGAACGAGGTTCTGGATAAGATTGCAAGCTCGGAACGGCAGACGGTTCTGTCGGAACCGGAAAACTTCGCCGAGGCACAACGGCGGGCTGCTTAGAACAGCCCCGCCGCCTGCCCCGTGATTGGCCAAGTCTTTCCCGAGTAACCCCCCTTTGAAAATTCCCTTCGCAGGTGATATCGAATAATGACCATCGCAGAACTGAAAGAAAAAAACATTACAGAGCTGACCAAGATCGCCCGATCCTTGGATCTGCCCGGCGCGAGTGGACTGCGCAAGCAAGACCTCATCTTCAAAATTCTTCAGGCCCAGAGCGAAAAAGAAGGCCACATCTTTGCCGAGGGCGTGCTGGAAATCTTGCCCGACGGCTACGGATTCCTGCGCTCGCCCGACTACAACTATTTGCCCGGCCCCGACGATATCTATGTTTCGCCGTCGCAAATTCGAAAGTTTGATCTTAAGACCGGCGATACCATCAGCGGCCAGGTTCGGCCCCCGCACGAAGGCGAGAAGTATTTCGCCCTAGTCAAGATTGAAGCGGTCAACTTCGAATCGCCGGACGAAGCGCGCAACAAGATTCTTTTCGACAACCTGACGCCGCTCTATCCGCAGGAACGCATCAAGCTCGAAACCACGCGCGAGAACGTCAGCGCCCGCGTCATGGATCTGCTCACGCCTCTCGGTAAAGGACAACGCGGCCTGATCGTTTCGCCGCCTCGCGCCGGGAAAACCATGTTGCTTCAAAATGTGGCCAACTCGATTACGACGAACCATCCAGAAGTCGTGCTGATGGTGCTGCTGATCGATGAGCGTCCGGAAGAAGTCACCGACATGCAGCGTTCGGTCAAGGGCGAAGTCATCTCTTCGACCTTCGATGAGCCCGCCGCCCGCCACGTGCAAGTCGCGGAAATGGTGATTGAGAAGGCTAAGAGGTTGGTCGAACACAAGCGCGATGTTGTGATTTTGTTAGATTCCATCACGCGTCTGGCGCGCGCCTACAACACCATCGTTCCGCCCAGCGGCAAAGTGCTCTCGGGCGGTGTGGACTCGAACGCCTTGCAGCGTCCAAAACGATTCTTCGGCGCGG
This sequence comes from Terriglobales bacterium, assembly GCA_049585795.1. Taxonomy (GTDB): domain Bacteria; phylum Acidobacteriota; class Terriglobia; order Terriglobales; family Acidobacteriaceae; genus JABDBE01. Next base: position 157,945 of record JBAVAQ010000012.1, on the reverse strand, counting down.
CCCGCAACATTGAAGAAGGTGGATCGCTCACGATCATCGCCACGGCCCTGATTGACACCGGGTCCCGCATGGATGATGTGATCTTTGAAGAATTCAAAGGCACCGGCAATTCTGAAATCATCCTCGACCGCAAGCTGGTCGACAAGCGCACCTTCCCGGCCATCGACATCCAACGATCCGGCACGCGAAAAGAAGAACTGCTGATCCCCAAAGAAGACTTGACCCGCATCTGGGTTCTGCGCCGCGTGCTGAATCCGCTGTCCCCGGTCGAAGCCATGGAACTTCTGATAGACAAGCTGAACAAAGCCAAATCCAACGGCGAGTTCCTGGCGAACATGAGCTCGCTGTAGTTCCGTTGTGTGGGGCGGGCGCGCTCGCCCGCCCGAGCGAGGCTCGGCGGGCTAGTGGCAACCCTTTGAAGAAGCCGGGGGTCGGGTTTGGAAAGACTCCTACTCGACGATCACCCCTTCGACGCTGTCATCGCGCGAAACCAATTTCTGTTGTGACCTCGCATTCATCTGACCGCTATTTTCTTCTGGTTCGCAAGATTGTATTAGCCATATCAAGCGACCACCTTGTCATTCCACGGTGGAGCAGTACAATACGGTCATTTGAAGCATTACACGCTTCCGGTCATCATTGAACGCGACGCGGAGGGCTTTTTCGTTGTCTGCTCCGCTCTGCAAGGGTGTTATACACAAGGGGCCTCGTACGACGGGGTGATCGAAAACATTAAAGACGCTATTCGATTGCGCCTTAATTAGACCAGCGACGCGCGTATTGAAGAATCCGCTCATCCAACTCTCCTCCCTCCAGGCCCGCCGAATCTGGCTGCATGCCCAGCGCCTGGACAGCACCGAACCCTTCGGCTCGGGCCCCAAGGCCACGCCGGCAGCGGTGACGCACCTGGGCTACTTGCAGATTGACACCATCTACGTCATCGAACGCAGCCACCACCACATCCTCTACACGCGCATCCCTACGTATCGGCGCGAGCATCTGCATCAGGCACAGAGTATCGATAAGACCGTATTCGAGTATTGGACGCACGCCCTATCGTATGTGCCAACGGAGAGCCTGCGGTTTTATGTGCGCCAGATGCGCCAGGCGCACCAGGATTGGCAGCGTCGGAATGGCTGGTTCAGCACGGTTTCAAATGGTGACTTGCGCAGAGTGGTGTCGCGCATCCGCAGACATGGCGCGCTCACCATCCGCGACATCGAGGACGAGCCGGTGGAAAAAGACTACGCGTGGGCCAGCCGCAAGCCTTCCAAGCGCGTTCTGGAACTGGCCTTCTACAAGGGCTTGGTGACGATTAGTCAGCGGGTCGGAATGCTCAAGACCTATGAACTCATGACTCGCCATTTCGGTTGGGACCGCCTGCCACGCGCAGCGACCGAAAAGGAAACTTTGAACTACCTGCTTAATCGTGCCCTGCAATCGCAGGGGATCGTGAGTGTGGAATCGATCTGTCATCTGGATCCTCCACGCAAACCAGCGATGAGGCGTCTGCTGGAGTCGCGAGTCCGTCGCAAGGAGCTGATCCCCGTACAACTGGGAGGAGCGGGCCAATGGCTGCACTGGGTCCGTCCCGATACCTTCGATGCCATTCCTGATCCGCAGCAGGAACAGGTTCATATCCTGTCTCCCTTCGACCCGCTGATCATCCAGCGCAAGCGACTCCGGCTCTTCTTCGACTACGAATATCGCTTCGAAGCTTACGTTCCCAAGAGCAAGCGGGTATTTGGCTATTTCGTTTGCCCAGTTCTGATAGGGGATCGGATCGTTGCCGCCCTCGACCTCAAAGCCGACCGGTCCCGAAAAAAACTTCTGGTGCAGCGCTGGCACTGGATCGGGCGAGGTGCGTCCCGCGCGCATCAGCGGCAGGTGGAAGGCGCGTTGCACAAGTTCGAGCAATTTCAGTTGTGTCGGAGTTAGATCGTTTCAGTCTGATGCCGAAACTAAATCCTTTAGTACCGCCTTCTCAGTGTTCCAGAACTCGTATAATTTCCTCATTCCGGTGTTGACGAGGTGACTGTGCGACTCAAGCTCTTCGCGCTGGCGGTCCTTCTGCTGTCCCTTGCACCTGCATTCACGGTACGATCGTTTGGCCAGAATCCCGTCCTGATCCCGCATATCGGCCCTGGCGGCGCTCCCGACACGGCTGAGGACGAGAACCGTGCCAAGCTCGAAAAAGATCTGGCCAAGAAGGCGAACCGGGAACGGCAGGCTCAACTGCAGCGTGATACCGACAACTTGCTGAAGCTTGCCAATGAACTCAAGCAGTCCGTGGATAAATCCAACGAAAATACGCTCTCAGTCGACGTCGTGAAAAAGGCAGAGGAAATTGAGAAGTTGGCGCACAGCGTCAAAGAGAAGATGAAAGCGAATTAGCTTGCCGGGAAACCTCGGCACTTGCAGATTCGTCAAGGCCGTTTCGTCTCGGTCAGAAATTCCTCCACGAGCGCAGCGCGCTCGTCCTCGATCGCGGGCCGATAGAAGTTGCGTCCTGCACGCTGATACCAATAATCGGCGTTTGAGGCGGAACCTTCTTTGCGATGCAGATACGCGTGGACGGCCATGCCATCCAAAGTTTCCATTTCATCAACCAGATCGTGCGCGCGCGTCCAATCTCCTTTCGCATCCCACCATAATGCCGCGAGCGGGGCGGACAGCGCCGCCGGTGGCGCGTCTTCTCCTACGGATGCTTTGAATTCTCCGGCATTCATTTTCGACTCCTGCCTGGGTAGGATACGAATGCAGCCAATAATAAACGTCTATTCAGTAATGTCAAGTGGAAAGTAAACGGCTATTCAGTTATTCTTGTCCCCAGCGCTGGCTGCTGCGCTCTCTGTTAAAAATGACACCTCGTCCTCGCGAAACCACCGACGCCCAGATCCTAGCCGCTGCGGCTCGCATGATACAGCGCCGCAGCCCGGTGGAACTCACGCTCGCCGACGTTGCCAACGAAGCCGGGGTCCATCCCGCTACCATCATCCAGCGCTTCGGCACGAAACGTGAGTTGCTCCTGGCCAACTGCAAAGCATGGACGGCCGACGTCGCTGGACAATTCGCTCTGGCCCGCGCGAAATATGGGTCGCCGCTCAAGACGCTCATTGGGATGTTCGCCAACTGGAGCACCTTCGCTGCGACTCCTGAGTCCATGGCCAACTTTCTCGCATACCTTCAGATCGATCTTACTGACCCCGAATTCCACGCGGTTCTGTTAACCCAATACGCGACCACGCACGACGAGACGAAAAAGCTCCTAGACGATGCCGTTGCCGCCCGCGAGTTGGAGCCTTGCGACACCGCGGAGCTTGCCCGCCTAGTCCAGCAAGTCAACGGTGGCGCCATGCTCGACTGGGCCGTCTATCGCAAAGGTTCGCTGGCCGCTTGGATTCGCCGCTCGCTTGAAGCTTTGCTTGCTCCTTATCGATCAGGAAGTCGCAAATCTCGAGTTCTTGCTCGTCACATCCGACGTTGAGTAGGATGATGCGAGCCCCACGAAAACACCCGCCTCGCATCGGAGCCTTCGGACATTCGTCGGATGCGCAACTCGCGGCACTGCTGGGAATGGAGGACACGCGCGACAACTCCAATCCAGCGCTCGCCAAATATTCCAGCCGGGTGCAGGCCGTGGTCGACGTGAGCGGGCCGAGCGATTTCCTCACCAATCACGATCCTGACGGAGACGCCTTCCTGACGAGCTTTTTTGGCGGAGACTTTACCAAACTTCCTGATGTGTGGCGCGGGGCATCGCCGGCCTACCATGTTGACAAGTCGAATGCACCATTCCTCATCGTGCATGGGACGAGTGATCACGATGTCCCCATCGCGCAAGCCCAGGAACTTTACGACAAACTTCATCAAGCAGGAGTTCCGGTCACGTTGATCAAGCTGGACGACGGTCACACCTTCCAATCCCCGGAAGCACGCCACCGCCTGGCTGGGGAAACACTGATGTTCTTCAATCGCTTCCTGATGGTCGATCCTTGACACGAATTTGTCTGCGGCTGCGCGGGGAGCTCCCGGCTGAGGACCTCGGCTGGCGTGCTAGAGCTATCAGGCCGGCGAGCGCAGCAGCCTTGTGATCCTTCGTCCACGGTGGACCGATCGAACTACCTAAGTTCGCGATTCGTTGCTGCACTCGGCTGGCTGTGGCTCCGAAGGTCTCCTTGGCCTGCCTCTCGAGCTCTCGCTCTGGAATTTCCGCGACCGTAAGTTTCAGCCGTTGACAGCCTTGGATGACCGCATTGCGAAAGAATTGTCCTTCCGCCGTATGCAGCAGAGGATGCGAGCCGAGGATTTTCAGTAGCGTTGGCAGCGGACGGCCCGCGGCCAGGAGTACGGCAGAACCTGCGACTCGATAGTCCTTCTTTTCCAATTCGCGGATTACTTCCTCTACGGCTGCGAAAGCCAAGCGCTCCGATACCGCAGCACAGCCGGCGAGGTATTTCTCCGACTCGCGGATTCCATGCTCCGACAATCCCAAACTGGCAGCATGGTGATAGGGCTGGTTGGCCCCAGGGATTGTAGGATCAGTGATGACGATGCGCCTCCGCTCGACGACCTCGACGGAGTTGGCGGGGCCGGAAACGGCCACCAGCACTCCCCAACCGGAATGCATTCGAATTCCAAGGGCTGCGGGCTTCATCTTTTATTTGTCTGAGGCAGGTCAAGTTTACCGCGTCATATGCGCCGCGTCTTATTTGGACGCGGAAAATCAACCCTGCTCTTTGCGAAAACAAGGAGCAGGGTCATCAATGAACGACGCTGAAAGCAGGTTACCTTTTCGGACCGATAAGGCCATGCGGACCGAACAGGTCTGGCCGGTGCGCAACCATAATGTTCTTGTCCTGCCCCTGGCCGAACAACTCAGGATGAATATAGTAACCGCGCTCTTTCTGCGGCTTTTCCACTTCCACCGGGATGCGGTGGGCGTTGGCCCAGGCATCGTGGTGCGTTCCACCAGGGGTCGTCACCGGCATGCATATTGGAGGCCGAACTTCTTCGCCGCTTTGAGCGAAAGCGGATACCGCAAGTAGGATGACGGGAACAACTTTCAGTAAGCGATTCATGGTGGCGTTTTCCTTTTTTGTACAGTTATGGAGATTGGAGATGAGGGTATTTTCTCCTCCACCCATGAAAGCGATATTTCGCGCCGAATTCCCTCACTAAAGAAAAAACTTGGGAGTTGGATTCCGCGTGAGCAAGGACGCTCACCCCGACATAAGTAATCGGGTCACAGGTACTTTCGTCACAGTCTGATGTCTCACGCATCACAGTGTGACCGCTTATCCCGCGCCTAGACTAGCATTGAGGAGACTCTCGCCATGTCGACTGCCTGGACGGCTCGTTACGCGCTGCGTACCAAGGGCATTACCAGTTCTGCCATTCGCGAATTGTTGAAGATCACCCAGAGGCCAGGAATGATTTCCTTTGCCGGCGGCCTGCCGGCCCCCGACGTATTCCCCGTCCACCGCTTCGAGGAAGCCTGTCACAAGGTCCTAAGCACGCAGGCGGCTTCGGCCTTGCAGTACGGAACCACCGAGGGTTACGAGCCTCTGCGCGAACTGATTGCCAACAACATGGCGCGCTACCGGATTAAGGCGCAAGCCGCGAACGTTCTGATGACCTCGGGCTCGCAGCAGGCGCTCGATTTGATCGGCAAGCTGTTTATCAATCGTGGCGATCGCGTGCTGGTTGAAGCCCCGACATATCTCGGCGCCCTGCAGGCTTTCAACATCTACGGCGCGGAGTATGTCTCCGTTCCCATCGATGACGATGGCCTGCGCACCGACCTTTTGGAGAAGCCTCTACGCTCCGGTCCCAAGTTCATGTACGTGCTGCCAAACTTTCAGAACCCGGCGGGAACCACACTGTCGGAGGGACGCCGTCACGAACTGGTACTCCTGGCAGACAAATACGGCATTCCCATTGTCGAAGACGATCCCTACGGCCAGTTGCGTTATGAAGGCGAGCACCTGCCGCCACTAGTCGTGCTCGACCGGGAGAACCTGCGCCGCGACAACGGCTATTCGATTGGCAACGTCATTTACCTGAGTACATTCTCGAAGACGCTGGCTCCCGGGCTGCGGCTGGGATGGATCGTCGCGCCGCCTGAGATCATCAGCAAGCTGGCGCAACTGAAGCAGGGCGCGGACCTGCATACTTCGACCTTCACCCAGTTCGTCGCCTACGAGGTCGCACGCGATGGATTCCTTGACCAGCACGTGAAGCTGATTCGTAAGATTTATAGCCAACGCCGTGACGTAATGCTCGATGCGCTGCAGGAATTCTTCCCGCCGGACGTCACATGGACTCGTCCGAAGGGTGGCCTATTCTTATGGGTGACATTGCCTACGGATGTAGACACGCAGGCGATTTTCAAGTCAGCAGTCGAGCAAAGTGTCGCATTCGTCCCCGGCGATTCTTTCTATGCCAAGGATGCGCCAGGAAACGATGGGTCAGGAAAAGCCAGCGGCGAAGGCGCGCGCCACATGCGCTTGAACTTCTCCAACGCCACTCCGGAGCAAATCCGGGAAGGGATCCGCCGCCTGGCCGCAGCCGTGAAAAGCCATCTGCCAACCCCGACCTTCCTGCCAGAGTTGCCGGTCGGGGTGTAGCGGGGATACTTCTCTCCGCGTCCTTTGACCTGCGGGATTGAACCCTCCCACGTCCGCAGATGATCCAGTAGTCGAAAGACTCTAGCGGCAAGAGCAAGCACGAACGGGATATTTCATGGACAATCGCCACCCATCGGAACTACCATCGCCAAAGTCGGCGCTATTGCTGCTTCCGGCATCGCGACAAATTCCGTTCGGAGATGGTTTCTGGCTATGAACCCCAAGGTACAAACACGGATCATTGGTCACCTAATTGTGTTGGTTGTCGTGGTTTGCTCTCTTGCCTCCGCCGCTTCGGCCGAGTGGAAGGAGAAAGTGCTCTACAGCTTCCAGGGCGGGACGGATGGGCAACTGCCGGGAGGGGGAGTGATTTTCGACAAGGCGGGCAATCTGTATGGCGTCACTATCGAAGGCGGGTCGACGGCTTGTCCTCCGGGTTGGTGCGGCAAGATTTACCAATTGAGTCCACCCGCGCAGAAGGGAGGCGCGTGGTCGGAGACAGTGCTGTACGTGTTCAAGGGGCACGACCAGAACGATGGGTCGAGTCCGTCAGGCGGCCTGATCGCCGACAGTGCGGGGAATTTTTACGGAGTAACGGGTTACGGCGGCAGCGGTCCGTGTGTGTTATTCGGGACCGCGACGGGATGCGGCACGGTGTTCGAGCTTTCGCCGCCCGCTCAAGAGGGTGGCGCATGGACGGAAACCGTGCTGTACAACTTTCAGGGAGGCAAGGATGGCGATCTTCCCACCGGGCCTCTGGCGTTTGACAAGGCAGGGAACCTGTACGGGGCGACAGAGTTTGGCGGAGGCAAGGGAACAACCTGCGATGCATTTTACGGCGGCAATTGTGGAACGGTATTCGAGCTGACTCCGCCGAAGTCCAAAGGCGGCGAGTGGACGGAGAAAATGCTGTACAGCTTCGCCGGCATCGGACAGGGCAAGCAGGACGGCTATGGGGCAGAGCCGAATGGAGGGCTGACCCTGGACAGCAAGGGCAAGGTGTACGGCACAACATACATTGGCGGCTACAATTGCCCGCATAACTCGAATCAGGGCTGCGGCACAGTGTTCGAGCTTAAACCGCCGACTGCCAAGGGCCACCCGTGGACCGAGGAACAACTCCACATATTCAAGAACAGCAACGACGGGGCTCAACCGGGTACTGGCGTGGTAATGGGCGCCAGGGGCTCTCTTTACGGCGGAGCAGAAGGGGGCGCTAAGGAAGGAGGGGTTGTCTTTCGATTAGCAGCGACAAGCGGCGGTCCATGGACAGAAACGATCCTGTACGCCTTCACTGTTGCCCCCGAAGGCGGATACGATCCCACAGTCGCGCGATTCGACGCGAGTGGAACCATTTACGGCACAACAAATGTCGGTCCTGGCGAATCGCTGGCTGGCAGCGTTTTTCGGCTGAGGCCTCCTAGTCGAGAAGCAGCCTCCTGGCAGATCAGCGTTCTGCACGGTTTCACGAACAACCCAGACGGAGCGTTTCCCAATACTCCGCTGACCTTCGACTCGTCAGGGAGAATCTATGGCGCCACACAGTTTGGGGGCACGGGGCAATCGTGCCAACGGGGCTGCGGAACCGTGTTTGCAGTCTCGCCGTAAGGGGCCAAGCGTTTGACCGCGCGGTCTGATTCGGGAATTTGGATTCTAAGGAGATGGAACTGAGAGGCACAACGAAATCCGCTTCCGGCTGGGTGGTATCTGCAATCGTATAGATCCTTGCAAGCCGGTTGTTGGCATTGCCTACGCTTGCGCGGGCTCAGGGTACACAGGGACAAGATGCCGTCTACAACTCATCTGGAAACTGTACTCCTCAGTCCCAGTGTAAGGGATCGTCGGCATTCATCGACGCCAGCATGTTTATTACAAATCAGCGCCCAAACATTTGCTCGGTGCTGAACTTTGTTCTGAATCCGCTGAACGGAATTATCACTGCGGGTGCGGTTGTCGACGCGCGCGGTCTCAACTCCGCAAATACGAGCCTGACCTGCACGACCACCAATCCTAGCCCCTGGGCGGAATCTCAAACCCACCGCCCTCTACCCTCCTGTTGCCCGCCGGGACCGTCGTCATATCGGTCAAGCATCGTTCCCGCCCATGCAACCAAATACTCCCCCCATGCAACTAAATAATTAGTTGACGCTTGGGTTTCCATTGCGTCTAATAAATTGGGTCCAGTAAGTAAAGAACGGAGGATGGTTTCTTGCCGCCTACGAAATCCGCAACCCTGACTGAAGCTGAACTCCGGCTCATGGACGTGCTCTGGGAGCAAGGTCCATCGAGCGTTCAGCAGCTGTTGGATGCGCTTCCCAAGCAGTCGCAACTGGCTTATAACTCGGTACTTACGACCATTCGCATCCTGGAAAAGAAGGGCTATGTGAGACATATAAAGGATGGCCGGGCGCACATTTATCGGCCGCTGGTAGAGCGCGACGAAGCCTCGCGGTCTGAGATTCGCCATCTCGCCCATCGTTTTTTCAAAAACTCCCATGAAATGTTGGTTTTAAACATCCTGGAAGACCGTGGCGTCGATGCGGAGGAGTTGAAACGGCTGCGTCAGCTACTGGAACAAACTCAACCGGAAGAAGAAAAGGGAACGACTAAATAGATGACCGCCGCGCTCAACTTTAACGAACTAGCTCGAATCTCGGCTACGAGCCTGCTGAACTGCATGCTCGAAGGCATCGGCATTGCACTCTTTGCCTGGGTTCTCCTGCGGCTGGTGGGGCGGCGCGATTCCAGCACCCGGTTCGCGGTCTGGTTCTTTGCTTTACTTGCGATAGCAGCGCTGCCCGTTCTTGGCGTTGCCGCGTCGAGCGCCCGCTTAACCAGCGCGGGGAACGCGGGTTCTGCCATCACGATCCCCAGTTCATGGGCGCTCGATATTTTTTTCGTGTGGGCTGCAATTGCGGGCATGGCGTTGCTAAGGGTCGCAGTCGGTCTTTTCCAGTTGCGAAAACTGCGCCAGAGCTGCTCTGCAATCGATGTCGCGACTTTGCACCCAGTTTTGCGCACGACACTGCAAGCATTTCAATCGGTCAGGTCAGTGACCCTGTGCCAGTCCGATCGCTTGCGAGTGCCGACCGCCATTGGCTTTTTCAAAGCTGTAGTCGTACTCCCCGCGTGGGCGCTGTATGAGCTCTCGACCACCGAGCTGAACTCGATTTTGATTCACGAGTTGGCCCATCTCCGGCGCCGCGACGATTGGACTAACCTTGCTCAGCAGATCCTGAAAGCGCTCTTGTTCTTCCATCCCGCGGTGTGGTGGATTCAGAACCGGCTTGCATTAGAACGCGAAATGGCATGCGACGACGCAGTTCTGGCCGAGACCGCCAACCCGCGAAGCTACGCCCAATGCCTGGTCTCAGTGGCCGAGAAGAGTTTCCTGCGGCGCGGAGTCGCGCTGGCGCAAGCGGCCGTCGATCGGATGCGGCAGACCTCGCTGCGCGTCTCCCGGATTCTCGACGTGAATCGCTCCGGTGCGACCCGCGTCTGGAAGCCGGCTCTCTATTCCGTGGCCGCGTTTTTCGTGGTTTGTCTGGTCTCATTGCGACACGCGCCGGAACTGGTGGCGTTTGACAACCCGACGCCGGGTGCGACGGTTGGCGAAGCTTTGCCTGCCAACGCCATGCTTACGTCGGTAGCCAGCCCATTCGAAAGACGGCCGGTAGCAACCATGGCAACCTTCCGCGTAAATTCGGCCGACCTTACGGATCAACGTGTTAAACCGGCGGCTACGTCACGGCGGACGCCAAGCAGCCAAAGGACGCATCCCGCAGAACCAGCCGTGGGTGGGACGTGGCAAACTGTCCAACCCCACCGAGCCGAAAAAACTGCCCCGGCGCAAAGCTCCGAGAGAATGTTAGAGGCGCGGTTGCTTCAGCCGAACTCGGAGAACCTTGTACCTGCGGTGTGGATGACAATCAACGGCGAAGCATCACCGCACGCAATCTTTGTAGTTATGCAAACCACGCAATACGAAACAGGCCCCACGTTTTGGAGGGTCTACGTATGGCGCTTGACCATCGTCGATTCGAGCCACGTTTCGGTCGACAGAATTCCCTCGAAACAAATTTAGGAAGTTAGAAAGACCCTGAGCATATGAGTTCGCGAGTAAAAACTAAATAATTAGTTACACAAAGGAGAAGGTAAACCAATCATGAAAGACTCGATCTCAACCAAATGGAAAACAGGAAACTGGAAAAAGACCATATCCCGCATGGCCCTTTCGGCCCTAGCGATCACAGCCCTTGCGGCGGTCGTGACCTACGAAACCGCCAAGCCCATGGCCGCGCGAGCCTCGGTCATACCTCCGGCGCCAGCGGCAGCAGCTCTGGATGACAATAGCGTCGCTGCGCTGCTCTCCCTCGACCATGCCATGGAGACTTTGGCTGCGAGAGTAACTCCAGCCATCGTGAACGTGGCGGTCACTTCAAAGAGCAAACCGGACATGGCGGAACAACAACTGCCCGATGACATGCAGCAATTCTTCGGCCCCGGCGGTCAATTCTTCGGACCTCACGGCCGCCCGCAGCCGCAGATTGAACACGGCATCGGCAGCGGAGTCATCATTTCGCCCGATGGCTATATCGTGACCAATAATCACGTCATCGATGGATCGGTTGATATTCGAGTCACCATGAGCAATCGGAAGACGATGACGGCGAAGTTAGTCGGGGCCGATCCTCTGACGGACTTGGCCGTTCTCAAAGTGGATGGGGGCAACCTGCCCAGCATTCCTTGGGGCGACTCAACCGCGCTTCGTCCTGGCCAGACCGTGCTGGCGTTCGGAAACCCTCTTGGCTTCCGCTTCACGGTTACGCGTGGTATTGTCAGCGCGCTCAACCGGCCCAATCCATTCTCGGATAACGCGCGCAAGCCCGGCGAGTTCATTCAAACCGATGCGGCCATTAATCCCGGAAATTCCGGCGGCCCATTGGTCGATGCACGCGGGGAAGTCGTCGGCATCAACACCTTCCTGGTCTCATCCACCGGCGCATTCTCCGGTATGGGTTTCGCCATCCCCACCCAGATCGTAAAGCCCACCGTGGACAACCTGATCCGTTACGGCAAAGTAACCCACGGCTACATGGGAATCGGTATCAGCGACGTGACGCCCGAGAACGAGAAGTTCTTTGACGTGAACGATGCCAGCGGCGCAGTCGTGACTCAGGTCGAAGCCGATTCACCAGCGGCCAAGGCCGGCTTGAAGGTGGGCGATGTGATCGCCGAACTCGATGGACAGAAAGTGAGCGATGCGGGCGAACTTCAAGTCGAAGTCGGACAAAAGAGCCCGGGCACGACCATCAAGCTCGCAGTCGTTCGCGATGGCAAGAACACGACCATTCCCGTCACTCTGGAGGCGATGGGAAGCCGCGACAAAGAAGGCAACGAAGTCGGCGAAAACGAACATGGCAAAATGCATTGGGGACTCGGTCTCGCCGACATGACCCCTGACCTTCGTCAGCAACTTCAAGCTCCCAGCTCTCTTCACGGAGCCGTGATCGAACAAGTGCAGCCGGGCAGTTCCGCCGACAACGCCGGCCTGCAGCGCGGCGACGTGATCGTGCAGGTCGATCGTCATGACGTGCAAAGCGCGGCTGATGTTCAGCATGCGTTGGGAGCTGTGCCCAAAGGAAAAGACGCCTTAGTACTGGTCTGGTCCGATGGCGGCAACACCTTCCGCGTGCTGCATGCGCCGGAAGGTTCGTAAGAGAGAAGTTCCAGGTGGGACATTGAAGTTATGTTCCACGTGGTCGGGTGCCGAGGGTTAGCTCGTTCCCAAACCATCGAAAGACCCACCCAAGCAAACGACGCTTGGGTGGGGCACCCTCCATCCTTCAACCAATTCACGTTTTCTCTCCAGGACACAGGACGCTTGAAGAACCCTCTCGGATTGCCGCGCCCAGCGCGCCAATCCGCCGCCCATCAGGGCAATTCCCCCATGTACTTTCGAGTATTTACTTCTGCGCTTTCGCTTGCGGCTGACTCCTAAAGCTGCTTAGAATCCAAAGAAACCCAAGAGTTAAGACCAGTCGCTTCGCCTGAAATTTGTCACCAGGAAGGGATTTCTATGCGATTTGTTCCGCGCATATCAGCGTTCGTGTCTTTATTTGGCATTTTGATCGCGACAATTGGATGTGGTGGCGGGTCGATGGGCGCGCCCACTAATTCCGGGCAAGCTCCCACGATCGCCCTTAGCGCTCAACCCAATACGGTGGCGCCCGGTACAGCAACGATGCTCAGTTGGAATGCCAGCAAAACCAACTCGGTCAGCATCAGCGGCGTCGGCACCTTCCCGGCCAGCGGTTCGGTAAAGGTCACTCCCACGGTCACGACCACTTACACGGCAACCGCGACCGGGCCTGGTGGAAAGACTCAATCCTCGACCGTGGTGAGCGTTGTCATCTCCGGGCAGAAGCCCACGATTGTGTTGACCGCGCAGCCCAGCGCGATTGCGGCAGGAGCATCTGCGGTTCTGAGTTGGACGACCGGCAATGCCACTTCCGTGAGCATTGCGGGAGTGGGAACTTTTGCGGCCAATGGATCGGCCAAAGTCAGCCCGAGTTCTACTACCATGTACACGGCCACGGCAACCGGTCCGGGAGGAATGACAGCATCGACGGCCACGGTGACCGTCACATCCGGACAAGATCCTGCGCCTACGATTTCGTTCAACGCTCAACCTAATAGCATCTCCATCGGCGGATCGGCAGCTCTAAACTGGACTACGAGCAACGCAACTTCAGTAAGCATCGCGGGGTTGGGAACGTTCGCGGCCAATGGATCAGTCAAGGTGTCCCCGAGTTCCACTGCCAGCTACACAGCGACAGCGACGGGCCCCGGGGGATCAGCTGCGTCCACGACTACGATCACGGTAACCTCGAATCCTCTGCCTACGATTTCGTTCAACGCTAAACCGAACAACATCGCAAGCGGTGCTACGGCGGTGCTGAGTTGGACGACCAGCAATGCGACCTCGGTGAACATTCCCGGATTGGGGAGTTTTCCGCCTACCGGATCGGCCAACGTTACCCCGACCACCACCACGACCTATACCGCGACCGCACAGGGAGCAGGCGGCTCGGCGAAGGCGTCCACTACCGTGACCGTAAAGTCAAATGGAACTCCCTTGCCCAATCTGCAAGCCAGCGGCGGATGGCAAAGCTGGGGCGAGTTGCCGCCCGGTTACGGCATCTGTCCAGACCCGTGCCCGGGCGTCACCTGGTCCATGAAGCAAGGCATCAAATCGCCATCAATGAGCGGAAATGCGACCCAGTTCAACATCGGCGGCACTACGCCCTATGCCGACGTGCTGTGGAGTAATCCTCTGATCGGCCAGGGTTCGACGCAGGGTTTGCCCGACTCCAGTCACACACTGCTTCCCACCTTGCATAACTTCACCTATGACGCCTACTTCTACCCGACGAACCTCGGCGTGACGCAGGTGCTGGAGTTTGACATCAGCATGTACTTCAACGGCCTCGGATTGATCTGGGGCAATCAGTGCAACATTCTCGGTGGGCACGTCTGGGACATTTGGGACAACGTCACGCAGCATTGGGTGTCCACCGGGGTGGCGTGCAATCCGGTGAACAACGCCTGGAATCACGTCACCATTCAAGTGCAGCGGGAATCTGACAATTGGTTGCTCTTTCAATCGATCACGCTGAACGGGGTGACGGCCAACATCAATCGATACTATGCGCCGGGTGCCGCACCAGGGAATTGGTGGGGCATCACAGTGAACTATCAGATGGATGGCAACGTGAACCAGTCAGCCAATACGACGTATGTGGACGATTTCACCTTCACTTACTGGTGAGAAGTGTCTTTGCGCAGATCAGCCCGTGTTATGCAGTCCGGCGGCGATACCGTTTATGGTGGCGCCGAGGGCGTAATTTAGAGTCTCTGTGTTTTCGCCGCCACGTTTCCGGCGCAGCAGGTCGACCTGAACCATGCTCATCGGGTCGACATAGGGATTTCGCAGGCGGATCGAACGGGATAGGACCGCATTACCCTCGATCAACTCCTTCTCTCCGGTAATGGAGAGCAAAACCCGCTTGGTGCGAAAAAATTCTTCTTCGAGCAAGGCGAAAACGCGGTTACGGATATTTTTGTCCTCCACCAGCTCAGCGTAGAGCCGCGCGATCGTCAAGTCAGCTTTCGCCATGGCAAGTTCGACATTGCGCACCAGTTCGGAAAAAAGCGGGAAGTGAGCCATCATCTCACGGAGAATCGCGGCGTTCGCGGGCGCCTGCGCAACAAATTTCTCGATAGCGTGGCCCACCCCGAACCACGCTGGAACGGCATGACGGCTTTGCATCCAGCCAAAAACCCAGGGGATAGCGCGCAAGTCCTCGAGGCATCGGCTGCGGTTGCGCCGAGATGGGCGAGAGCCAATCTGCATATTTTCCAGTTCATTAACAGGCGTCGCCTGCTCGAAGTAAACCAAGACGTCGGGATTATCCGCAATATGCTTGCGATAGTAGGCATATGCGCTCTCGGACATGTCTTCCATCGCTGCGTGCCAGCCAGAGTTCTCTTGTTCTTGCTGAGCATCCGGCAAGGCAAGGGCCTCGAGCGACGCGGCAATCATCAGCTCGAGGTTCCATTCTGCCAGTACCGGGTCGGAATATTTCCAGTTGAGCACTTCGCCCTGTTCGGTAATACGTATCTGTCCTGAAAAATCTCCGGCAGGCTGCGCAAGAATCGCGGCGTGCGTGGGTCCGCCGCCACGTCCGACTGTTCCGCCCCGGCCGTGGAATAGCCGCAAGTTCACATTACATTCTCCAGCCGCCTGATGAAGAGCATGGTGAGCTTTGTGTAGTTCCCAAGTGCTGGTCAACATGCCTCCGTCCTTATTGGAATCCGAATAGCCCAACATGACTTCCTGCGAACGTCCCCAAGAGTCGAGCAAGGCGGAATATTCAGGCGAGGTCCAAAGGCGGCGCATTACCTCAGCCGAGGAGCGCAGGGCCTCAATCGACTCGAACAATGGCACCGGCATCAGGCCGGGGTCATCGCCGTTGCTGCTCACGTTTAATCCGCAAACCCCGGCCAGGCGGACCACGTTGAAAATATCCTGCTCGGATTGTGTGTTGCTGACGATGAAGGTGCGAATCGAGGTTGGAGGATAAAGTTGCTTTAGTTGTGCGAGGGTCTGAAAGGTATTCAAAGTTTCGCGCGAACTTTCCGAAAGCCCGCGTGCGCCTCCCGCTTCCAGACCGCCCGATGCGGCGGCGGTCAGCTCTGCCAGGCTCGTCCGAAGAATGCGCGAATGCTGACGAATGTCGAGGGTGTGGAGACTGAATCCGAAGGTTTGAACGGCACGCAGCAAGGGATCGATCACGAGTTCAACCAGCCGGCTGCCCTGATTCTCGGATAGGCTCTCTCTGAGTAGAGCGATGTCTGCGGCAAATTCATCACTGCCGCGATATGCGGGAGAAGTCGCGGGGACTTTTCTCGAGGCCCGGAGCCGCGCTTCTATCAGTTCCAGGAACAGGCGATAGAGCTCCGCTTCAGAAATCCTGCGAGTGTGGGCGGATGAGGTGAGTGCTTCGTACTCGCGCATCCGCAGGCGTAATGCGCTGGATATGCCGACCTGCCTCATCGACGAACTGAGAAGGTCGATTGCCTTCGAAATCTGACTCAGATAGTGGTCGATTATTACGTTGCGGGCCATTTGCAGCGCGTCGCGGGTGCAGTCCGCGGTGACAAACGGATTGCCGTCGCGATCGCCGCCGATCCACGAACCAAAAGAAAGCACGCGAGGCAATTCCCGATCCTCAAGATCCAGACCATAAACCTCGCAGAAAGAGTCAGTCATTTCGGTGTAGATTTTGGGTACCGTGTCAAAGATGGTCATGGGATACGGATCAAGTCCCATGCGAATCTCGTCGGTCACACTCGGTTTGCTCAGGCGAACCTCGTCGGTTTGCCAGAGGGCCGTGATGCGGGCCAGGATTTGCCTTTCCAGTTCTTCCGCGTCCGCAGTCGAGAGTGGCAGCCGATCGAGATCTTCGAGAGAGCGGGCGATATTGCGTCGTTTGCCAAGCACGGTTCGACGCGCGACTTCGGTGGGATGAGCGGTGAAGACGGGAGTGACCTCGATCTTTTGCAATGCTGCAAGAGCCTGTTGGGCGGAGATCCCTGCGGCTTTCAATCGCCCGAGCGTGCCACGAAAGGAGCCGGGGAGAGGCGCGTGCTTGGTGTACAGCCGCGCGGCCCGGCGGCGACGTTTTCGGTGGTTGGTTTCCGCCAGATTCGTGAGTTCGAAGTAAATGGCGAACGCCTTGGTGACTTTGTACGCGTCGTCAACGGTCAAATTGGCGATCACGGCGCGGGCCTGGGCCATAAGTTCGTCGCCAGTTTTCTTCGTTTCAGGCTCGCGCTGTTGGATCAGAAGGCGGCGGAGATGCTCGACAACGTTCAGGAGGGATTCGCCGGATTGCTCAACCAGAACGCGGCCGAGCAAAATTCCCAACGAGCGAACATCGCGTCGGAGGGGAAGTTCTTTGGCCGAGTCCGAGGTTTCGGCGGTCAGCTCCGACAGACGAGTATGTTGGTCGTCTGCGGCCCAGAGTGGGGAGTCGCCCATAGGTAATCATAAATGAGGGTCCGCAAACTCGCTCAGTCTATAGAATCCCCGCCCAAGCGGAAGCTTGGACGGGGCACCCTCCAGAGTAGAGCGCCTGCGATAGGGTGGGCCACCCGCCCCAACAACATCAAACTAGATGCGAATCTCGATGTGTCCTTCATACTTGTTCACCTCAGGCGCAAGCTGTTGAATTCCGTCCCTGCAATTGCCCGACGCCGGACCCCATTTTCCTACCGCGAAAGCTCATATACGGTGCCGCAACCGCCTTGGCACGCTTGCCCGGTGCCGCCAGCCTGTGTTGTGCCATACAGGCTTCCTGCCGCATTGAAAATCAGACGGGCTGCCGGGCCGGCACCGTCCGGACTTCCCTGAAACGTATAAATAATGCTGGGTGCCCACATGCCGCTCTGCCGCGCGGAACGCTTCAATCGGACGACCGTACCACGAAACAACGCGCCTTCGTCGGTTGGGCCGTAGAGGTTTCCCGAAGAGTCGAATGTCAGTCCGGCGATGAAAGCTCCTGGGCCGTTATTACTGAACCAGTGCAATACGGTTTCTTTCCACGCCCCGCGGTTGTCCGCCGTCAACTGAAAGGCAATTCCTCCTCCACTGCGATTGCCGCCTTGTGCTGTTCCGTATAGCGAACCCCCGGCGTCGAAGATCAAGTTGCCCGTCGGTTCGGCCCCGCCGCCGCCGTCCGTGAAGACGTGCAGTTGACTCTCTTTCCAGATGCCACCTGTCTGCTTCGGGTGATTGAGCTTGAACGCCGTGCCCCAGCTTGCGATGGCTTCACAACGCGGAACCAAAGAGGCTATAGAGCAGGACGATCAGCACGATGCCGGTAAAGACCATGTACATGCGATCGTGTTCTTCGGCGAATCCCCAGATTGATAGGGCGACGCGGAAGACCGGAGTGGCGATCAGCAGCAACAGTCCTAACTGAATGATGCCGCGGCCGTGGAATCCGAAGGCATAGCGAACGATTCCGCTTAAGTTTCTGAGATCAGAGGGTTCGCCGTGAAATACCTTGAAGCCCGCTGTTTCGTTCCCGTGCCGAGCCAGGTAGATCACGCCCCCGAATAGAACCACCAAAGCGGAAAGAGATACGCCGGCACGAAGCAGATTGCCGACCATGTTCTCGAGTTTCTGATCGGTGAAAACGCGGATCCCAGTTTGTGCCAATTCAGATTCCTCCGGTGAATCCTTTGTAGAGCATTTGCGCGCCGAGCACGGCAATCACGATGCTGAAGACGAGCCGCAAGACCCTGGTCTCTGCCTTCACCAGAATGCGAGCGCCCAGCATGGAACCGGCAAGGACGCCAAGCATTACCGGCATGGCAAGGCCGGGATCCACGTAACCGCGGTTGAGGTAGACGCCGGCGCTGGCGGCAGCAGTGACGCCGATCATAAAGTTGCTGGTGGTGGTCGAGACTTTAAATGGGATTTTCATGGCTTGATCCATGGCGAGGACTTTCACCGCTCCCGAACCAATTCCGAGCAATCCCGAGAGCGCGCCTGCTCCGAACATCAGGCTGAAGCCGGTCGGAACGCGCTGCACGTTGTAATGCCGCATTCCTCCTTCTTCGGAAGGGAAGTCTCCGTTCATCCGTAAACGCGTGGCCAGCGGATCTTGAGGCAAATTCCGTTCCGCCCGAGGCCGCGGTTTTCGTGAAAGATAGGCGGAATAAAGCAGCATTAGCCCAAAGATCACAGCCAGAGCTTTTGTGGAAACGAATGCCGCAAGAAAGGCTCCAGCCAGGGCGCCTAAGGTCGTTGCGATTTCGAGGAACATACCAATCCGGATATTGGAGAACCCTTCTTTGACGTAGGCTGCGGCCGCGCCCGACGAAGTAGCGATGACCGAAACCAGAGAGGCTCCAATGGCGTAGCGAATATCGACTTTGAAAAAAAGCGTGAGCAAGGGGACGAGGACGACTCCACCGCCGAGACCGGTGAGCGATCCGAGGAGGCCCGCCGCGAACGACCCTGCCGCTATGAGAAGGGTGAATTCGAGAATATTCATAGCATGCCTGAAGTAAAGAGTGTGCCACATCCGGCGACCGATGTGGTGGCGAGGGATAGTTTCACTGCGGTGACCACCTGGTGGAAGTTAGCTTCGCCAGCGATTTCCGACCTTAGACAAGAGAATTTCCCATTTTGATGCCGCGACTTCGGAAAAGTGACTTTGAGTGACGACCATCACAAAAGGAATGCGCACAGCTCTGGCATTCTGTAATCGCCCAAAACATTCACGATTGTGGCGGAGTAGAAACTACGATTCGGCGCGGCGCTCTTACAAGAACTTTTATCTTTAACTGGATTCACGCTACGTTCACGCAATATTCACATTTCTGTAACAAATCACCGCTAGCATCAGCAGTCTCACTGAATCCAGCACAACACATACCAAGTGAAGACGCGGACGTTTTTTTGGAGAAGTCATCTTTGAACGACTGGGGAGGAGAAATGAAGCACGGAATGGCTTTGGCGTTGGCGTTTGCGCTGCTGGTTGGCGCACTCACGGCCTCGGCACAGCAAGCTACGACCGCAGGCAGCACTGCAAAGAAAAAGGCGGTCGCCAAGACCGCGCCCGTTTCCGTCCAGCTCAATGAAATGAAGCTGGCAATCGAAACGCAACAGCGGCAAATTCAACAACTTTCGCAACAGTTACAGAGTCGTGACGCGCAAATCCAGCAGTTGCAGCAGCAGGTGGGACAAGTGCAAAGTGAAGCTGCCGCGGCGCAGCAGAAGGCTGATGCGGCTGCGTCCGAAAGTACCCAACAGCAGCAGGCCGTGGCGTCAGTGAAAAGCGACGTGACCGACCTGAAGCAGAACGCCACCAATGCGGCGCTCTCGTTGCAGGAGACGCAAAAGAACATCAAAGATTCGCTGGAGAGCCCGCTGGCGATCCATTACAAGGGGGTCACGATTACGCCAGGAGGCTTCGCCGCGGCTGAAACTGTGTGGCGTTCGCATGCACTTGGCGCCGACATCAACACGCCTTTCAATTCAATTCCGTTCGATGGCTCGGCGGCAAGTCACATGTCGGAATTCTTTGGGTCTGGCCGTCAGTCGCGTATTTCGTTGCTGACCGAGGGCAAACTAGGCACCGCCAAGATCGGCAGCTACTACGAGGCGGACTTCCTGTCGGCTGGAGTTACCTCGAATAACAACGAAAGCAACAGCTATACCCTCCGTATGAGGCAGGCATTTGCTCAGGCAGCATTGAATAGCGGTTGGACCTTTACCGGCGGTCAGATGTGGAGCCTGGTTACGGAAACCAAGAAAGGCGTAGACAACCGCACTGAAGCGCTACCGATGACCATCGACCCCCAGTATACCGTCGGCTTCAGTTGGGCCCGGCAATATGGTTTCCGGGTATCCAGGAATATCAACAACAAAGCGTGGGCCGCTTTCTCGATAGAGGATTCGCAGGCAACCGTTGGTGGCCACGGCAGCAGTACCAACTTCGTGCTGGGTCAACAAGGTGCGAGTGGCGGACTTTACAACCCGACCGCAAACTATTCTTACAACCCCTCGCCTGATTTCGTTGGCAAGCTCGCCTTCGAGCCAGGCTGGGGACACTATGAAATCTTCGGCTTGTTTAGCGACTTTCGCGACCGTATCTACCCGTTGGGCGCGGCGACCAAGCCTTCAGCTACGGGTGCTTATAACAACTCCGCATGGGACGGTGGTATCGGCGCTAACTTCCGCGGGACTATCGCCAAGCATTTCGACGTAGGCTTGCATTTCCTGGGCGGTAATGGCATTGGACGCTATGGTACCGCCGGACTCTCGGATCTGGTCGTCCGTCCCGACGGCGTACTGATTCCGGTAAGGAACTACCAGACCCTGGGCACCCTCGAGTATCACGGGAAGAGGTTGGACGTCTACGCCAACGTCGGCGGCGAATACGAAGACCGGACTGCCTTCGTCAGCTCTTCCGGCAAAGGCGTAGGTTATGGATCGACCCTGTTCAACAACTCGGGCTGCTATACAGAAACGCTTCCGGCCGCGACGAGTACCACCGTGGCCACACCGGCAACCTCCACTGATCCCACGGGCGGCACCGCTAGTATTCCGGTTCCCGGAGCAGTGGGCACGCCTCTGAGCAACGGGTTTAATCCCGGAGGATTGTCAAACTGCAACGGAGACACGCGGAGCATCATTGAAGGTACCCTCGGGTTCTGGTATCGCTTTTACAGCGGCCCGAAGGGCAAAATCCAATGGGGACCGCAGTACTCCTACATTGACCGCAATACCTGGGCTGGCAAAGGCGGAAATCCATCTGCGACGGAGAATATGTTCTTCACGTCGTTCCGCTATTACCTGCCGTAGACCGCAAGTCCTCGCCTTCGTGTTTTATGGCCACGAGGGCGAGGATTTTCTTAGTTTGATTTCGCCGCCTGACCGGCGGAACGTTCGCAGCTAGACCGGCAACAATTAAGCTACTGGCAGAGTGAAGTAGAACACCGAGCCATGTCCAGGTTGGCTGGTAACCCCAATCTTGCCTCCGTGGGCCTCGACGATTGCCTTGGCAATCGCCAGGCCCATGCCTGTGCCTTGAACCTGAAGCCGCTGATCGCGCCCACGATAGAACTTCTCGAAGATTAAGGCTTGCTCAAAATCGTCGATCCCCGGCCCGCGGTCGGCCACGCTGGTCATGACCATCCGGTTTCCGAGTTCTCCCGTGATTTGAATGGGAGATTCGGGCGAAGAATACTTGGCTGCGTTCTCCAGCAACTGAGTGATGACCTCGGTGATGCGGCCTTCATCCATGCGGACGAGAGGCAAGTTGCCGGGCAGTCGGACGTCGACGGGATGCCGTCCCAGGGCCGGTTTTGCTTTCTCCAGCGCCGCGTCGACAGCTTCCTGGATTGCATGAGCGCCGAGTTGAAGCTCGAACTGGTTGGCATCAAGTTGCGCCATCTCGGCCGCTTCGCCCACGAGACGATTTAGGCGGTCGCTCTCCTCGTTGATGACGGTGAGGAGTTCGAGGCGTTGATCCGCGTCAAGCGCGGGGTTCGAGAGCAGGGAGGTCGCTGATGCCTTAATGGCAGTCAGCGGGGTACGGAATTCGTGGGTGACTGAATCGAGCAATGCGGATCGCAGCTGCTCGCCCTCGCGGGCGGCTTCGGCGCGGCTCAGTTTCTCTACTGCTCCGGCGCGTTCGATGGCGATCGCAATCAAGCTGCTCATCGCCTCCAGGGTTTCGCGGGAAAGCAGCGCACCCGAAACACCCATGCTGCCGACCACGCGAACCCCCATGCGGAGAGGGATGAAGACTGCCTGTTTCTCGGGATCCGTCATGGGCTCGCCCCGCATGCAGACTAATTGCAGATCATGCAACTCCAGGTCGTGGATGGCGGAGCTCGAACGATAAACATCAGAGCGGTTGGGCAACGCGACGGCGGCAGCCTTCGCTGCGAAGCACTCCACAATGTACCGCGGGATCGCATTCAACAATTCGACTACGTTGTCGCTCGAAAGAAGTTGCTGGCTGAATTTGTAGAGACGTTCGGCCTCGCGGCGCCGCTCATTCGCGCTTTGCGCCTCGCGGCGAGCTCGTTCTGCCAGTTGACTGGCGATGATCGCGGTAACCAGAAAAGCAAACAGGGCGACCCAATTCTGGGGATCCGCAATCGTCAGCGTGCCAACCGGTGGCAGAAAGTAGTAGTTGAAAACCAGAGTGGCAACCAGGGCCATAAAAACCGCAGGGCGCAAGCCCCAGTTCGCCGATACGACCAATACACCGACCAGAAACGTAAGTGCGACCGTGGTCGGATTCACCCTGATGATCACGTGGTAAAACACAGCAACAACCACTACAACGCCTGCCGTCGCGGCATAGCGCAGGGCCGATTTGAATCGCGGTTGGTTCACGCCGCCGATTGTAGCCGATCTTCCGTGAAAACTCTGACGAAGTGACGCGAGATCTCCGTCTTCCTTCGCGTACCTTTGTGTCCTTTGTGGTTATAAGCATTTGCAGGTCATCAACCACGAAGGACACGAAGCTACACAAAGGAAGCATTTCGAAGGCAACATCTCGCGAACCTGCGCCTAAATCGGCGGGGGTTCAAAGGATGATCGACAATTTCAATCCGCTCAACGACAATAGCCGCGATGCCTAAAACTCCCGAGCAATGGCTGGCCGAGGCTGACCCCACGAAAAAGGGTGGGGTGTTCAAGCTCTTTCTGGGCTACGCGCCAGGCGTCGGGAAAACTTTCAGCATGCTGAGCGAAGCGATTCGCCGTCACAAGCGGAATGAAGACGTGGTTATTGGAGTGATCGAAACCCACGGACGCAAAGCGACCGCCGAACTTGCATGCCAGCTCGAAGCCGTCCCTCGAAAGAAGCTGGAGTACAAGGGCACAGTGTTCGAGGAGATGGACGTCGATGCCATTCTGGCGCGCAAACCAGGCGTCGTCCTGGTGGACGAGTTGGCGCACACCAACGTGGAAGGCAGCAAACACAGCAAGCGATATCAGGATGTGCTCGAGCTGCTCGACGCAGGCATCGATGTGCTCTCTACCATGAACATTCAGCACCTGGAAAGCGTCACGCCGACGGTGCAGAGCCTTACCGGGATTACGGTGCGGGAGACGGTGCCGGATTGGGTGCTCAAACGCGTAAATGAAGTGGTCATGTCGGACCTGACTCCCGAGGCGTTGCAGAGCCGGATGCGTCGAGGAGATATTTATCCGCTGGATCGAGTCGGCCGCGCCCTGGGTAATTTTTTTCGTCCCGGGAATCTGATCGCGCTAAGAGAATTGGCGCTTCGTCAAGTGGCGCAGGCCGTGGACCAGAGTTTGGAGTCCTATCGGGAACTGGACGAGGCTAGCGCTACCGTGGCGGTCCGGGAGCGAATCGCGGTTTGCATCAGCTCCAATCCAGCGGCGCAATACCTCATCGCCCGCGGAGCGCGCATGGCGCAAGCGATGGGCGGTGAGCTCCACGTTGTGTATGTGGATCTGGGCCAGGACGACAACGAGGCCAATCAGAAAACCCTGGCGGCGAATCTCCAGTTTGCCGAAAACGTTGGCGCGGAGATAACCCGACTGAAGGGCGGCAGCGTGGCCGGGGTTGTAGCCGACTTTGTTCGCGAAAAACACATCACGCAGGTTGTGTTCGGGCGATCGGCCACGGGCGGCTGGAGAAAATATTTGTATTTAACTGCCATCAACAAGTTCTTGCGAGATGCTCCTCCAGTCGACGTACACATCGTTACCCAGGAACCGTCCTAATTTCTTCATGAATGAACATCGCCGTATTCTCGTGGTGGACGACGAGTCCCAGATCACCCGCGTGCTGAGCACCAGTCTCTCCAGCCACGGCTACGACATTCGAGTGGCCAACGACGGCGAGACCGCGCTTGAGATCATGAAAGACTGGACGCCGGATCTGGTCATTACCGACCTCTCCATGCCGAATATGGATGGCTTGGAGTTGTGCCGGCGATTACGGCTTTCGACCTCCATTCCGATCTTAGTGCTCTCAGTCAAAGGCGAGGAACGGACCAAGGTTCAGGCCCTGGATGCAGGCGCCGACGACTACGTCACCAAACCCTTCGGGATCGAGGAATTGCTGGCGCGCGTGCGTGCGCATCTCCGCCGCGCCCCGGCGGGTGAGAGCGAACCGGCATCACTGATCGAGATTGGAGATTTCCGCATCGATCTGGCGGCCCACAAAGTCGCCGTCCGTCAACGGGAGGTGCACCTCACGCCCAAGGAATTTGATCTGCTGGTTTATCTCGCCCGCCATCCTGGCAAGGTAGTGACTCATCGAACGCTGCTCAGCGCCATCTGGGGCGGCCAGAGCTCAGAACAAATTGAATATCTTCGCGTCTTTGTAGGTCAACTCCGAAAGAAGCTGGAACCGGAATCGTCCTCGCCGCGCTACATCGTTACCGAACCCTGGGTTGGATACCGCTTCGAACCCGGCGAATAAAGTCTCTCTTTTCCACTTGATTCGTCCTAACGAACATTCTACGAACTCTTTATTCAATCTTTACGGGTTTCATTATCCAATCGATTGTGTCAATGGAGCGAAGATAAATGGCTGTGCTCGTTATCGTAAACATGCTGCTCTTGCTGATCGGATTTCTGCCCGTATTGGCCAAGAAGAGCCCAGCCGTCAAATAAGTGACGACTGCGATTTCTCACCGATCAAAGCTTGAGCAAGTCGTTAAACACATACGGAAAGGCTAGGATTTATGTCGTCGATTCACAACGTATCCGCTGAAGACTTAGCGAAACTCTTTCATCACTACCACGAGGCTCTTGCGCATGACTTCCACGGTCACGCGAGTCAGCAGGCAGATTGTTCATGGGAGCAGGCTCCGCAAAACGAACGCAAACTGATGATCGCGGCGGCCCGGCTGACCCTGCTGGAACTCGCGGCCGCTTCCGAAATCGACCGACAGTATTTCGCCAAGCCTGGCGAGGCGGACTGGGGCTGCTAGGTTTCCTGCCTGGTAACCGTTCTTTACGAAGTCTTTACGAACCCCTTAGCCCATCTTTATGGCGGCGGTTATGGAATGACTTTCGCGGTGTCTTCCTGACAATTGTGCTCGGACAGTCAGAATGAAACTGGTCTTCATTTTTCTGTGCGGAGCCGCAGTGCTCTTCATGCTGCGCGTGCTAACCGCCCTTCTCCGAGAGAGCAAGAGCCTGTCGCCGCGTCCGTTAAGAATTTACTTCATGAAGTTCAATCCAGTTCAGCGGCGTGGAGAATTAATAGTTATGAATTCCAAGAATTATGCGCACAAGTCCGCAGCAGAAACTGGCAAGCGCGCGGCTCTCGTCGTCATCGCCGCGGCGTTACTGACTCTTCCGCTCCATGGCCAACATGCACCAAACGACGTTTCGGCCGACGCTTCGGCCTCACCCAAGCCGCAGGCTGCCGCAGCCAGCCCGCAAACCGAGCAGGAAATCATCGAAGAGCTTGCTGCCATGAAAAAACGGATCGAGCAACTTGAAGCCGCCCTCAAGCAGCACGAGGCAGCAGAGCAGCCCGACACGGTGGTTCATTCCGCGAAAGCAAGTGCGCCCATGGGGATTTCTCCGACTGCCGCAATTTCGAGCACGGTTCCAGCCGAAGCCGAGGCTGCGCTATCCCAGGCCGCTCCGCCCGAGAAACCGGCTAAGGCCGAGCCCTTTGCTTTCGCCGACTGGACTTGGCTGAACGGCAACGCTCGCACCAAAACGCCGGCCTTCGATTCGAAATTCTTCACCCCGGAAATCAGAGCCGACGTTGACTACATCTATGACCTAAATCATCCCAAAGATGACACCATCGGCGGATCCAGCGAGGTCTTTCGCTCCGACGAAGTGCAGGTCACGCAACTCGGCGTCGGCGGAGACTTTCACTATGACAATGTCCGCGCCCGGGTCATGACGCAATTTGGCATGTACTCGACCACGACACCCCGGAACGACGCCAGTCCGAGTCGTGGACAATGGGATCTTGCCGACGCTTATCGTTACGTTTCCGAAGCCTATGGCGGATATCACTTCAACGCATTGCACGGGATCAACGTCGATGCCGGGATATTCGTGTCGTATATCGGCCTCTTCAGTTATTACAACTTCGATAACTGGGCTTATCAGCCATCGTATGTTTCATCGAACACACCATGGTTTTTCAACGGGGTGCGGGTGCAGATTTTTCCCACTGAGCACCTGAAGATCGAACCGTGGTTCGTGAACGGATGGCAATCGTACGGGCGATTCAACGGGAGGCCAGGTGTCGGTGGCCAAATCTTGTGGCGGCCAAACGGATGGCTGTCCATACTCGGAAATCAATACGCCCTGGGAGAAGATGCGTTGAACACCCCAGGCCGGGTGCGCTACCACACCGACGACAGCGTGGAAATGAAATATTACGACCATCCAGAAAAGTTGTTGGACAAAGCCGCTTTCTCGCTGACCGGCGATATGGGATGTGAACACGGTGGCGGCGTGAGCTGTTACGGAGATTCAGCCAAGGGTCCCAAGCAGGACTTCCTGGGTTTCATGCTGTACAACCGGCTCTGGTTCCACAAAGACCTGTATGGTTTCACTCTTGGGGGCGGCAAGATTAACAATCCGGGACGTTATCTAGTGCTACTGCCGCCGATCAATGGTGCGAACGCGACTTCGGGAACACCCTACTTCACGGAGAATCCCGGTGACCCCTACAAAGCATGGGATATGTCTGGCACCTTCGATTACATGCCCAGCCAGTACATTACCTTCCGTTGGGAGTTCGATCATCGTGCCGCGAATGTACCGTATTTTTCGGGACCTGGCGGCATTACGCCTCCGGGCGGCAATACTGGAGCGCCGGGATCCACCGTGCCAGGTTGGGCTCCGGATCTGGTGAAGGATGAGAACCGGTTTGATCTGGCAATCTTGGTCAAGTTTTAGTATCAATCGCTTCTGGCGCGATTTTACCGACAGGAGCGAGGACCATGATTTTTTCGAGAGTGGCTGTTGCCCTTAGTGTCTCTAGATCACACAGATTTGTGGAAGGTGTGCTGGTGCTACTGATGATCGGGTTTCCGTGCTCATTGCCGGTACACGCGCAGGATCAGGCACATTCTGCTCCTCCCAGTGCTACAAGTGAACCACTGCAACAGCGAGTTGGCGAACTCGAAGGCGAAGTCGCCGAACTGAAGCGCATTGTGAAAGAGTTGCAATCAAATTCTCCGGCAGCGGGTTCGCAAGATCCTCCGAGCGCCGGGTTGACGTCCGGAGCCCAGCCGCAATCCGCTTCGCTTTCGACCGAGCAATCGACGCTCACTCCCGTGGACAGAAAGAACCTCGACTTTCTGCGCGACACCACCATCAACATCGGGCTCGATGGATATTACGAGTACAACTTCAACGCTCCCATCGGGCGAGTCAATCTGCTGCGGGCCTATGATGTTCTCAGCAACAGTTTCAGCTTGAATCAGGCGAGTGTGATCTTCGATCATCCGCCGGAGGTTGCCGAGGGTCGCCGCTTCGGCGGCCGTCTCGATCTGCAATTTGGTCAGGCAACGGATACTCTGCAGGGCAATCCTTTAAATGAACCCCGGCCGGACATTTATCGGAACATTTTCCAGGCTTACGGAACCTACATCGTTCCCGTTGGCCGGGGCCTGAATGTGGATTTTGGAAAGTGGGCAAGCTCGATTGGGATCGAAGGCAACTACACCAAAGATCAGATGAATTATTCACGGTCCTACTGGTTCAATTTCTTGCCTTTCTACCATATGGGCTTCCGTACGAGTTATCCGGTCAACGATCACCTTACCGCGAACTACTGGGTGATCAATGGCAACAATCAAGTCGAACCCACCAACAGTTTCAAAGATGAATTGTTTGGCTTCACGGCAACGGCCCGTAAAACCATCAGTTGGACGATGAATTACTACTTGGGTCAGGACCATCCTGATCGCATTAGCGTGCCTCCGACGTTGCCCATTCCAGTGCAACCCGGCCTCAGTTTTGCACCGATTAATCCCGCTCCAAACGGCCGCCTCCACATTTTTGACAGCTACGTCAGCTGGCAAACTACCCCGAAGCTCACCCTCGCCATCGAGGGCGACTACGTCATAGAACGGCTGTGGAGGAATTCCGCGCCCGGAGAATCGTCAGCTCCTTCGCATACGGACGGAGGCGCAGCCTATGCGAAGTATCAGCTGTCTCCCAAATTCGCCTTAGCTGCCCGCGCGGAATATCTTTCTGATCGCGGAGGTCTTTTCAGTGGCCTGAATCAGGCGCTAAAGGAAACGACCGCAACGTTTGACTACAACGTCGCGGGTGGCTTTCTGATGCGTTATGAATGGCGTCGCGATTTTTCCAATCAACCCTCGTTCCTGACATCCAACGAAGGCGTGTTGAGCAAACAACAGAATACTGCGACGCTCGGGCTGATTTGGTGGTGGGGCCGTAAGCAGGGAGTATGGTGAGTTTGAGTAATGGAGGTCGTTTATGAAAGACATTATCTTCATTGCCGTCACGGTGGCGTTTTTCGTCATCGCCATTGGCTACGTGCGATTCTGTGATCGAATTCGCTGAAGGGAACTGTCATGAATCTTGAATCGATCCTCATGTTGGCGGTCAGCGCTTTGTTGTTGGTCTACTTGCTTTACGCATTGTTAATGCCGGAGAAGTTTTGATGACGGTAAATGGCTGGATTCAGATCCTTTTGTACTTGGTGCTCATACTCGCGGTCACCAAACCGCTGGGCCTATTCATGACCCGGGTTTTCAATCGCGAACGCACATTTCTTGATCCGCTTGCGCGACCCGTCGAGCGTTTGCTCTACCGCCTCACCGGTGTCGACGAGAACCACGAGATGCGCTGGACGGAGTATGCCGCCGCCATGCTGATGTTTAGCGGCGTCTCCATGCTGCTTCTTTATTTGATCGAGCGAGTTCAGCAGTGGCTGCCGGGGAATCCGCAGAAGTTCGGGGCGGTCGCTCAGGATCTGGCTTTCAATACCGCTGCCTCTTTTACCACGAACACCAACTGGCAGAACTATGGGGGTGAGACCACCATGAGCTACCTCACCCAAATGGCCGGACTCGCCTATCACAATTTCGCCTCGGCTGCCGTCGGCATCGCACTTGC
Source organism: Terriglobales bacterium (assembly GCA_049585795.1). Lineage (GTDB taxonomy): Bacteria > Acidobacteriota > Terriglobia > Terriglobales > Acidobacteriaceae > JABDBE01. The sequence goes on along the minus strand of JBAVAQ010000012.1, from coordinate 128,110 downwards.
CATCGCCTTCGTCCGCGGCATCGCGCGGCGGGAAAAAGAAACCATCGGCAATTTCTGGGTGGACATGACTCGCGCCACGCTCTGGCTGCTGCTGCCCATGTGCATCGTCTACGCTCTGGCTCTGGTTTCCCAGGGAGTGGTGCAGAACCTGAAGCCCTACGACACGGTGAAGCTAGTTGAGCCCCAACAAGTGCAGAAGACCGGAGCGGATGGAAAGCCTGTACTCGGCCCCGACGGCAAGCCGCTGATGGACACAGTAACTGACCAAACCATCGCCCAGGGTCCAGTCGCGTCCCAGGAAGCCATCAAGATGCTGGGCACGAATGGCGGCGGGTTCTTCAATGCGAACAGTTCCCATCCGTTCGAGAATCCGACACCACTCAGCAATTATCTGGAGATGCTCTCCATTTTCGCCATCCCCGCAGGCTTAACCTATACCCTCGGCCGCATGACTGGATCGCAGCGCCACGGATGGGCGGTCTGGGCAGCCATGGCTTTCTTATTCCTGTGCGGAGTCACAACGGCGTACTGGGCAGAGGCGCGCGGCAATCCGCTGCTCAAGGGAGCGGATCAGCACGTAACCGCGTTGCAGTCCGGCGGCAACATGGAAGGCAAGGAAGTTCGCTTTGGCATCGCCGACTCCGCGCTCTTTGCAACCATTACGACCGACGCCAGTTGCGGGGCCATCAATGGCTGGCATGATTCCTACACGCCACTCGGCGGGATGGTTCCGCTGGCCAATATCATGCTCAGCGAGACCGTCTTCGGAGGCGTGGGCGCCGGTCTCTACGGCATTTTGATCTACGTCGTGCTCGCAGTGTTCATCGCCGGGCTGATGGTTGGCCGCACGCCCGAGTATTTGGGGAAGAAGATCGAAGCCTATGACGTGAAGATGGCCATGCTGGTCACCCTAGTTTTTCCTCTCGTGATTCTAGTGCTCACCGCGATCTCATCCGTGCAGGGTTTTGGCACATCCAGCATCAGCAACCCCGGTCCTCATGGCTTGACTCAGATCCTGTATGCCTTCACTTCCATGGCTGGCAATAACGGCTCGGCCTTCGGGGGACTGAATGGAAACACTCTTTGGTACAACACGTCGGGGGGAATGACCATGCTGATCGGCCGGTTCTTCATGATCATCCCGATGCTGGCCATCGCCGGGAATTTGGCGAAAAAGAAATACGTTCCGCCATCTCTGGGTACATTTCCTGTGACCACGCCCTTATTCAGTGTGTTGCTGGTAGGAGTGATTCTGATCGTTGGCGCCCTAACCTTTTTTCCCGCACTGAGCTTAGGGCCGATACTCGAACACTTGTTGATGTCCGTCGGCAAGACTTTCTGAGGAGATATGGCAGCGAAGAAAATATCGAAATCGATCTGGGACGTGAAAATCGTGCACCGCGCGCTTCTGGATTCCCTGGTGAAGCTGAATCCGCGGAACATGATGAAGAATCCCGTGATGTTCGTGGTCGAAGTCGGCAGCGTGGCCACCAGCATTCTCTTGATTCGTGACGTACATCAGGGAGCGTTCGGCTTTAACCTCCAGATCACGCTCTGGCTCTGGTTTACGGTCTTGTTTGCGAATTTTGCCGAAGCCATGGCGGAAGGCCGGGGCAAAGCGCAAGCCGAGTCTCTGCGTAAAGCCCGGGCCGAGACGATAGCCAACCGTCTGCTCCCCGACGGCAAGATCGAACAGATCGCCAGTTCCAAATTGCGCTCTGGCGACCTGGTGAGAGTTGTAGCCGGCGAGTTCATCCCCAGTGATGGAGAAATTCTCGAGGGCGTGGCTTCCGTCGACGAATCCGCAATCACGGGCGAATCGGCGCCCGTAATCCGCGAGGCCGGCGGCGACCGCTCAGCCGTAACCGGCGGTACGCGGGTTCTGTCAGATTGGCTCAAAATCAAGATTACCTCCAATCCCGGCGAGACTTTTCTGGATCGCATGATCGCGCTGGTGGAGGGAGCCGAGCGCCAGAAGACGCCGAATGAAATCGCGTTGAATATTCTCCTGGCCGGCTTGACGATTATCTTCTTGCTCGCTGTGGTGACCCTGCAGCCCTTCGCGATCTATTCCGGTTCCCCCCAAACCGTGTTCGTGCTGGTGTCCCTGTTGGTTTGTCTGATCCCAACCACTATCGGCGGACTTCTCTCCGCCATCGGAATTGCTGGCATGGACCGTTTGGTGCAACACAACGTCCTGGCAATGTCCGGCCGCGCGGTCGAGGCTGCTGGCGATGTCAACACCCTTTTGCTCGACAAAACCGGGACCATCACTCTGGGAAACCGGCAAGCGTCGGAATTTGTTCCAGCGCCGGGAATTACTGAAGCGCAGATGGCGGACGCCGCCCAACTTTCTTCCTTGGCGGATGAAACTCCCGAAGGCCGCTCCATCGTCGTGCTGGCCAAGGAACGTTACGGGCTTCGGGGCAGGGAATTGGCTTCGCAGGAAGCCGCATTCATTCCTTTCACCGCGCAAACACGCATGTCGGGCGTGGACATGGATGGCCGCGAGATTCGCAAGGGCGCGGTGGATGCCATCACAAAGTATCTCACTCAGCATGGCACGATGCTTCCCAAAGAAATTCAAGCTGCGGTAGAAACCATCGCTCGCTCGGGCGGAACACCTTTGGTGGTTGCGGAAAATCGGCGTGCTCTCGGCGTAATTCACCTCAAGGACATTGTCAAAGGTGGAATGCGAGAGCGATTCGACCAGCTTCGCGCCATGGGCATTAAGACCGTGATGATCACCGGAGACAATCCGTTGACCGCGGCCGCTATCGCAAGAGAAGCCGGCGTGGACGATTTCCTCGCGGAAGCGACTCCGAAAGACAAAATGGACCTGATCCGCGGCGAGCAGAAGCAGGGCAAGCTGGTAGCTATGACCGGCGATGGCACCAACGACGCCCCCGCACTCGCTCAAGCCGATGTCGGTGTGGCCATGAACACCGGCACGCAAGCTGCAAAAGAAGCGGGAAACATGGTCGATCTTGATTCCAATCCGACCAAGCTCATCGAGATTGTCGAAATCGGTAAGCAGTTGCTCATGACTCGTGGCGCTCTCACCACGTTTTCCATCGCCAACGACGTGGCCAAGTACTTCGCAATTATTCCTGCGATGTTTGCGGCGACGTTTCCAGTCCTTAATACGCTGAATATCATGCACCTGAAAACTCCGCAGTCCGCGATTTTATCGGCAGTGATCTTCAACGCGCTGATTATCGTTGCGTTGATTCCCCTGGCCCTGCGCGGGGTGAAATATCGGCCCATGGGTGCCGCTGTCCTCCTGCGCCGCAACCTCTGGATCTACGGCGTTGGCGGCATTATTGTGCCGTTCCTCGGAATCAAGCTGATCGATATGCTCATCACTCGCGTGGGGATGGCCTGAGAGGTTTGTCATGAAAAAGAATTTGATAACTTCGGTGCTAATGACGATCGTGACCACGATTCTGCTCGGAATCATTTATCCCTTGGTGGTCACCGGATTGGCGCAACTATTCTTCAAAGACAAAGCCAACGGCCAACTGATCGTGCAGAACGGCAAAGTCATGGGCTCGCGCATTATCGGCCAGGCGTTCGTTGGTGCGGGGTATTTCCACTCGAGGCCTTCTGCAGCGGGCAACGGATATGACGCGGCCAACTCCAACGGCTCCCAACTCGGTCCCACCAATCAGCACTTGATCGACCGGGTGCAGACCGACGTCGCCACCAACCAGGCAGACAATCCGGGCCAGCCGGTACCCGTCGATTTGGTAACGACCTCCGCCTCGGGGCTCGATCCAGATATTTCTCCTGCAGCCGCGGCTTACCAGGTGCCGCGCGTAGCCAGGCAGCGCGGAATTTCCCAGAATCAATTGAAGCAACTCGTGCAAGAACACACTCAACCGCGCGAGCTAGGGGTGCTCGGCGAACCGCGAGTCAACGTACTGGAACTGAATCTCGATCTCGATGCCAAGTTCCCTACGAAATAATGTTCGATGGAACCACGGGCGTCACCGCCCGTCCAGCCGGGCGAGGATGCCTGGCCTCCATTAGAAAGTTTGCTAAACTTTCCACCATGGCTCGCATCGACCATCTGGAGTGCACAAAATGTGGCGCATCGATCGACGCCGCTCGGCCGCAGACAGTTTGCCCGAAAGATGGCGGCGTGCTCTACGTCCGCTATAAGCTCGCCCCGCTGAAATCGAAATTAACGACTGCGTCCCTCGTCGGACGCGCGCCCACCATGTGGCGCTATGCCGAGGTTTTGCCTGATGTCGAACCCGTTTCGCTGGGCGAGGGCTTTACCCCCATGCTGTCGTCGCGCGAGTTTCCCAATATCCACATAAAAGATGAAGGCTTAAACCCAACCGGATCATTCAAAGCCCGCGGCATGTCGGCAGCGGTCACGATGGCGAGATCCTACGGTCTGAAAAAATTGGCCGCGCCTTCAGCGGGAAACGCGGGCAGTGCGCTCGCTGCCTACGCGGCTGCAGCCGGAATTGAGGCCCACATCTTCATGCCCAAAGATGTGCCACTCGCCAATCGCGTGGAATGCGAGAGCTATGGCGCAAACGTCACTTTGGTCGACGGCTTGATCAGCGATTGTGCGCGCATGGTCAGCGAGAGAAAAGAGAAAGAAGGCTGGTTCGATGTCTCCACGCTCAAAGAGCCCTTTCGCGTCGAGGGCAAGAAAACGATGGGCTACGAAGTGGCCGAGCAATTGGGATGGCGCATGCCGCAAGCTATCATTTATCCCACCGGAGGCGGAGTCGGCCTGATCGGCATGTGGAAAGCATTTGAAGAAATGCAAGATTTGGGCTGGATCGGCGCCGAGCGTCCGCAGATGATCGCGGTCCAGGCCGCAGGCTGCGCGCCAATCGCGAAGGCGTGGGATGATGCAAAGCCTACAGCGGACTTCTGGCCCAACGCCGCAACCTTGGCCGCCGGCCTTCGCGTGCCCAAAGCATACGGAGACTATTTAATTCTCGATATTCTAAAGAAAAGCGGTGGTGTGGCGCTGGTCGTGACCGACAACGAAATCATGGACGCGTTGCGGCAATGGGCTCGGGTAGAAGGGATCTTTGCCGCGCCCGAAGGCGCAGCAGCGCTAGCCGCGTATCGGAAGTTACGGGCCAGCACTTTCTTTGGTCCTGACGACACGGTAGTGCTGTTCAACACCGGCTCGGGACTGAAGTATCTGGATGTGATCGAAGGTGAAAAGAAATCCGCACATCAATTCACTCCCGCCTCGCGCCAAATCGCTGGAATCATCGGACCATATTGAAGACGGCAATTGGCACTGCGGCGGTTGCCCCATTCTAACTTCGCCTTCTTTGCAAAATTTAGGTGGTTTTTTTTGCTTGTTCTACGGCTCGCTCCTGCCTTTGAGCTTGAGCGCCACCGCGGTGGATGACCCAAAGGTCCTTCGACCCTGCTCCCTTGGCAAAGGTGATCTTGCCGCTTCGGGGGTGCCCTTGCCCAACCCGATGCTTGAAACACGCTCTAATGAGGGAAGCTACGATGAAATGCAGTCTCATAAATTACCCAGGCGGTGAAAACAATTGCGCCCAGCAGAACAATCGCAAAAATAATTGCCAGAGGCCAGAAAACCCAATACCACGATTGTCTTTTTCTGATGTGCTGTATAGCGTTGTGCAGTGAGAAGGCCGTAGCGATTGTGCCCAGCGGAGTAAGCATGAACGCGGGCATAAAACCATCCAGCTCAGGTCCCCTGCATCCGTGCTGGAGACAGTAAATAGAAGGCAAAAGAATCAACAACACATAAACGATGGCAATGAAATACGCAATTGCGAGGCCTAGTTTGCGTAACATAGACCGATCCTCAGGTTTTATTTTCGCTGGCGTACAGATAGCCACGTTAGCACAGAAGCCTTAGCACTTCTGCGGAGCGGGTGCCCCATCCAAACGTCGCGGAAATCGTCCGATGCCACCTCACTCTGGGTTTTGCGACGCTTGGGTGGGGATTTTGACTTGTGGAATCTTCCGTGGAGCAACCTCAGATTCTATGATCTGGCAACCAAGGCAAATACGGTATGCACGGTATTGATTTTCCGAGCGCATTTGGTCTAACTTTTAGAAACATCCGAAAGAAGCATTGTAGGCAAATGGCTGCGATCAATCGAGCGCGGCTTCGCACAGGCTGAGAACAACCACTTGAAGCCACTGATTCGGGGCGTGTCCCGAGTCATAATCCTGTCACAAGCAGGCAGGCAATTCTGTCTTTTGCGAGCGCAAGAGACCGGTGGCTTCGAAAGGCCTTGGTCAAGCATTAAGGAGATAATTATGAAAATCGTAGTGATCGGCGGTACTGGACTCATCGGATCAAAGCTTGTCAACGAGCTTCGTGAGCACGGGCACGAAGCGGTAGCGGCCGCACCCAACACAGGGGTGAACACAGTCACGGGCGCGGGACTGGCCGAAGTGCTGAAAGGCGCCTCGGTAGTCGTTGACGTATCCAACTCTCCCGACTGGGAGGACGCGGCAGTCCTGAAGTTCTTCGAAACCTCAACTCGTAACCTCCTCGCCTCTGAAGCGGCCGCAGGGGTAGCACATCACGTTGCGTTATCTGTGGTGGGAACCGACCGGCTGTCTGAAAGCGGTTACTTCCGGGCCAAGATTGCTCAGGAGAAACTGATCAGAGAATCTTCAATCCCTTACTCCATCGTGCGTGCGACGCAATTCTTCGAGTTCCTCAAGGGTCTTGCCGACATTTCGATGGTCGGCGGCAAGGTTCATTTGCCACATGTGCTTTTCCAGCCGATGGCTGCCGACGATGTCGCGAGTGGCGTGGGCAAGATTGCGGTAGGTCAGCCAGTAAAGGGCATCGTCGAAATTGGAGGTCCCGAACAGTTTCGCGTGGATGAACTAGTCCGGCGACGCCTGGCCACACTTAAAGATTCCCGCGAAGTCATCGCCGATCCAAACGCGCGTTATGCGGGAGCGAAACTCAGCGAGAAAACGCTGCTTCCAGGCAATAATGCACGACTCGGCGAGATTCGTTTCGAAACCTGGCTGACTCAGCCCGCAGCACAAATTCCGGGTGCGCATCCTCAGCCCACAGGCGTCGCAGTGATGACCAAGGAGAAAGAGAGTCGCAAAAAAGCCAGCTGATATCATCACCGCGTACGCTACTGATGAGCAGGTTAGCCCGGTGCCGCAGGTTCGCGCCGTTCCTTGATATTCAGGGCTCGTAGCACCCATTCTTCCCGATCGCTTAAGCGCCCGCCATACTCCGGAAACGTCTTTGCGGGTACCGAGCCGATCGTGGAGGTCGTTGATTTGTTCGATGGTAAACATCACTCATGCGGGCTTTTCGCTAGATTCTTAGCGAGACACGGAACCCCTAACAGCATAGTAAGATTCCGCGCCGTTGTGATACACGAACACAGTGTCGAAGCGGCGATCACAAAAGAGGGCGCCGCCGAGTTTTCTGACAGCTGGCCCACTAATCCTCCAATCCCTCGCCCTTGAGAATTTGCGGCATACATTTTTCCACCCTCGCCTCCCGCGTTTTGGATTGTTTGGCGGCAGAAAAATAAAAAAGGTATCCCCTTTGCCGTCCCGGGGTCAGCGCGGCAAAGGCTTTTTTCAGCGCCGCGTGTTCATCCAATTTCTTTTGAAATTCTTCCGGAACTTTGAAGTCAGAAGTTTTTTTGAGCTTCACTTTCAAACCGGCTTTTTCCACCTCAATGGCTTCCTGGATGTAGGCTTTCAAGATGGGTTTCATCTCAACGATTTCTCGAACATTGGTGAAGCGAATCTGGCGCGCCGATTGCACCCTCTCCGTTTGTTGAATGAGAATGCCCTTGGGGTCTTTCAACAACGCGCCTTTGAAAAACAGAAGCGCACAGTATTCTTTGAACCCGTGGAATAAAACTACGTTTTTTTCATCAGACGAGTAACAAGCCTGGCCCCACTTCACGTCCTCGGTCAGCCGACAGTCGAGAACGATCTCTCTCAATGATTCAAATTCTTCCTGCCACCTTTTGGCTTTTTTTAAAAGCCCATTCACCTTGGGATTCATTCTGTTCATGGATTGATACTCCGAAGAAAGTGATCTTATCCCAGGTTAGCGCCGACCGCGACACGAGGAAAATCGGGACACGCGAAGAATCGGGGCAGACGGAATACCCCGAACCCTACGCCAGTCCTAGTGTTCGCGCCTGTCTACGCGTGAGCTGTACGTGAAAAATTGAGGAACTCCCTTTGCGCTTCAACTCAGAGAAGGCCTCATCCACCGAGCTTCGTGAAACACCAATCGCATCCTCCAGGAACGCACGGAGTTGATCGGAGTCGGGGAAGCGCCTGGACGGCACCGCGCCTCCAGGGCCGGCGAAGGGCGCGAATATCACGGAATACATCTCTGGTTGGCTAGAGCGCGTATAGGAAAGAATGTGAATCGCACCTTCAGTCCGAACTTTGATCTCTGTTTCGAGGTCCTTAATCAACGGATCATCCGGACTCTTAACGAAAACTTTCCGAATAGGAACATCTTTATAGATCCCGGCATCCTGCAAAGCTTTAATGACTTTGGAGACGGCCTCCCGAGGCCCTCTGTTGTCGTAAAGCCGAGTAGCCACGAAGACCTGCCATTCGTCCAGTTGTGGCAGGTAGTCGACCTCGACCAGACTAACGGGAATCTTTGCAAGGCTCAGGGCGTTCTGTATTTGCCCTCTTGTCTCGAGATCTGTCCTTACCAGCGTTGTTTTATCCACCAGAGCACTCCATTAGGTCCGTCGACCGCAGCATGCAAGTCTCTACCGTTGAGGCCAGAAACCTTATAGCGCGATTCCTCCGTCCAGCTCTTGACGATTGACCAATTGGTCGCCAACGTAGCGTCAGCCCTCATATCGTTCTCGAGTTGCAGATCGAGATCAGCTAATTTCAACAGTTCTTCCAGGTCGTGAGTGTACAGGCGACGAACGTAATCAGCCTTAAGAGGAAACTCGTGCCGCTTAGCCATCTTTGCGATGCATGCCTTTAGTGCACACTCGACCGCGTAGCCGCCCAAATGATACGACCCGGCTAATTTTCGCGATCTCAGCAGGGCCGCTGCCTCTTGGATGCGTATTTCAGCCAGTCGCTGAAAATCCCTTCGCGTGAGCGGAACGCCTCTCATTGTCTAAACACACGCCTCTTTCATGATTATACGGCGACAAAGGCGGGACTACCGGCCCGGCCCCTGATCGGGGATCACAGTTTCGAGTACGCACCGGTAGCGCTACTCGCCGAGCTCCGCGAATTAGTCGTCGCACCACATGCCCTTTCCACATCCACAATCCCGAAAGAACCATGACAGGAACGAAGACAAACCGGGTTTTGAAGGCGTAGCTTGGGAGTTTGTCGAACGGACTGTAAATATAACCGAGTATCGGAATGGCAAACACGATGTGAATCCAGCGAAAAATCGTACGCGCGATGCCTTGACTCATGATCGTCCTCGATTCATGACTTTTGAGCCGCCGGAGGCGGCCTATTGGGCGTTTCAATACCGAACTGCTTGGCGTACTCCGCGTGCAGCCGCTGCCAGCCGAACTTCATCGCCTCGGGGCCCACGATGCGGCCGATGGGAGTTCCGCTGAGCAGGTGATCCAGAACATCGAAACAAATGTGCCATCCGGCAGCGCCCATGGCGATGAAGCGGTGACCGATGTTGGTCCACAGCGTCAGCCGCGTGCCGCCGGCAAAGGCTTCGAGTTCCCACCGCATATCGAAGTCGCCCCAGTTGTACTCAAGCAGTTTCGGAGCGTCGGCTCGCGTCACTCTTGTTTCTGTAACGCGCAGCGTAGGCGCTGCCACGGTGGTGAGCTTCACCGTGGCTCCAGCCGTACCCAGGCTCCCATCGGCTACAAAGGGAGCCCACTCGCGCAGTTGCGCCGGGTCGGTTATCGCCTGCCAGACTTTTTCCGGCGAGTGCCGCAGTTCGCGGACGAGAACGAGTGTCCACTTCTCTTCACCGTCTGGTCCGCGGTCTTTTTGTATCCGCGCCCCGTTGGCGGGACCCGGTGTGTACTGCTCGCGATCGATCATCTTTTTTCCTTAACGGCCATCGTTAATAGCGTGCCAACTGGGTGAGCTGAATGAGGTTACCGCAGGTGTCGTTCAGCACCGCAATGCTTGAGCCGGTCACCTCGGTGGGCGGCATGGTGAACTCGGCGCCTCGGGCCTTGATCCGCTCGTAGTCGGCCTTGATGTCGTCGGTGAAGAACATGGCCGCGGGCTGGCTCTGTTGAAACATCGCCTGCTGATACGCTTTGGCCGCGGGGTTGTTGTTGAGCGCCAGCTGCAGCTCAGTGCCGTCCGGTTCCTCGGGCGATGCCACGGTCAGCCAGCGATATGGGCCCTGACTGAAATCGGTCTTCTTGGCAAAGCCCAGTACCTCGGTATAGAAGCGCAGGGCGGTGTCTTGGTTGTCGACGTATACGCTGGTCACTTTGATTTTCATTTCGTTTCTCCTTGGTCACGTCGCGGTCTGGGCCGCGTTGTCTTCTCTTTAGTAGTTTTCGTTTTCGTTCGTGTTTTCTGATCCATGCGGTTGAGGTAGCGTTCGAGACCATCCACGTGGGCGGACCAGAACCGGCGAAACTGTGCCAGCCAGCTAGCCAACTCCTCAAATGGTTCAGGTTTCAGCCGGTAGAGACGGCGCTGTGCGTCCACCGTGGATTCCACGAAACCGGCGTTTCGCAGCACTCGCAAGTGCTTGGACACGGCCGGCTGCGACATACGAAGCTGGCGCTCGATCTCTCCCACCGATTGTTGAGATGAGACCAAAACATTCAATATCGCGCGGCGGTTCGGCTCGGCGATGATGTCGAAGACAGATTCCACTCTCTTTATATACACCCAATAGTATATACGTGTCAAGGCATATACGGACGAGAGTCCAGACAGGGGTTTCGGTCGCGGTGCGCGCGGATGCGCCCTTCGATACGTTTCTAACGGGTGCGATTCAGAGCGCTGAACGGAACGGATCTAAATGCCATCGGCGGGAATCCTCGGACAGAAGACACTGCGAATGGCGTAACACCACGCGCACCTTACGCAAAGCCCACGGACTTCGTGTTTGCCTCAATCAGAAACAGCGGCAGGACACCAATTTGCTCAGGGGTATTCTGCCGCGTTCACCTGCGACCAGCAGCGAAGAAAGCCCGGGCTGTCATCCCAGACGGGCATCGCTGGGGTCTTCACAACCTTAGGCACAGCCTGTCGAACTGGCTGGTGAACAAGGCGAAGGAGAATCCGAAGACAGTGCAGGGCATCTTGGGTCATTCGCGGATTCAGACCACGCTGATCTGTACACGGACGAAGACCTCGACGAGATGATCTCGGCTCAAGAAAAGTTCCTTGACGCCGTGGGATTCGAAAGGGAAACCGTCCAATGAGGGTGTTGGTGAAATCGTAGGTAGGCTTGAGTGAGCACCATTCATTAACCGCTTTAGAATGAGTGGCGGGGACGACGGGACTCGAACCCCCGGCCTCTGCCGTGACAGCGAAATCTTCACCCGTAACTAACTGAAAACACGCTGCACGGATGGCGCTATAGAAACGTTTTAATGACCCTCGGAAACAGTTCGTGGACCCTTATTGGACCATAATTTCTGGTGTGCTTTCACACGGCAGAGGCCGGCCGAAAAACGACCTCAGATCGGTGCTCGAACCCTCAAACACTGGACCATCGCTAGCTATATCCCGTTGATCGCTGGTTAACGAGAGGCGCGTTTCTGTCTATCTCTCCAGTCCTTTGAGAACAGGAAATTCAGGGTAGGTGTTTCTTGAGACTTCCCTTCGGTTCACTCTTCGGCGCAATTTCGCTGGCTATTTTCAGGATGCGCCTCGTAACCAACTCCGTTAGGACAATTCGTTCAGGAGCGTTGTTGAGCGACCAGACATCGTTAGTTGGTCCTGCATCGACGAACAGTTCAAAAATCATCCCTGGAATATGGGCCTCATAACGAACGAAAGGAGTCTCTTGAGCCTTGAGTGGGGGAATCATCGCTCTCTGCGGTTGCGCGTCGGACGCCACCCAGACATTCAGAGACGTCTCGCTGGGAAATGCTCCCCTTCCGAGTAGATGGTCCGCGAACTTAGCCATGATCTCAGGCTTTAAATCAATCTTCGGCGCATCGGCAAATCTCGTCGCCCAATCTGCAATTCCTGATCTCCAGAAGATGCTCGCAGCGAAATATAACCGTCGATCCACATCAAGCCCATTAATGGGTCTCGCGTCGAACACGCTCGTCTCTTTGTTGCTGCTGACTCGGGTTGCTCCTCGAAGCAGGTCTCGCAAAGGGAACGTACCGTCCGACCGATAACGCATCTCCAGAACCCAATGTTCCCCACCCTGCTGGAATCTGATCTCACAAGCCTGGCACAGCAGGGGCATGTGAAACTGCTCAGGATTCTGGAATGTGCCCTTTTGCGTCACAACGATCATGTGCTTGATCGGGCCGGCGGGATCGTTCAACTCTTGATACAGTGCTGCAGGCATGAAATGACTATCGATCAGAGTCTCAACATTCCCACATAGAGCACAGTTTCCAGTCATTTAGCGTCGGTCCCCCCTTGCCTTTTATTCTACGAATGCGAAAGAGCGTCGGTCTCTGCAGACATCGTACCGGTACCGATAAAATCGGCATCTCGAAAGTGACGCTGTGGATAACACGCAGTATCCAATATTTTGATCCCCCCAGAGCTATTTGTTCGCTGCTGGTTTGAGATGGGTCGGCTCTTCAAGGATATCTAGGAGAGCAGTTGCGCAATACACTCGATCGCGTTTCGCATCTCCAACCCGTTTTACGATCTTCGCACGTTCCAGTCGTTCGATGGCGCGCTGCGCGGTCGTAAATGCGATCGCCAACTTGTCCGTCACGCCCCTAGTAGTGATGAAGGGATTTGCCCCCAAGAGTTCGACTACACGCAACGGGTTGTTGCTTGATTCTCCGGAGACTTTCTTCTGCCACTCGGCCAGTAGTCCGTTGATGCGCATGGCTCGACTCAAAGCATCCTCAGACATGCGAGCGACTCCCAGCAGGAAATACTCCAACCAATCGTTCCATGCCCCGCGTTCGCTAATCCCACGCAAACCGTCGTAATAGTCTCGCCGAGATGCTTCAAAGAACGCCGACAAATAAAGTAGCGGTGTCGGAAGGATTTGGTGCTCGATCAGAAATAAGGTGATGAGTAGCCGTCCGACGCGGCCATTGCCATCAAGGAACGGGTGAATGGCTTCGAACTGATAGTGAGCCAGCGCAATGGTCACGAGAGGCGGCAGGGTCGATTCATGCAGGAACTTTTCCCAGGCCGCGAGACACGGCTCGACTTCTCCTGGAGGGGGCGGGATGTAGGAAGCATTTGCGATAGCGCTGCCGGGCTTGGCAATCCAATTCTGGATCTTCCGAAAACGTCCGGGCGCAGCCTGACGCCCCTGGACGCCCGTCATGAGTTTTTCGTGCAACTCGCGGGTGAGCCGGACGCAAAGAGGAAGTTTCTTGAGACGCGAGATTCCGTGCTCAAGAGCGACTACATAATTGCCAACTTCCCGAAGATCTTCGGGACTTCGATCCACGATCGCTCCCGCCTCAGCGGCAAGCAACTCACCCAACGTGGCCTGTGTCCCTTCTATCTTGCTCGATAGAACGGCTTCACGCTGTACGAAGGGCCGGATCAAAATGTGAGGATTGGGAAGCCGACCACCCTCGCCCGCTAATCTTCCGACCAGCCGGTCTGCATCCGAGAGTGCCCCAATCAGCCGCGGTGTCCAGTTCAATTCAGGAGGCAGGGGCGCTGGTACAAAGGCTGAATAATTGCCTTGCGATACTTTCTGGCCCGGAATGTTGGTAGCGTGGGACACATCCGCCTTCTTACGGTCGAAAATAGCGTTCCGTGCTATTTTCATAATCTATGATAATCGAAAATAGCGAGATTGGCTATCTGCGCAGGTGAAAGCACGGGGTCCCGCAACGACGCTCGCGCTTCAGGGTTGGCCCATTACCGAGAAAGTGCCCTCAGTATGCTATCGAGAGTCACGGACGATAAAAGTCCAATGGGCCCTAGATTCCGGTCTTATGAGCGGACGGAATAACGTGCCACCGAGAAGTCATTGGACAGCACCTTTCTCCAGCGCTACGGTGGACCAATAACAGCGGCTCTGAACTCTCACTGCTGGAGGCTCTCATGGCGCATTTGGGTCGTATCAAACTTCCCTCCCCCGTTCGGTTTGCGATCTCTTCGACCTTTGCAAAGTCGGCGCTGATGGTGCTCAGTATTCTCATCTTGGCACCGCTCGCTGCCCATGCCCAAGGTAGTCCCTTCGATACCGGCTTCAACGCCATCCAAAGCCTTTTCACTGGCACCATTGCGAAGGTTGCAAGCCTGGTTGCGATTGTGATCGGCGGCTACGGATTCGCGCACGGCGAGCCCGGCGCAAAAAAGGCGCTCGCTGGTGTCGCCGCCGGAACGGGCATTGCGGTTATGGCAGTGAATGTCTTGAGTTGGCTCTGGGGCGTATAGCGCCCTTCCCAGCCACCCTCACGCCCACCTAGACGAGGAAGCTATGCCAGACAAACCACAGCCGCAGCGTCGCACGAACCGAGTCTTTAAGAGTCTGCACAAGCCACTCACCTACTTGGGAGTGGAACGGACGCTCTTCTACTTCGTCTGTGTGAGCGCCGTGGGGGCCTTCAACCTCTTCAATTCCATCCTCGCCGGTATCGCCGTATTCATCGGGGGTTTTGCTTTCGGGCATTGGGTAACGAACAGCGATCCGGCTTTCCTCCGCATCCTCGCGAAATCCGAACGTTATAAGCTGCGCTATGACGCGGCCAAACAGCAAGTCCCACTTGTGGAGGTCGTTTGATGCTGCGCCTCGATAAAGTCATCAAGCCGTGGAAAGAGAGTGCGGCACTGAACGACCACATCAACCTCTACGGCTTCTGGAACGAGACAGCCTTCCTTACCAAAAGTGGCGATCTAGGCATGGTTCTGAGCGTTCCCGGCGTGGACTACGAAAGTCTGGACCGCTCCCAACAGGAGTATGCAGTGAAGAGGCTCGAGTCGGCGCTAAAGGCCTTTGGCCCAGGCTTCCATGTTTACCAGTACCTTTTCAAATCGAACCGCCCCGACATACCGTTCGCAACGTATGACGACCCGATTGTGCAAGCGGCTATCGACCAGCGGAGGAAGTTCTTTGAAGCGAAGCGAGACCATCTTTATCAGATTGAAATCTTCTACTGCATTCTGCTCGAAGGCGCCAGGTCGAAGACCGGCGTGGGCGCGGCAATCGCTCGAATCTTGCGCGATCCCGCGGGCGCCGTTGGCGAACTAAAAGTGCAGTTCACCAACGACAGCATGAAGACGCTGTTGCGCACGCATATCGAGCACGACTTTCGACGGCTCGAACAGCACGTGCAGTCATTCGCTCGGCAGCTCGCAGACTTCATGCAAATCGAGGTCTTGAACCAGCAGGGGCAATTCACGTTTTTCCGCCGCTTGCTGAATTATGACGACTGGCGTGTTGCCGGCCGGGCCGCAGTCCACGCAGTTTCTCGACTATCAGGTGGTCAACTCCGACATCGAAGCCGAACGCGATCATCTCCGGGTAGGCGATCACATCGTCCGTGTGCTGACGATGAAGGAGGCCATCACCGAAACGAGGCCCCTAGTACTGGACGCCCTGTTGAAGATCCCCGCCAACTTCTATGTGGTCACCGAGTGGACGCCGCTCCCCGCGGACAAGGCTCGCAAAGAAGTGAACAAGCGCCGCCGCCACTTCAATATGTCAAAGACGGGATTCGTCTCGCAGATGGGCAACGACTCCACCAAGACGAACCCGCGCGACGTCCTGGTGGACGAGTCCAAACAGGCCGACATTGAGAATATTGGGGATTGCCTTCGCGCTCTCGGTGACGGTCAATCGCTGGGAGATTTCTCGCTCACGATTGTGCTGTATGGCCGGTCACGAACGGAACTCGATCAGCTCGTGGCTGAGTTCACTGGCGTCTTCACCACGCACTGTGCAGTATCACTCGCAGGACATCGTTCCCATCCGCGCCAAGGTGAAATATACGACCCTTATCGAACTACCCACGACCGAGAAGATCATGGAAGCCGCCACGGGTGACAAGGAGTTCTGGATCGTGGATGTGGTTGGCAACTTTTGCTTTGTCCATCCGGCGAAGCAAGGCATCAGTTCCAACCTGAATCTCATTACGGACAAGGGGAACATCTACAGTTTCACCCTCCAAGACATCTCTGCCACATCGACCACCCCTGATTTGAAAGTGATCGTCGAACCCGCCGATCGCTCTGCCATCATTGCCGCCAGCGGCCCTCCACAGTTCGTGCCCGCCGCCCAACTCGAACAATCGCGGCAGCAGCTTGCGGCTCTGCAATCGCACGTCGAGCAGGCGGTGGATGAGTACAAAAGCGCCTATCCGACGCGGCTGAAGTTCGACTATGCCTACAAGGCAAACGAAGCTCCTTTCGATATCCAGTCGATCTATCACGACGACAGGTTCACCTACATCAAGACGAATGCGCCTGAGAAGTTCAGTGTCTATGAGATGAAAGACGGCAAAGCCAACCTCGTCACCTACGACCTCCGGGAAGGAACGTACATCATCCCGAAGATCATGGACAGCGGATACGTGGAGCTCGGCAAAAAGAAAATGGAATTCACGCGCAAGGGATCACCGTCATGACCGAGAACGTCTTCACTCCGCACACAGAACCGCAGGCCGAGCCAACGTTGCACCGCAACCTGGAGCTACCAAAAGGTGTCTTGCAAAAAAACCTCAAGACCTTCGTTTATCTCGGTGCGGCATTGCTCGTGATTGTGGCGGCGCTGTTCAGCTCGTCCGGCAAGAAGACGCCTGGACAAAAGGCCAGCGCGAAAGGGCAGCCCCCGCAACCGACCTTGCAGGACAACACCGACAACAACGTGCAGGAGTTGAAGAACCAACTTCAGGCCGAACGTCAGAAAGAGCAGCAGGCAACAATGGCCGCCGCTGCGTTGGGAGATCCTGCGCTTACGTCCGCGACGCCACAGCAGCGGTCCGCAGCCGCAGCCTATGGACCGACGGGCGTTGCCGTGCCCTGTATTCCGGGCCAGCCCTGTCCGCAAGCGCAGCAGGGCGACATGCAGATCCAACTCACACCGGTGCAACAGCAGGCACAGTTGATCGCTGCGAAAGAACGCGAGCGCGCTGACAACTCTCGTTTCGCTTCCAATCTGGTGTACTCCCGCTCTGCCGATCCGCCGCAACAACAACAGCAAGGCCAGATAATACCCGCCCAATATGGCGCTGCCGAACGGCAGACAAACAGCAGTCTCGTCTCCCCAGCAGCCGAAGGAAAACAGGAAGACACGCCCGGAGGCTATAAGCGTCCACTGGAGGCCAATATCGATTCAGCCGTCGGTCAGCCCTATCTCGTCTACGAGGGCTCCGTTCTCGACACTGTTCTGATGAATCGTCTGGATGGCGATGCCGTAGGACCGGTCAAAGTCCTTGTCTCAAATCCGCTGTATTCGCACGATCATCAACACGTCATCATTCCCGAGGGAACGGTTGTTTTGGGGGAGGCGAAGAAGATTGGAGCGGCAGGCTTCGGCCAACAGCGCCGCATGGCAGTGGTTTTTCACCGCCTGATAATGCCGGATGGTTATTCCGTCGATCTCGACCAGTTCCAAGGCCTTGATCAGATCGGAGAGGAAGGACTGAAAGACAAGGTCAACAACCACTACCTCCAGATCTTCGGCACCTCGATAGCTTTGGGTGTGATTGCTGGAGCCAGCCAGATCACCCAGGGTGGCGGAACGATTAGCACGAGCGGTTCACAGGCATTCACCAGCGGCGCGGCGGGCAGTGTTTCGCAGTCTGCGACCACGATCCTTGATCGCTTCATGCAGATACCGCCCACCATCAAGATCCGAGAGGGTCACCGCGTGAAAGTGTATTTCACGCAGGACTTGCTTCTTCCTGCGTACTCGAACCACACTATTCCGCAGACGTATTGAGGAGGCGATATGCGCAGAATCATCGTTGCCGCTGCATTGCTCTCCACTCTGTTCATCGGCAGTTGCAAGAAGCAGATTGTCTGCGACCCCGCCGATTCAGAGGCTGTGTGCAAGGCATTCCAGCAGTGTCTTCGTTCGGAGACCTCGGCTGAGGTCTGCCGGATGGGAGAGCAGGACGCTAACAAGCTCGAAAAGAACAAGAAGCACTGATTACCCAACAAGGAGATCTCCCAATGAATCGCACCAGTCTCACCCTCGCCGCAGTGTTGTCCATCATTCCCGCAACCATCGCGCACGCACAGTTCGGGTCGGGGATTGTGTTCGATCCCACGCAGTCGGCCCACGCCATCACCCAGATCGAACACGAAGAGCAGTCCATCAGCAACCAGGTGCAACAGATCGAGAACGGCCAGCAGATTTTCTCCAACACCGTCAAGATCGCCAGCACGGCACTCCAAACCTACAACCAGGTGAAGCAGCAGTACAACCTCTACCACCAGATGATCCTTGCGCCGCGGATGCTTTATTCACGATTTCTCTCGCCGACGACGGACCTGCGACTGCTGCAATAGATCTCGAATACCTACGGCAACTCGGGAGGCTGGGTCAATTCCGCCAACACTGGCAATGGAGCTTCAGCCGCCTACCAACAAGTGAGCGTCCCCGGTACCAACAGCATGATTCCGGGCTACGGCGGCTTCAGCGTCTCCGGGCAGCAACAGATTGCCGCACAGGGCGCTACCGTCGATATCGGCGATTCTGTACTGACGAACAACCTCGAAATGCTTGGAACGATCCGGGCCAATCAGACGGCAAGACAAAACGACATCGTCAATCTTGAAGCCGCGACACAAACACAAGATCCAAGCCAGCAGACCATCATGGCGGAGCTTCAACGCATCAACCAGGCCCTGCTTCTGCAGTTGCGCACCATGCAGGATGCCAACCAGATCAACGCCAATCTTGCGCTTCAACAGATCGTCGCCCAGAAACAACAGCAGGACGCACTAAAGGCAGGATTTCAGGACACTGCGAACTACGGGAGCACCTATCAGACACACGTTGCGCCCGCCTACAACGGTGGCGCACAAGCACTGACCTATTGATCGCAGATGTACCCGCGCGAGGTGATATATGGGAGTGCTGAATTGGATCACGCAGGGATGTGACGCGCTGACCGCCACAGCGTCGCCCACAATCGATGCTTTGGGGGTTCGCATGTGCATCGCGCTCGCGACCATCATGCTCGTCTGGTTTGGGGTGCAGGAATCGCTGGCCTGCACCCACGGAGGCCAGGGTTTTCACATGGGGAAGTTCCTCAGCTTCTTCATGCTGATCACCTTCGCCTATACCCTCGTGCGATTCTACGACAGCAGCATCCCAGGTGTAGGCCAATCCTTCCGCGGCTTTATCAACGGCGGTGCGCAGTACCTTGTCTCAGTCATCGGCAGCGACAGCATCACGACCATTCAGAACACGCTGAATCAGGCTCAGGCCACGAGCGGTCCCGGCATGGTGAAAGCCCTGATGAATCCCTACTACGCCATCGTGTACGTCATTATTCAAGTCCTGATTGCCACCTTCTCCGCCGCGGTCAGCGCCATCGTCGCCTATGGAGCAATCGCCAGCGCAGTCGTTGGCCTCCTCGGCCCCGTATTCATCCCGTTCCTCGTCTTTGACAAGCTGGAGTTTCTGTTCTGGGGATGGCTCCGGGCATTCGTTGGGTTCTGCTTCTATAAGGTGCTCGCCGCGGCCGTCCTGAGCATCCTGGCACACCTTCTCGCGCAATATTACACGGAGCTGGTTAACTTCTCCGATCCGGCAACATGGTGCAGGAACTTCCGTTGCTGATCTTACTGGTACTGGTCAACATCTACATCCTCTTCAAGATTCCTGCCATGACCATGAGCATTTTCTCTGGTTCTGCAGGTGGGCATGGCGGGGGTATCGGGCTCATTGCCACAGCGATTATGAGATCGAAATAAGTTAGGAGTTGCAGAGCTTATGAGCAAAAAGACGGAAGGCTCCCCACAAATCACACGAGCCGCTGAGCGCTACCTGGAGCAATACGGGGACCCGTTGGTGATGAATACCTATTTGAAAGTGACTATTCTCGTGCTCGCCGTAGTGTGTGTCAGCTTGGCTGGGCTCGCCTACAAGAGCCAGACGGCGCTAGCCAACATGCACCCATTGATTGTGCGGATCAATGACGTGGGCCATGCGGAAGCGATCGATTACCGGAACTTTCAGTATCGCCCCCAGGAAGCGGAAAACAAGTATTACCTGACCCGCTGGGCCGAACTGTATTTCAACCGCAATCGTTTCACCATTGAACGTGATCAAACGCAGTCACTCTACTTCCTCAATAGCGATGTTCAACGAGCCGTCATCGACCAGGAACGAAAGGACAACAGCATTCAGAATTACGTCAAAGACAGTACCTTGCCGTATGTCGATGTCGAGATCAAGAGCGTCATCCTCGACGATCTTCGCCAGTCTCCGTATTCGGCGCGCATCGAGTTCGAGAAGGTTTACACCAATCCCGCTGATCACACCGAACTCAAGCGGGAGCGATGGACAGCCAGCGTTACCTATGTCTTTCGCGAGAACGTGAAGAACAATGAGCTTGCCGTGAACCCCCTCGGTCTGACCATCGTGCGTTTTCGGGCCGACCAGGCGTTCAGCTAAGGATCTTTAGAGAATCCCCGAGACTAGACGATGCCCATTTCTGCTGCCAATCCGGCTGGCCTGCCCCACGTGTCTCTGTGCGTAGTGGGCCTGCCGAACGAGAGCGCTCCGAGATGCAACGGAGGGGGCGAGCTACACCTTTCTTGCACCGGACATGCCAACTCGGAGCGAGCACTGACCGTGGTCGCCTTCCGCAGCCAATCTGCCAATAAGAACGTTGCTCTGAAGAGTGTCTGCCGTTATGTATCCCGCCTTTGTTCGGGCACCGCTTCGGGGCTTTTCCATGCGCCCTGCGGCAGGTCGCTCTTCTGCTTCGGCTGCGCCGCCCTGCGGGTTACGGTTTCCCTCCAAATCTTGTTCGCAAAGAGCGCCGAAAAGATTTCTCCGGAGCCTCCGTAAATGCAGAGCTTCGGCACTTGGGAGCATGGCCCACTCGCTTAATGGTGCCCCGATCAAGATCGGGAAATTCAACAAACGGAGACAATCATGTATCAAAACAAAGTAACCCTCATCGGCTTCCTCGGCAGCAACCCAGAAGGGCGTACCAACAGCCCGGATTTCAGCGTCACCACCCTTTCGCTGGCAACCAAGTCTTCCTACAAGAAGGATGGCAAGTACATCTCGCACACCGAATGGCACCGTTGCGTCGTCTTCGGCAAGCTCTCGGAATTCGCCAAAACGCTCACCAAGGGTGCACACATCCAGGTGGAAGGCGAACTGCGCAGCCGGGAGTACGACAGCAAGAAAACGGACTCCAAGCGGCGTGTCTGGGAAATTCGAGTCGCCTCGATCCTGAAGCTGGACCGCGCCGAAAAGGCCACCCCGGAAGATCAGGATCACGATGAAGTGCCCCAGGAGGAAACGGCTGCATAAGCCCTTGCTCTTCACTCTCGGAAGCCCGGCTAACCGCTGGGCTTCCATCGCTGTGAGGTTCCCACTATGAGCTTCGAATTGATCCTGCCATTCCTTCGGCCCATCGAGGCGCTGCTGCTCGACGAAAACGTCAGCGAGATCATGGGCAATCCCGACGCCTCGTGGTGGTACGAACGCAACGGCATCATGTTCCGAGAGCAGAACATTTCGTTCGACGCCGGCAAGCTACAAACCGGCCTCGAAGTTATTGCCAATCAACTCGGTAAGAAGCTCGACGAGGACAACCCACTCCTGCACGCACAACTCCCGGACGGGAGTCGGTTGGCGGCAGTCATCCCGCCCGTTGTGCGCTGTACACCTGCGCTCATCATCAGGAGCTTATGGAGCTCTCCCCACATCTGTGAGTTGATTTCGACATTGGAGACGATCTGCCATAATGCTTCGATGTGTGGGCGATACCGGCTATCCCGAAGGAAGGAATTGCGCGAACGCTTCGACGCCTACGGCGAGTATGATGACGCTCCGCGCTATAACATTGCACCGTCGCAGCCAGTGCTATCGATCCGCCAGGAGCCTTCCAGTCGGCGCCGGAGCTTCTCAACCATGCGGTGGGGGCTTGTTCCCTCTTGGGCGAAGGACCCGACCATCGGCTTTCGGACGATAAATGCAAGATCCGAAACCGTCACGACCATGCCTTCGTTCCGCGAGGCGTTCAAGTCGCAACGGTGCCTGATTCCTGCGGACGGATTCTACGAGTGGGCGAGGAGAGGCAAGAGCAAACAACCCTACTGCTTCGAGGTAGGCGATGGTGAGATGTTCGCATTCGCTGGGCTATGGGACAGATGGACCGATCCACGAGGAGAAGTGGTCGAGAGCTGTACGATTCTGACGACCACCCCAAATGCTCTCTTGGCTGGTATTCACGATCGAATGCCTGCAATCCTGCGACCCGCCGACTACGATCTCTGGCTCAATCCCGCGCCAGAAAATACGAAAAGCGCATTGCGGCTCCTCTCGCCCTACACGGACCTGATGCGTCGGTATCCGGTGAGCACTCGGGTCAATCAGGTCCAGAATGACGATGCCGACTGCGCCAAACCAGTGGAATTGGAAGTTCCAGCGCAGAGTCAATTGTTCAGCTAACAAAAACAAATAGCGGCAGCGGTTTCAAATCTTCTAGGCACTTAATTCGCTTTTATGCGCCCTAGGAATAACGTCTCGCGGAAAAATCATTGGACAGGACGACATGGGGGACTCGGATTGGTAAATAGTCGTGACTCAGGAGCTCATCATGTCCGCTTCCCAGCCATCGAGGTTTGCTCCCTCTCCCAGCCAGTCCCGCCCAAGGCCTGAATTCGTCTTCGAGCCACTGTTGGACAGCGATGAAGCGGCAGAGTTGCTCCGCATTCACCCGAAAACGCTTCAGCGAATGGCTCGCAATCGCCAGATTCACGGAATCCAGGTTGGCAAGCTATGGCGGTTCCGTGCCTCCGATCTGGAGGTTTGGCTGAGAACGAAGAAGGCCGGCTAGATCGCCGCCTTCTAAAGATATTCACCATCGACCCACCACTCCACTTGCGCTAAGCTGAGGCAGCCATCCGTGTCGCCTCTCACAAAGGAGGATTGATGAGGCGCACGAGTCATCAGCACGGTAGCCTGAAACTGGCGGATCGCAGGAAAGGAAAGGTTTGGGAGTTCCGATGGAGAGAAGTTCAAATAGACGGTGCGGTTTGTCGAAAGAACATCGTCGTCGGGACTCTAGAGGAATTTCCAACCGAATCGGCAGCGCAATCTGCGGTCGATGCAATCCGTCTAACGATCAACCGACAAACCCCGCAACAACTGCTCAAGAACGTGAGCGTCGAGACCCTCGTCAAGCACTACCAGGAGCACGAACTGCCGGACATTTTTTCAAAGCAGAAGCCAGCGACTGGAAGCTCAGACGAGCATCACAAGTCCTATTCCACGCAGTATGCCTACGACATTTACCTGAAAAAGTGGGTTCTTCCGCGCTGGCGGTCATACCGTCTTTCCGAGGTGAAAGCGGTGGATGTCGAAGCGTGGTTGAAAACAATGCCGTTGGCACGTGGGAGCAGGGCCAAAATCAGGAATCTGATGAGCGCCTTGTTTTCTCATGCAATCCGGTGGGAGTGGACGGAACGAAACCCGATCAAGAGCGTACGTCAAAGTGCGAAGCGTATGAGGACGCCCGATGTCCTGACGCCCGACGAGATCATGGCGTTGCTCAAAGAACTGCCAGAACCTCTTCGAACGGCGGCAGAACTGGACGCTTTCACCGGTTTGCGACGTGGAGAACTGATCGGATTGCAATGGGAGGATGTGGACTTCGAGAACCTCGTAATCCATGTTCGCCGCTCGGTTGTGATGATGGTCCAGGGCGCTCCCAAGACGGAAGCTTCCGCAAAGGATGTACCGCTCGACGCCGCTTTGGCCGAGTCTCTGCTCAAGCTGAGGCTGACTGCTCCGTACAATCGCGAAACAGACTGGGTGTTTGCCTCGCCGACGATGAAAGGCAAGCAACCGCTCTGGCCAGAAACCCTGTGGCGACGATACGGACGACCGGCAGTGAAGGCGGCAAAGATCCAGAAGCGGGTCGGTTTCCACACCTTCCGGCACACGTACACAACTTTGCTCACTCAGAACAACGAGGAAGTGAAGGTGGTACAGGAGCTCCTACGCCACGCGAACAGTCGCATTACGCTGGATCTTTACGCTCAGGCGGGTATGCCGAACAAGAGGCTGGCACAAAGCAGACTTGTTCGGATGGTGCTCAACAAGGGAGAGGCACTGGCCTAAGTGGACCAAATTGGACCATGACGCAAATTGCCAATTCCTTGCAAGTGCTTGAAAGAATTGGCGGGGACGACGGGACTCGAACCCGCGGCCTCTGCCGTGACAGGGCAGCGTTCTAACCAACTGAACTACGTCCCCAACTTGTTTTCATCGGGTTAGCGGGAAACCCTTGATTTTCCTGTCTTTTCTTCCTGTCAATAGAGTCGCCTGTGTCAACCGTTTCCACCCCATGTAACCCAATTCCGGGGTTTTATCGACAGGAAACTGTAAGGAAGTACTGCCATCCAGTTCCCAAAGCGAGCCCTACGACCCGGAGCATCTGTCCATGCCCCACGTGTTGATTGTAGCAGACGGTCGGTTCATCCGTCAGGCCTCGGTTGAGACAATCCTCGATTGGCACGGCACTTGTTCCCATTGATAGAGAGGGATATGCCTTTTGGTCGAGCATAGCCGTAAAATTTACTGATGATTTCCTTCGATGCCGCGCACGCGGCAGTGCACTACCCAAAGGACCGCCGCTTCCGCATTTGGGTTCACCCTTCCATTCTGATCGGAATCGCGGTGGCGGTTCTATCGGTGTTTCTCGCGTCCTGGATTGAGTTTGCCGTAGTCGGCCTGCCTCATGTTCCACCCGTCCCCCAGGTATATCCAAACAACTTCGCAGGGCCGCACGGATTTCCGCTTTGGGTCCGTTACTGTCACTTCTTCAATTTCCTTTTTGTGATGATGCTGATTCGCAGCGGTCTGTCCATCCTCGTGGATCATCCTCGTCTGTATTTCAATGATGACTGTACGCCGGGCAGCGAATGGATCCGGTTTACGCCGCTCAAGGTCCCTAGCAACCGCCTCTGGACCGCGAAAGATGACGCGCGTTACATTTCACCGGTAATTGGCACACCGGGTTACAGGCACACAATCGGCATTGCGCGGGTGTGGCACTTCATCAACGTTCACGGGTTCATCATCACGGGTATTTTTTTCGCCATCATGCTCTTCGATACCGAGCAGTGGCGGCGTATTGTGCCCACTTCACCGCTTGTGCTGTTGCAGGCATGGAACACTTTCGTGCACTACGCAACCTTTCATTTGCCTCCGGAGCCGAACGGGTTTTATGGATACAACGCCTTGCAGCAGATTGCGTATTTCACAGCCGTCTTTGTCTTCGGTCCTTTGGCCATTTGTACTGGCATTGCCATGTCGCCGGCCGTGGTGAACCATGTTCCCTGGTACGCGCGAATCTTCGGAGGGAGGCAATCGGCCAGGTCCGTACACTTCCTCACTATGCTCAGTTTCTTTGCATTCCTTGTCGTGCACGTCACTCTGGTCGTGATGACCGGATTTGCGCGCAACATGAATCACATCGTGCTGGGTACCGATGATCAAGGACATCTTGGCATGTATCTAGGCTTTATCGGCATAGGGGTGGTCGTCCTCTCGTGGTTTGCGGCGCACTACATCTCATGGAATCACCCTCGCGGGCTGCAGCATGCCCTCAAATCCGTGACCTATCCCATGCAACTCCTCACCCTAAATCGACTCATTCCACAACAGAACTACTCCGAGCAGGATATCTCTCCGTACTTCTGGCCCAACGGAAAAATGCCGGTGAGAGAGGACTGGAAGCAACTAGCCGAGCGCGACTTCCGCGATTTCCGATTACAGGTAGGAGGACTGGTTGAAAATCCGGTCGAACTTTCGCTTGCCGACATCGAGAAACTGGGCCATGTCGAGCACATCACCATGCATCACTGCATCCAGGGGTGGAGTGGTATCGCAAAGTGGGGCGGTATTCCTATGAAGACACTGATCGAATTAGTGCGCCCAAAACCGGAAGCCAAGGTCGTGGCCTTCTTCTCCTTTGGTGAAGCGCTCTATGGAGGCACATACTACGATACCCAGAGTATGGAGAATTTGCTCAAGGCGGAATGCCTGCTCGCATCGCAAATGAACGGGCGACCGCTTCCCGAAGTGTATGGTGCTCCACTGCGGTTGCGCGTTGAGAATCAACTTGGCTACAAGATGGTCAAGTGGATCGAGCGCATTGAATTTATCCAGTCGGAAAAACAGTTGGGCCAGGGAGAAGGCGGAAAGAACGAGGATGATGAATACTTTGATCTCCTGCCTAACATCTGAGCGGCTCTACTCCACACTCCGCGTGACAGCTCTGACATTATCGCGCGCCGCAAGGAAGCTTCCCCCCTCGACGAACGGTCTCGCACTCCCGGCGGATATTTCTTTCGTCGTGATCGCGGGCTGGTCTTCATCCCTCTGCGTTCTCGCGTTATCCTGACGCAACGCGGCGTGCAAGGCGAGCAAAGCAAAACAGGAATGTCTGTCGGGTTCTTGCCTCAAGCTTCCGTATCGTCGTCCTCTACGTCCCCGTCCAGGACACGATCCTGTTCCAGGTAGTGTGCCACGGCATACTGCGCCAAGAGCACTGTCTCCAGGTGAATCGTGGCACCGATAGATTCACCGTGCGCGTGTGGCACACCAGCCGGATGTTTGCATGTCTCTCTGCTTCCGTGCTGAAACTCAACAAACGAACTGTCTTCAGAATCGAAGTGGCGGAGGTTGTGCCATACTTCCTCTCCTACGCTTCCCGAGATGTCGATTTTCGGTTTTACCGAAGGCATCGGCCGAAACTCCATTCCTCAAGCTGCGTGGCATGCGGTGGCTTCCCCACAGATCATCTCCAATATCCGCCCTGCCAACTGTTCGAACCCATGGTGAACGTCAATGCCGATTTCTGAGTCGTGCTGCTCAAATTGCGCCCGCAATTCCTCCTGGTCACTTTCGCTCAGCAGCTTGTTAGTCATCGGGAAAAGGAGGTAGTCCTCTTTCCAGATGTGTGCTGGATAAAGCTCAATGAGCCTGCGGAGAGTACCGATCAGCGCCTCCTTGCCTGCGTGAGGAGCGCGTATATAGGTTTCGGACGCAAGCTTCAGATCTGCCAACAGACCTCGACCTTTCTCATGTTCATGAAGAAGAACTGCC
The DNA here is from genome assembly GCA_049585795.1 of Terriglobales bacterium. Lineage (GTDB taxonomy): Bacteria > Acidobacteriota > Terriglobia > Terriglobales > Acidobacteriaceae > JABDBE01. The sequence continues at coordinate 100,728 of JBAVAQ010000012.1, read as the reverse complement.
AAGGGACAACCGCTCACGGGCACTCCCTTCTTCTCCAGGAGCTTAAACAGATAATCCTCTTCCTTCCCGTGGTGGCACTTATCGCCAAAGGTCTGCATGAATTCCGACAGATCTGTCAGCACGGCTGGGTCGATCTCCTTACCCGATTCCAGTTTCTCTATGATTATCGCCATTCCACCGACGACCTGTTGAATGATGCGGTGTTCGTGTTCCAGTTCCTCTGTTGCCTTTCTGTTCGTCATTGGAGTACTCCCTTTCTTGTCTCTGACGTCCCGGTCAGCGGTTGTAATGCTTCGCATTGATTTCGGTGTACTGTTTCCATTTCTCCGGCAGATCATCGAGGGCGAAGATCGCGGAAACAGGACAAACCGGTACACAAGCACCGCAGTCGATACACTCGACTGGATCGATGTACAGCTGAGTTTCCGTGGCAAAATCATCTTCGTTCTTCCGCGGATGAATGCAGTCGACAGGGCATGCATCCACGCAGGCAGTGTCTTTGGTTCCGATACAAGGTTCAGCAATCACATAAGCCATAAAAACGGCCCCCTGCTTCTAACCTACTTCCCCCACCGCGAGATGCAGTGACAAAAGTCACGAGGTCTGCTCACTCAGTCGCGTGCGTTCAAAACCTTGCAGAAGCGGTGCACGGTTGCGAGATTGCGGTATCGGTTCGACCATCAGCCCTCTAGCGGAGTCAAAGCTCAGGGTTGTGGTCAAACTGCACTTGTCACACAACCAGAAGAACACCGAAGCACCGCCCGACTTCGTGCTGCAAACCGTGTCCGGGACGTCCCGACAGGGTTCCGAGGGGGATCTCACCTCAAATCGGAACACCTTGCCGCGTCCCAGCCGATGGAAAGGAACGGAACATGCAGGGTTCGCACATTTTGCAGTCATTGGTCGCCTTCGTTTGAGTCTGTATCTTTCATCTACTATTTCCGCACTCGGAATGGATTTCTCCAATAGTTCATTCGTACTCTGGGAGGAGATTTCTGTAACGGTCGGTCGGAGCCAATCGACTAGCGGTAAATGCGGAGCCAGCTTTGCCGATGTGAAACTCACGACAGGAAGTTTGCTAGGTCGCAGCCTTTAAGCCGCCGATTTGCGACTGCTTGCTCTGTGTCTTCTTCCGGCCCTCATTTCCAGGTAATCCCGAAGAGCAACCGCATTGTTGTGCTCACTGTCGTGAGAACTGTAGACAAGCGTCACCGTGCCTCGGCGCGCCGCCGTCAGGATTGGATCACACGCTTCCGGATGTCGATCCAGTTCGGCTTTGTAACGTTTCTGAAATTCACCCCATTTCCTCGGATCATGACTGAACCACTGGCGCAGTTGAGTACTGGGTGCAACGTCCTTCAGCCAGCCATCGAGATCCAGGGAAGTCTTCTTTATCCCACGAGGCCAAAGTCTTTCTACAAGGAAACGTCGGCCGTCTTCTGGAGAAGCTGTTTCATATACGCGCTTCAGTTTGAGCATTCCAGTTTCCTCCTTTGAATAGGCTAGTCAGTCGTCTCTTGGCCACTCCGCCTGCGTACACTCCGGGCACTCGCTCTCAATGTAGGCAAGCCACGAGAGCACTTCCGAGACGCCAGGAAGGTTGTCTCCTTGTGCAGTGCGCCACGTCGCGTACATCTCTAGGAAACGGTCAGTCACGTAAACCGCGGAAGCAGGAACTGCGTGGACGTCGACTGCCCCAACCGATTTGTGGATTTGCATGTCTTGGTCAGCCAGAACGGGAAACGGCAGTTGCACCTGGTGCTTGGCCCGTTCCGCTTGCTCCCGGGAACAGGCCAGGACAACCAATATCTCCGAGTCTTGACCTCGAATTTGGGCGTAGCGCTGCACGAGGGTCCGGAGAAATCCGTTCTCTCTCAGGTCGGCAGCGTCTCCTGCGAAGAACAACACCAGAATGGCGTGGCCACGGTAGTCATAAAGACTGACTTGCCCGCCCTCTGCTGATGGCAGCGTGAAGTCGCACATCAACCGTCCACGAGCTGGGAAACTGTGCGCCCGATTGAGTTTTGCGCTGCCGACTTCTGACTGCAGCATGAATAAACCTTATATATCGTTACACGATATACTATCACTATCGATGAAATGTGACAGCCGCCCATGTTCCGCACCTCGGGAAAGGACGGAGGCGGCGTCATTATCACGTCTGGGTCGTAACCCGAACAGGGGAGATCCACTCTCTTTGTCAGGAGGGTCCTATGCCTGCCGATATTTCCGCCACCTACATGGTCAAGCTGACGAGTCGAGAATCCATTGCAGAAGGCACCATGGCCTTTCGTTTCGAGAAACCAAAGGAGTTCCACTTCACCCCCGGCCAATACGTCGATGTCACCCTACTGAATCCGCCAGACACAGATGCAGAAGGAAACATCCGTTCATTTTCGATCGCCAGCGCTCCTTTTGAGGACCACCTCACGCTCGTTACCCGCATGCGTGACACTGCGTTCAAGCGTGTGCTCAAGTCTGCTCCCCTCGGCGTGGAAGCCAAGCTGGACGGTCCCATGGGCTCCTTCACTCTGCACAAAAACGCATCGAAAGCAGCAGTCTTCCTCGCCGGCGGAATCGGGATCACACCGTTCTTCAGCATCCTCCGCAACGCGGCACATGGAAAACTGCCCCACAGGCTATATCTGTTCTACTCGAACCGGCGACCGGAGGATGCCACATTTCTGAGCGAACTGCGACAATTGGAGGAAAAGAACCAGCATTTCCGCTTCGTTCCCACTATGACGGAAATGGCCAAGTCGCACCGGGATTGGAAGGGCCAGACTGGATTCATTGACCAGCAGATCGTCAGGAAGCTCCTACCGGACCTCCACGGCCCTATCTATTACATTGCCGGACCTCCAGCAATGGTGGCTGCGATGCGGCAAGTGTTAGTCAGTTCCGGTGTTGACGAAGATGATGTCCGGACTGAGGAATTCGCTGGCTATTGACCTTCGTGGATATTGGCACAAAAACAGGCCCTACGCTTAAGAGGCGCACTGCATTCTGTCTGGGATAACAGTCGCGTCCAAATGGCTGGCGCTACAACGGTGGCTTCATTTCTGGACAAGGTCCCCGATGGTCTGCTTCATGATTTGACCATAGACGTTCGAGATGGAGTTCGTCAGCGGGATGTTCTTCGGACAGATTCGAACACAGTTCTGCGCGTAGCTGCACTCGTGGATGCCACCGTCAGCCGTCATGGCTTCGAGCCGGTCCCGTTTCAACGATGCCCCCGTAGGGTGCTGGTTGAAGAGGCGTACTTGGTTGATGATTGCAGCACCCACAAAACCTGTTGCCACTGTGAACTGCGGACAGACCTCCATACAAAGACAGCAAGACATGCACCGGGACATGGGATACGCCTTCTCCTGTTCTTCGGGCGATATTCTTGGACCTGGTCCCAGATCGTACGTTCCATCGATCGGGACCCATGCTTTGACGCGCTTGAGATTCTCGAATAGCACGCTACGATCAACTGCCAGATCTCGAACAACCGGAAAGCGCGACAATGGTTCCAGGCGAACGGGATGCTTGAGTTTGTCCACAAGAGAAGAGCACGCCATGGCAGCCTTGCTGTTGATTCGCATGGCACAAGATCCGCACACTTCCTCCAGACAATTGGAGTCATAGGCAATGGGGGTTGTCGGTTTCCCGGTGCGGTCTACCGGATTCATGGCAATGTCCATCAGACCGCTGATGACGTTCATGCCAGGCCGCCATCTCAGGTCAAACTCCTCCCAGAAAGGCTCCGATTGCGGCGTGGCTTGCCGCCGAATGACGAAGCGCACGGTCTTGTCGGTCATAGTTGTTTTACTTCACTTTCATCCGTGGGGTGACTAACGCATCAGCACAAACGGGCCTGTTGGATGCCTTCTGTTTGGGCGTTAGTTGAAGAATGTCGGAGGCTCGAACTGCCAAATCGCTGGCTTGCTGTCGCAGGTCGGGGCGGTACCAAAAATCAGCGAGCCTCACGATCTCCTCGCACGACTTTCTCAGTTCCAGCCAGCCTGGCGGCAACTTATGAGCCCGGGCAAACACTTCCAGGGTCATTCCACCGCCTCGGTTCAGAAAGGGTTTCGTTGTCGCCAGCCTCTTCTTCATTTGGCAATCGAAGACGACTTTCCATTACGTCTCCCAAAACTCGGCAATATCGGCCCAGCGTGCCGGAAGAAAACAAGTCGTCGTGCGACGGAACGATTAAATGGTCATTCCCGACTCCAACGGGTAGTGACGGTTCATTGGACGCAGCAGCCTGTTTCGAACCGGAGAAATCAACATGGTCGAAGCGATAGGCGGGAACAAGCCGGCGGATCTCATCCAATATTGCGTTCGGGTCAAAGGGTCCCATCCGTGGTTCCAACTCCTGCCTTTCCATCCACACGGCCTGACGGTCCACCTCACCCGATTGAGCCCCTCGCGACTGGCCCGTGTCTGAGCGGACGCCTTCTCCGCGCGTGACGAGTTTTCCTATCGGATAGCCCATGTACTGGGCGAGCCGGGCAATTATTTCCATATCACTCTTAGGGCCAACCACCTCAGCGGCCTTTCTCAACCTCTGGAGATCACCGCAGGTGTTCGTGAAAGTTCCCGATTTCTCGTAAGCGGATGCGGCAGGAAGCACGATTTCCGCGAGTTGAGCAGTCTCGGTAAGGAACAGGTCCTGAACTACTAAAAAGGTTCCCCGCAGGACAAATGGGTCGATGCGGTAGCGCGTTACAGGATTCGAACCAACGACGTATAGCGCTTTCAGGACTCCATCTTTCGCAGCCTCCATCATCTGCGGCAGATTGAGTCCCGACTGCGTGGGAAACTCCTCGTCCCAAACTTCGCGAAAAGTCGCACCCTGCGAGAAGGGCACATATCCAGGTAAGAGGTCTGGATAGAGTCCCATGTCGGCAGCACCCCGCGAGTTCGCATAGTCACCCAGGCAAACCCACTTGCAACCGGGGATCGCAGCACCAACCTGCACGAGCATAGCGATGTCTTCGCCACGCAACTCAGAGCCATAGACAATGATGAGATCGTTCTCGGTCCGTAGTTTGTCTCTCAGAGCGCTCAGTTTATCCCGACCAGATTCGTCCAGAGCGCAATGTTCGCGAGCATTATCGTCCCCAGCCAGGAAAGCTACCGCTTTGCCTTCAGCACCTCCAGCAACCTGTACGAAATGCGTTGCTTGCCGAGTCAGCTTGATCGGGCGCGCATTGATCAGGTAAAGCCGTGAGCGGTGCAGGCGTACATTGTTGCGGATCTGCCAGGCCAATAGCGGATGTTGATACGTGGGATCGCTTCCGATGAGTAGGATGGCGGGAGCGTCGAGGACATTTCTCATGCTAGCGGTAGCGTTTGATTTGTCCGCGAGTGCACGAAACAGGGCTGGGAAATCCGCTGTCCGATGATGATCAATGTTGTTGGTGTGGAGAACGACCCGTGCGACCTTCTGCAACAAGTAGCCTTCTTCATTGGTCGTACGCGTTGAACCAATCACCCCGATTGAGTTGCCACCAGAGCCATCTCGAACGTCGCGCAAGCGTCCAGCAACAATCGATAGGGCCTCTTCCCAGGAAGTGGGAATCAGTCGGCCATTCCGCCGAACCAAAGGTTGCTTGAGCCGTTCGGGGTGAGCGGTGAAATCGAAAGCATAACGCCCCTTGATGCACAGGAAATCGCCGTTGATGCCACTCTTGTCGCGGTTCGAGCCGCGGACGATCTCCATGCCAGTTTCGCAGGGGCGCACGCCCAGTGTCGTCGTGCACCCGTCGCCGCAGTGCGTGCAGAGAGTCGCCACGTGCTTCATTTCCCATGGTCGAGTCTTATAGCGGTATGCACCAGAAGTCAGAGCACCGACGGGACAGATGTCGATGCACATGCCACACTCTTCGCATTCCAGGTAGTCGCCCTTGTTCGGAACAATCAGCTGAGCGGAGCTACGATTGGCGACCCCCAGAGCCCAGACATCCATGCCCTCGCCACAGACCCGCACGCAGCGGTAGCACATGATGCACCGGGGCCGGTCAAAGTAAACAACTGGAGACCATTGCTGCTCCTCTTTATGGTTCTTGGGATCAATCAGCTTGGACTCTCCCGGCCCATAGCTGAGTGTCGCATCCTGAAGTTCGCATTGGCCGCCAGCGTCACAAACAGGGCAATCTAAGGGATGGTTCTGCAGTACAAACTCTAGCATCGCCTTGCGGGCCTGCTTGACGGTGTCGCTCTCCGTCGTCACCACCATTCCCTCGCTGATGAAAGTGGTGCAGGCAGTCTGTAACTTGGGCATCTTGGCGATTTCCACGAGGCACATCCGGCAGGCCCCTTGTAGCGATAGGCCTGGGTAGTAGCAGAAGGATGGAATCTCAATTCCTACACTCTTGCACGCCTCGATCAGCAGTGTCCCAGCCGGCTGGACGATCTTCTTCCCATCCACCGTTATGTTTACGTCGGCCATCGCCAATCTGTATCCGTCTCGTGCGCAGTCGTACAACTCAGACCGCGTTGTGGCGCTCTTCCGTTGTGCCTTCCGGCCAGGAAATGGTAATCAAGAATGCGCTCTCCTCAACTGCCTCGACATCGTGGGGGATCCCATGGTCCAGTGCTATCAATTCCCCGGCCGGCAGTTCGACCTTCTGATCTGGTAGATGAACGCAGATCTTGCCTTGGAGCGAATGGATGGAAATTCTGGCATCGGCATGATGCTCCTTCATCTGCGTATTGGCCTTCATGAGCACCAGCACGATGCGGAAATCTGGGTACTTAGCGAGCGTCTTCGAACTGCGCCCGGTTTCGCGTTGCCATGAGTCCTCGTTGCGGAGCTGTCGGAGTTCATCCGAAAGATTGAACCGCAGCAGCGGGCTGGCTAGATAGGGCAACCTGCTTAAAGGCTTGCTACTTTCTGTCGGCTTGGGTGCCGCTGAGTGCCTCACCATTTTGTCCCTCCGCAAAACTGACATACGCAGTATATATCGTGTAACGATATACATGAAAGTACGCGTCAATCGGCAACCGCCGCCCCGTGACATATCGAGAATCGGCGCTTTTTCCTTCGGGAAGTGCCGGTGCAACACCAAACTCGATTTTCCGGGACCCAGCACAACAGCAGGGATACCCGATCTCTGGGCCTATGAACGGATCATGGTCAGCACCATTTTGAAGCGTGTGGTTGCTTTCACAGCGTGCGGCTTCTCGGCAGGTAAGAGAACTACCTCACCTGCTTTCACTCCTATAGGCCTGCCTGCGACCGTAATCTCTGCTTCTCCTTCAACTGCCTGCACGAGCGCGTCGAATGGAGCAGTGTGCTCACTCAAACCTTGTCCTTCATCGAACGCGAAGATTGTGACATTCCCCTTTTCCCGCTTCAGGACAACTCGGCTTACGATGGATCCCTCCTGATAATTGACCAGCCCCAGCAGGGGTAAAGCTTCTGCTCCGGCAATTTCTGGACGCGCTGTGCTTGTCGAGCTCATTTTGTGTCTCCTATCCTCATTCCGTTGAACCTCTTACTTTACCGCCTGATAACGAGCCACGTGACGCGGCTCACTGTGCTGGCAGCACGAATGGCGCAGTAAGCAATTTTGCGCGGCTCGTCGTCGCCACGTTCATGGTGCGCCACAACTCGATTCCCCACCACAGCAAGGCGGTCAATTCGATGAAACCGGTGAACCCAATCAGTGGATAAGCGATATTCGGCACGAAGTCCGTGAGCACCTGCAGCAGCACGCGGCCTGCACAGCCGACGTTGAATAGAATAAAAGGAGCCCACAGCGAGTTCATTCGCTTGGCGTCGATCCCCGCCAGGATGGGCACCACGCGTGAAGAGACTCCCAGGATCATCATGCTGATGAAGCCCACGGTGAATGCATGCCGATGAGAACCCATAAAGGTGTGCGCGAAAACCTGATGAGTAAGAACTCCGTAGAGTGGAAAGAACGGCATCATGCCGCAAGCGATCACCAGCCAAACGTAAGCGGCACGGATGAACTTGAAAGTACGATCCGGCTGCGTCGCCCTCCGGAACACCCCAATCTGCACGGCCAGGAGCACGGCCCACAGCGGCATGAGCAGGTAGGCTAATTCGAGGCCAATTGCGAAATACAGCTCTTGGGTAGTGAGCAGCAGTACGTAGCTGATGATGTTCGTTAGCAAGCTGCCATTGATCAACCAGAAGATCAGTGTCTGGCGATCATGCACTGGCTTCCCGAGACCATAGACGTGGGGCACGAAGCGCTGGCTCACGCCGGCGATGATCAATGCCGCGAAGCCGAGCAACTGGATGTCTCGTAGCGGACCATCGATCAGGGCGATGCGCATAATCAGGCCGTGCTCGGAATGCGCTGTAGCCTTCGCAAAAAAGAATACTGCTTCCAAGATTGTTCCCAGCAAAAACCAGATGAACGAACTGGCAATGAACTTTTCGTACGGGTTGTGCGGCTCAATTGACTGCCGAGCCGTTCGGTAGAGCACCAACATGAAGATTACGACGGCAGTAATCTCGGATAGTCCCGACACCGCACCGAGCACGAATGAAGCCAAGTCGGGCAGCAGCATATGGGCAAGCATCCCTGCCACGATCCCCGTTCCCAAAAGATAGAAGCTCAGATTCGCCAACTCCGGTCGCCAGAGCGTGGTGTTCTTAAAGCGTGGAAACGACTGGTAAGCGAAGCCCATCACAAACATTCCTACCCAGCCGAAGATCATGGCGTGTGCGTGGGCGTGGATCGAAGAGAGGAGGCGCAACTGCAAGAAGCTCTTCCCGAAACCGATCTGCAGAAGGTTGATCGCACCCCACAGGCAACCGACCGTCAGCACGATCGCTAAACCAGCTTTGAAGAACCGGCGATAGATGCAGTCCTGCAAACTTTCCTTGTAGACGTACGCCTGGGCGGACGGGTTCGCCATCTCGGTGTTGATCTCGCGCAGCAGTTCGTCCAAGTTTGCCTGATGGACCGCAGCAAAGAACGCTAGCGGTTCACTGGGTCCGTGCTCGCCGCCGCAACCCTTCAAACCGTGCTCATCGAAAATGCGTCGGGCGCCAGGACACAGCGCCACGATTTCTGCCACGCTGGTATCGCCGGTGATGTGATTCATGACGTTGTCCCCCTCATCCCTAAACAAAGACCATAGAACTTGGGTTGCCGTTCAGCCATGACTTTTGTCACGACTTTCGAAACACCGCGTTCCGCCAGAGCTATCGACGCGCTGCCAATAGCGGTGACGGCCTGACGACGACCACTCCTTTCATGCCGGATCCCTCGTGCAAGGTGCAAACGTAGCGGTAGACGCCTGGCTCCGTGAAGACGCGGGAGAAAGATTGTCCGGGCTGCAGCAAACCGGAGTCGAATGGACGAGCACCCGAAGGAAGCTTCACATCTACTACGGATAAGGCTTTGCTGGCATCATCCACCACGTTGTGAATCACTGGCGAGGAGTTCTTCCAAACCACTTTGTCCCCGGCATTCACGGTGATCGCTGCCGGCACGAACCCCATGTCTGTCATGCCGACGGTTCCCTGCGCGACCGGCTCCGTGAGCTTGGCCAGAGTCTTTCGGATCGCTGCAGCAGACAGCTTCACCGAGCAGTTGGGGGCGAGTTCGTCCACAGTTCTCACCACAAAACTGCGAACGTGTGGATCCTCCACTTCGACTACGCTGCCAAAATATCCCGTCACATGTACAAGACGATTGGCGTTTTGGGAAAACAACAACGGCCTTGCTTCCATGCGGTAGATTCTTGATGACTGGAGGAGTTGCAGCATGGCCTTGCCGTCATTCGCCAATGTGAGGCAACCATTCAGCTCTGTAAGAGAAGGTTCGGCTTCCGCGGCCGCCAGCCCGTGTGCATGATTTGCTCCATGTGCATGCCCGGGTTTAGCAGCATGCTCCATCATGTCGGGCATGGGCATCTCTGAACCCGAATCGACTGCTACCGTCTCGGCCATTGCAGTGCCAGCTCCCGTCGGGGTACTTTCGGCCTCTCTGAGGCTTGACATGGCATCAGCCTGAGTCATGCCTGAGACACGAGGAGATCCGAGCGCGATCGAGTCAACTACTGGTCCCGGGTGCATCAAAGTTGCGTTTTCGGCACCAGAAATCTGAAAGGTTGCCATCAGCCCTTTCGCCATCCGGGCCATCGCATGGTCCATCATTGGGAACTGTCCCGGAATACTGGCTTTGAATTCCAGAATCGCGGCTGCGCCTGGCGGCACACTGGCGGTTTGGATGCTCGTCAAGGGAGGAGATGTCAGAGACCCCAACAAGTAATCGCGAGTAAAGATCTCACCTACGACATGCAATGACGATGTGTCATTGGGCCCCGCATCACCAAAGAAGACGCGAACCGTTTCTCCAACCTTTGCCTGCATCGGGTGCGTTTTCGTCAGAGCATCTACCGCTCCGTTGAACACGAAATACTCGGGGCTCTCCTCCATCAGCTTCGCATCGCTGAATGACTGCATGCCTGCCTTACCTTTGGCGGCAGTGGTATAAATCTCTCCCTGCATCACGTAGTACTCGCGATCAGCAGGCGGAAGTCCACCTTCTGGTTCGACCAGGATCAACCCATACATGCCGTTGGCAATGTGTTCGGCAATCATCGGCGTGCCACAGTGATAGACGAAGAGGCCCGGGGTCGTCGCCTGGAACGTGAATGTTTTCGACTGACCGGGAATCGTCTGAGTAAACGCAGCTCCTCCGCCCGGGCCGAGCGCCGCATGGAAGTCAACCGAGTGGGCCATGTGACTGCTGGCGTCGTTGCGAAGCGTCACCTCCACTGTGTCTCCCTGTCGAACTCGAATCATTGGGCCGGGTACCTTCCCATTGAATGTCCAGTAGCGGTAGGTCGTGCCGGCAGATGGATCAAGTGTCCCCACTACCTCCTCGGCCGCCAGCGTTACGTGGACTACGGTTGGTTTTCGGTCTCCAACGGCGGGAGGAACATCGGTCGGATCACGAACCACGTCGACCGGTTTTGCTGTGCCGTTAACATGGCCTGCGTGTGTGGACGTCTCTGCAACCGCACCGTTCGTTCCAGCAATCAGGAACACAATCAGCAGCAGATTGAGAAATACTTGCACATCTAAAAACCTGTAATGAGTTCTTGTCGTCATATATCCCCCACTTGGGCTTCCACCAAAATCGTACGAAGCGTCTCCGACCGTAGCGATGACTTCTGTCACGGCGGACCGCCGCTCTTGCTCCTTGGTGCCAGCCCGTCTGTATTGGTCCATCATCATTTGCGGCTTGACCTATACTTGTATCGGGATGCGATAGATCTCAATGGAGCATCCGTACTATCGGCATAGTCAGTTGTCACAGGAGCCGCTAAATGCTGGAGAGTGAGCTGTTTGCATTGCTCCAAGGAACCACCGACGCAGCATTCTCGGTGACCGAAGAAGGCGAGATCCTGTCTTGGAACAAGGCTGCGGAGAAACTGTTGGGCTACTCCGCGGCAGAAGCAGTCCACAAAACTTGCTATGACATTCTGGAAGGCATGGGGGCATTGGGGACCCGCGTATGTCATCAGCACTGCAGCGTGGCCGAGTGCACAGCGGGCGATACGGAAATTCCCAACTTCGACATGAGCGTGAAGACGCGCTCAGGGGAGCGGTTATGGGTCAATATGTCTACCATCGTGTTCGATAATCAGCGCACGGGGCGCCGCCTAATGGTGCACATGGCGCACGACATCACTCAGCAGAAGAAAAACGAAGAGTTGACGCAGAAGATGCTCGAATTGTCGAAGCAGGTGAGCTCGCTTGCCGAAGCTTCTGTGCGAGCGGAACCGGCTCCTGCCCTATCGGAGCAAGAGAAGCATGTCTTGCGCCTGTTCGCCGAAGGTAAGGATAGCGATGAGGTCGCGAGCTCCTTGAGTATCAGCCCGCAGACCCTCCGTAATCATCTTCACCACATCAACCAGAAACTCCGCACCCACAACCGCCTGGAAGCAGTAATGAATGCCATCCAGCGGAAGCTCATCTGACAGCCCCCGTACAACTGTCCCCGATTCCAGTACGAACGCTTCATCGTGCGTTTTTCTCACACGCGGCACATTGGTTTCAGCCGGTCGTAACGGCGGGAGTTGCCAATGATTTCCGAATGCTCCAACCCACAGTGCGGAAAACCCTTTCACTACCTTCGTGGAGGAAGGCTTTACCGGTTCGACGTACGGCGGCCCGTTGAGCCGTGCAGGGATATTCCGAATGCGATCTGCGCGAGCAAACCCTCGCAAGCCAGCGTCTTCTTCTGGCTTTGTGCTGAATGCGCAAGCCGATCCTCGCTCCGATTCTCCCTGCGGGAAGGGATTTCTCTAGTTCCCCTGGAGCAGTTTCCCGAGGGTAGCAATCCCGTGGTAACCCGTGCCATCGCGGCCGAGTGACTTTGCCGAAAGGAGTGAGGATATGGCTACACAATGCGTTACTGCGCAAATTCAAGGATCTCCCTATGGACTGAACCGACTTCCGCACCTCGGGAGTTCGCTGCTACAGGTATTGATTCCAAACGAAGTACAGAGCATGTGGAAAGAAGAGGCCTGGCAAACGGAAGCTGGTCGCAGTGCCCGAACGCTCGTCAAGTACCCTGATCTCCGTATTGTCTTGGTCTCGATGAAAGCCGGGACCCGTTTCAAGCAGCACAAGACCAGTGCACGGTTTGCCATTTTGATGCTCGCTGGTCATGTACGCCTCCACCTCCCCAATGCAACCGTGGAAGTACCCAGGGGAGAGTTGCTGGCGCTCGACCGCGACGTATCTCACGACGTGGAGGCAATTCGCCAAAGCACGTTCCTGTTAATCCTTGCCCGACCCAACCGGGGAACGGAAAAATGCCATGAGTGACTTTATTCACGAGTTGAAAAATGATCACCGCGTCATTCAGCAAGTCGTGGCCGGCATGAGTGCGGTTGCGGAACTGCTCGATTCCGGGAAGCAGGTTGATCCCAGCGTGCTGGCCGACCTCGTGCAGTTCTTGCGTGTGTTTGCCGATCAATGTCATCACGCAAAGGAAGAGCATCATCTCTTTCCTCTGCTGGCAACCAACGCCAGCGTGAGCACGAGGCGCGAGTTGGAGTCCTTGGAACGGGAGCATCGCTCGGCCAAGCAACTGGTTGGACAATTGGCGAAGGTGGCAGCAGTTTACGTCAACAACCCGAGAGCGGTGCGGTACCGTATTATCGATCTGCTTCAGCAACTCGTCGAGTTGTACCCAGCACACATCTGGAAGGAGGACTTCCTGCTGTTTCCACTGGCGCAGCAGAACCTGTCGCCTGCCGAACAGCGAAATTTGGAAGAGAAGTTCGAAAATGTCGACCACGAAGTCGGGGAAGACGTGCACGCCGGCTTTGAGATGCTGGCCAAGAAACTTGAGGCGGTTGTCGAATATCGCAACACCGGCGCTTGCCCGCTGTGTTCTTCGGCGGCGTAACGAGCACGGCGGAACTCACCAACGGCAAGTGCACGGTGACCATCGGCGGCATCAATCACTGGTACCGCGGGGCCGTGACGCTCATCACGGCATTTCGGACGGACGTCGCGCAAAGAAGCGAAATCTCCCCGCACCAGTTTCAACCTTCACATCTTTGAAGCCGATGGTTTCGAGTCTGCCAGGTAATGTCGCTGGATCGACGAGGACCATTGTGTCGCGAACGTGAAAGATTCTCATTAACAGAGACCGCATGCTGTCCGTCCCCGCAAAAACGCCACCCGGCCCGAGGACCCGGTAGACCTCCGCGAACAGCCGATTCTGCAGGGCGGATGATGGAACGTGGTGAAGCATGGTGAAGGAGACGGCGCCAGAAAACGTACCATCGCGGTACGGCATTGCGGTTGCATCCGCGCACTGTACGCGAACATTCGAGTTTGCCGTGCGCTGTCCCAGAGAATGCGCCAATTCTCGGTCCACTTCGATGCAGTTGAGACTCTTGTACCGGTGCCTGAGCCAGTCCGTAGTCAAACCTGGGCCCGGCCCCACTTCCAAAACATCATTGCCCAAATCGACCCCACGCAAAGACCAGGGCAGGATTTCATTTTCAAGTTTCTGCTTCCATGGGCCTGATCGACAGTACCACCGGTGTAGTCGGTTCATCTTCATCAAAGAATAATTGATGCCTGCCCGGCCAGGGAACCATTGCTGCCTTGAGCGGGTTAGGACGAACGACCTTAGTCACAGGATGCATGGGACTGGCGCCGTCGACCGTCTGTAGCCGGGCCCACCGCAGGATCCAGACTGAGGTTCACATGAGAGGTAGGCCTGAGCAATCTCTGGATTACGTCCCCCGCACTGTAGATCGTTGACCCCTCACGTAGGAACCGATCAATTCCGGTCAAGTCATTTCCCGAGGTGATCAGAGCCTGCTCGGTGTATTTTCCGTTTCGGACCTGCGGGTGTCCGATATTTGCCATTAGGGCGTTGCAGAGACATTTCTTTCCCACCGTATGCTCCAGCTTTCCTCCCTTTGACAAATACGTTGTCACGGGCTCTGCGGAGCAGCGGTAGTCGATCTCTCCCGACGGCGTTCTGTACGCTTCACGCAGATAGCCCAGGTCACAGATCCGGGGACGAGCGGAGTAGACTTCCTCTTCGGAAAGCGACCCTTCCAAGTGCGCTACCTTGAATGGGAAACTGGTCGGTGAAGCCACCGAATCAGTGAATACTCGCGCGGTGCCCGAGCGGACCTTCTCCAAGAGTGCACGCTTGTAGCTGCTCTTTAAGCCTGACTCTTCGCAGAATGCAAATGCCGTCCCAACCTGTACACCTGCAGCGCCCGTCTTCAAGGCTTCCGCTAGCTTCTCGGCCGAACCATATCCGCCGGCAAGCCAGAACGGAACGTCGAGAGCGCGCATCTTCTCGAGATCCACAGTATCGCGCTCTCCGTAGACCGCTTCTCCCCTCTCGTCAAGCTGCAACTTCCCGCGGGGCGGCGCGTTGTGGCCGCCCGCTGTGTATCCCTCAATGACGAATCCGTCGACCTTACCGTCGGCCTTCTTCAGCATGGTAGTCGCCAGGGTATTGGAGGCGATGATGGCGAAGAACTTCGGCCGGGTGAGTGGCGGAAGATCGCGCCCCACGAATTCTCTCGGCGTGAATACCATCGTTCTGTCGTCATCGTCATGCGCTCCCGTGACCTGCAGGAGGTAGGTTGCGGACCCGTGATTCGTAAAGCGATCAAGTACTCCTGGAATCTTGAGGGGCACTCCTGCTCCCATCAGAACGTATCCCACGTCAGCGAGCATGGCGCCGTAAATGGAAGGCAGGTGCGGCAATTGGACTTTTTCCAGGTAGTTGATTCCGACCGGATTGTCGTGGCCTTCGCGCGCCAGAACGACTTCGACGAAATTGGCCACGACACAAAGCTCCCTTAGTTCGGGAGGAGTGTCCTTCGAGTGCGTTGGCAACGACTTGTAGGGTGCTCTTTCCGCTTTCCCGCCAGGGATGTAGTACGTGCTCCAAACACGTTCAGCAATTTCTGGAATTGGAAACTGATCAAGACCGCGGCGCATGTGGCCGCCGGGATCGCCGTCTTGCAAGCGCCTGGCAAAAATCAAATCCAATGCCGTCCCAGAAACCACGCCCAGTTGGCCAAGCCGCGATACCGCTCTCGCCAGCCGCCAGTTGGAAACGGCTGCGCCCATTCCGCCCTGAATGATCGTCGGAAGATTGCCCATGATGTACACACCGCGACCACACATTGTTTCAGAGATGTGTGATTCTCATTGTCTGAGTTCTGTAATAAATCTGCGTCCTTGCCACCACCGAGATGGGAGAACAACTGTTCCGCTGCTGCTTGGAGTAACTCTCTGGTTCTACTTGCGACCTGTAGATATCTCGGTGACGACTCTGACTTTTCTCCGGCGTGCCATTTCCTCGGCGATGGCCATCTTCTCGACATCAGACAACATTCGGGCCGCTAAAGGAAACACCAGGCTGTCCTCGACACTGATGTGCTGTTTGTACATTGATGCGAGACTGGCGACGGCCTTGCGAAAGTCGTCGACGTCAGGACTGGATAGACAGCCGGTTAAAAGATACTGCGCCCCCAGACGGTCAACTTCGGCGTGCAACGGAGCTGCCCAGCGATGCTCGTCCTCTAGATGGTCCAGCTTCGAGAACGCAGATTCGATTTCAGGATCGTGAATTTGACGCAACCGGGGAAACAGCGACTCCTCCTCGTCAGCCGTGTGCTTTGGTGCGGCTTGCGCGAAGTAGCGTAAGGCAGACTCCAGCGCCCGCCGGGACTCCTCCGTGGCGGGACGATCTATCACGTTTGCAACCGCTTCGAGTGTGCCGAGGAACATCTCAACGCGCCGGTGGCAGTCGGAGAGCAGGCCGGTGGGATCAGTAAAATTGTGGGTCGGGGCTCCAATCTGGACAGGCATAGTCTCAGTTTACCGACTGCGTGGAATAGCGCTGTGACAAAAGTCTCAGAAAGACGAAAACGGTTGCTGACGGCAGCTAGATCGACTGGGATGTAGGACGACTCATGAACGTGACGAACAGATTGATCGCAAAGATCGTGACAGCGGTCATCTCTACGACAGCCGATACCGGGAGCCACGACCATGCCCATCCCGCGAAGCCTTGATATGCGAGGATCTCGGAGCTAACACGAAGAAGGCACCCTGTCCCCAGCAGCAGAAGTGAAAGAAACATCAGTTTGGTGCTGAAGAGCAAACGCATCCCGGAAAATGCCGGCAGAATTCTCGGGCCCACGCTGAAAACCATGGTGGCCAAAAAGCCCACGGTCAATGCGTGGCGCGATGCACCCCAGATGCCGTGAGAGCCCTCGACCGAACTGGCCCAGATTCCCAGTGCGGCCGCGATGATGGCCCAGACGTACGCCAAGCGCACAAATACCGGAAAGGTCGCATGCACTCCCTTCACCTTGGCCGGTTGCTGTGTGCGCTCGAAGAAGCGGAGGACCCAAACCGCGACGATGATCCCGCCCAATAGCAAGAGCACAGCCAGTCTCATCCAGCCCGTCATTGCCGCAATCACACCCACAGAGTTCACTGCGACTGCCAAGAGCAGCACGCGCCCGCGTACCGCGCGCAATCCCAGAAAAACCGGCAGCCATTTGGCACTGAATCCCCAGACGAAGGGAACAAGGAAACCCCAGGTCTCGAGCACCAGGAACCGCTGGTCGAATTCGGTTGGAAGATCCGGCGAAACACCGCGATACGCGAGAAAAAAAGCTGCGCCCAGGTTGACAACCAGCGTAAGCAGCAGACCTACGGCCGCCACAATCACCACGCCTACCCATTCGTCTAACTTCTGTTTGCCGGAGTCCTGAGGTCGGTGACCGGAAACCGAATGAAAGAAGATTGCGAATGCAAGTAGTTCCAGTGCCGCGGATACCGGAAGCACGACGCGCCATTGCCACTCGTAGACACCGGTCAACCAGCGCAGGCTCACGCCCAACGTCCAGAGCACCCAGCACACCCATGCAGCCCGGAGCGCAAACGGATTCATGCGCCGCAACTTCGGAATGGAATAGAAACCGATACCCAGGATGAATGTGCCGATCCAGCCGAAGATCTGCGCGTGGCCGTGAGCCTGGATCCATCCCGCAGAGACCGAGTTCGCGGCATGGCGGCTGCTAATTGCCAGCAAGTTCCAGACGCCGAGGAATGTTCCCGGCAGAAGCATGAACGCCAGGCCGGTCGCGATGTAAAGCATGAGCAAGTGGGAGAGGCTGGTCTCCCGTGCCCGCGTGATCTCGAAGATTTCCCCCGGAGTGAGCGACCGGCCGACCTGGGTCTCAATGCGTGTTGCACGTGCAGCCATTCTCTCTCCGTTCTTCTCTGTGCCTAGGTTCCATCGCGATCGAGCGCGGGAACAGGATGTTGTTCTCCAGGTGAATGTGTTGATGGAGGTCGGCTTCAAGATCTGCCAGGGTTCTGTACAAAGTCTGATAGCTGATGCAGGCATCGCCGGGGGGCGTATACCCTGCGCTGGCCTGACGCATCGCGCGCAGAGCATCGCCGGCGGAGTCGTGTTCGTGCATCATCATGGTCACGGGATTCTGCACACTACCGAAAGGTGGAGGCAGAACTGGTTCCCTCTGGATGACCGACTCCTCCATCCTGACGATGTAGGGGAACAGGACCATTTCTTCCTTCATCATGTGCGTTGTGAGTTCCTGAGCGAGTCCTCGAAAGCTGGCGCGGACATGCTGCAGTTCCGGATGGTTCTTGCCGTGCACCGAGCAAACCTTGTCAAACAGCGGGCCCAACCGGGCGATTTCCTCGCGCGTGTACTTGTGGTGCGTGCTCTTGATGTGGTCGATCACGTCGGCTAAAGGTTCTATCTGCCAGTTGCGCTCTTTTTGGTTCACTCGGGATGCCTCTTCGGCCAACTCCAGCGAGTCCAGTATTTCGTCGACCGACAAATTGGCGGCGGCGCAGGCCTCTTCCAGCGATTTGTTTCCGCCACAGCAGTAGTCGATGCCCAGCTTCTCAAATACACGGGTCGCGTTCGGGAACTCTAGCGCAAGTTCCCCCACAGTCTTCGTAGTAGTTACGCTCATTGATTTCTCCCCGCAGCCTTGGTAGAAGCCGTAAGGCCGCTTCTATGTCTTGAACATAGTGCCGCTGGGAGCTCATTGCGATGACTTTTGTCACGGAGACGCAGGACCGTTCACTGGGACAAGGAGGATTCGCAGGGTCGTGCGCCGAGTCCTTTAACGGTGACTTCGTGATGGGCGGCGATCGAGCGACGGCGCCGGCGACGCCTGTATGATCGGCGGTATTTAGCAGCTATTCCGGAGCCTGAGTCTCTGCTTCGAGGCTCTTGAGGTCAGGGATGAATGCACTCCGGCCATCGATCCGCACCACTCCCTCCGCCTGCAGCCGACTGAGATTGCGTGAGACGAGTTCGCGGACGGTCCCGATCTGTGAGGCCAGCTCCTGGTTGCTGGCTGGTAGAGTAACCTCGGTACCGTCGCGAGTGTGCTTGCCTTCCGTTTGCGCCAGTCGCAGCAGGAATGACGCGAGCCTGTGACGCACTGTCGTAAAAGAAAGCTCTTCGATAATGCCAACCAGCCTCCGTAAACGCGCACCCACAACCCGTAGTACCTTGAGGGCAACCTGTGGATGGGCAAGGCACAATGCGTGAAAGTCTTGTTTGCTGACGAACAGCAGTGTGGCGTCGTCGACTGCCGCGGCCGATGCCGGATAGCTTCCGCCGTCAAAGACCGGCAACTCCGCCACCGAGCTACCCGGCCCGTCTACGCTGAGCACATGCTCGCGTCCACCGGAGGAACTCTTGAAGATACGGATGTGCCCGGATTCGACCACGTACATGCCCAAGCAAGGTTCACCTTCGCCGAAAACAATCTCTCCCGCTGCATAGCGGCGCGGAATAGCGCGCTGTAGGAGGAAAGCGAGTTCGCCCTCGGTCAGCCCAGAAAAGATCGGGACCTTCGCCAACGTCGGACCGTGATTGACTTTCGTCTCCGGCACGGTAGTCATTGTATCCGAGGAGATTCCAGCTGTGACATCAGTCACATGCACCCGGTCACGGGTCTGGCAGTCTTGCCTACAAGATAAGAAGCAGGCAGGAGGGCAGCGTGGAACCACAACTGGATTTCAATGAGCGCCCATTCATTGTGATCTGGGAGACAACCCAGGCATGCGATCTTGCGTGCGTCCACTGCCGCGCATGCGCTCAACCCGTTCGCAGCGCTCTCGAACTGAGCACCGACGAAGCCAAGCGCCTTATTGACGAGGTCTCTGCTCTGAAAGCCCCGGTCTTCGTGCTCACCGGTGGCGACCCGCTGAAGCGCCCGGACATCTTCGAATTGGTTGAATACGCCTCAAGTCACGGTGTGCGAATTTCCCTCACCCCGAGCGCCACGCCGCTCCTTACCCAGGAAGCCATTCACAAACTGAAACAGTGTGGTTTGGCACGGCTGGCCATCAGCCTCGATGGGCCGAGCGCTGAAATTCACGACGCATTCCGCCGAGTTTCCGGCTCCTATGATTGGACACTACGAGCAGTCCGGTGGGCGCGGGAGATCGGACTGCCGGTTCAGATCAACACCACGATCACCCGACACAACCTGCAGTACCTGGATTCGATGATCGCGCTGCTTGAGCAACTCGACATCGTGCTGTGGAGCGTTTTCTTCCTCGTGCCAACCGGACGGGGTTCGATGGCCGACCTGATCTCGGCCGAGGAGTTCGAGCAGGTCTTTGAAAAACTCTACGAGACCTCGCACCGGGTGAAATTTGATATCAAGAGCACGGAAGCACAACACTATCGTCGCTTTCTGCTTCAACGCCGAACGGAAGAGAAGCGCAAAGGCAACAGCCAGTCACGCCCGGCGATACCTGGCACAAATACCGCGGACGGAATCGGGCGCGCCCCTCGGGGAATCAACGACGGCAAGGGCTTCGTTTTCATCTCTCACCTCGGAGAAGTATTCCCCAGCGGGTTCCTGCCCGTCTCCGCGGGAAATGTGCGTAAACAGTCACTTGCCGAGCTCTACCGGCACTCGCCGCTTTTTGTCTCTCTGCGTGACAGCAAGAACCTGAAGGGGAAATGTGGCTTTTGTGAATTCCGCGAGGTTTGCGGCGGATCGCGGGCACGAGCCTACGCCCTGACAGGAGATGTGTTCGCCGAGGAACCCTGTTGCGTTTGGCAGCCTAAGACTTCCATTGCCGGAACCGACGAAGATCCTAGAAGAGAGCTAGCCGTGCATTGAAGGCATTGGAAGCGAGTTGCCGATCCTGTCGGATCGAGGGCTCGCATCGCCCCGTGACATAAGTCATTGTCTCCATCTCGTCGCCCGCCTAGGCTAACTCCAGGAGAGAACCGTGAGCGAATTGATTGACAATCGGGCGCATCGTATTTCCGTTCTTAAGGAGATCATCCAGCACCTGCACGCGGGTGCCGACCCAGCACTGGTGAAAGAACGTCTGCGGAAGCTCGTCGGCGAGACAGACGCAACCGAGATCATGGCTATGGAACAACAACTCATGGCCGAAGGTATGCCCGTCGAAGAAGTGCGCTCGATGTGTGACCTGCATTCTCAGGTCACGCGAGACGTTCTCGTCCAGGTGGCTCCGCCTGCATCCATCCAAGCGGGACACCCGGTTGACACCTTCCGTCGCGAAAACAGCGCGCTCAAACAGGTGATCGCGACGATGCGAGGGATCTCTGCCGAGATCGCCAACCTCGACGGGAATGCCAGCGCGAAGGAAGTCATTCTTCACCTCCGTCAGTCGGCAAACGACCTCATGGACCTCGACAAACACTACCAGCGGAAAGAGCATGCACTGTTTTCGTGTCTTGAGCGGCACGGGATCACTGGGCCTTCCAAAGTGATGTGGGCGAAAGACGATGACGTCCGGAACCTGCTCAAACAGATGAATCAGGCAGCGCACGACTGCGGTCCGACATCTGACGAAGCGAGGCAGTTTTTCAACCAACACGCTACGGCGGCTCTGTCGGCTGTCGAAGAAATGATATTCAAAGAGGAAAATATTCTCTTTCCGATGTCTTTGCAGACGCTAACCGAGAACGAGTGGGCTGAGATCTGGTCAGTCTCCCCGCAATATGGCTGGTGTCTGGTCGAACCCCAAACCGGGTATGCTCCTCCCGTGACCACAGGCGCCACAACCAGAACCGTACCGCACGACGGCACCATCATGATGGCCACCGGCCATGTAACCGTCGAACAGCTGACCGCCATGCTCTCCACCTTGCCGCTCGACCTGACATTCGTCGATGCCCAAGATCGAGTCGCTTTCTTTAGTGAAGGCCCCGATCGCATCTTCGCCCGTAGCAAAGCAATCATCGGCCGCAAGGTTCAACACTGTCATCCTCCGCGAAGCGCGGATACGGTCAACAAGATCCTGGAGGATTTTCGCTTCGGCCGCCAGAATGTGGCCGAGTTCTGGATCAACTTTCACAGCAAGTTCGTGCACATCCGCTATTTTGCCGTTCGTAACACGCAAGGAGACTACTTAGGGACCGTCGAACTGACCCAGGACATCGCCCCGCTACGAGAATTGCAAGGCGAGAAACGGCTTCTGCAATACAGTGATTAGCCGTTGTGGCAATCAAGAACGGGGAGACGAATGACAAAACCGAAGATAGCGCTCAATCCGCAGCATCCAGAGCGCGTCTGCTGGGGGTGCGATAAATACTGTGCCGCCAACGATCTCCGTTGCGGAAACGGCACTATTAGGACGCAGCATCCGGTTGAGTTGTTCGGGGAAGACTGGATCGAATGGGAATTGGATCATCGCCTTCCTCAGCCACCAAGTGTCACTGAGAATAGAGAGTCCCCTATGCCGCCGCGTGTGCAATCCACCGAAAAGGACGATTCGTCACTTGAGTAGATGATGCTCGGGAATCGCACTAGCGCGAGCGACGGGACTCGAACCCGCGGCCTCCTGTGTGACAGGCAGGCGTTCTAACCAACTGAACTACGTCCCCAACTTGTTTTCACCGGGTTAAGCGGGAAACCCTTGATTTTCCTGTCTTTTCTTACTGTCAACCGCGTCGCCTGTGCCAACCGCTTCCATCCCATATAACCGAATTTCGGGCTTTTATCGACTGACGAGTCCTGACGCAAGCCCTACGATCCGGAGCATCTGTCCACGCCCCGCGTGTAGATTGTAACAGACGATGGATTGATGCGTCAGGGCCTGAGCCCGAGACGGATCTCCAAACTGTGGAACTATCCGCGACTGCGTTCTGTGCGCTGCCAGGATCTGCATATCAGGATTCCCAGTCTATACTCGCCTCGTGCACCAAGCATCACAACTCCGATACGCTGACATTCTGCAGAATCTCCAGGGCTTTGATGATTGGCTTCGACGACTTGGTGTACCGGTGCGACAAGCGGACCGCGCGCATCGCGCAATTCGTGTGCTGGAAAAAGCGGAGCGAGCCTTCCTAAACGGCACGAACCAAGCTGATGAAATCTCAAAATCGGACTACCTATTCGGTTTGACGGAGGCTCTGGAATTGCACGATGTGTATCTGGCATTCCGTGACTACCCGCCCCAACAGCTTTGCGAGCGATTGACAAGAGCGTTGAGTGGGCCCGCTCTGCCTGAATCAGAAACACCCACCAGCCGCGACGGCCGAAACGTCATGTTCGAGCTGGCGCTCGGGGCTGAGTGGGCGCTCTGCGGGGCTGAAGTGGAACTCCTCGAGCCGGATCTATTTCTCAAGGTGCCTGACAGGGGCTATTTGATAGCCTGCAAGCGGCCCGAACGTGAGCGCAGCATTAGAGCCGCAGTCAGGAGTGCAGCGAGCCAACTTCGATCAGCACTGCCGTCCGCTCCAAACAACTACTTCGGGATCATTGCTGTCTGCATCAGTCGAGTTCTAAATCGGGGCAACGCGTACTTCTCGGGTAGCTACGAACAGCTCAGCGGTCTTGTCAACATGTTGATGGGTAGACACCGAACGGACTGGCGCACAACTGAGTTTCACCCACGCAACATCGCCGTCCTCTTCTACGCGCACACTCCGGCCGACTGGGGAAACGGCTTGTTCCGGTTGAGCGCGGTACGAATCGGGCCAACTCTTCGCGAGGAATCGGTCCATCAGAATCTTAGGGACGATATGACAAACTTGTATTCCAGCTGCGGTCGTTGAAAACGCTGACGATTGAAGTTCCGACCGTCGGTCTATGTACGATTTTCGAGCGTGAGAGATCCCGATGCCCAAGAGAACGATGCCGTTAGACCCCGAGTTGGCAGCGGAAGCCAAGAGCATTGTCGCGTTGGCGTTCCGCAACGGCCCGATCGAAGATGTTCACGCGGGAAAAGAGTGCCCCACTTGCGCTGGCAATTCCGAATACTCGCACATAACGCAAAATGAGATGAAGAACATCATGAAGCAGGCGGTGGACACAGTCTACAAGTTGCTCTGGCTAAAACAGAACGATCCCGAGAAGTACGAGGCGACGCTTGAGTTCGGGAACCGATACACGCGCGTTTGGGATGAGCCGAAAACGGACGTTGGCTAGTTCTGGAGGTATGTTGATCTATCTATCTGCAACAACACGGTAAGCCAGAAATGGTCTCGGTTTGGAAGCGGCTGGGACCCCGTGCTAGCATCCCTTCAGTTTTGGATTCTCGCACTTTCAGTCCGCAGTTGCCGCTGCAGATCAACAAAAGCACCCTTTGCCCCATGCAGGACGGCGCTGAAAGGATTCGGCTTGGCTCTTGGCCACATTGCGAAACTGATTGATTCAGGAAAGGAAAGGGGCTATCTCACCTACAACGAGGTGAACGACCTGATTCCGCACGACGTCCATTCCCCAGAGGATATGGACGACCTGCTCGCCACAATCGGCACTCGGGGGATTGATGTGCTTGAGGGGCACCCCAAGCTTCGTTTCTCGGCCTTCGAAAAAAAGCTTGATAAGGAAGTGGAGGGCGGCAGCGAAGTCGAACTCGATCCCAGCGGTGAGGCCCTTGAAAAGACCAACGATCCAGTGCGGATATACCTGCGTGAGATGGGCGCGGTACCTCTGCTCTCCCGAGAAGGGGAAGTGGATATCGCCAAGCGCATCGAGCGTGGACAGCTGCGCACATTGAAGGCGCTCTCCCGCTCTCCTATTGTGATCCGACAGATCCTGACCGTTGGCAATGATTTGCGGCGCGGCGTGCGCTCGATCAGGGACATTGTAGTTTTCAATGAGGAAGAGGTTACCGAAGAGATTCTGCAGATCCGCGTCAAGGACCTTACGCGCCGCATCGACGAGCTGCAAAAGCATTACAAACGAGCGGGCCAACTGGCCGAACGGTTACCGACCATTCCGTCACAAAAGCAAGCATACCAATACAGGCGCTGCCGATGCAGGCTGGGCCGCGAGATTGTGCGGATTTCGCTCATCATCCGCAAACTCGGTCTTACGAATTTCGAGCGCAAGCGCCTGATCGGTCAGATGAATAGGACCACGGACATCATGCGCTCGCACGACCGCCAGGTCAGCAACCTGGAAACGAAGATTGAGAACACGCGCAGCCAAGAACTGAAGCGAGATTACCGCAAGACGCAGCGACAGCATCGGGCCGACCTGGAAAGGCTGGAGAGCGATGCCGACGTGAGCTTCCAGGAGCTGCGGCGCACGCAGCGCGAAATCATCCAGGGCGAGATGGACGAGGAGCAGGCCAAGCACGAGCTCGTTGAAGCCAACCTGCGCCTCGTGGTTTCCATCGCCAAAAAGTACGGCAACCGCGGACTGCAGTTCCTGGATCTGATCCAGGAAGGCAACGTCGGTTTGATGAAGGCGGTGGACAAGTTCGACTATCGCCGAGGCTATAAGTTTTCCACCTATGCTACGTGGTGGATTCGCCAGGCAGTCACCCGAGCCATTGCCGATCAGGCGCGCACCATCCGACTCCCAGTGCACATGGTCGAGATCGTCAACAAGCTGATTCGCACCTCGCGGCAACTGGTCCAGGAGTTGGGCCGCGAACCTACCTCGTCAGAGATTGCCAAACGCATGGACCTTCCCGTGGCCAAGCTGCGCAAAGTGCGCAAGATCATGCAGGTACCGATCTCGCTGGAGACGCCAATTGGGGAGGAGGGGGATTCCCATCTTGGCGACTTCATCAAAGACAGCGCTGTGCTCGCACCGGACCATGCTGCCATCAACGTGAACCTGAAGGAGCAGACCGCGCAGGTGCTGCGCACGTTGACTCCGCGCGAGGAGAAGATCATGAAGATGCGCTTTGGCCTGGAGGACGATTCGGAGCACACGCTGGAGGAGGTTGGCCGGGCGTTCGCCGTCACCCGCGAGCGCATTCGCCAGATCGAAGCCAAGGCTCTGCGCAAACTGCGCCAGCCTTCACGCTCCGGCAAGCTCAGATTATTTCTCGACAACGTGCACGAATAACGCCGCGGGAGACGTGCACGCAGGGAAAGCCCAGGAAAGGGATGGCGCAGCATCTGCGAGGTGACCTACTAGGCAGCCTCACTGCGATGCGGTATACAGTGGCTAGTTTGCGACGTGTTCCGCAGAGCATGCAAGGCGTACATCGTGTCATCCAGAGCTTGTTCCTCTTCGATGTTGTCACCGGCTATGTGAAACAACTCCCGTGCCCTTAGTGCAAGTGCTTTCTCTGCTTGCGCAATGCGCTCCGGGAGTCTGGCGTTATCAACCTCAAAGAGCGCAGCCTTGTACAAATCCCTCCACGCTGTACTCTCCAGAGATTTAGAGCTGCCTGTATTCATAATTTGCCTCGCTCCTTCCTGCGCCGTAACGTCGCATTACTGAATCGAGCTGGCAGCGGCCGAGAAAGCGTTGTTGGCGTTCGAGCCAATCAGCCGGAGAGTCCCAACCACAATCACCAGAATGACCGCTAGCATCACCGCATATTCGGCAATGTCCTGGCCTTCATTCTCTTCCCACATCCTGCGAAGAAGGTCGCTCATATTGACTCCGGACAACTCTGTTGGCCGTTCATTCCCTTGTTCTGCACTGGACTCCCCCTGCAGTTAGGCGATTGCTCACTAACCACAGCCGCAACCACCCGTGCTGTGCTTACCGCAGGTACAGCCAACAAGATCGCCCCCCAATCATTAGATACGATGGCGCCGGTGATCCCTACTGGGAACTGACTCGTGTTCGCCACTGCGGTAGAGCTTAGGGCGAGCTTCATTGACAATCAGGGCGCGCCCGCCGTGAACCGAACCGTTCAGGGTACGAATAGCATCTCGCGCCTCCGCAGCATTAGTCATCTCGACGAACGCAAATCCCCGCGGTTGACCTGTGTCGCGATCCGTGACGGCCGTGACTGTATTAACGGCTCCGTACGCCGCGAATAATGTCTGAAGCTGGTCTTCGTGAGTGGCGAAATCTAAGTTACCGACGTAGATGTTAGTCATAGCTTACCTCCGGTGGTTTGAGCATCGCTCTCCACTACGTGATCGTCCAACCCGTCAGGCTTCACCAACGATTTTCACAGTGATCTTTGAGCTTGAGGCTCGGACGGAGTTTCGTTCGTTCCTTCCTGCTACTTCGCCTTCTGCTTGAAGCCAGTCTTCTTCCGCATGGCCATCTATTCTGCCGCGCACCTCATACAGCTCGTAAGCGCGAGCGCGCACGTTCTCCTCGTCATGAGTCGTGATAGCCGCGTCTCTATTGGTCAAAAGCTCCGGTTTCATGGACTTTTCTCCTTGATTTATTGTCTCCATCTGGCTGCTATCGGTCTGTAAGGCACCTTATGCGACATGCAGGATTCCTGGCCTCTGCACCCAGTCTTCAGGAACCTCATCGCGGGCAACGTCCTCGTCGGCGCAGGTGGGAGACAGGTACGTTGGGGGTCCAACCAGGAAACTGACCCGCTGCCCTGGATGCTGGCGCCGAATCGTTCGCCAGAACTCCACCGCTTCTTGGGATCTCTGGCGCACGTCCAGCAGCACCAAATCGAAAAAATCAGGCACCCAGAGCAAAGCTGCCTCAGTGGCGCTTTTGGCCGTGTGCGCGTGAACTCCGCGGCTTCTCAGCACGCGGGCGCGCAGCTTCTGCATCGCTTCGTTGCCATCGACGATGAGCACGTTTTTCGTGCGAACTTGAAAGGAAATCGGTGACTGCTGGGGCACAGAACACCTCCGAGCCTTCTGGAGGCGGGCGTTTCGGAAAGCAGTTACCTTTGAGAAGCGGGCGTGACCAGAAAGATCTAGACCTCGACTCTTCTTGTCTCTTTCGTAAGGGGAGCGGGGATCGGCCGCCCCCAACGAACGCGAAAGCCTGTCTGGTTGCCTCAGGCTCCTACGAGAACAGGCGTCTTTTGCAAGGTCGAGCTGGCCACCTCAAAGTTTCGGACCTCCGGAGTACCGTCGACCACTTTCGCCAGGGCCTTCAGCACTTCTGGATAGCTGCCGCGAAGGTAAGTTTCCGCGTCCTCTTTCTTGTCCCAAAGACTGATAGCTACCCCTTCCGTTCCCGATCCGGGGACGACGAATACGATTTCGTCTTGGAAGCCGTGCTGTTTCTTAAGGAGGGGAAGGATCTCGTTCTCGATTGTCTGCGTAAACTCCGCACGGGTATTGGGCTTCAGGTGCATGGAAACGTGACGAGCAAACATGTCAACCTCCTGGGTTTGGTGCAACTAAGAGGAGAGAACTTCAGATGGGCTGCCTTAGTTCAGGGGATCTGAAAGAGGAGAAGACCTAATTCGCTCTATCTAACACCATATACCGAATCCCAGTGTTGTCAAGTCGGAAACGTCCGCGCTGTCGGAAACGTCCGCGCCCGCCGTGGCGAGGATCTCTATTCGGAATCTGTAGCGCACAAGCACAGACTAGCAACCGCGCTTCACCTCAAGGACGTACCTCAACCGTTACTAGAAGAACCACCGGCAAGAAGCGGGCAAAATGACAGAGTTCGCTTATAGGCACGTTTTAGTGACAAGAGGTTGGGTCATGAAAGCCTATGAGCATGAGCGCGCTCACAGCTACGATCACTCGCACCATGCCTTCGACTTCAAGTCCGCTTCTCTCTTCCAGTCTCTGATCACCGCAGCAACAATCGGCGTTTTCGTTGGATTGGTCGGAGTCGCGCTGAATGCTTTGTGGTTCTATCGGCAACCCTCGTGGCACGTGACCGACACGGTCGATGGTTTGGTGCAAATGCTAATCGTCACGGTTCTCGGGACCATCGTTCTGGAACAACGCCGGAAGCGAGCCATCCGACGAACCCTGGAACTAGCCTTCTTGAACCATCACGTTCGCAATGCCCTCACTCAGATGACGATGGTTTCGTACATCGCCACTCCAGAGAAGCAGGAGCGCCTACTGCAGGATGCAGCCTCCCGCGTTTCGGAAGTCCTATTCCGAATCGCAAACAGCACTGATCTGACCGGGCTGTCTCTCGAAGTTGATCTCGCCGGAGTGGAGTTGGTCCATGCGGGAGAAGCGCGAGAGCAGGGCGAGGAAAAGAGGGCGAGTTAAACCATAAAGTTACCGCCCCAGCTGTGGAATTCAAACTGACCCACTACCTGTTCCAGCCGCAGTTTGACATCGGTTGCGCAGAAGCCTAGCATTGCAGTTGAGCAAGCTACCTCTTCTTACTCTTTCAGGTCCTCTGAACTAAGTCAGCCCATCTGAAGTCTTCTTTCCTTAGGCTTCTCAGGAAAGCCGCGTACCCCCATGGATTCGAACGCGATCCTGCACGAAGTTCAGCAACTCTACAATGTCAGTGACCGTCTTGACTCGCTGGCGGGGCAACATCCCCTCGTCTCAGAAGCCCTCATCGGCATCTCTGGAAGCGTTCGTAACACGGCCACCTTGTTGGAAGTGCTGATCGCGACGAAAATAGCGCCGTTCTTCGGACTAGATCCAGCCAAGGCGTGATTGGCTCATCGCCGTCTTTGAGCTGTGCTTTGGGATTCCGGGTGGAGCAGGAGTGCGGTTTATTCAGAGTTTGTGCTCTTGGCTCTTGGGCGAATCGGCGCAAACATGCAAGGTAAACTCTTTGTCGCGCTGCCGCTCGAAGTTGCGCATCATCTCATCGAAAGACGTGCCGGTGGGCGCTCCAGAAGGCTTGAACCGCCAGCCACATTCGGAGCAACCAAAACCCCGAAAACGCGGTTGCTCAATCCATACTAGCTTCCGGCTCATGGCCGCCTATGTCGCTGCGTCCTAACGTTGTCTGACTGCATGCCTCGTATTCGCTTGCCCTCTAAGGACGCTGCGTTCTCCTTTCATAGTGGCGTACTAGCGATTGCAGCCGAAAACCGTCACCCAGTCTGGGCATGGCGGGGAATGCTTAAAGGGAAACGCAAAGTTTACAGGCGCCAATCTGGATGGTCTGTCGGGCATCCTACATACATGGAAGGTTATCGTTCCGTGCGCTCGCCCGATTCCGGGCCTAGTTTGAAGTTTGAAGTCGCGGAATCGCTTCAGCGTTGGTTCAGGTTTCGCGCGCCTTGAAGCGGTCAGTATTGCTCAGTATCAGGGTCGGATCCCGCGTAATGTTGATAAGTCTTCTAGAGGGGCTGCCCAGGCCCTCCGAGGATCCTACCCTGTTTCGGACAGCATGACAGGCGAGTTCATCTCCACTCCTGCGACGGTTTTCGGTTCTGATCCTTGTCTGTTTAGGATGGTTTGTGGAAAGCAAAGGCCTCCAAGTCGTGCAGTCCGGGGAGCGGACGAATACCGAAGGGAAACCAGTCAGCAACCTAATACTTCTCTCGATTTCCGATAGCGACTACAGTTCACTGCGTCCTCATCTCGAATACGTCAGCTTGCCAAACCATCTAGTCCTTCACGAGGGGAGTGGAAAGGTAGAATCTGCGTATTTCCCGAATCGAGGTTTGATTTCTCTTGTAGTCGTAATGAAAGATGGAAAGACCGCCGAAGCCGGCATAGTTGGTAATGAGGGCTTTATTGGAACACCGGCGGCAGTTGGCCTGAGCAGAAGCCCGCTTCAAGCGGTGGTACAAATCACGGGGGACGGGTTTCGCGTAGAAGTCGGAGCTTTGCAAAACACTTTGGAATCCACTCCACACCTGCGATTGATGTTGAGCCGTTATGCAGTGGTTCAGGGAATGCAGGTTGCACAAACAGCCGCGTGTAATCGGCTACACGATATTAAGCAGCGCCTTGCGCGGTGGTTGCTAATGACTCAGGACAGAGTGGATTCAGAGTCGCTGCCCATCACCCATGATTTTCTCGCAACGATGCTAGGGACAGATAGACCTAGCGTGAGTTTGGCCGCTGGTATTTTACAGAAGGAGCAACTCATCGAGTACACCCGTGGCGCAGTGAAGATCGTGAACCGCAAGAAACTTGAAGACTCCGCCTGTGAGTGCTACGGGATCAGCCAGCAGTACAATGGCGAGTTGGGGCTGAAATAAGCTCCCGAGTGAAGACTTCCCCTGTTTTAATTTGAGCTGTGCTTTGGGATTGCGGCGTGCAGGCTAGTCGTGGAGAACGATATTCAGAAGTGAACTATGAACTTGCAACCCGGTCTCGCCATAGTCAACGAAGCCTAACGTTCTGAACCTGTTCATGAAAAAACTGACCCGCGACCGGTGCGAGGCTGCCGATCCGAGCCGCAGTTTGACAACGGAAGCGCAGAAGCCTAGCCTTGAAATTGAGCAAGCTACCTCTTCTTACTCTTTCAGGTCCCCTGAACTAAGTCAGCCCATCTGAAGCTTTCTCCCCTTAGATTTCTCCAAGGAGGAACTACGTTATGACCCTATTGACCCGTTGGGAACCTTTCCGTGAGTTTTCCACCCAGCAAGACCGCATGAACCGCCTGAACCGTCTTTTCCGTGAGTCGTATAGCCCCGAGGGCCCGGAAGAGGCGTTAACGACCACCAGCTACGCACCTCCGGTGGACATCTACGAAGACGAGCACAACATTACTCTGAAGATGGAAGTCCCGGGCATCGACGAAAAAGACATTGATGTCCGCATCGAGAACACCACCCTCACCATCCATGGCGAGCGCAAGATCGAGAAGGAAGAGAAAGAGGAGAACTTCCGTCGCGTCGAGCGGCAGTACGGAGAGTTCACACGGTCGTTCACGCTGCCCAGTTCCGTGGATCTCGCGCAGGTGAGCGCCCTCTACGACAAGGGCGTGCTGAAGATTAACCTTGCCAAGAAGGCCGAAGCCAAGCCCAAGCAGATCAAGGTGAATGTTGGCAGCGAGAAGAGCCTGGAAGCCAAGGTTCACGCCAAGGCCGCGTAAACGCTTAGCTAGCGAGAGAAATGGGAGTTGGCTCGACTGCCGGCTCCCATTTGATTCCAACTTACCGTCAAATGGCAGGCCAAGACTTCAACCGACTCCGTTCACTGATTTCGAACTTCTCGACAGGCCCCTACTCTGGTTTGCGTTTCAGCGGCTTGCCAAGCGCGAGAAGAAGGATGGCACTCTTGCCTTTCGCGTGCGGCGAAAAGAAGTTAATCACGTCATCATCGAAGAAGGTTAGCCCGGTCGCACCCAGGCGCTGGGCATACGCACCTAGGTACATCCTCCCGCCAATTGCGCCCGCCTCCAGTTGGACGGCCCGGTAGCCGCGGTTCCCGTATCCTTCCAGGATGCGTTTCAAATCAGCGAGAAAGAAGATGTCCACACAGGCGTCCGCCGGCAGCTCCTGCTCCAGTCCAAGATGGTGGGCCTCGGCGCGGAATTCCCCTGCCTTCAAGAGCTCCAGGGTGTTCTGCTCACGCCGGAAGAAGTAAGCACCCGGCTTGAGCCCCTGTACCGCATGCACGATCAGGTAAAGATCGTTGAGCTGCGCGCCGGGGGGCTCAAGGAAGTCGGCCGGAAGACCGCGCGTGGCGCAATCGAAAATGGTGGAGAGTTGTGCCAGCGTGATGGATGCGTTCTTATCAAACGTTCGGGTAGAGCCGCGGCGCAGGATCACGTGCTCGATCGTGTCCTTCGGCTGTTCTTCTTCCGGCAGTCGCTGGAAGCGAACTGCCTCGCCTGCCGGAACTGAAGATGGGAAGAGCTGTTGCTTCCCCCGCCACTGAGCCACTTCCTCTTCGGACTGAAGCGAAGACGCATCGTGCATCTCAAGCATGGCGGGATATGCGACCTCACGCTCCGAAAGCGGGATCGTCTCCAGGCCGAGCGCCGGAGATTCTCTCAGGGCTGGCAGCGAACTCTCCGATGTGCGCCCGATCGGTACGAGGCACAAGGAAACCTCACGCCGCGTATCAAGATCAAGGACGCGGTTCACTTCGGCGTCCACGAACCCGAGCACGATCTCGGCCGGCAGCCCCGAAGCCGCAGAAACGGCCAGCATATTCGCCAGCAAGGTGCCGTTGTCCCAACCGAAATGGCGATAGGTACGCGCCTGATACTTCCAGGCGTTCCGCCAGTATGTTCCGGTGCAGATGATGATCGCGGGCGCGTGAGCCACCGCGGGTTCCATCGCCGTCGCCTGAGCCAGGTTTCTGCGAAAATCACCTTTTCGCAGAAGCCGTAGCGATACATCCGCCGGATTGAAGTGACACACGCCGGCATCCAGGCCTGCGAGATCGCCAGTCACAACGTACACCTCGATCTCGTAGAGGGCTCCGGTGCAGGCTGCGGCGCGAAAGTAGATTTCTCCGCCTGGATGGGTGCGCTGTTTGGTAATCCCCGCCGAGAAATAGAGTATGCGCGCCAGATCCTGAAGGTCAGGGACCGAATCGGCCCGCGATGAGGGCACTGGTTCTGAGATCGCGGAGAGCGCGGCCACCCCTGTCTGCGGCACGTCCCGCGGCAGTGGAAGGGGCTTTATCTTCGGATAGATTTTGAAAGGCTGCGGACGATTCGCCCAGTCCAGGACGTGAGGATTGTTACGAATACTCCAATAGGAGTGCTTCGTGCCATCGTGATACTTCCAAGCCACCTGGATGTCACGGTTCTTCATCATTTACTACATTCAGATTAACAGTTGCCGTGGAGCCTAAGAGATGGGTTACGCTCACAGCCCCATTTGAGCTGAAAGGTTTCCACAGTAGACCATCGAGGCCATTCACACACGGCGAGGGGTTAGGGTTGTTGTGAGCAGACTTCGGGGAGGGCTGTTCGACGAATGTCCCAAGACTTAGATTGGAGTCTGGGGCGTTTTCGTTTTGGAGGAGAATCAGCTCATTCCAAATTCATGACCGGCACCATTGCTGGTGAAATCGCGAGGTCACAACAGGTATCCGAGTTCAGTGCCGATTGGGAGAAGTCACGGGCCGTTGGGATCGTTTCCTGGTTGCCGACAATTACGCCGAGAATCGTCGGACCCACCGTTCACCAATGAAGGCGAAATCCGGGTTGCCTCGCGCACAAGTTTGCCGCCATGTGCCCGGGTGCTCTGCGTTACTATACCAAATCCAAAGAGCGCAGAATGTTCTCAGCGGCCCCCCACGCACCGGAAGGAGCGCATTTGAATGAAAAACTCTGTTTGTGTTTCGCTGGCGATCTTCTCTTTGCCTGAAGCAAGTCGATGAGCTTTCCAAGGCTACGAGCGTTAGGCATCGCCCTCGGACTGTTCGTCGCAGTCTATGGTCCCGCATTCGTGACGGTGTCGCTGATTCATCCGCCGGCGCAGGGTGTTGTTCCTCTTATCATCGCGATCAGCCTTGCGATAGCGTTGGTTTTGATATTCACGCTGGGGCGACGGGCTGCAGGCATTTCAGAATTCGGCTTTAGCATTCCGAAATTCCGATATGTAGAATTGGCAGCCTTGCTTGGCCTGCCCCTCGCATTCGCCGTTGGCTGGCTTGGTCACCTCTTTCCATCAAAAGGTCCGATTGACACGTCGGGGTTTCCTCCTTGGATGCTATGGCTTTACTTCGGCGTGGGCGCTTCGATCCAGGAAGAGGTCATTTTTAGAGGGCTGCTGCAATCGTTTCTGGAGCAGCGATGGACGACGAGGTTCTTGGTGTTCAGGGCTTCCCTGTCGCCTGCCGTCTTATTCACAGCTACTTTGTTCGGCATTATCCACCTGGGAAGTGGCCCCACTGTCATCGCCGGCGCAATCTTGCTTGGCCTTGTTGCCGGTGAACTACGTCGGCGCAGCGGCAGTCTCCTTCCGGCCGTCATCATCCATGCTCTTTTCAATGTACCGGGCCTGTTGTGGCCGTAGATGATGCAATCGGCCCATGAGTGTTGAAAAAGTCACCGTGATTATCCAACCGAGAGGCCGCTGCTTGATGCCTTTATTGCGCAGTCACGGCAGAGCTTAACTGTGATCGGCGCTCCGGCTCAATCCTTCCGATACCGTCCAAAGAACAGCTCCGGCAGGTAACTCAGAGCTATCGCGCCGACCAGGATGGTCATACCGATTACGTTCCAGCCATTCGCACCAAGAGGAACTACGCCGATACCGTACAGGAGAGTGACGACCGCCATTACCAGAAAGAAAGGTCCTGTGAGGTAGCAGTGCATCCGTCCGCATCGAGCCGCATTGGCAATGCACGCGGTCCCCATTATGCTCAGCGCGAGAACCCAAGCCGCTGTTCGCCATCCTCTACCAACATCGTAGTACCCGGTCGCCACAATCGCGATGACGGGAAGGCAAAACAAAGCAAAAGACAGCAGCCGATTCGAAAGGATGTCACGCGACCGACTGGTTGTTGTGTCAGACTTCATGACCATACTCCATAAACCTCCAACCCGCTTTTACAAATCTCAAGCACCCTTTGTGCGTCAAGGATCTTAGCAACGGCGGCATTAGAGGTGCCCACCTGTCACAGATCACGGATGAGGTTGCTCTCCGCGTCCCGGCAGCATCTTCGCAAGGTCCCCGCTTGCCTTGACAACCGGGCCATCCACGAAATCCGGCGATGCATTGTTCCATTGCTTGGGCTGCAGATAAAGCGCAGCAACGTCCCAGAGAATTCCATCGTTGCGGCAACAATGAGGCTGGGAACTGGCGGATAATTGCTGGCTAAACTCCTTTGCGACAAGATGATGCCTGTCCCAGAACTGTGTGACTCTTGGATCCCTGATCCGTGATTCCACCGGACGACCTGGGCTAGCCCAATCCGTAGGCAGTATCGGTTCCCAGACCACCAGCACGCGGAGACGATCTGCGGGATTCTTCTTCAAGATATCCTCGATTGCGGAGGCCCCCCGCAAACACACTGGTCAGGTCGGGGACAGCAGCAGCACCACGCGAGTATCTTTCGCGCTACCATCGAAGGCCTGTCTGAACTGGTCGACATTACTCTGATTGAGAGATATCGAAGGTACGCCTCCCGGACCCCAGAAATACCAGCCGATGAACGCCACCAGCGCTACGGCGGCTAGTCCCAGTGCGTATTTCTTTGGACCCTGTGACATTGACTACCTCAACCGGCCAGTAAGCTGGCAATGACTTGCGGAAAGAAAATAAGCAGAAGAACGGTCACTACTGAAATCCAATACAAGGCGACACTCACCCGGCTCCGCTTTCCGCACTGATTGCGTCCTCGGTATATCTGAACGAAACCAATGACCAGGAGCGCAGCGGCCAAACCCAGAAACCAGCCGCGATACGATCCCGTCCAGCCGATGGCGCCGGCTAACCCCGCCGCCCCCAGAAGGCTCAACGGCAGGCAGCAAGCGAGCGTTGTAAGAGCGGCCACAACTGCTGCTACCGGAGTCGTCCGTTCCATCACTCTCACAGCGTTCCTACTTCCTCTGTCTCGCAGTTGAAACAGCACGACGAATCGCTTCCTCGGACGGAACACGTGTCCCGTTCTCGTACAGCCTACAGGCTAGACCAGGAGTGATCGTCGTTTCCGGCTCCACATCGTCGCCGTTGACGCGAATCGTGGGAGAACCTGGGAACCGCAATGCCATGGCTTCCGCCTCGCTGCGAACGGGAACCTCGCAGATTTCGGTCCGCAACGATTCCGACACCAAGATGTTCGTGACCGCCTCCACTGCCGGCTGATAATTCGGGCATCCAGGAACATAAAGAACTTCGATTTTCAACTGTCGGCCTCTTCCAGGACCGGGCAAGCGCAAGGCTTGTGCCGCTGCCGGTGCCGCAATTCCTCATTACACTTTCGCAGGTCTGCGAGGAGCTCAACCTCAAGCTTTTCGAGTTGTCGCGCCTTAGCACGGGTGGTATCGAGCTTCTCTTGTAACAGTTTTCTGACGGCGTCGCAGGCTTCCACCCTTCGCTCGCGGAGGTCAACCAACTCTCTGATCTCCCTCAGCGAAAACCCGAGCGCCTGCATCTGCCGGATGAAGCGAACGCGCTCCAGGTCATGAGTGGTGTAGAGACGGAAGCGTCCCGTGGTACGCAGGGCCTTGGGAAGCAGTCCGCGTTTTTCGTAGAACCGGATGCCATCGACTGTCATCGCCGTACGTCTGGCGAGTTCTCCGATGCGCAAACTCCTGCCCGTTTGGAAATTCCGCGTCACAACCGAATTCTACAATCTAGAGCGCAGTCCAGAGTCAAGCCCACACGTAGTTCACACCTTTCGGTGCCACAGGCAAGAGCCCGCGTGTGGCAAGCGGCATGTCGTAAGATGCAAACATGGAGCCGGTTGTTCAGCGGGCCAGCCAACCGAGACCTGCCATGGCCCTTCGCGGCGAGAGACTGGAATACTTTACGATTGCCTGGAACTGCCTCGAAGGATTGATCGGCGTCGGCGCGGGCATCCTCTCGGGAAGCATTTCGCTGGTCGGGTTTGGAATTGACAGCTTCATTGAGGTCACTTCGGGCGCCGCGCTGCTTTGGCGGATGTCGCTTGACGCCGACGAGGTCCGTAGAGAGCGAAGCGAAGTACTTGCATTGCGGACGGTCGGCGTGTGTTTTTTGGGGCTCGCGGCTTACGTTTCTTTTGAGGGTCTTTCCTCTCTCGTCCGCCATGAAGCCTCAAAACGGAGTTTCGCTGGCATCGCGCTTGCCGTCGCTTCTCTGCTCGTCATGCCTTTTCTGGCTCGGGCCAAGCACAAGGTGGGATGGCATCTCGCCAGTGCTGCCATGACCGCCGATGCCAAGCAGACTGAGTTTTGTGCGTACCTGTCTGCCATTCTCCTGGCGGGGTTATTGCTTAATGCGGGTTTTGGACTCTGGTGGGCGGACCCTGCGGCAGCGCTGGTGATGAGTCCCATTATCGCTAAAGAGGGAGTTGACGCCCTACGGGGAAAGGCCTGCTGCGATCACTGTGGCTAGACCCATCAGTCGAACCGTTCTCCCCCCTGCCTAGCTCATCCCACCCTTTTGAGCTTCGCCCCACTCGCTATTTTGTTCAGGTTTGCTAGGTTGCCTTGGTTTTGTCAACGTGCCATGCCGCAATGCACGGCGCTTCATCAAGAAGAAAAAGACTGGGACGAGGATCAACACGTGAATGGTCGATGTGATCATCCCGCCCACGATCGGTGCGGCAATCGGCTTCATGACATCCGATCCGATGCCCGACTCCCACAAAATCGGCGCAAGACTCAAAATCACCGCAGTGACCGTCATCAGCTTCGGACGCAACCGCTGAACTGCTCCTTCGATCGTAGCCTGCTCCACGTCACCGTCGGTCATAGGTCTTCCCGTAGCGAGCCGGTGCTGAAGCGCCTCGTGCAAGTAAACCACCATCACCACGCCGGTTTCGACTGCGATTCCAAACAGCGCGATGTATCCCACCCACACAGCGACGCTGAAGTTGTAGCCCAGTACCCATTGCAGGATGAGTCCACCAGACATGGCATAGACGGTCGGAAAGATCAGCACTGCGGCCTCGGCTGCGGACTTGAAGACCGTATAGAGCAACAGAAAGATGACGAAGAACACGATCGGCAGGATAATTTTCAGCCGCTCTTTGGCGCGCAGTTCGAACTCATACTCGCCCGCCCAGCGATAGGTGTAGCCCGCGGGTAGATCCAGCTTGCTCCTCAACAGCTTGTCGGCTTGATTAACGAATCCGCCGTAGTCTTTCGTTTTCAGATCAAGATAGACGTAGCCGGTGAGCGCTCCGTCTTCATCGCGAATCATTGCCGGCCCCCGCGAAAAAGAAAGGCGCGCTATTTCACTGATGGGGATCTGCGCTCCTGAGGGCGTACCCACGAGAGCGCGGCCTAAGGCTTCGGGATTGTCGCGGAAATCGCGCTCGTAGCGGACATTGATCGGAAATCGCTGGCGGCCCTCGATATTTTGAGCGATATTTGAGCCGCCGATGGCTGAGGTAATGACCCGCTGCACGTCTCCCACGGTTAGCCCGTATCGTGCAGCTTCGGGTCGGTTCACTTCCACGTTCAGGTAAAACCCTTGCGACACTCGCTCTGCGAATACCGAACTGGTCGCAGGTATGCTGGCGAGAATCTGCTGCATGCGTGCGCCGAGTTCCTGAATGTGAGCCAAGCCCGGCCCTTGGATCTTCAGGCCGACCGGAGTCTTGATGCCCGTGAGTTCCATGTCGAGCCGGTTGCGTACCGGCATGGTCCAGGTGTTGGTCAGACCGGGGAATTGGAGCTTGGCATCCATTTCCGCGATCAGCTTTTCATAGGTCACGCCCGGCCGCCATTTTTCCTGGGGCTTCAACATGATGGTGGTGTCATACATGTCGAGCGGCGCATTGTCGGTGGCGCTGTCGGAACGCCCCACTGTGCCGAACACGCTTTCCACCTCCGGAAAGGAATGGATAATGCGGTCCTGCTCCTGCATCAGCAGCGTCGCCTGCTGAATGGAAATGCCGGGCAAGGCGGTTGGCATGTACAGGGCTGAGCCCTCATACAGGGCCGGCATGAATTGGCTGCCGAGTTTGAAGTACAGCGGAATGGTCACTGCCAAAAAAATCAGGTTGATCGCGATCAGCAATTTCCAGTGCCGCAAGCACAAGCGCAAGACGGGCAGATAAATTGCTTGCGTGACTCGCGCCGCGGGGTTCTGCGATTCCGGACGCAGCCGGCCCCGAATGAACAACGGCATGAGGACGGGGACCAAGGTGATCGAAAGCAGCGAGGAAAAGGCTAACGCCGACGTCTTGGTCCACGCCAGCGGGCGGAACATGCGGCCTTCTTGCGCCTCCAGCAAGAACACGGGAAGGAACGACACCAGAATGATAATCAGTGAGTAGAACAACGCAGGTCCAACCTGTTTGGCGGCTCGCACCAAAATAGTTCTTCGTTCTTGAGAACTGAGCTTCTCCGTATGCTCGCCGGCAGCAAGGCCGCTACGTTCCGCCAGATGCTTGTAGCCGTTCTCGACCATTACAATCGCGGCGTCGATCAACACCCCAATTGCCAATGCCAGTCCGCCCAAGGACATCACGTTGGAGCTGACGTTCAGCCAGTACATGGGGATGAAGGCAGCCAGCACCGCGATCGGCAGCGTAATAATTGGCACCAACGCGGAACGCAGATGGAACAGGAAGGCAATGCTTACGAAACTGACGATGATGGCTTCCAGGATCAAATCCCGTTTCAGAGTCTTGATGGATTCATTAATCAGCCATGACCGGTCGTAGCCGGTCACGATTTCCACTCCGGGAGGGAGTGAAGGCGCAATCTCTCTTAGCTTGGCTTTGACTCCGCTGATCACATCAAGCGCGTTCATGCCGAAACGCATGACCACAATGCCGCCAACGGCCTCTCCTTCGCCCTGCCAATCGGCGGCCCCGCGACGTACCTCCGGCCCGAAATCCACGCTGCCCAGATCGCGTAGCAGAACGGGCGTTCCATTTTTTGTCGCGACCGGAACGTTCTCCAGGTCGGCCACCGAGCGCAGGTAGCCCAGACCTCTCACCATGTATTCAGCGCCACTCATCTCCAGGACATTGCCGCCAACTTCGTTTGTGCTGTCGCGCACGCGCTCGATTACGGTAGAGACTGGAATGCCATACGAGAACAGCTTATTCGGATCGAGCTTGACCTGGTATTGCCGGACATAGCCACCAATGGTTGCAATCTCGGCCACGCCGGGGACGGTTTCGAGCTGATAGCGGAGATACCAGTCCTGCAAGGCCCGCAGATCGGCCAGGCTCTTCGTGTGAGTACGATCAATGACGGCGTACTCATATACCCAACCGGCACCAGTGGCATCGGGTCCGATGGCAGGATGAACGTCCGCCGGCAAGCGTCCCCCGATTTGCTGCAGGTACTCAGTCACCCGCGAACGCGCCCAGTAAAGATCCGTCCCATCTTCAAACACGACGAAAACGTAAGAGTCCCCGAACATTGTCTGAGCGCGCACCGACTTAACGTGAGGTGCTGCCAACAAGGTGGTGACGATGGGGTAAGTAACTTGGTCTTCGATCACATTGGGCGGTTCACCCGGCCATTCGGTGTGGATGACCACTTGCACATCGCTGATATCGGGGAGCGCATCCAGCGGGATGTGACGCAGGCTCCAAACACCCGCTATCGTTAGCAGCACGACCCCGGTAAAAACCAAGAAACGATTCCGTTCACACCACTCAATAATTCGGGAGATCATTACATGCCTCCCGTGGCGCTCACGCTGAGCTGTTTGCTGGCAATCGTCTGACCGCTGCGCAGTGCGGTGATCGTCACCTGATAAGATCCGCCGCTCGGAAGTTCAAGCGAG
The DNA here is from genome assembly GCA_049585795.1 of Terriglobales bacterium. Taxonomy (GTDB): domain Bacteria; phylum Acidobacteriota; class Terriglobia; order Terriglobales; family Acidobacteriaceae; genus JABDBE01. Next base: position 59,801 of record JBAVAQ010000012.1, on the reverse strand, counting down.
CCCTCATAGGTGCCGCCGCCTTTGTCGGTCAGGGGCGCCACTTCCTTAACGGCCGCCATACCCATCGCCGGCATCGCTGCCATGAAGAAGGTCGCGGTCACTTCCGCTCCGGTGACGGGTTTGCCGTCCGCACTCGTGAGCTTCACTCGGACCGCGTTCGACCCTTTATGCGGCGGGGACGGATCGGTGCTGAAATCGATCGTCACGCGCCTGGCCGGCCCGTTCATCGCCGCTGCAACTCCGGCACCCGGTGGAGGAGGCGTGAACGACCCGATTACTGCCTGCAGCTGCGATTCTGAATCCACGAGGAAATTGGCCGAGCTGACAATACGCTCGCCCGCCTTCAAACCCGTCAGGACCACGACGTGATCGTCTAATTGCGTGCCGACCTCAATCTCACGGGGTTCGAGATAACCGTCACCGTGATCGACAAAAGCGATTTGCCGCGTGCCGGAATGCAGCACGCCGGAAGCAGGCATGACAAGCTGGTGGCCTAGCGGAACCGCGATGCTGACGTTGACGTACATGCCAGGCTTGAGCGCGATTCCTGGGTTGTTGAAAACGAAGCGCACCGGTACGGTGCGCGTCGTGACGTCGACCTGAGGCAGCACTTGATCGATCCGTCCTTTGAACGTGCGACCTGGATAGGTGTCAATCGTTATCGCGGCGGGCATTCCAGGCTTGAGGGGTCCGACGTCGGTCTGAAATACGTTGGCGTTTACCCAGACCGTGGAAAGATCTGCGATGGTGTAGAGCTTCGTCTCTGCTTGCACATACTGATTGGGAAGGGCGTTAAATTCGGTGATATAGCCGGACGCAGGGGAATCGATGCTCACATCATGCTGCACTGTGCCGGTCTGCTCCAGCCTCGCGATCTCGCTCGGCGGCACGCCAAATTGGCGCAAACGTTCGGCAGCAGCCTGGAGAAGCCCATCGCTTTCGTGGGCTGCGGTGCCATGCGCATCCCTCGCGAACGACTGCTGGTTTTGCTTGGCCAATAGATACTCTTGCTCGGTACTGACCAACTCGGGGCTGTAGATCGTAAACACCGGCTGCCCCTTTCGTACGTACTGGTATGTAGCATTGGCAAACACCTTCTGGATCCAGCCTGGGAAACGTGTCTGCACATACGCGAGCTGCCTTTGATTCATGTCCACATTCCCCGGCACCCGCAGCACGTTGCTGACATTTCGCATCTCAACCAGCGCGGTCTTCACGCCGATGGCTTGCATGCGCTGCGGAGACAGCTGCACTGGAGTGAGGGATGCAGATGTACCGGAAGGAGCGGTGCTGCTACCCGGCGGTTGCTCTGGGACATCGGGGCCCTTGGCCACCACAGGACTGGCATTGTCGGTCGCGGGCGCAAGGTAAGTGCGCCCCCAGATGACATATGCAAGCGTGCCTGCCAACGCAAGGCAAATTACCGCGCTGCTCACAAAGGCTTGCTTATAAGTGCGTTCGCTCATTTCGTCACCTCCGAGGTATTGGGTTGTGCTGTCCTGTCAATTGGCGCTCCGACCGCGAATTCCAAGTCGGCGAATCGCGTTTCGAAGTCCGCCATGGCCTGGAAGTAAGCAAGGTCGATATCCACGACCGTCATCTGGCTATCGAGCAGATTGAGGAAGTCAGTGCGGTCATTCTCGTAGGCGATGACCGTCGAGCACAGAGTGGCCTCAGCTTGGGGCTGCAGCAAATTTTTATAAAGGTCAGCAAGCCTTTTCGCGGACCGCACCTGTGCCAGCGCTTCCTGAATTTGACCAAAAGCAGAGTTCCGCAAAGCGTCAAGCTCAGCGTCCTCCTCGCTGACCACAGCCTTGGCCTCAGAAATTTCGGCGTCATGCTTGCGCCGGTTGAACCAGGGCAGGTTGATCGAGCCTTCCACCATGTAGTTGTTGCGGTAATTCGAGCCGCTCGGCATGAGCATGTAACCCGCTGAAACGGTCAAGTCAGGGGTGTAACTCTTGTCTGCCAGCTCTTGCTGTTGATGGCTCTTCTCCAGGGCGGCTTGCGCCTGGGCCAGGTCGGGCCGTGAGGCTAGGGCCAGCTTTTCCAGAGCCTCTGTCGCCGGCAGGTGCTGCGGAATACTGTAGTCTCCTCGTAAATTGATGGGCTCGTCGGGGTCGTGACCTAGGAGCGTATTCAGACGAGCGCGGGCAACTTCGGCGTCCTGCTCGAAGTGAATCATGTGCTCGGCCAGCCGGGTCAGTTCGACTTGTGCCTTCAGGACGTCTTGCTGAGGCACTTTGCCCACCGTGTATTTGATTCGGGCCGCCTCCACTGCCTGCCGGGCGATGGCCACGTGCCCGTCGTGGATGCGAAGCTCGTCCTGTGTGCGCAGCAGATCGTAGAAGGCTTTGCGCACCCGCACTCGGACATCGAGCCGCATGTTGTCGAGCGCCGCCTTGGCTTCGGCTACATCGCTTCGCGCAATGTCAGTGCGTAACCCTCGTTTTCCAAACCCCGGAAACGTCTGGCTCAGCATGAACATGTTTTGGGCTGCGTTGTAATCCCAGGGTCGGCGCAAAGGTACGCCCCACCCTCGATACATCAAAAAGGGATCGTCGAGCGCGCCAACCGTGGGCACGTGGGCTTCAACCACAGCTAACCGCCGAACCGCGACCCGAATGTCCGGATTGCCGACCAGCGCCATCTGCTCGATCTCGTCGAGCGTGAGGGCAGGGCCGGAAGCGGTCGAATGCTCGTGCTGCGGCAACAATGCATGTGCAGCGGGAAATGGGTCCTCGGCTGCAGCGGTCAGCGCGCACGCGCACACTAAGAACAGTGCGTATAGAACTCTCATGATTTTCTCCGTCAGTAGAAAGACACTTCGGGCTCACGCCCAAGAACAAGCAGGCGGACGGAGAACTGCTTAGACCCTCAGGACAGTTGTGTTAGGTAGGTATTCGGTTGGCGGATGGTGGGGAGTGTTTTTGTGAAACCAGTCCGAGCACAGCGGCGACGTCGGAACAGGGAGGGCCGCAACAATTTGCAGTACCGGACCAGACTGCTGGTTGTGGGTCACAACCATGGTTGTGACCGGTCGAACTTCCGTCTTACAACAAGAGTGCGATTGCGGCATGTTCGCCGAACCGCACATCTGCGCCATGTGCTTGCAGCATTCTCGCTCTGGAGCTGTCATCGCTCTGTCTGGGATCATGCACGCCAACAGCGGCGCAGCAGTCCAGCAGATCACCAGGAAGGCAGCGGCAATGGCGGCGGAACGTCGCATCATATCAGTCTAAGCTGGCAGTGTGTCGGGCGCAAGTGATTCCAATCACAGTGCTGAGTGAGCTTGGTCTCGCGACTCCCGACCTGCGGTCCGCCTACCAAAATCCGGTCCTCCCTCACAAAGCTTTGCGACCAACGACGATAGCATACCCCCTCAGGTCCCGTGGAGAAGCTTGATGCACGTTCTCGGGGAAGCTCGGCTATGCTCCGCAAAAGGGGAAGGCGGGTTCGGTAAGGTCGTTCGGTCGTTCCGTAACTCGACACGCAACCCAAATGTTGTCACATTCCGCAAGCCCCATCCCGGATAAAATGTGCGCCAAACAATGTTGCATGAGTACCTTCGCAAGCTTCTGCTCTCCTCAGATGAGTTCATGCGCCTACTGAACGACAGCTAGATCGGACGTGCAAATGACAACTCGTGGCCATCTGGATCTGATAGGTGGAAATAGCGTTCGCCCCATGAAGCGTCTTGCGGCCTCTGCGGACGCAGTCCTTGTTCCTTCAGGTATGCCCAGAACCTGTCAACATCGGAAACGTAGAAGATCAGCCGCCCCCATTGAGTAACAGGATTACCACATTCGAGATTGAGAATTGGGTCTTTTCCGTGCAACGTGCGGAGCGACGAGAAATATCCGTCTTCGCCGCCGTAGATGATCTCCAGGCCCAGTAGATCTCTATAGAACCGCACGGAGGTCGGCATACTGGCCACCTTAAGGGTAACTGCGGAAAGCTTTTCAATGGTCACTGTGTGCCTCCACTATGCCGCCATGTGCCGGTCACACGGCTCGGCCGTGCAGAGCTACCCTTGAGAACCCTTTAAGGACTCCCGAAAAAGAAGGGCACCGAAATGCAACCATTCGTGCACTGATGCTACAACATTTCAATTGCTCGCCGTTAGAGTTGACGACCATCAATTCTTGGTTGGCGAGTAGTCTCAAGTCCTCCGTCTTGGAGAGTCCGCGCATTCATTTGGCCCCCCGCCCTTCTTCACGGCTGCGGTGATAAAGACTCCGTCCCCAACCTCGCTTTAAGCCATTCGCGAGCATCTTCCTCTATGGCTCGTATGATGGGGACGTCGTTTTCCTCACGCCGATGTCGGCTGGGGATCAAAAGAACTTCTCTGTTCAGATGAGCCATGAGCCGGTCAGAAATTACAATCGGACTGTCTGTTTCTCTTTCGGGCAACTTCCACCTGCAAGGGCAACAGGCCCTCCAGGGTGCCCGGCTCTGGCAGTCTTACATCAACGCTCAGGGTGGCATTGTCGTCCAGAATGGGAAGAAAAGGTCTGTCCGGCTGATTTGGTATGACGATCGCAGTCAGACCAGCTTTGCCCGGAAGAACGTATTGCAGCTTCTTCGAGACGATCAGATTGACATTCTCTTAGGACCGTATTCCAGCGGCTTGACGATGGCGGTAGTGGAGATTGCCGAAGAATACAAGAAAGTCCTATGGAACTATGGCGGCTCTTCCGATGAGATCTTCCGCCATGGTCGGCGGTACCTGGTGGGCATCGCGAGCCCGGCAAGTGAGTACCTGCGAGCGCTTCCGCACTGCCTGGCTGAAGAGTTCCCGGGGTTCGATCGAATATGTGTCTTGTATTCAGGGAGAGGAACTTTCGCAGGGCACGTTGCGCGTGGGATTCTGGAATCGGCCCTTGGTGTGGCCCGCCACTCGGTGCATCTCGTCCCCATCAACGTTCCCTGGGAGAATCAGGACACCATCCTCGGTGTCCTGTTCGGCATCAGTCCGGAGATTGTTGTCCTAGTAGGGAGCTTTCAAGACGAGCTGGGCCTCATGCGAACACGCCATCGTTGGCCCACCACGGTGCGTGCGGTGGCGGCGGTTGCTGCCAGCCTCGGTAATTTTTCTGCTGAACTTGGACATATAGCGGACGGAGTCATCGGGCCGAGCCAGTGGGAACCGGGAATGACCTTCCCAAACATCGCAGGACCGGCGTCGGATTGGTTTCTGGGTGGTTTTCAAGAGCAGTTCGGCCAGCCACCCGACTACATCGCGGCCGGAAGTTTTGCGACCGGATTGGTTTTGACAGAATGCATTCGCCGGGCCGCTTCCTTGGATGACGAGCAGCTACGAAAGACAGCGTCTGACCTGGACTGCAACACGTTTTACGGACGATTTCGCATCAACTCTCGAACCGGAATACAGACGGGACATCGTGTGTTGCTCATCCGCTGGCAAGAAGGCCACAAAGTAGTGCTGCCTTCGTGACTGAGGTAGAGCGGAAAGTATGCCCACAGCATGCTCTGGACCGGCTTTTTGCGTTCAGTGCCCGGAGCTCTGATCACCAAATGGAGTGTCAACTCTCAATCTGGCTGGTGCTCACATTGAAAAGCGGCAGTGCCCTGGGTGGCCGCGCCGGCGACCGGGCGACTCGACAGTGCTTCTTCCGACGAGAAGATTTCAAACACCGAATCCAAATTCGTGAGTTCAAACAACTCGCGTACGCGCGACGTCGGATTCATGAGCTTCAAGTCAACTTCGGTAGCGCGAGCCCACCCCCGCAAGAACACCAACACCCCCATTCCGCCACCATCGATGGCATCAACTCTCGTGAGATCAATTACCACAGTTCGGCTGTTCACCTCAGACAGCACAGCTTTCCGCAGAATGTTGGCCTCATCACTGGCCACGATGCGCCCCACGCAACGCAGGACTGCCATATCTTCCGAATGTTGGATAGTCACGTTCAACATCGTCGAGTTCCGCTGACCGGTTCGAGCAACCTTCCCCATTAGATACGTGAAGCCCTCGCTGCAGGTTCAATTATTCGTGGGTGCCTTGTTGCTTACAGACGTTTGAGTGCGGCGAACGTGAACTCTGGGAACCTGGCCGAAGACTGAGTTTGCGTACTTCCCACCCGAGCCTCATCTGTACGAATCCAGCTGTGGCGGTCGTGGGCCGGATTTCGAGAACTGCAGGGAGTACAGGAAGTGTTACGGAAACCGGCCGTCCCTAGCGTCGGCCTTCGAGACACCAGCATGCCGGTTGCTCGATGTCGACCGCTGGCCGTCATTGGGCTCTCACGATCGACTTCCGGCATGCTTGACTTTCCCCGAGCCGTGGTACGAGCATCAACAGGTGTGGGGATCGGCAATCCAGTTCTTCGGTCTCCGGTTGGAGTGAACGGAAATGAATCGGGAGCGGTTGAAGCACTTTCAGAAACAACTCTCGTCTTGGCAGGAGGAGATACAACGAAGGCTGCAGAATGCAGTGCAAGGGAGGCATGACGACGAGGGTATCGAGGCAGACATTACAGATCGCGCCTCTCGTTCGTCCGAAAAGGAACTCTCTCTTCTTACTTCGGCTCAACACCAGGAGCGTTTGCGGAAGGTCCAGCAAGCACTTCGCCGAGTCGGTACGGGCGAGTATGGGCAGTGTCTGGGTTGTGGCGAAACAATCGACCTTAGGCGTCTGGAAGCGGTGCCATGGACACAATATTGCATCGAATGCCAGCAGAATCTGGAGCAAGGCTCGGTGGAACAGTTGCGATGACGTGTATCGCGGCTTGACGAAGGACGAGCGGGGAGCAAAGCACGTGTGCGACTCTGCCAGCATCGGGAAGATGTCCTAGCTTGCTCCTCAGAGCACAGATGGCCAGCCGCGACAACCCTGAGTCGGGTATCCTTGAGCTCGAGGCTGTGGAAGAGCCAGACCCATGCCACCAGCAGCTTACATTTCAGAGATAGACCTTGAGCGGGTCTCCGGTCCACTGCGCATTGCCCATCTGCCCGGTGAGGCGAAGCCAGTGTATTTCAGCGTTCACGGAGCGGTTGCGTCACACTACGGCCTGCCGCCTGAGCAACTGAAGGAGTCCCACGCAACCACGCTGGACTACGTTGTCGCCGCTGCAGCCGGTTGACTGTTAGGCACATTCGCCGGCGCGCTGGCAGCGCGCAAGATTGATGCCGACAACGGCAGGGCAAAAGCTCACGCGCGCGGTGAAATTGAAAACGATGAAGGCGTCCTCGTCATCAAGCGGATTCATGTAGAACTCACTGTGGCCGCCGATGAATCAGAGCGCACTACGATCGAACGAGTCCATAGCGTCTTCGCCGAAAAATGTCCTGTGTATCGTTCTCTTAAGGGAGCCATTCAAATCACGACAGACTTCCAGTTGACGCCGCCCTGAGTGAACGGGACGCCGGTGGTCTACCCTCATGGATGCGATGACCTCCATGACCGCTGTGTATTCCGCGCTGGCGGCCGGCGTTTTAAGCCTGCACGTACTCTTCATCCTGTGGGTGATTTTCGGGGCCCTGATCGCTCGCTCTCGTCCTCTGCTGCAGTGGGTACACATCACCTGCCTGATCTGGGGAATCCTGATAGAAGTCGTTCCGTGGCCGTGCCCTTTGACGGTGCTGGAAAACTGGCTGGAGAGCCGGGCTGGCGTCGAGCCGTACCAGGGTGGCTTCTTGCTGCATTATCTGGACGCGTTGGTTTATCCGCATATGCCTCCCGTCCTGCTTACGGTTGCAGGCATCGTCATTTGTGGTTTGAATCTGGGCCTTTACGCCCACGCCTTCCTTGGGGGACACAACAGACCGCAGTAGCTCGAAGACGTCCCTACCGATAGTCTCCTTCATCGTACGTAAAGGTCTCGAGCTAGCGTGCATCTTTCGTGACGCTCTTTCAACCACTGACCAGCCAAGTTTCTATCAACGCTCTGTTTCAGTCTCCCTGGGGACTCTTCCGCGTCATTCTCAGTCCGTGGCGGCAAGTGCACCTGTACTCGGGCTCGCCCGGGCGCACTGTGTGAGCGCAGTCACGGCCGACGAACCGCCCGTTCTTGTAGCCGATCATCAGCCTGAAGTCGATTCCTGCCCTGCAATACGGGCAGTGAACGACCATGAGCGTGTCTGTTACGCTGCCATCTAGGCGGCTCCTGAGGACTTCGAGGCAAGGAACGCGAGGAGGTCGCACATGCCGATGCCAGAGTCGAGTAGCGAGATCATCTCCTCCGGAGTTACCCCAACTTGCTGGCCGAACCGCACGAACTTCTCCGCTGCCCGTTCCAAGAGGAACGCGTCTTTCTCGTCGAAATCCTTGGACTGGCTGCCGTTTAGCGATTGTGGGGGTTGCGGCGTTGTCACGGGAAATCTTCGAGCCGCTTAAGGGGGGACTTTCGTTTCGATTGTCTGCGTTAAACAGAAATATACCCCCGATCTCTGCCGCTTGCAATGTCGTCCCAAGTTTTCTCGGCTGAGCCGCTCCCGGCCTACGATGCGATCGCGAAAGGCTAGAATGTAGCAGGACTGCTGCCTGTAGAGGCTCTGCCATGGACATCGTTCTATCGCCGATCGGGTGGGTGCGCTCCAGCGAGAAAGGCCAGCGGGAGGACTACTGGGGCGAGGTCATTTCTGAAATCGTCTTGGATCGCAACAGCTTTTCGCCCGAGGCGCTAGACGGCCTCTCTGACTTCTCCCATGTCGAGGTCTTGTTTCACCTTCACGGCGTAGAGGAAAGCTCGGTCATCACCGGACGCCGACATCCCAGAGGCGATGCGCAATGGCCCGAAGTCGGCATTTTTGCTCAGAGGGCGAAGCGGCGACCCAACAGAATTGCCGCAACCATCTGCCGACTGCTCTGTCTTCACGACTTGACGCTGACGGTGCAGGGTCTGGATGCTTTTGACGGCTCTCCCGTTCTGGACATCAAGCCTGTGTTTGCCGAATTCGTTCCCGAACGCTCTGCCATACAGCAACCCGAATGGTCTCACCGGATGATGGCGAAGTACTTTGCCTCGGATAAGCATGAGACTTGAGGGGATTGAGTGTAACGAAGTCGAAAGCCCAACTTTTGGAGGGACACTAGTACTTCGTCGCAACTCGCGAAACGTCGTCGTTGGGGGCGTGAGCGAAAGCATACACGCGGCGAACAGCCGATAAACACGGAAAGTTCGCGACGCTACGAATTCATCGTCGGGCGCTGTCCAGCAGACGCGCGACGACCTCGGGATCGCTGGTGGGCAGGTTGCAAACGTAATTTTGGCAGATATATGCAGTGGCTTTGCCGTTCCTTGGCCGCATAGTCGCGATGAAAGACAACCTACGTGCTAACTCTTTTTGTCCTGCTCCCTGATCGGCAAGCATGACGATGCTGTTCGGCATATAACGCTGCCAGACTAGATCGAGCATCTGGCGAGTATCTGCGGCTTGGGGAGTCCCCGCAATCACGATCTGCCTTTGGACTGAGTTCAGCGCGTCATAAGCAGACATCATCGCAGGCATTGATTCCGGGGTGCCGTCCAGTTGGCCTCCGAAGACGCTGATCGTCTTCACCGCACGCTCCCGCGCTGTGTCATCCTCGGTCATCTGCCAGATTCGCAGCAGGTTCATCGCTGCGACGGAATTCGCCGAAGGTTCGGCTCCGTCATACGCCTCACGTTCTTTCCATAGAAGATGCTCATCCGATGCAGCCGCCGTGAAATAACCGCCCTGCTTGCTGTCCCAGAAGAGGCTATCTTGTGTTCTCTGAAGCCGGAGCGCCCAGTTCAGCCACCGCAAATCGAAGGACGCTTCGTAAAGGTCGAGTAGACCTTGGATCATGTTTGCGTAATCGGAAAGGAAACCGTCCCCCTCGGCTGTGCCGAGGCTATAGCACCGCTTCAGCCGACCAGTCCCAGAAGAATAGAGATGGGTCTCGATCATTAACGCATCCTGCTGGGCAGCCTCTAAATAGCGCGGTTCATGCAGCACCCGACTGGAGCCTGCTAGTGCAGATATGATCATCCCGTTCCATGCGGTGATGACCTTCGTGTCCACGGGCGGATGGGGACGTTGCGTGCGTTTCAGCAGCAGTTGCTTTCGGTTCCGGTCAAGCTGTTGCCCCATCGCTGCTTCGGAGGTCTTGAAATACGACGCTGTTGCGGCTAGCGAATGCTGCCGATATAGCACATTCATGCCTCTCATCTGTCCTTCGATGTCCTGCTGCTCGGGAATATTCCCGTCCGGCTGCACTCCATAGCGATACTGGAATGCTGGGGCATCGCTGCCTAGCAACTCTTTGACCTGCCGAGCAGACCAGACGTAGTACGCTCCCTCGCCACTTTGCTGGCTGTTGCCCGGCAACGGACTGTCGGCATCGAGGGCCGAATAGAAGCCGCCCGTCGGACTTCGCATTTCGCGCAAGACGAAATCCAGCGTATCCCGCGTCGTTGCTGCATAGGCGTCGTTGTGCGTGATCTGGAACGCGTGCAGGTAGGCGAGTGCTAGTTGCGACTGGTCGTACAGCATCTTCTCGAAATGGGGCACGCGCCATCCGGCGTCGGTCGCATAGCGATGAAAGCCGCCACCAAGCTGATCGTGGATTCCGCCGTTTGCCATGGCGTCCAGAGTGTGCATCGTCATGTCCAGCACATCCTCGTTTTCCCCCCGCAACGAATAGCGCATCAGGTATTCCAAAGCAACGGGCCGCGGATATTTCGGAGCTCCGCCAAACCCGCCATTGGTTGCATCGTAGTCGCCGCGCATCTCCTTGTAAGCGTTCTGAAGGGCGGACGGCTCAACTGTGGCGACCTCTCCGCCACTGTAGGTACTCAGTTGCCGGGTGAGGTTGTTCGCGGTATCCAGTATTTGTTCGTGATCCTTTTGCCACGCCGCCGCGATTTTCGCCAACACGCTTGGAAGTCCCGGCAAGCCGTAGCGATCTGCGGGTGGAAAATAGGTCCCGCCAAAGAATGGTTTCAAATCTGGAGTCAGAAAGACATTCATCGGCCAGCCAGCCCCGCCTGTCGTCACCTCAAGAAAACGGATGTAGACTCCGTCCACATCGGGGCGCTCTTCCCGGTCTACCTTGATGGCAACAAAATCTCGATTCAGGATCGCGGCAATGTGCGGATTCGAATAGGACTCCCGCTCCATCACGTGGCACCAGTGGCAGGTGTAGTAACCGACCGATAGGAAGATCGGCTTGTTTTCTCGCCGCGCTTTCGCGAATGCTTCTTCTCCCCATGGGTACCAATCGACGGGGTTATGGGCGTGCAGCAGTAGATACGGACTCTTCTCGTGTATGAGATGGTTGGTGTACTTGAATTTTGAAGGAGCGTTCTCCGTGCCAGTCGCAGAGCCCGCAAGGGCAAGGATCGCCATTGCCGCTGCTACTATGCAAGCGCAGTTAACGCCGTGTGCCCGGATTTGAACGGAGAAGTTCAACATCGGAGAAGCCTCTTGGGATCCCTCGCACTCCACACTAACCCACACTGCCTTACTGGTCGATAGCCAATGCCTCATCCAGCTCTGGAACGTCAAATCCAACGATCAGCTTTTCCCCAATGACGGTCACTGGAGTGGTCACGAAGCCCAGTCTCTGCAACTCTGAGATACACTGATCTTGACCAGACTTCTACGACCGTATTTTCAACCTCCTCAACCGCCGATTGACCGCATCAGCATCAAACACCTCAGGATCAAAATCTCGTCCGATCCACTCGACTGTGCTCGCGTGATCAGGGTCTCGTTCGTCGCGTAAAGCCTTCAGCATCTCTTGATACCCATGGGAACCACCACAGTCCTCTGGCGGGCAGTTGCGTTCGCCGCCGATGCAGAACGGGTAGAGCTTCCCCGGCTCAGGTGGCTGAGCCTTCTCGTTGCACACCTCGTGAATCCACCCGTCACCAAAGTCATACTCGTAGTAAAGGAACTGGGTGTCTTGCTCGCCAAGGAGAAGTCGCAACGTAACCTTGGACGCGTGGTGATGCTGATTGTCGAAAGCGTCGAATTCTCCGCGATGTCTCCGCTTATCGACGGTGAACCGATGGAGGTGGGAATTCTCCCAGCCCATCACTATTTGGAGAACCTTGTGCAGTTGGGGCAGGTTGACGGTGTCCTGCACCTGTATCCGACGCCAGATCAGCGGGCGTACGTCCATCAGGGTAATTTTCAGTTGATAAATGTCCATGTTGCGGAGAAGCATCTCATGGATTGAGCGTTACCATTGTGCATGAGCAGAATACATTCAGCATGTCCCGACTCAGACCCTTCTGATCGGTCGGTAGCTGCCGATGTTTTCTTTCGAGAAGAGCCAGACGAAGAAGAAGACGATGAGGACGAACAGGGCGAAGACAAAGAGGAAGACGATGACGAGGGCTACTCGGAGTGAGTGCTGCTGGCAGCACGGAACCCATCGGCGAATCGCAGTCTGATTGCTTTCACCGCATGGTCGAGCCTTGTTCACGCCCCGCTTATGGGAGCGCAGGCATTCCTAAGTCTGATCGCACGCGGAGAACTGGTTGGCGTGGCTGCGCTCATTGTCATCGGCGGAGCCCTGATCATTCTGACTCCAACAAAGCAACCTGCGGAAAGGGCATCTGCGGTAGTTGCCTAGGCTCGCCTCAGCGTGCACGGAGCAGTGTTCAAGGGACAACGCACTCACAGAAGAGACTGGAATCATCTACCTCAGTAATGCGGGGTATAACTTCCAGACTGGCAGCAAGCTTCTCAAAGCTTGGCCTGTCCGCAGTTGTTGCGCGAAAACCGTCCTTGCAGACAATCATTCCGTTGCCGGTAGCTTGGTAATCGATCTCGCCGATCAGGTGGTGTGCGGACTGAATTTCAAACCATTCCAGTCGATGCTCCCAGAATTGAGGAGTGTAGCTCGAAAACATCACGAGCCCGCCTGATCGGGTCACCCGAATCGCCTCTCGGAAAAGCTGCTGCTGATCAACCGCGAAGGCACAGATGCCATTCTGAATGCAGATAGTCAAATCAAAGGCGCGATCGCGAAAGCCCATTTGAACGGAGTCCATGCAGGCAAGGCATAGCGACGGTTTGCTTCCCAGATACTCCAATGCCATGCGGAGGCTGGACGGCGACGTGTCGATTCCGGACGCCACGCGCACTCTGGGGAGAAGCCGCTCAAGAACCCGTCCATAGCCACAACCCAGTTCCAAGGCGAGCATGGAGGACGTCGTTTTAGCGAGGACGAACTCGATCTCCGCTTCAAGGTACGCTTTGGTGCGAGGGGAAGCGAGATCATAGCAAGCGCGGAGACGTTCGGCAGCAAGCGCCTCAGTGTAGTAGCCGGGCATGGCTCGATCTCGCCATAATAAAAGAATGCCTCTCCTGCCAGCGAAAGCTACGCGAAGCTGCAATAGCCTCTTCATTAGCAGCTGTTGCGAGAGAGTGGCTTTTCCGCTGCCGGGGCGTAAGCCTCACAGAGTTGATACTCTAGTGCCTCTAACAAGACCTTCACACCCCCGGCAGCTTCGATGGCGCGTTTGTTCTCCCACCTTGCGCTCCTAACTCACGGAGTGCTCCCGGCGGGTCGATGAAGTTCCTGCGCGACTGAGGGCGGGAGATTCTCGAGGTGACTGAGAAGTGTGACTACTTGCCAGACCTCGCTGTCAGCCATGATGTTTCCCCAGGCTGGCATAGCTGTCCAGCGCACGCCATACTTAATGATGTAGAAGTTCTGGCTCTCAGGCAGACGAGGACGAGCCTTCATGAATTGCGGCACTCGCGGATAGAAGGAGCCGCCGTAATCACTCACTGGGTTATCGGGTCTGCCGTGACAGTCCGCACACTTGTCCCGATATAGCCGCGCGCCGTCAAGGAGGTTGGCTTCAGTCGACGCGATGGGGTTCTGTTGCCGAGGCGCGTGACGTGCTGCAGAGACATCCACGGCGGTGACGGCAAGGTCTGATTCGAGTCCGGAGGGGTCGGCATTAGCGCGCAGGTCTGCATAGCCGAAGCGTAGGAAGAACCAACCAGCGGAAGCGAGCACGATAATCGTAAAGAGAATTCCAACTGCGAAGTTTCTCATCTTGCGTCCTTTCTGCAGGGGACTCCGGTATTGGCCCTTTTGCGGAATCCAAGCGATCTCGGATCTAAGCCATTGATTCGGTGTTGCTTCAGCACAGAGATCCCGATGAAGAGGTACGGGGCCAGTCCCATTCCTTGGTCCCAATCTTGTTGTACGCTCCTGGGGATGATTGACCCGGCTACACTACAGATCGTGCAAGCAAGTCCACCCTCCCCTTCAGAATTTCCCTTGTAACGCCCCGGAGCCGAAGTGCGTGATGGCATCATTCCCCTCGGTCTCGACCAGTCCGTCGGCAGCATGGGTTAGGAAAGCACGGATTTTTCGCGAGGTCCGGGCACAGATATGTGTGGTTTCCAAGGGAAAGGGCGCGGGCGAGCGCGCCTTTTGCTGTGACGGTGATGTGTTCCTGCACTGCCGGGCTTACGCTGCCACAGCCAGCGGTTGGAGGTGTCCGAGCTGGGTCAAGAGTGTGTACTGGTCGTAGTAACAGCCTCCGGACACGATTCGCCCCTGTTTGTCGAAGTGACAGATTTCACAGAAGGGCAGCGACATCTTGCGTCCGGTCGGCTTCATTGACCCGAGCGGCCCGTCGTTTGTGCCTTCCGCGGTGAACTGGGCGACCACAATATCTCCCGCGTCAATGTACTGGGGATCGGTAATGCGGCCGTCCGAGAAAGCCTTGGCCCACCCTTCGGTCCAGTCTCTAAACTTCTCCCGGTTGTTTAGTGTGATATTCCGGCCGTGATCGGTGTATGCAAGGCCTTCGGCGACGTTGCCGATGACGCTCGCGAAGTCGCGCTTGTTCCAGCTCTCGTGCGCGGCACGAAGCGTTTTCACGTTTTTCGCACTCATCGTAAGTGTCTCCTTTCTCAAAGAGCACCAGGTCGGGCGGGCCACGTGTGGGCCCGCCCTTGTGCGCGGTAAGTTGTTTCAGGCGGCTTTATCTGCGGCGACTCTGTGGGCGGTGGAGGTGTGGACATCAAAGGTCCGAACCACAGGCGCAGTTTCGAGCAGGTGCTCTACCGTCTTCTGCACCGTGTCAAATTGTTCGCGCTCGTATCTTTGGGCATCCTCTCGCGTATTCCAGAAACTGATCGCGAGGACGCGATTCGGTTCCGTGTCTGAGACCATTACCGCTTCGTCCACGAATCCGGCCTGCCTCTTCAAAATGGGCAGAATCTGGTCATCGATGGTATTGCAGAGCTCACGTGCCTTTCCCGACTTGCTGGTTATTTCTACAACTCTGGTAAACATGGGAAGCGCTCCTTTCGGTTGATGAGAAGGGTGAAAGGAACGTCGCGCGGATTGCGCGGCGAACACTACTTTCTTGGAATGCCCCCAACCTACGCCGGTTCGCTAGGCAGTGTCAATTGCCCGGGATTGGTGCAACGGTCAGATGCTTATTGTCAGGCGCTCATTGGGCGACTCTTCGGAGAATCCTCGCGCGGGTTGGCGTGTGCTTTTCGCCAGCCGGAGGCGCGGTGATATTTTCGGGCCCTACAGCAGTCTCAGTCGAGGTGCTGCGTACGAGTAATCCCGCATGCGGGAGTGGGCCAAGGGGGCTTGATTTCATAACTCTGGAATCGACGCTCTTGGGCTCGAGGTGGCGAAAAGCCCCCTGTTCCTTCAGCCATGGGGCAACGTAAGGACTCCGACCGGATGCTTTTCCAAGTCTGGCCTGAGATAGGCCCGAGGGTGTACGATTCTCGTGTCTTCCTAGAAAGCGACTGAGTAAACGGCCTTATCGTTTTAGCCAACACTATCAGGCAACCCGGGAACCGATGCACATCTCTCTCGGGGCCGTGGCGCAGATAGAGAGGCACCTCGCCCTCCGCATTGGGTTTTCCGTGAGCAACGAGGAGGAGCCGTGCTACTCAGTCTGGAAATCTCCATCCTGCCACGCAAAGCCATCAGAGTACTTTTGTGCATCCTCTTATTTCTGCTCTTGTGTGTGACTCCGGGGCTCTCGCAAAGAGCGCAACCTGGTGACAGCAACCTGCCAAAGTATGACCTCCATACGGAGACCAAAACCAAAGGAGTGGTAGAGGAAGTAAATCTGCTCCCTTTGGGGACAAGGAAAGACTTCACCGAACTGATCATCACTAGCGGAGCTGACAAGGTCCACGTCTACATTTGCCCCAAACCATTTCAGGAGGAGTTGGGCATTAGTTTCAGCAAGGGAGACGAGATTGCCGTCACAGGTTCAAAGGTCAAGCAGCAAGGGTCGGAAGTGGTCCTTGCTCGAGAGGTCGTGAAGGGCACCGACACACTGTTGTTCCGCGACGACAAAGGCAACCCAGTGTGGGATTGGCGCACCGGCAAGTGACTGCTTGGTTTAGGGGGCCTGATGAAACTTTCCGACACGATTGGATTGGTGCTGAGTAGCAAAGACGACAATAGAGTCCTATCCGTGTCACCTGATCAGTCGGTCTATGAAGCGATTGAGAAGATGGCCGAGCACGGCATTGGCGCCTTGCTGGTCCTCTCCAACCATAAACTGGTTGGCATACTGTCGGAGCGGGACTACGCGCGCAAGGTAATCCTCATGGGCCGTTCTTCAAAGGAGACCCTGGTCCGACAAATCATGACCAGTCCGGTGGTCTTCGTGAGTCCGCAGCACACCGTGGACGAGTGCATGGCCGTTATGACCAAGCGCCGTTTTCGCCATCTGCCGGTCGTACAGGACGACACCGTGGTTGGAGTGGTCTCAATCGGCGATTTGGTGAAGTGGATCATCTCCGGTCAGGCACAAACCATTCAGGAGCTGGAAGGCTACATTACGGGAGCGTATCCCCGGTAGGAGATTGCCATGAAGAAGACCTTCGCCATCGGCATTGGAGGCGCCGCCGGTCAGGGCGTCGCTACACCCGGAGACATCTTCGCGAAGATTTTCAGCCGCAGGGGCTTGCACCTGAATGCGTACAACGCCTATCAGTCGATCATCCGCGGTGGCCACACTTTTCTCACGATCCGCACTGGCCCGGAAAAAGTCACCAACATGGGTGACCGCCTGGATTTGTTGATCCCGCTGAATCAGGACGCGATGGATCGCCACCTTGGACTGCTCACCGACGGCGCTGCATGTATTTACAACTCTGACACGATCAAGGCGGGCACCGCCGCGGAGGGCGTAAAGCTCTGCGCCCTTCCGGTCTCGAACCTGGCTGATATCACGCGGAATAAGGTGGCCCAGAACACGCTCGCAGTTGGCGCTGGCCTCAGCATGATGGGCATTGGTTTCCAGGCACTGGAGGAGGTTCTGGCCGAGCAGTTCAAAAAAAAGGGCGAAGCCGTGGTCGCTGAGAATATCGGCATCGCGCGGGCTGGATATGACTACGCCACCGCGAATTTCAAACCTTTTGCGTGGCCACTTCCCATGACCGGAACCCGCTATGCGGTGCTCAGTGGGAACACCGCGATGGCCATGGGAGGCGCAGCCGCGGGGGTGAAATTCTACTGCGCCTACCCCATGAGCCCGTCGACCGGCGTGCTGCATTGGATGGCAGTTCATGCTCGCAAGGCCGGCATTATGGTCCGCCAGGTAGAAGACGAGATTGGGGTTGTGAATATGGCGATCGGTGCCGCTCATGCCGGCGTTCGCTCGATGTGCGCGACCTCAGGCGGTGGCTTCGCTCTGATGAGCGAGGGCCTCGGCCTGTCTGCCATGATGGAAACTCCGGTGGTGGTCATCGATTGCCAGCGGGCAGGCCCATCCACTGGGGTTCCCACCAAGACCGAGCAAGGCGATCTCTGGCAAATGCTGGGCGCTGCGTTCGGCGACTATCCCCGAGCGCTCGCCGCACCACTCGATATTGGAGACTGCTTCAAAATCATCCCGGAGATTTTCAATATCGCTGACCGGTTTCAATGTCCGGGCATCGTTCTGTGCGATCTCTTGCTGTCGGAAGGGAGGCTCAGCGTCGATCCCAAGGACTTGGACTTTGCTCCCATCATTGATCGCGGCGAGCTGATCACCAAAGCCTCTTCGGCATCCGAGGCCAATGGTGACGGCGCCTACAAGCGATACAAGATCACCGACAGTGGTGTCTCGCCGCGTGCCGTCCCTGGCGTTCCCGGTCACACCCACACGGCGGCAAGTGACGAACACGATGAAGATGGCGTGCTGATCAGTGACGAATTCACGAATCCGGCGAAGCGCCGCGCCATGATGGAAAAGCGTATGCGGAAGGTTGCCGGCATTGAAGCCGCGGTATCTCCTCCTGTGCTCTGGGGTCCGCGTGATGCCGAAATCACGTTGATCGGTTGGGGCTCCACGAAAGGAGTGATCGAGGAGGCCTGCGAGATTCTTACGGAGCAAGGCATCTCGGCCAATCAGCTCCAGATCCGCTGGCTCGTGCCGCTGCACGGCAACGCGATTCTCGACATTCTCAAAGACGTTCGACACTCGATCATTGTGGAGAACAACTATAGCGGCCAGTTCGCCCGTTACCTGCGCAGCGAAACCAGCTTCGTACCAGACGGGCATATCCGAAAGTACGATGGGGAACCCTTCATGCCCCACCACATCGTCGAAGCGGTAAAGGAACAGCTGAAGGGCACAACCAAGCTCTCTGTCCCCGCACATGAAATCCTGGTTTGAGGAGAACAGAAAATGGCGACAGCTCTCGCAGCTACCAACCACGTGGCAATGGCCGACTTGAAAGGCAAAGTGGATCCCGACTGGTGCCCCGGATGCGGCGATTTTGGCGTGCTCGCCGCGGTGCAGAAGGCGCTGGTCGAATTGCAGATACCAAACCACAACGTGGTTACCATCAGCGGTATCGGTTGTTCGTCCAACTTCCCAGGATTCATCAATACCTACGGCATGCACACGTTGCACGGGCGAGCGCTAGCGGTGGCCACCGGAGTGAAGCTTGCGAATCACGATCTGACCGTACTAGTGACGGGCGGCGACGGTGACGGCTTCGGCATCGGTGGCAATCACTTCATGCACAGCATGCGCCGGAACATTGACCTGCTCTACATCGTGATGGACAACCAGATCTACGGCCTCACCACCGGCCAGACCTCCCCCACCAGCCGCGTCGGCATGAAGACGAAAAGCATGCCCTTCGGCAACATCGAAGCGCCGGTGAATCCAATTTCGCTGGCTCTGGCCGCCGGGGCCACATTCGTCGCCCGCGGGTTCAGCGCGGAACAGAAACACTTGACGGAACTGATCGAGCAAGGCATCCGGCACAAAGGTTTCTCTTTCCTGGATGTTTTCAGCCCCTGCGTCACCTACAACCACGACAACACCTACCAATGGTTCCGACCGCGCGTGAAGAAGCTCGAGGATGATCGAGCGTACGACTCAACGGACTGGATGGCCGCGATGGGAAAGTCTCTGCTTTGGGGTGATGAGATTCCGATCGGGAAATTCTTTGAACGCACCGACCTGCCGGCCCTGCACGAAGCCGAGCCAGTGCTGAATGCAGGCCCTCTCGCACAAGCTGAACCGCGGATACCGTTGGATGTAACTCGCGCTTTCGTTGAGGAGTTGATGTAGTACAAGACAGCGCCGCTCTGTGCCGGCAGAGGCCGACACCGCTACCTTGGAAGCGGCAAGTCAGGTCTGCAAGCGGCTGGATCGCTATGCCGCCTGCACCGCTTTTGCTGCTGCCTCTACCGTATAGACGACAACCGCCTTACGCCCGGCCTTCGAAGCTGTTGCATGAATCGAGCTGAGGTTGACCCCTTTGGTTGCGAGTTTCTCCAAGCACTGCGCGAGCGCGCCGGTCTTGTTTGGTAGTTCGAACTCCTCTGCTGCCGTTTCCTGGTACGAAATCTTGGCCTCATCCAGCGCCTTCTTTGCTCGTCTGGCATCTTCGGCGACGAGTTGAATCGTGCCGCACGCTCCCTGAGCGGTTCCGAGCAGTGAGAGAACATTCACCTTTGCCTTCCCAAGTGCTTTCGCGATTTCTGCGACAGCACCCGGTCGATTCTCGACAGCGATTGTGAACTGCTTGATCTTGGCCATATCGGCACCTCCTGCCACCGTGGTGACAGATTATACGCCTCACTCCTCAACTTCAGCTGTGGGCAGCGAGATCCTTTCACCGGACCCTCTTCTGGGCATTCGTGAACTGCGGCGGTAAAGTGCCGTGCTGGCTCTCTGGATTTGTAGGAAAATACATCGGGGAACGCACCTAATTCCATCTGGAGGGGAGGAGGATGATTAAGAAGGTCTCGGGGAAATGTTGCACCAGAAATCGGCCGCTACGCGCTGTGTCATGTCATAAACTCGTTGTGAGCGGCGAGAAACGACAAATGGCGAGGGCTCCGCAAGGCCGTCGGCGAACTGGCTTCCAAAAGAGCCAATCGGGCAAAGTAGGCTACCGGTTTTCAACTGCCGCACCGGCGCGGTGGTGCTCTCCGACACAACAGCTTTCGACATTTCTTACGCCGCTTTCCCCGCCGCTATTTTGTGAGCAGTGGAGCTATCGACGTTGAACGTTCTAATGGTCGGGACCACTTCAATCAGGTCGGCTAGCAACCCGTAGAGTGTCGGGTACTCGTCTCCGTGATAACGTTCGGCGTCTTCTTTTGTGTCCAAAAGCTCAGAGTCAGGACGTGATCAACCTCGGTGTCCGACACCAGAACGATCTCATCCACAAAACCAGATTGTTTTCTGAGGATTGGCAGAGCTCTCTCCCGAATTGCGTCAGCGACTTCCAGCGTTTTGCTGGGTTTAGCAATTACGTCGACGCCTCGGGCAAACAAGAGTGACTCCCTTCTCGTTTATTCGAAACTGGCCTGCTCTTACCCTTCGAAAATGCTTCTCATTGCGCTCTCTTTTGCTGAGACAGGGCAGAAAGCCGAAACACGTTGTTCCACTTCTTCGCTGCCGCAATGTGGGCATACGACCTTGCCTTCCTCATACTCGGCGGAAGTCAGCGCTTTCGAGAACGGGCTCCTACAAGCGTGGCAGAAGAAGTCGTAGGGGGCATACAGAACTCCAGTCTGTTAGAACGGTGGCGAGGTTTGTGTCGCGCCGTAATCCAGTTCGAAGCCAAGCTGGAGCTTGGCCGCATCCGACATGAGGCCGGGATGCCATGGCGGATCGAACACGACTTCAACATGAACCTCCTTGATACTGGGTAACCGTGAGAGCCTGCTCTCCACGTCGGCCTTGAGCACGTTGCCCATACCGCAACCGGGAGCCGTCATGGACATTTTGATATGAATCCTGTTCCCGCCTTGCTCCTGGGGCGCAACCACGCACGAGTAAACCAGACCCAGATCCACGATATTGACTGGAATCTCCGGATCGTACACGGTCTTCAACTGCTCCCAGACCATCTGCGAGCTGAAATTCCCTTCGTGGACCGGAGGCGCTTGTGCCGTCGCCGCGTTGGAGAGCCCCAGGGCATCCGTATCCTTGGCATCGACACGGCACATGTAGCCGCGATCGGTGGCCACCGTGTAGCCGCTGCCCAGGGACTGCATGATCCTTACGACGGCACCGGCCGGGAGGGTAGCGCGAATCCCGCTGGGGATTTCGATGACTTCACAAGCCCGACTCAGCGTGATCGGTTCACTCGCACCCATATAGAACTCCCCGCGTAGCTGTTCTTTCGCCTTACTCTGTGTGGGCGGGCTACTCCGTCGACACAGTGCCCTGTTTCTCTTCCAGCGAAGCGTGCAACGTGTGCCAGGCAAGGGTGGCGCACTTGACCCGCACAGGAAACTCGGAGACGCCGGAAAAAACAGCCAGCTTGCCCAGTTCAGCCCGGTTCACGTTCGCCGGCGACTGGCCCGTCACCAGCTTGTGGAACTGGTCGAAGAGTCTTGCCGCTTCCGCCCTGGTCTTACCCTTCACGCTTTGCGTCATCAGGGATGCTGACGCCTTAGAAATCGCGCATCCTGAGCCTTGGAAGCTGATGTCGCGAATCGAGTCGCCCTCCAGATCCAGGTAGACGGTGAAGTGGTCACCACACAGCGGGTTATATCCTTCCGCCCTGTGGTTTGCCGTTGCCAGCTCGCGATAGTTACGAGGCGCTTTGTTGTGCTCCAGGATGACTTCCTGGTAGAGCTCGCGCAGATCGGGCATTAGGCAAATACCTCCCGCACTTTCTGGATGCCCTCGACCAGAGCGTCAACTTCTTCTCTGGTGTTGTAGAGAGCGAACGAAGCACGCGCCGTGGCCGCGATGCCGAAGCGCTGCATTACGGGCTGGGCGCAGTGATGTCCTGTTCGGATAGCAATTCCCTCCTGGTCGAGGATGGTCCCGATGTCGTGCGGGTGGATACTGTCCAGCAGGAACGAGAGCACGCCAGCCTTTTCTTTTGCGGTGCCGATCAGACGAATGCCGGGGATTGCTGAAACGGTTTCAGTGGCATAGGCCAGCAACTCGTGCTCATGCGCAGCAATGTTGTCCATCCCGAGGCCATTCACATACTCGATGGCTGCGCCCAGGCCGATGGCACCCGCCACGTGGGGGGTGCCGGCTTCAAACTTGTAGGGCAGCTTGTTGTAAATCGTCTTCTCGAAGGTTACGGAACTGATCATGTCGCCGCCGCCCTGATACGGAGGCATGGCGTCGAGCAGAGCGGATTTGCCGTACAGGACGCCGATGCCAGTTGGACCATACACCTTGTGACCGGAGAAAACGTAGAAGTCACAATCCAGGGCCTGGACGTCCACTTTGAGATGAGGCACGGCCTGGGCACCATCGACCAGCACTGGGATGTTCCAGCGATGTGCCATTTCGATAATGCGCTGGACAGGATTGATCGTGCCCAACGCGTTGGAGACGTGCGTTACGGCAACGATTTTGGTCTTCGGTCCCAGCAGGTTCTCAAAGTCGTCGAGCAGCAGTTCGCCGCTGTCGCTGATTGGCGCAACTCTCAGCCTTGCGCCCTTCTCTTCGCACAGGATCTGCCAGGGGACGATATTCGAGTGATGCTCCATGGCGGTGATGAGCACTTCGTCGCCGGCGTGAACGTTAGTGCGGCCATAGGTCTGCGCCACGAGGTTGATGGCTTCCGTGGCGCCGCGAACAAAGATGATCTCGCTCGCATCGGCCGCGTTAAGGAACGATTGCATCTTCCTCCGCGCCCCTTCGAACTCTTCCGTCGCATGTTCGGAAAGGAAATGCACGCCACGATGGATGTTGGCGTTGTCCCGCTCGTAGTACCGACCGATCGCATCAAGGACCACCTGCGGCTTCTGGGACGTGGCTGCATTGTCCAGGTAAACCAGCGTCCTGCCGCGAACCCTCTGCCGGAGGATAGGAAAGTCACTGCGGGCCTGCTGCACATCGAGCTCCGCACTGGCGTTGCCCACCTGAGGTGGATGGGACTCTGTGGGCAATCTGTTGGCCGCGGTGGTCATCCGATTTCCTCCCAGTTTCTTGCGGTGTCCTCGCGGCGGTTCTCTGTCGACGCACCAGGCGCAGAGTTGGCCATCTGGAACAGACAGCGGTTGATCAGCCCCTCCACGTGCTCCCGGACGGGTCCCTGCTTCATGCGATCCAGGCACTCGCTGGCGAAGGCGAAGAGCAAGAGCTTGCGCGCGGACACCTCGTCGATTCCGCGAGAGCGCAGGTAGAACAGGGCGTCCCCCTCGATCTGGCCGATGGTGGCCCCGTGCGTGCACTTCACGTCGTCGGCGTAGATCTCCAGTTGCGGCTTGGTGTCGATTTGCGCGTCGTCGGAAAGCAGCAGGTTGCGATTGGTCTGCTTGGCGTCGGTTTTCTGCGCATCTTTGTGCACGATGATCCGGCCGTGAAAAACGCCGTGGGCGTGCCCATCGAGTATCCCGTTGTAGAACTGCCGGCTGCCGCAGCGCGGGCTGGCATGTTCCACCAGCATGTAGTTGTCCAGGTGCTGGTGACCGTTGCCGATGAAGAGGCCGTTAATCAGACACTCGCCCCCTTCCCCTGCCAGCACCGGGTGCACGTTATTGCGCACCAGCGCCCCGCCCAGCAGCACTGAGTGCGACACGACATTAGCGCTTCTGCCTTGCTGGATACGAAGCGTCGAGATGTTGAAAGCCCTCTTGTGCTCGCGTTCGATCATGTAGTGCGAAAGCACAGTGTGGTCGCCAGCGACCAGTTCCGTGACCGTGTTGCAGAACACCCCGCCGCCGTCGAGCGACACATAGTCCTCGACGAACGTGGCCTGGCTGTCTTCCTCCGCTACAATGAGGTTGCGCGGATGGCTCATTAAAGGGGCATCGTTCGCGGTCGAGACGAAGAGTAGGCAGATGGGCTCTTCCACCAGCGTGCCTCTGGGGATGTTTACATACGCTCCGTCTTCCGCGAAAGCGGTGTTCAGTGCACAGAAGGCATCGCGGCGGACATCAAGGTAGCGGCCGAGGTGCGGCTCAATCGCTTCGGGATTGCTGGCAATCTCCGCGGCGAGACCGCTGACCTCCACACCGGCAGGCAGGTTGTTAAGCACCGAGAGTTCGCGCGCATAGCGTCCGTTCACAAACACGAGTTGACAGGCAACACCAGGAACCCGGTATGGCTCCAGTTCCCGTCGGGACAGGCGGGTGCGGTCGTTACGGATGAGCCAGAAAGCAGTCTGCGCGATCGCAGAGACGGTAGTGAACCGCCAGTCTTCGTCGTGAGTGGTTGGGAACCCGACTTCGCAAAAACGCGCGAACGCATCCCGGCGCAGCTTCCGCAACCATGGCAGGGCATGGCCGGTGGCAAGCCTCTCGAACTCGCTGAAGCTTTCCAGGTAACTTTCCAACTGCTGAGTTGCCGTGATCACGTTGCGCTTCCCTCGTTCTCATTAGGCCGGTGTAGCATGCCGCGCCTCGGCTTCCATCGAGCCATAGCCTTTCTCTTCCAGTTCCAAGGCCAGTTCGGGGCCCCCCGAACGCACAATGCGTCCATCCACCAGCACGTGGACGAAGTCAGGAACGATGTAGTTCAAGAGGCGCTGGTAGTGAGTTACCACGATGATGGCGCGTTCAGGGTTGCGCATGGCATCGACGCCCTGGGCGACGATCCTCAGCGCGTCAATATCCAGACCGGAATCGGTCTCGTCCAGGATGGCGAGCTTTGGCTCCAGCACCGCCAGCTGCAGGATCTCATTGCGCTTCTTCTCGCCGCCGGAGAAGCCTTCGTTCACGGAGCGGTTCATCAGCTTCTCGTCCATGTCCAGCAGCTTCAGCTTCTTCCGGAACATGGGCAGGAAGTCCATGGCATCTATCTCATCCAGCCCACGATACTTGTGGATTGCATTGAGTGCAGAGCGGAGAAAATAAGCGTTGCTGATGCCGGGAATCTCTACCGGGTATTGGAAGGCCATGAAGATGCCTTCACACGCGGCCTCCTCTGGTTTCATGGCCAGGAGGTCCTTGCCGTTGTAAGACACCTCGCCCGAGGTGACCGCGTAGGTCTCGCGGCGGGCCAGCACCTGCGCCAGCGTACTCTTGCCTGAGCCGTTCGGGCCCATGATGGAGTGCACTTCGCCGGCGTTCACCTTCAGGTCAATGCCCTTGAGGATTTCGTGGTTGTCCACTTTGACGTGCAGATTCTTGATTTCCAGCAAGCTCATTCCCGTTCCCCTCATTGGCTCCGTCTTTGTTACCTGCATGATCTCAGCCTTATCCGACGCTGCCCTCCAGGCTCACGCCCAACAGTTTCTGCGCCTCCACCGCAAACTCCATGGGCAGCTCGCGGAACACACGCTTACAGAAGCCATTCACGATCATAGAGACGGCATCTTCCGCCTTCAGCCCGCGCTGCCGCAGGTAGAAGAGCTGATCCTCGCCGATCTTCGAGGTGGAAGCTTCATGTTCCATGCGAGCGCTGGAGTTCCTGACCTCGATGTAAGGGAAGGTGTGGGCGCCGCACTTGTCCCCGACCAGGAGCGAATCGCACTGCGTGTAGTTGCGCGCACCGGTGGCACCCTTCATGATCTTCACCTGGCCCCGATAGGTGTTCTGGCCGTGGCCGGCAGAGATGCCCTTGGCGACGATGGTGCTGCGCGTGTTCTTGCCGATGTGGATCATCTTGGTCCCGGTGTCGGCCTGCTGGTAGTTGTTGGTGAGGGCAACCGAGTAGAACTCACCCACCGAGTTCTCACCCTGGAGGATGCAACTCGGATACTTCCAGGTGATGGCCGAACCGGTCTCCACTTGTGTCCACGAGATCTTCGAGTTCACGCCAAGGCACTTGCCCCGCTTGGTCACGAAGTTGTAGATCCCGCCTTTGCCTTCTTTGTCGCCCGGGTACCAGTTCTGCACCGTCGAGTATTTGATTTGCGCGTTGTCGAGCGCAATCAACTCGACCACGGCAGCGTGCAACTGGTTCTCGTCGCGTATGGGCGCCGTGCAGCCTTCGAGGTAACTGACGTAGGAGCCCTCGTCGGCGACGATCAGCGTGCGTTCGAACTGGCCGGTGTTCGCCGCGTTAATACGGAAGTAGGTGGAAAGTTCCATCGGGCAGCGAACCCCCTTTGGCACATAAACAAAAGACCCGTCAGTGAACACGGCCGCGTTCAGGGCGGCGAAGAAGTTGTCGGTATAGGGCACAATCGAGCCCAGGTACTTCTGGACCAGGTCAGGATGTTTCTGCACGGCTTCCGAGAAGGAGCAGAAGATAATGCCCAGATCAGCCAGCTTCTCCTTGAACGTAGTAGCTACGGAGACGCTGTCGAACACCGCATCCACAGCCACACCAGCCAGGTGCTTCTGCTCCGCAAGCGGAATACCCAGTTTTTCGTAGGTGCGCAGGATCTCCGGATCCAGTTCCTCGAGGCTCGTGAGGCCGGGCTTCTGTTTGGGTGCCGAGTAATAAACGATGTCCTGGTAGTCGATTGGCTCGTACTTGACATTGGCCCACTTCGGTTCGGCTTGCGCCTTCTCGAGCGACGCCCAGTGGCGATAGGCCTTCAGCCTCCACTGAAGCATGAACTCCGGTTCATTCTTCTTGGCCGAGATCACCCGAATGATGTCTTCGTTCAACCCCTTGGCGACTCTTTCTTCCTCCACTTCGGTAACGAAGCCCCACTTGTACTCCCGGTTGGCAAGATCCTGGATGGTGTTCACGTTCGTGCTCATTGCATTCTCCCGGATACAAAACCAATAGTGGGCACTAGGTTTCCGCGCCCATTCCTGATGGTGGTTAGGTGTAAGGGTT
This sequence comes from Terriglobales bacterium, assembly GCA_049585795.1. Taxonomy (GTDB): domain Bacteria; phylum Acidobacteriota; class Terriglobia; order Terriglobales; family Acidobacteriaceae; genus JABDBE01. The sequence continues at coordinate 32,691 of JBAVAQ010000012.1, read as the reverse complement.
GACTGAGATCGGAAAGCATCACCTTCTCCAGTGCCCCACGCACCGCCTGGCTGATGATCCGCTGATTGTCCTTGATGGGACAGCAGGGCTCCAGGTCACATAGCCCGGAGATGTCAGTGCTGCATTCAGTGAGCGCGATAGGACCTTCGAATACAGCAATGATTTCCGCCACCGAGATCTCTCGCGGCTTCCTGGCCAGACTGTACCCACCCTTGAGGCCACGGTGCGAAACCAGTAGCCCACCCTGCAGAAGCTCCTTCAGCAGCTTGCTCACTGTTGGCAGGGGCAGCCGTGCCTCGACGGCCAAGTCACGCGCTGTGTGCAGCAACCGATCGTGGTTCTGCGCCATGTGAGTCATCAGGACCAACCCGTAGTCCGTCAATTTACCTAGTCGGATCATCAGTCAATGCCCCTGTCTCAGAGGTTTCCCAGCCGCCATACATAAGCAGATTAAATAGTACTAATCTGGTACACTTTAATTGTACTGCGCCGATGGCACGGCTGACAAGTTCCGGCAACCGTCCCCTAAGCGGGTGGCTTCTGGCCCAATTGCACGTCGCCTCAGGCTGGGCCGACCCCGGCGGTGTGCCGGTCTCAATCGGTCAGATCAGCGGGTTTCGCTATGTTGCTGACTCGGAGCGCATGTTACGGTCTCATCGCTGCGAAGCACTTGGCAGAGCACGCTGGCGAGGGTTCGTTCAGTGCCCATGATTTGGCGGAATGCTATGGACTGCCCCATGAAGCATTGGCCAAGGTCCACCAGCGACTTTCCACAGCCGGGGTGTTTATGTCCCACCACGGGATCAAAGGCGGATACACACTCGCCCGCGACCCGCGGTACATTTCCGTATTCGACGTGATCAAGGCAAGCGAGGGACCGCGGCGAAGCGGTAGTCACGGCGAACGTTGGCGACACCTGGAGTCCGTTCCCGGCTACCATCAACTGCTGATGGTGCACCAGCCCGTCGCAGATATGCTGCGCGAGCTTACGATTGAAGACTGCTACAATCTATGTTCGTAGGCTCGAGGAGATATATATGTCGACCACAACGACTACCCCGACGACCCCGACTCCGCCGGAAGTAAAAGCGGCACCCATTAGCCTGACCCCAAATGCCATTGCCAAGGTAAAGGGAATCATGGCGCAACAGAATCCCGCACCGGCTGGCCTGCGCGTGGGGGTGGTGGGAGGCGGATGCTCGGGCTTCTCCTACTCCCTGCAGTTCGACGCCAGCGCGGGCATGATGGACAAAGTGTTCGATATGGACGGCCTTAAAGTGTTCGTGGACGCCACCTCGATCATGTACCTGAACGGCTGCCGCGTGGACTACGTCGAGACCCTGGAGGGGGCCGGCTTCAAATTCGAGAACCCGAACGTGAAGAGCACCTGCGGCTGCGGGTCGTCGTTCAACGTCTAATCAAATTAACGCGAAAACTATGGAAGCCTCGTCGCAGGACGAGGCTTTTTCGTTTGCTAGCGCTCTTTGTCATTCCGAGATGGACTTCAAGCGGGTGCGAAAGAACTACGATTTCGCGCGCGGGTGGAACCTCTCAGCTTGCCTCGTGGAGGGTTTCGCTGGATCGTTGCGAAATCGTGACCGGGGACGCTGTGTACAACCACCAATAGGGATATTTAAACTGCCAGAAGAGAACAACGATGTCTTCCTCATCCATCAGAAAACACGCGGGCACTGGCGCGGCGAGTGACCAGCCCACGGTCCCCGAGCCTTCGTTCTCGGAGCGAGCCCGCAGCTTGGTCTATTTGGGACGCATCGGGAGCCTGTCGACGCTTTCGCGCAAGCAGTCGGGGTTCCCCTTTGGATCAGTGATGCCATACGGGTTGGACGAGCACGGTCGTCCCATCTTCCTCATCAGCACGATGGCTATGCATACTCAAAACTTGCAAGCGGATTCGCGCGCCAGCCTGCTTGTGACGCAGCCTGATGCCAGCGGCGATCCGCTAGGCGCGTCGAGGGTCACACTGATGGGAAATGTTCTGGCAATACCGGAGTCAGGGGTGGCGGAGGCGCGTAGGCTCTATCTGGAACGATACGTCAACAGCAAATACTGGGTGGACTTTGAAGATTTTTCCTTTCACCGAATGGACGTGGTGGACGTTTACTACGTGGGCGGCTTCGGGGTGATGGGCTGGGTCCCTGCCTCGGAATATGACCAAGCGCACCCCGACCCGCTGGCTGATGCTACAGGCGAGATCGTGCAACACATGAATACCGACCACAAGGATGCGCTCATCCTGCTTGCCCGGGTGTTTGCTGGCATTGAGTCGCAGGAGGCAGAGATGACTTCGGTGGACCGCCTCGGTTTTCATGTGCGCTTGAATACCCAAGGTGGCATGCGGGGCGCCCGCATCGCATTCTTGCGAGAAGTGAGCAATCCGGCGGAAGCCAGAAAAGTTCTGATGGAGATGGTGCAGCAGGCTCGTCAACGTTGAGCGAGCGTGTATTTTTCCAGCGATCCAGCGGACCGGGATCCGATCCCCCGCCTCCGCCGCTTCACAATGGGGCTTGGGGAGAATCGCCAATGAATGCAGAACGAAGGAGGGCGCTTGAAAAAGAGCTTCAGGACATCTTGAAAATTACAAACCCGCTGGTTCCCGCCACTCTGGATCCGAATAGCCCGACCGCGATGAGCGTCCCCGAAGTCGAATCGGAGGAACTGGACCGGCTGCGGAAACGAAGAGATGAGATCCAGCAGATGCTTGACGAGGACAGTTCCGAAGAGGACATGAGGGCGAGAGTCTTGTAACGTGAGAAAAGCCACTGCTCCCGTTAGTATAGCGATAGCAAACTTCCAGCCTTTCCCTTCGCCCAGTTCTTGCAGAAAAGTTCCTAAAAGGATGCCCGGAACGAGTATCACTTCCGCGCCATCTTCAGAATAGTGGGAGCAATGGGTGTGGCCGGTGCGGTCCATTTCAACCGCGATTAGGTCTTTACCTATGGTCTTGCCGTGACGCCCCGCTTCCAAAACAATCTGTCCGCACACACTGCTGATTTCCGCTCCCCCGGCACCCTTCTTTAACAAGCCTTCCAATCCCCTGAAATGTGTCCTCAGTTTCGCGGGGTTGCAGTCACCAGTCACGTTCACAATGTAGTGGCGCTCCGCGAGATTCTTGAAACGCTGAATCCGGCCCTGAAACTTGGACGCGGCAACGGTGGCTTCAGAGAAAGAAGGAATTTGGTATTGGAGTCCCAGAAGCCTACGAACGAACTACAAGCAACCAAAGAAGGCTTATCGGGTGTCCGGCCGCGCGCGGCTCGGCAGGGTCGGTCTTGCAATCACCGTACCAGGGGATTCTAATTGAATGAGGGGGCGCTCCCCCAAAGCCGTCGAGCTTCCTCAGGTCCGGCGGATGCTCAACGATCTTCACAAGTTAGAACACGAGCTTCGGACGGCGCTTTGCAGTTGCAAGAAAGAACTGCACAAACGATCTGCTCGCTGCCCACTATTGCGCAACCCGACACCTTCCCGGAGAACTTGGCGTAGGGGCTTATATGTTCGAACGATACACGGAGAAAGCACAGCGCGTCGTCTTCTTTGCGCGCTACGAGGCCAGTCAGTTCGGTTCTCCTTACATAGAGACGGAGCACCTGCTGTTGGGACTTCTGCGCGAAGACAAAGGTCTCACCTTCCGGTTCCTGCGTTCTCATGCCTCGGTCGAGTCCACCCGCAAGCAGATTGAGGGACACATTACTATCCGGGAGAAGCTCTCGACCTCGGTCGATCTCCCGTTGAGCAACGAGTGCAAGCGGGTTCTGGCTTACGCTGCCGAGGAGGCTGAGCGCCTTTCGCACAAGCACGTTGGAACCGAGCATCTTTTGTTGGGACTGCTGCGTGAAGAGAAGTGCTTCGCCGCCGAGATCCTGCACGAACGCGGCTTACGCGTTTCGACCATCCGCGAGGAACTGGCCCGTACCAGCCAGGAAAAAGCTCAGCCGCAGCGTCAGCGCGAATCTTCCCTGCTGAGTGAGTTTTCCCGCGACCTGACCCAGGCCGCGATGGATACCCAGCTCGATCCGCTGGTGGGACGTGAAAGCGAGTTGGAGCGCGTGATTCATATTCTCTGCCGCCGCACCAAGAACAACCCAGTACTGATCGGCGAGGCGGGCGTAGGTAAGACTGCCATCGTCGAAGGACTGGCGCAGCGCATCGCCGATGGCGAAGTCCCGTCGTTCCTGGCAGATAAGCGCATCCTGGCCCTTGACTTGTCATTAATCGTGGCGGGCACCAAATATCGTGGCCAGTTTGAAGAGCGCCTGAAGACCATCATGAAGGAGCTGATGGAGTCGCAGAACGCAATCAGCTTCATCGATGAGCTGCACACGCTGGTAGGCGCGGGTTCTGCCGAAGGTTCGTTAGACGCGGCCAACATCCTGAAGCCGGCTTTGTCGCGCGGTGAAATTCAGTGTATCGGCGCGACTACGCCGGGCGAGTATCGCAAGTCGATCGAAAAAGATCGGTCGCTGGAGCGCCGTTTCCAGGCCGTCAAGGTTCCGCCGCCGGATGAAGGCGACGCCACCAAGATTCTGTTCGGCATTAAGGACCGCTACGAGAAGTTCCACGCGGTCACTTACACCGACGACGCCATCAACCTCGCTGTAGCGCATTCCACTCGCTATATTCCGGACCGCTTCCTGCCTGATAAGGCAATCGATCTCATCGATGAGGCAGGAGCGCGCGTGAAGCTGCGCCAGACCTCTTTGCCTGAGGAGATCACGGAGGTCCAGAAGCGGATTAAGTTCATCGTACACCGCATGGAAAACGCCATCGCGAGCCACGAGTTCGAGAAGGCGCGCTTCTACTCGGACGAGGAACGCAAAGAGCGCGAGAACCTGCGCGCCCTTCGCGAAAAATACCACCTCGATGAATCCTCCACCGGCGTTGTCGGTCAGGAGGACATCGAGGATGTGGTATCGCGCTGGACTGGCATCCCCATCACCTCGATCAAGGAAGAAGAATCGCAGAAGCTGCTGCGCATCGAAGAAGAGTTGCACAAGCGCGTGATCTCGCAGGACAAGGCGATCACTGCCTTGGCCCGCGCCATCCGCCGCTCGCGTGCCGGCTTGAAGAACCCGAACCGGCCTATCGGTTCATTCCTCTTCCTCGGTCCCACGGGCGTCGGCAAGACGGAAGTGGTCCGCACGCTGGCGCAGTTCATGTTCGGCGGCGAGAAGTCACTGGTGCGCTTTGACATGTCGGAGTTCATGGAAAAGCACTCGGTCTCAAAGCTGATCGGGTCGCCTCCGGGCTATGTGGGCTACGAGGAGGGCGGCCAGTTGACAGAGCGCGTGAAGCGCGCGCCCTACTCGGTGGTTCTGCTTGACGAAATCGAAAAGGCGCACCCGGATGTTTTCAACATCCTGTTGCAAGTGTTTGAAGACGGCCAGCTCACCGACGGTTGGGGTAACACGGTGGACTTCAAGAACGCCATCATCATCATGACTTCCAACATCGGCGCGCGTCACTTGCAAAAGCGCGAAGGCCTGGGCTTCCAGTCAACCAAGGAAGACATGATCTCGGAAAAGGTCGAAGACCTGGTGAAGAACGAGGTGAAGCGCACCTTCAACCCCGAGTTCCTAAACCGGTTGGACGAAATCATCCTGTTCAGCGCGCTGACTGAGAACGACCTCATTCAGATCCTGGAGCTTATGGTCGGCCAGCTGAACCAGAATCTGGCGCAGAAATCAATCACCCTGACCGTAACCGACGCGGCCAAGAAGTGGGTCCTCAGTCAGACACTCAGCGATCGGAGCTACGGCGCGCGTCCGCTGCGGCGTGCCTTGCAGAAGTACGTCGAAGATCCGTTGTCGGAGGCGCTGATCCAAGGCACCATCACCACGCGGCCGGCGTTCATCGAGGTCTTCCTCGAGGACAAAAAGCTGTACTACCGTCCGGTGGACTCGCAGGAAACCGCGGGCGTGCTGCTGTACGAGAACTAGAGTTTGTAAGTTTAATTGGGAGAGGCGGACCAAGTGGGTCCGTCTTCTGCTTTTCTCGGCTCGCCGACGCAAAGTCCCATGCACCGTCTCCGTCTGTCCCTGCTCCAGGTTATTGAGGTAGCTGCAGACGACCCGGACCTCGGGCTATTAGGACTCTTGAAATGCCATATTTACTTTGCCGGTCTGCCGTGATGGAGGCATAGTGCGACCAGATCCGAGACATTCGCTTCGCCCACGCACATGACCGTGTCTGCGCCCCCCCAATAGATTTTCACGGTTCCATCGGACTCCAGAACGGCACCACAGGTGAAGACCACGTTGTGGACGTATCCAGTTATTTCCCAAGGATCTTCCGGTTGCAAAATCCACGTGTCGCCCACACCGATGACCTTTGCCGGGTTCTCGAGGTCATGAAGAGCAACCCCCAAACGATAGACCGATCCATCCATAGTTCGGAAAACTCCGTGATAGATGGAAAGCCATCCCTGGTCCGTTTTGATCGGCGGCGCGCCGGGACCGATCTTCATTTCATCCCAGTGATATTGCTCAGGCCTCATGATGAGCTGGGATTGGCCCCAATAGCATAGATCCGGAGAATAGGAAATCCAGATTGACCAGGGGGCGATTTCCGAATGAGGACGGTCAAGTCGGGCATAGAGTCCATCAAACTTCTCGGGAAAGATCACCACATTCCGATAATCCGCCTCCGTGATGAGGGAGACCCTTTCCACCTGACTGAAGTCCTTCGTCTTGGCCAGGGCGATCCGCACTCCATTTCGCGAGTAGGCGCTGTAGGTGATGATGTATTCCCCTTCCAGCCGGGTCACGCGTGGGTCCTCCACGCCGAACTCTTCATAGGCGGCAAAAGGGCTGTCCTGCGCAGGAATCAGAAAGGGCTTCGGATCGGCGGTGAAGCGGAATCCGTCGGGACTGCGTGCCAAACCAATGATGGACCGTCCGGTGCGGAGATGGGAGCGGAAAAGCATGATGTATTCGTTCTCATGCTTCACGACCGCCGCGTTGTGAACGGTTTCCACTGGGTAGGGGATCTCGGCCTTGGTGAGGATGGGGTTGTGGCGGTACCGTCTGACAATGTCTAGCTTCATGGTCGTCTCTTTGCTTCCAGATCAAAAATCGTCGAGTAAACCCGTTCGTATCCCTCCACCATGGTATCGATCGAAAAGTATTGCCGGACACGGCTGCGGCAGGCACGACGATCGATTTCAGAAATTCGTCCAAGGGCCCGAACTGCTTCAGTGACGTTGTCAACCAGAAAACCGGTCTGCCCGTCCTTGATCACCTCACGGCAAGAGCCGAGGTCCATCGCGATGACGGGCACGCCAGCGGCATTGGCTTCGACCAGGACAAGTCCGAATCGCTCCGGGATGGTGTTCAGGTGCAGTAGACCTCGGGCTCGGGCAAACAGTTCATTCTTGCCCGGCACGCCCACCGGTCCGATATAAAGGATGTTTTGATCGTCGAGATGGGGTTTGACCTGCTCCCGGAAATAGGCCTCATCCTGGATAATACCAGCGATGATCAAACGCATTCCGCTCAGACGAGCAACCTCGATGGCCAGATGAACACCTTTATCCGGGTGGATCCGTCCGAGGAAAATCAGGTCATCACCGCCGGGTTCCTGAAGCGGGTACAACGAGAGATCGATGCCGTTGTAGACGGTCGCCAGGTAATTCAGCCCTGCGGCTCGATCGGAGTCGCTGATGGAGACAAAATATCCGTCACGATACTTCTGATAGACGGGCATGATTTTGGCTGACGAGAATCCGTGGATGGTAGTCAGGACCGGTGTCTTGACCAGCCGGGTGTAGGTCAAAGCCATGAAGTCGTAGTGGCTGTGGATGAGGTCAAACTCAGCAGCGCGCTCGAACGCTTCGGAGATGTGAAGGTATTCGGCTACTTTGGGATCGACGGCGGAATCCTCTTCATACCCCTTGTCCACCACGGCATGCAGGTGAGCGCGGGTCACAGAATCCCTGCTGGCGAACAACGTCACATCCCAGCCACGGGCGACGAGCCCTTCGGTGATGTTGCTAGCCACCGTTTCCCAGGCGCCGTATTGCCGAGGAGGTGTTCGCCAGGCTATCGGCGACAGGATAGCCACTCTTTTGTCGGGCTTTGTCATGCTGTTCGACGATCGTTCCTAGTGCATGGCAGCCAGCACCTCAGCGAGGGGAACCGTAGCGAAACCGGTGGCGTGATCGGCCATGCCATAGGGAATGATAAGTTCGCCGTTGTGGAGGAGAGCGCCACAGGTATAAACGACGTTCGGCACGTACCCTTTACGTTCCTTTTGGTCCGGTTTGAGCAAGGGTTCGCGGAGGCGGCCGATCACTTTGCCGGGATTATCGTGATCGAGGAGGAACGCGCCGATGCAGTACGTTCGCAGGGGGCCGACGCCGTGGCTGAGGACCAGCCAGCCCGCTTCGGTCTCAATGGGGGACCCGCAGTTCCCAAGCTGGACCAGTTCCCACGCGAACATCGGTTTAAGGAGCACCTTGCGTTCATACCAGAAGTGGACGTTGTCGGAAAACATGAGGTAGATGTTCTCGTTGTCCTGGCGGGAGAGCATGGCATAGAGGCCGTTGATTTTCCGGGGGAACATGGCCATGCCTTTGTTTTCCGCGGCCGGACCGTTCAGGGTGATGAACCGAAAGAGGAGGAAGTCAGAAGTCTCCACCAGCTCTGGCAAGACCGCCTTGCCATCGAAGGCCGTGAAGGTGGCATAGTAGACGTGGGTTCGGTCATCATTCTGGAAACAGACGAACCGGGCGTCTTCGATACCGTTGCGTTGTGATGGCGTGGCTGGGAAAAGGACCCGTTCAGACAGCCCCTGCTGAGGCTGAAACTGAACCTCATAGTTGGAGCGGGCCAACGTCAAAATACCCCGGATGGCGTTCCGATCCGACAGGCGGGACTGCTTCACTTCTGCTTCGAGACTGGCGCGCAATTCTTCCAACGCAAACGAGTCCCCAAACTTGGCCATGGCCCGGCGTGTGAATCCGCTGGTCAATCCCAGTTCGCAGAGTTTCCGCTCGAAGAGCGCCTTCTCGTAACGGGGGTTCGGGATTTGACGCGGCTCGGTGAGGAAGCCGGTTGGGGGTAGGACCTCGATACGCTGGTCGACGTGGATGATACCCGTCCGAAAAGTGATGGAGGAAATGTGTCCCTCCCCGGTGGCGCGCAAGCTGAGGATAAAACGCAGAGCGCCGGGAGGCAAGTCAGACTGGTCAGGGTGCGGGACGATGGACGGATTGAACAGGGCTGCGGACTCTAAGGAGTATTCGCAAACGAAATAGGAACCGATCAACAGCTGTCTCTGTTCGGAAATTTGCTCATCGGTCAACAGGAGGTCTCGGACCTGTTCGAATCGTTCCAGAAAGGATTTGTGGATCTGCTGGTGTCGATGGGAGAATTCGGCGGATACTTCGTCCAGGAGAGGGCCGACCCGGTCTTCCGGGAGCGACATGATCCTGGCGATAATCCTGCCGGCCCGCTGGGGATCCTCCGGACTGAATGGCCGCAGAAGAACGCGTGACTGGTCAGGCCTGAGGACCGTGGCCGTGCGTTTGACGTGAATCGAGTTGTCGTTCATGGACTGGTTATTCCAGAGAAACGGGACCGGAGGCCGCGATTACTCTTAGGCGGCGATCGGTTCCTTAAAACTCGTCAGCATATTTTGCGCCAAGCGCATCTCCGCCAACGAAAGCAAGAAGGCCACGGTTGATTCCGCTCCCTGGTTCAGGTTGACCCGATCCACGTGCAACCCATCGCGGCAGCCGCCTGTTTTTGGAGAGTAGAGTTCCAATCCGAGATCGTTCCAGCCGATGAACCAGTCGAACGCGCGTTGCGCCTGCTCGTACCACCAGAGGTCCGATGTGGCGCGATAGGCTTCAAGACAGGCGGAGACCATTGCTTGCGCCTCGATGGGCTGCTGGTCAAAGTTGGCGCGCATGCCGCCGCGGCGATAAAATCCGTTGGTGCCAATGGATCGAAAGTGACCCTTCTCGGAGATTTGCAATTCCGTCAGCCAGCGCAGGGCCTGCAGGCCTCGTTCAAACACCGCTTGTTGTCCGGTTGCACGTCCGCTCAGAATCAAGGCGTGTGCGAGCTTCGCATTATCGTAAGTCACATCCTCTTCAAACCAGCGCCAGTCCGGCTGGGCGGTCCTTTCGAAAAGTTCCATGAGCCGGGAAGTGAGTATCTCACGGGTTTGGTTGACCTGGCTGTCACCGCTCAACCGGCGCAGGTATTCATGAATGCCGATAAGACCAAACGCCCACGCCCGCGGCGAAGTGAACTCCGTTAGAGCTGGCAACGCCAGCGCGAAGAGTTGTCCAGCCATGACCTGGAAGCTGCGATAGGGCGAACGCCCCACGCCTACGCCCAGCGCCCAGAGCGCTCGCCCATGACAATCCTCTGACCCTTGTTCATCGAGCCAGCGGCGGTCGAAACTCAGGTGGTTGTGAAAGCGTTTCACTCTGAGATCGAACGCGTGATGCAAGAACGCCGCGTAGGTTGTGGCCAGCGTCCGCACGCGCTCTGGCTCTTCTCCCAATTCACTGAGCAGTACCGCGAGGATGAATGCGCGAGCGTTGTCATCCGTACAGTAGCCTGCGGAAAAATTCGGGATGCTAAAAATGGCATGTTGGAAGATTCCGGTTGAATCGGTCATCCGCGAGAGATGACTCAACTTCAACACCGGCAGTTCCCGCGGCTTTTGGTCGAGCGTCTTCGTGGCGAGAGATTTTCGAGATCGCGCCGCCCCCTCGATCCGTGACAACTCGAACGAGCGCATATAGAGCTGAGCCACGTTGCTCCAGACCATCTCACGGCCCAGCTTGTAAGCATTCTTGCGAATAGTATGCCGGCGGGTGTCGTCGCGCAGCAAGCCAATCACCTCGCGCGCTATGGCCGGGGCGTCGCAGAACGGCACCAGCACGCCGTGGTCTTCCGCCAACAATTCTGCAGCGTGCCAGTACGGTGTCGAAATTACCACTTTGCCCGCACCAAACGTATAGGCTAGCGCGCCCGACGTGATCTGCGCTTCGTTGAGATAAGGCGTGATGTAAAAGTCTGCGGCGCCGATGAACTCCTTCAGAGTCTCAAGTTCTACGAACCGGTTGTAGAAGATGACGTTCTTCTCGAGTTTGTTCTTTTTGGCAAGGATTTCGAGGCTGAGCCGGTAGGCTTCGCCATGCTCGCGTAGTTCATTGGGATGGGTGGCGCCCAGCACAATATAAACAACGTCGGGAAACTCCGCTAGAATGTGCGGCAGGGCGTTGAGCACATATTCGATCCCCTTGTTCGGCGAAAGCAGCCCGAACGTGAGCAGCACCACCTTGCCTTCCACACCGAACTGGTCCTTGAAATCGGTCGGATCGACAAAACCTACGTCGGGAATGCCATGCGGGATGAGATCGATCTTGGCCGACGGTGCCTGGTAAATCTCCTGCAACATCTGTCGCCCCCGCTCAGCCATGACCACGAGCCGGGTCGAGAGCGCGACTAACTCGTGCATTACGCGCCGTTGGTTGGCGTTCGGCTCACGCAAAATGGTATGAAGCGTAATGACAACGGGCATTCTCAATTCGCGCAGGAGTGCCAGGATATGGCCGCCGGCCGTCCCGCCGAAAACGCCGAATTCGTGCTGCAAGCAGACGATGTCCACGTCGCTGATGTTGAGGAAGTCCGCAGCACGTAGATAAGACGATAAATCCTGCTCCTCAATCTCGAAGCGAACTACTTCCGGGTACTCGTAGCCACCTGGAATGTCATTCACCGACACTGAGAAACACTGGCTTTGGGGATGCGCAGCTGCCACGGCGGCAAGCAGGTCAGACGTGAACGTCGCAATGCCGCACTTGCGTGGTAAGTGATCGCCGACAAACGCGATCTTGCGAATTTGAGAACCTTTCTCCATTAGGCAGTCTTTACATTCCTCGCGCCCCGCGCTGCTATGCACAAGAGTCTGCCCGACAACTGCAAATGTGCCGCCTCAGCGTGAACTGGGGAAGGATTCCGATTGTGTAGATTCCGTCCTTCGGGCGGTGGTTTTCAAGGCATGCGGCTCTGCCGATCCGATGCCGGTTGGCAGGAGCGCGGGAAGGAAATTCGCGCAGATGCAGGGATCGTCTCGATGAGCCCAACCAAGCTATCCCTCGGCATGGTTGCATCCCTGCAGAGCCTGCTGCCGTTTCACCCGGCGAAATCATTGTACCTCGCATCGTGATTGGAGGAGTGATTCTTGATCAGCGTTCTGGCGGCGGAATCGGCGCTGCTCAGCGTGGGGCGTCGAGTTTGCGGTCGGCAGGGCTCATTTAGTGGAGGAGGCGTAATCGCTCAGACCGAAACCAGTGGTCCGTGTACGTTCCATTATGAAGCTTTGCACTTATCATCCAGCGATTCCCGGATCTTCTGAGCGAGATCTTCGGGATCAAACGGCTTTTGAATCAGGATCGTGCTTTTCTGAGACAGGAATCTGTTTTCCAGCAATGCATCTTCCGAGTATCCTGACATGAAGATCACGCAGATATCGGGATGACTTTCGGTCACACGTTTTGCCAACTCGAGACCACGAACTTGGGGCATGATTACGTCGGTGACTAAGACGTCAATCGATCCAGGATAGTGCTCCGCGATCTCGAGCGCCTGGCTGCCGTTCTGCGCCTCCAACATCTTGTAACCTTTGGATTCAAGAAATTCACACAGCACATTCCTAATGGAGGCCTGATCCTCCGCCAAGAGCACCGTTTCCGAGCCATTCGTTCCCGGACTCGAGACCTTGGGGGCTTTTCGTGGGCTTAGCGGGTGTTCCACGATGGGAAGGTAGACTCTGAAAGTAGTGCCCTCACCAGGCACACTATCCACTTCGATCGAGCCGCCGCTCTGTTTCACAATTCCGTAGACGGTGGAGAGTCCGAGGCCTGTGCCCTTGCCGATTGGCTTAGTAGTGAAGAATGGCTCGAAGAGATGATTCCTGGTTTCTGAATCGATGCCGCACCCCGTGTCAGTTATTTCCACCATCGCGTAAGCGCCAGAACGGTCCTTCGCGGCCGTTCCAGGGACCGCCTTCGATACTCGGGAAGTCTTGATCTTCAATACTCCCCCTGATGGCATGGCATCGCAGGCGTTTACGGCTAGATTCATTATCACTTGCTCAATCTTGCCCGGGTCAACCTTGACAGGAAGTGGTTGCGAACTGGGTATCACTATCAACTGGACCTGCTCCGACGGAAGAGTAGAGAGCATTGCCTGGACATCCCCGAGCAATTCATTCAGGTCCAGCACTTGAAGCACCAAGACCTGCTTCCGGCCAAACGCCAGCAATTGCTTCGTAAGCGCCGCCGCCCTTTCGGCAGCCGTGCGAACCGTTTCGGCATACTGCAGGAGTTGTGGTCGGTTGGGAAAATTCTGTATTTTCGCCACCTGCGTGAGAATCACCATCAGGAGATTATTGAAGTCGTGAGCGATTCCGCCGGCCAGGCGACCGACCACCTCCATTTTCTGCGCCTGCCGCACTTCTTCTTCGAGACGTTTACGCTCGGTAATATCCCGGAAAATGCCCTGAACTATCTTCTTCCCTTCAAGCTCCGTCAGGCTGGTGTTGACCTCAACCGCAATCGCATGTCCGTCGGAATAAGTCAGGTGTAGCTCTTTGCCGGCGACAGCTGTACCCTTGAACGTGTTGTCCAAAATTCCGTCATATTCTGTCCGGTCACACTCAAGAACAATCTGCTCACCACGAATGCCCACGATCTCTCGCAGTGGTCGCCCTAGGAGTTTGCTGCTTTGTTGGTTGGCTTGCAGGATGACCCTTGTTTCCGCGTCCAGCACGAGAATCGCGTCGTTGGCAGTATCGATGAGATGCTTGTATCGTTCCTCAGTCTGGCGAATGTGCCGCAACATAAAGAAGGTAAACAACAGTCCCGCGACCACAGACATGGCGGTCGCACTGAATGTGACCAGGACAAGTGAGCCTTTTGCCTGGCGTGCTCCTGCTCCTAGTGCATAGGAGAATCTGTCCTCAAGTGGGGTAAGCTGATTCCCGACGACGTCCACCTGCCGAGCGATTTCCGCGACCCTCAGAGGATCCGGCCTTCCCGAAGAAATCTCAGCCTGCAAGTTGTCGCCAAGTCTCTGTAGTTGTTCTATGAGAGCGTCGCCCTGCGCCCAGATGTCTACTGCTTCAGACATGTATCTGGAATGACGAAAGCGTCGGAACAACGTCACCATCCCTTCCACGTCTTGTGGACTATTGCGGCCCTGGATGAAACCGCTGCGAACAATACCCATGTCGGGAACAGACTTCTCGAGTTCCATGCGGGCCTGCTTGTCTCCCAGAGGGACCAGGAGAGCCTGACGATAATTTTGATAGTCCGCGTCGGAATGCGAAATCGAGTACCGCAGAAGGTCGTGGACGGCTTGCTTCTGCGCCTTGGACCAGAGTCCTTCCCCTCCCACGTACGCCCTCGCTGCGGAGAGATTCTCGATTGTCAAGTAGCTCAGGCCCAACAGGCTGACTACGACCAGCAGAAAAAGCCAGAGAATTACAACCAGCTTTTTCGAGACCGGCAAGTCTAGGAACAGTTTGCGAACAACAGACACTACTTCTGCTCCGAATTACTGAATTCTACCGGGAAGCCTCGCTTCCAAGATCGCAACCGCGACTCCAACCTTCATAAAGAAAATCTCGGTCGAGATGGGGTCGGCGTCCATCGGGATTGTCGCGCGATAAGCTCGCAGTTTTGTCCAACTCTCGATGAGCCGCTCTTTCGGCGCCCGCACAGTCGCCATGTACGCATCGAGCTGATCTGTTAAGTCTTCCAGCGGCAGCGCTACCACTCGTTCATAAATCTGGTGATGACAGGCAAGCATTGCCCGATCAGCGACCTCTACCGAGAACCGTTGAGCCACCTCGGGATGGTAGTAGTGACCCGAGTTGTTGTCGCGCAGGATCGCTAAGAATATCAGCCGGGACAAGTCATTGGGCAGTGACGCGCGGAGAGCGCGCAGAACGTCCTCCCTCACGGCATCCTGGCTGGACTCTTCATGGGAGACTTCGGTCGGAGCCTCACAGAGAATCCGCTCCTCGCTAAGGGCCTTCGAGGTTGGTTTGTCACCGCGCTCCGTATCCACCAGTAGATTTCCCACGTTTGTAAGAATCTTCGCCGATACCAAAATTTGGAGACGCTGGGGAATTCCGGTGCTGAACCCTCGTAACACCCCGAGCCCCGCCCGGCCGACTGTGCAGACAGTTAAGAGGAGTGCGCCCTTCAGCTTCGACAGCAGGGTCTGCAGAGTCGGTGAAGGGTCACCTACTACCACGCCATCACGGGCTAATCGCTGAACGAGCGCGGCGCTCGCAACCTGTAAGGACAAACGGGCCAAGCGTTGTTGCTCGCTTCCGTAGGAACTCACGACCTCGGCAGGCGCATTGGCGGCGACGAATCTAAGACTATTGGTATTCAAGACGCTGCGACAAACTTCCCGAAGCCCTAGCATGGACTCGGGCTCCCTGCGATCGGAGCGCAAGTAAGGATCGAGCGTCCTTGGTGGTTGCTCGCTGCTTCTCGAAAACGAAGTCAGTACTAACAATGCGAGAATTGTGCCTACTAGAAGAGTCATGCTTAGCATTGCCGCCTCACGTTGGCCACCTATGGCCAGTAATTATGACATCATTTCTTGACCATTCGCTTTCCGGTCCGGCAGACGCCTTGGATCACTGAGACCGCTAGGATGCGGGAACCACGGTGTCCGCTGTTGTTGCGTCGCTCCACGCTACCCCTTGGGAGTTCACAGAGGGCATTCTGTCTTGAGACTGCCATATTCTCCGGTACGCCTCGCATCTGAGGATCAGTTCGTCATGCTTCCCGGAATCGACGACCGCCCCCTCGTCTACTACGAGAATTCTGTCCGCCCACAGAATTGTCGCCGGGCGGTGCGAAATCACCACCAGTGTCCGAGCCTGGCGAAAGAGTTCCAATCCCTGAAGCAATCCGGCAGCGGCAGGTCCATCGAGAGCGCTGGTGATCTCGTCGACAATCAGAATCCTTGGCTGTTGCAAGAGAGTCCGCGCCAATGCAAGTCTCTTCTTCTCTCCGCCGGAAAGCCGGCCGCCGAGTGGCCCTAATGGTTCGTCGAGCCCCCTCGGTAGCGTTTGAAGCACTCGGTCCAACTGCGTGAGAGCGGCGACTGTCTCTAAGTCTTTGCCGGTCGCTCTCGGATTCCCGTAAAGAAGATTTTCCCTGATCGTTTCGTCAAAAAGAATCGGATCCTGTGGAACCAGGGTAAGAGTGGCGCGAAGGCTTCGGCGCCCAACCTGGCGAATGTCCTGCCCTCCCACGAGAATCGAGCCTGCACCTGGTTCGTACAATCGAGTCGCAAGAAGGCCAATTGTGCTCTTCCCGGAGCCATTCAGTCCCACAACGGCCACGGTCTCACCTGCTTCAATACGAAAGCTCATATCACGCAAGACCGGGCGGTCTGCGTCGTAGCAAAACCATACCGAACGGAATTCCAATTCAGGCTTGGTGTCGCACCGCAGCGGTGTCATGCACTCACGCCCCGCCATTTGTGGATCACCGTCAGTAATTTCGAGAATGCGTCGGACGCTGGCGCCGACCCGCTGGAGTCGCGACTGGAGGTCAATGGCAATGCTGATGGGCGCAAACAGGCGGAAGACGTAGCCATAGAAAGCCACGAGTCCGCCCACGGTCAAAGTGTCCCGGGTCACTTCGTAGCCGCCGTACCCAAGGATCAGCCCCATGCCAAGAACGATCACTGAGACGGAAGCTGCGCCAAAGGACATTTCTGTCGCTCGCTGCCTGATCTGGAACTTTGCTCCTTCGGCGGTCAGACGGGCAAACTTTCTACCCTGTGTGCCGGTACGATTCAGCAGCTGCAACTGCAACATGCCCGCCAAGTGTTCCTGCAAAAACGCAGCGATCTTCCCAGACTGATTCTGGACGCTGTCTGCCGCCTCTTTCAGCCTGGTCGCATACCTGCGTTGCAATAGGTAAAAGATCGGGAGCAGTGGAACGATCACCAGGGTCAAATGCCAATTCAGGATCCCCATGGTCACGAGGACCATCACGCCCATGATCACCATCTGAATGGTTAAGGGAAGAATGTCTCCGCTCAATTCCGCCACGCGGTCAACGTCTTGCTCGATCCGATATAGGGTTTCTCCTACCTGAGAGTTTCCGTGATATCGCGCCGGCAAAGTTTGGATTCGCCGCAGCAGAGACACCCGGATCCGAAAGACCATCTTTTGAGTAACGACGCAGCTGATGTAGGAGGATAGGTAGCTCACAATCACGCTTGCCAAATAGACGACGCAAAAAGTGAGCGTGCCGAGCAGCACAAGGCGCAGATCCCGTTTCGGGAGAGCGACGTCGATCAACCACCTTACGACCAAAGGATCAAGCAGAGAGAGTCCACTGCCTAGAACTATGCAGATGAGATTTACGGTAAGCAGCAACAGCACAGGGCGGGCCTGGCGGCTAAGCCACCTCACCTCAGAAGACATAGATTTCCCTCTTCGCTCCACACAGTGATTACCTAGCGCAACTCGGAAGAAACTGAACAGATATTTTTTCGCTGCCGCAATTTCGGCGTGGAGGTCGGCGCACATGCCTCAGGTCCGGCACCTTCGCGCACCCGTAACCAGCTGTATCTCAGGGAGTAAGGAGCAGCGGCCGTTCGAATCCAGCTATAGAAATGACGCAACTGTCTGGCCGCTGCCGCCGCCGTCGTGCACGAATTCCTGCACGCATTCGAGAACTGTCCAACCCGCGTGCGTCAGTGTGAATAGCGGGAACCAATCTCTCAAGTTTTAAGGCGGGAAGTTCGGCGAAGTGAATCTCAATCGGCCCAAGAACTTAGAGTTACTGATCCAAGCTGCCTGTTGCTTGATATACGAAGGTCGCTACGAAATCTCGTCTGCACGAATTCCTGCAGCAAAAAAGTTTTCTCGCAGATGCTCACGTAAAGAGGCATATTTACCCGATGTTCGGCCTGAACAACACTAAGAGTCCACCGGGGGGAGCTATGGAGGATCCGATCATTACTACCGACGACATCGTGATTGCACCGGGCGTCCGGGAGACTGCTTCCGAGGACGGAGCCGTCCTCTTGGACATTGAGCAGGGGATTTGCTTCAGCCTCAATCCCGTCGGACTGAAGATTTGGGAATTGCTGAAAAAGCGCTATCCCTACGATCAGATCGTAGGCGCGCTGGCTCAGGATTTCGCGGTTCCCCCATCCCAGCTTCGTTCTGATGTGGCTGAATTCCTTCAATCGCTCGAAGCGAAGCGCTTGATTCGTCGGCCCGGCCACACGGTGGTTACGCGATCGTGGTTGACCAGGATTTTCCCGTGGTCAAGACAACACGCGTAACCCATTAGAACATGCTCGGTGGTTGGTTTACGCTGGTGTCCTTTCGATGATCAAAGGGGGCCACACGTGAATAATCCGACCAATAATGGTTGCGGCGCGCGGCATCTTGAAAATCATCACCGACCGGCGCGAAGTCGGATAAGGCACGATGAACAAGGTGTCCCGTACGACGTTGCACCAGGAGCAACTATAGCCGTCTTCGTGCCATACAAAGTAGATCGGCCGTTCTTGAATGGTTTTCCAGTCGCGCACTTCGACCGTGTTATGCGATTTGTCAATCACGACCACGGAACCGCCTGGAACGAGATCGTCCATGGTGTCGTCATTCAAGCCGATGATGCCCAGTCGAAACTGACCTGCATCCAAGCGCTGGCGCACAATTGCGGGCACTCCCAGTTCTTCCGCGCTCTCGGTTACCAGCCGCGTCTTGTCGAAGCTGATGTTGCTCTGAAATGTGAGGGAAAACGGACGATCCGTGTCAGCGAAGGACCACTGTTTTGTGGTCTCGTCGGTGTGTGCCGGGCCCTGCGGCAGATTCTGGGAGTCTTCCAGTCTCACGCCGAAGGCCTGCAAGATCGCGGGATAGGTTACCTTGTAGCATTTGCTAAGGCTCTGAGCCTCGAAAATGTCCGGCGCGGCCTTGTCGTCTTCCATGTCGGCGAGTCGCCCGCGTCGAATCCGATAGCGCTCATCGTTGGCGCTGCGCGCGATCTCGCTGGTGAGGCGCTCGACCGCAATGCGCGTGAGGTGAAGTTCTTCCCGAAGCCCTCGAAGCCATTCCCCCGGGCTCGTCATGACTACTACTCCCGCCGCAGAACAGACTTGGTTTTGGAAGTCTGCACTTGCTAGTCGATAAAAGCGCGTTCCTCGGGAAGTGTCGCAGAAGGCCCCCTCGGGATGCCGCTTGGCATCAGCCCATCTGTGCGTCCTATCAGATTATGTTCAACTCCACGGCCGACTTGTTTGGGCGGCAATGTCCTTTCGCCCACTTTACTCGTACAACACCATAGCTCGCAGAAAGTTTTCTTCGTTTTGTTCCACTATGAACAAAATACTGCGAACCAATACCGCGGGCAGGTATAAAGAACCCCATTTTCGCCTGAGTATATAGGCACGACTGCTTACGTCAACAACAATCTTAGTTTTGTTCGGAAAGCAGAACAACACGGGAGAGTAATAGGGCAACTCGACCAATGCGTTTGGGAAACGCCGGTGGTGTTGAAAACCCATTTGTTTCGAGTAACTACTCAAATGCTATGAATTGAGCGCTAGGTTGGCTCCCGACGGCACGAAGCAGCATTCCTGCACGATTTCGTGCACGCGATGGCCAAACTCAGGCCGTCCCTGCGGGTCCCCAATTGTAGTTCCAGGGCTGCTAACCGGCATCAAGTTTCACCAACTCGACTTTCAACTTCCTTCCGCTCATCACGTTCCGAACTCGCACTACAAACCATGTGCGACGAACCGAGATGGTTCAATCCAAGGACAAGCTGCACGATTTCGTGCATGAAAAAAAAGTTTTCAAAGCGGGTCGGCTGTGGATGTACGGTGCACTCATCGCTTAACTCTACATCTGGGGATAGATCCCAAGTTCCCAAACTGCCACCTCAGTCGACCAGCACGTTCTGGAAGGTAGCACATGCCTCCTGCAGTAGCCGCACCCCCGCCAACCCAGGTGGAACCCGTTACTGAAGTCCTTCACGGCGTTGAGGTCACAGATCCCTATCGCTGGCTGGAAGATCAGAACTCGCCGCGAACCCGAAAATGGATTGAGGAACAGACCGCATACACCCGTGCGTATCTCGATGCCATCCCCAGACGTGAACGTATTCGAAAGCGCGTTGAGGAGTTGCTAACGGGCAAGGATGTGATTTCCGACCCGTGGAAAGTCGGCGCCCGATACTTCTTTCTGAAGCGCCGACAAAATAGCGAGCAGCATTCGATTGTGATGAAAGAGGGACTCCTCGGAGAGGAGCGTATTCTCGTTGATCCAAATCTACGCGCTACGGGTCCTTCGACAGCCGTCAGCATTGCCGCCATCTCTCACGATGGTCGCTTTCTGGCCTACTCCCTCCGCCAAGGTGGCACTGATCACGCGGCGCTGGAAATTCTGGATGTCGACAAGAATGTTGTCCTTCCGGACCGGCTCCCCGATGGCTTTTGCACTGGACTTGCCTTTGATCCAGACGCCTCCGGTTTCTACTACTCGCATCGCGAAGCGCACGATCGGCAGCCACACTACAAGGCTGCATTTTGGCATCGCTTTGGCACCGAACGGTCCCAAGACGAAGAGGTGTTCGTTGCCGGCGACAAGCCGGACGTGTTCCTCGGAATTCTCGACTCGCCCGAGACCAAGCTGTTGGCTTATGTCGTATATTCCACCGGGACATGTCCTCGAACATCGATGTATCTCCACAGAATGGAACCAGGAGCTGTACCGACACTTCTCCTTGAAAACATCGACGGACATTTCACGCTGTTCTTTGTGCGGGATCAGCTATTCGCTTACACCGACGTTGCTGCGCCAAATTTCCGGATCGTCCGCATTGGGTTGGCGAATGCCGACCCGGCTCAATGGCGCGACGTAGTCCCAGAGTCTCACCAGCGTATTCAACAGTTCGCCGTTGCTGGCGAGCAGATCTTTGTCACTCGCACGGATCGCTTCTCCACTCGGGTGGAAAGGTTCAACCTGGATGGCGGGCAGAAGAAGGATCTTCTTCCTTCCGTGCATGGAACCGTCGATCTGCTGAATTCAACCTACTCAGGGACGGATCTCTTTTATCGATACACGTCCATGACCGATCCGTCAGTGCTGTACTGCCATGATACGCACGAGGAGAAGGAATCCATTTGGGATAAGACGAGGATTCCGTTCGATCCTTCGCTGTTTGCCGTCGAAGAAGTCGTTTACCCGTCCAAAGACGGGACACTGATTCCTCTCCTCCTCACCGCGCGAAAGGATCTCATCCACTCCAGTCCGCTGCCCACCTTTCTGACCGGCTACGGTGGATTCGGCAGTTGTGTAACACCTCGATTCACCGCATTTGCCACCTTTTTGATGGAGCAAGGCTTCCTCTTCGCCGTTCCCGCCCTGCGGGGCGGCTCCGAACTTGGTGAACAGTGGCATGTGGCCGGCAAGCGCGAGAATCGCCAAAACTCTTTTGACGACTTTATAGCCGGCGCCGAATGGCTACTGTCGCAAGGCCGCTCCGCTCGTGGCCGTATCGCGACTGGTGGCGGCTCCAATGCCGGCCTACTGGTCGGCGCCGCGATCACCCAACGCCCCGACCTTTTCCGCGCCGCCATCTGCCTCGGACCCCTGCTCGACATGACGAGGTACCACCTCTTCGATTTCGCAGCGGGATGGGCAGATGAATATGGGTCACCCGATGATGAGCGGGACTTCCACTCCCTCCTCAGCTATTCACCCTACCATCGCGTCCGAGACGGTGCGGACTATCCCGCTGTCCTGCTCATTTCGGGTGACGCGGACACCCGCTGCAACCCGATGCATGCCCGGAAAATGGCAGCTCGTCTGCAAGCAGCAAATCGCTCAGAGTTGCCCATCCTGCTCGATTACAAACCAGACTGGGGACACACGCCGGTTCAGCCTTTGTCGGCCAAGATCAAGGCTGTCACCGACAGGCTTGCCTTCATCTGCTACGAACTCGGAATTCACCTTCAGCACAGGAGGTCATTCTGATGTTGTTCTTCCAAGCGCTGTTGATGTTAATCGCCTACGACGTTCTGTGTACTTTCTCGACCTTCGGGAGGATCCACAAGATGGTCAAGCGCTGGACGGTGGCGCGCAGGCCTCCGGATGATGACGCCATCGACCGCGTCTGCAAGGCCGTCAACTATGCCTGCATCTGGTACCCGAAGCAGGTTCTTTGCCTGCAGTGCACCTTCGTCACTACCTATTTGCTCAGGAAGAAGGGAATTCTTGCCCACATGGTCCTGGGCGCACAGAAACTCCCATTTAAGGCCCATGCCTGGGTGGAAGTCGACGGGCGGGCAATCAACGAGAGATCCAATGTCCAAGCGACTTATGCCGTCTGGGATCGCTGTTAGTTAGGAGATCGGAATGAGCGTGCAAGCGGGCGTTTGGAATTTCGACGGCAGGCCAGTCGACTCGAAACAGATCGACGATATCAGCCGATTCTTGAAGCAGCAAGGTCCGGACGGAGAATCGCACTACGTGGACGGTTCCGTTGCGCTTCTGTATCGTCCTTTCCACACAACGGCCGAGTCACGCCGTGAGAAACAACCGTACTTCTCGCACGGGGGCTTGATCCTCACTTGGGACGGCCGCCTCGACAATCGGCATGCGCTGATTGCGGATCTTCGCAGCGATCTCGAAGCCAACCCGACCGACGTCGACATCATTGCCGCCGCCTTCGATCGCTGGGAGACCGACTGCTTCCGTCGTCTCATCGGCGATTGGGCAGTCTCCATATGGAAACCCGAGCAGCACGAGCTCTTTTTCGCCGCTGACTACATGGCCATCCGGCATATTTTCTACTACCTAAAGAAAGGCCGAATCTTCTGGTCCACGGACCTCAGTTCGCTGGTGCTGCCCTCGAACGACAAGTTTCACATTGATGATGATTACATCGCTGGATACTTGGCGCACAACCCCGATGCCCAACTGACCCCGTATCGTGAAATCCGCGAAGTGCCACCTGGGCAATTCGTTCGAGTTCGGAATGGTAAGGTCGTCATCGAACGCTTCTGGCGCTTCAGTTCGACATCGCGCATCCGATACAAGACGGACGCGGAATATGAAGAGCACTTCCGCCACGTCTTCCGGCAATCCGTGCAACGCAGGTTGCGCTCGGATTCGCCGGTGCTCGCCGAATTGAGCGGTGGCTTGGACTCTTCTTCTATTGTCTGCATGGCCGACGACATTCTGGCGAAAGAGGGCGCGGAAACGCCTCGCCTTGACACCCTCTCTTATTACGACAAATCCGAGCCTGGCGGTGACGACTGGACTTACTTTCAGAAGGTCGAGGCGAAGCGCGGACGGGCGGGCATCCACATTGATGGCAGCAGACTCGGGACTTCCCGAGATTCGCTTGCATGCACAGAGTTTTGCCCTCTGCCCGGAGCCCTCGGCTTTGGACAGAAGCTTGACACCGAGCGCGCAGATGCCGTCCGCGGTGGAAGGTACCGGGCGGTCCTCTCAGGCATCGGCGGCGATGAGTTCACGGGGGGGGTGCCCGATCCACGTGCGCATTTGGCAGATCTCATCATTCAATTTAAGTTCGTCAGCCTGGCAAAACAACTCATGGCTTGGAGTCTGGTCAAGCGGCGGCCTTGGATTCAACTTTTGTGGCAGTCCGCAATCGATGTAGTGCCTGCTTCCTTAGGCCAGTATTTTGTCAAGGAGGCTAAGATCGAGCCCTGGATCAGGAAAGACTTTGCAAGGCGCACCGGGCTGGCGATTCGGCAGTTGGATATCGACGAGCACTTCGGACTCTGGTTGCCAACTCGCCGCGCTTACATCAGCGGAGTCCAAATGATGGCGAACAATTTGGCCAAACTTACGCCTCCGGCCGACGCGTTGGAAGAAGCTCGTTACCCCTTCCTCGATCAGACCCTGATCGAGTTCCTCCTCTCGATACGGGCCGATCAGTTGCTGCGACCTGGCGAAAGACGCTCCCTGATGCGGCGCTCCCTTGCTGGCATCGTGCCGCAGGAAATCCTGTCCCGTCGCACAAAACAAGTGGGAGAACGCACATCCATGCTCATTTTGGAGAAATCCTGGGATGAGCTGCAAAACATCTATCAGACCCCTCTCAGCTCAAGCCTCGGATACATTGATGAGGCTCAACTGCTGAAGACGATCTGCGACGCCCGTGCTGGGAAGCTTGTTTCGATGGTACGGGTGCTGTGGACAATTTCGCTGGAATACTGGCTACGAGACTTGGCCGCACGCGGGCTTTTAGAAGCGCCTGCCTTGTCTTCGCCCTTCAGGCAGCCGCAGGTGCCGATAAGCGCGTAGCCAATACCAGCAACGGTGTTCCGTCTGCAGTATAGAGGACGGGATAATTCAACAAAGGAGAACGACAATGAAGTACACAAAACCAGAAGTGGCAGTACTCGGTGAGGCAGTCCGCGTGATCGAAAAGTTTCCCAACACCAAGGGGATTACCGGACAACCGGATCTTCTCAAAAGCCCGGTTCCGAATCCCGCCTATGACCTCGATGAGTAGCTCCAAAATCAGGCGCTAATTGGTCAGCGATTGGCGTCTGGCGTCCCCGGCCACCGCAAGGTGGCCGGGAATTAAAGATACATTTAAGGAGCAAGACAATGAATTACACAAAACCAGAACTAATAGTTCTCGGCGAGGCAGCCCGCGTGATCGAACAGTTTCCCCAAGTCAAGGGACGGACCGGCTTGCTAGAGTCAGTGAATAGGCACGCCTTCAATCCCGCCTATGAACTTGACGAGTAGCCCCAAAAATCAGGCGTTTGATTGGTCAGCAATCGTCGCCTGGCGTTCCCGGCCCCAGCAGGGCGACCGAGAATCTGTATGATACACGAATCCGCTGCTCGTCCTTCGACCTTTGTTTGTCACCGGGTACTGACGGTGGAAGCCGTTCGATCTCGTAGGCGGCGCATCTCGCGCCAGCGCTTGTACTGTTCACCTTTTGCCGAGTCGGGATCTTCCTCGCCCTTTAGCCAGAAGCAGAACCAGTCCACGTTGCCCTGTTGCGATGTCATCCGCTCCCAGGGCCTTTCCAGGATGTGCGTCCCTCCCGGGATGTAAATCATTTCGACGGGCTTACCGAGCCGGGACAGTCCGGAAAACCAATGCCAATCCAATAGCATGGACGTCGGTCCTAGGACTTGAATGCGGACTGGCGTTTCGATTTTGTCCATAAGAAACGCAGGTGACTGTTTCTGCCATTGAGAGAGTCTTTTTCCATACGGGGGACCACCGTACACCGGCTCAAAATCACCAGCAAACTCCGGGAATGCCATATATTGGAAATAGCTGTAGTCCACCCCTTCGGCCAACGCGGCTGCGGCGAAGCGGTGTTTGGAATGTGTCAACGTATACGTAACGTACCAGAACGTCCGGCTGAACCCTATGATCCCGACACGGTTTATATCAATGAGCCCTTTGCGATCCAAATAGTCGATAGCACCCTCGTACGCTGCCATGGCTGTCGGAGCCTCTTTGGTTGGACCGGTCAGATTCCAGTCTGGACCATTATCCTGAACCACGAAGAACCCCTTGCCCGCCAGGGCCTGGGCAGCGAAAGCTGTCGTAAAAGGACCGTCCATCCAGAATCCGCTCGTAGTCCATCCGTGGGTTTGTATCACCACTGGATACTTCTGTCCCGCCACATAGCCGGGAGGCCAGTAGAGGCCCCCTTTCAGTTCATGGCCACGAGAGTCCTTCCACGTAATTTCCTCCACCCGTGCCAAAGCAAGATTTTGAAACTGAGGATTCAAGTCCATGAGCAGGGACTTCCGTCCGGTGGGAGGATCGATCGCAACAATACGCGGAGGTGTGTTCATGGCCTCAACCAGAACAATATCCGGCAGCGCCGGCACTCCTGATTGTTCCCCGGTGCTGGATCGAGACCAAGTCTCGCCGCTCCTTCGAAAATAGGCTTTCGGCGTGGTCTTTCCAGCATAGAGGCTGTCCTCCCTGCCAACATCGCAGGTAACATAGCCGGTCTTCTCGTCCCAACTCAGAAGTCTCAAGTCTTCATCGCTTATTTTGACGAACTCGCGGCTGGGAATCTTAAATTCCACTAAGAAAGTGTGCGCCTTTCTCACCGCCCGTTCCCCCGAATCGGCAACATCCAGAGGAAGATAAACATCAGAAACAACGACGGACTTGCTGTCGGGCGACCAGGCCGCCTCCGACTCAAGAATCGTCGGGATCGGGGCATCGACCAGCACTTCACTGGCTCCGGTGCGCGTGTCGACCAACTCGTATTGGAGGAGGCCCGGGTGGCCTCCGTTTGGCGGGGGGTGTAGCGTAGCCTCTTTCACGAATTGATCCTCATACTCACTCCACGTATTGGAAACGTGGGCCGGCTCCGTCTGAATCAAGAGGTGCACCCCGTCCGGTGAAAGCCACATCTCAGACTGTTCGTAACCGATCCGCCCGCGAATCGCCAGTTTAGTTTCCGAGTTATTCCCCAAGCGTTTGACGAACAAAGAGTGGTCGTCGGTGTCGTCACCTCCAAAGCTGCCTCGGATCAGATCAGTCACTGCCTGGTTTGTGACAGCGATTCCGTTTCGTGCGGTGCTCTCGGTCATAAAACTTGCAACCGGGTTTCTCGCCGCATACACGATAACCCCGCCGTCGGCTGTGCTGACGAACGAGGTCATATTGCTGGCGTGACTTGTCAGTTTTGTCAGCTCTTTCGAACTGCACTTCAGCGAATAAAGTTGCGTCGGTTCGCCGGGACGCTCGCCGAGGAACAAGATGGTATCGTTATCGTCCAACCAGAGCACATTGTCGATCGCCGGCCGGTTCGAGGATGAGGCTAACGAAACCAAGACTCGGGGCGCAGGCGATTGAAACACTTCGGCAGTCTGGAACAGGACCAGAGAATACTCGTTGGTGTTTGCCTCAAGATTTCCTTTCTTCAGGATTACGACGAGATGCTTTCCGTTCGGCGAGAATTTGGCCACCATCCCATTCGAGGGCCAGCCATCGGTATACTTAACGTCTCCCAACCGGGTCATCTGAATCGAGTCAGCCACGGTGGCGGGCCGCTTGGGTAGCCGTGCCGCTGTGTTTTGCGCCGCCGCTGTACTACCCACGGGGCCTTCGGCCGCCTGATCACTACAAAACGCACGGTTACAATACACCGATAGATAAGCACTGGCTATCAGTACGTGGCAACACAGCAACAACTGAAGCCTAGTGAAACAACACTTACGCGTGCCCTCCGCAGATTCTTCCATTGCAATGTGGTCCCCTGGGCACAGGTTGGATACTACAACTGGTCTCATCAATGATTCTCCGGGAGCGATGTCGGGCCGGGGCTGAAAGCCCGCAGTTTTGCGGCTCTAATAGGCACGGCTGAAAAGCCCCTACCACGAGCCATTTCTTGGTTAGAAGGAAAACTTCAGCGCAAACTGAACGGACCGGGGGCCGCCGACTTGGTAGAGCGGATCGAACGCGCCCGCCCCAAGACTGCTTCCGGCGAGGCTCTGCCCCAGCATCGCTATTGACTGGCCGAACAGGGGGTTGCTGAGGTCTCCAACCGGTGGCCCAAAGTTGGGATGGTTCAGAACGTTGAACATCTCAGCGCGGAACTGCAATTTCAGCGACTCGTGAATGGGGAACTCGCGATGGACTGCAAAATCCCATTGAATCAGGCCGAATCCCCTCAGCGCATTCCGCGGCAGATCTCCCTGGCTATCGGGCAAGCCAGTCGTCGGGTCAAGCAGAGGAGGCGTGAATGCCGCGGAGTTGAAAGCTTTGCCACCGGGGTACTGCGGTCCATATAGGTAGAACGGCTGTCCCGCGATGACGTCCGGCCTAACGTCGGTTTGGAATCCGTTCGACAGTTGAGAAAATGCATCGTAATAGATGTCAACGGGAGGAGCGGATCGAGCCTGGATAATATTCTCAGTGGACCAACCTCGAAGGATCGCGTTCGCGAACGCATTGCTTTTCGGGGCGGGCAAATCATAGGTCAGCCCTGTCGAAAACGCATTTCGAATATCGAAGTCGGAGGGTCCTCGGTTGGCGTTCGAATTGAGCCCTGGCAGTGAATTGGATCCAATCTCCGAGCCACCTGAAGCCGTGTCAAGGGAATGTGACCATGAATAGGAGGCAAGCGCCTGCAGGCCGCGCGATAATCGCCGTTGGAACTGAAGTTGCAGCGCATTGTAGTCCGAAGTACCCGCATTCGTTACCAATAGAGCCTCATACAAGTTCGGATTGGGAGAATAAATGGACGCCGTCTGTATAAGATGTCTTCCAGCGGCGCCGATATAGGAGACACTCAGGCTCTGCTGCTTTCCTAACCCTTGTTCGACCGCGACATTCCATTGGAGCGTGTGGGGCGATTCGAGATTCGGATCAAATGCATAAAGTACCCCAAGATTGTTGGCGTTAGGCGGCGCGATTGGGGCCGCCGCTGCATTATTGGCACTCAAAGGAAACGTGGCAGTGCCGCCAAGGGGGATGCCATATATAGCGTTAGTTGATCCGAAAGGGTAGCTAGTATTCGCGCTTAGTTGGTTTCCTGCTTCTGAAGACGCCAGATCATAAAAGACACCAAATCCACCTCGAAACACGGTCTGCCAGCTTTGGCTCTCCGACAATTGATAGGCCAATCCAATCCGAGGTGCAATGTTGCCCCACCGCGTTTTGTAGGGCCGCGTACCGGAAGGCGCCAGAGCCAGATTCGATAGATTGCTCAGATCGAAGCCGGTAACCGCGTTAAACTCGGGCCCGCTAATCGATGACGGCACAAAGTCCACATCCCACCTCAGTCCGTAGGTCATGGTCAGACGGGGGACAATGTGCCAGGTATCTTGGGCAAAAACGCCGAGATCGCGAAACAGAAAAGTCACGGGGAGACTGGAAGATACAATGCTGCCCAATGTAGTTCCTGTTTCCGCGGAAGGTATGTCTAGGAACAAGTTTAACTGTGTGTATGCGGCCGGGGCCAAGAGAGGCGACAGGCGGCGATAGTCGATACCGAACTTCAGGCTATGCGAACCTTTTTGTATAGATACGCTGTCCACGATATTGATTTGCCGTTGCTGGTTGTGCGCATTTGCCCCTGCACTGAGGGCCGGGTTGTTTCCCAGCGCTAATACATCAAAAGTGAAACTCGCATTGTCGGTTGTAAACGGACTAGGGAATGGCAGCGTTCCCAGCGGGACAGCTCCCCCGAAGTTGTCTAAGCGAGACGAGGCGAAAGCATCCGTACTGCTGTAGTTGAACCGAAAGTCGTTCGCAACAAGAGGCGATGTCGCCCAAGTCGCCCCAAGCGTTCCAGTTTGGGTGGTGATTTTCGTCGGGATGACGGTGCTTAACGACTGTCCTTCTCCACGCTGAGTTAGTTCTGAAGGAGAGTAGTTGTAACGCCCGAAGAGATTCAGCTTATCGTTTATTTTGTGATCCACTCGAAGGCTGTAGGCATTGAGCGTGCCCGGATCGGAGTAGGTGGAGTTGAACTGCGCTATGCCTTGATGATTGCCATTCGGATCCAGAACCTCGGGACCGTTGGGTAGTGGGAACGCGTTCATGTAAGGCAGGAGTGCGGGCACTGCAAATTGCCGCGAATAAGGGTCGCCGGGATTGGTGTCCGGGACGAATGTGAGGCTGGTCTGCGGCAGTTGCAGTCGAAGCCCTTCGTAAGAAAAGAAAAAGAAGGTCTTATCCTTGAGGATGGGGCCGCTGAATGTCCCACCGAAGTCGTTCTGGCGTTCTCTCGCCTTTGGAAGTGGAGGGTTATTCGTGAAACCGTTGAACCAATTATTCGCGTCTAGCGCGTCGTTGCGGAAATAATCGAACGCGGTCCCGTGAAATTCATTTGTTCCGGAACGCGTGACAATGGAGATTTGTGCACCCGGCTGACGCCCAAATTCTGGCGCGTAGGTAGAGGTTTGGATACGAAATTCCTGGAGCGCATCTACGGAGACTAGACTGTTCGTACCTCCAAATACGCTAGTCGAGCCGAGCGTCCCTGCCGTTCCGCTTCCTGCGGTGGCGCCGGCGTTGACCCCGATGTTTGCGCTCAC
This sequence comes from Terriglobales bacterium, assembly GCA_049585795.1. GTDB lineage: Bacteria > Acidobacteriota > Terriglobia > Terriglobales > Acidobacteriaceae > JABDBE01. The sequence continues at coordinate 2,581 of JBAVAQ010000012.1, read as the reverse complement.
CCCGTCCACCATCCAGTAATTCGCGTTCGCGCGCTGGCCGTTGACACTGAACTGGCCGGTGTCGTACCCATTATTGGCAGTCAGAACCACTCCCGGTGTGAGCTGGATTAGCGATTGAAAGCTCCTACCATTCAGCGGCAGGTTTTCAGCGAAATTGCGATCCACAACAGTGCTCACCGTGGCATCCGTAGTGTTCACCTGCTGGGCGCTGGCTTCTACGGTGACACTCTCTGCCACCGACCCAATCTGAAGGCGAAAATTTTGCTCGATGTGATCCTGGACATTGAGCGTTAACCCAGTCACGTTGACTATCCTGAATCCAGCCGCATTGACTTCCAACCGATAACGCCCGGGGTGGACGCTAGCAAACGTGTACAGGCCAGAATTGTTGGTCGTAGCGCTTGTGGTGGTGTCACGATCAATGTCGACCAGCTTTACGTGGGCTCCCGCGACGCCCAGTCCGGATGGATCCACGACTTGTCCCGAGACAGTCGCAGTTTCGAGCTGTGCCAGAGCAGGACGTACAAGACAGGTAACGAGCAAGAGAAGGAAAAAGAAGGGGTAGTTTCCCACGACCCCACTGGGGAGACGGAGCATCGGTTCATGGTCCTCTATAACGTATGCCGGAGAGTGACGACCTTTTTCTCAACAAAGGAACTTTATGGCAGCGATGTCAGACAGGGAGGAGAGATGATGCGGTCAGCTGGCTAAAGTGGAAAACACCGCTTACGGATGGTTAGGCTTTTCGCCCAGAAAGGCAAACAATATTCTTCGACCACCAGGTTCCCGTATTGCCTTCCGTGAAGACTCGACAGTGACGAAGACTGAGTTGATTTGTGCCAAAACATGGGGATCATCAAACGTGAGCACCCAGCGTCCGTCGCTGGCATCGTCATTGTGAAAAACTCCAAGGCTTTCAATCGGCTTTTCAGCGCCTAGGCGACCGCCCCATACGCAGAACGAGACCTTTGCATCCACCTTCCGTGGGTCACCAAGGTCGTACGCATAGAAGATCAGGGACTTCCCTTCTGTATAGAAGATTCGTCCAAATGCGCGCTGGCTCTTGCCATCGCCGTCCCGGTCGTGCACATCGATGATGTGGAGATTACGCGCTACCACAAGGTCCCGAACGTCACTTCCCCTGGCGGTTAGCTCTTCTTGCTGCCGAAGTAAGTCAGCCTGCTCGTCGACCTTCCTCCGAAGCTCTCGGAGTTCGGTCTCCTGCAGAGTCAATGCGACATCGCTCGTGCCTTTATCGGAGCGCGACTTTTCCAGTTCTGCCTGAAGCTGAGAGACGCGGGTTTGCCATTCGGCTTTCTGGGAATGTAACCCGGCATTCTGCTGTTGAGCTTCGATGAGCTGGGAATTCAAGGAATCCTTGACTTTGCCCAAAGCCTCAAGCTCATCGCGCTGCGCCCTAATCGTACCGGCCAGAGAACTCATTTCCTTTCGCGCGGCGGTCAGCTGCTGCTGCAATTCGGCGTCCTGCACGTGAGAAGTTGGCGGCGGGAGTGCCGGGGGAGTCAGGGACGCTCGCTGGGCGGGCGGCCGCTCTTGATTCGCAAGGGAAGAGGAAGGATGAACCTTCCGGATTGTCAAAATGGCCACAATCAGAACGACAGCCGCAACAGCTCCCATGGCCATGACGAGGACAGTCTGTTTCCGCTTGATCACTCTGGCAGCGGGTCCCCGGCTCATTTCTATCCCCTCGGACCGCGCCCGGGCCAGGAATCTTTGCGTCATTCCCGACGGAATCTGGCACTGCGATCGTTTTGCGGCAAGCATTGAAAGGCTCTGGGCGCTTAGTTGCGTAAAGTCATCTGCGAAACCGCGACAGCTGAGGCAGGTTTCGAGGTGAGCCTTAAGATCCGCCAGATCGGGCTGCGATGCCTGACCGCTGGCGGCTAAGGCACACAGTTCCTCATAATGTTCGTGGCTGTTCAACGAGCATCCCCTTAGCACTTGCGCTACTCTCAGAAGCGGAAGTTGTTCTGGATTTGTAGTTCTCGAGAACGGCATTCCGCAATTTTGAAAGCCCTCGATACAAGTTGTTCCGGACCGACGACGCAGAGTTGCCGGTCGCTTTTGCGACCTCTTCGGCCGTCAGCCCCTCGAAGTAAGTGAGCTCAATCACCTTACGCTGACGAGGTTCAAGGAGGGCGAGTACCTGCTCCACCAAGCACGCGACCTCCTGCGGAGGCAAGCATACCAAATGCCCAGCTCCATAGAAGAGTTCAGATGGCGTCAACTCATCGAGTTCCTGTCGATTGTAGAAGTGGTGCGCCTGGAGATGCTCCCGGCGGTTGATGGTCCGATGATACGCGTACTGAAGCAGCCAGGTCTTAAAGCTTCCGCGGGCGGGATTGAACTGATTGACTGCTCGAAACACATCCAGAAAGACGCGTTGAACCGTTTCTTCGGCTTCGCCGTCATCACGCAAAATCGCACGCGCTATTCGGAAGACGAGAGCATTGTGTCTTTCAAACAGAACGGCCAGTGCATCGTTGCAGCCCTTCCGTAGAGCGTCCATGAGGTCCGTGTCACTGAACGTCCGAAGCAGAGAGGGCGAACAAATCAGACT
>JBAVAQ010000011.1:0-16607 GCA_049585795.1 Terriglobales bacterium | reverse complement strand
GCCTATCGCATCCCGCCGGAGACCGGCATTCTCATCCCATCTGATTACAACAGTCACGTCCCCATGGCTGTTATTTGGCGCGCAAGTACCGGACCCCGAGTTCGGCCCTCTTAGCAGGACAGAAAAGTTGGCGTACTTAATTCGACGCAGAGTTTTTCGGTATCAGCCCGTCTTTCTCCATCTGCTTCGGGACTTCTTTCACCAGGCCATCGGCGACCTTCTTTGCTGACTTTGGATTGAACGAGTCGGTGACGCCGGTCCACACCAGGTCGCCTTCTGGTTTGCTGGTAGCGTACACGTTGGTCTCAACCCGTACCGTCGTGTCTTCCCGCGTGTACCCCGGATCGTAAACAACCGGATACACCGCGCCCAGGTAGCCGTAAAAAGAGTAGTAGTAGGGAAACGGGGCCACGTACGTCGAGCTCGGGATGGAGGTCACTTTCTTGTCGACCTTCAAAAGACGCGAGACAACCACGGCGTCGATATTATTGCTGCGGATCTGGGCGCGGAGGTAATCGAGGTCAGGTTTTGCCTTGGGGTCGGGTCGCAGCAGGATCTGGTTGCCGGGAATTGTCTGCATCCCCGGACGCGCGATCTGAGCCGCCATCTCATCTTCGAAGTCGGCGCGCACCTCCAAGTCCTGAGCGACCCCGATGACGAGGACCTTGTGGAATCTTTGTCCTTCGTAGTTGGGATTGAACCAACTCATAACCATCTTGATGGACTTGCCACTGGCGGCAGTGAGAGCCAACAGGAAGACGGCGATAACAAGTGAGCGGGAGAACAGCCGGCGGGCGAATCGGGATACTCTTGGGCTTTTTCTTGTGGGAGTGAAATGCACTTGGCAAACCATTTTGCGCGCTAGACGGGTTTTGTGCAAGGACTGGAGGACTGCTCGATGAGCGTAATGGCCTGTGGCTGTTGACAAACTCACTCGCGAGAAATCCGCAGAAATTTCGTCACGCTAGGATACCCTATAAACGACGTTCTCGGTTTTGGTGGACATTTTCTATCCCTCGGTTGGGCGGTTTTTTCAAAAGAGGGGTTTTTCAACAGCCACGCCTGGTTACGCCAACAATCAACCCCCTACTCCGATAAAGCCACTATAAACAAGTACATAACCTCTCAGGGACCGTGTCGGGGAACAATGGGGCTGAATAGCACACCGGTAGGGCGCCAGATGGAAAATCAATGTCAACAGTGTTGCGAGAAGGCGAGGACGGTGGCCCATTTCTAGTTAGAGGTTGAGAGGGGCGGTTCTCGACCCGATTCTTGGTAGAGTCGGGTTGGAAACTTTCTCATGGAAAGGAGAACCGCCTTGAAGAGAAGCTATCACACCATTTCCACCCAAGGACAAAGCAACAGCAAGAGACTGGCGGAGTTTTTGAGCCACGGGCAAGGACTACTGCCCATGGTCGATCTGATCGAGCAATCGCGGCTGGCGGTCGATGAGCTGATCGATGTAGCCGGGCGAGCGACGATTGAAGCCGTCTTGCAACTCTCGGCCGAGCAAGTGGCGGGGCCGCGCACGCCCGGCCAGAGGCGCAGGGGTCTGCTCTGGCAAGGTAACGTTGACAGTGCAGTGATGCCCGACCCGATCTCGCACATCACTGGGCGCAAGGGCGTAGTCCTTACCGCAGTTTAAAAGTGAGTCGAGCACCTGCTGGGAGCGCATTCGCTGGGACTCCGCCGTAGCAGTCTCGAACGATGGCTTGATAGGCGAAGTGAAATGCGTCGGTCGAGTATTCGTCCACCCCGCCTGGGCCCGAGCCGGCGATCGTGAAGGTATTATTCGCGAAGCTTGCGCTTCCGGCGGTTCCGACTGAGCCCACGTCGGCATCCGACCAACCCGACGGAAGCTGCGCAGCGGAGGGAATCGAAAGAATCGCCAGGATAAGAATCAACCGTGCAACCTTCGAAGCCGTGGTCTTCATACCGATCACCTCAGTCTGACGTTGGGCCTAAAAACCGCGACGGTGGTTATCGTTGAACAGAAACCCTGGACAAACGCTCGTTTCGGAAATCTCACTGACTGGGATAGGAAATGGTGAGCGCGTCAATTCCTGCCGCCCGCGACGAGCTGAGTCCTCGTCCACTGCTGTCGTAAGTGTGCGACTCAAGAACGTTGCCGTTTGTGTCTAGTACGGCCGTTATCCGGGAGCTGCTGTCGTACTGAAAGGAAATCGTCGTCTGATCGGGTTTGGTCACCTGGATTAACCGACCCTGCCCGTCGTAGGAATAGGACAACGAGAGCCCCACGTCCGAGGTGACACCCGTCACCAGGAAGCTCGAACCGCTCGCGTAGGTGAAATAAAGGTGGCGGGATGCCGGATCGGTGACCGTGACCAGTCGATACGACCCGTCGTACGTCAACTGGGTCGTATTGCCATTGCGGTCGACAATCGCAGTGAGATTTCCGCTGGCGAGGTCAAAGAGTCTCGTTTCTCCATTCTTGTAGGTGAGTACCCAGCTTGTACTGTTTTGCACGAAAGTGGCGGCTGCATTGGCCGGAGCAGCCACGCTCCATCCGGGACCGCCGGCTCCGAAACTCCAGAAGCTGCCGTCGCTGCGTGCGTATTTGATGTATCCATCACTACCGAGGAAAACACGCTCTTCAAACGTTGACCGCCAGTTGGGACCGAACAACCCGGTCTGCGACGCGCTTTGACTCGCCGGCCATTTGCTGTTCCAGGTCCTGACAAGATTGAGTCCCCCTCCGAGTCCCGGCAGTTTCACGTCAACCTGCTCGATGAATGTATTTCCAGTGGCCAAACTGATGGGCGCTCCGCCCGCGGGATCTCCGGCGCTGCAGGTAGGACAAGTTTCGTTGGGGGAGGCGGGCGGAGCGCACCGATTCGTGTTCACCATGCACCCTGCAAGACAGGGCCCCTCACTGAAGCAGGCAATAGTTCCGGGATAGAGCTTTTCGCCACAGGAAAGTTCATAGAATCCAAACGCAGTTGTTGGATTGAGCTATGGCAGTTGAGTGGAACAGGGCCAATAGCATGAATAACCGCAGTTTCTTTGCGACGGCGTGTATTCTCATGGCTTCCTCTCCCCCGCTTCGTGCGCTTTCAGAGTTAGGTTCAGAACACATTTAGTGAAAATGCGGCTCGCTCTTCATGAACAGCCTCAAGCAAGTCAGAAAATAACTTCTCCATGTTTCGGCTCCGCGTCGCTTGATCGCCAGAAACATCTCCATGGCGCGAACTGCGAATAACACAGACGTGTGCGTTCAAAAAATGCCGACGTTATCCCGTTACGAAAACGGGACGAACTCACCTAGCTGTGACCTGATAACGTAGCGCGATCAAAATCCTTCACCGGAATGTTCTGGGGCCTAAGACTTCTGAATTGTCTGGGGCTTAGAGATGTCTCTGCAGAATGCTGAATTAAAGACAACACGCTCGTTTCGACCGGGAAGAAGGTCCGAGCGCAAAATTTTTGTATTTTACACCTGTCCGTCAAGTGCCCCGGACTCTGGCTGTGGATATTCCGCAAATCGAATCTTGACGAGAAGGAGGTCTCGAACTCACGGATGGTGGACGAGTGACCGATAAGATTCTTGGCGCTGTGGTTGAACTCATCCCTCTGAGCCATCGAATGGGCAACGCAACATCCCGATTTCACCGTGATTGACAATGGCGGTGTCCGCCTTGCCTTCGATCCGTTGAAGTGTTTGTAAGAGAAACGCGCACTTTGAAGACTAAGGCAAAGAAATGAATCCAAGATCAAGACCAAAGACGGAAACTTGAATTCACCGAAAATGCTTTTTATCTTTCCGGGGAAAAATACCGATTGGTTGGTATTTCTTTTCCCGCCAAGCCGGAATCCCGAAATCGCCTTGGGCCAAATGGCCGAAGCTTACAGGCTCCACGGCGACAACACGCGCTGGGCTCGGTCATCTAAGCACGAACATGATTGTTGGGGGGCTTGGTGTCTCTTCAAAATATCCTTGGCGGGCAGTTTCGAAAGGACCTTAAGAATGATACCAGAATTCGTGAGGAGAGCATCTGACCACAGAGCAATTCGCCGCTTTCCGCAATACGTCGAAGTCCTTCTCGCTCATCTTTACGTTGACTTGAACAGTACGTTTGCCAGTGGTTTCCATCGCCTCTGTCGTTACTTCCGTACTCTACACGACAGAAACATTAGTGATTATCCTAGTGACACAGATGACGATGTGTGCCAGAATGAAGCTGTCTTTGAGAGGCAGCCATGAACGTCATCGAAGTTAACGACAAACTGAGAAGCGATGAGCAGTGTGTGGCTTATCTGGAATCCCGCCGATGGCCGAACGGCGTGCGCTGTGTAACCTGCGGCGGCGATAAGATTTCTCGGATCACTTCCAGCAGCAAGAAGCAGGCCGTCCGCAAGCTGTACCAATGCTTAGAGCCATCCTGCAAGCAGCAGTTCACTACGACATCCGGCACTCTGTTTCACGATTCCCACCTGCCCTTACACAAGTGGTTTCTGGCGATGGCATTCATGACTCAGGCGAAGAAGGGGATGTCTGCAAAGCAGCTACAGGCGCATCTGGGACTGAAGTCTTACCAAACGGCTTGGTATCTCTGTCATCGTATCCGCAAGGCGATGGCTGAATCCGGCGGTGCGGGGCTAATAGGCATCGTGGAAGTGGATGAGACACACGTCTCTGGCAAGTATGATAGGCGGCGCAAGCGCGGCCCGTGGGAAACCACGATTGTTGCGGGCATGGTAGAGCGTGGTGGGCGCGTCCGAACGCAGAAGATCTCCACGGCCAGCAAACAGGTTTTGGTGGGCCATGGTGAAAGACAACGTGCAGCCCGCCGCAACCGTGATGGACAGACGAACTCGCCGCCTATAAGACTCTGGGCGGGATCGTGGCGAAGCACGATTTTGTCCGACACAGCGCGGTGGAATGGGTGCGGGGAGATGTGCATACGAACACGATTGAGGGCTTGCTGGTCGCTGCTGAAACGGGGGATCGTGGGCAGCTTCCACAAGATTTCCGTAAAGCACTTAGATCGCTATCTCGCGGAGTTCGATTTCCGTTTCAATAATCGCAAAAACCGGGAGATTTTCGAGGGGCTGGTTACGCGGCTGGTTTCAAAGCCCGCGATGCCGTATCGCGAACTCACCACCCAGAGCGTCGAGTCGTTCTAGGCCGGGATGTTCGCTTCTTGCGCGGTTTTGTTCTTAGATCGTCGCGCTTCATTGGCGGCGTTCGGATCATGCGATCGAGCAGGGCATCGAATCTCTGTTTATCGATTTTCATGGTAATCCGAGTTTCTTTTTGAGTTCGGCTTTGGCGAGTTCCCACGCCAACGTGATGCCTACGTCCGTAAGGCCCTTAGTCCGTTCTTTCACTTTATCCCAAACATCGGGATCGCGCGTGTCGGCTATGAATTCATGCCCCTGCCACGTCAGCCGAGAGATAGCCGCTGCTGGCGCATCCAGCGTTGCGATTCCTTTTACGAGGTCGGCCTCAAATAGCAGATCGATGTGGTAGGCGATTTCTTGCTGCGCATGGCCCGGAAAATCTGACGGGGCTGAAGACCATAAAGTGAGAAACACTCAACCTCGGATCGGCTTCCACCTTAGCAAGTATTTCACGGATCAAATCCATGTCGCGCCGCACTTCCACTCTCCTGTATTCGTAGACTTGCATGTGGACAAACCTCCGGTGTATCGTTTGGATGCCCACTCACAATCGAGATTCCAGAAAAAGACCCGACCGCGAATCGGGCCTTTTCCATCTCTACTCCAAGAGTGCTTCTGTGTCAACAGGATAATCACTAAACATTGGCCTTGACAGTCTGAGGGCACGTGTGTTAGACAGTTGGGCAAACCTTCAAGCTTTAGAGGATTTCCAAGATGAGGAAGATTGGCTCACCTGTTTCAGCCTGTCTTTTAGTGGCAACTGCCCTTTCCTTGCCTCAGGTAGGCTGGGCCTGTGGGGTAAGGTGCGTTTGCAACGTTCCTAATTCCAAAATAGTTCTCTGCCAGAACACCGACTGCGACAGCAACGTCACTACGTATTACCAAGGCACAGCGTGGACCAGTTGCTTTGTCTGGCAGAGCCTGCAGGTCCAGTGTTGCGGGATTAATGAGAATTCAGAAGCGCCAGGCCCACTATGCGGTGGCACAGCCACGCGGACGAAGGGCTCGTGGTCGGATAAACTGTCGCGCAAGAGCCTGAGTCCCGATTCCGCTAAGGTAAACTCGCAATGAGGCTCGCCCCGAATCTGTGGATTGAGGTTCTGGGATGGTACTAGCACGTTCCTGTGCGCGGTTAGCTTTTCTTCTCTCGGCAGTACTATCTACGGGTGCCCAAGAACTGCACCAGTTGGTCGTGACTGATGTTAAACGCTTGCCAGAACAACACTCTCAGCGCGGCGTTGCAGTTAAGGCACCCGTCAAGTGTTCGCCAACCGGCGACCTGTACGTAGAATTCGAAGGCGGCGGGGCTGAACCGGGAGTAAGCGTTATATCTGAGGACAGGGGACACATTAATCGGTTCGACCTGGAACGAATTCCCGAGCTGGAAGGAGCACAGATTAGAGATTTCGCGCCGGGGACGAATCACGATTTGTTTCTCCTTAGTGCTAGAAACACAGGCGAACGCGGGCCGACTCAGTACTACATTGCACATCTGAAGGAGGGCTCGTCGACCTCGGTCACGAAACTGGATGTGAAGCCGGGTTTCCGGCTCAACCAAATGACTGTTTTGGGGAGCGACAATTTTTTGATTTCTGGCTTCTTTGGCTGGCAGCACCAGCACGCCGAGCCGTTTGTCGCCATTTTCGACACTGGTGGGCAATTCGTGCGCGAGCTCGCACTAGAAGGAGATTTGAAGCCCCGCAACCAATCTCCGAACGTCACCGGCAAAGATCCTTTGGGGGGCTCCGCTGAGGACGCTGCTCGATCGGATATCAAGTCGGTCGAATGGCTGGAATTAAGTTCGCTGCAAACAGCCCAGGACGGGAGCGCATATCTGATGCGATACAGCCCGGAGGGCCCGGTGTTCACGATTTCGCCGGGGGGAGCGGTGCGGCGTACCGCCCTGAAACCCCCAGAGAAAGAGTCAGTGCTTTCCTCCATTAAAATAGAAGGCGACAAGGTAGCTGCAGAATATTATGTTCCAGCTTCCCATCCAGGCGCGGGAAGGGAGAAGTTTCTTACCGTAACCGACTTGTCCACGGGACAATTGCTAGACACCGTACGATATGTCGGCAGTGGGATGGGTGTGGGGATGGTCTGCTATCGCGGCAGCACGTTTGAGTTCCTACACTACGCCGCCGATGGGCACTTGGAAGTAATAAGTGCAGTGAGCCACTAAATAAAATGCTCAGGAAATTGCTTCTGGTGGGGGTTTTGAGCGCGACGCTGGTTCTTCAGGGCGCGGCAGAGCACAAGTCCGAGAAGCCTTCAGGGACCTGGTCAGATGCCTGCCGATGCAAGATTCCGTGCTCGTGTTGGCGCAGTGAAAGGGCGAGCGTTGCGCGTTGCCTCAACGTACAGATTTATGCCCCGAGAATGACCGACGGTGGAATTAGTGCGAAACACGGACCGGTATTCGTGCTAGTGGGCGTTCCGGCGGCTCCTTACTTGAGTCCCTCCTCCTTCTCTCTTTTCATTGATGCGCGAATGCCGAAGTCCACAATTGAATTCATGAGCGATTTCTTCGAAGACAACTATGGTATTCAACCAGGGACCGGGAGGATTGTTCCCATAAAGACGGCCTTGCGCCCGGATTCGCAAAGTGTGAAAATTCCAGGTATCCTCAATTACGAGGTGCGTCTGTCATCGCAGGATGTAGACGCGGATGTGCGACAATTTTTGTACCCTTGGCTCGATAGACCCCAACAGTGGGAGACTCGTGCCGTGAGCTATACCTCTACCGCAGGGAAGGTCGATAAGTTCAGCGGCACGAATGCTCTGTCCGCTGGCTTCAACTTGGGCAAGCCATAGCCGCTGCCGCCCTCGCTAATTGACAATAGTGCTCACGATTTTCTAAATTTTCTCAGCCTTTCTTTCGATACGTGATCGAGAGATTGCGCGGCCAACAATTGCGCCCCAGGACGCCGGACAGGCCCGTCCCACCTGGGTCAAACGGTTGGGATCCACTGCTTCACCCGCCTTGGGGGGTCAGCCAGAAATGGCTTGGGCGTAGTAGATCTCGCTGGTAGCATCCGTCCAGAATGACCAGCAAGTCATACCAGCGCTCGTCCTGAAACCAGCGATGCTGGCTGCCATCGATGTGCACCAGCATGCCGGGTTTGCGCCCGCGCGCGATCAGCCCCGCCCCTTGCAGTACTCCCTTCACCCAACTGTAGCTCAGTTCGATGGCGTGCTCACCCTTCAGCTTCTCGTGAAAGTGCCGCACGTTCAGATCGAAGTAGCGCTCGCGATACAGCTCCAACACCCGTTCCAGCGTGGCCACCGGCACCCGTTTGGGCGACGGCCCCCCGCGCCGCCGGTCAAACAATCACCGGAAGCCAAACGCTTCGTAGCGTTCTCGCCAGCGCCGCATCTGCCGGTCGCTGATGCCGATAATCTCCGCTGCCTGCCACCCTGCGATGCTGATTCAGTCGCCGACTGATCGCCAAAGGCCAGCGCGTACTTCTTGCCGGCGAAGTCGATCTGGGTCAGAGACTGGCTACCATCATCGTTCTTGTGTGACTCGGTGGCGTTGTCATGACCGGCCTGACTCAGTTCGACTAACTGAGCCGGCACGGTCGCCACCAGCTTCCCGTGCGACAAGATCATTATAATAGCTCAACGCTAGACCCTGTTCCGTCCCAGGTAAGCTTGTACTGCCCGGGCGCCAGTTGATGCCCGCTGACGGTTAGGGGATCAAACACTTCGAATGAACCCTTGTTGACATTGTTTGCTGCGAATGCGCCGGTAGCCAGGAGAAGGGCCAGCCCAGGCAGCAGATTCTTGCACATGGTTGATAGCTTCATATCTTTATTTCCTTTTCTTTCCCGAAAGACGTCGGGAACCGTGAAAAAACCTTACTAAGAGGCAATTGCGTCAGGTCTTGTGTTCTGCCATTCAGATGAGGAGCAGTGAGAAAAGTTACGAGACGTCGGGTGCGCCACGTCGCGTTGCTCTTGGCTTACTAGGAGCATGATGGCCTCGATCGACGGTTAACAACCACCCAAAGCCACGCTGGGGCACAACCTTGAAGTACACCTGAACAATCTGAGGGCCCATATCACGCCGCTCGCCTGTAACTTTCTGCCTGAAGATGTCATCAAGAGGCCGTGCGGACAGAAATACGAGCGAGCAGATCAAAACAAGCAGAGATGAGTAGGTTCACGGACACGCCGGAACGTGCGGCCACTGCGGAACCTGTCCTGGTCCAGCATGTTACTGGGTGCTTGGCTCATAATTCGCGGGTTGCGGCTTGAATTGCAACGAGACGCAGTCGTCGATCACGACGGACCCGCAGCCGCTCACAGAAGCGGAGATGATCTCTCGTATTATCGCGGGCGAGCGGGACCTGTTCTACGCTTTGATAAAAACATGTGAGCGGGCAGTCTTCTTGACCGCGTATTCGGTTTTGAAGAGTGAGGCCGATGCAGAGGAGGTAGCGCAAGAAGCAATCCTGAAGGCGTTCAAAGGCCTCTCGCGTTTTCGTCATAAGAAGGGATATTTTCATGGCAAAGGTGATTGAGTTTTGCGTACCGAAGAACTTCCGTAAACCGTTTGCAATGGGTTCCTCAGTTGCGCCGCGGAAAGGTTATCGAGTTTTGCTCGCAGACAAGGAAATTAGCCTAGCTCAACCAATCCGTTGTCTGGAAACTTGTCGGATGATCCTGGAAAAAGGGATGATTCTGGAGTTTGCAGTACTCGATTAAGAACGCGACAAATGTTCAAGCTGGGGCAGGCAATACTCACTGCGATCTAGAGGTGCTCGATGTGGCGCATCAATTATAAGAGGACGACCTTGCAGCAGGTCTTGATCATGGCCTACATGAACGTCCTGGAAGCAACATCATGTGCCCAGGCGGCAGGCAGCAGAGGCGTTGCCCGGGGTTCGAGTAAGGGTTACGAGCTCTTTCCCTTCCATTTGAGCAATGCAAGATTGAGTTGAAAGGCGGAATACGTGAAGGTGATTCTTCTAGGGGCGACGGGTATGGTCGGGCAGGGCGTCCTGCGTGAATGCCTGCTCGATCCCGAGGTTGAAACCGTCCTCGCAATTGGGCGCAATGCCAGTGCACAGCAGCACGAGAAACTGCAAGAAATCGTAGGCAACGACCTTTCTAGGCTTCCGGCAACAGCTCTTTCGATTCAAGGACTTGGGGCGAGGAGGAGTGAGAGGGAATCAGTCAGCCCTACGCCAAATGGGTAATAACATCAAGGATGGCAGTTACTCGGACCCGCAGGACGCAATCGTGGAGCCCAAGCGCGGAACATAAATCTGGTACACAGGTGGCAGTCCAGACCTGCCCAAGAGCCCAGCAAAATCGCGGCTTTCGACTGACTGATAGTCACCTAACCAGGTCAATCGCTCGATCGTAGAAGCTTATCTGCCCGCTTTGCCTGCTGGCGGGAGATCGCGGCGAGCATTTTCCTGCGTTCTCGCATTTATACCTAGAAGTTTATTGCAGAGGCTGTTGGCCTGGAAAAAACGCTATGTCTGTTGTCGTGAGGTTGATGGTTGGCGGTTGGATCGCCACGCGACCCATGACCGGGTTCCGTACTCTTAACGAATCCGGCAGACTGCTCAAGGTTCGCGAACGCATGACCGCCACGACTGGATGCCGCGCCTACTGCGGCTGTCCGCGCGACCGAAGAACGCCCGTAAACGCAGGTTTGCGAACACTCGCTGAAAAGCCGACCAAAAGCGTTCTACTCGGTTTCAAGTAATCCGATTACAGAATTGGGTGCTGTTCCTTCCAGTCGGTGTGCGGCCCGCCCTGGCGACAAGCAAACCGGAAGTTATGAACGGGGCGGGTTATATCTGACACGCCCGACCTAATCCGACAACAAGGCGTTTACGGCAAATCCAGCCAATTAGTGTTCAGTCTCCCATTGCGGCCAGCGTGTTCTCAGCCGCCTTATCCAACATGTCTTGCTGCTTCGTCGTAAAGTGAGCGTAATACTTTTCAGTCACAGTGATTGACGAATGTCCGAGCGCCTTGCTGAGCAACCGAATATCGCCCCCGGCTTCCAGAAAGGTTGCGGCGTACGTGTGCCGCAGGTCATGGGACGTGTGCTCGACGCCCGCCTTCTTGAACACCTTCCGATACAACTTCTGAAAGTACGATGGCGCATCCTCGGGAAGAGTGTTGCCCGACGCGAAAAAATACTTGGGGTTGCCGTTCTTCACTTTCAGGAGCAATTGGCCAAGTTCTTCCGTGATGGGATTATTGACAGCGATCCCCGTCTTCTGACGGCTGGTCTTCACGCGGAACCGGCCCGCCGCTTTTGTCAATTCGTCTTTTGACAATCCAACGGCGTCGACGATGGCCAACCCAGCCTCGCGCTGCAATCGCATGCACGCCTTCACTCGTTCCCGGCTCTCAGGAGTCATCGGAACTTCGTCCACCGCCTTCATGATTCGAGCGTAGACCTTAGGGCGGATGATGCGGTTCTCGGAGACCCGCAGGTCGTTCGTGTCCAATTTCACGGACTTCCATGCTGAGATCGGATTTCTAGAGATGTACTCGTGATTGACGACAAATCGGAAGAAGTTTCGGACCTTCTCCTGCCTACCGCGCTTCGCAGCCGGGGACTTCAGCGTCCACGTGTGCTGCCATTCGGTGACGAGCGACAGCGTAATGTCCTTCAGGAGTGTGATGCCTCGGCCGGCGCAAAAGTCCTTCAGCTGCGTGAGCACGGCTTCATGGCGATATAACGTGTCAGCAGCGACCGGGTCGGAGCCCTTCTCTTTGTCGGTCAAGAACGCTTCGATGACATCAGCGAACCCGGTGGCGCGAGTACTGTGAATGTTGTGCCCGGAAGCTTCAGCTTGCTCCAACTTCCGTGCCTTGCGTTCCGCTGCATCCCAACTGCGCTCTTTGGAAGACCAGCGTTTCTGCTTGCCATCTCGGTTGGTTTGAAACCATACCGGGCAATGGCAACGTTTGTGTTGGGGTTGGTCTTTATGCGGGCAATCGGCGACGTGCCGCTTGTACAGTGCAATCATTTCAGGCTCCTCTTTGGGGGAGGCAACCTGAACCAACAGTACATCACCAGCACAAATCAGTCAATGCCAGTTTAAGTTATTGATTAATATATCATATAAATGGTGGCCAGGGACGGAGTTGAACCGCCGACGCCAGCCTTTTCAGACCTAGTTCAACCTAAACCTACAACTACTTACAGGTTTGCGGGAGACTGCCAAGTACCTACAAATACGTACAAGCCTGAGTAATCATGGGCTGCGATCATGGGCTGGATCTTCGGGTTTGATGCTAAAGTGATGTCACATCAAGCCAAGAGTCTCCCTTGATTGCCGTTCATACAAGACCCAATCGCCTTTCGTCTGCTTTCTGTGCGCAAAATCCGCCTGTATCAAACGTAATATTCGAGTAGGGTCCAGAGTTTTCGGCGTTAGATTCAACGTTCACACCCATCCCTAAAATCTGGAAGAGCGCGATGTGATCGACGTAACTCAGCTCTTCGGCCTCTTCATTCAGAATGCCTGTGACGCCGAGACCATTACCGTTTAGCACCACGTTCTCGACCAGATATTCGCTGCACTGGCCCGGTACACGGCGTTCCCGGACAACCTGCTCCAAACTGAATCATCGTCCCTGAGAAGTTGGAGGTTGTAGAGCATCCCGGAGATAGAAGTCGTGCAAGCCTGAATCATTGTCGTTGCCCCAGATATCGTTGGTGGAACGGGGATGCTGGGAATCTCGCTGCCTTCTCCGATGAGTTTGGTACCTCCGGGCAATATCCACGTGCAGGAATGGTGATTACGGCTGCTGGAAGCAGATGGTCGAGGGTACGTTGGCAAATGTGACGCCTTTGAACCAGGGAGTGTTCCCAGCAGCACACCATATTGACTCCATGCACAGGTAGCCCTCTTGCGTCTATGAGTGCGCCGTTAGCAGTATAGTTGTTTGTGAGGATATGTAGATCTTTTTGCAAATGTCGGCGCCTCCGATGGCGGCAACGCTGGCATCGATGAACGCGGGAGACGACTGCGTTCCAGTACATCCAGTTGCGGTAATGCATATCGCATTGTCTTGTGCAGTCGCCCTAGGAAAAACCCACGACAAAGCAACCACAGCGACCGCAGCCCAAAGTGACAAACGAATTGCTCTGTTTTTCGCGTTTTTTCTCTCTTGCAGCAACGGAAACTACCAGACTGATTCCATGCTGCCTTACGGTTGGAGCTCTAAAACAGTTCCGCAATGGTTTTGGCAGTTGTATCGACGGTGTCCTGCTCGTAGTTGGAGGTTCGAGGAGCGGCGCTCGGGTTCATTTTACGCGGCCTCCTGCTGGACTGCTGCTTGATCACTTACTTTTCTTCCCAAGATGGTCTCCAGTTGCCAGAGATCCTTCCAGCCCATGATGCGGCGGAAGTTCTTTTCCGTCGCCAGAAAAGAAGCCGCCGCCCAACGCTGGACCATGGTTGCATCGCGCCAGCGGCACACCCGCCGGGTTCGCATGCGCACGCCCGACTGCGGACTCTCGATCAAGTTGGTCGTGGCCAGGCAGCGATGCAACGACGATGGAATGCCCAAGCGATTGATGGTGAAACACTCCTCCAATCCTTCCCGCAAACTGTTCGCGGCCGCCGGCGATTCCTGCTCCAGCCAGTCGGCCAGTTTCCGCAGCCGCGCCATGCCTTCTTTAGCCCCCAGTTTGTAGCTGGCGCGCATGGCCGCTTTTACCTGGTCCTTCTGTTCCTCCGGCAGGCGGTCGCACACGTTGCGGATCTTGTGATTGCGGCAACGCTGTACCGGATGCTGCGCTCCGAACACTTTGTTAATCGCAGCTCGCAACGCTTTGGCGGATACGCATTTGGGTGCATGGTTCCATGGATGGTCGTGTATCCCACGGATGGTCGTGTGACGGTGCATGGTTCCATTCCGTTCAACGTCGAGGTTTGTAATCCCGTAACGAAAGCAGAATGCGGGACCTACGGAGTGATCCACTGGTGTGCTAACACGCCGGACTGGATTCCGACTGGAATACCGAATGTCGCAATTAGTCCGGCTCCTGCCGGATTTTGGGGAGTAGCCGAGTGTGCATCACCCTACGGTCACCAACCGTGGAGCTGTACACCAAGCGTCAATTACAAGTTAGAACAGCTTCAACCGAATCGTTCAACGAGTTGCACGAGCAACCCGTAACACCACTAGAGGGGGAGATGTCAATCTCTCCCTCATCTTTTTCAAAACTGAAGTAACTGTCGTGTTCAGGTTCGCGTTCTGGTAGGATTCTTAATCAACCGGAGGGGGGTTTTTATGAAGAACAAGGTTCCGTTCGTGAATGTTGAAGACCTCGAAGTTCTCGTGGAGTTGTTCGAGCACACTGAGGAGCGTATAAGGAAGGACTCAGTTCTTCGAGTTATGGCGGTTGACATTGATGAGGACACAATAAGGATGGGTGTCTCGCCGGGAGCCGATGTCAACGCGCTTCTTGTTCGGGTTCCCTTGGCTCGCGGGTTGATGAACAGTTATCCGCGTGCGTTCGCTATTCGGAGCGCGGCTCAGATGCCACTCCCTTTCGCTTTCAAGCCTAGCGATGCGTGTCCCTGTCACTAAAATTGAGGATGTCACGTCGCGTGCATCCGCGACCAGTGGTCGTCGGGTTTGGTGCGATGGGTGATTCTGAAAAGGTTGGACTCTATAGTGTGTGCTCAATGGATATGCCTGTGAAGCAAATAATGATGCG
This sequence comes from Terriglobales bacterium, assembly GCA_049585795.1. GTDB lineage: Bacteria > Acidobacteriota > Terriglobia > Terriglobales > Acidobacteriaceae > JABDBE01. The sequence continues at coordinate 1,760 of JBAVAQ010000011.1, read as the reverse complement.
CTCAGTATAAGCATCGTTATGATGGACGATAAACAAGCTGAGCAAATACTGGCCCGCGAGCAGCGCATTTCCCGCATCGGAAATCTCGCTGCGGCCATGCTGCACTTCGACTCCCCACCGGAGTTCGTGATGCGGCGATTGAGATGGCTTTCCGCATCGACAAGAAGGTAACAGGGGGGTAACAATGAGTACAGTCCCTTCCCCTGTACCTCAGCCGCTTTCCCTTTCTTCGCTCTCATGCAGTTCCTGCCAAGGGCGCAGATGCGGACTGGCTTTGCTTCTTCGGCTGGCGGGTTTCCGGGTTGCCCGCTCAATTTCTGACGCCCCACTCGTTGTAAAGTGCCCTAGCGTCGGCGTTAAATGTGCATATGCATAATCTGGCGTCATGGCTGTGCCTGTTGCTATTAGGAAGTTGTTGCTTCGCTTCCGAATGTGATGGCCACGGCTACAGGCAGCTCTACGAATCCCATCAGTTGTTTAAACTCCGCGAGGCAGTAAACAAGGGTGGCGCTCCGGTTTTTTATCAGGGTATCGTCGCATGCGCGTTTAACGATTTACGGCAATGTGCAAAGAAACTTCAAAGCGTGATTAAGTCTGCGCCCAACTCAACCGACGCTCGGCAGGCACGTTCAACGCTGGCTGCTGTCGCCTTCAGAAGGGGCCGCTATCGAGACGCGCTGTCACAGGTTGACGCGATGCTTAAGGCTAATCCAGAAGATGCGGTCAAAGATGCTCGCCCTTTGGTAGCGGCTTTGGCGAGACTTCCTGACCAGTCTGTGAGCAAACGGAAGTCGTCCAAGGTCCCTCTCCACGCTTGGGGCGAAGACTTAGCTATTCCGTTCACAATCAACGGACGGCCAGCCACGTACGCTTTCGATACGGGAAACTTTGCAGTGACGGTCAGTCTGTCGGAAGCAAAACGTCTTGGGCTGAGGGTATACCAAACGGACACCAATGTGAAAGTGAACGGCGTCTCTGTTCAAGTGGCGATTGCAGATCGATTCGCGGTGGGAAATTTCAGATTCAAGGGGGTCGCCTTCATCGTGTTTCCAGACAATCAAGAACCATTCAGCGATATGCCCGAGGGGGAACGCGGAATCGTCGGACTACCCACTCTGTTGGCATTCAGGAATTTCAGCTGGGGATCGGACGGAACGTTTGAGTTCGGCTCACGAAATCCAAGCAGCGTTTCCGAACCGAACCTGGCCTTCAATGAGCAATTCGTGATGGCGCAGGTCGAATTCAGGAAAACCAAACTGACTCTTGGGTTAGACACTGGGAGCGAGACCAGTTCCCTTGAGCCCCGATTTGCCAAGACGTTTGCAGATCTTGTGAAGCAATACGGGAAGAAGGACTTGGAGAAATCTGACGAGATCGGCTCGAAAAGAAAGATCGACTCGATCTCATTGGCGGAAGTTGAGCTTACGATCGGCGGTTTTCCTGTCGCGCTTCGCCCCGCACATATTTTTCTTGATGGCTCCGCCGGGGGATGCAGCTATGGAACTCTGGGGATGGACTTGATGAAGCAGTCACGGAGAACGACCATTGACTTTGAATCGATGACTTTAGCGATGCGGTGATCGCCTTGTGACCTTCCACAGACTGTCGGGCCAATTGGCATAACATCACCGTTTCACTCATCCTATGAGAGAGGATGTCAAGAAAAAACACTTCTCCCCGCCCCTCGGAGAGATGCGGGGTGTGGTGATTTACATCCAGCCCCGTCTCCTTCTCGGAAGGGTGATTGGTTTGGCCGCTTG
>JBAVAQ010000010.1:0-3161 GCA_049585795.1 Terriglobales bacterium | reverse complement strand
CAGCGACTTAATGTCCCGAGCTGTCGCCAACACTTTATTGCCCGCAGCGAGGCCCGCTTCAACAATTGCGCGACCCAGACCACGAGAGCTGCCGGTGACTAACCATACCTGCGCCATTCATCCTCCTCTATCAAGCCACCCCCGGATATTCTGGAGAAGCTTCTCAAACTCAGGATTGGATGCGCAATGGGTATACGAACGGACTTATCAAAGCCATCGAAACCCACCGAAAAAGAACTGACCAGTGCAAAGAATTTGGAAGGATTCTGATGCGGCGAAACAGCGATCGCCCGGCCTGTGTCGCGACAAGGCAGAGGCAAGACGCCGAAATCATCTCTCCTACACGATGATACCGCCCGATACTGGTTGTTCTCCGCTCTGCTATTGTGAGGCACCGAAAAGAATCGGGCTCACCATGGTTTCAATCATGGCTGCCATCTCTTCCGCGGGGATGCGATTGGGAGTCTGGAACCAGCGGCGTGCGGCTCCAAAAACGGCCCAGGCAGCGGTGGTCGCGGGGAGTGACGCGTCCGCACCGGGAGCCATTCCATGATGGGCAAGTCCTTCCTTGAACATATCCTCAACGATAGGAATGATCGAGCCTTCGAGCGCCATCCGCGACAACTGGGTGGGACAACCAGTGCTCTCCGCAAGATAGTCGCACACGCCGAGTGCGATTGCGCGCAACGCTCCATTGCAATCGGTAAAAGTTATGGCCCGGCGCTCGATCAGATTTCGGAATCGGGATTCCGTCATGGCCTGCAACAACGCGTTTTTGTCTGCATAGTGCAGGTAAAAGGTGGCCCGGTTCAACGTGGCCTCGTCGGCGATCTCCTGCACAGAGACGTCTTCGAACTCCTTTTTCATCAATAACCTGGCTAGTGCGTCCATCAGCATGCGGCGGCTGCGCAGAATGCGCGGATCCGTCGTTTCGCTCTCGGATTGGAGAAGCTGGGCCATTTCTATATTGATGAAAGCATACCCCTTTACGGACTAAAGCGACACTTGTTTATTTTCTTGAATCGACATATGTCGTTTATTAATCATATGTCGTGTAGGAGGACTTTTCAATGTCGACACTGCTTCACATCGATTCCAGCCCGCTCTACGGCCGGTCAGTCTCGCGTGAGCTGACGGCTGCGTTCGTGACTCAATGGAAGGCTGCGCACCCGGATGGAAAGGTCATTTACCGAGACCTCAACGCAACAGCCATGCCACCGATCAATGCGGAATGGGTCGGTGCTGCCTACACGCCGGAAGAGGCGCGCACTCCCGAGCAGAAGGAATTGCTTTCGCTCTCCGACTCCCTGCTCGCCGAATTGGAGCAGGCCGATGAGTACGTCATCGGAGTGCCGATGCACAACTTCGGCGTGCCTTCGGTTCTCAAGCTCTGGATTGACCAGATTGCGCGCGTGGGCAGGACCTTTTCCTACAGTGAGAAAGGGCCGAAGGGCCTGATCACCGGCAAGAAGGCGACCTTCATCATCGCAACGGGTGGGATCTACGACGCCCAGACGCGGATGGCCTCGTTCAATTTCGTGGAGCCGTATCTGCGGTCTGTATTTGGTTTTCTTGGCGTGACGGACGCGACCTTCCTCACCGCAGGTGGGACCAGCGCGCTGAACCAGGGGAAGGACCGGAAGACATTTCTCGCACCACACCTTCAAGCCGTGCAGACGCACGCGCAGACCTTTAGAGAGGAACGCTCATGAAAACTACTTCAATCGTTGCTCGCTATCTATTAGGCCTTCAGTTTACGGTCTTCGGATTGAACGGATTTCTCAACTTCATCCACCAGCCGCCGCCCACGAATCCGCTGGCGTTACAGTTTTTTGGCGCCATCGTCGCATCGCACTTTGCGGCGTTCTTCTTCGCAGGGCAGGTGTTTGGTGGGCTGTTGCTGCTCTTCGGCCGATTCGTGCCACTTGCGCTGACACTGCTGGCTGCGGAGCTGTACAACATCCTGGCGTTTCACCTGACGATGTCACCGGGCACCATCGCGCCTGCGCTGGTCGCTTGCGTGTTGTGGATTCTTGTTTTCCAGCAGTACCGCGAAAGTTTCAAGGGCATCTTCACCGCAAGGGCTGCGACGCAGGCATAAACTGCGTCGCTGTAAGAGAGGAACGGACCTGCGTGCTGAGTGCATGATCGGCGATACGGCACTCGAATCGCGCAACCGCTCGTTCAGCAAGCGCTTTGAGTGACGGGGAATTGATTTCAGAAGGAGAAAGACATGTCGCAAGAACGCGGTATCAGTCGTGTGGTTAGCGTTCCTCCAGCGGCACCTGGATTTGTCGGACCGGGACATCTAGCTGCACCTGTTGTGTCTCCCGAGAACTTCGAGATCAACGATCCCTTCATCCTGTTGATGGACGATCATCTTGACATTGGCGACCGGCCAGTTGGTGGTCCTCACCCACATGCAGGGTTTGAAACCGTGACCCTCATTCTCGACGGCGCGATCTTTGACCGCGATGAGGGCGGCACACTCAACGCTGGCGAAGTGCAGTGGATGACCGCGGGGAACGGCATTATTCACAGCGAAGACGTCAGAACCAAAGGAAAGGTCCGCCTGCTTCAGCTATGGCTTACTTTACCTAAGAACAAGCGCTGGATTGCCCCCGATTTTCAAACGATTAATGTCAATGAGGTTCCGGTGCGTCGCGAAAATGGCGCTGAGATCCGAGTTTATAGCGGTTCCTCCGGCGGGCTTCACTCAGTCACGCGAAACCATGTGCCGGTGACTATGGTCGAGATCAATTTAGAGCCGTACGCCTCGGCCGAGTTGGACATTCCTGCATCCTACAACGGCTTTGCATTTGTCATTGACGGTTCGGTTCGAATCGGCGACACCGAGCTGACGACTGGGCAGGTCGGTTGGCTCGATCGGTCGACTGACGTCGGTACGAGCGTCGTGCGTGTGGTCGCCGGCGAATCCGGAGCGCGGATGGTGTTATATGCGGGACAACCCCAAGGAGACCCAATCGTATCCTATCAGGCTGCGGAAAAACGACGGCTCGACTTAAAATGCTGTCCCGGTCTCGCGATTGTTGTGACTAAGGGAGAGTTTTGGTTGCGTCCGTTGCGGCCTGGAGATCCTTTTCCAGCCCACCCGACACAGCTTGCCGTTGGCTTACGTAGCGTGCCTCGCCAGGTTGCGC
>JBAVAQ010000009.1:0-33506 GCA_049585795.1 Terriglobales bacterium | reverse complement strand
GCGCAACCTGGCGAGGCACGCTACGTAAGCCAACGGCAAGCTGTGTCGGGTGGGCTGGAAAAGGATCTCCAGGCCGCAACGGACGCAACCAAAACTCTCCCTTAGTCACAACAATCGCGAGACCGGGGCAGCATTTTAAGTCGAGCCGTCGTTTTTCCGCAGCCTGTTAGGCTTCCAGTCGTCGCTCGTTCTTATCCACGATTCTTGGTGAACAGCTTTGTTCTCCGATTCATGTGGCAGATTTGGTCCATCCGTGGGTAGTGGACCAATTTCAATTTCCACAGCCCCGCTTTAGCATCTCAAGTGTGTCATCCTTAAAAGCGTGGCGAGACTCCCAGAGCATATCGCCGTCAGTCCGATTACGTTAATCTGTCCACGCTGCAATGCAGAACCGGGAATAGCCTGCGATATGCTTAACGATGAGGTTGAGTTAATTCACCTCGAAAGACTAGCAGCCGCCGCTGCTATTGATCTCGCTGCAAAGAAGGCCAGCCGACAATGACCATCGGCAAAGGATCGGCGGCCTAGACGTCAGCATTCCAGCACCGCCCTTGTGGAAATTGAAACTGGTCCACTACCCATCCTAAGATCCGTTGCCCATATCTTCTTCCCGATGTAGGATTCAAAGCTTGAACAATACTCTGGGCATGGCTTTTAGCCGCCCTAAGATTCCGCGCGACTGAATTCGCTGCGGAAGAACGTTTGTCGTCGAAATTCACTGAGGACTATGACTGTGACCCATCGTAATCTGAGGCAGGCAATCAATAGAAACGCACCGCGCGGCATCTTGATGTTGGTCCTGACCATTCTGGTCGCGGGCGTCGCTGTCGTACACTCCCAGGACGTCCCCTCCGACGCCCCTTATAAGAATCCGAAATTGACGGTCGAACAGCGTGTCCAAGATCTTCTTGGCCGCATGACCCTCGAAGAAAAAGCCAGCATGTTGAGCGGAGCCAACTGGATGGAGAGCGTCGCAATTCCGCGGCTGGGCATTCCGTCGATCAAGATGGCGGACGGACCGATGGGCATCCGGTCTTGGGCAGGCCCTTCGAAGATCACGAAAACGGTTCCCCACCCTTTCAGCAGTACGGCTTTCCCCGCTGGAATCGCGGTTGCCGCCACCTGGGATCCGGCGGTCGCGCAAAGTGTAGGTCAGGCGATTGGTCAGGAAGTGAGAGCGATTGGCCGCGATATGATCCTCGGCCCGACCGTCAATATCCAGCGCGTGCCGCTGTGGGGAAGAAACTTCGAGGGCTACGGCGAAGATCCGTACCTCGCCGCGCGGATGGGCGTGGCCTACATCAAAGGAGTGCAGGGCGAGGGCGTTATTGCCACGGTAAAACACTTCGACGCCAACAATCAGGAATTCGAACGCCATCGCGTGGATGAATCCATCGACGAGCGCACCTTGCAGGAGATTTACTTCCCCGCATTCAAAGCCGCGGTACAAGAGGCTGGGGTTTGGTCGGTGATGTCCGCTTATCAAAAGGTGAATGGACTCTATTGCTCAGAGAATCCATTTCTTCTGAAAGACGTTCTGCGAAACGAGTGGGGGTTCAAGGGTTTTGTGGTTTCCGATTGGGGAAGCACCTACAGCACGCTGGGCCCGGTGAATGCCGGCATGGACCTGGAGATGCCCGGCGGAGAACCGGCGAAGTCTTGGTTGATGACCGAAGGCCCAAAGAAAGTTGGCAACGGCGGCGATTGGCTGTCGCCGGAGAAAGTTCTGCCTGAAGTCACTGCCGGCAGAATCTCGGTCGCAACTCTTGATGACAATGTGGGGAGCATTCTGCGCTCGATGTTCGTCAGCGGTGTTTTCGATCGCTCCCAAACTGCCTCAGGCGAAATCGATACTTCCGCGCAGCGGGCTGTGGCGCGCCATGGAGCGGCAGAGAGCATCGTACTGCTGAAGAACGACGGCAATTTGCTTCCCCTTGATCCCTCGAAGATCAAGTCGCTCGCCGTAATCGGCCCCAACGCAGCCGTTGCCAGAACCGGTGGCGGAGGCAGTTCCCTGGTACATCCGAAGTCTGCAGTCACGCCTCTGGATGGAATCAAGGAAAGAGCCGGCAGCAGCATGCAGGTCAGCTATGCGCTGGGTGCGTCGATGCCAGGTGAGGGCCCTACCAAAGATACTCCGGAAGCCCGCGAAGAATTGCTGAAGGAAGCGGTTGCCATTGCAGCAAAAGCAGACGCAGCCATCGTGCTGATCGGGAACTCTGCCACCATCGAATCGGAAGACTTCGATCGCACAACTTTAGATCTGCCCGCCGGGCAGGACGAACTGGTTCAGGCGATTGCCAAAGTGAACCACAATACGGTCGTGGTCTTCAATGCGGGCGCCCCGGTCAACGTGAGCCGCTGGGTTGGCGAGGTTCCGTCCGTTGTGGACGCGTGGTTTGGCGGCGAGGAGATCGGCCACGCAATCGCCGATGTTTTGTTCGGCGACGTCAATCCCTCGGGCAAACTTCCTTTTTCCTTTATCAACGATTTCAAAGAGTCTCCCGCTCACGGGAATTATCCTGGAGAAGATCTGCATGTGAAGTACGCGGAAGGAATTTATGTCGGCTATCGCTATTTCGACAAGCACGGCATCACACCGCAATTCCCTTTCGGATATGGCCTGTCCTATACCAACTTTGGCTATAGCGACTTAAAGATCAAACCGGAAAGAGTTTCGGGCAGCCAGAGCGTCGAAGTAACCTTGAAACTTCGCAACCAGGGAAAGCGCGCGGGCGCAGAGGTTGTGGAACTCTATGTTCACGACGGGCATTCCAGCGTGGACCGCCCAGTCAAAGAACTGAAAGGCTTCCGTCGAGTGGAGTTGGCGCCTGGGAAGTCCACGACCGTCAGCTTCAGGCTCGACAAAAGTTCACTGGCGTATTACAGCACGCAGAAAAAAAATTGGGTCGCGGAACCGGGAAAATTTGACGTGCTGGTGGGCGCATCCTCGGCGGACATTCGGTTGATGGGATCTTTCGAACTGTCGCAGTAGGAGTTGGCGCGTCAACGCTGTGTTTCCGAAGCTGGTCGAAAGATAATATCGAACCAAGGTTTCCAGGTCTTGCCGCCGTCGACCGAAGTCACCGCGACTTCGCGAACGCCTCCAGAGACGGGTTTCCACGTGCCTTGGACATACCTCTCATTTCCATCTGCAGTGCGATCGGTGCCGCTCAAGACCATTTCACCGCCGCGCATTCCGCCTTCGATGACCAGCAGCACTCCCTGATTGGTGACCCAGGTCTGATGCCATACCTTCCTTGAGGCGTCGTAGATAGTGAAACTCTGACCGTGCTCACCATCCGTGCTCTGGTAATCCTCCAGTAAAACGCAGCCATCGAGTATGCGATCGACGCGGTTGTGCGCGACCCTGGTTTTTGGATTATCAATGTCAAAGGCATCCCAATCACCAACCCAGAAGTCGAAGCTGTGATATTCGGGCGCCGCACATGGGATGGTCTTTGCCGCGACCGGCGGAGGAAGCGGATGAACCGCAGATTGTGACGACCCCGTGCCAAGTACAACGGTCAGAACCAGGACGACATTCCATGCGTCGAGGATTGTATTCATGGTCACTTCTCTCCGGTTTGATTTTAAAATGTTTTGTTGGACGACAGTACAAGGAACCCCGCGCAATTGCGAACCGCGCGGTGGTGGTATGTCGATCCTTAGGATCGCCCCATATCTAGCTTTGGCAGCACTCCGCGAAACCGATCTTTTTCAGCGCTCGACGTTGACGCCGCGCAAGAATTAGCCGACCATTTACCTCGATGAGGAACCTTTCGACACATTGCCTCGTAACATAAGGGAGCCGGATCGGATCATGATGGAACTACGAATTGAAAACCTCTCTAAGCGCTATCCCAACGGCACGCAGGCGTTGAAGAATGTTTCGCTGAACATCCAACTGGGAATGTTCGGCCTGCTCGGTCCAAATGGGGCGGGCAAGTCGACGCTCATGCGAACCTTGGCCACGCTGCAAGAGGCCGACAGCGGCCGTGCCGTGCTGGGCGACATTGATGTTCTTCGCCAGAAGGATGCGGTGCGCCGCGTGCTGGGATATCTGCCTCAGGAGTTTGGCCTCTATCCAAAGGTCTCAGCGGAGGATTTGCTTTCTTATTTCGCAGTGCTTAAGGGCATTTCCAACGCGAAGGAGCGACGGGAATTGGTGGAGTCTCTGTTGCAGCAGACCAATCTTTACGAACATCGCCGCAAGGCGCTGGGCAGCTTTTCCGGCGGCATGAAGCAGCGGTTTGGCATTGCGCAGGCCTTGCTCGCTAATCCACGCTTAATCATCGTGGATGAGCCTACAGCTGGCCTCGACCCCGAGGAGCGTGTGCGCTTCCACAACTTGCTCAGCATGATCGGGCAAAACATCATCGTCATTCTTTCCACCCATATCGTTTCCGATGTCAGCGATCTTTGCAGCGCCATGGCCATCATCCATGAAGGACAACTGAGGGTCGCGGGCAATCCTTCGGAGTTGGTCGCAGAACTGGAAGGCAAAGTGTGGCGCAAATCGATCGCGCACGACCAACTGGCGAGTTTCCGTCATCGCTATCAATTAATTTCAATGCGGCTATTCGCCGGCCAGACTCTGGTGCACGTGCTGAGCGATCGACCACCGGAGGCGGGCTTCGAGCCCGCCGTAGCCGATCTGGAAGACTTCTATTTCGCGACCATTAAAGGGTTCATCTACCCGGCTGCGGCGACGGTGAACTGAACCATGGTCGCTCGCATCCTGGTGTTCGAGTTCTCCCGGCGCTTGCGCCGCATCTCCACTTACGTATATTTCTTCGTGTTTTTCGCGCTGGGATTCCTTTTCGTACTCATGTCGGGAGGCGCATTCTCCGGTGCGACAGTGGATTTCGGCACCGGCGGGCGAGTGCTGGTCACTTCGCCCTTCGCCTTGAACCTCATCATCATGTTCATCAGTTTCTTTGGCGTGGTCGTGAGCGCGGCGCTGGCGGGCCAGGCCACTTACCAGGACGTAGAAAATAACACGACAGCATTCCTCTACACCGCGCCCATCACGAAGTTCGACTATCTGGGCGGCCGCTTCCTCGGCGCCTTGGCCGTGCAGGTGGTGATTTTTACCAGCGTAGGGCTGGGGGTGTGGGCAGGCACTCTCATGCCGTGGTTGGATCCTGCCCGCGTAGGCCCGCAGAGTGCGCTTGCCTACCTTCAACCCTATTTCACTCTCGTCATTCCTAACCTGATTCTCACCTCCGCGACCTTCTTCGCGCTAGCGGCTTTGGGACGAAAGATGCTGCCCGTGTATGCCGGCAGTGTGTTGTTGCTGGTCGGTTATTTTGTGGCCACGCAGCTCTCGACCGACCTGACGACCACCACACTGGCCGCGATGGTCGACCCATTTGGCGGCAATGCCGTCGGACGACTCACGCAATACTGGACGCCCTTCCAGCGTAATACGCAACTCATCCCGTTCACCGGAGTGTTGGTGTGGAACCGTTTGCTGTGGCTTGCTTTCGGTGCGGTCATTCTGGGCGTGACCTACGTGCGCTTCTCTTTTAGCTATGCACCCGGCAAGGCACCACGGCATGCGCAGCTAGATCCGCTAACCACTCCGCCTATTGCCACGGCGCGCGCCCTGCCAGTGACTCACCCCACATTTTCCATCGCGCACTCGCTGCGTGAGTTGATTTTTCTAACTCGCCTTCAATTCGGCGAGACGGTCAAAAGCGTCTTCTTCGCCGTGCTCGTGCTGGCCGGCGCTCTCCTGGCCATCCTTTCTGCCAACGGAATCAACAATCCTTTTTCCACTCCGGTGTACCCAGTCACCTGGCGCATGCTGGAATTGGGTGGCGGCGGTTTCACGTTTTTCATCCTGGTGATCGTCACTTTTTTCTCCGGCGAACTGGTCTGGCGGGAGCGCGACGCGCAGCTCAACCAGATCATGGACGCTCTGCCCGTGCCCGGTTGGGTGCTCTTCGGAAGCAAGCTGTTTGCGCTAATGCTGATCCAGGTTGTGCTGGTTCTCATGGTAATGGTTTCCGGTTTGATCGTTCAGCTGAGCCACGGCTACCACCACTTCGAGTTCGGCTTGTATTTGAAGGACCTGTTCGGTAATCGACTGATCGCCTTCTGGATTTTGTGCGTAATCGCGTTCCTGGTGCACACAATCGTCAATCATAAATATCTCGGCCACTTGATCATGGTGTTGTATTTCGTGGCCGCCATCGCGCTGCCCCAGATGAATTTTCAGGATTACCTCTACCGTCTGGGCGAATCTCCAGTACCCGTTTATTCGGACATGAATGGTTACGGTCCGTATGCGGCACCGCTATTTTGGTTTCATGTCTATTGGGCAATTGGCGCTGGACTGCTCGCCATCGTAATCAATCTTTTGTGGGTGCGGGGGATGGACACCAGTTGGCGCAACCGCTTTCGATTAGCCCGTGCCCGGCTATCGACGGCATCCATGTATGGGCTTGTGGTGTGCGGACTGCTCTTCGTTGGGGCAGGCAGTTACATTTTCTACAATACGCACATCTTGAACTCCTACCTCACAACCTTCAAAATCCAGGAAGCGCGCGCCCAATACGAGATCAAATACAAACAGTATCAAACCCTTCCGCAACCGCGGATAACCGACATTCAGACCGAGATCGACCTCTATCCCGAGCGCAGGCTCGCTGTCTTCCGTGGAAAAGAATGGCTGGAAAACAAGACCGACGCCCCCATCGACCGCATCGCTGTAACACTCTGGCCTGAAGACGTGGACGTCATTCCGCGTCCCCGCATCGAAGTTCGAACTCTCAGCATCGAAGGTGGCCAGACACCGCTCATTGCAGATGCGGCGTTGGGTTTTTATCTCTATCGACTGCCCCAGCCGCTCCCGCCGCATGGCCGGATTGCGCTTGAATTCGAGTTGGCGTATCCCAATCTTGGATTCGTCAACTCTTATCCCAATGGCGACATTGTGCGCAATGGCAGCTTCGTTAGCGGCAGCTATCTGCCGTTCATCGGGTATTTCCAGGACGTACAGCTGGTCGACGACAGCGCACGCCGTCGACATGGTCTGCAGAAATCGACCGGGCTGCCGAAGCTGGAGGATGTAGCCGCCCGGCAGAACAATTATGTGTCCACTTGCGCCGACTGGGTGAATTTTGAGGGCACCGTCAGTACCAGCCCCGATCAGATCGCCATTCTGCCGGGCTATCTGCAGAAGGAATGGGTGAAAGACGAACGCCGCTACTTCCATTACAAAGCGGACGCTCCTATCCTGGCTGGCATCTTCTCGGTCAATTCCGCACGCTACGCTGTACGGCACGATCGCTGGCACGATGTGAACCTGGAAATTTACTACCATCCGACTCACGAATTCGATCTCGATCGCATGATGGTGGGCATGAAGGCCACGCTCGATTATGCGACTGCCGCTTTCAGTCCGTTCCAGTTCCGGCAATTGCGCATCATCGAGTTTCCGCGGTACGGGGATTTCGCCGAATCGTTTCCTAACACGATTCCGTTTTCCGAAGGCATCGGCTTCATCACCTACGTCGATCCTGCCAAGAAGGACGCGATCAATCTGCCTTTCTTTGTCACCGCGCACGAGGTAGGACATCAGTGGTGGGCGCATCAGGTAGTCAGCGCAAACACGGAAGGCGCTACCGCCGTCGTCGAAACCCTCGCCCAGTACACCGCGCTCATGGTCATGCAGCATACTTATGGCGCGGCTTCGATGAAAAAGTTTCTGCGCTACCAACTGGATGGCTACCTGCGCGGACGGGCACAGGAACGGGACGAAGAAAAACCGCTGCTGCGGGTTGAGCCTACCCAGGGGTACATTCACTACAACAAAGGCGGAATGGTGATGTATGCCCTGCAGGATTACATCGGCGAAGATCGCGTAAATCACGCATTGGCCACGATGGTGAGAGATTACGCTTTCAAAGGCCCGCCGTATCCCACGTCGCTCGACCTGGTGAACTATCTGCGCAATGTCACGCCGCCGGAGTTCCAGTATCTGTACGAGGACTGGTTTGAAACCATCACCATCTTTGATAATCGCGCGGTCTCAGCCAGCTATTCAGCTCTTCCCGACGGCAAGTACCAGGTCCATCTCGCCGTGGAAGCCAAGAAATACCGCTCCGATGGTAAAGGACAAGAGCATCTAATCCCGCTGCACGACCTCATTGACATCGGGGTTCTCGATGCCGACGGGAACTATTTGTATCTGCAGAAACACAAAATCGAGCAGGAACACCAGGAGTTCACGGTCACGGTCGACAAAGTGCCGAATCAGGCAGGGATCGACCCGCTCCTCAAACTCATTGACCGAAATCCGGATGACAATCTGACAGAAGTGAAGAAACAGTAAGCCTAGGGAAGTCGCTCACTCCGAACCGGGTTCAGAAGTAAAACTACATTGCAAATTGTATGAAGCGCGGATCACGGGCGCCTTGTGGAAACTCAAATTGCGGGGTTCCAAATTCAACCGGCTGGGGTCCTTCGCCGATCAGGCCCACAGGCTCGAACACCGGATTCACGTGATTCCAAATGTTGAAGAACTCGGTGCGAAACTCCAGGCGCATCTGCTCGCGGATGGGAAACATTTTGAAGATGGAAAAGTCCCAGTTCTGGAGTCCTGGACCACGAACAATATTGCGGCCTGCATCCCAAAAGTAATGGAATGGTATTCAGCGCTGTTATTGGGCAAATAGAAAAAATGCGAGCCAAGGTTGCCCTTGTGACTACTCGATGCGTAGCAGCAACACTGGTTCGACCATGAACTCAAAAGCGTTAATGGCATCGACGGCACGGCGGATCGTGGGCTCGGAAACCGGCTCCACCGTGATAACGAACGAAACGCGGTCCTTGGGCAAGTGGGGTTGCTGCTCCAGCGAATCGATATTGATATCATGCCGGGCAATGACTTCAGCCACGCGAGCGACAATGCCGCGCTGATCCTTCACGGTGATGCGCAAATACCAACTGACGGGTCGGGGAGTCTCGCAGAGGACAAGTTGGTGGGAATCGAGAAATCCTGATACCTTTTTGGCGCTGATTTGTCCGGCCGCGAGATCCCGTGCAATTTCGATGAGATCAGAAACCACGGCCGCGCCAGTGGCATCGCCGCCCGCGCCGCGCCCATAAAACATCTGCATGCCGATCTTATCGCCGACCAAGAAAACTGCATTATTCACGCCTTCGACTTTAGCCAGCATCGACCGGCGACTGACCATCCACGGCCTCACCGAGATTTCGATACCGTTTTCCGTACTTTCCGCCGAACCAACCAGACGGATGGTGCTGTCCAGACGATTTGCCGAATGGACATCAATCGCTCGCACTTGCCGGATGCCGTAGGTGGGAATCGTCGACACGTTGAGACGTCCACCAAACGCCATGCGAGCGAGAATGCAAAGTTTGTCTCTTGCATCCAAGCCATCAATATCAAAGCTGGGATCGGCTTCGGCGTACCCCGCCGCTTGTGCCTCCTGTAAGGCGACATCGAATTCCATTCCCCGGCTCTCCATTTGAGTGAGGATATAGTTTGAGGTTCCATTCAGAATTCCATGCACCGCTCGTAGCCGGTCGCCGGCGGTGGATTCATGAATCACTCGTAGAATGGGAATGCCGCCTGCCACGCTGGCCTCAAAACCAATGGGAAGGTTCCGAGAGGCGGCGAGTGCAAAGAGTTCGTCACCGTGAGTAGCCACAAGATTTTTGTTGGCAGTGACTACCGGCTTGCCCTGTTTCAAGCTGGCCAGCACGAGTTGGCGGGCTTCATCGGTGCCGCCCATGGTTTCAACCACTACATCTACATCGGGGGCTGAGACCAGTTGATTCCAGTCAGAAACCGAGCGCGCGCCGGCAGGAAGGTCTTCTCTCTTCACGCCGGAGCGCCGGCACACCGAAGTGACCTCCAGGCGGATTCCGCTGCGCTGTGCGATCAGCTCAGCATGCGCAGAAATAATCGCTGCGGTTGCCCGGCCAACTGTGCCGAAGCCAGCGATGCCTACACGAACTCGCTTCATGGGCTGATCACGTGTGAGAGTTTCCAGTTTAGACGATTGGTCGTGCCCAGGCCGAATCGAATGGTTTTTTCGTGAGCACAAAGCGGAGTCCATGCAGCCCTCCGACTAGCTCGTATTCGAGAGGTCCGCGCCTCGTTTTTCCCGTCCGCTCCAAGTGACAATAGCGACCAGCGACGCGACAATCACGACCGTCCATGCCAGCACCGGCGGATAGCTCCCGCCGTAGCGATGTTCGACCAGTTTGGCCTGAATCACCGCGTTACGCGACGACAGAAAATTGCCCAATTGATAGGCGAAGCCCGGAAACGTGGCGCGCACCGCGGGGGGCGAAAGCTCATTCAGATGGGCCGGAACCACGCCCCATGCACCCTGCACCATAAATTGCATCAGGAAGCCGCCGAAGGCCAACATGGGGACGGTGTGCGAATAAGCCCAGAGTGGAATCACTGGAATCGCGAGGATCGCAGCGATGACGATGGCCCGGCGGCGTCCGATTCGCTCGGACCAAGTGCCGAACAAAATACCTCCTAACAGCGCGCCAATGTTGTACACGATGGCGATCAGCCCGACGACTTGCGGAGAGAACTGATGGTTCTTCTGCAGAAAAGTTGGGTACAGATCCTGGGTGCCGTGGCTGAAGGAATTGAAAGCAAACATCAGAACGACAAGGAACAGAAAAGTGCCCAGGTGGGTGCGAATGTCTTTTCCCAAATGACTCTCCGCTTTACGCGAAACCCTTCCCTGCAGCCAAGCCGGCGATTCATCAACCTTGGTGCGAATGTAGATCACCAGGAACGCCGGCAGCGCTCCGATCACGAACATGCCCCGCCATCCCACGAACGGGAACAACGTACCATACACCAGAGCGGCCATCAGATAGCCCACCACGTAGCCTTCCTGCAGCAGGCCGGAGAAAAAGCCGCGTCCTTTGGCGGGCAGGGTTTCGAAAGCCAAGGCCGCACCGACGCCCCATTCTCCTCCCATCGCAATTCCAAAAAATGCTCGCATGATGAGAAAGAACTTCAGCGAAGGAGCGAAGGCCGAGGCCAACTCGAACACAGAATACGCAATAATGTCGACCATCAACGCGGGACGACGGCCAAAACGGTCGGCCATCAACCCGAATAGAAATGCGCCCACCGGGCGCATTGCCAGGGTGAAAAAGATGGCTTCCGTGATGGCCGAGACCTTGGCCTGAAACTGGACAGCCAGCGCGTTTACGCAAAAGATGAGGATGAAGAAATCAAAGGCATCGAGCGACCAGCCTAGAAAGCAGGCGACGAAGGTATTCCGCTGCACTAGAGTGAGCCTGCGAAAATGGCTGAGAAATTCCATCGCTCCGCGAATATATCGTATTCCCGCTAGAAGTCACCCGGTTGCTAACACAGGTCGGCACGGTCGCTATTTCTTGCCAAGGAAGCGGATACGGGAAGTGAAAGAGCGACGGTTGTAGCCACTGAACGTCAGGAATTGGGGGGAATTGACGTCGGCGTTGACCACAACCGGATTGGATGTACCCGTGATGTCGTCGAAACCTCCGCGGAGCGCCCAGTAATAACCAAAGAGGTGAAAACGTTTTTCGAGCTGCAAATTCAGAGTGAAATAAGTCGGAAAGCGATAGGCCCCGGGCGGTCCGTATAGGAGTTGCTGATCGGTGAAGACGTTGAAAGGGAATCCGGTGCGCGCCTCAGCGGAGTAAGCGAGATCCAATTCGTGAATGATGGGAAGGCGGAAGAACGGCAGGAAGCCCCAAGAGAGGAAGCGGTTCGGTGCGTCCCAAAGAACCGGACCGGGAGCTTGCGGACTGCCGACGGTGGAAGTTCCCGGAATCACATGACCGAGGACGGGGTTGTCCACATTGAAATCGAGAACCTGATTGGATGTGCTGCTGGAGCGCGTATACGAGCCCATCACCATGTAGCGCTCGCGGAAGCTGCGACGCAGTGTTAGTTGGAAGGCATTGTAGTGGTCGTCACGCGTATTTTGAAGGATGAAGTTGCCGCCGGGCAGGTTGTTGGGCGTGTTGTACACGAAGTCGTGAGTACCGCGGCGCTGCATGAATTCTGCTTTCATGAACACAGATGCAGGGAGTTTCTTTTCCAGCGCGACACTCCAATTCAAAAAGCGCGGCGCCTCCAGAGTTTGGCGGTCGACGCTGAAGGTCGAAAGAACGGGAGTTGGGGTTGGAATGACAACTCCGCTGAGATTGGTGGGTTGGCCAGCTTTGAAGAAATAATCCTGGCGTTCTCCGGCGTAGGGACGCGCGATCAGGACAAGGTCAGTCGCGTCATAAACCAGGCCTGCCCCCGCGGAGAGCTTGGTATTTCCTGAGTTATCCAAGACGTAAGTACCAGCCAGACGAGGCGAGAGCAGCGGGTTGCGGACAATTTCATCCCAGTCAATGCGTAGGCCCGGCTCCAGCAGGAAGCGATTTGTGATCAACCAGCGATCTTCCGCGTAAGCGCTAGTTTCAAAATTGTAGTTTGTCGAATAGTTCCCGCCAGAAAATACAGAGTAACGCGCACAGTCGAAGGGTGCGATGGGAAATCCGCTCGCGCTGGTAGGGCAAGCCCCATTCGGCGTGGTCACCGTTTGGCCGGGCCAGAAAGAAATCGGCTGGCGAAGGAACTGCGCGTCGTAGTCGATGCGGTCGAGGTCGACACCAACTTTAATGTCGTGGCGTCCGTGCGCGTAACGTGGACGAAAATACAAATTCGACAGGCCTTGCCACCGGCGGGCGTGGGTTTGCGAGTTGAGATAGTAGTTACCGCCGGCCGTGTCGAGCGTCATATAGTAAGGCTGTGTGCCGGACGGAGTCAGCGCCAGGTTGTACTGGTCCACGTTGAAACCGGTCTCGAGCAGTTCGCCGCCGCTGAAATAGTGCTGGTCTTTGATGGTTCCAACGTAGGCAAATTCGACATCGCTCGGGCTGGTGGGAACGGGTTGGAGCGGCGAAAGTCCGGCGTGCTGGTCGTCGAGGTAGTTGAAGAGAAAGCTGGTGGTGAGAATATTGCGGGAAGTGAGGTTGGCCTGGATTTTCGCCAGGTTGCCGGCGCGCCAGAAGTGGTCTGCATCGTCGTCCGCGGGCAATTGGTTGACGATGAAATTGTCGTATTCGCCCTCGATCGCGTCGAAAAACCAGATTTTACGGGCGCGAATCGGACCGGAGAGCGTAACTCGTGGCGTCCACTGGTCGAGGGCAATGCCGTTCTTATCCTGCAACGAGGGAATGAAATTGGTCGCGATAATATGGAACTGGTCATTGCCGATTCCGGTATTCAGGCCAAGGATGCCGCCAGAACCCTTCCCATATTCCGCAGGCTCGCGACTGGGCTCGACTTCGATAGAACGAAAACCGTCAGTGCTGACACGCACCAGTAAAAGCCCATTGGCGGGTTGGGTGACGTTGAATCCATCGAGCAGAGTGACAGTTTGATAAGTTTGCGCGCCGGCTACATGAGGCTGGCCGGAGGAGTCCTGCACCACCCCAGGGATGAAATTGAGCACGTTGCGGTAGTCATGGGTCGCAGGGTAAGGAATATCTATGATGTCGAGCCCGGAGATCTGCTCTTTGGAGGAAACCTGAGCGGGGTCGATTTCGGAGGGTGACTCGCTGACATTCACCACGGAGCGTACTTCCTGAAGATGGGAAAGCGTCACGTCGACGGCGGCGGTAACCTCTGGCCGGACGGTTGATAAAAACGCCGCGTAGAAACCTTGCTTTTCTACTCGGAGCTGAAAGGTGGCCGCCGGTAGTTCGGTGAAGGTGCAGTGTCCGGCGAAGTCCGTCTCGCAACGCATTGGCGGAGTGGTTTGGGGCGCGGCGTTAAAGAGGACCAGCGCAGCAGGTACCGCAACGCCGTTTTCGTCGGTCACGGTGATCTCGATCTGGTAAGAAGCGTTGGAGTGTGCGGGATGCGTTTGGGCAAAGCATGGGGAAGCGAGACACATTAGTAGAACGAACCGAAGCGTCAGTTTCTGGATGGATACGAAGCCACGCACAAAGCTACCCGCTTAAGACGTAGATCCATCTTTCCCTAAGACTGGCCCGGAACCGCTATAGGCTGGGTCGACGGCACCAACCGCAACCTCCGATTGATGCTCGGCCAGTACTGGCGCAGCAGGTGACCGCCGAACTTCCAACCCAGGTCGGACGCGTATCGCGTGAACGTAGCGCCGACTCCCCGGCTTCCTTCAGGATAATAAGTATTGGCTAGCCCTTCGCCGGCCAGAGGGCCAAGCAGCCCGGAGTAATTGACCGCTCGCTCTCCCTGGTCACTGCGTGTGATCGCGACTCGGACTGCGGCATACTTCACCGACTCCTTGAAAGAGAGATGCCTCCTCACGTAGAAGCGTGGGTCCTCGTGCAAGACAGATGCGATCAGGAAAGTCCCAAACAGGTTGGCGGAAGCGGAGCGTGCCATGTCAGCTCCGAACCGCTTAGCGTATCCTTCGCCGCCTTGGTGATAGCCCGAGGGACGATTGATCGCCTGGCTGAAGGCAGAACCAACCGCCGCCGCGCTGATTGTGGCGAGCGACACGCTGTTGTTTGCCGCAAGCTTGAACTTCTGCCATCTATCGAGCGGTCCCTCGTTCGTCGCAAGGTCTGGGAAAAACAGCGACTTCCGCTGCAGCAGTTGAAAGAAAGCTACGCTGCTATGCAGAGGGTTGGTTCCCTGCGGCGTTGTTTGCGATTGCGCGCTCGCCGACGGCGCATTCGGCGGCGCGCTGGGTTGACTTTCCTGGGCCACGCCGACTGAACTCAACAAACAACCGACGGCTGCCGCCACCACGAAATGTCGCATCCTAGCTCCACGCACCTGATTGACGTACATCCACCGTCGCTTTGACGTCACATGCTCTCGTGCCGACCTCAACACTGTTCCGAAAGACATTCCTGATGATTCCATAGCTGAGGCAGGCTGGCAACTTCATCGACTGCGCTCGCAAACCCACAGGATGATCGCGTTAGTTCTTGCCAGTTTCGGCTTCCGGCAATCGCTGGGAAAATAGTACGGGGGAACGCTCCGATAGGTTTATAGTGTGGGACTCTTGCGAACTAGGGAAAAACTTCCGAACACGATGGTCGAGGTGAGTCAGCAATGAATGGCAAACCCACACTGGGTGCGGAGCTGTTGGCGGAATTTCTTGGAACTCTGGTTCTTATTCTCTTTGGCACCGGCGTCGTCGCCATGGTTGTGCTGTTTCCGACCAAGAATCCCAGCGAGACTATTCACGGAGGGTACACCAATATTACGATCGGCTGGGGCCTCGGAGTCACCATGGGCATGTACCTTGCCGGGAGAATCTCTGGCGCTCACCTGAATCCCGCAGTAACGCTCGCGCTCGCCGTATTTCGCGGGTTCCCGTGGCGCAAAGTGATGCCCTATTCCCTGGCGCAGACCGCTGGCGCTTTCGTAGCGGCGGCCCTCGTCTACCGCAACTATCTCCCCGCTTTCCACCAGTTCGATCCCGGCCTGGAGCGGACGGTCGGCGTCTTCACCACTTTTCCCGCGTTTCCAGATTTACCGCAGGCAGGTTTTCTCGATCAGGTGATCGGTACTGCTTTGCTCCTGCTGCTCATCTTCGCAATTACGGATGAACGGAACATGCCGCCGGGAGCAAACCTGTCAGCCCTGATGATCGGCTTGGTCGTCGTTGCCATCGGCATGAGTTTTGGGGCTATGCACGGCTACGCCATCAATCCCGCGCGCGACCTGGGCCCGCGGCTGTTCACTGTGGCGGCAGGTTTTCGCAACAATGGAATCACAAACGGAAGACCTGTCTGGTGGGTTCCTATCGCAGGTCCACTGCTGGGTGGTCTGATCGGCGCCGCCATTTACGATTTCGGAATTCGCCGATTCTTGCCACGACCAAGCTAGTTTTCAAAGCTGGTTTTTGATGGAGGTCCCTTGAAATACATCCTGGCTCTCGATCAGGGTACGACCAGTTCTCGGGCGATCGTATTCGATCACGATGGCGCGATCCGGTCGGTTGCACGGCGGGAGTTCGAGCAGATTTTTCCCCAGACTGGATGGGTGGAGCACAACCCGGAAGAGATCTGGGCTTCACAAATCAGCGTCGCAATAGAAGCGCTAAGCCGGGCCGAGCTTCGCCCCCGCGACATTGTCGCGATAGGCATCGCCAACCAGCGCGAAACCACGATCGTGTGGGACCGCGAAACCGGCAGGCCGATCTACAACGCTATCGTCTGGCAGGACCGCCGCACCGCCGCGTTCTGCGATCAACTCAAGGCCGACGGCCACGAAGCTATGATCCAGCAGCGCACCGGCCTTCTTATCGACTCCTATTTTTCGGGCAGCAAGATTCGTTGGATTCTCGATCATGTGGCAGAGGCACGCCGCCACGCCGACGCGCGCCGTCTCGCCTTCGGAACGGTCGATAGCTGGCTGGTTTGGAAGCTCACCAGCGGACGACTGCACGTGACGGATATCAGCAATGCCTCGCGGACGATGCTGTTCAATATTCATAAGCGAGAATGGGACGAAGATATTCTGAAACTCCTAAACATCCCCGCATCTCTGCTGCCCGCAGTGCGGGCATCCAGCGAAGATTATGGCGAGGTGACGACCACCCTCGGTCTGGGCTCGATCGAGATCGCTGGGATTGCTGGCGATCAGCAAGCTTCACTTTTTGGACAAAGGTGCATCGCGCCCGGCTTGGCTAAGAATACTTATGGGACAGGATGCTTTTTGTTGCAAAATACCGGCGTTCACCCGGTTGCATCGTCGCATCGCCTGATTACGACTGTGGCTTGGAAGATCGGGGATGTCGTTGAATATGCCCTCGAGGGCAGCGTCTTTATTGGGGGCGCGGTCGTGCAGTGGCTTCGCGACGGCCTGCGATTGATCCTCGACTCCAACGAAGTTGAAGCATTGGCCAATTCCGTGCCTGATAACGGAGGCGTATACATGGTACCGGCGTTTGTAGGGCTCGGGGCTCCGCACTGGGACCAGTATGCTCGCGGTTCTATCTTCGGCCTCACGCGCGGAACCACGGCGGGACACCTGGCTCGGGCGGCTCTGGAGAGCATCGCTTTTCAGGTCGCGGATGTTCTGGACGCAATGCGCCAAGACTCCGGAACACCGTTGCCGGAGTTGCGGGTGGATGGTGGCGCGGCGGCCAACGAAACCTTATTGCAGTTTCAAGCCGACATTCTCGGAATTCCCGTGGTTCGACCAGCCGTTATGGAAGCGACGGCTTTGGGGGCGGCGTATATGGCAGGACTCGCCGTGGGGTTCTGGCCCAATGCGAGCGCGATCGCAGCGATCCCGCTTGAAGAAACGCGCTTCGAGCCGCGCATGGCTCAGCGGGAGGCCCAGACTCTCCACGAGAGGTGGACCCAGGCTTTGTCCCGTGCTAAAGGGTGGGCAACCCCGCAGATGTGAACTGAAGGAAAATCGGCTCTTAACCGCCTTACAACACGATCTTATCGAGCTCTTACCCCGAGCTCGGCGTGTGATGGTGCAGTCGAGTCTTCTCTCGTCCAGACATAGGGCGCCAATAACGGACGTAATGGCATGACATCGAATTCATGCCCATGGTCGGCGAGGAATACGATATTCTTATTAGGCATGATGTTCGGAAAAACCCCTTTGAAAACGTCCTCGCTGTTAGTGTGTTTCTTTGCCCTCACCTTCTTGTTCACGACCAGTGCCCGCCCCGCCGGGGCTGCGGTTGCACCGTTGCCGGAATATCGGCTGCGGCTTTTCCACACGCATACGCGAGAACGTATCGATATTGTGTACCGCCGCGGCGACAGCTACGTGCCCGAGGCGCTCGCCGAGCTCAATCATTATCTGCGGGATCATCGCACGGGTGCGGTCCTGGCGTATGATCCTCGGGTTTTCGATCTGCTCCACGATATCGATGCGAAACTGGGCAGGCCGAACGGCGAGATTGATATTGTTTGCGGGTACCGCTCGCCTTGGAGCAACGAATTTCTACGAACCCATGGTCACGGTGTTGCCCTTCACAGTTTGCACATGCAAGCGAAGGCCATCGACATCCGCATGCCCGGGGTCGAAACCTCGCGCTTGCGCGACGCTGCCCTTGCGCTCCATCAGGGAGGGGTTGGCTACTACGCCAAGTCCGATTTCGTACATGTGGACGTGGGCCGGGTGCGGCACTGGTAAATCCACTCCCGTCATCCGGGATAAGGATAACCTTGCGCCAGGACTTTCTTCAGTTCCTCGTCATGTCCATAGAGGTCGTCGAAGAAATGAACTTCGTTATCTTCTTCCACAACCGCAGTGCCATAGAGGATCAACACCGGCACGGGATTCGAGAGATTCACCTGCACGTTGTCTTTGCCCGTCTGCATGGCAGTGCGGACGCGTTCCAGCGTCCACTCCGGCTTGTCGCGTAAAACCCAGGCCGCCAGTTCTGCCGGCTTTTCCACCCGGATGCAGCCGTGGCTGAAGTCCCGCCGGGTTTGCGAAAACAATTGCGGTGACGGTGTGCTGTGCAAATAGACATTGTATTCGTTGGGGAACATCAGCTTTACCAGCCCCAGTGCGTTGGTGGGGCCGGGCTTCTGGCGCACCAGCAACTTCCCAGCGCTGAGCTGCTGCAGAATGTCATCGTTGATGGTGCCCGAAGTTACTACGCTGCCCTGTGGAGTGACCACCTCGTAGTTTTTCTTGGCGATGTAGTCGCGGTCCTTTCTTATTGCGGGCACGATTTCAGAACGCTGAATGCTGGGCGGCACATTCCAATACGGACGAAATACCACGTACTTCATCTCCCTCTCGAAGACTGGAGTCTGGTGGCGATAAGCCTTTCCCACGATGACGTTCATGCTCAATCCGATGGTGCCGTCCTTTTCGTAGGCGCGCAGCCGAAACTCGGGAATGTTAACCACGATCGGTGGTTGAGGAAATTGGAACGGTATCCAGCGCCAGCGCTCCAGGGTCAGGCGCAGTTGCTCCACGCGAAAGCTCAATGGTGTGTTTAATTGCTTCAATGTCTGTGGACCCAGGCGTCCATCTGGCGTGAGGCCATGTCGAGACTGAAAATGTTTTACGGCATCGACCAAAGAGCCGGCGTAGACATTTGAGCTTTCCGATGCGGCGCTCTCCGGCAGGTCTCCGAGTAGATGCAACAAGCGCATCAGGCGCGGGACCCCATCGTACGAACTGCCCGGTTCGACTGGCTTGGCAGGAACGGGCAGTTGTTCTCCGTCGTCCTGCAGCGACAGCTCCATATATCGTTGCAGCGCTTGCTGAGTGCGCTTGTACCCCGCGAAGGGGGGTTCTACTTTGTCCAGTTCGGCGGGGATGTCCGCTCCGTGGATCAATTTATCCCGCAAGAATGAAGGCAAGTCGTATTTCTTGGCGGAAACGTCAAGATTGAATTTGAAATGTTGGGGATTGACTCTGCCGATATGCAAATCGGAAATGTAGCGCATGACACAAACCGTGAGCGCGGCATCGAATCGGGCGCGATCCGCTGGCGCTGCTGACTGACGCAGCCGGGCGATGCGATCTGCCCAGCGAGAACCGTCGTAGTCTTCGGCATTCAGCCCCTTGCTGTCCGCCTGCTTCAATACGTCGATCACCGTCAGCGCTTGTTGACTCGGATCGTTGTTGTTCAGCCAAGCTGGTGCATAACCGATTGAGTCGTAAAAATTAGCTACATGCAACCGGTAGTCGAAAAAATCGGGCCAGCGAAGATCCGGCAGCTTGCCCGCCGCGGCAATCTCGCGGAGCGCAGCGGTGAATGCAGATGAGGCATCGGTTGGAGTTCTGGATTGCGGGGAGGCGAATGAAACCAGAACGCAAACCGCGATTACAAGAGTTGTCCGCTTATACATTGGTGGATGTCCTCTGATGAGCAATTGGTGGATAGTTCCTCTACGATACGCCGAGGCTAAATATCGGTTTGGTTTCGGATTGTGCTGCGACGAATTAACTGGAAGCGCCATCAGCCGGCTTGCTCTCCCATTTCAAGACTTTTAGATCGAGGACAAAGATCGCATACATCACCGGGACTTGAAGCTTGGTGATGAGAGTTGCGAGCAGAAGACCGCCGATCTGGGCGTAGCATAAGGGTTTCCAAAGGGGTCCGCCGTGCAAAGCCAGCGGGAAGAGCGCAAGCACAGTGGCAAAAACAGTAATCAGAACGGCGCGAAGACGGAGGATTCCAGCGTCGATGACGGCGTTCTCGAAGTCGTCGCCCTCGTCGTGCCGCTCTTCGATGAAGTCGAAGAGCACGATGGAGTGACTGACAATCACGCCCACCAGGCTCGCCACACCCAGAAAAGCCATGAAGCCGAAAGGCTCGTGCATGATCCAGAGCGCCGCTATCGCTCCCACGATTCCATACGGAGCGGCTGCCAACACGAGCAGTGGCTTGATGCCATTGTTGAACTGGAAGACCAGGGCAAGGTAAATGGCGGCGATCGAGATCAGCATGACTCCCGCCAGATTTGTGAAACCCGTTTTCGCTTTGTAATACTCGCCTCCGATCTGCAT
This sequence comes from Terriglobales bacterium, assembly GCA_049585795.1. Taxonomy (GTDB): domain Bacteria; phylum Acidobacteriota; class Terriglobia; order Terriglobales; family Acidobacteriaceae; genus JABDBE01. The sequence continues at coordinate 13,006 of JBAVAQ010000009.1, read as the reverse complement.
CCGGAATCCGGGCGGAAGCGACTTTTCAAATTCCTGCAGCTTGGGCATCGCTTCCTTTAAGACCTCGGAACTCAAATGCCCCGCAGCCGGGAAGCTTCGCACGCAAATGGTGCGGAAGTGGTCCATGCGAATAATGCGTCCGTTCACCAGATTGTGCTCGACGTTTGAGACCTGCACCAGCGGAATCTTGGTCTGATCTTGAGAAGCGTAGACGTAGAGGTTTTGGACGTCGGAAAGCTGGGCCCGCTCGTCCACGCGCAGACGGGCAACCACGGGTATCTGCTTTTGTCCTTCCTCGAGCGTGGTCACGGTCATGCCACTGATCCCCGACGTCGAAGACAGCGCCACATCCATGTTGGTTATTCCCGCAAGATTGGCGCGGTCCGGATCTACGGTTAACGCAATCTGAGCATTGGGGTCGCCCCATTCGTTGCGCGTGCGTTCCGCCAGAGGGATTGCGCGGAAAATGTCTTCTAGCTTGTTCGCCAGCGCCAGCAGCGTTCGGTTGTCCTCCGTTTCCGAAGCTGCGCTCACGTCGGCGGTACTGGAGAGGCGTATTTCGATTGGATAGTCGATTGGATTAGTCAGCAGTTGACGCGCATCCAGCCGGGCCCCGGGTATCGTGGAGCTAAGAACCGGTTGCAACTGCTTGATAAACTCGGGCGTGATTTCCTTGTTAGTTACTTCAATCAGGACCTGCGCATAATTGAGTTGCTGCGCCTGCGGCGAGGCGGAGAACCAAAACCGTGGCCCACCCCCACCCACAAACGTGGTCACATAGCGCAACACCTGGGTGGGATTGCTATCTTTCCCCGGATGCTCCCGGCCGTACTTCTCGGCCTGCTCTCGAATGACTCGCTCAGCCTGCAGCGCGGTTTGATTCGTTGCCTCCAGGTTGCTGTCATTGGGCAACCATACATCGATATACGACCAGTACTGGACGTCCTCTGGAAAGAAGGCCGAATTGAGCTGCGCGAAGATAAAGACGCCAATCGCCAGAAATACTAGTGACCCGACAAAGAACGTCCAGCGATGCTCCATCGAGTACCGGCAGGCCCGAGCATAGACGCCAGTGAAGCCTTGCTCCCGCCGCTCATTCATCGGTCGCACGGTTTTTTTCTCCGGCCTCATCAGGTAGTAACCCAGATACGGAACGAAGGTCATGGATGCCAGACGAGAAGCTACGAGCGAACAAGTCATTACAATCGGCAGGCTGTAAAGAAACTCGCCGGTTGATCCAGTCAGCAGAAGAAACGGCAGGTAAGCCACAATGTTCGTCACCGTGGCATACAGAATCGCCTTCTCCAGCTTGGTTGGCCCCAGCCATGCCGCGATGATATTGGGATGGCCTTCGGCGAGCATGCGCTTGATCGAATCTCCCGCGACCACGGGATCGTCCACCAGCAATCCCAACGCAATGATCAAAGTCGCGACCGAAACCTGCTGAATGTCGATGCCCAGCAAGTACATCATTCCGAATGTCATGGCCAGCGTGATGGGGATGGAAATGGCCATGAGCACCGCCGAGCGCCACTCCCAGAAGCCGATCAGCGAAACGATCACGACCAGGAAGATAGCTTCGTACAGCGCGTCCATGAACAGGTCGATATTTTCCTTCACCTGCAGCGGCTGGTCTGAAGTCCTTGCGACAACGAGGTCATCAGGCAAATACCGGCGAACGGCCGCGAGCTTTTCGTCCACACTCTTGCCGAACTGTTCGATCTGCTGGCCATCTTTCATCTGCACGGCGACGGTAACCGCCCGGCTGCGGTGCCAGCGGCCGTTGGCGTCTCTCCAGGTCAGATAATTCAAATAGCGCGCCGGGCTCTGGTAGCCGCGCGAGATGTCGACCAAATCCCGCAGATAAACCGGGCTGTTTGCCGCGGATGGTGAAACTCCGATGATGACGTCGCCTATCTGCTGCGCATTCTCAAACTTGCCCGAAGGGTCGATTTGAATGCTTTTCGGACCGACCTCAAGCGTGCCACCCGGAATGGTTGAGTTGCGCGCGCCAAGAATGTTCTTGAGGTTGGAAGGTTTCACGCCATACTGCGCCAGACGTTCCTGCGAGTAGTCGAGGTAAATCTGCTCTGGAAGAACCCCTTTCCGGTCAACCTTCGCCACTTCGGGCGCACCCTGGATGGTACGACTGATGAGATCCGTGAAGTTATCCAGGTCGCGATAGGAGTATTTGTCGCCCGCGACCGCCGCCAGCGCTGCTTGCGTTCCCTGCGCATCGCGAACAAAGATGACAGGCCAGGAATCGGGATGAATTTCCGAGCGATGCAGCATGTTTTCAAGAAAGCGATTGGCAATCACCCGCAACTGGGCATCGTCGAGCTGTGAGCTGACGTCGGCGCCTACGAATCCGCTTCCCTGGAAATAATGCGGGTCTGCAATTGCACCCGTCTGCACCGCGGCTTTCAGAATCCACTCAAAGGATTCGCGCACTAGCTCCGGAGCAACCGACTCTGGGAAGGCGGAAACAACACTGACGCGCGGCTGGGGAGCATCGTGCGGTTCGCCGCTCCGCGTCCGTTCAATGGCCTGCCGAACCGCCTGGGCTCGCAGCGCAATCTCTACGTCGCTGGCCGGAGGACTGGCAACCGTCAGCATGAGAGCAGCGGTATCGCCAAAGTCACTATTGAACTGAATCGGCCCAGCGCCCTGCGGAAGCTGGTTGTTCAGCGTGTTCAGCTTTAAGTTGATGTCGCTGAACTGTTTCTTAGTGTCAGTCACGGAGTCGTCCATCTGGACGTACACCATCGACAGACCGGGAAAACTAATGGATCGAATCCCGAAGTCTGACGGCGTGGGCGCTCGCACGAACGCGTTTTGCGCCATCGTCTGCTCAATTTGGCGCGTGACCAACTGCTCAACTTCCTGTGCCGTCGCGCCCGGCCACGGCGTTGCCGCCACGGCTACCCGGATGGGAATACTGGGATCTTTGCGCTTGGGCATATGGTGGTAGCCGTACCAGCCCCAAACAAATACGCCAAGAAGAAGGATTAGCGAGACTTGCCGGTGCTCCGTGAAGAAGCGGGCGGTGTTATGCACATTCGCGATGATGTCGGATTCCGACCTGTGCGTCATAACGGTAGATCACTATTGAAATAATGTGAGCTGGAAAGTCAGGGAATAATCTGCACCTGATCTCCGTTTTTAACTATGCCCGCACCTGTAGTGATGACTTTCTCTCCGTTTTGCAGACCGCCGGTTACGGCGATCATGTTCCCGTAAGCATTGCCCAGTTGCACCGGCCGCAGGCGGGCAGTCGCAACATTGCCCTGCCCCTCCGCAATCATGACCGCAAATCCTTCCTGGTTTTGCGGATCTCGCACCACCGAGCCAATCGGAACTGCAGTTACCGCGCGTGCGAGTTGTGCGCCCGCAATGGAGAGGGTTGCAATCATTCCTGACTTCAACGAGTTATTCGGGTTCCGAATCGAGACTTCGACAGCAAACACTCGGCTCTTAGGATCGGCCGCGGGAGATATGGAAGTAACTCTGCCCTCGAATTCACCCGGTAGCGCGTCGGTTGTGATGGCTAATCGTTGACCAATTTTGACTCGATCAATGTAGATATCGGGAAGGCCAAAGACCGCTTTCACGGTTTGCGTATCGGCGATGGAAAATCCTTTGGTCGCCGGACCTACCAGGCTGCCTACGTCCACACTGCGCTTAACGATCCAACCGTCGAACGGCGCCATCAACGAACAATAGTTCAGCGCGACATGCGCCTCGCTCACCTGGGCTTTGGCGGCCGCGACCGAGGCGGTCGTGCTATCCAGTTGCGCCTGCGCGGAATCCAATTCCGGCTTGGTCGCGCTCTTCGTGGAATAGAGCGCCGAAGTGCGATCGAAGCTCAGCTTGGCTTTCACATACTCAGCCTGAGCTCGCGAGAGTTGCGCGTCGGCTTGCTGGAGCTTGTCGAGATAGTCTTGTTGGCTTACCACCGCGAGCACGGTGCCCTTCTTAACCCAGTCTCCCTGATCTACGTTGCGCCGCCCTCCGCCTGCGCTGGGCACCTGCAAAACGCTTTCTACATAGCCACTAGACTTGAATGCCAAATCCACTTGGGTATAGGGAACGATACTGGCTGAATATCGCAGCCCATTACCGAGATCAATCATGCCCACTTGTGCCGTGCGTACCGGGACGGGCGGCTTGGGCGGTGGAGTCGCCTGATTGCATCCGGAAAAAGCGAGGCTCGCCACTCCTGCAAGTAACTGCCATAACCATGCCCCACCCTTGCGCTTCATTGGTGTCACTCTTCCCCCAGAGCTCTTTCGAACTCCGCCTTAGCCGTCCAAAAGGCCAACAGCGCCTGTTCGTAGTCGTGGTTGGCATTTGCGACGGCCGCTTCCTGTTGCAGAACTTCGCGCAGTAGCACGCTGCTCTGCCGGAACTGGTCGTTGACCTCGCGCAATTTCTCGGTCGCTGCGGCTTGCGCCGCCTGAGCGACCGCGAGCAGTTGGCGGCTCTGGTCGAGCTTGCGGAAACGATTGTTCACATCCAGCAGGATTTTGGACCGTACATCCTTCAACTGATATTGACTTTGCTCCAGCGTGATTTTCTTGGCGTTAACTTCGTCTTTCCGGCGTCCCCAATCGAACGGCTCCCAATTCATCTCCACCCCGGCCGCAGCCACGTTTTTCGGGAGAATCTCGGTATTGAGCGGACTGTAGTAGTGAAAGGCCACGCCTAGGTCAGGAATATATTGGGATTTCGCCAGCTTGCGGTCCACGTCCGCGCGTTGCACATTGATCTCGGCTTCCTTGATCTCGGGCCGCTGCGCCAGCGCCGTTCGCTGCGCGCCCTGCAGATCGGTTTCGGCTAACGAAATCGGTGGCACCTGCTCGGTGGTAAAGTCCGTTTCCAGATCTCGGCCCAGCAGGTAATTCAATTGCTCTTTCTGAGTTTGAAGATTATTCCGCAATTCGACTATCTGGTAGCGCGCCTGGGCTAGCTTCGCCTTCACATCCAAACTATCGGATTGCAACACCGCTTCCTGCGCGATGTATTGCAGCACCACGCGGTCGGTCTCTTCGTATTGCTTGACCGTGGCCTCGGTGGATTTCAACGCGCTCTCGGTTTGCAAGACGGCGTAGTAAGCCTGCTTCACATCGGCAACCACGGATTGACGCTTCCCCTGGAATTGCTGGCTGGCCAGATCAGACGACAATCGTTTCTCCTCAATACCAAGATGGATTTTGTACAACTGCGTGATCGGCTGGGCGACCTGTGCCATGGCAAACCCGGTTACACCTTGCGAAAGGTCCACCCTCATGTTCCGGGAAGGGACCGGCACATCATTAACGAACCCGAAAATGCCTTGGTTGAAGGTGAAGGCGGGTGAATTCAGGTCGCCAGATGCAAAAAGATTCGTGCTGAAGTTAGGTAATCGCCTGGTCTTCGCCGCGGCGACTTGCCAGTTGGATTTGTCCACATCCAGGTTAGCTATTTTAAGCGAGATGTTGTTGGCAATTGCGATTTGAATAGCCTGGTCCAGAGTCAACAGCGGCGGAGCAGGTGCGTTTTCCTGAGCGATTAGCCAAGGCGCGGCGAAGAGACAGACCGCTGCCATCAAGCGCCCAAACATTGCTCTGACTACTCGCCCCATGAATGACATCCAACGTTTGTATCCAAGTCGAGGTCCGGTTTCGATTTTCCAGAAAACGCAGCGGCCCCGGATGCGAATTACAGTCGGATTTTCTTCTTACTCGAAAACGGCACAACATGGTACACCAATCTGGTTATTTCCGGCACCGATTGTCGACGCGTCCCCAGCGACCTCTCGTTCAGATCGGCTTGATGTTCTGATTTACGCGGAAGAAATTCGACGGGTCATAGCGCTTTTTGATTTTTGCCAAACGCTTGTAATTTTGGCCGTACGTCGCCCGGATGCGATCCTCGCCCTCCTCCATCATAAAGTTAACGTATGCTCCGCCGGACGAGTATGGATGAAGTTCGCTCCAATACTGCTTCGCCCAACCGGAGATTTTTTCCTTGTTTGCGGGATCCGAGCCGACCCCAACGATTACGGCGGCCCAGGTTGCATCGCGATGACACCACGGCGTTGCACTGTTCTTGACGCGACTCGCGGCCCCATTGACGGGATACAAGTGCATGGTTGATTCCGTCGTCGGCAACTTTGCCGCATGCTTCAGATGTACCGTGATGGCTTCGTCTGGCAGAGCGCGCACGAAATCGGCCTTCCAATACCATTGCATGCCCGGAGGATACAGACGATCGAACATACTTTGGAGTGCGGGATGTGGAATCGGACCGACCAGGTCGAGCGCCGGAGTTTTGAAGTTTCGAATCGGCTTGAACACCTTTTCCGCCTTCTTGATCGGTCCGGTATAGCACCATACGATGCCGCACATTTTCTTGTTGTACAAATGGTCCGGGAACGGCGGCCACGGCGGCACGGTGTGAAAAGCGAAGAACCCATAGACGTCATCCGGCGCCTTCGCGATGAAGTTGCGGTACCAGCGCATCACCTCCGCGGCGTCTGCCATTGGCCACAACATCGGCCCGCCGTAATCGGTGTGCACGGGTCGCCCCTTGAACAGAAACGCCGTCACGACGCCAAAGTTGCCGCCCCCGCCGCGCACCGCCCAGAACAGGTCAGCGTTTTCCTTTGCGCTGGCGGTGATGAATCGTCCATCCGCCAGTATCATTTCGACGGCCAGCAGATTGTCGATGGTCAAGCCGTAGCGCCGCGTTAAGTACCCGATCCCCCCGCCCAAGGTCAATCCAGCTACGCCAGTGGTCGAAATGATGCCCGCTGGCACGGCAAGACCAAAGGCGTGCGTCGCATGATCCACGTCGCGCCACAATGCGCCGCCGCCGACCAGCACGGTTTTCTTCCTTGCGTCCACGCGGACGTAGTTCATCTGCGAGAGATCGATCACCAATCCGTCATCGCATACCCCCAACCCGCACGCGTTGTGCCCGCCGCCGCGGACGGCCACCAGCAAGTTCTGCTCGCGCCCGAACCTCACCGCCGCGATGACGTCGGCTACGTCAGCACAGCGCGCAATCAGTCGTGGGCGCCGGTCGATCATCCCGTTGTACACTTTGCGAGCCGCGTCATAACGCGGATCGCCGGGCTCGATGAGCCCTCCGTGCAAGCCCGCTCTGAAAGCTGCAATGTTCGCGTCGTTCAGCATGGTTTAGTCGGATCCTCTAATTTGTTTTCTTCAGAGCCGCCACGAACCATTGCGTTTCGCAAATCACGCGCTAGGTGTTCAATCCTGACCCACCCAGTCGGTCTGTAGACTCGGCGGCCGCAGAAGGGTCTGCATCACCACGCAATATTGTTCTGTTTTCTCCCGCAACCCGCGCAACTGTTCCGGCGTGGCCTTGGGCGCGTGGACGTCAAAATGAAGATGGATACTCTCAAAGCCGACGGGCACATCTTTTGCTATGCCAAGCGTGCCTCGGAGATCCAAGTCTCCCTCCACCGTGACCGCAATCCGTTCGGTTGCTATGCCCATGGCCGAAGCCACCATCTGACAGGTGATTTGGGCGCAAGCCGCCAAAGCGCCAAGCAAAAGGTCACCGGAACAGGCTCCGCTACCAGCGCCTCCGACTCCTTTGTGTGCCTCGGCTTGATAGATCGCACGTCCGAGATCGACCGAGCACGACACCGGAACATCGGTCTGCCCGCCTTTCGCCCGCAGAGTGATTCGCGAAGCGCTCGGATCACTGCGGTACTGCTCTTTCAGCGGCTTTTGAAGCGATCGAAGATCCATTGCTACCTCATTCCTTCTTTGTATTCTCGGCCGGCGCTCTGCGGTACTGGGGACAGCTTAGGCTAAACCACCTTGAAGCCGTTCCATGTGCATGCTAGCATCTGGGCACTATAGGGAGTGCTCATGCCGAAGTTTGTTATCGAACGCGAAATCCCGGGAGCCGGAAATCTAACCGACGCCCAGTTGCGAGAAGTTTCCCAGAAGTCGGTCAACGTTCTAAAGGGAATGGGGCCCGAGATCCAGTGGCTCCATAGCTACGTAACCGGCGATAAAGTGTACTGCGTTTACCTCGCCCCGGACGAGGCGACCGTGCAAGAACACGCCCGGCGCGTGGGTCTTCCGGCCAATCGCGTCTCCGCTGTTCGCCGACTTATTGACCCGGCAAGCGCAGAGTAACGGAGACCGAAACCTTCCGGAGCGCCTGGATTTCGTTCGTCCTCCGCGTCATTCCTTCTGAAATCCGTGCGCTAACGCGATGGAGACGCAGCTTCGGGCGTCAGCGCCTCCTCAATCGCTCTCTCGACCGGCAAACCCCAACCTTCAAACCAGGCTGTGACGCCCATTGTGTCGGTTAACGCCTGTCGCGCGGCTTGCAGGCTTGCTTCCAGTTTGGCCTGTTCCACCGGAGTCAGCGGAGCGCCAATATTTTGACGCAACCCAGCCGCGGCACCCGCCAGCCGGAGCGAACGCTCGGCTTGCAGTTGAACAGCGGCTAAGCACGCGAAACACTCCAGCAGGCGCGCAATTCCGCGTTTGTGGTCCAGTTCCTGAAAAATTCTTATGCTTTCCCGGTACAGAGAGCGCGCTGCCGGATAATTCCCCTGCTCTCTCTCCAAGCTCCCCAAGTCAGCGAGTGTGCCGGCAGTGCCCCAACGGTCGCGGAGCTCGCGAAAAATTGCTAAGCTCTGGTCATACAATGCCCGCGCTGCCGCGGAGTCCTCCTGATCGCGGGCGACATCGCCCTGGTAGTTCATAGACCAAGCAACGCCCGATCGATCTCCCAGTCCGCGGAAGATGGCGAGACACTCTCCGTACAGCGAGAGCGCGCGGGCGTTGTCGCCTTGCAGTTTGACGATATTCGCCAGGTTGCTGAGAGAACTAGCGATCGCCTTCTGATCACCCAATTCTTTCCACTGCGTCAAGCTTTCTTCGGACAACGCGCGTGCAGCGGAAAGGTCACCGTGACCCCGAGCAATGACCGCGAGCGCGTTCAGACACACGGCGGCTGCCTGCTGGTCGCGCAACTTACGCGCGATGTCCAGACTTTCCCGGACGAGCGTATCTGCAGATGCGTAGTCTCCCTGCTCGCTCGCGAGAACGCCTGCGGCAAAAAGCGCCCGCCCGTGGGCCTTGGTGAGAGTTGCCGCTCCTGGAAGCTTCAGCAGCTTGCCCAGTTGATCTCTGCCTTCGGCCAGATACTCGCGCATCTCCCAAAAGCGAAACAACGCTGCACCGAGTCGCAGCCCCCATTCCGCGTCTCCAGTTTCTATCAACCACGCAAGACTCGCACGAAAATTGTCGTGTTCGAAGGCAAGGCGTTCCAGCCATTCTGCGACTTCGGCTCCGCTGTGTTCCGAAGCTTCTTCTTCAGCCAGGACCAGGCAATAGGCGGCATGAGCGCGCCTGGTCGAGTCCTCCTCTCCGCTGGCCGCCAGTTTTTCCAGAGCATATTCACGGATCGTTTCCAGCATGACGAACCGCGATTCACTCTTCGCTGGTTCGAACTGCTGCACCAGACTCTTGTCCACCATGGATGTCATGCCGTCGAGCAGATCCAAATCGAGATCGCTCTTGGTGTCGCATACAGCTTCCGCGCTCTCAAGGGTGCATCCCCCGGCAAAGACCGATAATCTTCGAAAAAGCTTTTGCTCGGCAGCGCTCAGCAGACCGTGACTCCAGTCGATGGCGGCGCGAAGCGTCTGCTGACGCTGCGGCATGTCGCGTGCTCCGCCGGTTAACAGCTGCAACCGGCTGGTCAAGCGGGTTCGCATGGAAGTAGGCGAAAGAACTTTGACTCGCGCAGCTGCGAGTTCGATGGCGAGAGGCAGACCGTCCAAGCGGGCGCAAATCTCGGTGACCGCAGATGCGTTTTCGCGATTAAGTTCAAAGTCGGGCTTGACTGCAACTGCGCGCTGCACAAATAGCGCGACCGCCGGGTACTGCAACAGCATCTCGAGCGGAGGCTTGGCCAGCGAATCCGGCATGGCGAGCGGCGGCACCGGGAATTCATATTCTCCGTATACGTGCAGGGCCGCGCGACTGGTTACCATGATCTTAAGATTGGGAGCCGTCGGCAGGAGTTCTGCCACCGCCGGCGCCGCTTGAATCAGGTGCTCGAAATTGTCCAGCAGCAGTAGCATTGGCAGCCGCAATGAATTTTGTAAATGCTCCTTAAGCATTTCGATCGCCGAGTGGCCGCCCACCTCCCGAATGCCCAAAGTCTGAACGATTGCCGAAGCAATCAATCCGGGCTCGGTTAGCGAGGACAACGGAACAAAATGAATGCCACCGGAGAAGTGCGCGACCAATTCTCTAGCTACCTGCACCGCGAGACGCGTTTTGCCGATGCCGCCGGGACCCGTAACTGTCATTAAGCGCACATCCGGACGCAGCATGAGTTCTTTAGCGGCCGCTACTTCCTTCTCCCGCCCCACAAACCCGCTCCGTTGGGCAGGGAGATTGGTCGGTCGGGTCTCCCCCTGCTTCACTGGCTTCTCCGCAAAGTGGTCCCGCAGCGTTGCGAGTTCGCGAGCGAGGTCTCGGGTGGAGACGTAACGCTTATCTGGCTCTTTTTCCAGGCACCTCTCGATAGCCCAACAGAGCGGAGCCGGGGCCTCGGGATTTCGGACTCCGATCGGCTCGGCTTGCTCCCGGAGAATCGCCACCAGCGTCTCCGCGGGTGTGCTTCGTTGAAAGGCGCGTTTTCCAGTCACCATCTCGTAGAGCACTGCCCCGAACGAAAATTGGTCTGAGCGGAAATCCAGTCCATGGCCGCTGACCTGCTCCGGCGACATGTATCCCACGGTTCCCAGAAGCACACCCGCTGGGGTGTGCGACGTAGAGCACAAATCCGACTGCTCTTCGCCGGGTGAAACCACTTTCGCCAACCCAAAGTCGAGGATCTTGACGAATCCGTCGTGCGACACCATCACATTCTCAGGTTTCAAGTCCCGGTGGGCGATGCCCGCTTCGTGCGCCTTGGCCAGCCCGTCTGCAACCTGGGCTGCGATTTCAATTACTTTTCGCATTGGCAGGAAGCCGGAGACGAGCAGGTCACGCAGCGTCTTCCCTTCTACCAATTCCATCGCGATGTAGTGCGTGGAACCGTCCTGTCCGAGTTCGTGGATGGTAATGATATTGGGATGGTTGAGAGCTGATGCCGAACGTGCTTCTTTCTCGAAGCGGCGCAACCGGTCACTATCTGCGGAGAGCGTGCCAGGCAGAATCTTGATGGCAACACTGCGATCAAGGCGCATATCGCGCGCCCGGTACACCTCGCCCATCCCGCCGGCACCCAGCAGTTCGACGACTTCATACGGTCCGAGTTTGATGCCGGGTGTGAGAGGCATTGCGCACGTCATTATATTCCCCCTGGTCAGATGGGTCGGCTATTTTGTGAGCGAAACCGTTGAGCGGCGTTGGATTTCCTTCGACGGTTGAACGAAGGGGAACCGGTTGAAACTTGCGGTTGCACTGATTGACTTGAGATGGTGGGTGGAGAATTGCAGTGTTTGCCCACCCTTCGCATAACAAAGGGTGGCAATCTGTGTTGTTCGGTGCCTAGCTGCCGATGGCAAGCCGCTCTAAAGGAGAAAACGGCTCGCGGAACGGCGAACTCCGAGCCTGACCCAAGGCTACTGGGCAGGAATCACGGCCTGCTGCGGCGACGTAGAGTACGCGCTCTCTTGATTGTCTGAGTTAACGGCTGTGGTCACATAATAATAAGTCTGGCCGTCGACGACGGAATTGTCCGTGTATGTTGTGATTGTATCCAGTGAGGAATTGACCCGGGCATAAGGGCCGGCGGAAGCGCTGCCACGATAAATATTGTATCCGATGATGTTCGAGGAATTACTCGCGGTCCAGGCGAGAACAACGGTGTGAGTCGGCGCAGTGCTGCTCCCGCTCAACGAGAGCGTTGGCGAATTTGAGGCGTTCGAGGCGAAAGAAAGCGTACCGGAGGCGGCGCCACTGGCTTGCGGTGCGAATGCAACTGTGAACTGAACATTGTTACCGGCGGCAATCGTTAGCGGGAAGGACAATCCGCTTAGAGTAAACTCCGAACTGCTCATATTCGCGGACGTGACTGTTACGCTCGCGCCCGTGGCGCTAAGGGACGCCGGAAGATTCGCACTCGACCCCACTGCCACGTTGCCAAAGGGCAAGCTTGCAGGGGTTGCTCCCAGCTGTCCGGCCGCCGTACCCGTGCCGTTCAGAGGAATATTTAAAGTCGGGTTCGACGCGTTCGAAGCGTTGGCAATGTTCCCACTCGCACTCCCAGCCGACACCGGAGCAAAGGTGACGCTGAACGTTATGCTTTGGCCCGAGGTAAGAGTCAACGGGGGATTGAGGCCGGTAACGCTAAACGCCGTACCCGTGACAGTATCCTGAGATATGGTAACGCTTGAACCCCCTACGTTGGTCAGAGTTTCCGATAGCGTTTGATTGTTCCCGGTCTGCACATTGCCGAAACTGAGGCTGGTTGGATTGGCCGACAGCGTTCCCGGTGCAACTCCCGTGCCCGACAGCGGGATGCTTAAGGTTGGGTCGGAAGCATTGCTGCTGAGCGAAAGCGCACCACTGGCCGCTCCTGTGGCTTGCGGAGCGAACACCACATTGAAAGCGGGACTACTCTGGCCCGAGGCTAAGGTCAACGGCAGGTTCAAACCAGTCACGCTGAATCCGCTGCCCGTCACCCCGGCTTGGGTGATAGTGATGCTGGAGCCGCCGGAGTTGGTCACGGTTTCCGACAGCGTTTGATTGTTCCCGGTCTGCACATTGCCGAAGCTGAGGCTGGTTGGATTGGCCGACAGCGTCCCCGGTGCAACTCCCGTGCCCGACAGCGGGATGCTTAGAGTGGGGTCGGAAGCATTGCTGCTGAGAGAAAGCGCACCGCTGGCCATTCCTGTCGTTTGCGGAGCGAACACCAAATTGAAAGCGGGACTACTCTGGCCCGAGGCTAAGGTCAGTGGCAAGTTCAAACCATTCATGCTGAATCCGCTGCCCGTCACGCCAGCTTGGGT
>JBAVAQ010000008.1:0-6906 GCA_049585795.1 Terriglobales bacterium | reverse complement strand
GGGTCCGGCACGGTCTTCCAGCTTCTGCCCCGTTCCAACGGTAAATGGGCGAAGAAAACTCTGCACAGCTTCCAGGATAACGGGGACGGCGGTCAACCCGAAGGCACACTAGTGTTCAACACAAAGGGCGACCTGTACGGGACCGCGTCCAGCGGCGGGCCCTCTGGTGAGGGCACATTATTTCGATTGCGGCCGCAACCAGGAGGCTCCTGGAGATTTGCCGCGCTCTATGAATTTAACGCACCTCCTGACGCTGCCTATCCTTCAGCGAAATTAATTTTCGACGAGGCAGGGAACGCGTATAGCACCACACAAGAAGGGGGAAGCAGTCAGGCATGTGCCAATTACGGCTGCGGCACCGTTTTCGAAATTCAGCCGTAGTTGGAAGGAAGAGAAGCCAAATTCTGTAGCAAGGAGAATGCAATGAGAACCGCACCGCGTTTGGCCGCGCAGATCGTTTTGACCGCGACGGTAATTGTCTTCACCGTTTGGTTTTGCGTCTTCCCTGTCAACTTGGAGGCCCAAAGCAGTCAGGGTCAGAATGCCATTTGCACATCGCAACCCTCATGCTCGCCCACCGTGGCGTCGAAAGCCTTCATAGACGCTAGCATGTTCGCCGACGCGACAATTTGCTCCACAATCTATAAGATCCTGATGCCCGCTAGTTACACTACCACTGTGATTGACGCACGAGGTCTCAATTCCAACAATACAAGCATGATATGTGCAGCGAACTGGACTCCCTGGAACAATGGGACCACGTTCCTCAACAAGCCTTCGACGATTCTTCTGCCAGCCGGCACCATCGTCACAAGCACCCCCTGGGCCCTTCCGCCCAACACACATCTCATCGGAGAAGGGGATAACATCTCGTCTGGTACCACGATCCAAGCTAAGAAGTCAGGCTTTTCAGGCACCAATATTATCGGGTTTGGATCGACTAGCCTGTGTACTTCCACTTGCGCAGGCATTTCGATAGAAAATCTGAACCTAGATGGGAACGGCTTTGCCATCGATGGGATTGACAATCCCCTCTCTCAAGACCCAAGCTACGTGGACCATGTGAGCCTTTACCAAATACTTGGCACCGGACTGTCGGTTTCGGGCAACGCGACCAATTCTGGGCCCTACTCAAACATTACCTTTAATACAGGCACCTCTTCCCCGACTAGCACCACGACGTGCGTAAGCATAAACGGTTTGACAGCGACACGTGGGATACGCGGTCTCAGTTGTATCGAGCAACCAACCCCAGGTTCGGCTGCAATCCTGCTAGATTCTTCGAGCAACATGATTAAGGATGTTAGAATTGTGGGTTTTTACGACGGAATCCTGGTTGGGGCAAATGCAAATGCTCAGAGCAATGTGCTAGTGAATATACTCGGAGACACGATTATTGGGTGTAGCCCGACATGTTCGGCGACGCCTATTAACACGGTTCACATTTCCGCCAATCACACCGTCACGGACCTCAGTATTGTAGGCGTCAGCAATGAGGGAGGTAGCGGTACCTCGACGATTAGGGATGACGTGACTTCCACAAGTTTGTTTGGCACTTCGGATCCGTCGGTCGCGCTTTACGTGTTGGGCGAAAAAGCAAACAATGGTTATTCGCGCTTCACGACAAGTCTGAACGTGCCCACGTGGGTCACGGGCACCGCCGTACCAGCCGCGTCAACCTGTACTCAAGGCAGCTTATATAGTTGCACGGGCACATCCAATTCCTGCGCTAACACGGCTTTATGGGGATGTCCCCTCACTCGCACCGTTTGGACCGCGATCAAGTAGGGGAGCGCGTTAGTGGTGAACGCGCATCCTATAATTCGGCGATGCTTCGTGGATTCCTTTTCAACACCGAAGCGAGGTCGCCACGGAATTGTTGTTAGAGGTTATTCCGCTTCTTTGTGCAGCAACTCGATCTTTCGTTCCACGCACCACGCCAAAATGCCTAGGGCGTGATTTCAAACACCGATCCGAAGGTTGTAAAACTGTCACCTGGATCCGTCCCGTAGAGATTCCCAGCAGCGTCCAAGATGACGCCCGCGAAAGGGGTAGCACCCGGATGATCGACGAAACTATGCAGCACTGTCTCCTGCCACGCGCCGTTGGGGTTTGGCACTAGCTTAAAGACCACGCCGTAATTGCCCCTGCCGCCGACCCGGGTCGTGCCGTAGAGATTTCTGGCCGCGTCTAAGCACAGTCCAGAGAATGGCTCTGCCCCCTCCCTGCCACCTTTGAATGGATAGACCACCTTCTCGGTCCATCTTCCATCCGAGTTCGGCATTAGCTCGAAGACAGTACCGCTGCTGTGAGTGCCTCCAGCCCACGTCGTGCCATAAAGATTCCCTGCCACATCGAGGATCAGGCCCGCCCAGGGACCATCTCCATCTCTGCCGCCGCTGAATCTGTGGAGCACACTCTCCCTCCAGTTCCCATCCGAGCTTGACGTCAGCTCGAAGACTGTTCCTCCCTCAGCATCTCCGCCGCCCTCATTGGTCGTGCCGTAGAGATTGCCTACTTTGTCGACGATCACGGCCCAGGGATAGGCTCCATCCCAGCCGCCCCCGAACCTGTGCAGTACGCTCTCAGTCCAGCCTCCCTCTCCGTTTTGTGCCAGCTTGAAGACCGTACCCCGATCATTAGGGCCGCCGCCGTAGTGCGTTGTGCCGTAGACGTTCCCTGCCTGGTCGAAGGTGATACTGGCCCTAGGGTCAGCTCCGTCGTCGGCGCCGGCGAAGCTGTAGAGTACGCTCTCAGTCCAGGCTCCATCTCGACTGGGGGCCAGCTCAAAAACTGTGCCCAACCCATTAGCACCACCCCCCTCCGTCGTGCCGTAAAGATTTCCGGACCGGTCGAAGGTTACGCCGCCCCATGGTCCGGCTCCGTCGATGCAATCCATGAGGGAGCAGAAAATGTACAGCACACTCTCCGTCCAAGTTCCATCCGAGTTCGGCGTGAGCTCGAAAACCGTGCCGTTTCCATCATTGCCGCCACCCGAGGTCGTACCATAGAGATTTCCAGACTGGTCAAAGATTACGCCGGCTACGGGACCCAGTCCGTCCTTCCTGCTGTTGCTGTGAGTGAATTTGTGCAACGTTTTGTAGCCGGTTTGTCCCACTGCACCCGACGCCAAGAGAAAAATGGTGAACACGATTACCAACACAGTCCTTAAACCTTTATTGCACGGCATTGATCCCTCCCTTAGGGAAACTCTGAATAAGCCCGTGTCTCTTAAGGCGCTGCGTATTCAGCATGCCAGTGGAAAGCGATGGGATTCTTTTTTCCCGTCGCGGCTCGCTTCGGTGGCTCGCCCGTGATCCTCAATCTTCGCAGCGGGGCTATGCTGGTGCCAGAAGCAGCAGCTTCTTCCGCAGCAGATACAGGTTCACCAAGGCGCACACCGCGAACAGTTGGGTAGCATTCTTCTTCAGTCCGCGATAGCGTAGCTTTACAAATCCGAACTTCAGCTTCATCACCGCAAACACGTGCTCCACCTTCGAGCGCACCCTCGACTTGGTCCGGTTCTTCGCCCGCTCCACTTCGTCAATACGATCCTTGTAACGGTAGCGCCGATGGGTACAGTCCTGGGCCTGCGGTGCACACTCCCGGATCACTTCGCTCTGGCCGCGATAAGCCTGATCGCCCCACACTCGCGTTTCTTCGCCGTGCAATAGATCGGGCAGCACCGCCGAATTGGCAACGTTGGCTGCCGTCGCCACTGCCGTGTGGATAATCTTCGTCTTGCTATCTACCCCTACGTGCGCCTTCATTCCGAAGTACCATTGTTTGCCCTTCTTCGTCTGGTGCATCTCCGGGTCGCGCTGCTGCTCCCGGTTCTTGGTCGAAGTGGGGGCGTGCAGGATGGTCGCATCCACAATCGTGCCGGTCGTGATTCGCACCCCTTGCGCTTGCAAGTGCAGGTTTACCTGCCCCAGGATCTTTTCCCCCAGTCGGTGTTCTTCCAGCAAGTGCCGGAACTTGCACACCGTGGTCTCGTCCGGTGCCGGCTCGCAGCCTAAATCAATGCCCACAAACTGCCGCATCACCGCCGAGTCGTACAGCGCCTCTTCCACCCCCGGGTCCGACAGGTTGAACCACTGCTGCAAAAAGTACATCCGCAGCATGCGCTCCACTCCCACCGGCGGCCGCCCGTTCCCCGGCTTGGGATAATGCGGTTCGATCAGCCCGCACAGTTCGCGCCATGGCACCACTTGCTCCATCTCTTCCAGAAATAGCGCTCGCCGCGTATTCCTCGTGTACTGCTCAAAGCCAGTCATCATCGCCAGGGTCCTCTGCTTCATTCCTCAGACACTCTAACTTGACCGACTGTGGAAAGCAGAGAGCTTAATCAGAGTCTCCTTAGGCGATTATCATGAGAAGAAAATTCAGAAGCCCAGGAGTGCTTATATGAGGGCTTCGATAATCATACATTTCCCCAACGTCCACCAGGAAAAGATTAGTGATCGTCCATCTCCTCTTCGGTGATGAGCACGGCCTCACCGTCGAAGTCCGGATCGGCGAAGAGTCGCGTCGCGCTCCCCGTATAGTCCACAATATTGAGATAAAGCTTGCCGTAATCATCTCGTACGCGCGTCCCTCTGCCGATGATTTGCTTGAAATCTGTCATTGAGTTGATGACTCGCGTAAGGACAATGTTCCGGCATGTGGGTGACCTGCCCCCGTTCTCCGCGCACCGGATCATACGACATTTTTCAAGTCCGGGCTTGCGGCTGAGGACGGCGGAGCCATTAAAGCGGAGCCGGCCTCAGTCGCTCTCGTCGCGGCTGCAAACTCCTTCGGTGTTTTGTATCCCAGACTGCTGTGCGGTCGCTCTTCGTTGTACTCCTTCCGCCACGCTGCGATCTTGCGTCGCGCATCGAACAGATTCTGAAACCAGCTCAGGTTCAAACACTCTTCCCGCAACCGCCCGTTGAAGCTTTCGACGCGCCCGTTCTGCGTCGGCTTGCCCGGCTGAATGTGCAGCAACTCGATCTGCCGTTCCACGCACCACGCCAGAAAATGCCGGCTCGTCAGTTCCGGCCCATTGTCGCAGCGCCACCTCCGACAGTGGTGCCATACAAGTTTCCAGCCGCATCAAGAACCAATCCGGCGGCAGGGAAATTACCGTCCTTGGACGTATTGTCAAAGCGGTGCAACACTCTTGCTGTACACCGACCGAATGCACCGGGCGTGAGCGCGAAAACCGTGCCGCAGCCGTAAGTATTACAGCCATCGCCGGTATTGCCGCCCAAGGCGGCTGTCCCATAGAGGGTTCCGTCCGCATCGGAGACTACGCGGCCATATATGGCTTCGCCGTCCTTGCCGTTGAAACTGTGCAACACCTTCTCCGTCCAGATGCCCTTCTTGCCTGGCATTAACTCGAAGACTGTTCCGTCGTTATGCAAGCCGCCACTCGCGGTTGTGCCACAGAGGCGGCCGGAGGTATCGATGATCATCCCGGATGAGGGTGACCACCCGTCATTGCCATTGCCCTCGAAGCTGTGGAGTGTTTTCTCGTTCCACGAGCCGTTCGCACGAGGGATCAGTTCAAAAACTGTGCCACAGCCGTAGTCGCCGCAACCTGAGCCGGGCCCGCTTGCCATGGCCGTGCCGTATAAGTTCCCGACGGCGTCGAAGATCAAAGTCGAGGTGGGCAAAGCTCCGTCGGTGGTATACGTGAAGCTGTGCAATACCTTCTCGCTCCACTTGCCATTTGTAGGCATTAACTCGAACACAGTTCCGGAATCGAGATAGCCGCCGCTGGCGGTTGTGCCGTATAGGTTTCCGGCAACATCGAAGATTAGGCCAGCGGCCGGTTCGCCGCCGTCGTTACCTCCCGTGAACCTATAGAGCACCTTATAGCTCCACTCATCGTTCTTGCCGGGTAGCAACTCGAATACGGTGCCGTTGTCACAATCGTCGCCTTCGGCCGTTCCGTACAGGTTTCCATGAGCATCGAGGATCAGCTCGGCGCGAGGTTCGCATCCGTCCACATAATTAAAGTTGTGCAGTACTTTTTCCGTCCAGCCGTTTCCGGACGGCGTCAGTCGAAAGACGGTCCCGCAGCCGTAGTTGTAGCCGCACAGGGTCTTACCGCCGTAGAGGGTCGTGCCGTACAAGTTTCCGGCCGCATCAGAAATTAGGCTGGATTCGGGAATGGCTCCGTCGTTGCCTTTTCCGAAGTTGTGCAACACCTTCTCTTTGTCGAAGGCCCACCCCGCCTGGCCAGACATGCCAATCACTGCGACAACCGACACGACTGCCAGCGCCGCGCTCAGCGTCAGCGAAACAATTTTAGTCAGCACAGGATTCTCTCCTCTCGGCATGAGACAAGCTCACTTCGGAGATCCGACTACCACCGGATGGGCCCAAATGCGGTAACGAGCAAGTATTATGTGCCGCCATCCAAGGCGGGTCAAGCTGCAAGAACCTACACATCGCTTAACTGTCGAAACCAGGCGATAACGCAAGTTTGCGCCGTCCGTTCGCCCCCAAAGCGCAGTGGTGTGCTGCGGCGAGGGGGTTTTGAGCGTAATTGATTCCATGACAATGTCGGCTCCGATGCCCGAGTAGACTTTGGTGGTGCTGAATCCAACCAAAAGGCTCGGAGAAAGGAGCCGAACATGATCATTATAGGAGCAGATTACCACCCAGGCTTTCAGCAAATTGCATTTGTGGATACCGACAGCGGGGAGTTCCAGGAACGGCGACTGCAACACCGTGAGGAAGCGGAAAAGTTTTATCGCGAGCTCGCGGCCCAGGGAATGCGGGTGCGTGTGGGGATGGAAGCCAGTGGACAGGCGCGTTGGTTTGAACGATTGCTCGCGGAGTTGCACTTCGAGTTGTGGATCGGAGATGCAGCGGAGATCCGGGCGAAGCGAGTGCGCAAGCAGAAGACGGATCGCC
>JBAVAQ010000007.1:0-487512 GCA_049585795.1 Terriglobales bacterium | reverse complement strand
GCCCGCCGACGGTGATGTCGCCGACAAATTTTATTTTGCAACCGGGCAGCACCTGAAAGGTGCCGATGTTGCTGGAGTCGGTGAAGCTGGCATAAAGGTACTGCGAGTTCATGGCTAAACCAATGCCATTGGAGGCGCCGGTATCCTTCTTGGAGCCAACCGCATGGCCATCAACTTTGAGAGTCTTAATGCTGATTCCCTCAATTTCGCCACCCTGCGCGTTGGAAGCATAGACGCACTCAGCACTCCCACTCTCCAGCACGTTTACGCGGTTCGCGGCAAAGTATCCGCCCGCGATACCCCCTTGGCCAGTCAGAACTTTTGTTTTCAAGGTCAGTTGACCGTTTGTCGCAACGGTATAAAAGCTCACGCTGGTGGTGAGGGAGGGCGGCACGTCATCATTGGTGACGACATAATGGGGTTTATCGGCACCAACTGCGAAGCTGCTGACGAAACAAAGGCCAAGGAACACCGCAGCGGCAGGCGATAGACAAGATTTAAGAGGCATCCTCATACTTCTTCCTTGGAGGGCAAGAATTGGACCAATTAAGCTAACCCCGAGTCAGGCTGTGATGCAACCATAAATGAGCTATTGCGCCGCGAAAACCACCCACGATTGAAAAAGTTTGCGCAATAGTGGAAAACCGCACTCTCGCGTCGCCCAAGGGGGTGTGGGGTTCACCAGGTGTAAAAGCGGCGCACACACTATACACCGAAAGGCGAGCTATACTGCGGCTAGCTTCCGCTTTTTGCCATTGTATTTTTGTCAACGGCTCTTAACCCGTCGGTAAGTTCAGGATTGTCATCTCTCCCGCTCCTGTGCTACGGTAGTGGAAAGTTCACGCCTTTAGAATCCACAATCACAGTCGCGCCGGGTTGTGGCCCGCGTAAAAAAGCGTGTCGAACAGGTGAAGCTATGGCCATAAGAGATGCGGTTGATTCCATGCCGGACGAGCGGACAACCGAACCTGAAAGTTTTGCCAACCGGAAGCTGATTCGCCCTTCGCTAAACCGCAACGACCACAACCATTCGTCCGCACCTGTGGCAGAACGGCGGGATCGTCCTGACCGCTCCAACGAACGCAACGATCGCAATGATCGTAACGGTGGCGGCCGCAAAA
This sequence comes from Terriglobales bacterium, assembly GCA_049585795.1. Taxonomy (GTDB): domain Bacteria; phylum Acidobacteriota; class Terriglobia; order Terriglobales; family Acidobacteriaceae; genus JABDBE01. The sequence goes on along the minus strand of JBAVAQ010000007.1, from coordinate 486,391 downwards.
CTGCGCCCCCTGAGCAAACCAACGCTGAGAATTTTTATTATCAGAAGCAGATGCAGGCCAGGACGCCGATGGTCATCGTGCTGCGGGATGGTGAAGAAATCCACGGCGTGATTGAGTGGTACGACAAGAGTTGCCTGAAGGTGACGTGCAACGGTTCGCCCAACCTTATGATCTATAAGCCTGCGATCAAGTACATGTATAAGGAAGGCGAAAACGCCAGGAAGTAGAAACCTCAGAATCAATAACCACAAAGGACGCGAAGGCACACGGAATAAGGCAGGGCAGCTTAACTTATCGGATAACCTCCCGTTGACAATCTCTCATATCTTCCTTAGCATCAACCACTTGATGCAACGCTACTGACTCCATCGCTCGGGGGAGCCACCTGTGATCAAGCTCGACATCATCAACGAAGTGGTCAACAAAACCGGAATCACCAAAACCAAGGCCGAACTGGCGGTCGAAACCGTTTTTGGAAGCATGAAGCGTTCTCTCGCCAAAGGCGATCGCATTGAACTGCGTGGGTTCGGCGTATTCAATGTCAGGCCGCGCAAAACCGGCATCGGACGCAATCCGCGCACGGGCGCTGAGGTTTCGATTCCCCCGGGCAAAGCCGTACGCTTCAAGCCGGGCAAGGAATTGCAAGCCATCGACTGAAGCGCCTTTTCTCGCGTAGGATGGAGACGCGGGGCTTTCCCGCGCTTACGTGTTTTTAGCCCTGACAACGCGGAATCTTGATGCCTGAATTTCTCCCCCCAGTATCTTCTTCTTCGACTACCGATTATTACCGGCCGGTCGAAGTCTTTGTGGTGCGGCCTCCGAAGCAGCGCTACTGGCTGCACATCGTGCTGCTGCTGGCTACTATCTTCACGACGCTGGTGGTAGGCGCGCGGATGGAGTTTAACTTCCAGCACAACCAGCCCGCGTTTTCGCTCAACGATGACGAGGTTCCTTTTTTCCCGTTGCGTTGGGCCATAACTGAACCCTCGCGGCTGCTTCTGGGTTTGCCGTTTGCGTCCACGCTAATGCTTATTCTTCTGGCACACGAGATGGGACATTATCTTTGTTGCCGATACTACGGCGTGAATGCGACTTTGCCCTTCTTCATTCCTGCGCCCACTTTGATCGGTACGCTTGGCGCGTTTATTCGCATTCGCTCTCCGATTCGTTCCCGCGCGGCGCTTTTTGACATTGGAATCGCCGGACCGATTGCCGGATTTGTAGTGGCCGTGACCGTCTTACTGTTCGCCATGCCGCTCTCCAAAACGTTGCCGCCGACAATGGCGAGCCCCGACATTCAGCTGGGATATCCGCTGATTTTTCGCTTGGCGTGGTACGTTCTTCCGCTCGGGCAACTCAAGGTTGGCTCGTCGGCCTTGCGCTCGATTTATTTTCATCCGACGGCGATCGCGGCTTGGGTCGGGATGTTCGCGACCGCACTCAATCTCCTACCCGGCGGTCAGCTCGATGGCGGGCACATCGTCTTTTCGCTTGCGCCGCGCGCACACAAAACAGTTTCGCGTTTGACGATTCTTGCGCTGATTCCGATGGCGCTATATTTCTGGGCGGGATGGCTGATCTGGGCGGTCCTGCTGCGGATTAGCGGCATGCGGCATCCCATGGTGGCAGAATGGCCGGGAGTGACCGGCGTGCGGCGATGGGTCGCGGCGTTTGGCCTCGTTATGCTGATCCTCACCTTGGCGCCGGCGCCGTTCGCCCATAGTTCCCTGGTACAAGTGTTCCGCGACTTGCGCGCACAGTAAGTGCTTACCGCTTGATGTGGCGGGGGAGGCAGCGCCATCCGACGACAATAAGACATAGGGAACGAACCGTGTGTCCTTCTGGTCAGGAAGCGTCGGACGAACCGAATGCAAAGGCCCAGCCGGCGCATGAAGATGCCGAGCTGGTGGCCTGCGTGCTGCAAAAAGACCGGAAAGCCACCGCGGATTTTGTTTGCCAGTACGCGGACAGCGTATACGGCTATGTCCGGGCAAGGCTCGCGCCGCATTACGACCAAGTAGACGATTTGGTACAGGAAATCTTTCTGGCTGCGTGGCAGGGTCTTAAGCAGTATCGAGGCGCGGGAGCCTTGCGATCGTGGATTCTCGGCATCGCCCGCCACCGGGTCGAGGAGCACTACCGGCAGCGTCTGCGAGCCGCTGACGTTATAGACAGGTCAGAAGAAGATCCCGTTCCCCAACCCGTAGTTTTCGACTTCGATCAACTTCTTGAACGAGACGAAATGCGGGCGAGGGCGCAACGGGTCCTGCAAGAGCTTCCGGACTTGTACCGTCTCGTGCTGGTATGGCGCTACTGGCATGAAATCTCGGCCCGCGAAATGGCCCTCAAAACCGGCAAAACAGAGAAAGCGATCGAACGACTCTTAGCCCGAGCCAGAGCGGAGTTTCGAGAAAGGTGGAGCGATGCCCGATCCTCGCGATGACGAGTTCATGCAGCGAATTGCTGATGAGGCGGAGCTGACGGTTACCGAACACGCTCCCGCGCGTCTGAAAGCAAGGATTTACTCCGCTCTTCTGGACCTGGAAACTGCGGACGGCATGTTGATGAGCCTCACGGAAAACAAAGAGCGGGGGCAGAGACTCTGCGTCTTCGAGAAACTCGTCCAGATTGCGCCCGTCAGCGAGTACGCCAAGTCCCTTAATCTGTGCCGGGTATGTCACGCACGGGTGATGGCCGAACTCATGGAGAATGCGCCCATCTACTGGAACGGTTGTCCGTATGTCAGCTTCAAGAATTCATAGCTGGTTTTGCTGTGAGATTCAAAATTGCCGCAGGATTCCGATCAAATTTTGAAAGTTCTTCAGGCTGTGCGGACCTGGCGGGGAGAGCTCATCACTTATGGGATTCCTGCTCAACGTCTCACTGAAGGTGTAACGAAGCAGCCAGCCGCTGTGCAGCTTCACATCGATGCCCACAGGCACGCGCAGGGCGATCATGTTAGCGCTGAATTCACGTGGCGGCAGCTCCGGCGAACCTTGCAAAGCGAATACACTTTGCTGGGTAGATGAAAGATGCACCCAGCCGGCCCCCACCGAGAGGTAAGGTCTTATGCGACTGCTTCGCCTGCGAAAGTACACCAGCGCGCTGCCAAACAAGCTTTGCTGCGAGCTGTTTCGGGTTTCCTCGTACTGCTTGATAGATCCCGAACCGAAACCGGCTGTGGTCAGGGCTAAGGCATTGCGATTCCAAACATAGTCGCCCTGGATGGTGAAGAAGTCGTTAAAATGTTTTCCGAGGAGCCCATCCAGGACGAGTCCGTTTTGCGGATTGTAGATCGAGAAATTTGTGGAAGTCGAGTTGATGACTGCACTCGTGTCTCCCGACAGCGTTGAAACGCCGCCCAGCCCTCCCGCGTAGAACTGAGCTTCCGCAGATCGGGCAGCCAAACCCACAATCAGAAATATAGCTCCGATCATCAGCGCGCTGGGTCGCAGGTTCCACATGCGCTCGGCCACCTTAATCGCGCGGCGTGCCCAAACTTCAGAGGGGGAATTTTCTTTCCCAGCCGACATACCAATCAAAGCGGGCCGCTGGAGCGCGCGCGACAATTGCTCCGTTACGCACCGAGATTCAGAGTCTCGAATCTCGCTTTGAAGCTTAAGTAACCGTCGTCCTAAACCCATTGTGAAAAGAGGAAGTCTTATGAAAGTGAAACTGACCATTGCGATGTTGGCGACCGTTGCATCTTTGCTGTGGAGTTTGCCGGCAAGTGCGGCGGCAGGAGCAGTGTACACCCTCAACAATTCGAGTGCGGGCAATGCGGTCTTTATGTTCATCCGCTCGGCGAACGGACAGCTTGCATCCGGACGCACTTTTGCCACGGGCGGGTTGGGCTCTGGCGCGGGCTTGGCCAGCGCGGGCAGCCTGATTCTCGACGCTAGCAATCGCTTCCTATTCGCGGTGAATGCCGGAAGCGACAGCGTTTCAGTTTTTTCTGTAACTCCCAACGGCCTCCACCTCGTCGGGGCTACGCCTTCGGCTGGCCAGAACCCCGTCAGCCTAACCGCGTTCAGCAATCTGCTCTATGTGCTCAACGAGGGCGGTGCGGTTGGCGGTCACGACACAATTGCCGGATTCCGCGTGGATGAGAGCGGACATCTTCGTGGAATTTCGCATGGGATCCGGCTCAGCGCGTCCTCTGTCGGCCCAGCCCAGATTAGCTTCAATCCCGAGGGCAACCTACTGATCGTGACCGAGAAGAACACCAACAAGATGGACGTGTTCTCCCTGGATGACGACGGTGTCGTTGTAGGCAAAAAGGTAATTGATTCTGCGGGAGAAACGCCGTATGGCTTTGCATTCGGGAAGCGCGATGACCTATTCGTATCGGATGCGTTCGGAGGAGCGGCAAATGCTGGCGCCTTATCTTCGTACTTCGTTTCCGATAACGGATCGGTTCATACGATTAGCGCTTCAGCCGCCGATAATCAGACGGCTCCGTGCTGGGTTGCGCTTACCAGCGATGGCCGCTTCGCATATACCACAAACACGGGCAGCGGTACCGTTTCTGGGTACGGCGTTGCGTATGGCGGAAGCTTACATCTACTGAATTCCGACGGCATAACCGCGAAGCTCGGCGCAGGCAGCGCCCCTACCGATCTCGCTATCAGTAACGACGCAAGGTTCCTATACGTGCTCGCGCCGGGGACCGGAGTCGTTGACGGTTTCAGGATCGCGCTGGATGGCTCACTGGTTGCGGGCTCCCACATCAAAGGCTTGCCGGCAAGCACTGTTGGCTTAGCGGCACGCTGAATATAATAGTGTGCCACACCATTGCCGGGCCGGGGAAAGGTTCCACCGGCCCGGTTTTCCGCCCCACTCGACTTATTTCTAAACTCGCTGAAAAGGATGGGCTCAAAAATGAGAGACAGAAAATTCGTCCCAACGATTCTGTGGCTGGCCCTTGCACTGACTTCGCTCGCGCTCTTCTCCTTCGCGGCTGTGCCCACTGCTAAGGGCGCGTCGAAACCTCCGATAGGTCCAGGCAAAGTAATCGTGCATCCCAAGCTGGGCGGAGTTATTCTTGGGTTTGACATCGACCAGAACGGCAGCGAGGGCCTGCTTAGCGAGGTTGTATTGGGGAACACATGCACTTGGGCAACGGAAACTTTCGACCAGAAAACCGGCAAGATCGTCCAAGTGGTCAGAAAAGGCAAATCCGTGGGTTGCGGAGACGGTGACGACACTCGGGGAATCGTAGGCACTTCGGTCGGCCTCGTCGAACACTCGCATGAGGTAACTTTTGACGACCCGCATTACACATTCGACGAATTGGACCCCCTTTCCGGCAATCAATTCACCGGCAAATGGCCGGCTCCGGGAAAGACACGCTTTGAGATTTACGGTGTAAGTCGCAATCAGGGTTCGCCGATCAATGCTTTCCAAATGTTGGACCTAAACAATTTCATGCTCTACGTCTTTGGCTCCGACGTCGCCAAGAACACGTTCGGACCGGTCGTTCAGATTGGATCCTATCCTGGGATCATTGGCCTCAATACAAAGACCAATACTGCGGTTGTCCTGGCCTCGGACGGTAATCCGTTTGGGCCCTCTTACGTGAACCAGGTTGATCTGGCCACCGGCAAGATCAAATCATTCCTCGGCATCGGATCGGGACAGGTGATGGGCATTGCGGTCGATTCCGCCGACGATATGGCAGTTACTACGACTTTTGGGGATGCCGGCGTGGAATTCTACGATCTCAAAGACCAGACAGGCTTCGAACTAACTCTGCCGCTCATCCCGCAAAACTGCGATGACGCCTGCACCGGAGTCGATGTTGAGTTCGACCCCATTCATAAACTCTTTCTGGTGGCGCAGCCCATCTCAAGCCAGCAGCAGAATTCAAACTTCAGCACCATCTACGTGTACAACCGGCAGGGAACGCTGCTGGAAACACTCAACAAGTTCAACTTCTTCTCGCAGAGGTTCGATGTGTTCCCGGTGCACATGGCACTCCACCCCAGCGACCGTAGCGGATTCGTCGACGTTACCAATTCCCTTGGCGTAGGCGCGATTCAGTCGTTCACGTACTAGGGGAGCTTCACTGCGGTCACGTTCGCAGAGAAAGTCGTGCTAAAGATTTTCCCTGATTCCCGCGAAGAGATCGGTCTCCTGCTCGATCAACCCATAGGTCACCCTCGCGACAAGATGAAACATCTCCTGACGTCCGCGTTGGCGGACGTGAGATTCGAACATGGGCCACAAGGGCGCCTGACTGGTGTGCGCTTTGAATGCGGCGATCTTGGTCTCGAGGTAATCTCCAATTTCAATGATCGCCGTCACGGGCGGCAGTGTGATTGGTTGACGGTCAGGGAGCGCGAAGTTGGCGGTGCTGTAGTAGAGCTTCTGAGCTCGGTGCGGAGTGATTTCGCCGGTGAGTTGGTCGGGATAGCGGTTGGTGCGTCCAGCCCAGTGAAAAGCGAGGGTGGCGAAAACGGAAGCCATGGAGTGATCGGTGTGGCCGGTGACGGAGCCATCGGGGCCGAAAGTCATGAACACGTGCGGACGGAACTGGCGGACGTGCAGCGTCAAATCGCAAACCACTTTGTATAGATCCTGGCGGTGGAGCTGGCCGTCGGGATAGTCGAGCACGATTCCCTTCGAGACTTTCAGGATTTCACACGCAGCGGCAAACTCTTTTCGCCTCGCGGCGGCTAATTCCTGGTCGTTTGTGGCGTCGCCGCGGTGGGTAGCGGCTTGTCCGGGAGTGAGGCAGATTACGCAGGTTTCGACGCTGCGATCATGGTAGAGGCGTAACGAGCCGCCGAAACCTCCGGCCTCGTCGTCGGGATGAGCGGTAACGCACATCAAGCGGAGCATCGAATCATTGTAACTTGAGCGTTGTGGCTCAATTGCTTGCAGGTGGGGTGCAAGATGTTGCACTCTTTCGCTTTGTCGGAGACCAAAAGAAGTGCTTCAATCCACGGTCATTCCGCAATAGAATGGTCGCGGCCCAGCACGAGCGAAGACGCTGGCGCCTACCTTGGAGACTTTGTGCACGTTCTGGTGACTACTGACACGTTGAGCGGAGTGTGGACCTATACTCAAGAACTGGTCTCCGGGCTGGTGAGCCGCGGCGTGCGAGTGACGCTGGTCAGCCTGGGCGATATTCCGTTGCCGCAGCAGACTTCGTGGATGGATGAACTGCAGGGGCTGGAGTACCGTCCAACTGCGTTTCGCCTGGAGTGGATGCAAGGCGCTGAACAGGATCTTAGGGACTCTTCCGCATACCTCATCGCGCTGGTCAAGGAACTCAAACCCGATCTGCTGCACCTGAATCAATTGTGCTATGGAAACCTTCCAGTCGACACTCCGCGCGTAGTTGTGGCGCACGGTGATTTGATTAGTTGGTGGAAGGAGATCCACGGGCAGGAGGTCAAAGAGAGCCGGTGGATGCGCTGGTATCGCGAGGTAGTGACGCGAGGCTTGTGGCATGCCACTGCCGTGGTCGCTCCGTCGGTGTGGATGCTGGATGCGCTTCGCAACTGTTATACGCAGCCTCGACGGGATGCGGTGATCTATAACGGGCGCAATCCGGTTTCGTTTAATCCTTACGTGAATAAGGACGATTCGGTACTGGCCGTCGGACGTTTGTGCGATGCCAGCAAGCAAGTCAGCCTGCTGACGCAGCATGTCCACCCTCTACCAGTCTGCATTGTGGGGGCAGAGGCACCGGTTTCCGATTCCGAGATTCCGATCCGCACGGACGTGAAACTTGCGATTGACCAGATCAGCGTGGCGATCAAAGGACCGCAGACGCAGGCCCAACTGCGCACGCTGTACAGCCGCGCATCGATTTATGCGGCCACGTCGCGATATGAGGCTTTTGGGATGGCGCCGCTGGAAGCCGCGTTCTCGCGCTGCGCCATCGTGGCGAATGACATTCCTTCCTTCCGCGAGATTTGGGGTGAGGCCGCGATTTACTTTCAAGCCAACGACGCAGAAAGCCTGGCGGATGTGATTCGACGATTGCACGAGCATCGCGATCTGTGCCGCGGTTATGCGACTCGGGCTTATCAGCGGGCGCGCGAATGCTTCACTGCCAAGCGCATGATCGACGAGTATGTGCGGCTTTATCACAGTTTGATTGGGGCGCGGCTGGCGGCGGCGTGAGTTTGGCTTTTGGCTTCTAGCTCTTAGCTTCTAGCTCTTCTGGTTCGTTGTCTCCATCCGTTGAACATGGCCACCTCCCAGCGTTGTCATTCCGAGCAGACACGAGGAATCTGCTTTTTTCGTTCGGCCGCTGGAAGCCAAACGATCAAAGCTGTTATCTTCATAACTCAAACAAATTTCAATTGGAGGCCTCATGGCTACAGTGAAGATCACCGTTCGACCGAACGGTCCTTATCGCGTAGAAGCTCCGGAAGGTGCCATCGAGTTGGTCGACATTAACGGCACCAAGTACGACCTGACCGGCAAACCAGCGTTCTCGCTTTGCCGTTGCGGAGGGTCGGTCAACAAACCTTTTTGCGATGGGACCCACAGCAAGATTGGTTTTCAAGGCGCTGAATTAGCGGTGAAAAAGGCCGATGGCTAGAGTCGAAGTGAGAAGAGCTGCGCCGGGAGTGATTTTTTCGTTAGCGCTGCTGCTGGCTCTGCCGCCTTTCCGAGTTGAAGCGCAAACCGTTCACGACGAAGATTTCGTCGAACGCGCGGGAACCAAGCTGACCCTACATGGCGCGTCGTATCGATATAGCGGGCCGAACATCGAGTGGCTCGGACTCGAAGGCTACGGGCCCCACGATCCCATGGGGCCTCGGTACCCGAGTCGTTTCGAAATCGATGACGCGTTTGCGACCGCCGCAGAAATGGGCGCACGCGTAGTGCGCGCACAGACCATGGGCGATACCGTGGGTTGCGCTCTATGCGTCGAACCCGAGCAAGGCAAGTTCAATGACGCAGCGTTCCAGGCGTCGGATTACGCGCTGGTCGCAGCCAAGCGGAACGGCATTCGGATCATCATTACGTTGGTGGGTGATTGCGCGACCTGTTCACTTGGCGGCATCGGCCAGTATCTGGCGTGGGGTGGAAAGCAGAATCCGCAGGATTTCTTCACCGATCCTGCGCTGATCGCCGCGTACGAAAAGCACATCGACGCGGTTCTGAATCACGTAAATGCGCTGACTGGCGTGCGCTACAAAGATGATCCAACCGTTCTCGCGTGGGAAGATTGCAACATGTGCGGCCTCATCGCAGTCCTGATGGGTGGCGGGCCGAGTTCACTGGGGCAAATTTCCGATTGGGTCGAAACAATTGGCCAGCACATCAAGCAACAGGATTCGCGCCATCTTTATTTGGACACGTCGGGAATTTTTCGCGCCTATCCGAAGGTTCTCGATAACAAAGCTTCCGACTTAGTCACGTTCGAATACTACCCCCATTGGGACGCCCTGCTCGGCACGGGCGAGCACACGACGGTGGAGACGTTTGGCCGCGATGCGGCGGCGGTGACGAGTCACGGAAAAGCGTACATCGTCAATGAATTCGGATGGGATCGGACCGACTGGAAGACACAGCGAGATCTGCAAAATGTTCTCGACGCCTTAGCCAAGAACCCGAATGTTTCCGGCGACGGCTTCTGGGCGCTGCAGGCGCATCTCGACAATTTCGGCTTCCAGCCGATTCCGGCCGATACCAACAATATTGCTTACGCCGAACGCGGTGAAAGCGGCCAGTGGTGGGCGCTCTATTATCCGGGCATCAACACGCTGGTGAATTCGGCTGATGACATGGCTGCGCGGGCTCAGCAACTCCGCGTTCACGCGTATGCGATGTCGGGCACGGCTTTACCAAAACACGCCACGCCGCCGGCGCCGGTAATCACTTCTATTGTGGTCGGAGGACTTGTCGCGTGGCGCGGCTCGGCGGGCGCAGTACGCTATTCGATCGAACGCATGGACGCAGGCGCGAAGGAATGGAAAACAATTTGCGATCGCTGCGCGACGGATGCGGACGATCCGTGGCCGGATCCGCACGCGACCTTGTTCGGGGCGCGGTATCGAGTTACTGCTTACAATCCCGACGGGGTGGCGAGTGCGCCATCAGAGCCGCGTTAGCGGGCGCGAGTTTTCACCTTCGCTTGTAAAGCACGGCAGCATAGCTGAGGGCTACGTGTGTGAGGACTGGCGAAATTCCCTCCACTGCGCTCGCCTTGCTTCGCTCCGGTCGGGATGACACGGTTTATTGAATGAACTTCTGACTCACGCCACTTTAGTGGATGGTTTTGGTCTTCCGCGACATGTAATCCATCAGCAGATACTGGCCCAGCGTGTAGGGCGTGGTGAAGTAGGCTTTGCCGCGGCACATTTCTGTTACTTTCTGCACGAACTGCACCAGACCGTAATCCGACGCTAGCATGAACGTGTTGATCAAGACCCCAGCGCGCTTGCACTTGGAAACTTCTTCGAGCGTCTGACTGACGACTAACGGATCGAGGCCGAAGGCGTTTTTGTAGATGCGTCCGTCTTCGAGGGTCAGCGCGGACGGCTTGCCGTCGGTGATCATGACAATCTGCTTCATGTCTTTGCGCTGGCGTTGCAGAATGCGCTGCGCAAGACGCAGACCTTCGCGGGTGTTGGTGTAATACGGGCCGACTTTCACGCGCGCCAATTGCGAAAGCGGAACTTCTTCGGCTGAGTCATGGAACAGGATCAACGATAGAGAATCGCCCGGGTATTGGGTGCGAATCAGGTGCGAGAGCGCCATGGCGACTTTCTTTGCCGGAGTGAAGCGATCTTCGCCGTAGAGAATCATGGAGTGCGAGCAGTCGAGCATGAGCACGGTGGCGCACGAAGATTGATATTCGCACTGATGCACTTGCAGGTCGGAATATTCGATGTTCAGGGGGAGCTTCATGCCCTCGCGCTGAATGGCGCTGGACAGCGTAGCGGTAATGTCGAGATTGAGCGTGTCGCCGAATTCATATTGACGGGATGCGCCGCTGGCTTCGATGCCGGTAGCCATGTCGCGAGTGTCGTGGCGTCCGAAGCTTGATTTTCCCAGCGATCCCATGAGATCGCGCAGGGTCTTGAAGCCGAGAAAATCCAGGCTCTTGTCGGTAATTTCGAACTTCACCTGCTGCTGCGCCTCGCCCACTTGCCCGCCGACGCCGGACTGGCGCGCAGGATCGTGAGGCTGATCGATACTGATGTAATCCTCCTGCTGCATGCGTTGGATCAGTTGATCGATGAGTTCGTCGAGCGTGCCTTCCATTTGCATTTGCTGGAGTTGCTGACGCATTTCTTCATCCAGCAGATCGCTATCAAGCAACGCTTGCTCAATTGCGCGGCGCAGATCATCCAGGGTCTGCTCGCCATCGCCGAAATCGTCGTAGAGATAATTCTGGAATCCGCTCTGTAGCAGAAAATCAGAGAGCGCGCTGAGCAGGTCTTCCATGCTCATTTCGCCGGCAGGGTCAGGGACGTATTTGCTGTAGCGGATGCGTTTCATAAAGGAGCTGCTGGCCACTAGCTCGTAGCTTTACCTCTTAGGTGGTCTAGCTGGCAGCTAGAAGCTAGGAGCTCTGATTTAATTAAACGGCCTTCTGCCGCGGAACGGCGGATCTTCTCGCTCGAAGGGCTTTTCCGCAACCTTTGGCGGTTTCTCTCCCGCAGTGAACAAGCGCTCTTCGTTTCGTCCGATGCGTTTGTGCGCGTGGAGGCCTTCGAGCACGAACTCCGCCGCCGAGACTTGCGTCTCCGGCGTCTCTTTTGGCCCAACGTTCAGCTTGACCAATTTTTCCATCAGACCTTGAATGCCGCGCAACGATTGCAGCGCTTCAGTCGCACCGGCGATGTCGGCCAACTGAATCTCACCGCCGAGGTCGAACCACTGGACGATCTGGTTCATGTCGGTGCCTTTGAAATATCCGTCGTACGTCTTGGCGATGGCAGTTCGTATCAGCTCGCGTCCCACGTGGTCGGCGCCTTTCATTTCGCCTTCGTATTCGAGTTCAAGTTTGCCCGTGATGGCGGGCATGGCCGCATAGACATCTCCGATGCGCGGCACGACCAGCTTCTCGTCGTGCCGGATGGCGCGACGCTCGGCGTTCGAAATTACGTTTTCCATGCACGAAATGGGCAGACGCTGGCTCACTCCCGAACGCTTGTCAACTTTCTTGTCTTCGCGCGCAGTAAAGGCAATTCGCTCGATGACCTCCTGCACGTATTTCGGGATGTGCAGTTTGTATCCATCGCGGCGCGTCCAGGATTCCTGCGTGGTGATCGCGATACCCTCTTCAATCGTAGCCGGATAGTGGGTGCGAATTTCGGAACCGATGCGGTCTTTCAGCGGGGTAATGATTTTGCCGCGAGCGGTGTAATCCTCGGGATTGGCGCTGAAGACGAGCGCGACATCAAGGGGCAGACGGATGGGATAACCTTTAATTTGCACGTCGCCTTCCTGCATGATATTGAAAAGACCAACTTGAATCTTACCGGCGAGATCAGGCAATTCGTTAATAGCGAAAATGCCGCGATTGGCGCGTGGGAGCAACCCGTAATGTACGGTCATTTCGCTGCCGAGTTCGTGGCCTCCCCGCGCGGCCTTGATGGGATCGATGTCGCCGATCAGGTCGGCAATGGTGACATCGGGCGTGGCCAGCTTTTCCACATAGCGATGCTCTGGGGTCAAATAAGCGATTGGCGTTTCATCACCGAGTTTGGCGATCTCGTCCTGGCAGCGGCGGCAGATGGGCGCGTACGGATTGTCGTGAATTTCACAACCGCCAATGTAGGGCGTTTGCGCATCGAGTAACGTGGTCAGAGCTCGCAGAATGCGGCTCTTGGCCTGGCCGCGAAGTCCAAGCAGAATAAAATTATGACGCGAAAGAACGGCATTAATAATCTGGGGCACCACGGTGTCATCGTAGCCGACAATCCCGGGAAATATGGGCCCTCCCTGGCGAAGCTTCGCAATCAGATTGTCGCGCAGTTCATCCTTCACGCGCCGGCTTCGCAGTTGTTGCTCAGAAAATGGACTGTGGCGTAACTCGCCGAGCGTCCGTGGAAGACTCATGATAGAAAAACCCCCAGGGAGAACTGCTTCTGGCCCGATTATACGCTTGCCTTCAACTTATCCCGCGTGGCCGTTGCCGCCGGCTTTGTGGCGTACGTGCATGGTGCGACGCATGGTGGGCAGGATGGTGTCGAAGAACGATATGAGAGCTCTCAGGCGCTCGGCTTCTGAAGTCATCCCCAGCAATGCTTGTTTGAAGTCGAGATCGAGAGGAAGTGACCCTGCGAGGTGAAACGAGAGCCGCCCTTCCGCGACCTCGGCGGATCTTTCTGGCTCAGCTCCGGCCAGCGTCATAATTTCACCGTGAAGTTTCATGGCTTGAGCTATTTCGTCTTTCGAAGGGATCTCAGGCTCGTCGTGCAGATAGAGGACCTCGCCCTGCAGGAACGAGCGTTCCTGGTTCAGTTGAATGACCTCAAAGCGGGCCCGGCCTTCGGTGACGATGTCCATCCGTCCGTCGGGATATTTCTTGGTGACGGTGAGAATTTCCGCTGTGCAGCCGATTTCGGCGAGTTCTTGATCCTTGCCTCGAAGTACACCGAATTGCTGGCTGCGGTCGAGACATTCGGAAATCATTTCGCGATAGCGCGGTTCGAAAATGTGCAGCGGCAGTGGCGTGCCCGGAAGCAAAACCAGGTCCAGCGGAAACAGTGGCAGTAATGCGCTCAAGAACAGCCCTCGGGATCCTTCGCGACGAGGCACGGTGCGAATTTCTTAAAATTGTACGCCAGGGCTTGACCTCAACTGGGCTTGACTTGGGCGCTCAAGGAGAATAGAAGCTCGAAATGGGATCGAGTGGAATGGAAGTCTCGGGAAAAGTTGTTGTGATCACTGGCGCGTCGATGGGAATCGGCGAGGCGATTGCCAAGCTGTTCACTGACCATGGGGCAAGCGTGGTGCTGCTCTCGCGCGACGCCGAACGCGCTGAGGCGGCCCGCGCGCGAGTTGGCCATGCTGAACGGACCTTGGCACTGGCCTGCGACGTGCGCAACCGCGAGGAGATTGATCGCGTGGTTGGTCTTACCCTGCACCACTATCAGCGTCTCGATGTGTGGATCAACAACGCCGGCCACGGAATATTAGGTTCGGTAACAAACGCGGATATGGCAGCGGTTCGCGAAACATTTGAGACGAATTTCTTCGGCGCGGTTGAGGCCATGCAGGCGGTGATTCCCGTGATGAAGCAGCAAGGCTCGGGAGCGATCATCAACATATCGAGCGTGGCTGGGCATATTCCAATTCCGTTTCATGCGGTTTATAGTGCAACCAAATTCGCCATGAACGCGTTGGGCAAGGGTGCGCGCATCGAGCTAAAGAGTGCCGGAATTAATGTGCTGACTGTGTGTCCCGGTTACGTGCGCACAGAATTCGGCAAGAACGCGATAAAAGGCACGGAACTAAAGCAAGTGCGGCCCGCGCGAGTTCGAGGCATCACCGCCGAACGCGTCGCCCGGGCCGTATTGCAAGGGTATTTGAAACAGAAGCGGGAAGTAGTCGTGCCGTGGACGATGATTCCAGTGATCAAGCTCTATCAACTGTTCCCAGGATTCGTGGAATGGTCGATGGTGCGGATGGCCCGAGAGCGCGATTAGATCACTGCAGCTCTTAATTATTTCAACTCGTCCAGCAGGGCGGTCATTTCCGACTGTGCGTGAGCATTGTTTGTGCGCCGGGCCGACGAGATTCCGTCGACCAGCATTTTCTTGGCTTCGTCCACGCGATTGGCGGTGACCAGGGTCTGCGCCGCCATGAAATATCCGGCAGTGTAGTCGGGATGCGTGGAGAGCAATTTACTGAACTCCCCCAGAGCGTGGTCGACTTCGCCGGTTTTTGAGTATTCCATGGCGAGGCCGTAACGCGCGAAGGCGTCGTCGGGGTTTTGCGAAAGAATTTCAGTCAGCATTGCAACTCGGTCCATAAAGCAGCTCTCAGCCCTCAGCTTTCAGCGCTCAACCCGAACACCTTCATACGAGATTACTACAGGATTGATCTAGCCATTTGGCGAGAGCATTGTCTTCAACACTAGCGGTCGATTCTTCTGCTGAGTACAATACCTTCATCCATCAAAAGGGGTTCTAGCGAGTGGCGTGTCCATTCTTCATGCCGACAAGCAAATTGGACGACGGGGGATGGCTTCATCCGTCGCGGCTGCCTTTGGGCAGCGGGTGGACTGGTCGTTGTTCCGCTCCCGGTCATGAGGGCGCAGAGCCGACGAATCAGGAACTGCGGGAATTCTGTAATCTTGGTTACGCTGCCGGTTGTTCGCGCTTACCCGGGGACCGCCCTTGTGATGCAGTGAGATTTTCCATCGCTCGCGATCGTGGCACCCAGCTGGAACTTTGGTTCGTTCGCGAGGCGCGGCATCTGCCTGCGGGATACGGATTCCTAGAATACGATCTATCGCTCGGCCGATGGATTTCTTCTCATCCCGACGCGCGCCTTCAGAAAATGGCGGAATGTTATTTGCAGTCGTACTTGGTGCGTAGAATCCAGCCCGCCCCGGCGGGTCTTGCCTCGAGCCCAAATCCATGAACCAGAACAATGAACCAGCATTGCCTCGCCCCGTCCGCGATTCGCAGTCTGAAATGGCCGAGATCGTTTTACCCAACGACGCCAATCCGCTCGGGGCGCTGCTCGGCGGACGCCTGATGCACTGGATTGACCTCGCCGGAGCCATGGCCGCGCATCGTCATGCCCGGAACTACGTAGTCACGGCGGCGATCGATCATATGGATTTCTGGGTTCCGGTGCATGTTGGCGACCTGGTGATCCTCCGTTCGTCAGTGAATCGTGTGTTTCACAGTTCGATGGAAGTGGGAGTGAAGGCCTGGGTGGAAAACTACATTTTGGATGATTGCAAGCACGTGAGCTCGGCCTACTTAACGTTCGTTGCCGTCGATGCCGGGGGACGCCGCATCCAGGTTCCGGCGGTGATTCCTGAAACCGACGATCAACGTCGCCGTTACGACGATGCTGGACGGCGCCGCCAGATACGGCAGGAACATCTCGATCGAAGGAGAAGCAGCCTGCGCTAGCGAAGTTCTTTTTGTGTGACGGGCGTCACAGCGGGTGCTTATCGATTTGGGGTAGGTTTTTCATACACTCAAATGAGCGTTCTTCATGGATAGTGCGCTGCTGGTTCACCGTCTGCACTTCGCCTTCACGGTCACCTTTCACTATTTGTTTCCCCAACTCACCATGGGGCTTGCGCCGCTGATCGTCGTGCTTAAGACGTTGGCGCTCCGGCGCAAGGACGAAATTTACAATCAGGCAGCACGATTTTGGGCACGCATTTTTGGCATCAACTTCGTCCTCGGGGTGGTGACGGGCATTCCCATGGAATTTCAGTTCGGCACCAACTGGTCGCATTTCTCACGCTTTGCCGGCGGCGTGATCGGCCAGACTCTGGCCATGGAAGGCATGTTTGCCTTCTTCCTGGAATCGGCATTTCTCGGGCTGTTCCTCTACGGAGAAAAGAAGCTGAGCCCGCGCGCGCACTGGTGGTCTGCGGTCGCGGTATTTCTGGGTTCCTGGCTTTCGGGATACTTCATCATCGTGACCGACGCCTGGATGCAAAATCCCGTGGGGTACGAGCGAGCACCCGACGGCTCCGTACAGCTCGCTAGTTTCTGGGAGCTGATGCTGAACCCATGGGCGTGGTGGCAATATGCGCACAACATGAGCGGCGCGGTGATCACGGGCGCTTTCGTGATGGCGTCGGTGGGGGCATTTTATCTCCTGTCCAAGAAATATCGGGAGCACGGACAGATTTTTCTGCGCACCGGTATCGTGGCAGGTTGTATCTTCAGCATCCTGCAGCTTTTCCCTACCGGTGATGGTCAAGGCCGGATGGTAACGCGGTACCAGCCGGTCACGCTGGCGGCGATGGAAGCGTTGTTTAACGGCCAACCGGGCGCACCGCTTGTCATAATCGGCCAGCCTGATGTCGAAGTTCGCAAAATTGACAATCCCCTGCTGGTTCCCAGAGCGCTCAGCTTCCTCACTTACCGGCGTTGGGAGGCGAACGTGGAAGGTCTCAACTCCTTCCCCGAGCGGCTGTGGCCACAGAACATTCCGCTGCTTTACTACAGCTACCACATTATGGTGGGGCTGGGCACGATCTTCATCGCGATTATGGTCGTGTCCGCTTTTCTGCTGTGGCGCGGTAAGCTGTTCGACGCGCGCTGGATGTTGTGGATTTTGCTGCTGAGCCTGCCTTTCCCGTACATAGCGAATACCGCAGGATGGATGACCGCGGAGTTGGGCCGCCAACCTTGGCTGGTCTACGGCTTGATGCTGACGGCGGATGGGTATTCCAAAACCGTGTCAGCCGGGAATGGCATGTTCACCCTGCTGGGATTCATGGGCATGTACATGGTGCTGGGAATTCTTTTCCTGTTTCTCGTCCGGCGTGAGATTGAAAACGGACCGGCCGCGGAGCCGGCAGCTGCGCACTAGAGGATCTCGAATTTAAAGGATTTATGGAAACGCTCTGGTTCATGATCGTCGCAGTGATGGTCGCCGCTTATGTGGTGCTCGACGGCTTCGATCTCGGCGCCGGCGCAATCAGTCTTTTCGTGGCCAGGAGCAGCATAGAACGTCGCATGGTGTTGCGCGCGATCGGTCCAGTATGGGATGGGAATGAAGTGTGGCTGCTGGCTGCCGGTGGAACGCTCTACTTTGCCTTTCCCCAACTCTATGCCTCCAGCTTCAGCGGATTTTACCTTCCCTTGATGATGGTGCTCTGGCTGCTCATGCTGCGCGGGATCGGGATCGAATTCCGGGCGCACATGGAGAACCCGGTGTGGATTGGATTCTTCGATGCGATTTTCTTCGCGTCGAGCGCTCTGTTAGCGATCTTTCTGGGAGCGGCCTTGGGCAACGTGATCCGCGGAGTTCCGCTCGGCCCGGATGGCTACTTCTTCGAGCCGCTCTGGACCGACTTTCGGGTCGGTGAACATCCCGGCATTCTGGATTGGTACACCGTGATGGCGGGCGTGATCGCCTTGGTAACCTTGACCGCCCACGGGGCGCATTACATCGTGACCAAGACGGAAGCTGAGTTGAACCTTCGCGCCCGCAGAGTAGCCTTGGTCATGTGGCCGATCCAGGCGCTGCTGACGATCATCAGCCTGATTGCGACCAACTGGATAAAGCCCGAGGTCATGGATAACTATCGGGAACACCCTATCGGCCTAGCCATCCCGCTGCTAGTCTTTGCAAGTCTTGGCTCAATGCTGTGGGCCACTTTGAAGGGCAAAGAGAAACCCGCGTTTGTAGCTTCCAGCCTTTACATTGTCAGCATGTTGGTCGGGGCTGCGTTTGCCCTGTACCCGGTCGTGCTACCGGCAAGCACCGATGCCAGTTACAGCCTGACGATTTACAACTCCGCCGCGGGACATCACGGGCTTGTCGTCGGCCTTACCTGGTGGTGTATCGCGTTTGTGCTGGCCCTCGTGTACTTCGTTTTCATCTTTCGCATGTTCCGCGGCAAGGTCCGCCTCGAGGGAGGCGGATACTGACTGAGGTATCGTTTACACTAGTTTCCGCGTGGGAACCCGACTTAAGGACAAAATCGCAATCGTTACCGGAGCGGGAAGCGGCATCGGCCGCGCTTGTGCAATTGCTTTAGCCTGTGAAGGCGCTCAGGTTGCCTTGGTCGGCCGCCGCCAGGATCGGCTCCAAGAAACGGCGCGCGAGATCGGCGACTCTGTCCTCGTCCTCGCGGCGGATGTCTGCAACCCTTCCGAAGTCGCTCGCGTCATCGACCAAACCGTGGCACACTTCGGTAGCGTCAATGTCTTGCTGAACAATGCAGGCGTGCTTCACATTGGAACTGCCGAACAGATCACACCCGAACAGTGGGACGAGACCTTCAACGTGAATGTTCGCGGCCTCTGGCTGCTCTCCCGCAGCGTACTTCCTGCGCTGCGAAAAGCTGAGGGCGGATCCATTGTCAACATGGCTTCGGTTCTAGGAATCAACGGAGCGCGCAACCGGGCTGCATATGCGGCTTCAAAAGGCGCTGTGGTGCTACTCACGAAGTGCATGGCAATCGACCACGGACACGAACACATCCGGGTGAATGCCATTTGCCCGTCGTTCGTCGAGACCGATCTCACCGCGGCCGTAATCAGCAAAGCCCCCAACCCGGCTTCGGTCCGGTCAGAACGGATCGCTGTGCACCCCATAGGCCGCCTCGGCCAGCCGGAGGACGTTGCGGGCATGGCCGTCTACCTCGCCAGCGACGAGTCTGCTTGGGTCACGGGATCGGTGTTCCCGGTTGATGGAGGATACCTGGCAGTTTGAGTGAAGCCGGGCCGCCCGCTCTGGAAACTTTCCCGCCTCCCCGGTAGTCTAACTAAAGGGGATTTGGTGCTTCCCTGCCTACTTGGTCTTCATGAAGCTTTTCAAGCTGATTCCCGGTCTTTTGGTTTTCATCTCACTGCTCGTCGTCTCGTTGTCCGGGCTTACGTCGGCGAAAGGGGCTGCTCCTGCCGCCACGATCCTTCCGAAAGAGTTCGGCGGATGGCAGATTTCGGGCTCATCGCAAACCAGCAACGATCCCGCCGTCGCCGATCCGGTCAACGCAGCGGTTCTCAAAGAATACGGATTCACCGGATTCGAATCAGCCACCTATACGCGCGATGATGGGCGTAAGCTGAGCTTGAAAGCAGCCCGTTTCGAGGATGCCAGCGGCGCCTACGGCGCCTACACTTATTACAAAACGCCGCCCATGCTGAGGGAGAAGATTGGCGATGGAGCTGCCTCGCTGAACGAACGCGTTTTGTTTTATCGTGGCAACATTCTGGTCGACGCCGTTTTTCAAAAGCTGTCGGCGATGTCTGCGGCTGAACTGCGGGAGTTGGCAGACGGCCTTCCCTTGCCACCGGGCAATACGCGCAATTTGCCCGGGCTGCCTGCCTATCTGCCAACACAATCCTACGTAAAGAACAGCGCGAAGTACGTGGTCGGGCCGGCAGCATTGCAGAACCTGGACGCTCCAATTCCCGCCGAGCTCGTGGACTTCAACGCTGGCGCGGAAGTAGTGATTGGAAATTACAACAGTTCGGGCGGCGAAGCGACTTTGACCTTGATCGCCTATCCCACACCGCAGATTGCAGCCTCGCATCTGCGACGAATCGAGGCAGCGAACTCGCCGAGTTCAAAAGCTTCCGGCAACACTCCTCCTGCTGGCGCGAACCCCATTCTTCCAGGCCCAGTCTTTGGCAAGCGCACCGGTCCGATCGTCGTGGTCGTATCGGGTCCCATATCGCAAGCCGAAGCCAAATCGCTCCTGGCTTCGGTAAATTACGATGCCAATGTGACGTGGAATGAGAACACGTATTTCACCAAAAAAGATAACCTCGCAAACCTGTTGGTGAACGTGATCATTCTGTGTTTCATCATTATTGGGTTCGCTCTGGTCGCCGGCGTGGCCTTCGGCGGCATTCGCATTTTGGCCAAACGCCTGTTTCCCCACCGGGTCTTTGACCAGGCGCAGAATCGGGAATTTATCTCGCTACATCTCTCGGAAAAGCCTCCTGAGCCGCGAATCGGCCTGTAAGACACTCAATCGAGAAGGTTTAGTTGCGTTCAACAGCCTTGTCGTCTCACAATGAGGAACGCACAAGGACTATTAACCTATTTTCTAAATAGTTGAAACTAAAGGCGTTTATTTCCGAGATATTTCTTGACACCCCCCTTTTTCGGCTCATAAGATTTCGCCAGAAAGTTTTGACGGTTTTGATCTCCGTTAGAACTATTCTCCCTTGAAAGAAAAGGCTGCCCAAGTTGCCGGGTAGCCTTTTCATTTTGCGCTTGCGAGATGTTGTGGGGTGGCCTCGTTCGCTGTTTTTGTTGGAACGCTGATGCGTTATAGTTCGTATCTCATCGAGTCGGCAGTCGGCCAGGAGGATCTCATGTTCTGCGACAAATGCGGCGCTACGCTCCAGGCGGGTCAGCGTTTTTGTAGCCGGTGCGGAAAAGAAATCGCGGGACCGCTGCTGGGATATCCACAACGCAACCGGGTCCGGGAGCATGTTCGACTGCTGGGGATTCTCTGGATTGCGCTGTCGGCGCTCGATGGCCTTTCGGGCGTCGCCTCATATTTCGTCGCCAATATCATTTTCAACCCAAACACGCATCCAGAACGACCAGCGTTCCTGCATCCGCTCATAAGCCTGGTGGCCACATTCCTGATCGTGAAGGCGTTTGCCGGATTTGTCGCCGGCTGGGGTTTGTTGCAACGAGAGCCCTGGGCGCGCATGGTTGCGGTGGTGCTCGCGTTTCCTTCGCTCATGTTCAACGTGCCATTCGGTACCGCGCTCGGCATTTATACTCTGTGGGTTCTGCTGCCTGCAGAATCGGATGTAGAGTACGAGAAAGAAGCCAGAAGCGTAAGCGCAGCTTGAGCGGGGACGATGAGGGAGACGCGACACTGGTGTGGGGACGGGCGCCTCGTGAGCTTGCCCTGAGCGAAGTCGAAGGGTCCAAGCGGAACGAAGCTCCGCAGCGCATCAGAAACCAGCAAGATCCCAGGGCACGACGAAAATCCCGAGCGTCGGATCGCATTCCCTCGGCCCTTTACGCTGACTCCCCTCGCATTTAGAATCAAACACGAGCCGACGTAGCTCAGTTGGTAGAGCAGCCGATTCGTAATCGGCAGGTCACCAGTTCAACTCTGGTCGTCGGCTCCATCTTTTCAGCCAATATCCATGCTGGTTTCACGCGATGCGCGGTTCTTGCTGCCGGTTTTGCTGTTGGCCACTTGTTTGCTAAATTTGGCCTTGCGGATTGCCCTTTCTAGCTGTTTCATGGCGACCCGGCCCGCGTTCCGTGATTTCACCATTATGTAATGCTTCTGGGTGGTTGCAACATTCGCATGGCGCAAGATGGTTTGAATCACCTTGTCCGCCACCCCTAGTTCGTGCAGATTAGTGGCTATGCCACGGCGAAAAGCGTGCCAGCCGTTGTGTGACTTCACAACGGCGCAGGCGCAGGCCGTGCTCGATTCAATCAAACTGTCCCATCAAAGCCTCATGCGAATCAAGACGGCTATGTCCGCAGCGTTCACTGTGGCCCGGCAAAAAGATTTCATCCGAACGGCGAACCCAATCACAGGTTGCAAGGCAGAAGGATACAAAACCAACTTTCAGGCGTACGCCTACACGCTGAAAGAAATCGGCTACATGCTGGAGAAGCTCGACGAACCTGCGAGAACTGCGGTCGCTGTGGCGGCATTCACCGGCCTGCGTGAGGGCGAAATTCCGTGGGCTGCGCTGGCCTGATTACACGGGCGAACTGTTGCACGTTCGGCGTTCTGTTTGGCGAACCCATGTCGGGGAAACCAAGACGGACGAAAGTACCGGGGCGGTTCCGGTCATCGGGCCGTTGCGCACGATACTGGAAGACCACGCGAAGCGCGTAGGCATGGGCGACGGTTACATCTTTGCGGGCGCTAAGAACAACTTCGCGCTGAATCTGGACAACCTGACGAAGCGTTCAATCCGGCCTGTGCTCGCTGACGGCTGGCAAGCCGGGTGTCGCCCACGCGGTCACGCAAATGGTATCGAAAGCAATCACGATAGAACTTCACCATGCTTGGCTTGCGCCGCTCCTCCACGTGGGGCAAGAAAAAGGATTCAAAGAACTGCCCGAACGTCAGGCTGCCTTCCGGCAGCGCGCCCGCGTTCACGGGTAGCAGTTCGCGGTCAATCAACTTCTGCAAATCTTTTCTGGAGCGGTAACCCTGAACCGGCGCAAGGCGTTTGGATACACGGCGGCGCACGGCCTTGCCATCGACAATTTCATCACGATAGAACTGGAGGTGCCATGCGCCGTGCAGCTTGAACAAGTGGCCCTGTTGCATAATGAAAAGCTATCGGACCCACCGTAAAGAGGCAAGCCAAATGACCCCAACAGAAAAAAGGCATTGCGGAGTGGGCCACGGTTTTGCTAAACTTGTATTCAGATTAGGCGGTTGGCCCGTGCCGGAAGGTCCCGGTCGGTTGTACACAGGGCATCGGAAACAGCCGCGCAGTATCCTCCTTTTGTGGCCGTTCGGCCACGTCAAAGGCTCCGAAATACCGAACGGGAGTCTTTTCCAGTGCCAAAGAACAACGCTGTACATGTTGCCGCCGTGGTGTGCCCGATAGCGCCCGGCGACATATTGACGCCGCAACAGCTTGCAGAACGTTTGCAGGTTCCACTGTCTTGGATTTACGAAAAGTCCAGACGCCGCCAGCAGCAGCCACTTCCAACATTTCGCATCGGCAAGTACATCCGCTTTTCATGGGTCGCTGTTTCCATTTGGCTGCAATCAACCTCCGGCCCGAACCCTAGAAAGATTCCAAGCAGAGATGGTGGCGCAGCCTACAAACGGAGCAAGGCGGTGGCACGGTGAACAAGGCGACGTTACTTAAGAAACTGGAAACGATGGTCGATGCTTTCGCGCAGGGCCGCACGTGGGGCACGATAGAAATACAGTTCACCGATGGCCAGCCCGCAATCATTCGGAAAATGACAACTGAAAAACTTGACGCAACGGAGAACAACCGTGCCCGATTCAACAGCAGATAAGCCCACCCCGCAGGAAATCAAAGCGGCCAAAATTCGTGAGCGAGCCAAGCAGCTAACCGGCATTGACTTTGAAGGCGACTTCGGCCTTCAGTTGGCTGGCGCTGTTACTGATGCTGTTCGTGTGGGCGCAGGGCGGCTAACTAAGGAAGACGACCTACCTGCATACTGCTGCTCCGAATTCCACTTCGCACAATATAGCGGGCCGGGTTCGACCCTTGTCCCTTTGCTGTACGGTATTTCTTTTCACCTTTCCAAACTCAGCGGCAGTTTCCATCTTGCGCTGGATAAATTGAAGCCGGTTCTGCACACAAAAGATGACCTCATCTATGCCGCTGCCGACCTGCTTGTCACGGATGGTTTCTGGATAGTGACAGAAAGCGAAAACGGCAAGCCTGTAAAGTACAAGCCGGTTGGTCACACGGAATGGGCGCAGCGCCATCCGGGCCGCTGCGGTGAAAAAATTGTAATTGAATACGCGGATAGCGGCAGCGAACTGTATCTGCTAGGCAAGCGACTTGGCAGCGTTCTTGGCGGTGAGAAGTTCCACAAAAACGTTTTGCTCGGTGTTCAGAACGCTGCCCCGAACAAAGCAACGTCCGACGAAATCTGCGCCCATGCGAAGAAATTCATGGCGCTGGATAAGGGCAACGGCAGCGGCAAGGAACGCCGCAAAAGGTTCATCGAATACCTGCGTGAGCAACCTGAAAACTACTAGGAACGTACCCCCGAATCAGGGGTACGGCCATACCCCCGAATCAGGGGTACGCATCTGGCCCGTACCCCCGAATCAGGGGTACAGGCTTTTGGAACCTACCCCCGAATCAGGGGTATGGTCGTACCCCCGAATCAGGGGTACAAGTTTACGATATGGAATTAACTATATTCTCAGTTGCCGATTTCCGGCCACGCCCGCAGGGCGCAGCCGGGGGTGTGGGGCCGCGCTGCCGCGTCCCCACTGGAGCCACCGAACGAAGAAGCACCAATACTGGCAAGCCAGTTGGTGCAGCGGGCGCTTCGCTTCCTTCGGTCGTCGGTGCGACCAAGGGGTTGTGCACCCCTTCGTAACCCGCACACGCTGCCGCGTGGGGCAGAACCAACACCAACAGCAACCCCGGAACACGGCAGGGACATTACGCTATGGCTGAACAAACCTTCTACCAGAAAATTGCCCGCGAATGGTGGCCTGCCGCTGAACATTTCGGCGACGGCCGGTTCGCTTGCGTTGCGCGTGTCGGTGGCCGCGTTGAAGTGAACCTTTATCCAGTGTGGGGCGACGCCCGCGAAACCGCCGACATTGTTGGCGGAACTGTGAAGCGGTTGCCGCTGCCGGTTGCCAGTTTCTACAATGATTCTTTCGGTTACCGCGACAAGTCCGAACGTAACAGCGTATCGGCATAGTGAAGAAC
The DNA here is from genome assembly GCA_049585795.1 of Terriglobales bacterium. Classification (GTDB taxonomy): domain Bacteria; phylum Acidobacteriota; class Terriglobia; order Terriglobales; family Acidobacteriaceae; genus JABDBE01. The sequence continues at coordinate 461,366 of JBAVAQ010000007.1, read as the reverse complement.
GGCGTCCCATGTTCGCCGTTTCGCCGTGCGCGGGTTACCCTCAGTTTCCTGCGCCCGGCACCCTTGAAAGGTTGAAATTATGCCGAAGCTTTACAGTGTGAAACGCCCGCCAGCGTCCGGTGAATTGGGCGACGTGTACTTCAGCACGGAAACCAAACAATTTTTTGTATGCCTCGCCGGTGGTGAACTTTTCGACATGGCAGGCCTCTTGACAATGCAGCCACAACCCGTCGTCGGACCCCAAGGGCCGCAGGGTAGTGTTGGCCCGCCCGGACCCCGTGGTTTACAGGGCGCTGAGGGAATACAGGGACGGCCGGGCGTCAGCGGTTCTATGGGACCGGCAGGACACAACGGTTCTGCTGGATTACCGGGCGCGACTGGAAAAACGGGCGCACAGGGACCGCAAGGGCCGCAGGGAACCGCAGGAAAAGATGGGGCGTCAATCGTCGGGCCAGCCGGGCCACAGGGACCACGCGGCGACGTAATGATTCCGAACGCCGACGAACTATCTGCCGCAGTGATTGCCTACCGGCAGAAATTTACCGCGATTCAGGCCGCGCTGTTGTCCGAAATTGGCCGCGCAGGTTCGCTGCCGAAAAGCACAAACCTGCACGTGAAGCGCATTCTGAACAACGTCAAGAAAGCAGCAGGTCTGTAATGTCTCAAAAGAAATACGGTGCTGTTGCGGGTGACGTTGGCGTGATTGGCACCGTCCGATTTATCACGCGGAACCCACTTGGTGGCGCGTGCTATTTCAACCCGAACATTACCGCCAACGGGTATGCGAACCCCGTACCGTTCACAGCCTTCGACGGCGTCTTGGGTAGCGCTCTTAACTTTTCAGTCACGCCGGTTCCTGAATGGCTGTACGACGGCCAATGGGTGACCGCAGATATTTTGCAGGGCGACCATGCTTTATACGCAGCAAATTTGCAGGCAATCCCCTAACAGGAATCTGCAACAGTAGAACGGAAACACAGCCCCACCTCCTTTGGGCAATTTCCACGCGCCGCGTTCGGGTAGGACGCGGCGCAAACCAGAAAGTGAGCGCGATTATGACGCAGCGCGAAGTGTACAAAGTTTATCGAAGTCTGAAACTGAAATGTGACCCAAAAATCACACGTCATCCGCAGTGGCAATTCTACGGAAAAGTAGGCGTCCAATGCTGCTTCAAATCAGTTGATGAATTTTTCAAGTGTGTCGGTCCTGCACCAAGTCCGAAACACAAGGTGCAGCGTTGGCCGAATACACGCGGCAATTTCGAAGCTGGAAACGTGCGCTGGATTGGACCCGATAGTCCGCGTCCGAAACGTGCAACCCCACGCGCACAGGAACCACAAAAACAATTCCAGCGTCCAACGCCTGCACAGCCACCACTGACCCCGCAGTTCTGGTAGAAAGTCCTCGATTTCATTATTGACTTTCAGCTATAATCAAACCCATGCCGTATCAATTGCCCAAATCGTGCAATGCTGGTGGCTGCCGTTCCACGGCCGTCGCAGGTTCAACCTACTGCGAACAGCACAAGGATTTTCAGAAGAACGAACGCGCCGTCTATGACAAGTTCAAGAAATCGAACGTCGCAGGAACGTCAGTTTTACAATTCGTCTTTGTGGAAAAACCTGTCCGCAGCAGTTCGCCAACATAACGTCGTCTGCCAAGCAATCGAAAACGGCGCACAATGCAACAGCTTTTCTGAAGTAGTTCACCACTTGATTTCCCCACGTGAAAATTGGGAACTGCGCATTGAAGAATCCAACTTGGTTGCTATCTGCAAACATCATCACAATCACAGCATGGGCGACAGTGGTGATTTCCAGTATGTGCCAACAATCGGTTGCCAAGGTCAAGTCCACGCGCACGATGTTGCAAATATCCGACCCAAGTAAGTACCGAAAATTTAGGACGTTGCACTGCTGTGGGCAGCAGCGCGATTGACCGGGCGCTGGCAATGGACGATGACGATTTCGGCAAGTGAACGCGGCAGAAACCGGCAACAGAAAAACCTGTCGAAACAATCAACACCAGAACCCCTACACCACCAGACCCAAGCAACATGGCCGCATAGCAGACTAACCCTGCTGACTACCCGGCCTGCGTTGCCGCTGCGCCAGCCCGCTATATCAGAACGCGCCCGCGAACCGGCCAATAATGCCGTCCAAGTGGCGTCGTTTCGCGGGCGTTTCGCCTGTGGCTGCCCTGTTCGCCTACCGTTCGCCTCTGTTATTGCGCCGCCCTGCGGTTCGCCTGCTGTTCGCTTTGGCTGCAAGTGTTTGATTCTATTATGCGACTGTTTGTTTTCAGTATGATGCAGCGTTCAAAGGCATAAGCCGCAAACTTCTGATTCAAAAGGGGATAGGGGGTCGAGTTATGATTTTGCCTTTGGCGGAAAAACCGATGTCGGCCCAAGTCTGTCCGAGCGCACTTCGTCAAATCGGGTTGAACGCGGTTAATGTACCCGGAATACCCCGGTATACCCGGCCAATCGGGCCGCCAGCGCCTTGGCCGCGTCCGGAACCCGGCTGACTACCCCGTAACACGAACCGCCAATCACGAAGCACGAAACACCAAGCACATGCCAGCAGACCCAATTTCGGCAGGCCGTAAGGGCGGGAAATCCCGCAGCGCGGCCAAGGTAGCTGCTGCAAAACTGAACGGATTTCAGCCCGTGAAGCCTGTGCAGGTTCCTGCGCCGCGCAGGATGACGCTTTTGATACCAGCAGCGAAAGGAAAAACCAGTGAGCAAAATCAGCAAGAAAAAAGCTAACAAGCGCGTCCAGTGGCGCAAGGGAACTTGGGCCAAGGAAAACGGTGCAGAATCCGTGCGGCTGTACAAGGTCGGAAAGACCGTCGCGGAAATCGCCGGGCATTTCGGGGACCGCACGCGGAAGAATCGCGTGATTGCGGCGCTGCAATTTGCAGGCGTGTACCGGAGGAAAAAGTGAACGAGAAACAGTTCGGAAATCTGGTCGTAAAAGTGTGGCGGGCGCGGCAGCAATATGACGCCGCCGTTGCTGCTTACAATTCTGCAAAGACTCCACACGCGAAAGCCCGCGCAAAAGACCACGCCAACAAAGCACTGAAACGGATGACCGCCGCTGGTTTCGATTTGATTACCACGAAACGCGGTCCAATACTTTAACCCGGCAGGCGTAACAGCCACCTGCCACAACGAGCACGAGAAGGAGCTTTTATGAAAGTACAATTTCTGACCGGCCCACGCACAGGCGAATTTACCCACGTCGAGCGCAGCGCAACCACCCAACTTTTAATTGACGCAGGCATGGTTAAAGAAGTGTCTGACGCGCCACCCGTTTCCAACACGCCGACATTCACGATGGGCCGCCTACCGTGGAGTGACCTGCCGGTGCTCATTGGCAGGGCTGGCCAGCGAACCGAATTTTATGACGGGCCGGACCCCGTTGCCTACTTCAATCGAATCGGCCTGCAAGGGATTTCCGAGGAGCTGGTGGGCAAGTTCTTAGAACAACAGAAAGCCATGATAGCCACCCAGTCAAAGCCGGTGCCGGGCAAGCGAATATTGTCCAGCGCAAACGATTGGGCGAACACTAACCGGACATATCGTAAGGACGGCTAAAGCATGGCCCACGTTTTCACAGACTTTGAGCGTTGGGCGCTATCGCTGCCGGTTCCAAGTTGGAACCTGCCAGCACTGAATGACCCGACGTACCTTGAACTGATTGCGCGGGCGGAAATGGTGGGCTTCACAGGCGACTGGAAGATGGAAGGCGAAAAAGGGCTTGCCGCAATTTGCGTGCGCCTATTGGGCGCAAACGACTATTTGGAAAAGGAACTTTTATGACACAGCAAAAAGAAACACGCAGCTTTGAAGTACGCGCAGCCAAGGGAAAAGATTTTGTCCTTGAAGGCCGCGCCGTTTCTTACAACACCGTCAGCACCAGCGAACTTGCGCCCGGCGTGCGCGAGCAGTTCGCACCCGGCGCATTCACCAAGTCACTTGCCAGCGGGCGCGGCACAGACCTCGTCTGCTTGCTGAACCACGACTTTAAGGGCTTACCACTTGGCCGCGTTTCCAATCGGACGTTGCAGGTTTCTGACGGTCCGGAAGGGCTTGATTTCAGTTGCCAACTGGACAAGACGAATCCGGCCCACGTCGCGGTCTTTGCCAGCGTTTCACGTGGCGACATTTGTTCGTGCAGTTTCACGTTCACGGACCCGGTTGACGTGTTCACGCAGGGCGAGAATTGCACGCTGCGAACTGTGACCAGCGCAGAACTTTGGGACGTCAGCGTTGTGACGTTGCCGTTCTACGGCGACGATGCCACCAATGTGGCAGCCCGCAGCGCCGCAGCGGTTTCAAATTCCGAACTGCTGGCCAAGGTTCTGGCGCTGCCTGAACAGTGGGCGCGTGAAGAACGTATCCACAAGGCGAACGTTGCCGTCGCATCCACACGGTCAGATACCGACGACAGCGACCCGGACGTCGAAGAAGATTACACGGAAGAAATGCAGAAGGCGATTCATGAGCGCTTCGGTTCCACGCGCAGCGGCGCACATCCCGCGCATTTCCTCGTTCGGTATGACGCGGCGCGTTGCTATACCCGCCACTTGGACAGCGACACGCGCTGCCGCATGGCATACCAGCGCGACGACACGGACGAAAGCTATACGTTCGGTGAATGTGAACCGGACGCGGATTATTCCGGGGAAATCGGGGACCGTTCGCAGATAGCGCAGGACGATGAAAACCTGAGGCGCAGAATGGCGATTGCAGCGGGCCGGGCGTAAAAACCCCGCAGAAACTTTTCAAAGGGAGAACTTTCATGTCAGAACAAGCACTAACGCACGGCAACACCGTACCGGGCCGGACTGATACCACCAGCGGTTGGACGCAGCCTGATACAAAGCTATCCGGTCGCCCGGAATTTACCGGCGAAACGTTCAACGCCATACGCGAAAAGGCGAACGCCGCCCGCGCTGGCGTAGTTCAGCAAACGACCAAGACCCCGGCTGAGCGACTGTATTCCGAAATGCTAGGCCACCGGCTGTTCAACTTGGACGCAATCAAGTTCTTGGTCCGCGAACTTTCAAGCCTGATTGAAACGAACAACCGGCTGGAAGCCGAAGGTCAGGAATTGAAAAACCAGATGTCGCTTTTGCGCGGCCTTCCGCCACACATGAAGAACACAGAACAAAGATGACGCCCACGGTGCGGCGCAATCGGTCGGGCACCGGGGCAATTACCTGCCTAGATAACCGGCCAATAAAATTTGACATTGCGCAGTTCGCTGCGTGAAACCAGCAGCCCCACGTGTGCCGAACCTGACCACGTGCGGGCCGCAAGGTTGTAGAAATTAGCAACACAAGCGGTGCTGCTTGCGCGGCCTGAACGACTGCCGGGCGCAAGACCCTGACACGGGTAACGAACCGGCATGACAACCGACGCGGGCCAGCAGGTAACTGCGACCCGCGTTCGCATTTCTGGTAACAGGAATCTGGCACTTCGATGGGAACCTCAGCACTGGCCAAAATCGAATCACGAGGCGCGGGCGTGCGCCAGCGCAATGCACTGCGCAACCGAAAAGTCCGTGACTCGACGATTAGGCAGCAGGTTGAAATTCTTGAACAACTGGCGTTAGTGAATGGCGGAACCCTGCCAACACCAACATGGTTGAACCGTCACGGGTACGCCTACAGCTACGACGTGATGCGTGCGTTCCCGCAGGCATTTGCTCACATCAAAATAAAAGGCAACGTATACGAAATCTGCAAAGCCCAAAGGGATGCTGTCGGAAAAGCTGCTGTTGAAATTCTGCCGCCGAACAAAGGCATTCTTGCTCCAGCCCGGTACAAATCACTTGCGGATTATCACGTCGAGGGCGCACGCCTTTCACCAACCGAACTGCGCATTTCCGAAGGGACCAGCGAACAGGAATGGGTGCAGATTGGCCGGGCGCTGGCGCACGTGTGCATGTCCACATATTGGTGGGTTGGCGATTTCTTACAATTCGGGAAGCGGAACTATGGCTGCAAGGTAACGTTTGACCTTGCGCAACAGGCAACTGGATTCACGCGCAACATTCTGTACTTCTGCTCATATGTGGCGAAAGCCTTTCCTCCCGAACGCCGCATCGAAGCGTTGACTGTTCATCACCACAGCGCCGTTGCAAAGTTTCTGCCAGAAATTGCAGACAAGGTGTTGGGCGAGGCCGTTGAATTCGGTTATACCAGTCGGCAGGTTCGTGAACTGGCCAACGAAATGATTGGCAAACCGAAAAAAGAAAAACGCGAAGAACGGCACACAGAAGTGACATTCAGAATGCCGAAGGATATGTACGCGGAACTGATGGAACGGGCCAGTAGCCCGCTTCATCATTTCATTCCGATGGTGATTATCAGCGGTTGGTTGGAACAACAACGAAACGGGGCAGGGCAATGACAGACGAGTTGCAGTTGTGGCAGAAAGCCCGGCTTGCCGGGTTATCAGATATGGTCGGGAATACTGACGCGCTGGCGGCGCTGCGTGCGTTCCGGACCGGGTTTCTTTTAATATCCGGGCCGATTGGGACCGGCAAAACCGCGACGGCCATTGCATTCGTCCGCGAACGTTCAGGCGTGCAGCTTGAAGAACAGCAGACGCTTTGCAAGCCGGATTCGTATTTCGTTCAGCACGTCCATGCTGTGGACTTTGAAATATCCAGTGCAACCGACTGGAAGTTTTGGTTCCACCACCACGTGCAGACTTTTCTAATCGTGGACGAAGCGCAGGACTTGCGGAAGGCGCAGTGGTCACGCCTGAAAACGATTGCGCCGCGCCCGTCGCTAACAATCATTTTCTGCACAAGTGAACCGGACGCAATCGAACCAAGTTTGGTGGACCGTTGCACACACGTGCGCCTTGGCCCGCTATCCGCCCGTGAACTGAAACCGATGGTGGAACGCGCCTGCGCTTTGAAGGGTATCGAATACAACCCGGCCATACTGCCCGCGCTGAACAAGGGCCGCGTGTTTAGGCCTCGTGCGATACTCAACGTGGTCGAGGCCGTGGCGCGTGGCGTAGCTGTTGAGCAGGCGTTGGTTGGGCAATCGGGGCTTGGCGCATGACGCCTGAACTGCAAAGTGACCTTGCGTGGCTGCGCGGGCGCGGGCTTGACCTTACCGGGCGCACCATAGGTGTGCTTACAGTGATTGAATACGCAGGCCGCGCTGTGGACGGTTCTGGCACCAGTTTGTGGTCTTGCCATTGCAGCGCGTGCGGTGGCACCAAAGTTCTGGCAGCCCAATACCTGCGCACGCCTCGCCCGTCATGCAGCCGCGAATGTGCTTCGGTCCAAAGAATCGGCAAGCCTAGACGTGTCGGAATATTTGAATGGAATAGGCAAAAGAATGGCCCACACTAACCTTGATGTGAAGCAACTTGTTCGACAGAATGCAAGTTCAACTGCTGGCAATTGCTGTCGATAAAAGCAACCGCGAACAGGCCGAGAAATACGCAAGGCGCTGGCAACAGGGAACGGAATGGCCCGCGATACAAAGCGCACTCCAACGGCTACGTGGTTGACGGGCAGCACCGCCTTCTGGCGGCCTTTCTTTTGAACCACCCGCGCATAGCTGTGGATTTTGTCTGACTTTTCAGTGCGTGATTATCCAGCGATAGAAACCGGCAAAGAACAGCACGGTTAGGAACGGCCCGGCGAACAGCAGCACGCCAAACACGTGGGTGCAGGGCTTGCCCGGCTTGCAGGGCTTGGCGCTGCTGCGCACGGCAGAGAAAATCAACCGGCTGACACAGTACATGCAGAAGTAGCGGATGAAGCGTTTCATGGTTTCCCCTTTGACTTTGGTTTCCGGTACACGCCAGCCCGGATAAGTAGTCTGCGGATGCGGCCTGTGCGTGGTGCCTTGATATTTGGCCTCTGGCCCGTTCCCACTTTTTGCCCAATAGCGGAAAGCGTCCAACCTTGTTGGTAAAGTTTGATAATCAGCTTCTCAGGAAGGACGAGTTGTGCCGCCCGCGCCGCCCGCCATCCTGCTGCCCACTTGCGTTTATATTCAGGCAGCAATTGCGCTGCACGCGCCACTGTTTGCATTTTTCGTTTGTAGTCAAGGCTAGTATGTGTTGCCACCAGTCTTGCCATTAGCTTGCGCTGACTGGCCGGGCTGAATTTCAAACCATGCACGCCATCCCCGCCGAAAGTGGCGTTGTACCCGTTGTGGTAAGCATCTAGCTTGTTAATCCAGCGAACTTCAGCAGCTTTCAGTTTGCTATCACTGGCGCAGCGCTCCAGCACGTGGATTGTGAAGCAGGCAGCCCCATATTTGCGAATGGCGCGATGCAGTGGATATGGTGTCCCTGTTTGTGCTTCGCTCACATGGCCGCGCCAACGGTTCGCGGTTCCATAGTTGGAAATGCCTACGTACTGCTTGCCGTTGACGCGGTTCCGAATCACGTACACAACGCGGTCGATTTTCACAGGGCACCGCCCGGCTTTCGATACACGCCCGCCCGCTTGAGCACGTTGCGGATGCGTGACCGGCGCGGGCCGCCGTTGCTTGGTTGGGTGCCGGTTCCAACCTTTCGGGCAATCGCAGACAGCGGCCAACCCTGTTCATAAAGTTTGATAATCAGGTTTTCCGGCAGGCGGTGGGCGTGGGTACGGCCTACTGCGCAGGTCACGCGAATGCATCTTGTTCCAATTCGGTTAGCCCGAATTGCTGCCGCCCTCTTGGCCTTTACTTCAGGCCGTATCCATGCCGCACGGATTTTGCGCTTTACTTCAGGCCGCGTCATGGTAGCTGCGTGCTTTCTCAGTCGCTCGGGGCTGAACTTGAGGCCGTGCGTTCCGTCGCCACCAATCGTGCAGTTGTATCCGTGGCGGTAGGTTCCTAGCTTGGCAATCCAGCGAACTTCCGCAGCTTTCAGTTTGCAATCAGTCGTGCAGCGCTCAAGCACACTGATTGTGAACGCGTCCAGCCCATACTTTCGGATGGCGCGTTGCAGTGGACGCTTTCCACCGTGCAGGGAATCTCGCACGTGGCAGCGCCAGCGGTGTGCAGCACCAAACTTGCTGATGCCCACGTACCGCTTGCCGTTGGCGCGGTTCCGAATCACGTAAACCACGCGGTCGAGCTTTTTCACGCCCGCCACCCGTGGTTGGTTGTTTCCGGCAGGGCCGGGCTGTAGTGTTCACGCCATGCCCGCTCAACGCAGCCATGCAGCATGGCCATTGTGTGGTCAAGGCGAACGTTCGGCGGCTGAACGGCAATCAGGCGGTCGCCTGCTGCCCGGCGCTGTTCAATCGCTTTGTGGTGATGCTCACGCCAGTGCGCGGCCACGAACCTTTCAACCATGCCGCGCAGGGCTACGAGCTGGTCAACCGTTGCAGCGAATCGTTTACTGTGCGGGATTCTCACAGCGCCCATCCATCCAGCAAGAGAACGTTGCTGTCGTGGAATGCGCCGCACGTGGCGCAGCGTTGCTGTTCTTCCGTGGGTTCAAACCGCTGCCACGACAAGCAGGCAGGGCAGGAATACTCATTCAGTTTCGGTTCGGGATTTTTTGCTACAGTGGGCGAAGCCATGTGCGTGCGCATCCTTGGTGCGCGGTACAGCGGTTAGGTCCACGGGCGTGTTTCAGCACGCCTGTGGGCCGGTTACTTGCTAGGGGAATCTTTGCGCGGCCTGCCGCCTAGCTTTCCATTCTTTCGCCGGGCTGCGTTCTGCGCGGGCGTACCTGCTTGGCCGCCGCGCTTGCCGATTTCCGCAAGGTATTTCTGAATTGCTTTGTTCATGTATCGAGACTATCGGAGCCGCTTAGGTTTTGGCGAGGCACGAAAGTGTGACTAGTGCATCCTTCTGCAAATGCGACGTTAACCCGGCAAGCCGGATTTTTCCAGCTACCGGCAGGGATGTGAGCGCCGTGGCGGAACCTGCCCACGTGCGGTTGCGCTTGATTCTTGAAATTTCCCAGACTTGGCAAAAAGACGAAATGGCACTTCTTTTGGTGGCACTTCCCAACCAACTTGCTCATGTTTCCGCTCGGGATGCTGTTGCTGTAAGATTTGGCTGCGCGGGGGTGCCCTTGAACTGGTACGGATTAAACTGGACGGACATCATAATCAATGTGACCGTTTTGGCGATAGTGCCCGGCCTTGTCGGGGCATTGGGCGGGCACTTGGCCGCCGAAGGATTACAGGAAGAAAAACGCAGATTTTGGATTAAGCTCATTTTCTGGGCAATGTGCGCTGTTTGGATTCTTGCGACCTTCTGGCAACAATTCCGAGTTGCCGAGGCGGACTTGGACCGAACCACCAAAGATGAATGGGCGAACGCATTACTATCAGCCAAGTTTCCGCCTCCACCCGCGCCCGTAATGATGGCACCTACGCATGTTGAGCCTAAAGCCAAAATGGAATTTGTTTTTTACAGCAAAGGTAGTCTGGAGGGCGCTCCGGTCAAAGAAATCTCCTTGCCGGTACTGAGCGGCGCGTTCAGTTTGGGGTTCAGTGCAAGGGTTGTCGGACGGGTGATTCCAAAAGACGGCGCTGTTTGGATAAAAATATGTGACCAGTGCAGCTTCACTGGCGATATGCCGGGGTTCTTGTCTGACAAAGATGACCCTCCACTTGCGAAGCTTTCCATTCAGGCTTCTTTATCTCGGAACGGTACTACCACGAATGACCGCAAATAATCAGTGTGCCAGCGGGAGCACCGGACGTAACCCGTTTACTTTTATTATGCATGTGTGAACTGCGACCCTCTGGACGCAACAAAGCCCCAAGCAAAGCTGACCGTCAGGGCGGTCTATTCGTCAGGGCAGTAGAACCCTGCGGTAGAATCTTACGCTGCCGCACGTTCGTAACTTGTCTGTGTCTGCCCGTTTCCGCCAGAATCGCGGAATGGAAAAACTAAACCTGTTCTTTATTAGTGACTCGGAAGCTGTGTTGGTTGCAAGCGACCCGACGCGGGTATTCATCCTGACGGAACCTGACTACGACTGGCTCGAATTGGTGCACACAACGGCAAAAGGTTTCAGTGCGCAAAAGGTTTCTGACAAGGATGTGCTCGCGCAGCTTAAACCTTTCGTGCTGCCCGGCGTGCTGCCGAAGAAATCTGCAAAGGCGAAAGCAGGCAGGTAATGCACAAACCGCAGCGCGGTATTCAGCAGCCACCAGTTCCGGGCGGAAGCAAGTTCGACCCGAACGCCCGGCCCGCGAACACGATTTATCTCCGTCCGAATCCCAACGACGACGGCTATGAGGACAATTGGGTTTGCGAACACATAGACATGCAGCCCGGCCAATACGACGGTGCCTCATGGTTGTGTGATGCCTGCGCCACCATGTACAACGCTGGCGCAACGATAGTGAAGCAGGGCAAGTAAAGCCCGGCAGAAATCGGCAGCCCCGGTGGTAAAATCGGGACCGCCCGAATGAACGAGCCGATTTCACTTACTAGTTTTGTGGCATTTTACGGCGCAGTCCTTTCCAGCATCGGACTGGGTTGGAACCTGTACCGCGATTCCCACGACAAAGCCCGCTTGAAAATTGAGATGAGGATTCGTCGCATCGTGCGCAGTCCAGATGGAAAGTGGTATCAGTTGACACCTGATATGCCTGTTGAAGGGGCCAGCGCCAACCTGTTCCTCGTCGCCAATGTAACCAACGTAGGCCGCCGTCCGATTAAGTGGATGGGGTGGGGTGGAAGGTTTCACAAACCGCAAAACGGCAAGAGTGCATTTCTTATCCAGCCTGCTGCGCTGCCGATTATGCTGGCGGAAGGCGATTCATGTTCCGAATTGACCGACGATTTGAATGCTGCTGGCGAAAACGTCAAGCAGCTTTTCGTGTGGGACAGCACGGGAAAAAACTGGTATTTGTCACGAAAGGCATTGAAGGAACTTAAGGAAGAACGCAAGAACGTTTTTCACGGAAGGCAGCTCACTTGAATAGCCGTCGCCGGGCGCGTGGAGCCTGCCGTGGTTCACTGCTGGAACAATCAACCCCGGTGGTAGAATCGGGGTACTATGCCACTTACTACTGCCGCCGCAGCAACGCAAATTCTCAACAACACGTTGAACGCGTGGAAGGTTGTAAGGGAGCGCGCTCAGAGTTCGAAGGACGCCGACCTGAAAGCCCACATCAGCACGCTTTATGATAACGTGCTATCCCTAAAAGAAGCCGTGATGCTGGTAACGGATGAAAACAGCGAACTGCGGCGCAGGATTGAACAGCAGGAACAGCAACCACCCAAGCCTGAGTTGCGCCAAGTAGGTTCAGCCAATTTCTACTTCGTTGGTGACAAGGGGCCATACTGCCAGCCATGCTATGACGGAGAGGGCAAGCTGACAATGCTTACGCAGCCGGAAAATTGGAGCGGTGGCGTTCGCAGGCAGTGTGTTCTTTGCGGTGGATATTTCCACGAACAGCCAATGGATAGAAGCGTCATAAGACTTGGCGGGCGACGCCGTCCGTATAGTTCGAGGGGCTAGAATTTTCGGGCTTGCTGTTGGCCATTTGTTGGCCAAAGTTGTGCCAAGGCTGCCCGAACGACCCCATTTTGCCCCGTTGAACACGGGCTATGTTGTTGAATAATGGTTGGTCCGGCTGTGTATGCTTGTTTCGTAATCGGCAGGTCATCAGTTCAACTCTGATCGTCGGCTCCAGTTTCTAAGGCATTGGCGCTCGTCTTTACTGCGCTCTCAACCCTGCCCAGGCAAGTCCGTCCGCATATTTGCCGGCATCAATGAGCGCTTGCACCTTCCATTGCGCTGGGTGCTTTTGCGACAGATCGATCACTGCCACTTGATTGCTGGAGGGGCAGGATACATACGCTACCCGGCCATCGGGACGCACCAGAATCTCGGCTGGCCCCTTGGGCGCGTCAATAGTGCGGTCAACCTTCAAACTGGCGAGATCGACCACTGCGACTTTGCCAACCGATGGCAAGGCAACCAGCAGCCACCGGCCATCCGTGGTCGAAGCAGTGCCATAGCCAGACGCGGGCAACGGAACCCAGGTCTTGAGCTTGTTGGTGGATGTGTCGATCACCGCGAGTTGTGGCTTCGTCTGGTCCGCTGTAAAAACCATGCTGTCGTCGTTCGAAATGGAGATGCGCTGCGTGTTGGCGGAAATGGGAATGACTGTGATCGTCTTGCGACCGGCCATGTCAAGCGCAGAAACACTGCCGGGACTGACGTTCGCGGTGTAACCGCGCCGCCCGTCGTGCGAGATGGCGAGCATGTGCGATTGCGCTTGCGTAGTCGGAATTGAGCCAACGATCTTGAGCGTCTGCGGATCGACTGCGGTGACCGTCTTATCCAATTCGGTCGTGACATACAGCAAACCACTATGCGGATCGTAAATCACGCAATGCGGCCTCACGCCATGGCCAAAATCGACATTGCCGACGACTTTGCGGCTGGCGATGTCGATGACGACCATGTTGCGGCCATCGCTCCCTGGCTTGCCTACACCCGAGTCGCCATAGATCGGCACATACGCGATGCGACCGTCGGGAGATGTAGCCACCTCGTGGCCGGTGACGCCGCCCTCCGGAACCACCGCGATCTGCCGGGCGGCAACAGGATCGATGATGCTGAGGTTTCGATCGCGCTGATTGGCGACGAGGAGGACGCCGTCTGAGTCGCCTTGGGGATGAACCTGTGCGCGACACCGGAGCGAAAACATCCCTGGTAAAACAGCGAGCAGTATCAAACACAAGAGCAATGCTTTGCGCATAATCCGGCAGTCTATCACTTCACGTTGAGCGCTCTCTCACGACTTGTGCGAGCGCCTCCGTGAAGTGAGCGAGCCATCACCAGGCCCCTGCGCCACTCCACTCCCCGCTTCATGCTACATTCTCCTGAGCAGATCTCTTCGTACGGCCAACCATGGAACAACGCCTCATCCTCGTTAATCTGCTTATCAAGCTCGGGGTCGCGGCTGCGGTGGCCAGCGTTCTCGTGCGTTCAGTGGAGTTCAAGTCGCTGCTGTTCCGCGAAAGCCGCGCCCTCAAACAGCGGATCTACCTCATCCTGTGGATTGGCGTTCCCATGGCTTTGGGGGTGTGGGTCCGCTTCATTCAAACCAGTTTCCTGGCGGGCGACTTATCGTTTGAGACAACGGTGCTGCTCGGCATGATTGGTGGCCGTTTCACTGGCATGGTCGGAGGGGCGGTGATGGCTCTTCCCGCGCTGTTGCATGGGGAGTGGGCCACTCTTCCCTTTAATCTCATCGTCGGTTTTGTCGCCGGACAATTGCGTACTCTCACTCCCGACCGGGAGGATATATGGTCGTTCTCGCCCTTTATTGATCTAAGCATCTACCGCATGATCCGCCGCAATTTGCCGACTCCGCGCTTGTTCGACTGGCAGATCATGTTCTTCGTGACCATCGTGGCGCTGCGTTTCGTGCAGACTGAACTATCTCGCTTCCTGCCGCACTCGACGTTCAGCATGGAGAGCCCGAACCTGTGGGTCGAGGCGCTGATCTACGCGACTTCGGTGATGGTCATCGGTATCGAGCTGAAGATATGGAACAGCGTTCGCCTGCAGATCAAGCTGGAAGAGCAAGAGCGTCTGCTGTTGCACGCGCGCATGGAAGCGCTGCAAAATCAAATCAATCCACACTTTCTGTTCAATACACTGAATTCGGTTTCTTCGCTAGTGCGCTTCGATCCCGACACGGCGCGCGAACTGATCATCAAGCTGGCCACGATTCTGCGACGGCTGTTAAGCAGCGGAGATGCCTTCGTGCCTTTGCGCGAAGAACTGGGATTCATCGACAATTACCTCGACATCGAAGTGGTCCGTTTCGGCCGGGACAAGTTACAAGTCAGGAAGGAACTGGAACCCGCCTCACTCGATGTTATGGTGCCCAGCATGCTGCTTCAGCCACTGGTGGAAAATTCGATCAAGCATGGTCTGTCGTCAAAGATTGAAGGAGGCAGCATTTTTCTGCGCAGCCGGCTGACCGACTCCCAGTTGATCATTGAAGTCGAAGACGACGGCGTGGGTATGGGCGCCGCGAACTTTCTGCAGAAACCGACGGGGCTAGGAGGAACGGGAATTGGGATGGCCAACGTCGCCGAGCGGTTGAAAGTCTTGTATGGAGAAACCGCTCGCATGACGATCGACAGCCGCGAAGGGAAAGGCACGCTGATTCGTTTGCGTCTGCCGGTCCTCGAGAGCGAAGGGTCGATTCCAGCCGCACTCTACGAAGAACGTTCCAGCACGCGCCGGTAGAAGTCCTCGTATTGGGGAACAATCTTCGAAGAACAAAACCTGGACTGCGCCACTGCGCGGCAGGCCTTCCCCATTTCCTGCAGGCGGCTTTCGTCGCTTAGCAACTCGATTGCATATCGCGCCATGGTATCCACATCGCCGACGTCAGCCAGGTAGCCGCTCTTGCCATGCTCGATCACTTCTGGAACGCCTCCGACGCGGGTAGCGATGGGCACCACCTGGCAAGCCATGGCTTCGAGTGCCGCGAGACCGAACGATTCCAATTCGCTTGGCATGAGAATCAGGTCCGCGATGGCGAGCTTTTCATGTACATCGTCCTGCTTGCCCAGAAACAAAACATCATTGTGAATTCCCTTCTGGACGGCCAGCCATTCTGCACGCGAGCGATCTGGCCCGTCGCCGATCAACAATAGTTTCGAGGGAATCTTTTTGCGGACGCGATCCAGAATCTCGATGGTATCGGTGATGCGTTTCACCGGCCGAAAGTTGGACAGGTGGACCAGAATGCGCTCGCCGTTGGGCGCATATTCGAGCCGACGCTGCGCCGCCCCGGCGTCGCGGACGTAAACGTCGCAGTTCACGAAGTTGTAGATGACTTTGATGTTGTTCTTAACATCGAACTCCCGCAGCGTGCGTTCCCGCAAATATTGCGAAATGGCAGTCACGCCGTCGCTCTGCTCGATGGAGAAGCGCGTAATCGGCAAATACGATCGATCCAGCCCGACCAGTGTAATGTCGGTGCCGTGAAGCGTGGTCACAAAGGGAAGCTTCTGTCCTCTGGGTTTGGCCGCGAGCATTTGCCGCGCCAATAACGCGCTTACGGAATGCGGGATCGCGTAGTGTACGTGGAGCAGGTCGAGCGCATAGAGTTCCGACACTTCCGCCATACGGGTAGCTAAGGCCAAATCGTAGGGCGGATATTCGAAAAGCGGATAACGCGAAACGTCCACTTCGTGATAGTGAATATTGGGATGCAGTTCAGTCAGCCGAATGGGCTGAGCGTAAGAGATGAAGTGAATTTCGTGCCCACGCTCAGCCAGTTCGACGCCGAGCTCAGTGGCTACGACTCCGCTGCCACCGTAAGTCGGATAGCAGGTGATTCCAATCTTCATCCCCGGTCCTTTCCACCTCAGCCTTTCGGCTCTCTGATTCGATGGTGACCGATGCCATGGGATTCAGATTCTGGCAACTGCTTGGGAAAAACGCAAATGGGAGAGAATAACCGAGCTTAAGATTCTGCGTTGCTGGCGCCCTTGGCCGCGTCTCGGCTTTTGAGGCCTTCGTCCAGCTTATCGAGATGCTTCTGCAAACGGTCCTGGACGTGATTGTCCAGTTGCGTGAATTCGATGCCCATCCCTACTCCACCGTCGCTGGCACGCACTACGCCACTGGTGTGAATCTTTTCCGAATCCATCCAGAAGGTAATCTTGACTTTTGTGCCGATGGATAAAGGAAGAAGGGTCTCTACATAACAGCCGCGCCCCCCAATGTCAGTGGCATTCGTCTGCATATGTGTGCGCCGCGAATCCTCGAAGCCAATCTCCAAGGGAAACAAAACCTTGTGCCGGACGTATCGCCGTTTATTCTTTCCGGGAGCGATTGCAACCTTATCGTTCTTGGTTAGAGCCTGCCAGGGAACCTGTTGGTTGGGTAGAACTTGTACGCCGGCCTCGATCTGCCTGGCTACACCACTATCAATCACCCAGATTACTTTGAAGCGCGCCTTCTTTTCCTCGTGTTGCACGCCGATGACGTCGCCAGACTTCAAAGGATGACTGATTCCCAAGATCCGCGCGCCTTCGCTGCTTAGATTGGTGGCATTGGCGTTCTGAAAGAACGGACGGCCGTCCGCATCCATGCCCCACGCTCGCACCAGGATTACGGTCGCGACCCGAGTTTCCGGTCTTTTGTCCATGTTTATCCGTGCCTTCCGCTAGATTCTCCGCGGCTGGCCTATGATACCTTGGCGCTTGCGCGGTTGTAGCGGCAATTCGGCGGTTCGCGCCTATCCAAAGGCCGTGTACGTTCGGGGTTACGTGCTCGGTAATTTCAAGCAAGATCGCGATAGGAGATGAGTTTAACTCCGCTCTTATCCAATATTTCGCGGGCTTCCGACGAGATTAGAAGCCTTAGTTCCTCTACCCGGGACTCGCGAAGGCGGGTTTGAACGCTTGCTAAGTCGGCGTCGTTATAGCCGGGATGGCAGACGAGCTCCCAGGTACCTTCCGGTAGGCTCTCGACGATGCTTCCAAATAAATGAATATCCATAACGCCGGTCGCCACAATGCCGACAGTTCCATCGGTCGTTAGCATGCCTGCGTCGGCAACAGACCTTTGGAACCTTCTTCCCAGGCGATTCAGAACTGCAACCTGGCTGTACCGCTTCCACAAGCGCGGGTATTTTGCCAGGGTGGAGAAGCGGATCGGTCCGAAGGGATTGCGCACCGCCCGCACGCCGCACGCCCGAGCGGCCCGTAACAACGGCCGCAAGACCTGAGGAAATAGGTGTGTGTGCTTATGCGTATCCAGATGAGAAACCGCGACACCGGCAGCTTGGAGCTTACGAATCTGTGCCGCGACTTCCGCCTCGATCTCATCCGCATCGATGCGACCGCCAAGCGTGCGCAGAGCGAAGCTATTTAGGCTTTGATAGAAGCGTCCGTCAGGAAACTTCTTATCCGAGAGAGTCCCGGCCTGCTGTCCGCCACGCACGGGCACTCCATCCACGAGTACCACGTGGCAGCCAACGCTGAGCCCTGGCGTGGATTTTGCGTGCTCCATCGCGTCATCGAACGCCTGACCGTTCGCCATGAGCGTCGAGGAAGTCACGACGCCCTGGCGATGAGCCGCAACAATGGCGCGGTTTACGCCCTGAGTAAGCCCGAAATCATCCGCATTGACGATCAAGCGCCGCACGCGCCAGTCTAGCAGTAGCGAGCGGTTAGTATTCAGCACTCAGCATCAGAATTCACTCGTGCCGATCTGCCAGGCAAAAGATCCGGCAGCCAAGTGCTAAATGCTGAGTGCTAACTGCTGAGTGCCGAGTGCTGAGCGGACAAGGCCGTCCAATTGCTCGTCCTTTCTGCGCTCACGTATACTGCAAGAGTCGCTGGTGCAGATGGTCTCATCCTCGTGAGCTGCCAGGCAGATGGTGCTATCCCGAAACGTCGTGAATCCCCGCCGAAAGGGGCGGTTAGCTCAGTTGGTTAGAGCGCCTGCCTTACAAGCAGGAGGTCGCAGGTTCGAGTCCTGCACTGCCCACCAATTCTGTGGAATGGAAGAGTTGCAAGGGAAAATGGAAAGGCTACCTCGATATTCTTTGCGAGCGGGCGGGGCTTTTAACTGACCTCGCGGCGGCGGACCGCATCGAAAAATGTCGTCAACCCACGCCGCAATTCGGAAAAACATTTAGCTGGTTACTTGGCATAACATCGCCAATAGACTTATTGACAGATTGCGAAAGCTAATGGAAGACATTTCGTCGCGGGGTGAGATACGTGGTTGGGCCTGCCAACCGTTCGCCTTCGGCCGAACCCAGGACAGTGGAAACGGTAAAAACCTGTGCCGTACCTCACCCCGAGACTAAGGGAAAGCTTAGACCCGCCAATAGCCAAGTTCAAGAGCCTAAGAGCCTCAGCGCCGAGCGCCACGCCGTATAGCCCTGATGAAGCTGACCACCTCGGAAGCCGAGCGGTTCGTCAGCTCTTTCTGAATCAAGTCAGAGCGGCTGCGGGGCGACCGCGGAGGTTGCAGATGCGGGGCATCGGGGTTTTAGCGTTTGTCCAAACGCGTAAAGAACCGGTCAACGAAGGTAAATGTTTGTAAAGTCTTAAGTGCTTGTTTTATTTAACGATAAGATTGAATTTACAAGGTAATGATTGGCGAGGTGCGCATCCGTTCGTAACGCAATATTCAGCAACCGAATTGGGATTGTAGCGTCCAAACCTAAGTACCAAACAAGTTTACAATATGATGAAGTCATTATATTTTCCGGCAGAAAGAGGTCTAGGAATGTCAACGGCTTCTGGAAGGCCGGAGGTGGCGTACGAAGGGCAAATTAGTACTTTGCTGCCGCCCCCGGTCAAGCGGGTGCGCCGACTCCAAGAGTTAGCCAATCCATTCATAGCACTCATTTTCCTAATGGCGATTGCGGCTTCAGGCTGTGGCGGCGATCCGAAGCCGGCTTCTGCCCGGGCCAATGTTGCGCCTATTGTTCCCGTGTCGGTAGCAACTGCCGAACGCCGCGACGTGCCCTACTATCTTACTGGTCTGGGCTCGGTGAATGCCTACTACACGGTGAGTGTGAAGAGCCGGGTCGACGGCGAACTGATGCAGGTCAATTTTAGGGAAGGGCAGAATGTCCAAAAAGGCGATCTGCTGGCGGTGATCGACCCTCGGCCTTATCAGGTTGCGCTTGAGCAGGCGCAAGCCAATCTGTTTAAGGATCAGGCTTTATTGCGCGATGCCAACCTGAACTACGAGCGCTTCAAGGGATTGCTGCAAAGCTCGGGCGCCATGTCGCAGCAGCAAGTGGATACGCAGCAGGCCACGGTCGATCAACTTGAAGGCACGGTGCGAAACGATCAAGCGGCCATTGACAGCGCCAAGTTGAATCTTGTGTATTGCCACATCACTTCACCGGTAACCGGACGGGTGGGCTTGCGTCTGGTGGATCCGGGAAACATTGTGCATGCCACCGACACCAACGCGATGTTCGTGGTTACCCAGCTTCAGCCGATCGCGGTTCTCTTCACCCTACCCGAGGACAGCGTCCCGGAAGTTGCGCGGCAAATGGCCAAGAGCACGCTCGAGGTCGACGCATACAGCCGGGACGATCAGACCAAACTGGCTTCAGGAAAATTGCTGACTATCGACAATCAAATCGACCAGACTACCGGCACTGCCCGCTTGAAAGCCGTCTTTGACAACCGAGACAACGCGCTGTGGCCCAATCAATTCGTGAATACCCGCCTGCTGCTGGACGTCCGGAAAAACAGCACCACTATTCCCGCGGCCGCGATTCAACGAGGCCCGCAGGGCACTTACGTATTCGTGGCCAAATCGGATAACACGGTTGAGGTGCGGCCGGTAACTCTGGCGTTTACGCAAGACAACGTTTCCGTAATCGCCAGCGGCGTTTCCCCGAACGAAGTCGTGGTCACGGACGGCCAGGACAAATTACAAGAAGGTAGCAAAATAGAAGTTCGCCAGGCGCCTCCAGCGGTGAACCGGCCGCAGCAAGCGACCAGCAACGGTTCGGGAGGCTCCTCCGACAGTCCTTCTCCGAACGCTCAGCGTTCAGGAACGAAATGAATCCGTCGCGTATATTCATTATCCGGCCGGTGGCGACCGCGCTGCTCATGGTCGCAATCATGCTGGTGGGAATTGTCGCCTACCGGCAGCTTCCGGTCTCAGCGCTGCCGGAGGTCGATTATCCGACCATCCAGGTCATGACGTTCTATCCCGGCGCCAATCCCGACGTCATGGCATCGTCGGTGACGGCACCGCTGGAACGGCAATTTGGCCAGGTCCCCGGCCTCAGCCAGATGACCTCGACGAGTTCGTTTGGCAGTTCGGTCATCACGCTCCAATTCGCCCTCGATCAGAATATTGATATCGAAGAGCAGCAGGTGCAAGCCGCGATCAACGCGGCGCAAACCTATTTGCCCACGGACCTGCCGAATCCGCCGATCTACAGCAAAGTAAATCCCGCCGATTCGCCGATTCTTACGCTCGCCCTTACTTCGAAAACCTTGCCGCTTTCGCAGATCGAAGATCTGGCAGATACGGCGATGGCGCAGAAGATTTCGCAGGTTACGGGCGTGGGCTTAGTCTCGATCAGCGGCGGGCAAAAACCGGCGGTACGGATTCAGGCGAATCCCACGGCGCTGGCGTCTTATGGTTTGAGCCTGGAGGATGTAAGGAACGCGCTGGCGGCGGCGAACGTCGATCAAGCCAAGGGGACGCTGAATGGTCCGCGCCAATCCTTCACCATCGGCGCGAACGACCAACTGTTGGCAGGGGATCAATACCGTCCCCTCGTCATCGCCTATCGAAACGGGTCTCCTGTGCGCCTCTCCGATGTGGCCACAGTGACGGACGGTATCGAAAATGTGATGCAAGCCGCGTGGATGAATCTGGATCCTGCGGTGATCGTGAATATTCAGCGCCAGCCCGGGGCAAACATTATCGGGGTCGTCGATCGCATTAAGAAGTTGTTGCCGCAATTGCAGGCCGGCCTGCCGGCCGCGGTCAACGTAGCTATTCTCACGGATCGCACGGTCACCATCCGGGCCTCGGTCAAAGATGTGCAGTTTGAACTAATGCTCACCATAGCATTGGTCGTGATGGTGATATTCCTGTTCCTGCGCAATCTTTCAGCAACCGTGATTCCCAGCGTGGCGGTTCCGCTTTCCATCGTAGGAACGTTCGGCGTGATGTATCTGCTGGGCTACAGCCTTAACAACCTCACGCTCATGGCTTTGACCATTTCCACCGGCTTCGTGGTGGATGATGCGATTGTCATGATTGAGAACATCGACCGCTTTTTGGAAGAGGGCGATTCGCCGCTCGATGCCGCGCTGAAAGGCGCCGGGCAAATCGGATTCACCATCGTTTCGCTCACGGTTTCGCTGATCGCAGTGCTGATTCCGCTTCTGTTCATGGGCGATATTGTTGGCCGCCTGTTCCGCGAATTCGCGGTTACGCTGGCGGTGACGATTCTAGTGTCCGCTGCGGTCTCACTGAGCTTGACTCCGATGATGTGTGCCAAGCTGCTCAAGCACAGAGATCCCTCGAAACGAAGCCGTTTCTATAACCTGTCCGAGGATTTTTACAACAAGGTGATTGCGTTCTATGGCCGCACCTTGAAGGTTGTGCTGCGCCATCAGACGATCACCTTGCTGGTCACGGTGGGAACGCTGGTGCTCACGCTGTTCCTGTACGTGATCGTGCCGAAAGGATTTTTCCCCGTCCAGGATACAGGCGTGATCCTGGCTATCGCCGATGCTCCGCAGAACATTTCATTCAAGGCTCTGGCAGACCGTCAACAGGCGCTGACCCGCGTAATTCTCAAAGATCCAGACGTTGAGAGCTTATCTTCCTTCATCGGGGTGGACGGCACCAACCTCACACCCAACAGCGGCCGCATCCAGATCAATCTCAAGCCTCGCGATGAGCGCAGTGCAACGGCGTCGGAAATTATTCGCAGGCTGCAGCCGCAGGTGGCGCAGGTCGAAGGAATCACGCTGTTCATGCAGCCGGTGCAGGATCTAACAGTAGAGGACCGAGTCAGCCGTACCCAATTCCAATACACCATGGAAGATGCGGACGCGAAAGAGCTGGCGCAACTGTCCTCCGAGTTGTTGAACAAACTCCGTACTTTGCCGCAACTTCGCGATGTAGCCAGCGATCAGCAAGCTGGAGGCCTGGAGGCGGATGTAACCATCGATCGCGACACTGCTTCCCGCCTGGGCATTCTGCCGCAGCAGATCGACAATACGCTCTACGACGCCTTCGGACAGCGCCAGGTCTCGACCATCTACACTCAGCTCAACCAGTACCACGTTGTTCTGGAAGTGGATCCGCAGTTTCAGCAGAATCCGGGCTCGTTCAAGGATTTGTATGTAAAGTCAATGACCGGAACGCAAGTGCCGCTTTCCGCCTTTACTCAAGTCCACACTTCCAACACTTCGCTAGCGGTGAATCACCAGGGGCAATTTCCGGTGGTCACGATCTCGTTCAATCTTGCGCCGGGAATGTCGCTGGGCGACGCCACCAAGGCCATCGAACAGGCAGAACAGGAAATCGGAATGCCGCCTAGTGTTCATACCGCCTTCCAGGGCACGGCGGCGGCGTTTCGTAATTCGCTTTCCACCGAACCGTGGTTAATTGTGGCCGCGATCGTAACTGTCTACATTGTCCTTGGAGTTTTGTACGAAAGCTACATTCATCCCATCACGATTCTGTCCACGCTGCCTTCCGCCGGTGTGGGCGCTATCCTGGCGCTGCTGTTGACGGGGAACGATCTCGGCGTGGTGGGGCTGATCGGAATCATCCTGCTGATCGGAATTGTGAAGAAGAACGCCATCATGATGATCGACTTCGCCCTCGAGGCGGAACGAGTCGAGCACAAGCCGCCCGAGGAAGCCATCTTCCAGGCCTGCCTGCTGCGTTTCCGGCCGATCATGATGACCACCATGGCAGCGCTGCTCGGCGGCCTGCCGTTGGCCCTCGGATCCGGGACGGGATCAGAGCTGCGGCATCCATTGGGCATCACGATTGTGGGCGGTCTGTTAGTGAGCCAGGCACTCACGTTGTACACCACTCCGGTGGTTTATTTGTGGTTCGACCGGCTGGCCAAGCGATTCGAACGATTTGGGATTCTCAATCGAGTGGAGGAGCCCGCGGTCGGGGATTAGGTTATGAATTTTTCCGCTCCCTTCATTAAGCGGCCGATTGGAACGTCGTTGTTGACGTTGGCGCTGTTGATGTCAGGAGTGCTCGCTTTCACCAAACTGCCTGTATCGCCCCTTCCAGAAGTGGAATTTCCGGTAATCCAAGTCTCGGCAAGTCTGCCGGGGGCGAGTCCGGAAACCATGGCGTCCGCGGTGGCGACTCCGCTGGAACGCCAGTTCGGCCGGATAGCTGGCATCAATCAAATGACCTCGGTCAGCCAGCTGGGTGCGACCGGCATTATTCTGCAGTTTGATCTCAACCGTAATATTGATGCGGCTGCCCGCGATGTACAGGCGGCAATCAATGCGGCGCGCAGCCAGTTGCCATCGTACCTTCCGGGCAATCCCTGGTATCGCAAAGTGAATCCGGCGGAGGCGCCGATTCTGATTATGTCGCTGACCTCCGACAGCATTACGCTGCCGAATATTTACGATCAGGCGAACTCCATTCTCTCGCAGAAGCTGGCGCAGGTGAGCGGCGTGGGACAGGTGTATGTGGCGGGCGGCGCCAATCCCGCAGTGCGGGCGGAGTTGGATCCAAATCTGCTCAACAATACCGGAGTTGGGCTGGATGCCGTGCGCACGGCTTTGGGTGCGGCCAATGCAAATAGCCCCAAAGGGGAAGTGGCCAACGGGGTCAATTCCTGGGCGATTCATGACAACGATCAAATTCTGCACGCGGACCAGTATCGCCCACTAATCGTGGCTTATAACCACACCACCGGAGCACCGGTTCGCCTGAGCGACGTAGGCGAAGTGAACGATTCAGTGGAAGACGCTCATATCTACGGTCTCTCGAACGGCAAACGCGCTGTCATTCTGGTGATATTCCGCCAACCCGGCGCCAACATCATCTCGACCGTAGACAACGTGCTTGCGCTCCTGCCGCAGCTTCGGGCGTCGATTTCTCCCGCCATTAAAATGGAGGTGGTCTCGGATCGCACCACGACCGTGCGGGCTTCGTTGCACGACATTGAAATCACGCTCTTGATTTCCGTGGTCCTCGTCATTCTGGTGGTATTTCTTTTTCTGCGGACTGTCCGCGCCACCATCATTCCCAGCATTGCTGTGCCGCTTTCGCTGATCGGCACATTCGGCGTTATGTACCTGCTGGGTTATAGCCTCGACAATCTTTCGATGATGGCGTTGGCGATCTCCACCGGTTTCGTGGTGGACGACGCCATCGTCGTGCTGGAGAACATCACCCGCTTTCTCGAGCAGGGGATGACGCCGGTTCAGGCTGCGTTTCGCGGCGCCCGTGAAATTGGATTTACCGTGCTTTCGATGAGCACTTCTCTGATCGCGGTCTTTATTCCGATTCTGATGATGGGCGGAATTGTGGGCCGGTTGTTCCGGGAGTTCGCGGTCACTCTGAGTATCGCGATTGCTGTGTCCCTTGCCGTCTCGCTGACCACCACGCCCACCATGTGTGCTCAGTTCCTGAAGCCGCTTAAGGACCAGAAGCATGGCCGGGCCTACCGCTTCAGTGAAAAAGTGTTTGACGGTGTCTTGCGAGTGTATAGCTTCAGCCTAAGGTGGGTCTTGAACCACCAGTTCGCGGTCTTGCTGATCACGATCGGAACGGCGTGCCTGAGCGTCTACCTTTTCAAAGAAGCTCCCAAGGGATTTTTTCCGCAGCAGGATACTGGCCGTATCAGCGGATCGGTGCAGGCGGCGCAAGACATCTCTTTCGATGCCATGAGCCGCAAAATGCGCCGTTATGTCGATATCGGGATGCACGACCCGAATGTGTCAACCATGATCGGTTTCTGCGGCGGCACTACGGCCATGAACCAGGGACGTATGTACATTACGCTCAAACCTGAGAATGAGCGGAAGCTGACCGCCGACCAGGTCATTATCGAACTGAGCAAGAAGTTTGCCGAGGTCCCCGGCGCCACGCTTTTCATGTACGCGCAGCAGGACTTGCAGATTGGCGGCCGTTTGAGCCAGGCGCAGTATCAGTACACACTTCAGGGGGAAGACCTGAATCAGCTCAACACGTGGGCTCCACAATTGCTGCAAAAGATGCGCGCGCTTCCGCAACTTCAACAGGTAAACACCGATCAGCAGGATAAGGGCCTGGCCGCGAATGTGGTCATCGATCGGGATACAGCTTCGCGGCTGGGAGTAGCCGCGGCGGACATCGATAACGTGCTTTACGACGCTTTTGGACAGAGGTTTGTTTCGACCATCTACCAGCCTCTGAATCAGTATCACGTGGTGATGGAAGTGGACCCCAAGTTTCAGCAGAGTCCCGACACACTGGAGCACGTCTACGTTCACTCTTCGAACGGCAACATGGTTCCGCTCTCAGCCTTCGCTCACTTCGGACCCGCGAACACTTCACTCGGTGTTAATCATCAGGGACAGTGGCCGGCAGTAACGATTTCTTTCAATCTGGCTCCCGGCATTTCTCTCGGTCAGGCAACCACGGCTATTGAAACAGCCGAACGCTCGATCAATTTTCCCGCGACCATTCACGCCAGCTTCCAGGGAACCGCAGCGGCTTTCAAGGATTCGCTGGCGAATCAGTCGGTGCTCATCATCACGGCACTGTTGGCGGTTTACATCGTTCTGGGGATTCTTTACGAGAGCTACATTCATCCCGTGACGATTCTCTCTACCATTCCTTCCGCCGGCGTCGGAGCGCTGTTGGCGCTGAAAATTACGCACAACGAACTCAATGTGATCGGACTGATCGGCATTATCCTGCTGATCGGCCTGGTCAAGAAAAACGCGATCATGATGATCGACTTCGCTCTTGAGGCCGAAAGAAAAGAAGGCAAGTCGCCGGTCGACGCCATTTACGAAGCCTGCGTATTGCGCTTCCGCCCGATCATGATGACGACGGCAGCGGCTCTGCTCGGAGGGCTGCCGCTGGCTCTGGGTACGGGAACCGGTTCAGAACTTCGCCGGCCCCTTGGCCTCACCATCGTCGGAGGCTTGATTGTCAGTCAGGCATTAACCCTGTTCACGACACCCGTCGTGTACCTGTACATGGACCGGCTGCGTCTGCGATCCAGCCGCAAGCAGAGCCAGTTGCCAGGCCCAGTGTCGCCGGCCGCAAGCCACGCGGATTAGCTAACACTTTCCATACTTGCAAAATATTTGCACCACGTCATTCTGAACCCGGCATCAGCCCGGTGAAGGCTCTGGCGCGGAGTGCCGCGATCTCGGGGTTGGCGTGGACGCATTCTTGCCAAACCGCGCTAGATCCTTCGCGGCCTGACGGCCACTCAGGATGACGTCAAACAAAAAGCAGATCAAGCCTTCGCGACGAAATCCCGATCCCGAACTGGATCGCGCGCAATTACCTTGGT
This sequence comes from Terriglobales bacterium, assembly GCA_049585795.1. Taxonomy (GTDB): domain Bacteria; phylum Acidobacteriota; class Terriglobia; order Terriglobales; family Acidobacteriaceae; genus JABDBE01. The sequence goes on along the minus strand of JBAVAQ010000007.1, from coordinate 434,361 downwards.
TACTTGACCTGTCTAAAACTCAGACATAGCATCGACCTAAGGTTGGTGAGGATGTTCAAAATTACTGCATTTGCGGCGGCAGTAGGGTTGCTTTTGACCGGGGCACACAACGCCGCGGGCCAGAGCAGCGATTACAAAGTCGTATCCGTTACTAACGGCGGAGTCATCAAAGGTACGGTCAAGTGGTCAGGACCAGAACCTCGCATTGCCAAGCTTCCCATCACGAAAGATCCACAAATTTGCGACCCCGATTCGCACAAGACCCGCGATCTGGAACGGCTGATTATCGGCCCTCAGGGCGGCGTCGCGAATACCGTCGTGTATATCAAGAATATCTCGAGCGGGAAGGCGTTTGATCTGCCGCCTAGCCGACGTTCCCTGGACCAGCATTTCTGCCGCTACGAACCTCATATTTTACTGGTTCCCGAACGTGGCTCCCTCCAGATGAAGAGCTCGGACGCAACCCTTCACACCATTCACATGGACGGCGCAGCCACGTACAATCTTCCATTTCCGTTCCAGAATCAGACCGTTTCCCGTGATATGAATACTCCGGGATTGGTCAATTTGAAATGCAATGGCGGACATGTGTGGATGAACGCCGAGATGTTCGTCGCTCCGCATCCGTACTATGCGGTAACCGACGAAAATGGCGAGTTTGAGTTAAGCGACGTCCCCCCCGGAGAGTATGAGATCGTTGCCTGGCACGAGGGCTGGCAAGTCCTGGGAGAGCAGACGGCATTCGATGTTCTGACCGAAAAGAAAGTCGAGCGTCCGGTCTTTTCCGAGCCACGGACTTGGGAGAAGCAGGCCAACGTGGGCGAGAACGCCACCGCAGTCGTGAACTTCGTAGTCTCTGCAAAGTAGTTCCCGAAACTCCCGCTCAATCCAGCTTACAAACTGCTACGGCGGCGTTCTGGTAAGGACAGTCAAGCCCTGCGATTCCCGGTTGTTGCAGAACCACCCAGCTGACTCCGTATTGCACCTGCAGGTGGCGAAAGTCTTCCCGTTGAAACTTGCTCCACCCGCTCTGCGCCTGCATCTGCCGGAGCCATTCGTCTGCCATTGCGGGGAACATGGAAACCGCGCCGCTGGCTTTGACCGCATCCGCCAACATGCTTCGTTGCGCAATCGCCTCAAAACCATTTTCGTCCTCGCCGGGAATATGCATGTACCAGGGATCAAGGGCAAAAATCGCATCGCTGGGAGTGTTGGTGCGAATCCATTGGAAGGCTTGCACCCAAAGGTTTTTCGGTGCGGCTCCCGGCCATTCAACGTGTGCGCTGGCGGGAAACAAGGCGAGCTGAACCACCAACATGCCTGCGCACAGAGGCACGAACAGAGCCGCCCATCTCCAAATTCGATTCTTCAATACATACTCGCCCAGCAATCCACCCGCGAATAGGAAAAAGAGCACATAGAGCAGATACAGGCTGCGCATTGGCTGGAGCCGCGCCAGGCTCTCGAAGCGCGCGGGGATGGACAGAACAACTGCCGCGACCAAATAGACAAGCTGATAGATGATCAAGGCTCGGCACAGCTGGTCGAGGTTGCGTAACTTTCGCGAACCAGCAATTCGGCTGAACCACCATAGGATTACAAGTGGCGCAAGCGCGCCCAGCCACTCATACCACTGCCAGCGCAGCAAGTAGAAGTAGGAATGCGAAAGCGCCACCTGATGGTAGGCCGGCGGCGGCGGTCCGAACGAAATGCCAAATGGCAACAGGCAGGCAAGACTGGCAAACCTCAGATCGAATTTCTTAACCCCGAGCAGAACCACGCAGTAGGAAAAGACAAAAACCGACATGAGGGGATGAATGGCCGCGGCGAACACCAGAAATAACGCGGCTTGGAAGTATTTTCCATCGATGACCTTGACCACCGCGAAAATGGCGGCAAATGCGACTAGATTTCGTGGATTGAGGTATTGATCCATGATGTACAAAGCGGTCCCGGCCACTGGCAGAGTCAGAAGAGCCGCAATCAGCGCCACGCCTGCCCAGCGCGCTTTTTCATCGATAAAGCATCGCTTCGCCAACTCCAGACACGAAAAGAGAAAAAGAAAAATCGAGGTCAGTTGCCAGAAGAAGAGCACACCTTCCAATGACAGATGACTGATTCGCACCGAGGCCGCAATGAAGTTTGGGAAAAATGTCAGGTGGGCATGCGATTCGAAGAATTGCGCGTTGAAGGGAAAGAGCTCGGGGTGCAGAATTTTCTCGACTCCCGGGAGGTAAAGCGCCGCGTCTTCCGCCCATGGATGGTAACCATGAACCAGCAATGCTCCCAGAGTAAGGAGCGCAAGAAGAAGAAAATTCTTCAGTTTCAAACCGAGGCTCCGCGAATGGCTCGCATGCAATCCACAATTACGATCTTATTCTTGAAGTGACTGAGCGGGATTGTACACAACCTGGATGGAGTGTAAAGGGTTGTGCCAAGGCGTTGTTAGCCGAAAGAAAAACTACTCAAAAATAAGAAGCGCCCCGCAACTCTTTCGAGTCGTAGGACGCCCGAACAGCCCTCCCCCAGAACTGCTCGATCACAGGCTAAGTTCTCCCGTACCGGATGTAAATCCCACGTAGGTGCCAATTTCTGGCACGAAACGGCTATCTTCCAACTACTTGCGATAGTAGATTCCCGCAATTCGGCCCCGCGCTGCGGTTACTGCCGTAATCTGCCCAAAGGGTATAACGATTGACGATTGCTGGCGGCCTCCTTAGATTCGCAACAGGGGGTTGTATGAAGGATATTCATGAGGTTCTGCGGAAGAAGCAGGCCCGGTACGCGCAATTGGCCAAGCAGATTGAGATGTTGCAGCAGGCGGCCGAAAAGCTACGGGAAGTGGCTCCTCTGCTGGCTGAAATCGAAGACGACGATGCCGCGGTCTTGGCTGACGTCGATGAGCAGCCCAGCACGACGGCGAAAGCTGCGTCAGCTTCTTCGGGTGCTTCGACTGCCCCTGCCAAAGCGGCTCGCGGCGTGGCTCCTCGCTGGCCCTAGCCCACGGAGATTTGGTTTACCAGACATGAGCGGCATATGACGTTTCAGGCACTTTTAGTTTCCAAGGACGAAGAGGCGGCTGCAGTTTTGACTCCGCTGCTCTCCCGCTGCGGCGTCGCTGTCGCCTGCTGTGGATATCCTGAGTCTATGTGCCGCTTGACCGAAGAGAAGTTTGACTCTGTCATTGTTGACTTCGACGATCCGCACAGCGCCTCCCTAGTGTTGCAAAATGCCAGTCAGGCCACTTCCGGAGTCAAAGCTGTAACTGTCGCTTTGTTGAGCGACAAGACCAAAGTGCGCAACGTGTTCGGCGCAGGCGCAAATTTCATTCTTTACAAACCAATCGATGCGGAGCAGGCGGAGGGTAGTCTGCGCGCTGCGACGGCCCTGATCAAGCGCGAACGCCGGCGCTCTTTCCGCGTGCCGGTCCAGGTTCCGATCCAGCTTCAGGTTCAGGACGGGCCTCCTCTGGAAGGCATTCTTCTTGATCTCAGTGAAGATGGAATGGACGTTCTGGCGGCACAGCCACTGTGTCCCGGCGCCACGGTCAGTGTCCAATTCAATCTTCCCGACAGCAACACCGAAATTCAGGCAAGCGGCGAACTCGCGTGGGCCAGCCCCAACGGACAAGCGGGCGTGCGTTTTATCGATCTTTCCGAAAGCCTGCGCTCCACCCTTAAATCCTGGGTCGTGGCCAACGCCCCGGAAATTCCGCCACCCGATCCCGAGCCGGTGTCGCAATGCACGTTGACCGATCTCAGTCTGGGTGGATGTTACGTCGAAACTGAATCGCCTTTTCCCGAGCGCTCCGGCATTACCCTGTGTCTGAATGCGGAAGATGTCGAAGTCCAGGCCGAAGGCACGGTTCGCGTAATGCACCCGGGATTCGGCATGGGCATCGAATTCGCCGCCCGCACGACCGACGAGCGCGCCCAGGTGGCAAGATTTATCGGATTTCTGACCAGCCGTCCGGGAATGCTTCCAGCTTTGACGATCACCCCGCGCATCCTCGCGGCCGGCGATCAATACAACCATCCCGACCCGCTCCCTAAGGAAGAACTCGACGACGCTCTACTCGAATTACTGCACAACCACGAGTCGCTCAGCCAGGAAGAATTTCTGCAGAAACTCCGCCAGCAACGCAATTCAGAAGAAGTCACTTCAGATTGATCCGGCGTAAGCATTCATCATGCAAAAACACCAAGAGGCCCGCACGCCGTCTCTCGTGCAGACCTCTCAGTGCCGGGTCTGTTCCACCTCGAATGATGGAAGTCTAGCGGGCAGCGATTTTCAGAAGGTGGCAGGCAAGTTAATTTCCCATGAAATCCCGGGAGATTTTCCACAGCGGGTTGAACTGAATTGCCGATTTGCCTGGCTTGAGCCACAATCTCTCTGGCCACATCTGGCTGCCGGAGACAATTCCTGCTGAACTCGTCTTCTTTGGAACCACGAGGCGCGACGCGGCAAACCGCCCGAACGAATTTCGCTGGCGGGCCGGTTTTCCCCGCGCCTTTGCTCGTGGTCATGACAGCCTCCTTCCTGGTGATTGCTCCATTCTTTTTTCTGGGCAGCCCTTCGGGGCACGATTTCGAGTTTCACGTCAACTCCTGGATGGAAGTTCTGGGCCAGTGGAAGCAGGGCATCGTCTATCCGCGATGGGCTGCCCTGGCACATTACGGATACGGTGAGGCCCGATTCATTTTTTACCCTCCGGCCTCATGGATGCTGGGGGCTGCGTTAGGAGCGCTTTTGCCGTGGAAAGCGGTTCCCGGCACCTACGTGTGGTTGGCATTGACCCTTTCCGGATGTTCCATGTTTCTTTTGGCGCGGCGTTGGCTGGATCGCCGTGACGCCATTTTCGCCGCGGCCTTCTATGCTGCCAATCCTTATTTCATCGTCACTGTGTACTGGCGAAGCGCGTTCGCGGAACTGTTGGCGGGCGCGCTCCTGCCTCTGCTCTTGCTGTACGTGCTGCGCTTGGAAGATGAGAAAACAAACGCCGTCATGTCCCTGGCATTGATCGTGGCTGCGGCCTGGCTGACCAACATTCCTGCGGCCGTCATGATCAATTATTCGCTGGCGCTGCTGCTCGTGATTCTGGCGATCGATCGGCGTTCGCCGCGCGTCCTGTGGCGCGGCGCGCTTGCAGTTTTAATCGGTGCAGCGCTCGCGGGCTTTTTCCTGCTGCCAGCGGTGTACGAGCAAAGATGGGTGAACATCGCCCAGGCGCTATCTGCGGGGGTGCGTCCGCAGGATAATTTCTTGTTCGTGACCACCCATGACATTGATCACGATCGCTTCAACCTGCTGGTTTCGCTGGTAGCCTCAGCGGAAATCGTTCTGCTCGCGATTGCCGTGTATCTTTCCCATACGTGGAGAAGCCGGCAGCCGCGCGTTTGGTGGATGCTCACCGGTTGGTCAGCGTTCGCGGTGCTGTTCAGCTTTTCGTTTACGGTTTGGTTCTGGGAGCACTTGCCTGAGTTGCGCTATCTGCAATTTCCCTGGCGCTGGTTGCTGTGCTTGAATCTCGCCTTGGCGCTGCTGGTGACCGTCGCTTGGCGGCGATGGATCATGCGCTTATTGATCTGTGTCGCCATGCTGGCCGTACTGGCTTTCGCGTGGCATCACATCCAGGCTCCATGGTGGGAGACATCCGGGGATTTCAATGAACTGCTTGACCGCCAGCAAAGCGGAGCCGGGTATGAGGGCACCGACGAGTACGTGCCGATTGGCGCCGATCCATACGAAATCAAGCAGGACGCTCCGAGCGTAGCAGTAGCCGATAGTGAATCGCCGAACCAAATCGAGAAGCTTGAGATTCAACGATCGAATGCTGAGTCGCGGGCGTTCACCGTCGTGCTCGCACAGCCCGGAGACTTGGTTTTGCGGTTATTCAACTATCCGGCGTGGCAGGTTGAAGTGAACGGCCGGGCCGTTGCGACCTCCACGCGAGACGTGACCGGGCAAATGTTGATCCCGGTGGAAGCCGGCGAGAATCGCGTGCTGATCAGGCTTTCCCGAACGTGGGACAGAACTCTTGGAGGAATTCTTTCGATTGTAACCGCTTTATTGGTCGGAATCTTGGTTGCACTTCGGCGCAAGCGTCCCAAAGCAAACCTTGCCTGACGTTTCCGTTCAAAATATATTGGTAAAGATTCCCTCGCTGTTTATCATTTCTTAGAAGTGGCACACGCAAGGCAGTGAATCACGTCCTCATTGCAACGTCGAATGGCGGCAAGTTACGAGACTTTGCCGGCGCTGCCGCGCCGTTTGGCATCGAGATCCGACCCATTCCAAACTTTGCCTCCCTACCTTCGGTCATTGAGGACGGCCAAAGTTTTGAGGAAAACGCGCGAAAGAAAGCAGAGGCGTACAGCCGCGCAGTCCCCGGTGAACTCGTTCTGGCCGACGATTCTGGTCTCGAGGTAGAGGCGCTCAAAGGTGCGCCGGGGGTACATTCCGCGCGCTACGCGGCCGAAGCGCCTCACCTCATCGATAACAACACCGACGACGAAGCCAACAACGCACGGCTGCTGCGCGAAATGAAAGATGTTCCATTCGACAAGCGCGGCGCCCGATTCGTATGCGTGCTCGCCGCCGCTCGCGATGGACAAAGCTTGGAGATGTTTCGCGGGGAGGTTGAAGGCGTGATTTTGAATCGTCCTCGAGGAACGAACGGTTTCGGCTACGATCCCCTGTTCTACTTCCCCCAGATTCAGAAATCGTTTGCCGAATTGATTGCGGAAGAAAAAGCTCAGTACAGCCATCGGGGAGCCGCTTTCCGGCAGTTCCTGGCTTGGTATCAGGCGACGAACAGTGGAATGGCAATTTAGGAGTCAGCAAACAGTCACGCTCGGCTATCTTGTGTAAAAGTGGGGACCCTGCCCAAAGGGAGCTTCGATGCGCTATCTTATGAAATAAATTGGTGAGCCAGGATGGGCCATCCCAGTTGTCACGCTAGCCTGCCTTGACTTCCCTTCTCTCGCGACAAGATAATAAAAGGTTCCGTTCTCATACTTGAACTCATAAGGAGCGCTCTGTGGCAGCAACGGCTAGTCCTGCGGCTCCGATGCCGATCAAAGACGGCGTGGCTCCGTTGCGGGCCGGCCAGGGATATTCGTTTTGGCTGCGCCGTTTGCACTCGCTCACCGGAATTATTCCGGTCGGCGCGTTCCTGTTCGAGCACATCCTGATTTCGAATGCCTCGGCGATCGGCGGCCCGCTCGCCTACGCCCGGCAGGTGCGATTTTTGGCCAGCCTTCCGCTGGTTCCGATCCTCGAATTGTTCGGCATCTGGCTGCCTATTCTGTTTCACGCGTTGTATGGTTTCTACATCTGGTATCGGGGAGAGACGAACGTCGGGGAATATTCCTGGACCGGAAACTGGATGTATACGGCCCAACGCTGGACCGGCGCGATTGCATTTGCCTACATCCTTTGGCATACCTGGACGATGCGGTTTACCGGCATCGACTTGCACCAATTTCCCGGCGCGTCTTTCGGCAAGGTTCAGAGTGAAGTGTTTCAGACGCCGCTGTTCTTGTTTTATGTTCTAGGGCTGATCGCGGCCTCGTGGCACTTCGCCTACGGTATCTGGCTGTTTTGCGCAAAGTGGGGCATCATTTCGGGCGAAAAGGCACGAAAACGGTTCTTGGTCCTGTGTTTGGCGTTTTTCTTTGTGCTGACCGGCGTGGGTCTAGCGAGCCTGACATCATTCCGGTCGCGCCCGCAACAGCCAACCGACCCCGCCGGCGCAAGCATGGTTGAGGCTGGACCGGCAACGAATTAAGTTCACGGAAAGTCGGTGCATTCGAAGATGGCTTCAAATCCGAAAATCATTGTTATCGGTGGCGGCCTGGCGGGTCTTTCCGCAGTCATCAAGATCGCGGAGATGGGCGGGCAGGTGGATTTGTTTTCCATCGTGCCCGTGAAACGCTCGCATTCGGTATGCGCGCAAGGGGGAATCAACGCGGCCAAGAATTTAAAGGGCGAGGGCGATTCGACATGGAAGCACTTCGATGACACGATCTACGGCGGCGACTTTCTGGCTAATCAGCCCCCGGTGAAAGCCATGTGCGAAGCAGCGCCCGGCATTATTGATTTGCTCGACCGCATGGGCGTGCCTTTCAATCGCACCCCCGAAGGCTTGCTGGATTTTCGTCGCTTCGGCGGCACGCTCTACAACCGAACCGCATTCGCCGGAGCTACCACCGGGCAGCAACTTCTTTATGCGCTCGATGAGCAGGTGCGGCGCTACGAGTCCGAAGCCAAGGTCAAAAAATACGAGCACTGGGAATTTCTCTCGGCTGTGCTCGATTCCAACAAAGTCTGCCGCGGCATCTGCGCCATGGATCTGCGTTCCATGGAAGTGCGTACCTTTCCCGCCGACGCGATCATTATCGCAACCGGCGGCAATGGGGCAATTTTTGGCAAGTCCACAAACTCGGTGGTCTGTACTGGCTCGGCGCAGTCGGCTCTGTATCAACAAGGATGCTTCTACGGCAACGGCGAGTTTATCCAGGTTCACCCGACCTGCATCCCCGGGGAAGACAAACTACGGCTCATGTCGGAGTCGGCGCGCGGCGAAGGCGGACGGGTTTGGGTGCCAAAGACGCCTGGGGATAAACGCGATCCGCTGTTGATCCCGCAAAGTGAACGATGGTACTTCCTGGAGGAATGGTATCCGAAATATGGAAACCTGGTGCCGCGCGATATCGCTACGCGCGCGATTTTCAAGGTTGTCTTCGAGCACAATCTGGGCATCGATGGCAAGCCCATGGTCTACCTCGACCTGACTCACATCGATCCCAAGATTCTCGATCGCAAACTCGAAGGCATTCTCGAGATTTACGAGAAGTTCGTAGGCGACGACCCGCGCAAGGTTCCCATGAAAATCTTCCCCGGCATGCACTACACCATGGGTGGGCTGTGGGTCGACTTCAACCAGGCGACAAACATTCCCGGAATTTATGCGGCAGGCGAGTGCGAATATCAATATCACGGCGCCAATCGCTTGGGCGCGAATTCGCTGGTCTCCTGCATCTTCGGCGGATTCATCGCCGGACCAGCCGCGATGCAATATGCGCGCAATCAGCAGGCGGCGTCGAGCAACGGACACTACGACGCCGAACGCAAGCATCAGGAAGAAAACAATTCCATGCTGATGAAATCGGATGGCAAGGAGAATCCGTTCCGGCTGTGGCAGGAACTGGGCGAATTGATGACTGCCAATTGCACCGTCATTCGCTACAACAATAAATTGAAGGAAACTGACGGCAAGTTGTGCGAGCTGCTCGAACGCTTCCGCCACATTAATCTGAGCGACCGGTCGCAGTGGGCCAATACCAGCGTGGTTTTCACGCGGCAGCTTTACAACATGCTGCAACTGGCGCGCGTCATCGCGCAGGGTGCGGCCATGCGGGACGAGTCTCGGGGAGCTCACTACAAACCAGATTTCCCCGAGCGCGACGACAAGAATTGGCTGAAGACGACCAAAGCCTACTTCGCACCGGATGCGGACGAACCGAAATTCGAATTCGAGCCAGTCGATGTTTCGCTGATTCCGCCAAGACCGAGAAAGTACGACGCGGCGAAGTAACACGCGTGTCATCCTGAGCGGAGCGAAGGATCAATGGATTTCGGTGGCATCGTACAGAGGTTCTTCGCTCAGAATGACAGGTTTGAGTTAAGAGCTAAAGGCTAATCGAGAATGGCAAACAACAAGACCGTCATCATAAAAATCAAGCGCCAGGACAATCCCAAAGCCCAATCGCATTGGGAAGAATTCGAACTTGCTTGGCACCCCGGCATGAATGTGATTTCCTCGATGATGGAGATTGCCCGCAATCCCGTCACCCGCGACGGCAAGCCGACCACGCCGATCACTTACGATTCCAATTGTCTGGAGGAAGTCTGTGGCTCCTGTGCCATGCTTATCAACGGGCGCGCCCGTATGGCTTGCTCAGCCTTAGTGGACAAGCTCGAGCAACCCATCCGGCTAGAGCCGTTCACGAAGTTTCCTGTGGTCCGCGATCTAGCGGTCGATCGCAGGGTTCTCTTCGAAAACCTGATAACCGTAAAGGCGTGGGTCCCCATTGATGGTACCTACGACCTGGGTTCTGGCCCTCGCATCAGTCCCGAGGAACAAGAGGCAGCCTACCCGCTCTCGCGCTGCATATCCTGCTGCTGTTGCATGGAGGCTTGCCCACAGTTCAATAAAGGCACGGGTTTCGTGGGCGCGGCCACGATTTCCCAGGTACGCCTTTTCAATTCGCACCCGACCGGGGCGGAGCTAAAACGTGAACGGTTAGCCGCCTTGATGGGAGACGGCGGCATCCAGGAGTGCGGGTACGCCCAGAACTGCGTTGAGGTCTGCCCCAAAGACATTCCGCTGACGCAATCGATTTCCGAAGTCGGAGGCGACGTCATGAAACAGGCTATTGGCGATCTGTTTCGCAAATGAGCTGGGCCAAATTGGCCCAGCAGTGACGTTTTCTGGGACTCGCACCACCAAACAGTGTTATAGTGCGCACTTCATCATTGCCTCTCGAAACGGTAAAGGCTGTTCCCTAAGGCACATAGGCGGAGGCGATCCAGTGCCTGGAAACGGCATCATAGCTGCAGCGGTAAATGCATAGAGCTGCGAGCGAGGGTAACGAGCGGTAATCTGGCCCAGGTACCCTTTGGTAACCTCGCAACCGAAAGCCGGCGTGGCAAGAGTCGACTGTGATTTAGAATAGCCGCCGGCAGTCGCGGTAGAGGATTTGAGGCACACTTCGTGAAGTGCAAAAAAGAACGAATCGTTCTCGCGCTGGTTCTGGCTCTCGCCATGTGCGGGCAGGCTTTCGGCCTGCATCAGGTCGTGCCCAGCCAGCACGCACGCCGCGCCGCCAAACACCACGGCCGTCTCCGCCGCATTCTTTGGAACCCGGTATTCCGTCCTTCTCACGAATCGCTCCTACGCCAAAATGAGGAAATTGACCGCCTCGAATTGCCGCGCATCCAGAATCAGGCTGAGCTTGATCAACTGATCGCCCGCCAAGAACTGGTTCCGATTGTCGCCAGCCAATCCTTGCGCTTCGATCCTCGCCTTGATCCCGATCGCCGTTATTGCCGCCCCTGGACCCGCGATTTTCTCGACGATCTTAGCGAAGCGTATTACAAGCAGTTTCACGCCCCGATTCAGGTGAATTCCGCGGTGCGGACGGTACAGGTGCAGAAAAAGCTTCGCCGCCACAATCGCAACGCCGCTCCCGAAAAAGGCGCAACCGCCTCATCGCATTTGGCCGGCATTACCGTCGACATTCAGCGCCGGGGCATGACCAAGCACCAGGTGGCATGGATGGAGCAATATCTGATGCCGCTCAAAGAGCAGGGTCTGGTCGAACCCGAAGAAGAACGTCATCAATGGGTATTCCACGTAGCCGTATCCGGTCGTTATGCTGACTTGCGCGAGTCCAAGCTGGCCTCCTCCGAGCAACCCGAGGAAGCCCAAGACGACCAAAGAGTAGAACCGCTGAGCATCTTATCCATTAGCGACCAGCAAAGCATTTTCGACCTCGCACCTGCATCGCTTAAGTAATTTACCTGGAAATTCTCGTTCGTTGCGGCATGAAACCCTAACCACCTTTCTTCTCGACCGCGCAACCGTATACAATCATTCCCTTGCCACTCATGCCGACTCTGAAACGCCGTCTTTCGCTGCTTCTGTTTTTCTCTGCAACGCTGGCGCTCACCGCGGGCCTCGTCTTCGCCCAGACCAACGCGGCTTCGCAGATCAGCGCCCGCGCTCGCGCCATCCAGGACTCGGCAATTGTGATCGACACCCACGCCGACACGCCGCAGCGTTTTCTCGACGATAACTTCGACATCGGCTCGACCGATCCCAAGGACGTCGGCCACATCAGCCTCGATAAAGCTCGTGCCGGCAATCTGGGAGCTGAGTTCTTTTCTATCTGGGTCGACCCCGGAACCAATCAAGGCCACTTTGCCAAGCACACCCTCGATCTCATCGATTCCGTCTACGAGCAAGCGGCGAGGCATCCCGACCGCATGATGATGGCCTTTTCCACGGATGATATCGAGCGCGCTCACGAACAGAAAAAACTTGCCGCCTTGATGGGGATCGAGGGCGGTCACTCCATCGAGAACGATATTCATCTTCTACGCGATTTCTACCGTCTGGGCGAGCGCTACATGACACTTACCTGGTCGAACACTAACGAGTGGGCCGATTCTTCAGGAGATATCGACGACCCGAAGATCCAACACCATAACGGCCTAACGGATTTCGGCAAGCAAGTCGTGCTCGAAATGAACCGCTTGGGCATGATGGTCGATATCTCACACGTCGCCGACAAGACTTTTTGGGACACGATTGCCGTCACCAAAGCTCCGGTGATCGCATCGCACTCATCGGCCCGCGCTTTGTGCAATGCGCCCAGAAATATGACCGATGACATGTTGCGCGCCGTAGCCAAGAACGGCGGCGTAGTCGATGTGAATTTCTTTTCTGGTTTTCTGGATCAGAATTATTGGAACGCGATGCAGGCTCAAGCAAAAGAGCAGGAAGCCGCGATTCATGCCTACTTGGAAAAACTTAAAGCGGAGGGGAAACCGGTAACCTACGCCGATGAGGACCGTATCACCAGAGAATGGATGGCCAAGATTCCGCGTCCGCCATTCACCGTCTTGATCGATCACATCGATCATGTCGCGAAGGTCGCGGGGGTGGACCACGTGGGCTTGGGGTCAGACTTCGACGGCGTCAGCGGGGCGACGCCCGCCGGGATGGACTCCGCCGCGGACCTGCCCAAGATTACGCAAGCCCTGCTCGATCGCGGATACAGCGCCGAAGATATCCACAAGATTCTTGGCGGCAACGTGCTGCGCGTTTTCAAAGAAGTGGAGCGCGTCAGCCGGGAACTGCAAGCGCAACCGGCATCTGGCAGGTAATTCCCCGGCTCCTGTCGTACAATGCAAGGTTTGGATTTACCACTCTCGATTGATTGCAAATAAGGAGTCGCGCATGCGCAAAAGCTTAATTCTCGCGTCGGTCATCTTTCTGGCTTCGCTCACCTTGTGGTCTCAGACTAAGCCAGCCGCGGCCGAGGGCAATCCCGTAGCGGTTATCGACACCACTGCGGGCAAACTCACGTGCACGCTCTTTCCCGACAAGGCTCCAATCGGCGTAGCCAATTTCATCGGCTTGGCTACCGGAACCAAAGATTGGACCAGCCCCATCACCCACCAGAAAAAACACGGCGTTCCGCTTTACGACGGCACTATCTTCCACCGGGTCATTCCTGACTTTATGATTCAAGGCGGTGATCCGATGGGCACTGGAACCGGCGATCCCGGCTACGCCTTCAAGAATGAAACCTCCAAGGACTTGAAGTTCGATCGACCCGGACGTATGGCTTACGCGAATGCCGGTCCCGGTACCAATGGTTCGCAGTTTTTCATCACCGAGGTCGCCTACCCCAGCTTGAATGGCGGATATACCATCTTCGGCCAGTGCGATGCCGCGAGCGTGGCTTTGGTGAAGCAGATCGCAAGGATGGGCCGCGACTCGAACGATCGTCCCTATAAACCGGTGAAGATTATCCACATCGCGATCAGCGGCGCAAATTAGTGACAAAGTTTCTGTCATTCCGAGCGTAGTCGAGGAACCTTGTGTTTAGCCCGCTCGGGCGCAACCACAATAAGCGAAGCCAGAAAGGAACTCCCATGACCCGCCAGCCCGGTACTTACGCCATCTTCGATACCTCAGAAGGCAGCATCGTTTGCCGTTTGTTTGAAAAAGACGCGCCCAAGACGGTCGCTAATTTCGTGGAACTCGCCGAGGGCAAACGCGAGTGGACGCATCCCGTCAGCCGCAAGAAAAGCCAAGACCGCCTGTACGATGGAACAATTTTTCACCGCGTGATCCCCGAATTCATGATCCAGGGAGGCGATCCCGCCGGAACCGGCATGGGTGGCCCCGGCTATCAATTCGAAGACGAAACCAAAGGCTCGCCGCATAGGTTTGACAAGCCGGGCAAGCTGGCGATGGCCAACGCCGGTCCAAATACAAACGGTTCGCAATTCTTCATCACACTGGCGCCCACAACGTGGCTCACCGGCAAACACACAATCTTCGGAGAAGTAGTAGAAGGCCAAAACGTAGCTGAGAACATCGTGAGCGTCCCGCGTGGTGCTCAGGACAAGCCGAAGAAAGATGTGGTGTTGAAGTCGGTCGTGATTGAGCGGGTCTAGTCTGGCGCGGATCGCAGCCGAGGGCAAATACCAAGCTTTGAAGGGGCGCGGCTTCTAGCCGCGCCGCACCCTGGCTGCAAAGAACTGACATCGAAACCCTACACTCCGATCACACCCACCAACTCCTTAACCGCCTCCGCGCTCTTATCTAATGCCGCTTTTTCTTCCGGCGTCAGTTTGATTTGGATAATCTGCTCAATTCCCTTCTCGCCCAACTTCACCGGCACGCCCACATAGAGCCCCTTTATCCCGTACTCGCCTTCCAAATAGGCCGCGCAGGGCAAAATTTTCTTCTTATCTTTTAAGATCGCCTCAACCATCTCCGCGACCGCCGCTGACGGGGCGTAGTAGGCGCTGCCCGTCTTCAGATATTTCACAATCTCAGCACCGCCATCGCGTGTGCGCTGCACCAGACGAGCCACAGTCGGCGCATCCATTAATTCAGTAATCGGAATTCCCGCCACAGTCGAATAGCGCGGCAACGGAACCATGGTATCGCCGTGCCCGCCAAGCACAAACGCAGTGACATTCTCCACGCTGACTTTCAATTCTTGCGAAATAAACGCCCGAAAGCGGGCGGAATCAAGAACGCCGGCCATCCCGATCACCCGTTCGCGCGGAAAGCCGCTCATTTTGTATGCGGCCTGCGCCATCGCATCAAGCGGGTTCGACACGATAATCAGAATGCATTTGGGTGAGAACTGCACCGCCTTGCCCACCACATCTTTCATGATTTTGTGGTTGGTGTTCAGCAGGTCATCGCGGCTCATGCCGGGCTTGCGTGGAATACCCGCAGTGATCACGACAATGTCGGAGTTGGCGGTGTCAGCATAATCTTGGGTGCCTACGATGTGGGAATCACGTTTCTCAATGGGCATCGCCTCCAGGAGGTCCAGCCCTTTGCCCTGCGGGACGCCTTCGACAATATCGATGAGGACGACATCAGCCAGTTCTTTGTCGGCAATCCAGTGCGCCGCCGTCGCGCCCACATTTCCAGAACCTACAACCGTAACTTTCTTACGCATGATTTCCTTTCTGAGCAAAGGATTAAATTCAATAACCACAAAGGGCACGAAGGCACACAAAGAGAAGAAGTAAGCCGTTCTAAACTCTGCATTCCTTTGTGAACCTTCGTGTCCTTTGTGGTCAATGCCTTTTGCTGTTAGTGCGTGGCGCTCAGCACCGCCGCGTCCATGTTCCCGATGATGTGGCTGGCAAATTCGCTCGTCCTCACCTTGGTAGCGCCTTCCATCAGCCTCTCAAAATCGTAGGTGACGTGCTTCTGCTCGATCGAGCGCTCCATGCCGTGCTCAATCAGGTCCGCAGCCTCGTTCCAGCCCATGAGGCGGAACATCATGACTCCCGAGAGGATCACCGAACCGGGATTAATCACATCTTTGTCCGCGTACTTCGGAGCGGTGCCGTGCGTCGCCTCGAAGATCGCGTAGCCATCGCCAATATTGGCGCCCGGTGCAATGCCCAACCCGCCGACCTGTGCGGCGCAAGCGTCAGAAATATAATCGCCGTTCAAGTTGGACGTAGCCAGCACCGAATATTCATCCGCTCGCGTCACCACCTGTTGAAAGATGGAATCGGCGATGCGGTCGTTCACCATCAACTTTTTCTTCCACGCACCCTTACCGTGGGTGGCATAGATCGAGCTCAGCACCCCTCGCACTTCCTGGTAAATCGATTGCCGGAATTCCTCGGTCGCAAACTCCAAACCGGGCTCGGTCAAGTTGGCATTTTCTTCAATCGTGAGGTTGGGATTCTTATCTTTGTTGTCGAGAATCCAGCTCTCACGCTCGGTGACAATCTTGTCGCGAAATTCCTGCGTGGCCAACTCGTATCCCCACTTCCGAAAGGCGCCCTCAGTAAATTTCTGGATGTTGCCTTTATGCATTATCGTGACAATTTTGCGACCGCTGTCTAAAGCGAACTGAATTGCCATACGCACCAAACGCTTGGTCCCGGTCACGGAGATCGGCTTAATGCCGACGCCGGAATCCAGCCGAACCTGTTTCTTGCTTCCCTTCAGCATGTCTTTGTTCAAAAACTCGATGAGCTTGGCAGCCTCGGGCGTGCCTTCTTCCCACTCAATTCCGGCGTAGACGTCTTCCGTGTTCTCGCGATAGATCACCAGGTCCATGCGTTCGGGATGCTTCACCGGCGATGGCGTGCCTTTGTAATACTTCACCGGACGCACACAGGCGTAGAGATCGAGAGTCTGCCGCAGAGCCACATTCAGCGAGCGCATCCCGCCGCCCACGGGCGTAGTCAACGGGCCCTTGATGGCCACGCGAAATTCACGGATCGCATTCACTGTGTCATCCGGCAGCCAATTGTCGAACTCGGCTTTTGCCTTTTCGCCCGCGAATACTTCGTACCACGCCACGCGGCGCTTGCCGCCGTACGCCTTTTGTACCGCCGCATCAAACACCCGTACCGATGCCTTCCAAATGTCGCGCCCCGTCCCATCGCCCTCAATAAAGGGAATGATGGGGTTCTCGGGCACCTGGTAGCGCCCGTTGCTGTACGTGATCCGGGCGCCGTTCGTGGGCACCGGAAGGCCGTTGTAGGAGACCGCCATCACAGATTCCTCCAGAAAGTTTTCAGGAAACCACAATTATAAGGCCTGCGAGCGACGGGCGAGAAATGGATGCTTCAAGAAACAACCTATAGTCAGGCCAATCCCTGAAGGCGAGCGCTTCCCTTATACTGTCCTGAATAAGGCTGTTCATGATGTGGAGCTGGTTCGTGAGAGCCGACATATTCACATCAGGCACCCGGCGTGCCGAAGGAACGTGTATGCCTATCGAGGCTGGTCGCACCATATTCAGAATTCTTGCCGTCTTAGCGTTGTTAGCTGCACCGGCACCGGCACTGGCACAAGAGAGCTCCGACCGCGTCCAATTCAACCATGACATTTTTGTCGAACCCGGCGAAAATTCGGGTGATCTCGTGTGCGTGAACTGTTCTATATTTGTGCGCGGGCAAACGGCGGGAGACGTAGTCGCCGTTCACGGAAATGTAGTGATCGAACAGGGCTCGCAGGTGGCAGGCGATGTCACCGTGGTGCTCGGAGATCTCCGTCTCCAGAACGCCGCGCAGGTTGCCGGCGATGCCGTCGCTTTTGGCGGGACGGTTAGGCGCGAGCCGCAAGCGAGCGTCGCTGGCGATGTCACCTCGCTGGCGGGAGTTGGCTGGGTGATCCTCATCGTTTTGTTGCCGCTTGCTTTTCTTGGAGGAATAATCGCCTTGATCGTATGGCTAATCGCGCGCATCCGAAGGCCCGCACCAATGCCAGCCTAGCCCCTCGCCCGTATGAGCTACCACCGCCGGGTGCCAAAATACTTCCTCACCCCAATCGCATTGTACCTTCCCCAGGGACCGTTATTGCCTAAATCCGCAGTGCCCAGATTGCGGTCGCGCGCGCCCAGCCGGTCGAACAGGAAGTGCTGGGTCACGCGGAATTCGAATCCCTTGGCGATGTAAATTCCGAGTCCCCAGGAATGCTCGATGCCGATGGCATCCCACGACCAGGTGTAGAGATTCTGCGGAACATTCTTGCCGAACAAGAATGCAGGCTGCCCGAACAACATGAATCTGCGGAACTGACCTTTGCCGAAAGGACGCACTTCCAGGAGCCCCGAGATCATATACCGGGCAAACATGCTGCAGGGAGCGTTGGCGCCTCCGTAGCTGCCGGCGTTTCCAGCGCACAAATTGGGATCGATCTCATTATGGGGAGGAGCCAGATCAAACTGCGCATAGCCATACAGCGTGTCCTTCGGAAAAAACATGCGATCTGATTTATCCGTCACCGATTCATTCTGAGCAAGCAAGGCTCCGGGCAATGCCAGACATAGGACTGTCCACAGTAGCAGCCGTTTCATGTATCCTCCGGGAAAAGTTTTCTTTATGTTGTTCGGGAAAAGTCTCGATCTAACAATTCGCTGGACCTCCAATGACCGCCAATCGTCCTTGGAGCCTCCTGCCCAGCCTGGGTTCGAGCTTGCTTTTGGAGGAGTGCCATTGTACCGCAGCCTCTCTCCTGTCCTGCTACAATCTCCCCGCATCTCTGAGCAATCCAAGAACTGTCGTTATGGACTTTGACCAGCTCGAAACTTTTCTCGAAGTGGCGCGCCTCAACTCGTTCTCGCGTGCGGCGGAGAGGCGATTTCGCACCCAGCCGGCAATCTCGTCGCAGATTCGCTCGCTCGAAGAGGAAGTGGGAGCGAAGTTATTAGACCGCTCCGGGGGAAAAGTCTCGGTCACGGCATCGGGCAAGCTCTTCCAGAAATTCGCCGAACAAACGGTGGCATCGCGTAAAGCCATGCTCGCTGGGATCGCCGAAACCGAACGCGTGCCCCGGGGCGAGATTGTGGTCGGGGCCAACGAAGGTACTTGCCTTCACATCCTGCCTGAGGTCTTTGCCGAGTTCAAAAAGCAGTATCCGGGCGTGAGCGTGAACATCAAACGCGCGGACTATGCCAAAATTCTGGAATCCGTGGTCGACAATTCCGTGGACTTCGGCGTCGTTTCCCTTCCCGTCAGCGATGCCCGGCTGACCGTAGTTCTGATTCATCGCGACGAACTGGTGATAATTGCTCCGCCGCAGCATCCCTTGGCCAAGATGAAATCAGCCACCATTGCCCAGGCGGCGAAGTTCCCGCTGGTCGTGCCCAAGATCGGACATACCCGCGATGCGCTGGAAAATCTTTTCTACGAACGCAAGCTCAAACCGCGATACACCATGGAACTCGACTCCAGCGAACTGCTGAAGCGCTTCGTGGCTGCGGATGCCGGTGTCGGATTTATCGCCCGCTCCAATGTGCTCGAAGATATGCGCGCCAATGCGCTGACGGCGATTCCAATCTCGGACGCCACAATCCGCCGCGACCTGGCACTGGTCTTCCGCAAAGACAAAGCCCTAAGCCGCGCCGCGCTGGCCTTCATCGACATCGCGGTGAAGATCAAAGGTGTGGACGCCCAGGCTGCAGGAAAACGTTAGTCAGAGTTGCCGCGATCCCCGGTTTAACTCTGTCATCCCGAGCGGAACAGAATCGCTCGCGGAGCGAGCGTTTCTGTGGAGTCGAGGGACCCCGCGTCTGCCTGCAGTACGATGAAGCCAGCCAGGCATTTCCACCAGCACCCGGACGAGCAATTACGCAACCGCCCGATCCGCGCTAGAATCTTCCCCCAGTAGAGAAAAACCAACTCTATTACGGCGACAACCTCGAAGTCCTGCGCCAGCACATAAAGGACGAATCCGTCGACCTCATCTACCTCGACCCTCCCTTCAACGGCCGCCAGGACTACAACGTGCTCTTCGCCGAAAAGGACGGCACCCGCTCCAGTTCCCGGATCATGGCCTTCGAGGACACCCGGGAGTGGAACGTGGCAAACCTTTTCACGTGGAAATCCAAATCACACATAAAAGAGGGTGCCCCACTCTTCCGCGTTCTGTGCGGAAGGGTGGACGCGAGAATGCATGTTCATCCTGAATGATGCCTGCGGATCCAGACAGAAACTCGCGGTGAAATTTGGGCCCTGACTCCGATGGTAGAATCTCCTCGCGTGCGAATCTCTGCATTTCGATTGGTGTTGGTGCTGCTGTGTGCCGGTTTGTGCCCGGCGCTTGCCCAGAATCCCCGCAAGCTGGCGCCCAAAGATCTCCCGCCCTCCGCGTTCCAACTTATTTCGATCAAGGCGACCGGCTCGAAGCGTTATACGTCGGAAGAAATCGTCGCTGCGAGTGGCTTGCAGATCGGTCAAACCGTGAGCGAGGACGACTTCAAGAAGGCCGCCCGGACGCTCGGCGAAACCGGCGCTTTCGCGGACGTGCTCTACACCTTTCAGTACTCGGCCGACGGAACGAAGCTGGAATTGCAAGTGCAGGATGCCGAGCGGTTCGTTCCGGTTCACTTCGATAACCTGGTCTGGTTTTCGGATCAGGAACTGCTCGACCAGCTCCGTGCCCAGGTGCCGTTATTTCAAGGGGAGCTGCCGGTCGGGGGCGATCTGGCGGACGACGTTTCGAATGCTCTGCAAGGTTTGCTGATCGTGCGCAACCTGCCGGGCCGCGTCGACTATCTTCGAGCCGCTCACGACGACGGCCCGATCGAGGCCTTTGTTTTCACGGTCACGGGACCGCAAATTCGCATTCGCAACGTGGCATTCGCTGGAGCCGGCGCGTCCGAATTGCCCTTGCTCGAAGCTGCGGCAAAGAAACTTCAAGGCGCCGATTATCTGCGATCGAAACTTCGGGTTCAGGAAGACAAGAATTTCGTGCCAATTTATCTGGAGCGAGGATATCTCAAGGCGACCTTGGGCGAAGCTTCGGCTAAGGTTGTCGAGAACACTCCGCAAGAAACTGCGGTCGATCTGACTTTTCCGGTCGACCCCGGACGCCAATACAAACTCAGTGAAATTGAGATACGCGGATACAGGGCTCTCTCGGCCGACGCTCTGCGAGCCCTGATGCACGCGCAACTCGGCGAACCGGCCAATGCGGTTCAGCTTAACACTGACATCGCAGCCATGAAGCAGCTTTACGGCACGCGCGGATACATGGCAGTCAAAATCCAATCGAACCCGGAGCTAGACGACGCGAGTTCCACGGTCAGGTACGTGCTCCTCATCCGGGAAGGCGAAGTCTATTCCATGGGAGACCTGGAAATCCGCGGCCTCGACTCGCGCACTACAGCCCGGCTGCAGGATGGATGGACGCTGCGCGGAGGCGACGCTTATGACTCGAGCTATCCCAAGCGATTTCTGGACCGTGAAGATAAAGAGATCGGGCTCAGAGCGGACTGGAATGTGAGGGTCGAGGAGTCGCTGAATGACGACAAGACGGTGGACGTGACTTTGCGCTTCGATCCCAAAGCGCGATAGTAAGCCCCCGAAAGGGCTTGACGCGTATTGCTATCCCCTTTCAAATGGAAACATCTAACCGGCAGCGGCATATTTACTCACAAGGAGAGTTCATGCGACTTATGCGGATGTTTGCAGCAATCCTGTTTCTATTGGGTGCAGCTCTAATTCCAACCTCATTTGCAGCCAAGGCCGAAACTTTTACCGGGACGGTCAGCGATGCCATGTGCGGCGCGAAACATATGATGGAAGGCGACGACGCGGCTTGCCTTCGGGCCTGCGTACAGAAAGGCTCGAAGTACGCCTTAGTCGTAGGAAGTAAGGTCTACATTTTGGACGTTACGGACCAGGCCACACTCGACAAGCTCGACAAGCTGGCAGCGGCGAAGGCTACGGTGAAGGGCACAACTGACGGCGATACCATTGAAGTCACTTCCGTCACCGCAGCGAAGTAGGCTGAGTTTGTAGGGTTCGAAACAGGCGGAAATCCGAATCCGGGTTTCCGCCTGACTTTTTTTGCCCGCGAACCAATTTTCATATTCCCTTTACAATTCGCTATGTTAGATTTGACCCTCATCTAACCAGCGGAGGAACAACGAATTGGGAAAAGATATGGTTCCCAAGAAGATTTTTTTCACGAAGGGGGTCGGTAGGCATAAGGAACGTCTCACGTCCTTTGAGCTGGCGTTGCGGGACGCCGGCATCGCCGCGCAAAATCTGGTTCGCGTCTCATCCATTTTCCCGCCCCAATGCAAGCTGGTTCCGCGCTCTCAGGGATTGAAATATCTGAGTCCGGGAGAAGTTGTGTTCGCGGTGGTTGCGGAGAATTCGACGCGGGAGCCGCATCGCCTCCTCGCGGCCAGTATCGGCGTGGCTATTCCGGCTGACCGCAACACTTATGGTTACCTGAGCGAGCACCATTCATTTGGCGAGACCGACGACTCGGCGGGCGAGTATGCGGAGGAGCTTGCGGCGGAGATGCTGGCGACGACTTTGAATGTGGAGTTCGACCCCGATCGGTCGTGGGACGAGAAGAAAGAAATTTATCGGATTTCGAACAAGATCGTGCGGACGGCGAATATTACGCAGTCTGCGGTTGGGGATAAGCGTGGGTTGTGGAGCACGGTGATTGCTTCGGCGGTATTGATATTTGACTAAAAAACGTGTGGGGCCGGGTCTTCGACACGGCCTTATTTCTTCGCGGCTGCCTTCTTCTTCCCTGCTGGTTTTCCTTTGCCCAGCCGTTCCAGCACTGCAGCCACTAGCAGCGGCAGGCCAACGGTGGCGTCTACGAATAGTTCGCCGAATTTCCCACCTTCCGCTGGAGGCACAAACTTGCCCCACGAAATCGCTTCGCTGTACGGGCTCCCTGAGAGCCCGCCCCAGTACACCGGCTCAGGACAGATCCGCACGCCGTAGTGGTAACGCTTCAGCGGAACGTTTTCTCCCAGCCGCCGATGCCGCAACTCGCAGAAAGGTCCGAACTGCTGGGCCCAGTTGCGTGGGACGCCCCCGCCGATAGTGAGAATTCCGAGCCTGGTCTGGCGCAGGAGCGTGGCCGCAAAATGTTCCAGATCCTCGAATGGATCGAAACGCAGTTTGTGCCTTCCAGTCGATTCGCGCAAACGGTTGTTAAGCGCAACGTCGAGCCCTAACTCCGAATCTGTAAATGCGGGCACAAACACGGGCACGCCTTTTTCATACGCCGATTTCAAAATGCCCCGCTGGCCTTTCGCGTGTTTTGCCAGATGTTCCCCAATGGCATGATTCAGTTTGTAAGAGCAGGCAACCTCGTTATGGTCCCAGCTTTCCAGTATCTGGGACATCACTTCTTCCACGTCGTCGAGGTTTTGTTCCGGCTCCAAGGTGTCGTAGACCCGGTTGTAGCCTTGTTCGTACAGCTCGGTGTCGGAAACATCCGGGTTATAGCGAAAATGAGCCCGTCCCGTGGCTTCAACCAGACCGTGCGCCATCAGCGCTCCGGTAGAAACAATCGCATTGACGATTCCCTGGTCGATCAGGTCCGCGATGATCAAACTTTGCTTGGCGACGGTCATGGCGCCGGCTAAAGTCATTACCACGAAACATTCCTCATCGCGAGCCATGGCTTCGAGCACGTCTGCCGCCTCGCCCACCTGGCGACCGGTGAATGCGGTCTTCCCCATGGCGCGAACCAGGTCGTCTACCGATCGCACAGAGCTGAGGTCGAGCGATTCCAGCGGAACCAACCGGTCTTCAATCGGATTATGCAGCTTGCGGTCAATTCCCGTTCCGTCATGATTGCCGTTCTTCACGTTCCACCCCCACATTTAACTCGAAGCACTACTCTACTAGAAGGCAGTAAGCTCCTGCTACCACCGCAGTCGTGGAAAATGGAGAACTGGTATTCTATTCGTCGCGAAAGGAGGGATGGTTTGCCGCCGGAGAAATTCAATGTCGGATTGGTGCAGATGTCCATGACGCCCGACCCTGACCAGAATCTGCAACACGCCGTCGAGCGTATTCGTGAGGCCGCCGCCCGAGGTGCGCAGATCGTCTGCCTGCCTGAGCTGTTTCAGACGCAGTATTTCTGTCAGCGGGAAGATGCAGCGCTGTTCGACCTGGCTGAGCCAATCCCCGGCCCCACGTCGGCAAAACTGGCGGAAGTGGCCAAACAACTTCGTATCGTTCTTATTGCGTCACTGTTCGAGAAGCGCGCTGCCGGTGTCTACCACAACACTGCGGCCATGTTCGACGCCGATGGCAGCCTGCGCGGTCTGTATCGCAAAATGCACATTCCCGACGACCCGCTTTATTATGAAAAATATTATTTCACCCCCGGCGATCTCGGTTTTCGTGCCTTCGATACTGACGTCGGCCGCGTGGGCACGCTGGTCTGCTGGGACCAGTGGTATCCGGAGGGAGCGCGGCTTACGGCTTTGCAAGGGGCGAATGTGCTCTTCTATCCCACTGCCATTGGTTGGCATCCTGCCGAGAAGGCCGAGTTTGGCGTGGCCCAGCACGATGCCTGGCGTACGATTCAGCGCGCGCACGCCATTGCCAATGGGGTGTATGTGGCCGTGGTGAACCGCGTCGGTTTCGAAACCGGGGACGTTCGCGGCAAATCCGCTCCGGGGGCAGGACTGGAATTCTGGGGTGGGTCGTTCTTGTGCGATCCGTTCGGCCGCGTGGTTGCCGAGGCTTCGCATGATAAAGAAGAAATTCTGATAGGAGAAGTCGACTTGAAAACCCTGGAAGACACCCGGCGCAACTGGCCGTTTTTGCGCGATCGGAGAATTGACAGTTACGCTCCGATCACCAGCCGGCTGATCGATTGACCGGAGCTCTTCGCCACCCAAAAACCAGAGGATCCGTTAAGCCAGAGATCATGCCAGCTAGAACTTCACAGTCCGCAGACATTGTGCTCCGCATGCCTGCCGAGTGGGAGGCGCACGATGCCACCTGGCTGGCTTGGCCTCACTATCGCGACGACTGGCCGGGAAAGTTCGAACCCATCCCCTGGGTCTACGCCGAGATCATTCGTCACCTAGCTCGACGCGAACGCGTTGAACTCATCGTCAACGATGCGGCGTCTGAGAAGCGTGCCCGGAACATTCTCGATCGCGCCAACGCTCTTAGCGATCAGGTACGCTTCCATCGCTGGCCCACGAACCGCGTCTGGACACGCGACTCCGGCTGCACGTTTCTGACCCGGCCGAGCTTCGCTCGGCCGGACAGCCGAGGGCGGCCGTCCGCACGTAGTTCTGAGCGGGATGAGCTTGCCGCCGTCGAGTGGCGATTCAATGCCTGGGCCAAGTATCCGAACTACGAGAGCGACGAAAAGATTGGCAGCCTCATGGCAAAAGCGGCAAACGCCCGCGAACAGCGTGCCGTCTTCGGCAAGCAACGCGTCGTGCTCGAAGGCGGCTCCGTCGACGTCAACGGTCAAGGGACTTTGCTGACGACGGAAGAATGCCTGCTCAGCAAAATCCAACAACGCAATCCGACGATGAGGCGCAAAGACTACGAAAAAGTCTTTGCCGACTATCTGGGAATCAAGAACGTGATCTGGCTGGGCTCCGGGATTACCGGCGACGACACTCACGGCCACGTCGACGACATCACTCGCTTCGTCGCGCCCGACACGCTCGTCACCGCGGTTGAGACCAATCCCGACGATTCCAACTACGAACCGCTGCGCGAAAACATCCGGCGGCTGCGCGCTGCGACCGATCAGGATGGAAAGCCGCTGGCGATCATCGAACTTCCCATGCCCGCGCCGGTCATTTTCGAAGGACGGCGTCTGCCCGCCAGCTATGCCAATTTCTATATTGCCAACGGTGTAGTGCTGGTGCCAGTCTTCAACGATGCGAACGACCGCTTCGCCCTCGACACGCTGGCCGATCTATTTCCCGACCGCGATGTCGTCGGAATCTACTCCGGGGATTTGATCTGGGGATTCGGAGCTATGCATTGCATGACGCAGCAGCAACCTGTCGTTGGCCGATAGTCATTGGTCGTTCGCGCTGCCGAGGTGGCTTGGGTTTGACCGACGACAGACGGCCAAAGGCCAACGACTATTTCCGATATTGCGTTGGCTGCGGACCCTTTTCCAGCATCTCACGATTCCAGATGGCGCCTTCGCGGGTATAGCTGGCCAGCTCGAAATCCTGGGTCAGTTCGAGCGCATCCACGGGACAGGCATCCTCGCAGAGTCCACAGAACATGCAGCGGCTCAGATCGTAGGTGAAGTTGGTGAGTTCCTTGCGGCGGGTTTGCTCGTTGCGTGCGCTGGTGACCACGATCAGATTTTCGGGGCATGCCAAGGCGCACAAATCGCAAGCGATGCACATGGTCTCGTTGGTATCGGGATTCACATTCAGCCGCGGCGCGCCGCGATAACGCTCAGCCACCTGCGGCCGCTGCAAAGGATACTGTTCGGTATAAATCTCCCTCGGGTCCTGATAGCGAAACGTGACACTCAGCCCCTGAAGCAGGTCCAGCAGAAAGACTTTGCGCAGCAGCTTCGGAATCCCCATAACGAACTAAGCATACCATCAACCCCGAATCCCAGAAAGATAGCCGGAGGCGTCAGAGGTGATCCGGGGGGGTGCGGAAAAACTCGGAAATCGGCGATTTGAGCTTTGAAGGGGCGCCTCCTCTAGCCGCGCTGTACCTTGCTTTCGAAGACTTACGGCACGGCTGAAGCCGTGCCCTTTCAAAACTCCGACGCCCGGGAATTTTTTCGTAATCTCCTGGGTAGCATCGGGGATTAAGACTGAGAATCCCTTAAACTAACCGAGTTCAGGCCTCGCACGGCCACGTGGGAGACCGCTCCTACAAGGTTAGCACTTGGTGATCGAGACAGTCGGGCCGGATCGCTTCGTAAACATCCCGCAGCAATTCCATTCCGTGGCGCGCGACAAAATAGGCGGCCGCAATCTCGCGTTCCTGCAGAACCTTTCCGGGGTACAAAGAATTACTGAGCAGATCGGCCTTGCGGCTCAGTACTTCTGTCTGGCGGAGTTCGGCACGGGCAGCTTTAGCGCGCAGTTGCGTGAGTTGGTGCTGCATTTTCGACGCTGCATTAACGGCCGAATCCACCAAGGTGGAATCCAGCCGCGAGAGACCCTCGCGAATCGCCGCCAGAGACTTTTCCAGCGACCCTTCCGCCTGCTCAAACGCCGATTGCAACTCTTTCGGCAAGGTGCGCGAAGCCATCTGTTCGCGCAATGCTTCCGGACCGTGGAACAGATCGGGCAAGCGCAATCCGTAGCGCTCAAGCAAGGCTTTTGGCTTGGCATCGACGATGGTGGCGGAGAATCGCGGCACAATCGGAGTAACCCTTTCCAAAAGAGCTTGGGAAACCACCGCTACCTGCGCGAAGTACGCAACTTCGGCAGATCCGCCGGTATAGGCAAGAGTCGGCAGCAGATAGTCCTGAATTACAGGGCGCAGTAAAACGTTGGCGCTGAAATCCTGTGACGACGAGGCTATGCGACTCAGTAGTTCCATCTGCGGGACGCGGTCGTTATTGATCAAGAACTCAGTAGTTCCGTTTCCATCGACCCGGCGATGCACCGGCACCCTGGCGCCCTGTTGCAGCGTGAACAACAGGGTGGACGACGGTGTGACTTTGACTTGCTGATGATACCCCGCCGCTTCGAGCTCCTGGCCTCGAGCTAGAAGCGCCGCATCCAGTTCAGCCGCTTGTTTGACCGCAGCCCGGTAAATGGGCTCAGCAATCGAGTGCAACTCTGGGTCGGCCGCATCCAAAAGGATCACGCCCCACTGCGCAAAGAGGCGCGCGAACAAGCGGGCAAAGGCGTTACCCAGAGTCTCGCCCGGGCGATAGGCTTCGCGGAGAAAGTCGGAAATTTCAGAAGGCCCTAGCAAGCCCGACGCCGCCTCTACGACAGCCTCGATTTCCGGCCCCAATCGTAACGTCCCCACGGGAGCGTCCCGTGGACCAGCGATCGGAGCCGTCAATTTCTGCAACGAACCCTCGAGTCCCGGAATTGAGATCTGGTTGACTTCCGCCAGATCATGATCCTCGGTGGCCAGCCAGAAGACTGGGACACAATCGATGCCTTCGCCGGTGGCATCATTAGCAAGCCTGACCGCGCTCAGAGCCTTGAAAATTGCGAACAATGGTCCACCGAAGAGTCCAACCTGCTGCCCGGTCACCACCGCGGATGCGCCCGCTCGAAGGCGTGCAATGTTTTCCAGCCCCTTCGCGGACGCCCCGAAGGATTGGTTTTGCCGCTCGAGAACAGCCCCAACACGCTGCCGCCGTCCAGAGTCATAGCGCAGGCTGGACGCTTCTTCCTTAAACCATTGCTTGAAGTATGCGGATCGGGGGTAAAACTGCTGTACCTTGGGAAAATCACACAGGAAATCATTGAAAAGACGGGTTGTGTGCGGAATCTGGCTGAAAGGTAGACACTCCGACTTCACGTGCAGTTCTCCTGACAGCGTTGGACGATGAAATTCATGTTAAGTCAACGCCCTCGTTCGCAGGCGAGCGCTCTAACTCAGATGTGGGTGATGGCGGGAAGATGCAAAAAACCAAAATCTGGCTGACTAAAGTAAATGCGCTTTACCGCCGATGTCTTAACCGGAAGCAAAGAATGCCTTATGGACAGCGATTTGATTTCACAGAGCGTAGCCCAGACGGTGCCTGACCGAAGGCGGCATCCGCGCTACCGATTCAGCGCCCCAATCACCATTCGCTCTGGGGACAATCTGACCATGCAGGGGATCAGCATCGAAATCAGTCGGAGCGGTATGTCGGCGATCACCGCCGACGCTTTGACGGTCAACGAAACCGTAGAACTGGAGCCGATTGCGACCGGCAAAGTGCTGGCAAAAGTTCGACGCGTCGTGGGCAGAGTCTATGGGTTTGAATTTCTCGATCTGACTGACGAGCAAGGCCGGAGAATCACGGAGATTTGCAAATCGCTTCCGCTCTATCACGGCAAGTCCTTAGGCATTTAGAGAGCGCTGTTCTACTTCCAAGCTAACATACATCGTTCGGGCAGACCTGCTGTCTAAACTGAATGTTCGAGTCAAAGAATATCTGAGTGCAGCCCGGCGATGAATTGGATACCGGGAATCACTTTACTCACCAGTTGTTCGTCGTTAGTCAGGAACAGATCAGTGTTCGCGGAAGCTGCGCATGCCAGATGAACTCCGTCCGCTGGCCGAATACCCAGCGTTCCTCGAATTCTTGCGTAGTGATCCGCCGCTTCGAGAGTGAAGGGTATCGCTTCCGAAACTACACTGAGCAAAAGGTTCCGGGTTTCGATCACCCGATCCGTCGCACCTCGGCGATAAGATCCGGCAAGGATCTCTCCGAAGGTAAAGGTGCTGGTAATCAATTGGTCATGCCGCTCCTGCATCCGGGAACGTATTGCACCCACTCTACTGGCGTAGACCGGATGATCCTCAAGCCAGTAAATGAACAGCATCGTGTCCCAATAGATGCGGCTCACTTGAGGTCTCTGTCATTTTGAAAATCGCTCCGTTCGGCGAGCAGGTAGTTTTCACCACCGCCAAGTTCCGAGAAGATATCTTTCATCACTCCCCGCAACCGGATCCACGGATCTTCCCCCTTCGGAGCGGCTTCTGGCGTCGTCACGAATTCGTAGGTGTACGTGACGGTTGTGCTTTGGCCGGAGGGGGGACCGCTCCTGTCTACTAGTCGCAAGTTGTTGCCTTGAAGGAATTCCCGAGTCTTCAGTGCGCTGCAAACTTGGTTAACACCGCTGAGTCTCAGCTCCCGGACAACATCCCCAGCTCTGATTGAAAACCGGTCCTCGTTACGGGCACGAGCGGGAATTACGTACCTTTCTCTGGCAAGCATTCGAATTCGATCTGCGTCTCTCACCGCGAACCCTCCTTAAGATACAACCTAGCTGCAGCAGACATAGAATAGCATGAATAGCATTAACTAAGCATAATATTCTGGAATTCTGGAAGGGCACAGCGCTTCGTGCTCACCGGGAAGGCCATATCCGACCGTTAACCTGAGTAGCCAAGCTAAACGAGCCATGGTGATGCGGGTATGGGCGATTGGGGCATCCGACAGCAGTTGACTTCCAATCGCCTGCAACCTAGATTGGAAATAGCTCTTTGCATGGCCAATCCCAGATGGGGGCGTCACGGCTTCGACGGAGATGCTTGCGGCCAAGAGGCATGCCGGGGTGCACACACCCGTAATCGTGGGCAAAATGATAATTGCCAATCAACCAATGGCATACGCAGCCTAATTAATTAGGCAGCCGCTCTCCACCGCTTCGCCCTTGGGCGGTGAGCGAGTGTCACACAGAGGGCTGCTCTTCCCGTCTACGTCTGGGGCGGGAGGCTAAGATCACAGGCTAGCGGCTAGCGTTTCTTGTCCGTTCTGAGCGTGGGCTGCGAACGTCCTGGGGGAAGCGCCAGCAATGGCGCCCAACGCCTGGGGCATGAACCGGAATAAGCATGTAGTCTCTTGACCAGTAACATTTTCGGACGCGGGTTCGACTCCCGCCGCCTCCACCAATAGATCGTTTATTATCAATAGCTTAATGACACATTCTAGTTTCGTACAATAGATATTCCGCAGAGGCGGTTTCTCCGCCGGGCTTCTCTCGCAGTTTTCCTTCTCGCCCGTTGCGAACCAATCGAACAATTTATTACTCCTGGATTCCTATCAGGGTTAGCTTGGGGAGAAATGGATGTTCGTTTTTCGCCCGCCATCTGGGGGAAGATCTATTTAAGTTCCTTTTTGTCTCTGGCCTTGATCGGAGATGTCTCGGGGCACTTTGTGTGCTCCCAGAAGAGAAGAGTGATATCGGGGGACTTACCGTATCACGGGAGGCTCGGTGCTTTTTCGATCTATCTTTGAGAATCTATGCGATACTCGGGCCCCAATGTAGTGCCGGTTGGACTCCAGAGCGAAAAACAATTTCGTACAATAAACGTACAACGGATCGGGCAATGGGGCCTTTTTAGCCGTTGTAGCAGTTCCAAGAATCAATAAGTTACGCGTTATCAATACCCTGAATAGTTCGACTCCGCGGTGGGGATTGATCCTGGCTTGGATGAGATCCGTTGGCAGAGACGAATACTTAGACATCTATAATGCGGCGTTCCCTGCTGAATCCGCGCACCTCAAAAACGTCGAGTACGGAACCGTCCGTTCCGGCGACCGAGTTCTTGGTTAGCGCGGTCGAGATGCTAATGCTGTGTAGATCCTCGGAGCGCAGTCACTTCCTCTTCCAACCCATCCAAGCGATTCAATTCCGCCTGAACCGCGGGCTCGCCGTCTTCCTTCAATTTTCGGGCGCGGACCAGGGCCTGTTCCGCGATCCGGCTCACCTCATGAAGCAGCTTGCGAATCTCAGCTTCTAACTTCCCGCGGCTCTCCTGAATCCGGTTGAGAACGTCGCTCTGCACACGAGTGCTGTTGGTTTCGAGCAGCCTGGTGAGAAACTCTTGGGCCTCGTTCCTAATGATCGACCGGGCGCCAACCAGTCCAAGAATCAGGTCGGCGAGCCAGCGCAGCGGTGAGGCAGGCTGCGCGACGTCTCTGAACTCGCAAAAAGTGAATTCGGAGCGTACGCGAAATCCGCGTTCCGGATCGAGAGCATGGGGCATACGCGCCAATTCAGGAATGCCGGCGTTCGCAAGTTTGTTCAGAAAGTCATTTGCCATTTCTACAAACCTCGACGCAACACGCCGGTATTCGCCCTCCGCTTTTTCCTGCTCGGGCTTTAACCATGGCATGACGTGACGGTGCGCTAGTTCTTGCGCTTCGTGGAAAGTGCGCCGGCGATACGATGGACCTAGCCAACCAGATATCGATTGCAGTGAAACGTCGAACTCCTTGTGCGCCTGTGGCAGCACGCGTGCGAGAAATGTCTTGTGGCGATCGACGAACATGTCTGAAATATGCTGCTGTTCAGCCATGAAAAGATACCCGAGTTCCCTCATCGAACGCTCGGCATCGCCAATGGTCTGTTTCATTGCGGCGATGCGGTTCTCCGACTCTTCGATCGGCCGTTGAAGTGCCTCGCGCTCTTCCGAGATGATCACAAGAAGCTGCTCGCTGATCCGCTCTAGTCCCCGTTCGCAGGCTGCCTGGATCAAGCGACGGCCCGATCCTTCGATCAAATGGTTCAGAGAAGCGACCAGCTTCTCCCAGTCTCGACCGGTTCCGCGATGTTCGAGCCGTTCCACCGCGCTGACCTCAAACAAAGGTCCGACAGAATGTTGGGGGAGTCGCTTTTCGAGCTGGCGTCGTGCGAACGCCACCGCTTCAGCTCGTTCTGCGTCCGTGGTGCGATCCGCCTTATTTACGGCGATAATGAGATCCCGAACGTGCCGCGCGACTGCCTCAACCAGTACAAGCTCTTCCCCCGCTAGCGGAGGGTCCGCCCCAATCACGACCAGTGCCGCATCAATGTGAGGAATGAAAGCCTGTGTGGCTGCGGTATTCCCGGTGAACACCGATCCCAATCCTGGTGTGTCGACGAAACACATGCCGGTTGCAAGCAGTGGACTAGGCGCAAAGATTTCCAATGCCGCAACATGCTTCGCGTTCTCAGGGTTCTTCTCTTCGGAGACATACTCATCGACACTCTTAACCGGAATATCTGTCCAGCCGCCAGCGGCTTCAAAGCGCACGCGAGCGACCGCACGGCTTCCGTAGCGAACGATGGTGGGCACGGTGGTGACCGGCACAACTCCAGTGGGCAGTATGCCGTCGCCCACCAGCGCATTCAGGACCGAGGATTTGCCGCGCTTGAATTGACCGATACAAGCAACGTAGAAGCGGCCCTCCGATACTCGCTCTGCGACGGACCGCGCATCGGCCGCGACTTGCTCGCCGTCAAACTGGTCAGCTAACTCCGCCAACCGCAGAAGTGCTGACTCTCCGTGAGAATTCTCAGAGGAGGCCTGCCGATCCTCGGGCGCGACGGATGCCAACCGTGCGGATGCCGGCTTCTCAAGCGCCGAGTTTCCTTTCGAGTCTGTTTTCATCGCTCTCGCGTTAACGCTCTTGTTCCATTCTGTATTTGGCTACGAGGCCGGAGAGCGCACTCCTTCCTGATGCACGTAGCGGATTACTTCCACCTCTGACATTGCGATCAAGCCTTCGTCCACCATTTCATCCAGAGCCGGAATAAGGGTCCTGATTTTTTCCTCCGTGTCGATCACTGAAACCATAATTGGCCGGTCTGACGAGCGAAGCAGGTGACGCTTGTGGATCAGGGTGCTCGCACCATAGCCTTCAATGCCGCGAAATACGGTCGCGCCAGCTATGTCGAGTTCTCGACACTTAACTACGATCGCTTCATAGAGTGGTTTGTCGTGCCACTTATCGTCCTCGCCGAAATGAATGCGTAGCATCTTGGCTTTGCCTTCCAGTTTCATATCTGCGTCTCCTGCCGTCGATCGGATTTCTCGTAGTTGTGGCTGTACTTAATGACGTCCACGTTGGAGAGTACGACCAGACCCTGCTGTACCATCTCGTCGAGAATCGGCATGAAAGCCTGCAACTTCGGTTCGGTGTCAACCACCGACAGAAGGATAGGCCGGTCGTGCGAGAGGCTCAGCTTGGCATCCTTGTGTATGCGTCGGTTTGCGCCGTAGCCCAGAATGCCGCGATAAACCGTTACGCCAGCAATATCGTGGGCTCGAAGACCGTCGACGATGGCTTCATGCAGAGGCTTACCATTCCACTTGTCGTTCTCCCCAATATAGATGCGCATCATCTTCGCCTTGCCTTCCCGCTTTAATGGAGGGCCTTCGGAGGCGCCTCGTTTCTGCTTCTTCTCGGCCGGTTTGACGATGGTGGTATCGTGCATTTCAATCAGACCGGTGCCCACCATCTCCTGCAGCTTCGGCAAAAGTTCTTCCACCTTCGCTGCGCTTTCAATGAACTCGACTTTCACCGGAAGGCGGACCGCCAAGTCAACAAGGCGGGTGGTGTGCATGTGGTGATCGGCACCGAATCCGGCGATGCCGCGAGTCACCGTTGCGCCCGAGACCCCATGAAAAAACAAAAAGTCCAGAATGGCGGCATAGGCGGCCGCCCCGTGGAACTGCTGATCTTCTGCCACGTAGACGCCGACTTTCTTACCCGGCCCTGGTGTCAGCACATTTTCCTCCTGTGGTTAGAGTCCTCTTTGACCAACCAAAAACTCAGCGGTACGACCTAAAAGTCCTCCGCCCTCATGAATTCCGTGTTTTAGCTGTTCCAGGAAGCTTTCAAGCTCCTGCTGCAACTCCGCTCGATTTCGTTCAACGATTTCGTCAACCAGCTTTCGCAAGCCCAATGGGACAAATTCCTTCACTTTCCGGCCGTGCTCCAGACAAAGACTGCCCTGACTCCTCATCCACTCCGCGAACATTGTCCCTTGAAGCGTCTGCGCCAGCTCACGCAAACGAGTGACTTCCTCTTCCAGGACACGATGACACAAGGTGCATTCCTCACTGTTCACTTTCCCCACCAGAGGCGGCTTCAACATTTCCAAGAAGACGGTCGTGACGCTTTCCCCAGGCGTGGAGCGCGAAAGCTTCGCTCTGGATCGAGCCAGCGCCCACCCGTGAAAATTGCATACCCGCAAGTCTGATTGAGGCCGAGTCGCTTCCACCAATGTCCACTGAAAATCTTTCAGGATTCCACAGATTGGACACGCTCCCTTGGTGACTACCTGGCTTACGTTAGCTCCCGGTGCGAAAGCTTCCGCTTTCATGGGATCGCCCTCCCCGCCATAACGCCACCCCACACCGCAACAAACCCAACGATCACGCTCACTGCTATATACAGAAAGCCCAGGCCGATCTGGCCATCCTGGATCGTGCGCAATGTCTCATATTCGAAGCTGGAGAATGTCGTGTAGCCTCCGATGAAGCCAATTGGGATCAGATATCGCCAGTTCGGGCTCCAATGAGTTCTGGCCGTTAATACCGCAAAGACCAGGCCGATCAGGAACGAACCCGTAATGTTAATCACGAGTGTCCCGTAGGGAAACCGCGTTCCCATTCTGCTGCCGATATAACTGCCCAGCCAGAAGCGCAACATCGAACCCAGACAACCTCCCACACCCACCATCACGTATTTCAGCAAGTCGCCTCGTTCCTTTCTTTTTTAATGCACTCCAACCGACTCACCGGCTACTCAGGAAGCCACAGTCGGCTCGGATCGCTCGCCTTCCAAGCCTTGCAGATCACGACGTATGCTGCTTTCTTGTTCGGCCGGCGACACATGATCGCCGACCAACCTCTCTACCTGAGCACGGTAGCCATTGGCGTAAGCGTCAAATCTACGTTGAATCTGACCCAAAGTTCTATCGGACCAGTCATACAGCAAAGCGTGGTAGGCCGATAAGGATTTCGACAATTGACTCCCGATCATACCCGCCAGCCGCTCGGTCACGATCGATCTCGAAATTCTTTCTCCGAGCAGGCTGAACAGCAAAGGCCGCTTTAAGTGGACACTGAGCTCTCCTGGATCAAAGGCTGGCATTTCTCGCACCACGCCGGCGAACTCTTGTTCTCCAGGCGCGTCCTCGACCTCAAGCACCTTGGCAGTTGCGCGGAGGGTTTCATGGACTTTGTGCGCCATTGCGTCCATACGCCGGCGAAGAGACTCGGTTTGTTCCTGAACCGTCCACGTCACTGCGTTGCGCACAATCCCCGGCACGGCTTCATCTCCGGCACCTTGCTTGGACCATGATTCAACCACTGTGGCTGCCGCAAAGCGTAACCTTCGAGTGCTTGAATATTCCAGGTCGTTCGCCACGCCACGCGCTATCTTCTTCATCTCCTCAAGACGGCCACTGGCCTTACGCAATTCAGCTTCGACGACACGCAGTTGTTCTACCTTCTTCGGTGAGGTTTGATCCTTGCGGCGCAAGCGACTGCGCAAGGCCATCTCTACCGATTGGCGGAGCGCTCCCAGCTTGCGCCGGATGGAGCGCAGCTTCAGTTCCTGACGCTGGCTGTACAAGGGAGCGATGTCTTCTTCGAACCACTGAGCCACGAGATCTTTGCTTCCGGCCATCACGCTCACGGCGCGCACCGCCAGATCCAGGTTCAACTCCTCCTTAATGTGATCCTTCACATATCCGATAACCTGCGAGCGATCTTCGAGCGTCAACAAATCCGCCTTGCTCAACAACACCATGGCTGGAATTGCAGCATCATAGAGAATCTGAATGGTTTGAAGATCGTCGGGGGTCAGAGTCGATCCGGCATCGATGAGAACAACCCCCAGATCGCATCGTGGCAAATAAGCGAGTGTTTCGGCGGCTCCACGAGTCGCCAAAGATCCCAACCCAGGAGTGTCGACGAATGCGATGCCCTCTCGAAGGCGAGGCGACGGGAGCTGAACCACAATTCTCGTTACATGCTTCTCGTTCCCACGATTAAGCTGCTCCGCCACAAACTCCGGCAACTGCGCTATGCCAAACTGTTCGGGCGTCCGATTGGCAAACCAGACGTGGACCATGGGAGTCTCGCTGTACAGCAAGCGTGTCGGAACGGCGGTAATCGGAGTAACTCCCACCGGAAGTACATCCGTCCCGAGCATCGCATTCAACAGAGACGACTTGCCCGAACTGACGCGTCCAAAGATGGCGATTTCGAAACTGTTGTCTTCCAGACGGTCCAGAATCATCGACAAAGTGGACCGGAATTCAACCAGTCCGTGTTCGCTGATGACCGATTCCAGCTTCTTGAGAACCGGGATTTCGTCTCCAGTTTGTTCCAGCCTCTCCAAGCGTTCTTGCAGGTTTTCCCTGGATCCACGCATTAGATATTGATCGAGTTGTCGTACCAAACCCTGGAGTTCTCCAGCGATGCCATTCAGTTCAAGCGCAGCCGCCGGAGGAACTTCCCCGTAGCCGCGCATGTATTCGGGTTTTAGTTCCTCGGTGGCGATATCCGCGAAGGTGAGATAGGAATGCAACGACCGCGAAACCGGGATATCAGCGGGCGGCCGCTCAATACCCTGACCATCGAGGATGCGAACCAGCTGGGATCGAATTCGTCCGATATAGTCTTCGATCACGCGCCGTTGGGCCGGGCTCAGATCCGAAGCATATTGCGGAAAGGCTAGCTTGGACGTCGAGACATTGAGAGCGCTCTCCATCTCCGCCAGCAGCTTATCAATGTGGCGGCAGGTCACGCTCAAGCGCCGCTCGTGATTCGAATTGAGCGAATTGGACCCGTTCGTCACCTGGCAACGCCCCCATTCATGCGAAAGTCGATGTATAGCGGCGAGATCTTGATGTGTTCCTCAGAGCGGTACTTTGGACAAGTCGCCATAGCGATCAATGCAATCATTGCCCCCGGATTGCCCCCGCTGAATTCCAGAACTTTGTCGACGAATTCGCCGATGTTCGTGCCCGACAGGCCAGCGAGCTTGATCCGCTCACGAGCAAATTGCTCGGCGGT
Source organism: Terriglobales bacterium (assembly GCA_049585795.1). Lineage (GTDB taxonomy): Bacteria > Acidobacteriota > Terriglobia > Terriglobales > Acidobacteriaceae > JABDBE01. The sequence continues at coordinate 397,302 of JBAVAQ010000007.1, read as the reverse complement.
TGAGTCGTCAAAGTTGCGGATTTCACATTTCTGCGAACGCTCGCCGTAAAGCGGCTGGAGAAAGCCCGTGTCTTCCATGTGGCTGGAACGCGCCACCGCATTCACCGGAGTCGAGCCCCATCCCATGACTTCGCGGACCGCCGACGCAAACGAGTACGAAGGGCGCTTGAGATGGTCGAGCACGATCGAGTATTCCCCCTCTCGCAACGCATCCATCACAATTCCTTTCAACGAAACCGCGGACTTTGTCGTAATCGCATCCTCGTCGCGAAAGGCCTTGATCGCACGGGGACTCTGCAATCGCAGCAAACTACGGGCGAGACTGCGGAACATCACGTTGGTCGTTGCTGAGTCTTCGCAATAGAGAACAGACCGAAACTGGGGCAGCACATTACGGAGCAGAAGTGTCTTGCCAACTCCCGATCGTCCGTAGAGGAGAAACGGACGCCTCTTCGCCAGGAATTGGTCAATTCGCTGGCGTTCCTCCTCACGATCAAAAATGAATTCCGCCATCATATGTTCCGTTCGCCGTCGGCCTCGTCTTGCCCTTTTCGCCTTACCGCAAGCAGCAATCGTAGAACATGATCTTTATTTTCCATGCAGGTCCGAGATGATGGCGATCTTCATGACGCTTCTTTCATAGTTCGAGAACTGCAGGGATTTGGACCAACAAAAAACTGCATGGCTCGCAGCACAGAATCCTGTTCGCGCACCGGAGGTTCGTCGCGATACTGGTAATCGCGCTTGCGAATGAACTCTCGCAAGTCGTCCGTCAACTCCCTGAGTTGTGCCTCAAGCTGGGAAAACAACTCATTCCGCTTCCGAGAGTCCTTCCATGTCTGTAGGCACAGTTGGCCATGCCGTACGCAAAGCCCATGTTCAGCCAAAGGCTTGTGAAACTCCTCCTCGTCGACAAGTTCTTCGAGAACCTGCGCCAGGAACTGTTCCTTTTCTCGATTGTCATCGCAGAACATGCAGTCGTGGCCTGGCACGAATGGAGGCTTCTGCCGGCGTCGGAGTAGTGAGGATCGCGGGTTTGGCTCGCTTCCATTTGCGTTGGCCAGCCCCGAAGCAGCCAATGGTGCGAGGTCACTACAAAGGATTGCGTTTCCGAAGCCGCCAGTTTGCCACGTGTATTCTTCGATGGCCTTAGCCATCCAGAAGTGGTGGAGACAAAACCCTCCTCCATCTAGAAACTTTTCCCGCACCGAAGGAAACATCATGCCTTCATGTAGGAAGGAGTGGATTCCCTTGCGCTCAGCGGCGTGCACGGCGTTGCAGATCGCGCAACCACCCAGCGCAAACGCTTTGGCGAAAGTGCTACGCGTGAACCACAGGCCCTGTCCTGGGCCAGACTGCTTTTCGAGCTCTTTGTTCTTGCTCCGCTTCAAGGGGCGTACCCGCGCTGAGATCGCAATCGGGTCAGGTCGGTCCGGATTGAGGCCCCAACTCCAAACGATCACTCATTCTTGCGGAACCGTTGCCGGGACATGACTCCGCGACAAGGGCCGCTTGTCAGGAGTCATCAGCTGCGCCCGGCTATATGGTGGGAACAGCGGTTTCGGTGAACTCCTTCACCGTTGATAACAATTTAAGTACAGCAAAGACGAGAGGCGAAGTCAACGGGTTTTAGTTTCTGTTCGTTCTTATCAAATCCAAAATGAAGAGCTCCCCCGTCAGAAAACATGTGGTAGAGATTCCACTCGCTCCCAGCGTTCAAATACGAGTTGGGACAAGAAGACCGGTTTGATTCGAATGGACCGCCTTCTCTACTCGGCCGTCTACTATCCAGCGCATTACGGATTCATCCCTCAAACATTGGCCGAAGATGACGACCCGTCGGATGTTCTCGTATTAGCAGTTGAAGAAGAGCTTCGCTGGCCCCAGTATGGGTGTTAGCCACCTGTCCGGCCATATCATAATTTAAACGGGGATGAAAAGTTCGACTCCCGCCGCCTCCACCATTGATCCCGTTTCGTTCGCCACGATTTGCGCCGGTCGCTCAAGTAGGCTTCTATGGCGCGGCGGGCGAACTAACTGGTTCGACAATCGTCCGTCCCGCATTGAAGAAGTGGCGCTGAAAATAGAAGGCCACGTTGACCAGTCCGATCATTACGGGCACTTCTACCAGAGGTCCGATGACAGCCGCGAATGCGCCTCCAGAATTGATGCCAAAGACTGAGACTGTAACCGCAATTGCCAGTTCGAAGTTGTTCGAAGCGGCCGTGAAGGCAAGGGTTGTGGTCTTCGAATAGTCCGCGCCCAACTTCTTGCCCATGTAAAAGGACACCAGAAACATGAGGACAAAATAAATCAATAGCGGCACGGCAATGCGAACGACATCCAACGGAAGATGAACAATATACCCGCCCTTAAGGGAAAACATTACGACGATCGTGAACAACAGCGCAATCAATGTGAGAGGGCTTATGCGGGGAACGAAGTTCCGGTCATACCAATCGCGCCCATAAGCGCGAACCAGCGCCGTGCGGGTCAAGAAGCCAGCCAAAAACGGAATTCCCAGATAGACAAAGACGCTCTTTGCAATCTCTGCCATAGACACATTGACCACCGTACTCCGAAGGCCGAGCTTCGCAGGAAGGACAGTAATGAAGACCCAGGCATAAACCGAATAGAAGAAGACCTGGAAAAGAGAATTGAACGCGACCAGACCAGCGGCATAATCCGTATCGCCGCGCGCCAGTTCGTTCCAGACAATGACCATGGCAATGCAGCGGGCCAGGCCGATCATGATCAGCCCGGCCATGTATTCCGGATATCCGCGCAGGAACACAATGGCCAGAACGAACATCAGAATCGGACCTACAACCCAGTTCTGTATGAGTGAAAGGCCAAGCACGCGCTTGTTGCGGAAGACCTCGTGCAGTTCCTCATATCGCACCTTGGTGAAGGGTGGATACATCATCAGGATCAGCCCCGCAGCAATGGGAATCGAAGTTGTACCGACGTTAAAGTAGTACAGGAAGGGCACGACTCCAGGCACCAGCCAGCCCAGTACCACGCCAGCGACCATGGCGGCAAAAATCCACCCGGTCAGATGACGATCCAAAAAGCTGAGCTTAGTTGTTGTTTTCATGCGTGGTCCTTATTCCGGGAAACCGAGTGCGACCTCTTTGAGAAGCGCGCAGCTATTCGCGGGTAACGGCAGTCATCGTCTGGCCGATGCTCTCCAGTTCCCTCTTCAGGGCAAGACTGTCAAGGCTTTTCAGCGGAAGGCAAAGGAACAAGCTGATTCTGCGATCGAGGATAAAAAAAGCCTCACGAAATGACCGTTCTACCTCGACCTGGCTCCCCACGACTGCCGCCGGGTCTGGAACACTCCAATGCGCAGTCACCGGTTGTCCTGGCCACACCGGGCAGACTTCCTTCGCTGCGTTATCGCAGACCGTGAAAACAAAATCGAGCTTGGGAGAGCCAGGAAGCGAGAATTCATCCCAGGCCTTGCTACGCAAACCGCTGGTCGGGAGGTGCGCTATTTCCAGCTGCTTCAAGGCTTCCGGGCGAACTTTCCCTGCCGGATGACTTCCGGCACTATAGCCAGTGAAATTAGGCCGGCCTTTGAAATTCAGAATTGCCTCCGCCATGATGGATCGCGCCGAATTGCCCGTGCACAGAAATAAGACGTTGTAATGCCCTTGCATCGCTTCTCCTAGTTACAACAGGTCGGCCCACAGCAATCCTTCACCACTGCATTCGGTTTAACCGCCCGAACAAACGCGCTGAAGAACTTCCCGTCTACCTCCCGCGCGATGGCATCCACGTCGAGACCGGCGGCCGCCAGAAACTCACGCGCATCCGCGGCGTGATAGATCCTTGTGGGCTCGATTTCAATTTGCGCAAAACCTGCGGCGGCGAGCTTGTTGCGATATTCGTCATCACCCAGGGCTCCAGCTACACAGCCGACCCACAGAAGCACGCTTTCGCGGATACCTCGCGTGATTTCGCCTCGGGTCACAACATCGGAAACCGCAAACCGGCCGCCTGGCTTTAGCACCCGAAAGGCTTCCCGCAACACCCGATCTTTATCCGCTGAAAGATTGATCACACAATTCGAAATAATCACGTCGACCGAGTCGTCCGGCAAAGGGATGTGTTCGATCTCGCCCTTCAGAAACTCGACATTCTCGGCGCCCGCTTTGCGCTTGTTCTCATTCGCGAGTGCCAGCATCTCGTCCGTCATGTCGAGACCGTAGGCCTTGCCGGAGGGGCCCACTCGCTGTGCCGACAGCAGAACATCGATGCCCCCGCCGGACCCGAGATCGAGAACCACTTCTCCCGGATTCAAGTTGGCTAAAGCCGTTGGATTTCCGCATCCCAAAGAGGCGAGCACAGCCTCCTCCGGTACTTGCCTCGCCTCGGAGGAGTCGTAGAGATTGGACGTGATGGGGTCGCAGCCCAAGCCGCTTGCCGCAGTAGCTCCGCAGCAACTACTGCCACCCGATTTCACGCGCAAGGCTGCCTGGCCGTACTTTTCCTTAACGATTTCCTTAATGTCAGCGCTACTCATGATGCCTCCTAACTATTTGCAAAGTTGAACAATGTCTTGTGGTTTAACCGCCTTGTTTCTAGTGCAGCATTCGGCATAGAGGAATTGCAGCAATTCCTGGAGAGCTTCCGTGTTGGCCGTGTAGCGCAAGAAGGTGCTTTCACGGCGCACGCTCACGAGATCTTCATTCTTTAGTTTGTCCAGGTGGTGCGAAAGGGTGGAGTTCGGGATGTCCAATTCTGACTGAATCTCGCCGACGACCAGGCCATCCGGATGCGCGGAGAGCAGCAACTGCATGATTCGAAGGCGCGGTTCCGTCCCCATCGCCGAAAGCATGTCGGCATACTTCGCAACCTGCTCTGTAGATTTCTTGCTTGTGACTGCGGTCATATTTCCATAATTGCAGAAATATGGATCAGTTGTCAAGTTCGGAGTCCCGCGACTACCTTCGCAATGCTGGGCCGCCGATCGCTACAAGCAGCGCGTGCCAAGCGTGACCTGGCGCTCGCTCTGGGGGAACCCTTCGTTCAGCCGCTTGGATTCCTGAAGAAGTTGTAGGGATGCTGAAACCGCGACCCACGAACCGCGTCGCGATGCAGGGTCAGCTTTGCGCTGATTTCTGTTGAAGTCCGACAATTCAATTGTAGGAAGCCCTTGCAACCGCTATTATGCTTCCGGTTCCGAGTTGTGTTTAGCCGGCGTTTCTTCCCAACACTCAAGACCTCAAAGGAGATTCACCGATGGACGTTTCGTCTGGTTTCGAGGTTTTCTTTTATGGATTGGTGGTTCTTTTCGCGGTCGGGACCATCCTTAGCGGTTTCTTTCAGGTCAGAACCGCGGAAGCCGTCGTTATCCAACGCATGGGCAAGTTCCTTCGCGTGGCCAATGCTGGGATCAATTTCAAGTTGCCCTGGCTCGACCAGATCGCCGCTCGCATCGACTTGCGCGTGCAACAGCTTGCTCTCGACGTCGAAACCAAAACCAAAGACAATGTCTTCGTGAAGATTCCGGTCTCCGTCCAGTATCATGTGATTCCCGAGAAGGTGTATGAGGCCTTTTACAAGCTGGCCAATCCCAAGCAGCAAATCTCTTCTTATGTGTTCAACGTAATTCTCGGCCACGTCCCTAAGATGATTCTCGACGATGCTTTCCTGCAACAATCGGACATTGCAATCGCCATCAAAGAGGGACTGGACGATGTGATGAAAACCTACGGGTACGCCATCGACCAGGCTCTCGTAACGGACATCGAGCCCGACGAAAAAGTAAAAGCCGCGATGAACGACATCAACGCGGCCCAGCGCGAGCAGGTAGCCGCCACGGCGCGCGGAGAAGCGGAGAAAATTCTAAAAGTGAAGCAGGCCGAAGCCGAAGCCCAGAGCAAGGCTCTACAGGGCCAGGGCATTGCCAACCAGCGCAAGGCAATCATCGAAGGTCTTAAGGAGTCCGTTGAGGCATTTGCGAAGGCCGTCGAAGGATCGACCCCTCACGACGTAATGATGTTGGTGCTCGTAACTCAATACCTCGACACCATGAAGGAAATTGGCGCCAATGACAAAAGCAACACCATATTTGTGTCTCACTCTCCCGCGGCCATGGGCGACTTGTTCCGCCAGATGCAGGAAGCAATTCTGATTGGACAGAAAGCCGCGTCCGTTAGCCAGTAAAATGCGCTACAATTCGCAGTTGTTGCGCAAACGATTTTGTAGAAGGCGTTCCAGCGGCTTCAACTAATCGCACGTGCACTTCTGAGATCAGTTATTATGCCAGGAGGAATTTATGGCAACAGTTCTGAACATGGCTCCATCGCAAGATAAAGTTTCCAACTTTGTTTCGCAAACTCGCAAGATGCTGATCAATGGCAAGTGGGTTGAGGCAGCATCCGGCCAAACATTTGCCACATACAATCCCGCCACCGGCGAGGTTCTCGCCCACGTAGCTGAGGGTAACCATGAGGACATCAATCGCGCAGTCAAAGCGGCTCGCGCGGCTTTTGAGACTGGCCGATGGTCTCGCTTGACTGCCTCCGAGCGCGGACGCATGATCTGGAAGCTCGCAGACTTGCTCGAAGAAAATCTCGAAGAGTTCGCCGAACTGGAATCGCTAGACAATGGCAAACCATTAAAAGTCGCCCGCGTAGCCGATGTCCCCCTCGCCGTAGATTTATTTCGATACATGGCAGGGTGGGCGACGAAGATTGAGGGGAATACGATTCCGATTTCAGTGCCCTATGCGCCTGGGGCGAAATTTCTGGCTTACACTTTGCGCGAACCGGTCGGTGTCGTCGGCCAGATTATTCCGTGGAACTTTCCTTTGCTGATGGCGGCATGGAAGCTGGGCCCGGCATTGGCTACGGGAAATACGGTTGTGCTCAAGCCGGCGGAGCAGACGCCGCTCACGGCGCTGCGTTTGGGCGAACTATTCCAAGAAGCCGGATTTCCGGATGGCGTGGTAAACATCATCACGGGTTATGGCGAGACGGCGGGGGCTGCGCTGTCGGCTCATCCCGACGTGGATAAAGTCGCGTTCACCGGGTCGACGGAAGTCGGGAGACTTATTCTGCAGGCGGCCGCGGGGAATCTGAAGAAAGTTTCGTTGGAGCTGGGCGGCAAGTCTCCCAATATCGTATTCGCCGACGTTGATCTGGACGCCGCGATTGCCGGGGCCGCCAGCGCCATCTTCTTTAATCACGGACAGTGCTGCTGCGCAGGCTCGCGTCTGTATGTCGAGAATAAGATTTTCGACAAAGTCGTCGAAGGCGTGGCCGAGCTTGCGAAGAAGATCAACGTGGGATCAGGGCAGGACGAGTCCACGGATATGGGGCCGTTGGTTTCCGCCGAGCAGATGAACCGGGTTTGCGGATACATCGAGGCGGGTTTCTCCGAAGGCGCAAAAGCGGTGGTTGGCGGAGGGCGGCACGGCGATAAGGGCTACTTCGTCAAACCAACGGTCCTGGTGAACACAAACGAGAAGATGAAGGTTGTGCAGGAAGAAATCTTCGGGCCGGTGGTTACGGCAATTCCGTTCAGCGATCCCGCAGAGCTGCTCACACAAGCTAACGATTCGGTGTACGGGCTGGCGGCAGGGATTTGGACGCGCGACATTCAGAAGGCGCATCGTCTGGCTTCGCAGCTGCGTGCCGGTACGGTATGGATTAACTGCTACAACATTTTCGACGCTGCCCTGCCCTTTGGCGGATACAAGCAGTCTGGATGGGGTCGCGAAATGGGTCATGAAGTGTTGGAGCAGTATACGGAAGTCAAGGCGGTGTGCACGGCGTTGTAGGCTGAGTGCGGGTCGCTGGTTCAGCTGGACGCCCAACCCTCCACAAGTTGCACGCAAAGGGTGGGGCACCCCGCAGTTATTTCTGTTTCTTGCAATGGGGACGGGCGGGGACGCCCGTCGTCCATTGTTCGCGAGATCGGGTAAAGAGTCACAACTGCCGGGCGGCGAGATTCGACCTCCATGCGCTCGATAGCTACTATCCATCCTCGTAGACTCTTAGCACGTTGGTGGGGTTTGACGCTGGGAGAATTTGTGGTAGCTTCGATGCCATGGGACGCTGGACGATAGGACCGTCACGTTTGTTCGTTCTGGCGAGCCTGCTGTTCCTGATTGTGCTGATCCTGGTGCTGCCGCAAGTGGATTTGCCGGATACAGCCTTTCATGGCGGCACGGCGCCAGTAGACGTACATTCAAGGGTCACGTCCGCGTCAGGGTGGTTGAGCGTCAGTACCTCAACACAGTTTTGTTTCTCTGCTAAGACTGCATCGCGCCGCCATGAGCAGGCCTTGGTGTTTGCTCATGCGACCTCGAGTTTCTTGCCACTCCTCCATCGCTCGCTCCGCTGCTAGAAGTTCCACCGTTGGCTGCATTCCGGCTTGCTCTGGATTTTCAGAGCAAGGAAGGGGCAGTTCGGTGGCTGACCAGGGTCTTCGGGGGAGGACCTGGTGTTTCTGTACTGCCCCTTTCTCATTCAGGTGAACGCGATTATTGAGAACCAGCAAAAGGAGGGCTGAAATTATGGAAAGTAAATATCGGGTGCCCATCTTTGTTGCCGTAGAAAGATTGCAGGAAGCGTCGCAACAAGCTGGCCTGACGGAAGACGACGTTACGGGCCTGCTGGCGTCTGGACTGGATATTTGCGATGCCGTGAATTACGTGGAATCGGTATTGTCGAACCGAGTGCATTGAGCGCGGGCCGGGTCGGCCATCCTCGCCGGGTTGCCGTCTGGCTGCGCCTTTCTGCGCTGATATAAATCGCGCCATATTCTGATCGAGTTTTAGATTTCTTCGGGAAGCGCACGGGCGCGGACGGCCGCGCCTACATTGACTCGCGCGCGGGTACAATAGGTTCGACAGGAGAACCTATGGCAGCTACTCGAGCAGCTCAGCCCGACCATGCGCGCGCGACCATGGTTTCAACCGAAATTCCGCCGGTCCCACTGACCATTGAGGGTTACAGCGTGCTTCATCAAATGATGCGCTTTCGCTGGCCGGCGTGGCGCGCTCTGCGCCCGGCGCAGAAGGCAAAGATTGTTCACGAGGCCAACGGTCTGCTGGCGAAGATGGAGCAGAATGCGGCGGGCCAGTCCGGGCTTTATTCGCTGATCGGACACAAAGGCGATCTGATGTTTGTCCACTTCCGGCCGTCGTTTGAGGAACTGAATCAGGCCGAATTGCAGGTGGCGCGGCTTCGACTGAGCGATTATCTGGAGCCGACGACCTCGTATCTTTCGGTGATCGAACTGGGACTGTATGAATCCACGATCAAGGTCTACAACGAACTGGCGGAACGCGGCATCGAGGCGCACTCGGAGGAGTGGAATCGAGCCATCCAGGAGACGCTGGAACGGCAGCGAGAAGCCATGCGGCCGCGGTTGTTTCCGGAACTGCCCAAGCACCGATATCTTTGTTTTTATCCCATGGATCGGCGGCGCGGAGAAGAGAAGAACTGGTACACCGTTCCGATCGAAGAGCGGGCGCGGCAGATGAACGAGCACGGTCTGGTGGGGCGGCGGTATGCGGGCGAGGTGAAACAGATTATTACGGGCTCGATCGGATTTGATGATTGGGAGTGGGGAGTGGATTTGTTCGCCAATGATCCGTTGGTATTTAAGAAGCTGATTTACGAAATGCGGTTTGATGAAGTGAGCGCGGTTTATGCCTTGTTCGGGACATTTTATGTGGGCTTGCGGTGCGGGTCGGGCGAGTTGGGGAAATTGTTGAGTGGGCAGGTGCCGAAGGGCTAATAAGCGAAAAGCTTATCGCAGAGTTCGCGAGAAGATCCGCGGAGTGCGCAGAGAAAACCTGGTCGGTAGCAAATCTACTGGGAGACGACATGGCTACGCTTGGATTGGTTGAGTATGGGGACGCGAACCCGGAGGTGCGGGCGGTCTATGACGACATTATGGTTGTACGCAAGACCGACTGGATCAACAATTTCTGGAAGGCCATTGCGAACGATCCTGCCACTCTCAAACGGACGTGGGAAGATATCAAGCAGATTATGGGGGCGGGAGCGCTTGATCCGTTGACTAAAGAAATGATTTACGTTGCGGTCAGCGTCAGCAATCAGTGCGATTATTGCATAGCCTCCCACACCGTATCGGCGAGAAAGAAAGGCATGACGGACGAGATGTTCAAAGAATTAATGGCGGTAGTGGGGATGGCGAATGAAACCAATCGGCTGAGTGCGGGATATCAGGTGGAAATTGACGAGCAGTTTAGGAGCGGCCGTTAGCCGCGGGTCGTTGGTCGTGGTTTGCCTTTAGTGTGGCCTCGTTTCTTGTTTGGTTTGGTCGTTGTCTTCCCTCTCGCGAATTTGAATTCGTGTTGCTTCATGTCTACGCGGCGTCCGCGAAAGGTCACTCCTTCGGATTCGAGGCGCAAGCGCTGTTCGATGGCGGAATCTCCGCGGAGTTTAATTTCTCCGCCCGCGCCCAGCACTCTTTGCCACGGCAAGTCGAAAGAGCGGCGGAGCGCGCCGACTACCTGCCGGGCGGCTCCGGGATATCCGGCGGCTCGGGCGATAGCACCGTAGGTCGAAACTTTGCCGGGTGGGATTTTGCGGATTGCGGCCAGGATGGAGCTGTCCATCGTCATGTCAGATGGCTTTTCTTTAGCGGATCACGTTGCAGTTGAGGTTAGCAGTTGCAGGGTAAAAATAAACGTGGGCGAGGGCGCCGCGCCACGCTAACCTTACGCGGCCGCGCCCTTGCGGAATGACTCGATGGCTTTCTCCTCGCTGTCATAAACGTCGAAAATCGTGACCAGCTTGGTCACCTGCAGCAGGTCTCCCACGCGCTGGGTCAGATTGGCCAGTTTGATGGAACCGTCATTGTTGCGGGCGGTAGTGTAGAGAGCGACCAAGGTTCCCAAGCCGCCGCTGTCGATGTAGGTCACGCCAGACAAATTGAGTACGACGCGCTTACTCTGGCTGATCACCATTCTTACGGTGTCGCGAAGGTCGGCGGACTCTTCGCCAAAAACAATGCGGCCAGCGCAGTCGACGACCACAATGTCATCCACAGTACGGACAGTCAGTTTGAGTTGCATGCAACGCCCCCTAAGGCCAGAAAGCCAACACAGAAGCCTACTTGAGGAGTATCTTTTCCGCAAGGACTTCGTTTCGGGGGTCGGCCCTGGCCCGCCGGGGCCTTGCTTCGCTCGGCTGGCCGGACGAGGCGTCCGGGCCTACGTGCGGTTGTGGCATCACGTATAATTTAGTTTTCCAGCTCATGAGCTACCAGGTTCTGGCCCGCAAATACCGTCCGCAAAACTTCTCCAATGTGATTGGGCAGGACCATGTTACGAGGACGCTGAAGAATGCCATTGAGCAGGGTCGCACGGCACATGGATATATCTTCAGCGGGCACCGGGGCATTGGCAAGACAACGGTCGCTCGTATTCTGGCCATGGCGCTCAACTGCCGGTCGTCGGATAAGCCGGTGACGGAGCCGTGCGGGGTTTGCGAATCCTGTACCGAGATTCGGGCGGGGAATTCGGTGGATGTGATCGAGATCGACGCTGCCACCAACCGGGGCATCGATGAGATACGGGAGTTGCGCGAGGCAGCGCGGTATCGTCCGGCGCGCGACCGCTTCAAGATTTACATCCTCGATGAAGCTCACCAGATTACCGATGCGGCCTTCAACGCTCTACTGAAAACTTTGGAGGAACCGCCCAGCCATGTGGTCTTCATGCTGGCTACGACTCAGCCGGAGGACATTCCGCAGACCATCCGCTCGCGCTGCCAGCATTTCAGCTTCCGGGCAGTGCGCTTCGAGGAGATTCTCGGACAGTTGAAAGACCTGGCCGGCCGGGAGAACATCGAAGCCGATGAAGACGCAATGGCGCTGTTGGCGGAGGCCGGGGATGGTTCGATCCGCGATGCGCTTTCAATTCTGGATCAGGCCATTGCCTCATGCGATGGACGCTTGACTGCCGACGCGGTGCGGCAACTGGTAGGCTCTGCGCCTTCCACGGTGCTCGAAGAAGTCATGCAGGCGGTAGCTCGGAGTTCGAGCGAAGAAGTTTTGCGGCTGGTCGACCGGTTGATCAACGAAGGCCACAGTCCAACTCATTTCGCGCGGCAGATGGTTCGGTTCCTACGCAACACGGTTGTGGCCAAGATCGCCGGTGGCGACTCTTCCCTGCTGCAGATTTCCGGAGATGAACGGGCACGGGTAGCGCGCGTTGCCGAGCTGTTTAGCGAAGAGGATCTGGCGCGGCATTTGCAGATCATGTTGCGGACTCATGGAGAGCTGGGATATCGGCAGGAACAGCGCTTTCATCTGGAATTGGGCCTGCTGAAGATGAGCCACGCGCAACGGTTACTGCCGATCGAAGAGTTGTTGAGCGCGGCTGGAGTAGCGAGTAGCGCGAAGCCGACGGGGAGGCCGACGGTTGTTCCTGATCCGAAGAGGTTGGAATCGGCTGCGCCGGTTCGATCGAGTCAGGTTTCGCCGTTTGCAGCGGATTCGGCGCGGAAGAGCGGCTCCAAGCCGCAGCTTTCGGCTGAGGAGGATGCCACAGCAGGCGTAAGGGCATTCTCGACCAGTAAGACGCCAAGTGTAGTGATGGGATCGGCAGCTCCCGCAGCGGTCGCCGAGGCTCCCGGACCCGAGAGCGTCCGGCAGAGGCCGCCGGAACCGGATGATTTGCAAAACGCACTGCGCGAGCCGGTGTTGAACGCGTTGGCTGCCGGCGGCCATCAAATGCTGGTTTCCATGCTGGAAGGCGGGGAATGGCAGGTCGAAGGCAACGAGTTGGTGATCAAGGTGGCATCATCGGCAACCGTGGTTGACATGACGTTAGGAACGGATGCGAGGCGCCTGGTAATCGCCACGGCTAGCGGAGTCGCGGGACGCGCGCTTAAGCTGAAGGTGGTTCCGGGGAATGGGACGGTGAGCGCAACGACGGCCCGTCCATCTTCCAATGGCGGTGGGCGCAGCCGTGCGGAACAGGATCCAATTGTGCGCCGCATGAAGGAAAAGTTTGGGGCGGAGATTCGGACCATTATTGATTACAGGGAGAAGCGGTAAGATTTCTGGTCCGGGCCTCGCGGGCGAGGGCACCCGCACCACACTTTGACTGGAAAGGATGAAATGGGCGGATTCAATTTGCAGGAATTGATGTCGCAGGCCAAGCGGCAGTATGAAGTGCTGCAGAAAAAGATGGAAGAGACCGTGGTTGAGGGCTCGTCCGGCGGGGGAAGCGTGGTGGTCAAGATGGACGGCCGCAAACAGTTGTTGAGCCTGAAGATCGATCCTGAAGCGGTCAAGAGCGGTGACGTGGAGATGCTGCAGGATCTGGTGACCGCGGCGATCAATGGAGCAAGCCGGAAAATAGATGAAGCCATGCAGTCGACGATGGGCGGAATGCTGGGCGGGCTGGGAATCCCTGGAATGTGAGGATTTAGCAATTCTGAAATTGGGTAATTGAGTAATTGAAACCCGAAAACAATTCCTCAATTACCCAATTCCTCAATTACCCAATTATCTATGTCTAAATTTGCGGAGCCGATGGCGCGGCTGATCGACGAACTCAAGAAGCTGCCGGGGATTGGCAGCAAGACGGCACAGCGGCTTGGGTTTCACATCCTGCGTTCGAATGATGAGGATGCCGAGGCCTTGGCAGCGGCCGTGCTCGACGTCAAAGCGAAGCTGCGTCTGTGTTCCATCTGCAACAATATTACCGATGTCGATCCCTGCGTTTACTGCAGCAGCACCACTCGCAACCAGCGCATGATTTGCGTGGTGGAAGAGCCCACGAATATCGGGGCCATCGAGAAGACCAAGCATTTCAACGGCGTTTACCACGTGTTGCATGGCTCGATTTCCCCCCTGCACGGAATTGGCCCGGAGCAGTTGCGCATTTCCAATCTAATGCGCCGGGTCGAGGACGGTCCAGTCGACGAAGTCATTATTGCCACTAATCCCACGGTCGAAGGTGAAGCGACGGCCACCTATCTTTCCGGCAAACTGCGGCGTGCGGGCCTTAAGGTGACGCGAATTGCCATGGGCATTCCGGTCGGCAGCGACATCGAGTATGCCGATGAAATCACCATGTTGAAGTCGATGGAGGGACGCCGGGAGTTGTGAGCTTAGGTTCGTCGTCGGCACGTCAAGCTTCCAAGATGTGCAAATATTTGCACATGCAACGTACCTGCAGACGGCCCCATCAGTTACTTAACTTATTGTGCATCAGTAACTTACTGTAATCCTATCAAGCTGGCCTTAAACCTGCAGTTACACTCGCAAGCTTGTTCCATCGTCTTCTCCGGATGTTGGATAACAATTTTTCGCTGATTCGAGGGTGATGTAACCGCATCCCTTCTCGACGCTGTAAGAAGCCGGGCGAACCAGCCCGGTTTTTTTGTTTAGCTCACAAAACACCAGCCACGGATTTACCCGGATTCTCACGGATCAGAAGACAGGCTTTGCGTTCAGACTGGATAATGCTTCGCTTTCCAGAAAGAAATTTGGTTCTTCTTCAGTGGGCAGGATGCCTTCGGGCAGGACGCCTTGGTTGTATTCGGCGAGGCGATTCTTCCACTTCAGAAATTCAGTCAGCCTCCGGGGTTCAATGCGTATCTCTACGCGAGAAAGGCTGGCGAGCAGCAGATTCATCTCGTAGCGAAAGCCGGTGGCGGTGCGAAGGTTTTTCGCCGAAGGCTTTAGCACCTTGATTTTTCGGTTGTGCAGTTCAAGCAGTCCCCATCCATTCGGGATTTCTTCCTGGCAAAGCATGGCTGCAGGAGTGAGATAGAAGCGCTCACATCCTAACCCGAGCTCTGGCTTCTGCCGGAATGGCTTGTCGCGATCGGCGAGAAAGTCAGCGCGCGAGATTTTGCATTCGACGAGGACCGAGTGGCAGGCGCGTTTCCATCCGATGGCGTCCGGCATTTCGCCGCTGAGGCAGGCTTGCTCGGAGAGAACCACTCCGCAGCGGTAGGAGCGGAGCCAAGCTACGGCCTTCTGAACTAATTGAGCGTGAGTCATACGATGCTTTGGTTGTACTGGACGGTGGGCGCCAGACGGAAGTGACTCGGAAGCTTCTAGCTACCTGCTACGAGCTTAAGCCTTACCGTCCCGAGGGGCTTCACCATGATCGGGCGGCGATAGAGAGTTTCGAGCAGGTGGCGTGCGGCGGCTACGCTTTCGGCCAAGCGATCGCGGACGGAGTATCCCTGAGCCGCAATCTCAAGAAAACCATTCTGCTCGTGGACTTCGAGGCGCTGAACGCGGCCGTCGCGCTCGGAATCAAAGGCGTTGGCGAGGCGTAAAATTCCCGCCAGCTTTAGGAGGCTCGGCTGCTGACTTTCGCTCAAGCCCATCAGTGCTTTTTGTCCGACTCTGGGCAGCGCACCGCGGTGATAGCGGGCAACGATAGCAGCCCAGCGAAGCTTCTCCTCGGTCCAACTCAAGGGAGGCGTGAGGCGTCGCACCAGATTGTAGGCGGCTTTGTGATGATTTTTTTCTTTCTTGCAGCGGCCAACGTCATGCAGCAGCGCCGCGACCTGCAAGATGGCGCGTTGATCTGCGGGTTCAGAACTTGTCGCCGACCGCTTGACCGGCAATCCATCAAAAAGCTGAAGGGCGAGCCGGGCAACGTGGATCGAGTGCTGGAAATCAGGATCGAGGAACGATGCCCACAGCTTGAGGCGGCTCAGGGCGGCGGCTTCGATCTGCTTCCCCATTGGCAGCTCCGCGCGCCAGACTTGCCATAGCGATTCCCTGCCCAGCATTTTGGCACGGTATTTCTCGATCCTGCGGGAACGCTCTTCGATGATCTTGGAATGCCACTTTGAGCGCGAATCTGCGTCTGGGAAAGCGTTAACTTGAAGAGCGGTCGCCCACAGCACGTCGAGGTCGTGAACCTCGCCGAGCGTATCTTGTAATTCCTTAAGATCGCCGCTCCACGCGGCGTGTTGCTCGGGTAAGAAGTTTTCTACGATGTAGCGGAAGCGCTTCAGTCCGATGCGCAGGCGGTGAAACGCGACTTGGGAGCGATTCCGTAGCGCGCGGTGATGCAATTCGTGAGCTTCCATCCAGCGCTCGAGCGCGAGATGCTTGAATGTCACGCTTCCCGGCCGCATTTTGGCTGCACGGCGAGGCAGCGATGTGATCCATCGCCTCCACTGTTTGCGATCGAACTCTTGCAAGCCCTGTGAGGCTTGTTGTTTGAGACCGGCCTCGCGGCCGCCCAGGTATTGCAGCAGGGCAATGGTCACTGGGTCCTCGGCAGCGCCAAAACCCCGCACCCACTCCTCCATCACCTGTGCGTCTCGCAGTTCCCCCAATTCGCGGAAGAGCTGCCTGCCCGCCCTCTTCATCTCTTTCCAGGCGGGATCGGGATCCATGACGCGCAGGCCGTCAGCCATGGAGCGGCAGCGGCGCAGCGCCACTCGCAGATCGTGGACGGGGTCAGCGCCAAATTCCACGCTGGCGCGATCACACTCCTCCAACACGCGTTCCATCCACAGGGCGAGGCCTGTTTTTTTCTGCGGCTTCCTTGCTGGGGCGATGGCTAGCGAGAGAGGCATTGGGGTCTCTGGGTTTTCAGCATGCCCAATCATTCTCGCTGTTGGAGGGAATTAATTCCAGTGCTGAACGGCTGCAAATCGGACCCGAACCTGGCAATTCACGTCGGGGCTCGATGCCAGCGGCAGCGCCAGTTTCCCCACCGCAGGACAGTTACCTCCGTAACATGCATCCACTTCCCTGGTGCATTAACCTTATATCGGAGTCTCAGGAGCCAGGTATTTCGACTGCTGCCACAACCAGGAGCCAAGACAGGAATGCGTCCGCTCGCGCCTTTATTCATAGCCTGAATATTCTGGTGAAGTACGTCCGGCTTTATGGGTTTCAACACAAGCGCACGGAAGGACAATTCGAAATCACCTGGAACGAACTGCAACAAGGGTTGCCCGACAGCGGTTTTCTCCTGGGTGTTTCCGAAAACCGGCTCTTGCTCGACGGAGTAGCCCTGGAAACCGGACAAGCTGAGCGCAGCTTCGCTCAACTGCTGACCGCAGCCGGGCTCGCCAGCATCCACTTCTCGAAAGGGGTTACCGTCGATGATTTTGCCCGCCTGATCAAGGCCTTTGCTGTGGGTGGTTCCAAGGCCCAGGACGTAGTGCAGCAGATCAAAGACACCTTTGGGGACAGCAAGCAATCGACGATCCGGATCAATGAAGTCAAGTTTGTAGCGGCTGATCCGGGCTCGGCCGATGTGACCGTTGCCGCGCAGATTGCCGCCCAGACTCTGGGTCCGGAATTCAAAGAATGGCTGAACGATCCGCAGAAACTGCTGCAACTCATCGCGGCGGCTGAAGGCTCACGCTCCGGCGGAGCCGGCGGCACCGTACCAATCGGCAGTGTCCCAAATGTCACCGCGAATGCACCGAGCGCCGGCGGCGAAGCAACTGGCGGAGTCGGAGGTGGAGGCGGAGGAACCTGGGCAGGCGGAGTTGTGCCGCTGCAGGAAGAAGAGGTTATTCAGGCGATCCGGCTGCTGACCAAATTCGGAGAAGTCGGCGCCGATCCGGGAAGCAAGACGGAGTCGCTGCAGAAAGAACTGACGCAGGCCGATCCGAATACCAAACTCAACTTGCAACAACTGCTGGAAACCCTGGCGGCAAAGAATCCCACAGAAAAAAACGATACGCCGCTTTTGATGAAAGCGGCTGAGCACATGGCGATCCGCTTCGCCATGGAGCGCTTCCAAAAGGGAGACATCAAGGTCAACGCCGTGCACCAGATGCTGGAGCATATGAGCCGGCAGATGGAAACCCTGCGGCAAATTCTGCGGGTGCACGAAGACAAAATGAGCAAGGCGGGAATTCTGGTGGAATCCCACGCCGATATTCTGGACCGCATGTTCTGGGCGGAAGTGCCCGAGGCCGGAAAGAAAAGCGTGCTGCTCTCGGGCGAGGCGCCCTGCGTGCCTCCGCGCAATATCCGCCAGTTCATCGAAGTCTTGATGGAACGCGGAGATCTCGAGGGCGTTACTGCCATTCTGCAGAATTACTCGAATTGTCTGACCGCTAAAGATGCTGACCCGCGGCGCAAAGCGGCCATCGGCTTAAGTCAGTTGGCCGACTTGTTCGCTGCGCCGGGGATTGATTTGATCGGCCCCGTGGTTCACAAAATCGGCGAGACTCTGGTCCGCGACCCTGATCCGGAAGTGCAAAGTTTGCTGAGCGCAGCCTTTGTGCGCCTGAGTTCAGAGGCCGGGAATCGCAAGCAGTTTGCGGCCTTAAGCGAGGTTTGCGCCGCCATTGAA
This sequence comes from Terriglobales bacterium, assembly GCA_049585795.1. GTDB lineage: Bacteria > Acidobacteriota > Terriglobia > Terriglobales > Acidobacteriaceae > JABDBE01. The sequence continues at coordinate 379,004 of JBAVAQ010000007.1, read as the reverse complement.
GGCGTAGCCAAACAACGTCCCGCCATGGCGAACGAATTGCGCCCACGCATTGGCGTGGAGAATCGTCTGCCCGAGTTCATCGAAGAGGCGCTGCGTCTGCCGCAAGTTCCGGCGGACCTCATCCTGGTACTGCGGCGTACTTCGCAAGCCGCCGTGGAGCATCTTGCGGACCGCTTCTTCCGTTGCATGCGCCGGGAAGAATGCGATCGGATGGTCGAGATAGTAAAGGACCTTGGTCCGGAGGCATCGCAACTAGCACGCGAAATGCTCCGCACGGGGCCGGTGCGCCAGGCGTCGTCCGTAGTCGGACTGCTCAGCCGCCTGGATGTTCCGACTCTGCTAGAGCTCTTGCCCATACGATTGAAAGAATGGAACCGCTTCTACCACGACATCGTGGTTCGCCAAATAGCCTACGGCGCCGCTCAGGATCGCGGACGTACTTTGCTCGAAATTCTGGAACATTTGGATTCCCTGGTTCTGCCCCAGGCCATCGATGAGATCGGCATGAGCGGCGACCGCACGACGGTGCCGCCGCTGATGGTCATGGCGGAAGCCGGCGAATCCCAAGGCCGTTCCGCCATCATCCAGATCAAGGCAGTCGAGTCTTTGGGACGGCTGCGCGAACCGGAGTCGATTCCGGTACTGCGCAATCTGCTCGAAACCAAGAAAATGTGGAAGTGGGCGAATCATCGCGAGTTGCGAATTGCGGCGGCGCAGGCCTTGGCCAAGATTGATCCGCGATACGCAGGCCAGGTAATGTCGGATAGTGGCCTGGCGCCGGGTGAACTCGCCATTGCTCCGCTGGATGCGGCTCCGGCATGTCCTTGGGTGCGGCAGCGGCGTTACGAACGAATCGTTTTGCGAAAAAGTCTGTCAGCCATTATCAGTAGCTCATGGGGAAAATCCAGCATCTCGCTTCGGGAGCTGAGTTTGGGCGGCGGGATGGGCACGAAAGAAGACAACCTCCGCGTGGGGTCGGAAGCGAACATCGACATTTCAACGGGGGTCCGCCACATTCGCGGGCAGGTGTTGCTGCGTCGCGCCCGGGTGAACGAAGTTGGCTTCGAAATTGTCAATACCGACATGGAAAGCCGCCTGCGCTTACGCGGAATCCTGATGGAAGCGGTGGAGCGCGCCCCAGAAGTACGAGGCAGCGAGTGGCAGGGCGAGCGCAAACCCTGATTCCGGCCTTGGGTTGAGATCGCAAAAAGCCCCGGCTCGAATCCGACCGGGGCTTCCGCATTTCCGGAGACGCTCTACTTCACTTTGGCGAAGATGATGACCAGCGTGTACAGCGCCAAAGATTCAATCAGCGCTAGGCCAAGAATCAGCGCCAGCTGAATCCCGGGCCGCGCAGCAGGGTTGCGAGCCAAGCCCTCGGCCGCTGCCGCTGTGGCTTTGCCCTGTGCCAGCGCGCAAATGCCGGAGGCGAACGCCATGGAAAATCCAGCGGCGATTGCGACCCAGTTGACGCCGCTAGCGGCTGCTTCCCCGCCCTGCGCGAACACAGGAACGGCAAAGCACAACAGCGACAGGACCATGAACAGATTACTCAGTTTACGCATCATGTTTCTCCTTGTGGCTATCAAATACCGCCAGTGGGTGGTTGACGCCATACCTTGCAGACGCCCTCACGCTGAACGGTGGACTGCTATTCAACAAAAGACTGTAGAGACGTAGCTCGCTATGGCTCTCCAAATACTCTCTAATGCTCTTCCGCCACGGCTCCAGCCAGATACACCGTCGTCAGCAGAACGAAAATGTAGGTTTGCAGCAACGACACGCCGATGTGCAACCCCAAAAATGCGATCGGCACTCCGATCGGAACCAGTGAAAAGAAGACCAGAGTCACCATATCGCCGGCGAACATGTTGGCGTAAAGACGGATGGTCAGCGACAGCACCCGGGCAAGATGGCTAATGATTTCAATGGGCAACAAGAGCCATGACAGCCACCAGACCGGGCCCAGAAAGTGTTTCAGGTATCCGATTCCCGCATGTTTGAATCCTTGAACCTGGTAATAAACAAACGCACAAATCGCGCAGCCCAATGGAACCACGGGTACTGCGGTTGGCGATTCAAAGCCGGGAATCACGCCGATCAAGTTACAGATCAGGATGAACAAACCGAGCGCCATCAAAAAGGGTGTGAATCCCTCGCTGTGATGGCCGATAATCTCCTCGCTCTGGTTTTCGACGAATCCGTGAGCCCCTTCGAAGATGTGCTGCAAAGCGCCCGGCTTGTCGACCGAGAGCCGCGACCGCACTAGAGCAAATATGACAACCAGAAACAGAAATACCAGAACCTCCATCGCCACGGAATTCGGGATGGGGGCATCCGGATAATGCGGTTCAAGCTGAAGGAGCCGCAGCAACCCGGTAACCGGGCCGGCGAAAAGATGATTCAGGAGTGCTGTAAACCAGAGTTGTTCGCGCATAGTACAGCTTCGTGTTTCTCAGCTTGGGCTGTCGCCGGGGGCGATCAGAATCCGCGCGCCAAAGCCATGTACAGCTCGAAAGTCGCTTCGCACGCGATGCCCCCTACGGGCAGAAACAGGCCCGCAAAGAGCCCATACAGACTCGCGGGAGAAACACTGAATATAGCATAGGCAGCGGCAGCCATCAAAAAGTAGCGCACCAGAAAGCGAAACACAATTCCGCCACTCGATTGCGTATAGGCAGTCTGCGTGGCGCGGTCCGCAAGCGCCACGACAACCCGCTCCAGCCAGTGAAAATTGAGATAGGCGATGGCACATCCGCAAGCGAATCCAAGAGCAACCCGCCAGCCAAAATGCAGCCATCCCGCCGCGCTTAGAATCAAGGCCAGAGCCAGCATGAAATGCGGAATGCGCTTCAATGCGCCGGAGTAGAACGCTTCGGCCCGGCTTGCATCGTCTTCGCTCATAAATTCTTTGAGGAAGTGACAGTCCGGATCAATTCCACGAAGCCAGCGATGATGCCGACGATCAGCCCTGCCAGATAAAGCCAAGTGGTATGCAGCCAGTGATCCAGGGCCAGTCCGACCAGCCATCCGGCGACCGTTGCCGCCGGAAAAATGAATGCCAACTGGCTATAGTTGGCCAGTTGCACCCACGCGCTTTTCTTTTCCGGAGGGTTGCTGTCAGGGGGAGACATAATTGCAGACCTGCCACTGTGGAGACGTTGCTGGCAACATCTTCCGATCTAACCAAGGCCCATCGACCAAGTTACCACGCGGATGAATCGCTCGGGGAAGATGCCGATGATGACCGTGGCAAACGCGGTTACGCCCAGCGCGACCCGCATCGCCACGCTGATGGGCAATCGGGTTTTATCCAGAGCCTCGCTCATGAACATGGCATTTGCGATCCGCATGTAGTAGTAAAGACCGAAAACGGCATAGAGCACGGCCAGGGACGCCAAAATATAATGACCGCTTTCCATCAGGCTCAGGAAAATGAAATATTTCCCGTAGAAGCCCGCCAGCGGCGGAATGCCGGCGAGCGATAGAAGAAAAATCAGCATCAGGACGGCTTCCGTCGGGGCCCGGGAGAAAAGTCCAGCAATATCGTCAATCTCGTCGCCGATCACGTTCCGCTGCCGCAGCGAAGTGACCACGGCGAAAGCGCCCAGGTTCATGAACGTGTAGACCAACAGGTACAACAGAATGCCCTTGAATCCATCGAAAAATGCCGGCGCCGGATATTCCACCGAAGCCAGCGCCACCAAACCCAGGAGCATGTACCCGACGTGCGCAATCGAAGAGTATGCCAACAGGCGCTTCAGGTTGTTCTGGGTAAGCGCCGCCAAATTGGCGCCAGTCATGGTGGCGATCGAAACGAAAATGAGCAGAGGCACATACACCGAACGCAGCGGATACAGGCCCCAGAGAAAGATGCGCAACAACATAGCCCACGCAGCCGCCTTTACCGCGACCGACATAAATCCTGTCACGCTGGTGGGCGCGCCCTCGTAGGCGTCAGGCAGCCACTGATGAAAAGGAATGGCGGCAATCTTGAACAACAATCCGGTTGCCGTGGTTACCAGGGCAACGACGGCCACGGGGCCCACATGACCAGAGTTCTGTGCCACCTGCATCGCAAGCACTTGCCTGATCCCTCTCAGGTCGGTAGAGCCGGTGAGTCCATATAGAAGAGACAAGCCGTAAGCAAAAATTCCAGACGAGAACGCCCCCAGCAACAGATACTTCAGCGCAGCCTCATTCGAGCGGCGATCGGTTCGTAGAAATCCAACCAGCACGTAGGTAGAGATCGCCATCAACTCCAGGCCAATAAAGGTGAGAACGATGTTAAAACTCGAGGCGATACACATCATGCCAACTACTGAAAACAAAATCAGCGAGTAAAACTCGCCGTGGTTTTCGTGCTCGATCTCAAGGTACCGAATCGACATCAAGATCGAGAGACCTGCTCCGGCGAGAAACAGGTAGTAGAAATAAATCGAAAAGTGGTCGAGCACCATGGACTGCATGAAGGCCACTTCAAGCGAACGGTGAACCTTTGCCGCTTCAAACTGGGCGTACTGGATCTTCAGCACCCCAGCCGCGGAAAACAGCACTCCCATGAACGCCGTAACCGCGTTCGTCCACTTCCACTCCGGTGGAATCATCAAATCGATCAGCAGAATGCCCAGCGCAAAAACGGTGAGCATGAGGATAGGGAGCGAAAGCAGATAATCCGTGCCGGTGAAATATTGTGGCGCAGGCACTTATTTCGTCCCCTTTGCGAGGTTCGAAGCGATCGGAACAACGACGGCGGTGTCTGGCGCGGCTGGCTGTGGGCGCGCAGATGCATTCACTGGGCCGCCGATCCCGGGATAATCTGGCCGAACCGTAAGCACTAACTGATTTACCGGCTGCTGCAGGATCTGGAAAAACGGCTTGGGATACAGCCCGATCCAGAATGCCATGACCAGCAACGGCGCGAAGGTCAAGACTTCGCGTGGCGTCAGATCATGCAATTTCTCATTCTTCGGATTCGTTACAGTTCCAAAGAAGACTCGCTGGTACAGCCAGAGCAAGTACGCCGCCGCCAGAATCACGCCGGGCACCGCCCACGCCGCCCACTTCCAGTTTTCCATGAACGTGCCTTGCAGAATGGTGAACTCGCCGACAAAGCCGTTCAGCAGGGGCAGGCCCATCGAAGAGAGAAACATGATCATGGTGATCGTGGCGTAGAGCGGCATCACGTTGGAGATGCCTCCGTATTCGGAAATCTCGCGCGTGTGCCTCCGTTCGTACAGGATGCCAACGATCAAGAACAGCGCGCCCGTCGAAATGCCGTGGTTGATCTGCTGCAAGACCGATCCGCTCAGGCCCGCCGGGTTCAGGGCAAAAATGCCTAACGTACAAAATCCCAAGTGGCTGACCGATGAGTAAGCCACGAGTTTCTTCATATCCTTCTGCATCAAAGAAACCAGCGCGCCGTAAATGATTCCGATAATAGAAAGGAAAATCATCCAGAATCGTACTTTCGGATGCATCACTACATCTGGGAAAAAGGGGAGGGCAAATCGAATAAAACCGTACGTTCCCATCTTCAGAAGAACGCCGGCCAGAATGACCGAGCCTGCCGTTGGCGCCTCAACGTGAGCGTCGGGCAGCCAGGTATGGAATGGGAACATCGGCACTTTGATGGCGAAGGCCACGAAGAATGCCAGAAACAGAATGATGGCAAACGTCGAACCGTAGGCCGGGTCGTGGAAGATATGTGGCGCAGTTTTGTACAGCGCCTCAATGCTGAACGTGTACTGGCCAGTCTGGCGGAAATTGTAGAAATACAGAAACAGGACCGACAGCAGCATCAGCACGGAACCAAACAATGTATACAGAAAGAATTTGATGGCGGCGTAAAGCTTGCGTGGCCCACCCCAGATGCCGATCAGCAAGTACATCGGCACCAGCATGGCTTCCCAGAACACGAAGAACAGGAAGAAGTCCAGCGCCATGAAGACGCCGAGCATTCCGGTCTGCAACACCAGAAACCAGATGTAATATTCCTTGACCCGGTTCTCGATCGCGCTCCACGACGAGAGGATGGAGATCCATCCCAGAAGCGTGGTTAGCATGATCAGCAGGAAAGAAATGCCATCGATGCCCAGCACGTATCCGGCGCCGATCGAGGGAATCCAGTTGTTCGGCGTCCCCTCCATGAACTTGAATCCTGGTTCGAAGCGCTGCGCCCAGAACCACGGCACCAGCGGGATCGAGACCAAAAGCCCAGCCAAAGAGAAAATGTTCGCGATCCAGCGAATGGCGTCCTTTTGCTCCTTCGGAATAAATATGAGCAAAACGGCTCCGACGAGTGGCGCGAATAAAATGATCGAGAGAATATGACTTTGCATATTTAGGTCGAAACCCGTGTGGCGCGGATATTCCTGTCCGCGTCGTTTCTATCGCCAGGCATAATAGGCGACAAATCCTACCAACCCCAGCACCATCACCAGGGCATACCACTGCACCAGGCCCCACTCCAACAAGCGCATCGGATACGACAGCATTCGCGATAAGATCGCGGGACCATTGACCAGCAAACCGTCAATGATCCACTTGTCGAACCAACTGGAAAGAGTTCCCATGAGTCGAGTGATCCAACCTGCATCGTTGACTATGCCATCGATCACGTGCGAGTCAAACCATGACGATGCTTCGCCCAAGCCCATTACGCCCAGGCGCACATCTCCCACCTTGCGGCGACCGGTGAAAGCGTAGTCGTAGGCTTCGTCGACGTAAAACTTGTTGTAGAGTGCGCTGTACAGCGGCGGAGCCGCAGCCGCAATCGGTTCGACGTAACCTTTATCGGCGTCACGATAAGCGCGCCAAGCCATGCCCCAACCAACCACCGCCGCGCCTACAGAAAGAAACATGAGCCCGTATTCGATGGGACTTGTGTGTTCTTCTTCTTTCTCCCCGGCGGCGAGTTGAGCAACCTCTCCTTCGTCTTTGAAAAGCTTGGCCTCATGAGCAAATACCGGATCCAGGAACTTCGAGAAATGATCGGAACCGCCCAGACTATGCGGCCACCCGAGCCAACCCGCTCCAGCCGCACAGATTGCAAGGATTACTAACGGCACGGTCATCGACTTCGGGGATTCGTGGATGTGGTGTTCCACCTCGTGACTCATTCTTGGATGGCCGTGAAAGGTCAAGAACATCAACCGGAACATATAAAAAGCGGTCATCAACGCAGTGATGAACCCGATGAACCAGAGCAGGCGATACGCTCCACCTTCCGACGACCACGCTTGCCAGAGAATTTCATCCTTCGAGAAAAATCCTGCAAACGGCGGGATGCCGGCAATGGCGAAGGTCGCAATGAACATCGTCCAATGCGTGATGGGGATACGTTTGTGGAGATCCCCCATATTGCGCATGTCCTGCTCGCCGCTCATGGCATGGATAACCGAACCTGATCCAAGGAATAGCAGCGCTTTGAAAAAAGCGTGCGTAAAGACGTGGAAGACACCGGCGGTAAACGCGCCCACACCGAGAGCAAGAAACATGTATCCCAATTGCGAGACGGTTGAGTAGGCGAGCACACGCTTGATGTCGTTTTGCACCAAGCCAATCGAAGCAGCAAAAATCGCAGTCAGCGCGCCGATGATCGCGACTGTCTTCATCGACGTAGGCGCGAGCACAAACAGCGCATTCGACCGCGCCACCATGTATACACCCGCGGTCACCATGGTCGCAGCGTGGATCAGCGCGGAAACCGGGGTGGGACCCTCCATGGCATCGGGTAGCCAAACGTAAAGGGGGATTTGTGCGGATTTTCCGCAGGCGCCGACGAACAAAAGCAAAGTCGCAGCCGTAATGATTGGATCGCCGATGCCGAAACGCCCGCTGCGCGCGAGGTGCGTGACTTCGGTAAAGCGGAGCGATCCGAAGTACCAGGCGATGGTGAACATGCCCAGCAGAAAACCTGCGTCGCCAATACGGTTGACGATGAATGCTTTATTGGCCGCGGTGCTGGCGGAGTGGCGATGGAAATAGAATCCGATCAGCAGGTAGGAACAAAGGCCCACACCTTCCCAGCCGACGAACATCAGCGCGTAATTGTTCGCCAGAATGAGAGTCAGCATGGAAAACATGAACAGGTTCAGATATCCGAAGAAACGGTAGTATCCGTTTTCATGCGCCATGTATCCGGTTGAATAAATGTGGATGAGCGCGCCGACTCCGGTCACAAAGAGCAGCCAAATACTCGACAGCGGATCGAGCAGGAAGCCCACATCGGCCTGGAAGGAAGCGGGCCTGCCGTCGCGCATTACGTAATTCATTTGTCCGGTGTCAGTTCCCAGCCAGGTGTAGACAATGGTCTGGTAGGGCTTGCCGGGGTTGCTGTGCGCGTAGTCCGTATATTGCCAGACCGCGCCGCAAGCACATAAGAACGCCAAGACCACGACGCCGACGCAGACGGCGTTGACGGTAGTCTTCTGCAGCTTGCGGCCAAAGAAGAACATCGCCGCCGCGCCGAAAGCCGGCAGGAGAGGAATGAGCCAGATGTGGTCTAGGAAAAACATGTTGTTGGTCGTTGGTCTTCGGTCGTTGGCTTACCGCACCATGCCGATAGCGCTTCTACCATTTCAGTAAATCCACTTCATCCACGTTCACTGTTTCTTTGTTGCGGAAGAAGGCAATCAAAATTCCCAGGCCCACCGCCGCTTCCGCGGCTGCGTCCGTGATCACGAAAATCGCAAATACTTGTCCATGCAATCCCCACAACCGAGAAAACGCCACCAGGTTCAGGTTGACTGCGTTCAGAATCAGTTCGATCGACATCAGAATGATGACCACGTTGCGGCGAGTCAGCACGCCGATCACGCCCAGGATGAAGAGGGCGGCCGCCACCACAAGATAATGAAGAGTGCCAATTGGAGCCATAAAGAGCGTCTAGCTGCCAGCTTCTGGCCTCTAGCTAGTAGCTACCACCAGAAGCTAGAAGCTGTTTCTCAAATTCTTTTCTTTGCCATCACCACCGCGCCGATAATCGCCACTAACAGCAGTAGCGACGCGATCTCAAAGGCAAACATGTACTGCCCGTAAAGCATTACGGCGATCTGCTGCGTGTTGCTGCTCTCAGCCGGCGGCGCGGCATGGTATGGAAACAAATTCTTGCCCTTCACATACACCACCACGAACAGCACGCCCAATGCGAGGGCAGCGAGAAGACCGACCAGCCATTGTTTATTGAACTGCTCTTCTCTTTGTGAGCGCTCGATGTTCACCAGCATGATCACAAACAGGAAGAGAACCATGATGCCGCCGGCATAAAGAATAATTTGGACACCGGCGACGAAGGGAGCATAGAGCATCAAGTACAAACCGGCTTGCGCCAGCAAACCGAAAATCAGCGCCAGAGCGGAATGCACCGGGTTTTTTCTGGTAACGACGAGAACGCCACTCAGCAAGGTGAGCCCGGACAAAAAATAAAAGAAGAACGTTGTAGCAACGGGCTGCATGCCGGGTTGGACCACCTGCTGCATGTTAGAGCGCTACTCCCAAAATGGCCGTTAGAATGAGTACGCCGATTCCGATCGGCAAAAGCACCTTCCATCCCACTTTCATGAGTTGATCAAAGCGGTAGCGCGGAAACGTCGCGCGATACCAGATGTACAGATACATGAAGCCGGCAACCTTCGCGATGAACCAGAAAATGTCCTGGATGCGGTCACGCACCGGGGGAGCAAACAGAATCAGGCCGATCACACCGAGCACTGCGCCGAATCCAGCCAAGCCGATGGTCTGCACCCGGAAGTAGGGGTGTTTCGGCATGCGGCGAACGCCGACGAACGCAATGGCCGCAAGGGCCAGGAAAGTTAACCCCGGAAAGAGTGAGAACACTAAATTCCAGGTCTCCCCGGTCAGGGTGTTGGGAAAAGGCCGGTACCATCCGCCGAGCCATAGGGTTACTGCAATCGAGGACACTGCGATCATCGCGGCGTACTCGCCGAGCATGAAGAGCGACCAGCGCAAGCCGCTGTATTCGGTGTGGAAGCCGGCGGTTAATTCCGATTCCGCTTCCGGTAAATCAAATGGTGCGCGATTGGTCTCCGCGACCATGGCGATGGCGAAGATAGCGAATGCAATAAATCCCAGCGGAAAGAACTTGAAGAGGAACCACACATGCTGCTCGTTTTGAGCCTGCACGATGCCAATCATGCTTAGGGTGCCCGTCCCCGAGGAAGTAGCGCTAACTCCATAAGGTCCGAGTCCGTGCAGGCTGGTCATCAGAATGGCGGAAACCACGGCCAGACCCATGGCAACTTCGTAAGAAACCATCTGCGCGCTGGAGCGAAGCGCGCCAATCAGCGGATAGTGCGAATTCGATGCCCAGCCCGCCATCACAACTCCCAGAACGCTGAGCGACGAGACACCAAGCATGAACAGGATCCCGATGTTCAAGTCAGTAATTGCGTGAGTGGGACCGAACGGAATGACAATATAAACCGCAAATGAGGCACACAGAATGATCAGCGGCGCGATCCAGAAGACAAACTTGTCGGCCTCGGCCGGGATGATGTCTTCTTTGGTCATCAGCTTGATCGCGTCAGCAATGGGCTGCAGCAGGCCGTGAGGGCCGACGCGCATGGGGCCGAGGCGAATCTGAAAATGCGCCAGAGCTTTTCGCTCCAGCCAATTCATCGCCATAACCGCAACCGAAATTCCACCAAAAACCACCAGGATATAAACCAGAACCCAAAACATATTGCCCGCCTGCCCGGGCGTGGTGTTGCTGCCGAGATAAGAGGTGATGTAGTCGAGCATCAGCGATCCACCTCGCCCAGCACAATGTCGAGCGTGCCGATTACCGCGATCACGTCCGCGACGAGCGCTCCGCGAACCATAATGTCGAGAGCCTGCAGGTTCACGAACGATGGCGGCCTTACCCGCACGCGATAGGGCTGCGTCGATCCGTCGCTCACAATGAAGTATCCCAGTTCCCCCTTGGGCGCTTCGATCGAGTGGTAGACTTCGCCGACCGGCGGCTTCATCACCTTCGGGACTTTCGCCATGATCGGGCCTTCCGGAATCTTCTCGACCGCCTGCCGGATAATGCGCAGCGACTGCCGCATCTCCTCCATGCGCACCGTGTACCGGTCGTAGGTGTCACCATTCGTGCCGATGGGAATTTCGAAGTCGAAGTCGGAGTATGCCGCGTAGGGTTGGGCTTTGCGGAGATCCCATTTCACGCCACTGGCTCGTAGAACCGGGCCGGTGACGCCGAGAGCGATTGCATCTGCCCGTGATATAACGCCGACGTTCTTGGTTCTTTCCAGCCAGATGCGATTGCCAGTCAGCAGTTCTTCGTATTCGTCGATTTTCGGAGGGACGAAATCGAGAAACTTGATCACGTCGCGCTCGAAGCCCTCGTAGGTTTCGTACTGGCAACCGCCAATGCGGAAGGCATGCGTGGTTAGCCGGGCGCCACAATACTTTTCGAAGATCTTGAGAATCTCTTCCCGATCGCGAAACGTGTAAAACAGCGGCGTCATGGCGCCGATATCGAGGGCGTGCGTCCCCAACCAGAGTTGATGGCTGGCGAGACGGTTTAGTTCGGTAAGGATTACGCGAATGTACTTTGCCCGCGGCGGGGCCTCAACGTTGAGAAGCTTTTCAACCGCTTCACAGTAGCCCAACCCGTTCGAGACAGCGGCAACATAATCCATGCGGTCGACGTAAGGATTGAACATGGTGTAGGTGCGGTTCTCGGCAATCTTCTCCACACCGCGATGGAGATAGCCGATCACACACTCCGTGCCCAGAACTTTCTCTCCGTCAAGCTTGAGAATTACGCGCAGCACTCCGTGGGTCGCCGGATGCTGTGGGCCCATGTTGATGACGAGTTCGTTGCTATCGAGAAAAGTTTTGTCGGGTTCACCGAGTTCCAGGTGAGAAAGATATTTCGTAGCTTCGTCTGTCTTCGACTCGGCCGGCTTGGGATCAGTCATGGTGCGGTCGGTCATGATTATTGGCCGCTCTCGATCCCCAGGTTGGCCTGCACCCATTCCTGATCCTGTTGAATAATGCCGTAGTCTTTGCGAAGCGGATGGCCATTCCAGCCATCAGGCAGCAGGATGCGTTTCAAATCCGGATGCCCATCGAAGCGAATCCCAAACATGTCGTAGACTTCACGCTCCAGCCAGTTGGCGGTCGCCCATACCGAGACCGCGCTGGGGACGCTTTCGCCGTCCGCGATCATGACTTTGACGCGGATGCGCTCATTCTTAGAAAAAGAGTAGAGAATCCAGAGCACATCGAACTGTCTTTCCCGCTCGGGATAGTGTACGACGGTGATGTCGACGCAGTAGTCGAATTGCTCGCGGTCGCGCAGAATCTGCAACACTTCCGAAATAATCGAAGTTTCCACCACCATGTAGTTCTGGCCGAGGTAAGCGTTCGCTTCGCGAATGCCGGAGCCGTATTGATCCTTGAACCGGGCGACCATCGGGGAATCCCACGGAATCGGGGCTGGGCCGGCAGGCTTGGCCGGAGGCGATGGCGCATGACCGGCGGCCGGTTTCTTCTCGCCGCTCGGCGGAGTGGGCGATTTGGTTTCCTCGGGCATAGCTACGAGGGCACAGACCTCCGGCGCAGGAACAGGTTTGGAGAACGTTAACTTCTAACAGCTTGCGGATACCGTGTCAACGACATGCGTCACTTCATGCTGCCGTGCCGCTTCACGTCCGCCGAGTTGCGGCCTGATAGGACTCGATCAGGTCGCGAATCCGCTCCGCATCGCCCTTGCGGTGCCCGCGGCTGGTGATCGGGTTGGTTCCGCCCGACGAGTCGATGCGGATGGTCGACCACACGATTCCAGTGGAAATTTGTACCGACGCGACTTGTGCAATGGCGATGCTTTCCTCGCTACGGCCGAAAAGTCGCGGCTTCACCTTGATCACGTGCAGAGCATTCACCACAATGCGGATGGGGAAGAACAAGTTCCCTTTGGTCCAGCGGCTGGCGATAAAAGTTTCACCTTCGGTCGCGTCAGGCATAAGATGGTCGGCGGTTTTGCATTACTCGGATGAATCTTTCTTGGCTGATTGCTGAGTGCTAATTGCTGAGTGCTGCCCTACACCCACTCCAGCGCGCCCTTGCCCCAAATCCAGATGTAGCCGACGATCAGGATCCCGAGGAAGATGAGCATCTCTACCAACCCGAAGGTTCCCAGCGCTTTGAACTTCACCGCCCACGGAAACAAGAAGATGGTCTCCACGTCGAAAACCACGAACAGGATGGCGATAATGTAATAGCGAACAGTGTAGCGTCCTCGGGCGCTGTCGATGGGATCGATGCCGCATTCGTAGGGCATCAATTTCGTTCGATTCGGATTCTCGGGCCGAATCAGTTTGGCGACCAGCAGGGTGATCGGGATCAACACTGCCACTACCGCGACGAAGATGAAGATGGGAACGTAATTTTGCGGCATCGGCCTCGGCTTCCTGGTGCGATTGAAAATGTTAAAGCAGTTTATAGTACCGCCGAGAGGCCCAGGCTTCAAGGACTCCGGTCACAAAACAGATTCCTGTCAAGTGACGTGGCTGGTCTCCGCGCACTCTGCAGCATTTCTTGGCGATCTCAGCGTTTTAAGATTTTCTTGAATCAGGACCAAAAGGCCCAGGCACAACCTTGTTTATAATCGTGTCTTCATCTTCGCGGATCAAAGGAACCCATTGGCACTCGACGAGAAGATTTACGAAATGCGGCGCGAAAAGCTGAAACAGATTGAAGCGCTAGGGCAGCGCGCCTATCCGACCAGATATGAATTCACCCACACGATTCCCGTGATTCTCTCCGAGTACTCGCAAAAGTCGGCTGAAGAACTCGATCAATCGCGAGTCAACGTGCGCGTGGCCGGCCGCATCATGGCCATTCGGTTGATGGGCAAAGCCGGGTTTGCGCATCTGCAGCAAGGCGGACAGAAACTGCAGATCTATGTCAAAAAGGATGCCGTCGGCGAAAAAGGTTTCGAACTTTACAAATTGCTCGACCTCGGAGACCACATCGGCGTCAGCGGATATTTATTCCGCACTCGCACCGGCGAACTCAGCGTTCACGTCGAGGAGATTACTTTCTTATCCAAAGACCTGCTGCCCCTACCGGAGAAATGGCACGGCCTTACCGATGTCGAGTTGCGATACCGGCAGCGTTACGTCGACCTGGTCATGAACCCAGAGGTGCGCGAGGTTTTTCTCAAGCGCAGCAAGCTGGTGCAATCCATGCGGCGCTTTCTTGACGCGCATGGCTTCATCGAAGTCGAAACTCCCATGATGCAGCCGATCGCTGGCGGTGCAGTCGCCAAGCCATTTGTCACACACCACAACACGCTCGACATGGATTTGTATCTGCGCATCGCTCCCGAGCTTTATCTGAAGCGGTTGACCGTCGGCGGCTTCGACCGGGTGTACGAAATCAACCGCAACTTCCGCAACGAAGGTCTGGGATGGCGATGGAATCCCGAGTTCACCATGCTCGAGTTCTATCAGGCCTATACCGACTACCGCGGGATCATGGATCTCACCCAACAACTGATCGAGCAAGCTGCCGTTGATGTCAACGGCACGACCAAATCCAAGTGGGGTGAGTACGAGATCGACTGGGCTGGATCGAATTGGCGGCGCATGACGATGCGCGAAGCGATCATTCATTACTGGCCGGAAGCCGCGGGGGCGAAACCGGAGATTTCAGACTTCAGCTCTCATGATTCGGTGAAAGCGCTAGTGGAGCGCTTCAACCCCGCGCACGCCCACGTCGCTTACGATCCGAATGAGCCGGTCGGGAAGACGATCGCAAACTTGTTTGACGTAGCGGCTGAAGAACACTTGATCCAGCCGACCATCATCTACGAGTTCCCTACCGTCGTCTCGCCTCTCTCGAAGCAAAAAGCAGACGAACCCGACTGGACGGAGCGCTGGGAGATTTTCGCCGGGAAAATGGAGATTGGCAACGGCTTCAGCGAACTCAACGATCCCGAGGACCAGCGCCGGCGTTTCGAGCAGCAACTCAAAGAACGCGAACGCGGCGACGAAGAAGCGCACCAGATGGATGAAGACTACATTCGCGCGCTGTCGTACGGCATGCCCCCGGCCGGGGGCTGTGGTGTAGGCGTAGACCGGTTGGCCATGCTCTTGACCGATTCCCACACCATTCGCGATGTAATCCTGTTTCCGCTGCTTAGGCCGGAGAAAGCCTCCAACGTCGAGGACGTAAAGGAATAGGCCTGGCTGCGCTAGCAAAATTCATAGATTCTTCGCTTCGCTCAGAATGACAGCTGACGTTGCGGTCTAGCGCTTTGAACGCAAGATTCGGATAGACCGCATCTTTGCTCCGATCAGTAGAATTAAACTGCCATGGGTTTCGATCT
This sequence comes from Terriglobales bacterium, assembly GCA_049585795.1. Lineage (GTDB taxonomy): Bacteria > Acidobacteriota > Terriglobia > Terriglobales > Acidobacteriaceae > JABDBE01. The sequence goes on along the minus strand of JBAVAQ010000007.1, from coordinate 363,640 downwards.
GGATTCTGCCACTCGCCGCCGTCTCGGTTACCATCTCATCGATCAAATTGATAGTTTTTTCGCTTCCCTGCCCGACCGTTGGGTGCAGCTTCCGGTTGAGCAGCGGACATTCGCGGCTCTGAGCAATCCGTTGCCTGAAACTGGCGACGATGCCGACAAAATACTTGACGAAGTTTTTCGCGAAATGGTCGACAAGGGCTTTCACGTACCCAGCGCCAACTATTTTGGACTGATGAATCCGACACCCACCTATATCGGCGTCATGGCAGAAGCCCTGGTGGCGGCGCTCAATCCCCAACTGGCAACCGTCAAGCGTTCGCAGTTGGCCTCGAAGATCGAACACGAAACCATTCGCTGGATTGGAGAACGCGTAGGCTGGCCGGGCGAATTCAACGGGACGTTTACTACCGGCGGCAATGAGGCCAATTTCAGCGGATTGGCGTTGGCTCTAGCGGCGAAGTTTCCTGGCGCGATCGAAGAAGGCGTGGCCGCTATAGGCGCACAACCTGTCCTTTACGCTTCTGATGAAGCTCATCACTCGATTGATAAATCGGCCGGCCTGCTGGGAGTGGGGAGGAAGGCACTGCGGCGCATCGTGGTGAATCAGAAGATACAACTCGATCCACAAATCCTGCAGCAAACGGTCGAGGTGGACATTGCCTCTGGAAAGAAGCCGTTCTGCGTGGTCGCCACAACCGGAACGACCAACAGCGGCGCGGTCGACGACCTCACGGCCATTGCTGAAATATGCCGGCGTCATGACCTGTGGCTGCATGTCGATGGCGCTTACGGCGGTTCGGCGATCTTTTCCGATCGACACCGGAGCTTGTTGCGGGGTATCGAACAAGCCGACTCGATCGCAATCGATCCTCATAAGTGGATGGCCATGCCGCTGGCTGCGGGCGTAATCCTCACTTGCCACCCCGAGATGCTTGAGCGAGCTTTTGCCGTTGCCGCTCCCTACATGCCGAAAGCGGTCGAGTCGAGGGGCATTGACAATTCCCGCATCAGCACCCAGTGGACGCGGCGAATGAACTCGCTCAAGCTCTGGTTGACGCTACGAATTCACGGCAGGAAAGCTTACGAGGAACACATCGATCGTCAACTCGATCTCGCGAGGATCTTCGCCTCCTTGCTAAAGGCCTCCCGGCACTTTGAGCTGGCCGCTCCCCAAATTCTGCCGATTGTGGCTTTCCGTTTGAAGACGCCGGACCTCAGCCGTCAGCAACTGGCCGAGGCTCACGCCAGCATCGTTGAGGAGATCACCCGCGACGGCAAACGCTGGATATCAGAAACCATGGTGAACGGCCAGAGCGTACTGCGAATGATGGTGATCAGTTATCTTACCGAGGAACGCCACCTCGCCGAACTGGCCAACGCCTTGAGCGAAGCGGCCGGCAGGCTTGCCTTGGCGGGAACTCGTGGCGGCACAGTTCCTCTAAACAGCCCCAGAATCGCCTAGAATAAGGCGTTGACGAAAAAGGGCTGTCTGATCCTCATTCTTTGGGCTGTTTCGCTTTGGGGACAAAGCAACAGCGGAGAATTGCGGCTCAAGGTGACCGATCCCGCCGGGTTCGGTGTGAAGAGTTCGGTCGAACTGGTGAGCGAGGGCAACCAGGTCCGCGAGACCTTGGTGACGGACGAAGCGGGAAACCTCACGGCCAAGCTGCTTCCCTTCGGAGTGTACCGCCTTGAAGTACAGCGCGAAGGTTTCGCGCTATTCTCTGATTCCATTGAAATCCGATCCGCCGTCCCGACTGAATATCACGTGATTCTGAGAATCGCCCCGATGAGCACCTCCGTGACTGTCAACGACGCGGCCACGCTGATCGATCCCCATAGCTCCGGGACGATCAATCGAATCGGCAAGGACGCAATTGCTGACCGGGTAACCTCGCTGCCCGGACGCTCGGTGCAGGATTTGATTAACTCCCAGCCGGGATGGCTCTACGAGGGCAACGCGGTTTTGCACCCGCGCGGCTCGGAATACCAGACGCAATTTGTGGTCGACGGAATTCCGCTCACCGACAACCGCTCACCAAGTTTTGGCCCCGAGATTGAGGCCGATGATGTGCAATCGATGAGCATTTACACGGCGGGCATTCCGGCCGAGTATGGAAGAAAAATGGGCGGCGTAGTCGAGATGGTAACGACGAAGGATCTGGGCGACGGGTTCCACGGCGAGGCGGTGTTGGCCGGCGGCAGCTTTGGCACCGCGGATGGCTACCTCCTCACCCAATATGGATGGGGAAAGAACACGCTGGGTTTCAGTGCCGAAGGCGCAATGACCGAGCGCTACCTGAATCCCCCGGTGGCACAGAATTTCACCAACAACGGCACCACGGGTGATTTCGGTACGAGCTATGAGCGGGATTTCACTGATAACGACCGCTTGAATCTCTCGGTCCGCCACGAATTTTCCCGCTTTCTTGTGCCCAACGAACTAGTCCAACAAACCGCCGGCCAGCGGCAGGATAAGAATAATTTTGAAACCATGGGAATCGTGTCTTATCAGCATTTGTTTTCACCCAACGTTGTGGGAGATTTCTACGGCATGGTCCGGAATGATTCGGAGGGTCTCTCATCCAACCTGTTCTCGACCCCCATCATTGTTTTCCAGCAGAACGGCTTCACCGAGGGATATTTCAAAGGAACGATTTCAATCCATCACGGAAATCAGGAATGGAAAGCCGGCGTTGAATCCGATAACACGTTTCTGCGCGAGAAGTTCAACGACGTGATCACGGACTTCACCCAATTCGATCCTGGCACGCCGCCCACCTACAACTTCGCGGAAAATCGGCCCAGTCTCGAGCAATCCGCTTTTGTGCAGGACTTGATTCGCCTGGGCAACTGGACCGTCAGCGCCGGTCTTCGCTGGGATCACTATCAACTGCTGGTGAACCAGAATGCCGTCAGTCCGCGCCTGGGAGTCTCGCGCTATTTTCGTTCGGCCGATCTCGTGCTGCACGCCTCCTACGACCGGGTTTTTCAAACTCCCGACTTCGAAAACATTCTGTTGTCGAGTTCTCCTGAGGTTGTTTCCTTGGACCCCCAAGTTTTACGCTTGCCCGTGGAACCTTCGCACGGCAATTATTATGAAGTCGGAGTCACGAAAGGCTTTTTTCAGAAACTTCGGCTGGACGCCAATTACTTCGACCGGCGGGTAAACAATTACGCCGATGATGATCAGTTGCTCGACACTGGCGTGAGTTTCCCGATTGCCTTTCGCAAGTCGAACATTTACGGGGCCGAAGGAAAAGTCGATATTCCGCATTGGGGGCGGCTCTCGGGATTTGTCAGCTATTCCTACATGGTGGGTTCGGCGTATCTTCCCGTGACCGGCGGGCTATTTCTCGGCACCGACGCCACCAACGCCCTTAGCCAGACCAACGGACGCTTCTGGGTGAGCCAGGACCAGCGCAACACCGTGCGCACGCGCTTTCGCTATCAGATTGTGCGGCGAGTATGGGCGGCGCTGGGTGCGGAGTACGGCAGCGGTCTGCCAGTGGAATTCGATGGCACCGAACAACAAGCGGTCGCACAGTACGGACAGGCCATCGTCAATCGGGTCAACTTTGATCTGGGCCGGGTAAAGCCTTCGCTCGCGATTGACGCCTCCGCCGGAGCCGATCTGTGGAAGAAGGACAAGCTGAGTGTGCGGTTGCAGGCCGACGTTCAGAATATTAACAATCGGCTGAATCTGATCGACTTCGCCGGCCTGTTTTCTGGCAACGCCATCGCGCCCCCGCGCAGCTACAATCTGCGCCTAACTACCAACTTCTAGCAAAGTGTCATTCTCAAACCGCCGACCTTCGATGCTGGGGATCGCGCGCCGGGAAGACGCAACTGGATGTCGAGGTTGCATCGCCAGGACGCTCAACAAAAAGTTAGCTCAGCAGCACTCGCGGATTGGGAGTCTCGCCACCCACCCTTCCCGCAAAGAACGCGGAAAGGATGGGGCACCCTCATCATTGCCGATTCTGAGAAGGGCTGGGCCAGCCCTCCATGGAGCGCAAAACTCTTCATCTTGACCTAGGCTCATTGAGCGCGAGACACTCCTAGGGTCAGGGGTGGAGGCGAGACCGTGACGCGTATTGCCGTGGTTTTCTTGTTGGCGCTCGCGACGCTTACGCTCGACGCGCAGGGCGGACAGTTCAAGCGGGCAACTTATTACTGGGTTGGCCAGAGGCCCTACCGGGTTGTGGCCACAGAATTGACCAACAGCGGGAACGTGGACCTGGCCATGGCGGATTATCTCGGCAACCAGGTGAGCATTCTTCTAGGGAACGGAGACGGGATGTTCCAAAAACCGCTGCGGTTCTCTGTTCCAGGCCCAATTAGCTTGGCGGCGGGAGACTTCAATGAGGACGGCAACTTGGACTTGGCGGTGGTGGAGGACGTAGGCACCGGCGATGGCACAATAGCAATCTTTCTGGGCGACGGCAAAGGCCGCTTCAAGCTTTCCGCCAGCTACCCGCTTGGCCCTGTGTCAGTTTCCGTCGCTGTGGCGGACTTCAACGGAGACGGACATCTAGATGTGGCAGTAACCAACAAGGCCTTCAGCGGCCCTGGCAACATGATGACCTTTTTTGGAGATGGACACGGTAAGCTGCGAAGCCGCAAGACCTACAAAGTCGCGGGGGCGCCATTTGGAATCGCCGCAGCCGACTTGAACGGAGACCATCATCCCGATCTCGCGATAACGCAATTCTCGAACGGCTCAATTGCTGTCCTGCTGAACGATGGCACCGGGCATTTCAAGAAGCCAGTCAGCTACAACGCCGGAGGCGGCGAAGTAGTGGACGTGAAGATCGCCGACCTGCGCCACGATGGGAGAAATGACTTGGTCGCGGTCAACGGCTCAAAAAACGAGTTGGCGGTGCTGCTTAACAAGGGCGACGGAACCTTCGAGGAGCCCTCCTTCTATGTCACCGGATTCGAATGGGGCAGCGGCACCGAGGCGGTTGCGCTTGCCGACTTCAACCGCGACGGCCATCTTGACGTCGCTGCAGTCAATCAACTCGAAAATTCGGTGCTGCTCTACGGAAGAGGTGATGGCACATTCAAACCAGCCATTGAAATCCACGACAAAATTCGTTCCGATGGCGGTTTCTCGATCGCCTCCGGCGACTTCAACCACGACGGCGCTCCCGACCTCGCCATCCCCATCGAGAGTTACGGCAAAGTCGCCATCCTGCTGAATACCAAATGAAGATTAACCCGAAGCGTTTCCCGATTGAGATTCGCCTCCCACCCTTTCCGCAAAGTGCGCGACAAGAATGGGGCACCTCTAGTGTTAGTTAATTCGGATTGACAACGGGCGAAGGTCCGGGCCACCCGACAGGTTAAATCCCGGCTGGCTGCACTTCCACGCTAGAAAACGAGCTTCAATGAAATGGAGACAGGCTCCGCACCGGCAGCCTGCCTCCGTAGTTCTCCTTACATCAGGGTTGTTCCTTCGAGCACAAACTTACTGCTTCAAGCCGACGCGTCCAGCCTTGATGCCAGTCGCGGCACAGTAATCCTGGTCGCTCTGGATGGTGAGGACAGCCCCGCCGACGTCCCCGCCCGTATCGTTCGGACTGCACGCTCCTCCGGTACCGTTAAGCGCGGAGATGAGGGATTGTCTGTAGTGGGAGCGAAACACGCCCATTGCACTGAGGGGAAGGAAATCGGGGTAGACGTTCACAACCTGGGACTGCGCCCCAGCAACCAGGGCGGTAACTCCACCTGGGACCGGGTTATGAGTCACCACACGCAGTATGTTCCAGATTGGGTAGTTTCCGGATGCCACGTTGGCAAAAGTCACGATTCCGGGGCAGGGAGCGGTGCAGGTTGGTAAGGTTCCGTCAACGTAACTTAGGTTAATCGGGTCATTCCCGTCCACTGCAAGGTAGCGGACATTGGGAGACAGGCCGCCCAGATTGCCCACGCTCCAGAAAGCATAGCCGATCGAGTCCCCGGTGGCCGAAGAGTCAATCTCAGCGACTTCTTCACCGTTCCCGATTGCTCGCCAGCGGGACCCTCCGCCGTCGGAGAGGTTCAGCGGGTTACCGCAGGGCTGTCCGGGACAGGTCGTGCCCTGGCCGGTCGCCGGGTTCACGCCAAGTTCCTGGGTCGAACCGGTCTCCGCATTACGTGGAATGTTGAACTCCATCGTAGTGAAAGTTCCAGAGAGCGGTTCCCGCGTTATGACATTGAGCGGCACACTAGCCTGTCCTGGCACTGATGTGAGGTCCTTCGTGTAGGCATAGCCACCATTGAGAGCCAAGGTGAGATCGCGACGATTGACGTTGAAGAATGACGTCGAGTCCCCAAAATGGCCTGAATTCTGGTTGCTTCCCTGCTGAGCATTGACGATGACCACCACCACTTGGGTTCCTACGTTGATGGTATGGTGTGCGGGAACCGCCTGGCCAGTGATCGGGTCGGTCCCACTCAGGGCGTAAAGCGCGGGCGTCGATGACTTGGTGCTGAAATGGCTCAGGATTGGACTTCCAACTGGGCCAGGCCCATAGCCAAGGCCGTCATAATTGGTCGTGTTTAGCGGAGTTAAGACACGCGTCTCTTCGAACAACGCATCTTCCGGGCGAATATCCGAAGGCGCAGCGTTGAATGCCTGGCCTTGGAGGACGTTGATGACGCTTTGAGGGATCGCGGTATCGGTAAGAGTCGGGATCAGGTTGTCTCCCGCCGTACCAGCAGGAAAGAGAATGTTGAAGGTGGATGCCGGTTCGGCGAAAAACAACTGCTGCCCGATGATGCTGTCCACGGCAATATAACTGCAGACTCTCTTGGGGGCGGCGGAGTTATCCCAGACGATCCAAACATTGCCCGCTTCCAAAAGGCCGGTTCCGCGGTGATCTACTCCCTCGGCCCCGTTTTTCTTGGTCCAAATAAACCCTCCGCAGATCCCTCCGCCCTCGGCCGGACCCGCAGCTAAGGCAAAGGAATTGAACGCGCCGCTCGAACCGGCGGCATTAAAGTACGGCACAACTGCGAAGCAGTTCGCTCCGATAAGCATCATCAAGGCCAGCGACATAGCCGCTGCCGTTCTCGTGGCTCTCTTTGTCATTTCTGTAGTCCTCTCGGCGCGGAAGCTCAATCGAAGTGTCTTCCCTGCGCGGCCTCAAGGTTGCCTTCGGGCTGTTACACGCCGATGACCTGCACATGAATGTTCGATTAAAATTCGGCTACAGTTGTCCCCGGGAATCGGCATTCGTCCGTCTCGCGCGGTCGCAGCGACGGTCCTCTAGCTGACGTAATCGTGGAGCATCTACATGGGTAGTGGCAAGCGTTGACGGGCTGTTACCTGTGCCTTATTCTTGATGATTCTGACAAGGATGATTTTGGTCAGCGCGGTCGCTGATCTGAGCCGATCAGGTTCGGAGCTTTTCGTATTCCGCGTAATCAAACTAGTCCCTGAAGAACTGCCCACCCGACGGTGTGCATGACAAGGAGCGCTTAGGTGAAGATTCTGGTAGTGGGCGGGGCGGGATACATTGGAAGTCATACCGCGCGAGTATTGCGAGCAGCAGGCCTTGAAGTACTCGTCTTTGACAATTTGTCCACCGGCTTCGATTTTCTGGCCAAGGGTTTCGAAATGATCGTGGGCGACGTCCACGATAGCGCAAAACTCCTGGACGCAGTGAAGCGCTGCGACGCGGTCATGCATTTCGCCGCCAACCACTACGTTGGCGAATCGATGGTCAATCCGCGAAAATACTACCGCAACAACGTGGAGGGTGGGCTCTCTCTTCTGAATGCGATTGTGGACAGCGGGAAGAAAAATTTCGTGGTTATTTTCTCGTCTACCTGTTCGGTTTATGGCGCCCCGACTAAGATGCCCATTACCGAGGACTCTCCGCTGACCCCGGTAAACCCTTACGGCGTGTCCAAAGTTTTTTTCGAACAGGCGTTGCAGTCTTATGACACGGCCTACGGAATCCGCTATGCCAGCTTGCGCTACTTCAATGCAGCAGGAGCGGATGAAAGCGGAGAGATCGGCGAATGTCACGAGCCGGAACCCCATCTTATTCCCCTGGCTCTGCGGGCTGCCGGCGGCTTTGGTCCGGAGCTTCAAGTCTACGGCACCGACTATCCCACGCCGGATGGCACGTGCATTCGCGATTACACGAACGTCGTGGATCTGGCAGAGGCACACGTGAAGGCACTGCAGAGATTGCAGGCGGGGAATGCTTCGTTTACGGTGAACTTGGGAACGGGAGAAGGTTCTTCGGTGAAAGAAGTTATCGCGACTGTGGAAGAAGTAACCGGGAAAAAAGTTCCGAGGAATATCGTGCCACGGCGTCCAGGCGATCCGCCTGCGCTGGTAGCGGACCCGACCCGCGCGCAGCAATTGCTGCAATGGAAGACTAAGCGCTCACTGCGGGACAGCGTCAGCACCGCGTGGAAGTGGATGCAGCATCGCGGCAAATGAGCCTGTCCCAATCGGCAGAGCTGGCCTCAATGGCCGTGATCCTGCTCCATCAAGAGGTAGCCGGCATTTTTTTCGTCGTGCTCGCCGACGCCGACGATTTGTCCGCGGTTGTTGATACTGGTAGCGCTTTCCAGTCGCCAGCCTGAGCCGGTGGGAATCAGAGTGTTCAAATCTCTATAGCCGTTCGTCTCATCCCATCTGAAGGCAACCGCCACGTCGGAGTATGCCCCACAATCTCCCACGACCACGTCGGCGCCATTGATGGATCGAGCCTGGACCGGCAATGAGGTGGGTATCTTCACCCGAACTGCCGTACCTTTCCCCTCATAAATAAAAACGCCGCTGTCGAACTCCTGGACGAGGACGTGACCACGCTCGTTTATGGATACGGCTGTACTGTCGTTATCAGCCGCCCCGAAATACTTAATCCCGCGCGACTGGTCCCACAAGAAAGCTCGGTACTGACCATTCTGGTCATACATGTTGCCGACGACCTGGCCGCTCTTGTTGATCGCATTCGCCACGCCCCCGCAACATCCGCCCAAATCGCGAACAGATGCCTCGTGCCAGAGCACCGGCATGGCAGGCCCCGTTCCCTTGACAATGGCTTGGCCGACTATGTCGTCGGAGTCATTGATGGCAAGCGCCTTCGAGTTGTGGCCGGGGAGCGCGACCAACTTCCGATTCTGATAGATGAAAGCCTGAGGACCTCTCTCGTCGCTGCTATCAATTGCCCATCCCACCGCGTGACCGGCCTGATTGTATCCTCGAGCTTCACTTTCCGAATATCCCTTCATCGTCGGCAAGATACGCAAGCCATCTTTTTCAGTCCAGAGGGCCGCATGACGCTTACCGGTTCCGAGCACTACACCCTTGTCGCTGAGTTGAACCTCCTGCACCATTCCGACGACCTCTCCAGAGTCGTTGATATACAGAGGGCGGAGAGGCAACTCGATGACTTTGTAGATCGGGGATTTTGGCGTGGGCAATTGCGCAGCCGCAGCCTGGCTCCAGACTGCCGTTAGGACCCAAATACAGAAAATGCTTCCTGCTTTTGAACGTTTCAGAATCATTCTTAGATTCCAATCCTTGATTTCAGCATACGCGAGATCCGATAAGGTATGCCGCTTTGCCATAACGATACGGCGTGAGAGTCTTGGATAATTGGCCGCCAAATAAAAAAGCCCTCATTTCGAGGGCTAGAACCGATCCCGTAGCTGCGCGTCTTAGATGGCTGACTTTGCACCGAGCCGTTGCCGGACCGCCTGCTGCAGCACCGGAAGTACGAACATATGGAAATCGGCGTAGTGCCGCTTCTTCCAGAACAGGCTAGGGTCCTGGCTGATGCGATACCAGAATTCCAATCCACGATGCTGCATCCAGCGTGGCGCGCGTTTGCGCATTCCGATGTGGTAATCGAAGGCGCCGCCGACCGCGCCTGTAAACTTGGCTTCGATGCGGTCGCGGTTGGTCCAGACCCAGCGTTCCTGAAGCGGCGCGCCTAAACCGACCCACAGAATGTCAGGCTGCGTGCGCGACAGCTCACCCAGGATGTACTCGTTGTTCTTGCCTTCGATCGGGCCCCACGGAGGAGTCCACGCGCCGACAATCTTGATATTCGGATGCATCGCCTGGAAGGCGGACGCGGTCCGCTCCGCTTTCCGGTCACCTCCGCACACGATGTAAACCGTGAATCCCTTCTCTGCGGCCCGCTTGTTCATTTCCACGAGGAAGTCGGGCCCACAGACGCGACCCGGAACGGGATCGCCCAACACGCGGCTTGCCCAAACCAAGGGAATGCCGTCGGGCATCGGGAAGTCGGCTTCATTGAGCGTCTGCCGATACGCCGCATCGCGACGAGCTTCGATCACGTTATAGACGTTAATGAACACGCCGTAGCGACGCTCGTTTCGTTTGATCGATTCTTCGACCGCATCGACCGTCTGGCTCAGACTCAGCGGGCGAACCCGGACACCCAGTATGTCCACTCTTTCTTCAAAGCTGTGGGTTGATCGAGGCATGGTTTCTACGAGCGTGGTTCTGCCGTCTTCAAATTGTCGATCGCGCACAGTCATAGGCATTATTTATTCACTTTGCAAGTCCCAATCTTGAACTTGCTGATGCGAGTCTGCCAATCGAGAGTCGTGACCTGATTCTGCGTGAAGTATTCGTTTACATACCAGAACGTGCAGCCATCGACCGGATCCACCGTCATGCTGGTGTAGTCGCCCCAAATGCCCGAATTTTGCTCATCCCCCGTTCCGTTCACGAGGGTAAGCCCGGTTGACTTAGTTTGCTTGGGCAGATTCCACCAGGAGGCTCTTATTCCGGGATGACTGGTAAGGCTGGATATGCTGAAGCCAACTGCGGCGTTGCCGGCTTGATCCTGGGCGATGCTGGGCATGAAACGATAGTTCGTCTTGTCAGGGTCGATCGTGCCGCTTTGAAAAACTGAGGGCGATCCGCTGCCGTTGCTGCGCAGCTCGTACCAGCGGACTCCGGTTTGTTTGCTGGTACCAGGCTGGATGGTTTGGCTGACGACGAAGGACTCATAGGTACCAAAATTACGGTACGAGAGACGCGGCATCAGCCGGTCACCAACGGAGTCGACTTTGTAGTGAACCCCACTTGAATTCGTGGACGGCTCCGGAACACAAACTGTGCGGAGTGGGAAACTTGCGTTGTAGCATCCGGGAGTGTAAGGCGTCACCGATAGCGAGGACCCGGTGAACGTCGAGTTGGAGGGAGTGACCCAGTCCACGTGAAAATCCCACAAGTTGATGGTGTCGGATGTGGTGCTTTGACCATCATTGGGTGGGTTCTGAATGCTGACCATGAATTCGTCACGGCCAGAAGGAGGCGGAGTCGTGCCTTCTACGTCAGCGGGAATCAGGCTGTGACTCAAATACAAAGTGCCAGTCTTCGGAATCGGATTGGGATTGCTGAAGCACTGTATCGGATTGGGCGTCGATCCGGTCAGCATGTTCGTCCGGTCCAGAGCGCATGCGACTACGCCAATAGGAAGATAGTTTTGATCTTTATCGAGGAGATCGAAGCCCACGTAGTACGCATCCGCCCACGTACCCAGCTTTGGCCAGTCGGGAAAATAAGTATGGCCCTCAGAATTTGTTCCAAGCACACCATCCAGGGCGAATTGGTACGTGTACCAGGCAAAGGTCTTGGAGGTCAGATCATCAGTATTGGAGATGGCTACGCAGTAGAAATATTGGCCGTTGCTGGGCAAACCGTGGGCAGCGATGATCCAGCGCGAAGCCAGACGATCAAACATGACCAACCCGTCCCCGCTAAGGTTGTAGCAGTTCTGCATCTGGCTTAGTTGCCACGGAGTGTTTCCCGGCTGAGGTGCGGTCCAAATCGGAGCGAAGGTGGTTTTGTTGTAGGCCTGATAAGCGACGTTGACCCACTCCATGTACTGCTTCGTGCCAATCGCTCCATTCGGGTCAAAGTCGACGGGCGGGTTTTTCAGTTGCGACGCATCGATTCCCTCAAACGAAGTAACGGTCTGGGCGGGCAGCAGACAGGGAGCCAACAGCAGAAAGAGTAGAGCTGGAATGCTTGATTTCATTGCCGCGGAAAATCTCCCATCGGAACGTTTTGCTGACGAGCCTCGGGGGACGAAGCAAGGGTACTTAAACATAGCATGGCCGGGAGTTCCGCAAATAGAGGCGAAAGTCTCCCGGTCAATTTGTGTTAACTGGATGGATAATAGGAAGGAGCAGGCAAATTGACTGCGAAGGGGTCACAAGCTGGTGTCTAAACGAGCGCACCGTCAGGAAACGCTGACCGGGGTCGGCGCGTTCTTCCTGGACCGTTCTTCGAGGTATCTGGGCAGGGCGTCCTTCCAGGAAGGAATCGATACGCGAACGCTGCGTAGCTTGGCTTTGGACAGCACCGAATTTGCCGGGCGCTTCACCGGACTCGCGAACTCGGAGGAGTTGACCGGCGACAGATTGGCTTTCAGGCCGGCTCGTTCGAAAATGTAACGGGTAAATTCGTACCACGAGCATTGGCCTTCGGAGCTGACGTGGTAGAGCCCGTATTTTCCGGTCAGGATCAGTTTGCGGGTTGCCTCCGCGAGATCGGCGGTGTAAGTGGGAGTCAGGGTCTGATCGTCGACCACGCGAATGGCGTCTCCGGCTACGGCTTTTTTCAGCATGGTCTCGACAAAATTGCCGCCTTTGCCGCTGCTTCCCGCCACGCCGTAGAGGCCGCAGGTGCGGATGATAAAATGACGGTCGGCATAGGCCGCAACCAGGTGTTCGCCGAGGACCTTCGCAGCGCCGTATACGCTCAGCGGCGAAGGCAGATCGGTTTCGTCGTAGGCTCCGTTCTTCTTGCCATCAAAGACGTAATCAGTGCTGAAATTTGCCAGGACAGCGCCGGATTGCTGGCAGGCTCGCGCCAGATTCATCGCTCCTGTGCCATTTACTTCGAAAGCCAGCGCCGCTCGCTTTTCACATTCTTCCACCCGGTGAAAGGCCGCCGTGCTTATGACCACGTCCGGCTTGTTTCTGGACATGGCTTCTGCGATCTGATCCTCGGAACAAACGTCGAGCTGGGCATGCGTCACCGGGACGACGGTGTCTCCTGCGGCCTGAAAGACTTTGAGCAGATCGGTGCCCAGTTGCCCGTTGGCGCCGATGAGAAGCACCTTCATCGGGTCACCTCGGCGAGGGCGCGCAAGCCGTTATTTGCAGACAGCAATTTCAAAGTATCGATGTTGTAGTACTGCGGATTATCCCAATCCTGAAATTTGTCCATGTTCTCGATCAGGTTTTTTACGATGGCTTTGACATTGTGATTGGCGTGGAAGCTGAGGACGTTTTCCGCCTTCTCAGTGCTGACTTTGTAATTGCGGAAATCGGTCTTGTGGTGAATGGTCAAATGCACGCGAATGCCGAGTTGTTCCTCGATCGCCATCTTCACCAGATCGCCAACTTCGCCGACCGTGTAGTTTCCCGACGCGATGTTGAAGATGCCGGAGATTTTCTGACTGGCCTCAATCGCCCGGATGTATCCGTTGGTAGCGTCTTCGATACTCATGATCGGACGCCAGATCGAGGGATTGTTCACCGTGATCTCGCGGTTGCGCACGCCGTTCTTGAACATGGTGTTCACGATCAAGTCGAGGCGCATGCGCGGGCTGTAGCCGGAGATGGTTCCTTTGCGAAGGGAGATGACGGAGAACTCGTCGTCGACCAGATTCATTGCGGCCTGTTCTCCCTGGAGTTTCGAGATGCCGTAGGGATAGAAGGAAGACACCGGCCGGGTTTCGTCGAACAGCTCGTTAACCGTGTATCCGTAGACGGAGCAAGAGCTGGCGTAAACATAACGCTTCACTTTGGCTTTTTTCGCGACGTAGGCCAGGTAAGCGGGAGCGGCAGCGTTGAAAATGAAGTTCTCGCTGGGCGAGTACTCGGCCATGGGATCGTTCGACAAGCCCGCCAGGAACACGACCTGCTGGTACTGCTCGAGGTCCGGCACAGAGATGTCGAAGATATCTTTATGAATGATTCCGGTCTGGGGTGGAAGATGATTGCCGAACCAGAAAAGGTCCAGCACATCCACTTCGTAGCCGCGGTCAAGCAGCTTAGGAACCAGCACAGAGCCAACGTATCCTGCACCACCTGCAATCAAGATCTTCATGAAGCGTTTATCTCCCCACCATGGTTTCTGTTTCTGAATATCGAAAGTGATCTGAGTCTGGCCGCGACAGCCACTCTTTCAAAGTCTGCGCCTTGCGATCCTTGTCGGAAAGCGTAACGTCGCGGATCGGCCATTCAATGCCGATCTCGGGATCGTCCCAACGAATTCCTGACTCGGCTTTGTTGCTGTAGATTCCGGTGCATTTGTACTGAATTTCGGCGTAGTCGGAGAGCACGCAGAACCCGCGCGCGAAACCGGCGGGCGCCCAAATCTGTTTGCGGCTTTCCGTGGAGACTTCCGCGCCAAACCACTTGCCAAGGGTGGGCGACCCTTTACGTATATCGACGGCTACGAGGAATGCGGTTCCGCGGGTCACTCGCATCAGTTTTCCCATCGGTGGTTCCCACTGAAAGTGCAGTCCGCGAAGAACTCCGCGGACCGAGCCCGAATGATTGTCCTGAACAAACTCGGTCGGCAGGCCGAGCGACTTGAACTGATCCGCACGAAAGACTTCGGTGAAGAAGCCGCGATCGTCCTGGAAAACCTGCGGGGCGAGAACGCATACATCGCCCAGGTGCTTCGATTCAATCCGTAGATCCATGTTTCCTCATTTCTTCCAAGAAAAAGGTATCACCGAATAGATTGTCGATCGAACCCAAAATACAAGATACCAAAAAGAACGCGGAGGCAGACGATGAGCGAGTCTGTCTCCGCTTCTCTTTCCGCTTGTTTCTAGCGTAGGTTACTTCGAACCCAAATCAACTTGACGGATGCGGTTGTTACCGGTGTCGGCGATCAACAAGCTGTCGGATGCATTGATCGCCAGACCGATGTTGTCCAAGGTTGCGTCCGTGGCGGGACCGCCGTCGCCGCTGAAACCGGCTCGTTGCGGGTGGTTAGTGCTACCAGCCACCGTGCTCACGATCTTGGTTACAGCGTCGATCCTGCGGACCACTTCATCGGCGCCGCCAGTTACAAACAGATTGCCGGCAGGATCGAGAGCCACTTCGAGCGGATCCTGTTGCGAGGCGGATTTGGCCACTCCCCCGTCTCCCGCGAAAGCCTTATCCCCGTTGAAGGCATAAGTCATGATCGAGCCCACCTTGAGGGTCGAACCGTTGCAACCTTTGGAAACCGCCACGACGCATCGGATTTTGTTGTTTTCGGAATCGGCGATGTAGATGTCCCCGGCTGCATCGACCGCGACTCCGTAAGGCCGATTAAGAAGGGCGGCGATTGCCGGTCCGCCATCTCCGGTATGACCTCGTCCACCCGTTCCAGCAACCGTCGTCATGATACCGGAGGTGTTGACCATGCGAATGCGCTGATCGTAGTAGTCGGCAATGTACAGATTTCCTGCACCGTCAATTGCTACCGACGTTACGCTGCTCATATTCGCCTGAGTGGCTGGGCCCCCATCTCCACATACGTTGCCGCTCAGGATGCAAGGATTGCCGCTACCCGCGTAGGTGGTGATATTGCCCGAAGCATCGACTTTCCGAACCACGAGGTTGCCGTTGTCGGCAATGTAGAGGTTGTCCGAAGCATCGACGACCAGGCCCGTGGGAGCATTGAGTGTCGCGCTCACTGCCGGACCGCCATCGCCGGTCCATCCTGAGGCGCCGTTACCGGCAACGGTTGTGATATTACCGGAGCCGTCCACCTTGCGGATACGGTTGTTCGCGGTGTCTGCAATGTAGTAATTCCCGGCGCTGTCCCATGCGACGCCGGTGGGAGCAGCCAGTGTGCCGGCAGTGGCCGCGGAGCCATCCCCGCCGGTGCCGCCTCCCGCCAGGGTGGTGAAGACGCCCTGTTTTGCCTGGCGGATGCGGTTGTTGCCGCTGTCCGCTACCAGGTACCCAATGTTGTCCGCGAAAATGCCTTTGGGTTGATCAAGCGCGGCCGAACGCGGAGCTGCGCCGTCGCCTGAAAAGCCTTCGACGCCGCTACCAATAACGGTATTGATCTGTCCCGTGGAGAGGATCACCTTGCGCACCCGGTTATCTAACTCGTCGGCAATGAAGAGATTGCCGGATGCATCCAGAGCAAGTCCCCAGGGGTTAAACAGATAAGCCGACAGGGCCGGACCTCCATCGCCACAGTTGTTGGTAGACTTCGGGCAATGTTTTCCAGTACCGGCGAATTTGTTGATGGTTCCGCTGGATACGATCCGGACGCGTTGGTCTCTGGTATCCGCGATATACACGTTGCCCGCTCCATCCACGGCCACGCCAGAAGGCATGTCGAGGTTAGCGCTGGTGGCGGGACCTCCATCGCCGCAAACGAACAGTGGACCGTTGCAGATATAGCCACTGCCCGCGAAAGTACTGATGTTTCCAGAGGTATCGACTTCCCGGATGCGCATGTCCAGGGTATCGGCGATATAGATATCGCCTGCGCCGTCTAATGCCAACTGCTGAGGCTGCCCCAGTTGCGCAGCAATCGCAGGTCCACCGTCACCGCAGGGTTGGACATGGGCGGGACAAATCTGTCCGCTCCCAGCCACGGTGGTGATTACCCCGGTTGTGTCGATCTTACGGACCTTGTTGAGGTCGATAAAGTATAGGTTTCCAGAGGAATCAAAGACCAGTGATGCAGGACCACTCAAGGTAGCGGCGGTCGCCGGGCCACCGTCACCAAGGTATCCCTGGACACCCATACCCGCCATGATGCTAAGCGTGCCGGTCTTATTTACCTTAAAGATGTAGTAACTGTCAGCGGCAGCAATGTACAGGTTGCCGCTCGCGTCCCTTATCACCGAACTGGGACCCGGAATATCCGCTGCTGTCGCTGCGCCCGCTGGAATTGCTCCGCCAGCGACGGTATTGATGTTTTGTGCGCTCACCCGGATTGACAACCCGAGGGCAAAACCGAGAAGAATCCATAGCGCCAAGTTCGAGCGAAAGCGATACAACTTGTGCGTCTTCCGGACCTGAGCGAATCTGTCTCGCAAAGAGGCATTAGTCTTGGTCAATTCGCGGACATCGTCCGCAACTGCGAAAATCTGAGTCAAATACATATTTTCTCCGAGTAGTTTGGTTTGCTAGGTTCTAATTCCGGGGGGAATCCTTTGGGGGAAATTCTTTGGGGGGGAAGTTACTTGCACACTCCGGCACGTTTGCGGTTCAGCGGGAGGACGTGCTGGCATTGGAAAGATCTACGAAACTGCTCCCGTTTTTGCGTTGAAGGATGAGGGCAGCTATTTTCTCGATGCAGCGGAAATTCTCGATCTCAAAATCCTCGATATCGATTCGGGTGTTGAAGTTCTGTTCGATGTGAAGCAACAACTCAACGAACCGTTGAGAGTCGAGAATGCCCGTGTCAAACAAATCGGTGTCGACCGACGGGACCTCGACGTGCATTACTTCGGCAAACAGCGCCGACAGCCGAGTTTGTATGGTTTGATAGTCCACTGTTGCCATATTAATGCGAGTGTCGAGCTGCGAATGGTTACATGCCGGAGCGAATGGTGACCGAAAAACTTACTGTCGCTGCGTCAACCAACGTGGCGGCTGTCTAAACGATATTCATCCGACCCAGGGACGCGAAAGATGCAGCTTGGGCATCGAGCCGTCAACCGAACCAGACGCTTGATCGCGCGCTTCCCGAATTTCACCGCGCACGGTCGAAGGAGTCGAATCAACCGGGACGTCCTTGGGTCCAGGCGAAGGGTTGATGTCGTGGGCGAACAAGTCTCGAATTCTGCGCCGGTCGATTTTGCCGTTGGCATTTTTCGGCAACTGCATAAAACTGCTCCAGCGCGCGGGGAGCATATACGGGGGCAAAAGGGCACTCAGCTTCTGGCGGATTTCGGCGACCGTGACCTGAATATTCTCGTGAGCAACGTATGCGCAGCAAATAATATTCGTTTCAAATCCCTCTGTAGGAACGGCGACAATGGCGCACTCCTTAAGTTCTTTGAAGGAGTTAAGAGCAACTTCAATCTCGCCCAGCTCGATGCGATAGCCGCGGCTCTTGATCTGGGTATCGACCCGTCCTACGAAATACACTAATCGGTCATCACCAGTCCGTGCCAAGTCCCCTGTGCGATAGATACGATCCTCATCTCCATAGGGAAGAAAGGCGGTGGCGGTTTTGTCTGGATCTCGCCAATAACCGGGGCTCAGGCCTACTCCGCGGATATATAGCTCTCCCACCTCGTCTTGGGACACAGGACGAAGATTCTGGTCCAGAACCAGGAGTTCCTCACCCGCACAAGCAGTCCCAATGGGTATGGCTTGCGCATTGTCCGAGGGACATTCCAAAACCGTATAGTAGCTGCTGGCAATCGTAGATTCAGTGGGCCCGTACAGGTTGGTAAAGCTCACTCGCGGGAGTCGTTTCATCCAGTATGACAGCGCCGGAGTCGGAAATACCTCGCCGCACCAGAGTAATCGTTTCAGACTGGGGAAGTCATTGCCCTTTACCACATCAAACTTGGCCATGTAATTCAGCACGGAGGGAACTGAGAACCACTGAGTTAGCTCCGAACTGCGAATAAAGTCAGCAAGTTTGTTTGGCAGGAGACTTAGCTCTGACGGAACCAGGTGTAGCCGGGCACCAACGGCGAATGCTCCAAAGATATCAAACGTGGCCAAATCAAAGTGCAGAGGCGGATGACAGGAGATGCGGTCCGAACTTTCCATTCCAAAATAGCTGACAGCCCATTCAACGAAGTGCATTACGTTGGCATGAGTAATGACCACTCCCTTCGGCTCGCCGGTAGAGCCGGAGGTGAAGAGAATGTGTGCGGGATCTTGCGAGGTTGTCTGGCACTCTAACGGTTCACCGGAGTACATTCTGGAGTCGTTCCTGGTGAACGTGGGGGTGAAGCATCGAGCATTCGGCGCGGAATCGTCCATCCATCCGACTCGAACAGAGGCGCGCAGATCATCTTGCGCAAAAATGCCTTCGAGCAAATCGACGGAAGCGCCGACACCCAAGATGTATCGCGGATCGCTCGACCTCAGAAGTTTCGAGATACGAGGCGCCGGACTGGCGGTATCGATCGGGACGTGAATACAGTCCGCTTTCAGGATGCCGATAATCGAGATGATGGCAGCGGGCGATTTCGGAATTGCAAAACAGACGCGATCTCCCTTGCCACAACCCGCGGCCTTGAGCAAACGGGCAAGGCGATTGGTCGACTCTTCCAGCTGACCGTAAGTAAGAACCTGGTCCCCCATGACAACAGCCACAGCATCGGGACGACGTTCTGCCTGGATCGAAATTAAATTTTGCAGAAGCTGATTCATTTCGCCACTAAAAGTTGTGTTTCGGCAAACACCTTGTTGATATGCGTCAATTCGTCTTTGGTCGGTGGGATATCAAGAATGAAGGTCAAGTAACCCAATTCAATGTACTTGGCAAGTTCGGCCGCAACCCGCTCGTAGCTCCCCACCAGGTAAGGACAAAACGTCTTGTAGTTTTCAAAAGGGTGCAGCCAATAAGGAGAGCCACCGTTCCTGGTTTCGCTGGCCATGCGCGAAAGCTGCTGGTGCCATGCGGAATCAGAGGTTTTCATCGCCAGTTGGTGCGTAAGTTGGCCCTTGCGATCCTCTGGGAAGCGCGCATGCGCGACTTGCCAGGCTTCTTCGTCCTGCTCACGCGCGACGATTCCAACTCGAATCCCAAACCCGGTCGCCTGATCACAGGCTGGCTCACATTGGGCCGGTTGAGGATACTTAATCGCTATGGCGCCTAGAGCCTGAGCCGAGTTCAGGCCAGCCTCGGAAGATCCCGAAACCAAAACTCCTGGCATCAAGTCGGGCGCGAGTGGAGGAGTCATGCGAAGCTTATCCACCTCGTAGAACTCTCCGCGGTAGCTGACCGGCGCGGGACTTTTTAATAGCTCCTGAATAATTGTCGTGTACTCCACCAGACGGGCATACCGTTTGTCATGAGGAGTGGTATCGTTCAGCGCAGCCAAATCATTCTTGAAGCCGCCCGCCACCATGTTCAGGTATATCCGGCGTCCGTAGAAATAACCCAGAGTGCTCACCGTCTTCGCTACGGAATATGGGTGCATGTAGGAAGGCTGTACGGCGACCAGCGGACACAACTGCCGGGTGTTCTGAATAATAATCTGTGCCACTTGCCAGGGATCGACCAGGGAGTTGTCGGTGTAGACCAGAATTCCTTCGCAGCCAGCTTCTTCGCTCCAGCGGGCCACATCGATGATGTTCTGCACGTAGGTTTCTCGTGGCCCCGCACTTGACTGCGGTGAGGTAGAGAACACCTTTAGATTTTGTCTGCGGCTCAAATTATTCTTTCCAGGTTAAGTTCTGGTGCGAGTTTTATGAACGGGTTCAGTGCCGCTTGTCCTTGTGCCGATCCGATAGTCCAGTTCACGAGCGTACGGCCGCCCCATCAGTTTGCGATAGGCTTTCCAAAGGCGCAACGGCACAAACGAGAACGCGACTGGCGCGCCGTGATACCAGAGTTGCAAACACTTATATCGCGCTCGATCCAACACTTGTTCGCCTAGCGATGGCCGCGTAGTGGCTTCCATGACGCGAGGATACACCGGCCAACTGCCGCCATTCTGTTCGTGCCAGAGGTAGAGATAACGGTCGATCTTTTCCTTCAGGGCTGGCGGAAGGTCGCTCGCACTGGTCTCCGAGGCAATGATTTTCTCAGTTTTCACCAGGGAATGATGAGCGGCGTTCTCGATCGCGCTCCGGTCGGCGCCCTCGAGAGAGGCCATTTGCGGATCAAATGGAATCTGCAGAAACTCGCAGATTCCTTGCATGGTACCGGTTGGATCGGCTACCAGATCCTCATAGTGCATCTGATGAATCGGCACGCCCTGGGACTTGATTTCGTCGCATTGCGCCTTTAGCTCGCGATATCCGATCAAGGTACGCAGCGTGACCCCCGTTCGGCGAAAAAAACTGGGTTTCTCTGCGGCTTTCCGGATGCTGCGGCAGATGCCCCGCAAATCGCGCCAGATGATGATGAAGCGGGCATTCGGGAAAATACGCGCCAAACGGGAAACCTGGTCCGAATAAGTCGGCGATTTGCACCCCCAGACAGTTGCGCTTTTCTTCTGCTGGGCATACTGAACGTACACTTCATGGAAGGCGGTTTTCAGATCAGAAATCCCCTCCGGAATTTCACTTAGATCGACCTTGTGCCGGCTCAGTGATCCGTTCCAGAATTCCCATCGCGCCAGCCATCGCCGGGTATTTGTCGGAAGCCAAAACAGAGATGGGAGGTGCGCCAGGTCGCCCTCATACATCAATGCAATCTGGGGATGCTGGTTGAGCAGCGCATAAAGCAAAGAGGTCCCTGAACGAAACATGCCCACGACAAAGAGAGGTCCGGCACATGGTTCCGAAGGCTGAACCTTTCGGTCAGCGATTTCCGCGGGCTGAGTCATCAATTGGTGCATTGCTTGCGCTCTTCCTCTTACCGATTGAATTCGGCGCCGGATGATTGATCGCGCCGGGTGAGTCGTTCTAAAGACTGGCATCTCCATCGAAGCAAGTCGTGTCCCAAACCCCAGGATCCCGCAGACTGCCTGCTAATTCCTGGTCATTGGTTTTGTAGAAATATCGCCACGAACCCAGTTCACGACAGTGCGGAGCCATACTATCGATCACGCGTTTCTTCTCCGAGCCAAAACCCATAGCCTCAAGCATGTGGACGTCCTCGTGCTGGCACCTCTCCACCGCACTCAGCAGCAAGGGCCTCAACAGCTCGGTCTGTCCCGTGCAGGTTTGGAAATCAACCAACCTCATCCGCTTGAGCTGGTAAGACGGATTGTCCTGCCGGCTGAAAACGGCGTAGGCCACGAGCTCCCCACCCTGGCTTATGGTTGCGATCCACGCCTTGTTTTTCGCCAGCGCATGTTTGAAATGCCAGTTCAGCACCTCTTGCGATCGAGTAGCCAGCAAAAGCCCGGGAGAATTTCTGCGAGCGCGTTGCCAGAAGCCTTCAAACCTGGCGTCGAATTGGGAGCAGAATTCGACCTCGGTCCCGTTGCGCCGGTTTCTGAGTGCACTGCTGGCAAGCATATCGCGAAGAAACAGTCCGGCCGATAATGGGTAGCTGGCGGTCTTTCCCGAGGGCATTTCTTTTCGCGATAGAAGGCTGGCCGCAAACGCTCGGTAATCAGTAATCCAAAATGCCGACCGGTTCCACGTTCCCGACGGCACTCGCGACGCTCGGAACAATCCCTGTAACACAGAGGCCTTGGCGTTCACCGTGGTATTGACGAACAGGTCGACGTTCTTCTGAGCAAAGAAATGGCTCAAGAGCAAGAAAGCGTAACAACGGTAGTGCGAATCAACGACGAACGCACGGCTGGTCGCTGCGACCAGGGTTCTTTTGCCAAACTCATAACCCAGCGGGATATTGGCGATGCAGCCGACAATTTCGTTGTCTTCGTTTTCGCAAACCCACCCGATCGGCCACTCAGGCAATCCCAGGTATACCGGGTTATGAAGCCACAGATGCGTCCATTCTTCATAGCTCTTGGCTTGCAACCCGTAGCGTGATTCAAGCGCCGAGACTTGTTCGTAATCCTCGAAAGTAGCCTCGCGAAATCGAGGCGGCGCGATCTTGGAAATTACGCTTTCCATTCAGGAATGCTGCTCTTCCGCTTCCATTGACTCCGAAGCATTTTCCCCAGATCGAGCCAGACAGTCCTGCAGCAAATTCGCCACCAGGTCAACGTTCGCCTCATAGAACATGGTTTCGTGTCCGCCGCGGATTTTGTGAACCTCCAGTTCGCGGCACACATCATTCCAGCTTGCATAAAAGTCCCAGTAGCGGCCGCCTGGCCAGTCGCTGGACTGGAAAAACACGATTCGTCGGGGATAGGGTTGAGGACGGTAGGCGAACGAGGTCGGATGAATGATGGTTTCCAGATCCTGCAAACTTTTCTCACTCACCCTCAAATGCAGTCCGCAATAAATTCGCCAGTACCTCACCCGCGCCCTCAGGCGAGTTCCGATAAACCGGTCGTGAATAAATCTTGGAAGACTCGAAACCCCGCCTTTGCGCAGATTCCGCCAATGATGTTCAAGCTTCCTGGATGCCAGCTGACGATGGCTTTCTTGCGAATAGTCCTCGTAATAAGCCGGATTCTGAGCATCGAATAAAGCTAGAAATGGGACTTGCTGACCCTGCTGAACCAGTTGTCTGGCCATCTCATAGGCGATGACACCATTTACGCACAAGCCCGCAAGGTAATAGGGACCCTCGGGTTGCACTTCGCGGAGCCGCGCGACGAGCGCGGCAGCTATGTCCTCGAACCTGTATGGAACGGGGAGACGGCGGGCATCGGAAACCGGGAGGTGGAGCGCCAACAGAGGCTGATCTGTTCCCAAGCGCTTCGCCAAAGGCAAAAAGAGCGAGCCTCCACGTACCCAATATAAAGGGGGTTTGGAGCCCAGCGGCTGAATCGGGACCAGGGCTGGATGGTGCATCGATTCGGTCTGGCCGGCCAGCATCGCCGCCAGTTGTCGAATCGTGGGCGCCTCGAAAACGTTCGCCAGCGACAGTTTCTTTCCGAAACGCTGATCAATGCGCAACAAGAGCTTGGCCACGAGCAAGGAATGGCCGCCGAGATCGAAGAAGTTATCTGTGACCCCGATTCCCGGCTTACTCAGAACCGACTCCCAGATCTTTACCAGTTTGGCTTCGAGCACGTTGCCGGATGGTTCGAAGTGGACCGGTACGGCGGCGGTTCGGGCGTGTGCCGGGAGCGCATGCCGGTCAATCTTTCCGTTGGGCATTAACGGCAAGCTATCCAGCAACACCAGGTCGGACGGAATCATCGCCTCGGGCAACTTCCGGCCAAGAAAACTCCTGATTTCCTGCTTGTCGAAAGAGGATCTGTCGCCAGGCACGATGTACGCGGTCAGCTTGGGCTCACCGGAACCATCCTCGTGAACCGCGACGGCGACTTGCTCCACTTCTTTGCGTTCGGCAATAACCGCCTCAATCTCCTCCAGTTCTATGCGAAATCCACGGATTTTTACCTGGCGATCAACCCGTCCGATAAGTTCAAGGTCGCCGCTGGGCAAGTAACGAACCAGATCTCCTGTCTTATATAGTCGATCTTTAGAATTTCGACTAAACGGATCTTGGATAAATCGCTCGCTGGTTTCCTGTGGTCGGTTCAAGTATCCCCGGGCAACACCGGGGCCGCCCACATAAAATTCCCCTGGAACACCGACTGGTAGAGGGTTTAGATATTTGTCCAGTATATAAACCCGAGCATTGGGAATCGGGCGACCGATGGGAACCAGCTTCCCCGATTGCTCAGGCGCGCACTTGTATACCGTGCTCCAAACGGCCGCCTCGGTAGGACCGTATTCGTTGAAGAGGTTCGTCTCCGCCAGCAAGGCGTAATGACGTTTCACAAGTTCTGGCGGGCAGGACTCACCGGCAACAATCGCAGTTCGCAGCGAGGCCAGCTGGCCGGCTTTGGCCTGGTCCAAAAGCAGACTGTAAAGCGACGGCACACATAGCAGGTGAGAGACTTGGTGAAATTGGACCAAATCCGCCAGCCGAGTCAGATTCGATTGCAACGGCCCTGGTGTAAGCACCAGAGTTCCCCCTCCGCAAAGGGTTCCGAAGATGCCCACCAGGGAACTATCGAAAGCGTACGAGGAGAGAAGCAGAAAACGGCCTGCCCCCGCGCCGTAGTACAGGCTGCGCGCACACGTAGAATGGACCAAATTGCGATGCGTGATCTGCACCCCCTTCGGCTTGCCAGTCGAACCAGAGGTGTAGATGAGATAAGCCAAATTCTCAGGACGGCAGTCGTTCTGAACCGGGTCTGCACTCTCGTCTTCAATCTTCACCCAATCAGAATCGAGATTGAGGACCTGGGAAATCGCAGGCAGCTGAGGCGGCAAACCGCTCTGCGTAAGTAAGACTTCAAAGCGGGTATCGTCGCTGACATGTTTCAAGCGATCGGCCGGATAACTTGGATCCAAGGGAACACAGACCCCTCCTGCCTTCAACACACCCAGGATGCCCAAGATCATTTCAGGCGAGGGCTCTAGATATAGCCCGACCGGAACCTCTGGACCGACCCCGCATTTTTGCAGGTACGCCGCCAATTGGTTGCTTTTGCAGTCTAGTTCGCGGTAGCTCTGATGCCTGTCACCATCCACGAGAGCCACGGCTTCAGGGGTCTGCGCGGCTTGACGAGAGAACAACTGATGGAGACAAATTTTGGACGGATACGCTGCCTCGGTCTGGTTCCACTGCACGCATATTTTTCGCTGTTCCGGCGCCGTCAGCATCGGAAGCTTCGAAATGTGCTGGTCAGGGTCGGCAACGATACCCTGCAGAAGGGTCGAGAGATGGCTCGCCATGCGGGCAACGGTTTCAGGCTCGAACAAGTCACGGCTGTATTTGAATCGGCCAACAATCCCGGACGGGCGATCATCGAGTTCGAGACACAAGTCAAACTTCGATATTCCGGTATCGATCTCCGACTGCGTCAGAGCTACGGTCCAGCCTTCCTGAGTGTCAGGCATTGGCGGCTCGAGAGTAAGCAAAACCTGAAACAAGGGATTAAAACTCAAGCTGCGATTGGGGTGAAGTTCATTCACCACCTCAGTGAAGGGCGCGTCATCGTTCGACAAGGCGTCGAGGGTAAGGTTCCGCGTCCGGTTCAAGAGCTGGCGAAATGTGGGATCGCCCGACAAGTCGTTCCGGAGAACCACGGGATTGAGAAAGTATCCCAGCAACCCTTCCAGTTGAGAGCGCTTGCGACCCGAGCTCACCGTCCCAATAGCCACGTCTTCCAAAGCTGAATAGCGGTGCAGCAATACGGCAAAGCTGGCCATCAGAGTCATGAACAGGGTCGCCCGCTCTCGCCGGCTCAACAGTTTCAAAGCATCGCCTAGCTCCCTGGACAGGACGACAGGATGGATGGCGCCGCGAAAGCTCTGCATTGCCCGTCGAGGATGGTCGGAGGGCAACTGAACGACGGGAAGAGCTCCGCCCAGTTGCTTTCGCCAATATGCCAGTTGCGATGAAAGATGTCCGTTGCGCGAAAACCAGTCCCTTTCCCATAAAGCAAAATCAGGGTACTGGATCGAAGGTTCGGGCAAAGGCGACTCACGACCCTCAGAAAAAGCCTGGTACAACGCAACCAATTCGGGCAGGAGGACACGATAAATGGAATACCCGTCAAAGATGATGTGATGAAGGGTCAGAAACAGCCGATGTTGGGTTTCTCCGAAACGCACCAGCAGAGCGCGAAAAAGTGGGCCCTGGGATAAATCGAATGGCAGGATTGCGTCCGCTTCTCCTAACCGCTCTGCTTCCGATTCTCTTTTCGATGCCGGCAACCGGGTCAGATCGACCATGCGGAGGTGAACCGGCGAGACCGGCCTTACGACCTGCACCGGCTCGCCATTCACCAGAGTGAACGCGGTCCGCCAGGCTTGGTGGCGTCGCACGATCTCGGTGAGAGCCCGCTCGAGAACTGCCACATCCAAGGGTCCATCCCGGCGAACCGTAACTGGCTCGTTGTAGATAGGAATTTCCGGAACCAGCTGCGCATGAAGCCAGACTTGTTGCTGCGCGAAAGATAGGGGGACCATACTGCCAGCCAAGCGCGGAATTGCGTGGGCGCTTGCCTCAGTCACCGCCGTTCTCTGGACTTCGTTGAGTTGTATCGCGTTGCCCAAGTTATTCGCCTAGTTTCGGAATGCTGGTTCTAAACCCCAAGCCGAGATTAAAGACTCGCGTCGCCATCAAAGCAGGAAGGATCCCACGCCCGCGGATCTTTCAGGCTCTCGGCCAATTGCCGGTTGGTAGCCTTATAGAAATAACGCCAGGAGGAAAGACTTCGGCGGTCTGGAGACAGACTCTCAATGACCCGCTGCTTTTCCGGAGGAAAGCCGATGGCTTCCAACATGTGAATGCCTTCGCCGCGGCAGCGTGCCAGCGCATGGCACAGCAGAGGGTGGAGTAACTCGATTTGTCCATCGAGCGCCTGAAAATCAACCAGGCACATTCGCTTCAGAGCAAACTGCGGGTTGTCCTGCCGGAAGAAAATGGCATAGGCAGCCAAGGCTGAACCCTTGCTCATCGTCAACACCCACGCCCGGCCTTTGGCCAGGGGATGCTTGAAATGCCAGTCAAGCACCTCCCGGGACCGATTCGCCAGTAGCCGGCGCGGCCCGCTCTTGCGTATTTTTTGCCAGAAATCGTCGAATCGGTCATCGAACTTCGCGCAAAAACCCGGTTCGAATCCGTTTCGTCGCGTTTTCAGTACCCTGCCTGCCAGTACATCGCGGAGAAACAGACCAGCGGAAACCGGATAACTTAGCTTCTTTGCCCCGCGCACTTCTTTTCTTACCAGCAAGCTGGTACTGAAGCCCTGATAGTCCGTAATCCAAAAGACCGACTGATCCCAATTTCCGCTGGGAACTCGCAGCGCACGGAAGATCTCGTGCGCCTTGCCCGCTTCCAGATTCACGGTCGTATCGAGGAACAGGTCCACGTTCTTCTGTTTGAAAAAGTGGCTCAGCAAGGGCAACGAATAACTCCGATATCGGGTGTCCACCACCAGGGCGCGACTCGAGCTGACTACTAATCGCTTGTCTCCGAACTCATACAATAAGGGGACATTGCCGATATAGCCGACGACTCCGTCACATTCGTTCTCCAGAACCCAACCAATCGGCCAGTTGGGGAATTCGTGGTAGACCGGATTATTCGCCCACAAGTGAACAAACTGTTCATAGGTCTCGGTCTCCAGCGCATACCGAGACTCCAGTTCCGCGATCTGCGCGTGGTCTTGAAACGTGGCCGGGCGAAATCTCAGGGCCTCGGTAGCGGCGGTATCGGTCATCGCGATTGGAAGAATGGACGTTCGCAACGGCTCTCCAATAGGGTACTACGTCTCGGTTTGATAGCAGCTAGCATCAGACGTGGAAGCCTGGCACGCTAGTTTTTGGATTGTGCGGGAGCGGGAACAAACGACACCGGCAATGCCGTGAGGCCGCGCAATCCCAAGTTTTCGCGCCACGTGATTGGCGCCGATTTCAGTTGAAGGCCAGGCAGACGCTGCAGGATGGTCGTGAACGCGATTTGACCTTCGATGCGAGCCAGGGGGGCGCCAAAGCAGAAATGCGCGCCGAATCCGAAAGCCACGTGACGATTATCCTTACGGCGGATGTCCAGCCGATCGGGATCGGGAAAGCGCTCAGGATCACGGTTAGCCGCGCCCATAACGGCGATTACAGCCTGCCGCTTGCAGATTTGCCTGCCGCCGATCTGGAGATCTTCCGGGGCCAGACGGGCGGTATGCTGGCTTGGGCTTTCATAACGCAGCAATTCTTCCACCGCGGATGGTATGAGCGACAGATCGCCACGCAGGTCCTCGGCCACGTCTGGATTACGCAGTAGAGTGAGAACCCCGTTGCCAATAAGATTCGTGGTTGTTTCCTGGCCGCCCACCATCGTGACGATCAGATTGGCGACCAGTTCTTCTTCGCTGAGGCGGTCGCCATCCATTTCGGCCGCCAGCAGCGATCCCACCAGGCCCTCTTTCGGGTGAATGCGTTGTTCCCGAATGGTCTCCCGGAAATAGCCGGTCATTTCATTCAGGCTATTGAGCACACGGCCGGCGCGGTTCGGATTGTGCTGGAAGTTCCCCAGCATTTCGGCGAAATCGGCCGACCAGCGCTTGAGCTGGGTATGATCGGCGATGGGGACCCCCAACATCTCTGCGGTAACAATCGCGGGCAGCGGAGCGGCAAAATCGGCCACCAAATCCATTTCCCCACGCGGCAGAAGGGAGTCCAGCAGGCGGTTGGCGATATCCTGAATGTGCTCGCGGAGAGCCTCGACCCGACGGGGCGTGAAGGCTTGGGAACACAAGCCGCGCAGCCGAGTATGAGCCGGAGGGTCCATGAACAGCATCTGCTTAACCATAACCTCGGCAATCGGGCTTAGGTCTGACAGACCCATGTTCTTGAGCTGTTCTGGGGTAGGAGTTCGGTGGGCCGACAAATCCAGCAACACCCGCACCACATCGTCATAGCGCGTCACCACCCAAGCGTGCAGAAACGGATCCCAATGCACCGGATCCTCGGTCCGAAGCCGGCGATACAGCGGGTACGGGTTGGCCAGAACCTCGGGGTCAAGCAAATGATAAAGGCTCAAGACCGGCTCGGTTTTAGCGGACGCGGATTTACCCTGGTCGTTTGGAGCCAGTTTTCCCTCGGCAAGTGGCTTCGTCACCATAAACTAGTCTGCACTCATCCGTTGTCCGCGAATCATTCGCTCGATTTCCATGGAAAGCTCAGCCGCCGTCGGCCAATCGAATACCGTGCGCAGAGGAAGCTCGATGCCAAAGGAATCCCGGACGCGTGCGATCAGTTGTGTGCCCAGGAGAGAGTGTCCACCGAGAAAGAAGAAGTTGTCGTTCACTCCGACTCTCTCCAGCCCTAACAACTCGCCTAAAATCGAAACAATCTGCTTTTCAACTGCAGTGCTGGGGGCGACATAGACCTGATCGCCAATGGTGTTGACGGTTGTGGGCGCAGGAAGCGCGGAGCGGTTGATCTTGCCGTTATTGTTCATCGGGAAAGAATCAAGCCGTACGAAGACCGCAGGTACCATGTATTCGGGCAGGTAGGTTCGCAGATAGTCCTGCAGATCGTCGCGCACGAGCTGTGAATCATCGCTGACAAGGTAAGCTACCAGCCGTTTATCACCGTTTAGATCAACTGGAGCCACAACCAGGCTCGCCCGCACCCCCGGATACTGGTTCAGGACGGCCATGATTTCATTGGGCTCGATACGATATCCGCGAATTTTAATCTGATCATCGACCCGGCCGACAAAAGCGATCTGCCCATTGTCCAAATAACGCGCCAGATCACCAGTGCGATACATCCGTTCACTCCTCCGGCCGACGAAAGGATTGGGAAGGAAGTATTTCTCGTCCTGGTCCGGACGGTTAACATATCCACGGGCCACGCCCGCACCTCCAATGTACAGTTCGCCAACGTGGCCAACCGGCACGGGCTGCAGTTGCTCATCAAGAATGTAGCTCTCCACATTATCGATCGGGCATCCAATCGTGGGTTGGCCATCGCGCCGGTCATCGCGCGGCACCTCGCCAGAGGTCGCCACCACGGTGCATTCCGTTGGACCATAGTTGTTTATCAAGCGGAACGGAAGACTCGAGGGAGGAAACTGACGGAGGGTATCGGCTCCGGTCAGCAACACCCGCAAAGACACCTGCGTTGGCCATTCCTCGAACATAAGGCTTTCGGCCAGCGAAGTTGGGACAAAACTGACAGTGATCTCGTGCTCGAGCAGCCAATCCCGCAAGGCTTTGCTGGCGCCCCTGGTTTCGTCATCGGGGAAGTGTACGCTCGCACCGGCGGTCAAATATGGCCAAATTTCCCATACTGCCGCGTCGAAGCCAACGTTGGCGACCTGACTTGCGCGGTCCGCAGAGGTGATCGAAAATGCACGGCAATGCCAGGCGATCAGATTGAGCAAACCACGATGCGTGATCTTCACTCCCTTTGGCCGTCCGGTCGAGCCGGATGTATAGACGATGTAGGCAAGATCCTCGGCCTCCACCGGAGCGGGAGGCAATTCCGGCTCTCCCGGTTGTAAACTCGCCTCCTCTTGATCGACAAACAGTACCTGCCAATTTCCCGGTGGCAGACGGCGCGACGTTTGCTCCTGGGTGATGAGAACCTGGGCGCCAGTATCGCGCAGCATGAATTGCAGGCGCTCAACCGGAAATTCGGGATCCATCGGAACATAAGCTCCACCAGCTCTCATTACCGCAAATGCCGCGACCACCATTTCTGGTGAGCGCTGCAGGCAAACGGCGACCGGCACATCGGGGCCGACACCAAGGGCCCGCAAACGACACGCAAGGCGTTGCGTCCAGCTTTCGAGCTGGCCATAGGTAAGACGCAGTGTGTCAGATACCAGAGCCAGCACATGCGGAGTCTTATGCGCCCGCTCACTGACGCCTTGGGGCACAAACATGTCGAGAGCATCGCTTCCCGAATTGCCATTGATCTGCCCACGAAAGGGTAGCTGGGATGAGTTCATGACGAGAGGGAGGCTTTCAGAGGTGACATCCGAATTGGTTTTTTCTGACTTCAACTTCGATCTCCAAGTCGATCATCGTGAGGAAGGTTGCGCGGTTCCCAGCGACTGTCGTGGCTCTACCGCGGCTGCGGCATCTAGATGCGGAACAAAGGTTTCCAGTTTCAAAACCGAGAATTACTGCCGTACCCTCGCGGGCTTAGTCTGCCAAGGCTTCGACGGAGGCTCCCCGACTTCCTGACAAAAGCTCTCTCGGCGAATTGGAGGAATCGCCTCCCATCTCGCACAGACCTCTCACCTTGATGCCAGGAGGAAACGGGTATATCTTGCCGAGCTGCCAGGTATATTTGTTTTCTACTGCACCGTAAGAGAAACCGGACGAGTTCCAGAAGTTAAGGCAAGGCTTGTTCTTAGCGGTGGGGGAATAATTGGCGTTCAGTTCCCTTAGTCCCAAGGAAGAACAGTATTGAGCGGCGAAGGCAACCATCGCGTGTTCGACGTTGCGCCCCATCACACGGCAACTCAAGACAAAATCAACGATATTCGCAGCGTCCGATTCGACTTGCAAGCTCAAGATACCCGTTAAGCCGGAGTCTCCAAACTTATCCCTCACTCGAAATGCCCACAGCTTTCTATTGCTGCTCTGCAACCACAACTGCAGTTCCTGTTCTGATACCCGCCGAGTAGTGAGGTTCATCTGGTTGGTCTTATTGAGCAATTGCACCACCCGGACGCGATTGGAATCGCTGATCTCCTCAATCGCGATCTCGGTGTCGAGGCAAAGTAGCCATTCTTCCGCCGAGCTGACCGTTTGCTTGAGCAGCTCACGCTGCTTCCCTAAAGAATACATTTCGTTCCTGGACGCGTCCTCAGCGGTCACGTACGCTGAATCGAAGGAATCTAATTCGAGCAGGTTGCTGGCAAACAGTGTTTTGTCGTCGGGCCACTCCGGAACGTAGACCTCAGGCAAGGCCTCCCGAACCCGGGCTCGCTCGACCGGATTGTCGTCGATGAATACGGCGGACTGCAGCCCCAAGTTCAGCTCCTCCACGACTTCAACGACATTCGCGGCCTTATCCCTCCAGTTGATTCGCCAGGCGGCGAAGTCCTGGGGACGGAGGACCATCTCAGGATGTTTATTGAGCGCCTCCAAAGCCACACTCTCCTCGTTCTTGCTCACAATGGCGAGCAGAATGCCACGGTTCCGTAAGCCCTTCAGAGCCGATTGAAAGTCAAGAAAAGCTTCACCAGCGTAGTCATGTCCCCCGAGTTGCAGATTCTGCCACCCCAGATCACCCACCACACCGCCCCATAGCGTATTGTCCAGATCAACGATGACCAGCTTTTTACTAGATCCGGTTACGGCGGAAATTGCCGCTTTGAGGTCGCGAACTGCCAGACGAAATACCTCAGAATGAAACGGGGTCTTGGTGAGATACCACAGCTTGGGACTATAGGAATTTTTTCCGACCGATTCCATCCATCGTTGCCCATCCAGCAGATACACGCTCGAGCAGTTTTCCAGTTCTTCACTCAGAACCAGGTTCATCTTAAGTAGCAGCTTTCGTGTCCCCTGCCCTTTCAGACTCATAATCCCATTGCCGCGACAATAAGAAGGAAGCGTCCAGGAAACCACGAAAATCGCACGAAAATGCTGCTGCGCCTGCTTGAGGTAATGAGCGAACTGCCGGATCTCGTAAATCAGCCGATCTTCCGCGATGGCCGCGTGAGTCATTGCCTCCGCAAAAGTGGGAAGTGTTTTTTCCGGTGACGTCCACACCAAGGCAAAATCCGAGAGGCCGGGTTCCGGCTGCAGCAGCTCCGGAATCACCTGCCCGAAGGGAGCCGAGGTGGCCGAAAGCTGCGGCATACCGCCGTCGTTGCTGAGATATTGCCCCAGCGTCGCCAGATTAAAATCGGATATGAGGTGAACGTTCAAGAAAGTTTTCGATGAAATCCGTACGCAGTGCTACTGGCAGGGCTATTGTTGGAGCGCTCGCGGGACCCTCTTCTCGGCGAGCTCACACACATAGGTTGCCAGAGACTGCACCGTCCGAAAGTGTCCGGTGGCCGGTGAAAAAGGATCGTCTTCTGTGAGATCAAAGCGGAACCCGAATCGTTCTTCCAATTTCTGCTCCGCGATCACGATAAAGTTTCCGAGTCCTAGAGAGTCGAGCCTGCTTCCCCCACCGAACAGAACGGTACTCGCGGATTGCTCCATCCGTCTATCCTGCGGCAATTGCAGGTTGAGGTCGGCGATCGACTCATAGATCACCCTGAGCACGTCGTCGAAACAACCCCAGGAATTTCCGGACGGTTCGTTCACAGTTGAACCAAAAGTCTTAATTCCGTCCATTGTCATGATTTCTCCCACTCCAAAGGTGAAACAGCGCTCCGTTCGTCAATCGATGAAAGGAATCACGCCGCGAGATCGCCGCGAATACCGCCTCCAACCGATCCCACTGGCCTTCTTCATCGATTTCCCAGCTGTGGAGGTACAGATGGGCAATGCCTCCGTATCGTTCCACATGATCCATGCCAAGCAAAAAGTGCTCTGGCCAGTCTGTCGCACCATGGTAAGTGCGAACAAAATTCAACAATCCAACGAAATTGTATTCCCACGCCGCGTGTCGTAGTTGAATTGCCTTGCTGTGGGAATACGCATGGGTACTAACGCCCCAAAGGAACGGATTGCGCGGAAAAGCATGCAGGTTAAAAAAACAGGTTCGTGCCCCAAGAAAACCTGCTTTCTTGACCAGACCTTGAGTCGAAGCGTCGAACTTCCCCCGCGGGTAGCAGAACGAAACCGCCGGTATCCCAACCGTGTCTTCGATCCAACGCTTGCTTTCGGAAATCTCTATCCAGGCTTCGTCCGGGGGCAGAGTCGTGAGGGTCGCATGGTTGACGGTATGAGCCCCAACCTCGAACCTTCGCGACAGCTCGCGGATCTGGCTCGAGGGAATCACCGGGCGTTCGGGATTTTTTACGGGAACGTAGAATGTCGCCTGCAACCCGTACTTGCTCAGCAGATCCGCCGTTCTCAAATCTGCGGTTGCGCCGTCGTCTACGCTGATGGTGATAAAGCGATCTGGCATTGCCGTCGGTGGCGGTCTTCGGTGCGTTAAATAAAGAGCGATCAGGCCGAGGGAACGTGTTCCGACACTTCAATGCCTAGACGCTGTGGCTCAACCACCGGGATTCGTCGGCTGATGACTTGCTGGTAGATTTCAACCAGTTGCCGGTGGTTCTCAGCCGCGGTGTATTTGGTCTCATACTCTTTCCGCGCGTGCTCGCCCAGACGGCGCATGTACTCTGGATGCTCCCACGCTTCCCCTACAACGCGGGCCAGGTCATTGGCGTCTCCCGGCTGAAAGAGCAACCCGCTGCGTCCATGTTCCACGATCTCCTGCATAGAACCCAATCGCGAAGCCAATACCGGTACTCCGCAGGCGAAGGCTTCAACGATACCAAGACCAAATGTCTCGTAAAGTTCGCTGGGAAAAATCACGAAGCGTGCATCTTTAATTGCCTTGATAACCTGATCATGGGGCAAACGCCCCATAAAACGGATGTTGGAGCGACCTTCGGCAGCAACCTGCGACTCAAGCTCCGCCCGGGATGGACCATCGCCAATGATACGCAACGGGTAGGTCTGCGGAACCTGGCGCCATGCTCTTAGCAGCGTCTCCGCACCCTTCTCTTGCGAAACCCTCCCGATAAACAGGGCGTAAGATCCATCGCCGGTTCGCTTTCCTGGATCAGGGTCAACAAAATTCGGCTTGATTACGATCCGGTCCGCCGGAAATCCCGCATTCACAAAACGGCTGCGAGAGAACTCCGAGAGGGCGATGTAACGATCGACCATCCGCGTCCAGGTCTTGCCGGCATGATGGACCGCGAGCATCAGCGCCACAGGCGCAGTTTCTATCCGCGAGTGTCGATAGCATCCGTGAAGCACTCCCTGCCAATAGTGTCCGTGACTGCAATCCTCGCAGGGTTTTCCCGAGCGAAAGAAATTCGCGCCGGGACAAAGCAGGCGATAGTTGTGAAGGGTATGTACGATCGGGACGCCTTCGCTTCTGCACGCCCAGAAGATCGAGGGCGAAATAAGCGGAAAAGTATTGTGGACATGAACGACGTCGGGCTTTTTTTCCTGCAGCAGGGCAGTAAAATCACGGTAGGAGTCCGACGCCCAAACCGTACGGCCGATCAAACTCAGGCGCTTGAGGGTTGAATAGTTCTTGATCTCATTATTGTGCCGGCGATACTCAAAAACCTCATGCCCGCCTTCTTCCAATAAATGACGTTCCTTACCGAAGACAACTTCCTCTCCGCCGGGGTCCTGATAGTTGTTGTAAACCAGCAGAATCTTCATGAGGTCGGCACCAGCTGTAATTCGGCACGCCAAACGCCTTTTCGAGAAGGCAGGGAGTTCAAAAGATCGGTCGTACACTTCTGCAAGGCCTGCACGATAAAAAACACCGCCAGAAACAGCATGTAAGCGCTGTGTGCTCTTCCCCCAAATGCAGTATTGAACAGGCCGTTGATAAAAAGGTTGGCATAGATGGCTAGGACGCCAACGGTTAACAGGTGCGCCATGGCGACTCGTCGATCTCCTGGCATTCGTTCCCGCAAATAGGAAGTAACGCGGAGCGAGCGAAAAATGCCACGTACGATCAGAATATGAATCACAATGATGAGGGCGAGCCCAATGATTCCGTTGTTATAGGTAACTTCCAGGAAACCGTTATGCAGGTTATTGGCGCCGTTCAGCAGTTCGCTACTTTTCTCAAAAGAAAAATAGGAGGCCAGATAGCCATGTCCCCAAATCGGGCTTTGCTTGATCCCCTGAATTCCCGCAGCCCAGATTGCAGTCCTTCCGGTCAGCGTCGAAGCCCCCTGGTACGACTGGAGATGGTCGGCGACCGGAGTGACGGAAATGATGATGAATCCCACGCCAGCGATGCCCAGTAGCAGGCCAAGGCTGCGCATTACCTTCTTCTGCAATGCTAAGAACAACATTGCCGAGAAAATACCGGCAATGTTGCCGGTCTTGCCCAAAGACAGAATCATGACTACGGTGCCAATAAGACCCACGATGATGTAGGTCACGCGCTTCTCGATCGAATAGAGAATCGTCGAGAGCAGCATCAGCGATGCGGCGGTCAACGTCAACGCGTCTGGACCGGCATTGAGCCGCCCGCCCACACCCTCAAACGCGGTAGCGGGATCGGAGAATGCAATCGTCGCTGGAACGAGAGCCAGAATCAAGAAGGCCCAAAGCGTGACCTTCAGGAAAGCAAGAATGTCTTCAACATCAAACATGGTGCTGGCACTCAGCTGAAGCATCAGCACTACCAGCACGAGCTTGAAAGCCCAACCCAGTGAATACATTTTGCCGGGCGAGAGCACGCAGGATGCGACGCTAACCAAAGCGAGTATCGCAACCCACTTATAGGGACCGGAGAACAACTGCCGTAAAAATGTGCGCTGCTGTAAAGCAATGACCACCACCGCGCCGAAGGCCAGCACCCACATCCCTGCTTCTCCGTAAGCTTCCACTGAGAAGTTGCCTTGGGAAGATTCCACGCCAGAGCCGGTGTGGTCAAAAACCACTTCACAGATTAATACAAACCACCAAATCAAGAATGCGAGCCGACGCACTACCGCGATCGCGTCCCCATTTCGAGCAACGACGGACCCCAAACCCAAGAGCAGGAGCAGGGCAAAGAGCAAGGCAACCACAAACACTGGTACAAAGTCCACGGACAACAGTTTCAGAGGCACTCTTGAAAGAGCCAGAGCGGAAAAAATCGCGATACCAGCCAACCACAGAGTTGTGCCACAAGACCGCGAGATTTCTCCCCGCCGAAAGATCGCACTATCTTTAAACATTCTTTATATCTTCTTAAGCTGAGACTGCAGTTCACCGTGCGCTAACGAATGCGCTTCACTAGCGGGATGAGGAAAGAACTGCGCTAATCTGATGACTGGTGTCGGGGCTTGGTTTCAAGTCGGAAACCTCAGTCGAAAGGGGATGACCAAGGCGTTTCAAGGCGCTGCCCGCATAACTTTCAATTAGCGTCACCTGCGCGGGAGTGAGTTTAGAGCGCCACCCTCGCACTGCGCCGCTGTTCACGAAGCGTCCCTTTACGGAGGCCTTCACGGGTTCGCGGCGCTCCTTCTCCTGCATTTTTTCCAGAGAGCTGTTTGCCACCGCGCGCTGGATCGTTTCTGCTCCGGGGTTGACGCCTAGAAAGTTTGCCATTCGAGTGAATTCTTCAACCGGATTCTGGCGCAAGTCTTCAAAACGCATAACGAGAATATTTGGCGTGCCTATGAGGGGAGAATCCAGCCAAGAGGCGATATGGCGTTGCCACGGCCCAAATCCGCTCACCCTGGTAGTAACAAAATGCTTCACGAAGGCATCCAGGTCACCATGAAAAAATTCCAAGTTTCTTAAATAGGTGAATTCCGAGAGCACGACATCTCTGCAATCCCGTGTGAGGTAGATGACCTTTTTGTATTCGCGCCGGTACTGCTCGTGAGTGCTGATTAATCTGCCACCGCCGGGTAAAACCCTGCCACCGTCGTGGTGCTTGCCAACTCCGCAGAGCGTAGAATCAACCGCTCGAAATCCGGACTGGCGCTCCGTGAGGATTTCAAACAAGGTATGACGCGACCAAGTCGTTCCTGACCTGGGATAGGAGGCGAAGAAAACATCCTCGGGACGGAAGCCGTGATGGCGGTACCAGATAATCGGCACCCGAAGAATGGTCCTTGACAGCTTGCGGCGAACTTTTCGCATCGCCGTCGTCGGTTTACGCGGCTTGGAGCCGTTGCCTGAATTGTTTGATTGGTCGGTCATAAATATCACCCCTCCATTCGAACCGGGTTTCCAAACTATCCTTGAAGATCTGGCAATTCCCTACTCCGCCGAAACCGCTTCGGCCAGCGCAGTTGCGGTAGCACGCTTCCGGGGAACAAGTTTTTCCAAAATGCCGGAGCGTCCAGTAATCTTCCGGCGAAGAACCACTATCACAATGACTAACGACAAGAAGTCCGCCAGGTTGGTACCCCAGATCGCTCCGTTCAAGCCGAATTTCCAGGCAGCCGGGACGCCGACCAACAGCGACAGAAAAGTGGCTATCGCGAAAGCCGTAAAAACCAAATCGGGCGATTCCATGGCCCGCAAAGCGATTCCCGGTCCAAAGCAAGCGCTCCAGAGAATGGAACCTACCGCCACTGCGGGCAATAGATGCACGATGTCGGAATACTTGCCGGAATAAAGGAAGTGAAACATTGGGTGCCGAAAGAGCAAGAGGGCGGTCCAGTAGGGACCGGACACCAGCAGGGAAACCATTGTCATTCTCAAGCCAATGCTGCCCGCGCTTGCTTTCCCCTTTCTGGCCAGCACGCTGGCGGCGTAGGGAAGAAAAAGCAGCGATAGGGCGGCCTTGGTCTGCTCCACAGGCAGCGTGAAGTTCATCAGGGCTTTGAGTTGGCCCGAGTGCGCCATGTTCCCGAACGAACTGAGCAAAGGATAGTAAATATAAGCCGGGATCCAGTTGGCAACGCAGCTGGCGAGTGCCCAGCGTCCATATTTCCAATGACGATGCCAGCTTTCACCCACTGTGGGAGCATAGGTAGAAGGGCGCAACTGCTTACGCAGCCGTACCATGTTGTAGCAGCCCGTTCCCAGTGCCGCGCCACCCATTAACGCAAAGGCGCTGAATGGCGAAAGCAGCCCGCGGTGATACACGATAAACAGTCCGCCCATGCTGAGCGCGGTATATACGAATGCTCCGGCGGCGGCTTTCGATGCCGACAGTTCCAGGTAGAAAGTGCGGCGAGCCAGCCAAAAAAACAATATGCAGGGAGACGCAAAGGTGACCCCTGCGAGCGCACCCGCCAACACTGAGGAGTGGGCAAATTGCCTGGTCACCAGCGCAGATGCACCAAACACGACACCGATCGCCAGCGAGATAGCGATATGAATCCAAAGCAAAGAGTGAAGATACCCGCGTAAGCAGCCGCGGTAGGAAGAGCCCCCGAATACAGCCATGGGTTCCAGTACCAGCGACTGGTAAACCAGCGAGAGCAAAACGAAGATTCCAAAAGCGACAGCATAAGCTCCGTATTGCTCGGGAAGCAGCCAGCGGGCGAGCAGGATACTGATCACGAAATTCGAACCCGAGATCAACCCCTGATCCAGGATGGCAAAACCACCCTTCTGTATCCAGAAAGCCAATCGTCGTATCGGGATATTGCCCAGGCCCGGGATCTTACCCGTCGATGTGGCCTCCTGCACGCCTGTCGGCGAACCATCGATTAATGGTTCGTCGACCGCTATCGCTCGTGCTTGATTATCCGATTGCAACAAAGTTGGCCTTTCGTGAGGTTTCGGACTACTGCGGAATTACGTTTGCTGAGTCGCCGTACCAGCCTATGAAACTTGAAGCGTTGTTTTCGGCTGCTCGAATTCCGAGCGAGCCTGGTCGATGCAGTCTTTCAAGGTCTGCGCTAGTTGACCTACTTGCGGCTCAACCAGAATGCCGTAGTGGTCGCTGGGGATATCGCGAATCTCAAGGCTACCGACTAGACCGGACCAGGCAGCGTGCGGATCATCCATGCTCCTTAGCGAAACCTCGGTCGCACGCAACAGCGTGGCTTTACCGTTATAAGGCTTGAGGATGTAATGGTCGGCGGCGTTCTTGTTCGAACTGCGCACATGTTTGAGTAAGCGAGGAACCCGCAAGCCAAGGAAAGTTCGGTGAATTTTTTTTCGGGCCGCCTTTGGAAGGTCGTGGAGCAGGTGCTGGCGCGAGGGTTGAAGCAACAGTTTAATGAATGACGTCGTGACCGGCTTCAGGTTTCCGGGATAAGTATCAAACAAGACCACCAGGCCTACTTCTTCACCCGCCGCTCG
Source organism: Terriglobales bacterium (assembly GCA_049585795.1). Taxonomy (GTDB): domain Bacteria; phylum Acidobacteriota; class Terriglobia; order Terriglobales; family Acidobacteriaceae; genus JABDBE01. Next base: position 323,537 of record JBAVAQ010000007.1, on the reverse strand, counting down.
CAGTTGCTGGGCCATTTCATATGCGACCAGACCTCCGAAGGAAAATCCGCCAAAGAAGTAGGGCCCCTTTGGCTGCACCGTGCGAATCTCGCTCAGGTAGTGCGCGGCCATCTCCTCCACCCGGGCATGGCAGGGATGCTTGCCATCCAGACCTTGCGATTGCAAACCATAAAATGGATAGTCCGGTCCCATATGGCGGCCCAATTCATAAAAACCAACCACATTTCCGCCTACTCCGTGAATACAGAAGAAAGGGGGCTGGGAACCAACCGTCTGAATCGGGACCAACGAAGACCAATGCCGCGACCATTCGTCCTGGCGCAATACCACAGCCAATTGCTCAATCGTCGGAGCTTGGAAGAGCATGGCCAAAGGCAACGTCTTCCCGAGCGCTTGGCCGATGCGGTGCATGAGCCGCGCTGCCAGCAGTGAATGGCCGCCCAGCTCAAAAAAGTTGTCGCGGATCGCGATCGGCTTCCGGGCTAATACCTCTTCCCATATCTTCACCAACTCCGATTGAAAAGCGTCCGTGATAACCACAACTTCTTCGCGGGAGGAAATTCGAGCCGGAGGAGCAGGTAACCCACGCCGATCGATTTTACCGTTCGGAGTCATCGGCATGCGTTGCAACACAACAAAGGCCGACGGCACCATGTAGTCGGGCAGATGCTGTTCCAAGTAGCTACGAAGTTCTGCAACTCTCGGCTCAGGTCCTGGCGCGGGCACGAGGTAAGCGACCAGTTGCTTATCGTCACGGGCGCCATCGCTGGCTCTCGCGATTACGGCTGCTTCGCGAATACTGCCGTGTTTGACTAATGCGGATTCAATTTCGCCCAGTTCTATACGAAAGCCGCGAATCTTGACCTGATCGTCTCCCCGTCCGAGAAATTCGATTTCGCCGGAAGGCAGAAAACGCGCTAGATCGCCGGTCTTGTACAGGCGCGCATTCGGATCAGAGGAAAACGGATCAGAAATAAACTTTTGCGCAGTCAATTCGGGCCGATCGAGATAGCCTCGTGCGACACCCGCACCGCCGATGTGGAGCTCACCCGGAATGCCTACGGGAACTGGTTGAAGATGTCGATCCAGGAGATAGACGCGCGTATTGGCCAAAGGTCGGCCTATGGGAATGTTTTCGGGGATGGGGCACCCGGCCGCAAAGTTTGGCTCGAATGCAGTCACGGCGATACTGGCCTCGGTAGGGCCGTAGGTATTGATCCAGCGAACTTTTGGTACAACTGAACTCGACCATTTAGCATAAGCCGCTGCTGAAGCTTTCTCGCCACCCACGATAACCAGCCGGAGGCCTTGCGGCACCGGCTTTTCCAGTTCCGGAATCTGATTCACCCACTCGTGCCAGTAGGCAGTGGGAAGATCCAGGACCGTCACATGCTGCTCTTCGGCCCACGCCAGGAAGTCGGGCACGGCCAGCGGAGTGTCCTCCGACTTGAACACCAGAGCAGCGCCACCCGACCAGGCCACGAATAGCTCTTCGACAGCGATATCGAAGCTGATGGAGCAGAACTGCAGCACGCGGTCGCTCGGGGTGACCGCGTACATGCGGGTCATGGTCGCGATATAGTTCACGAGGCCGGCATGCGCCAGGAGAACGCCGCGGGGCTTGCCAGTGGACCCGGAGGTGTAAATGACGTAAGCAATGTTGTCAGGCGTGACTTCGGACGCTGGATTAGTATGCGGCTCATCGGAAAGAATTCTGGAATGATTGGCGAGGTAGAGCACCTCGCAGCCTCCAAGATTCCCGTCCGCTAGAATTCCACTCTCTGTCACTAGCACCTGAGCTTTTACGTCTCGCAACATGTAGCTGAGGCGCTCGGCAGGATAGTTGGGGTCAAGTGGAACACAGACGCCACCCGCCTTTAGTACGCCCAAGACAGCCACGGCAAAGTCGAGCGACGGATTCAGACAGATCCCAACCCGCGCGTTCGCTCGCACGCCACGGCTACGGAGATAGTGGGCCAATTGGTTGGCTCGGGTGTTGAATTCGCGGTAGGTTAGTTGCTGATTTCCGCACACCACGGCAGAATTTTCCGGCACAAGCTCCGCTTGCGCCTCTACAAGTTCGTGCAAACATTTGTGCGGATAATCGCAAGCTGTCTGGTTCCACTGCACCAAAATCTTCCGCGCTTCGTCGTTTGTAAGCAGGGGCAGCTTCGACAACACCTGATCGGGATCTTGAACGATGCCGTGCAGCAAAGTCTGCATATTCCTAAGCGTTCGGTTCATACTCTCAGCTTCGAACAATTCCGTTCCGTAGAAAACAGAGAGTAGAAGTTGGTCGTTGCTCTGTTCAACGGCGAAATGCAAGGGGGATAAGGTTTCCGGAATGATGCCTCCGGGCTGGCTCCCCTTTGCTTCTGAGTTCAATGTTCGATAGGAAAACGAAACTTGAGAAATCGGGGTCTGTGCGCCCGGCGACAATTCGACGGCTAAGCGCTGAAGTGGAACAGCCCCATGCACCAGTGATTCCAAGACCTCCCGATTGACACGTTTCAGGAAATGCCGGAATGAAGGATCGTCAGCGAGATTAACGCCCACGATGAATTCTCTCTCTGTGTCCCTGGAAACATCATCGACTGCCGTGATCGGCCCCAGAATCGAACAACCCATCACGACTTCCTCTTGAAGCGTGTAGCGAGCCAGCAGAACCTGGAAGGCGCTCAAGAAGACTACCGGAAGCGGTATTTGTTCCATCTCGCTGAAATAGCGGAGCGAATCTCTCAGGTCGGTAGACAGAGGCGAGGACTTGCCCACGATGTGGAGGGTTGGGTTGGCTGGTCGCGGCCTATCGGTTGGGAGACTCAACGCTGATGCCGCCGAAAGATAACGATTCCAGTGAGCAGCGCATCGCTGAAATGCCTGCTCCTCACCCAAATCCGAACGGGTATTTTCGGGCGATTGAGGAAGGGAGGTAAATTCTTGTGTGGAAGGGCTGATTCTATTCATCCGGTCAAACTATCTGCGGATAAGGAGTGTGTTTTGCTTGGCGTAAAGATCGAAGCCGCGTTAGGCAGCTCCGGATCCTCGCAGGACCGCGGGAACGGTTTTCGCAAGAATCTGCAGGTCAAGCCAGAGAGACCAATTGCGCACGTATTGCAGATCGAGCTCCATCCACTTATGAAACGGCAGCGAACTTCTCCCATTGACCTGCCAGAGGCAGGTAATGCCTGGCCGAACGCTAAATCGGCAACGCTGCCAATCTTCGCCCGCCTCATTGAACAGCTCGTAGTCGCGAAGCTGCAGAGGGCGAGGACCGACCAGACTCATGTCGCCGGTCAAGACGTTGAAGAGTTGCGGGAGCTCGTCGATGCTGGTTTTGCGCAAGAATCCACCGATGAGGGTAAGGCGGGGATCGTTTTTGATTTTGAAAACCGGGCCAGTCGCCTCATTCAGATGTTCGACTTCCTGCAGTCTTTTTTCGGCGTCTACGACCATGGTCCGGAACTTGTAAATGTTAAAGATCCGCTTGTTTAAGCCAATCCGCTTTTGCACAAAGAATACCGGCCCTGGCGAGGTAAGTTGGATCAGCACGGCCGTCAGCAACAGTATCGGGGCAATAGCGATGAGCACCAGGAGCGAAAGTGAAAAGTCGAGTACTCGCTTAATGACTGTAGGCCAGCCTTCCCCAACCCCGCTGGAGTGCGTGATTAAGGTCGATTCTTCGAACCGTTCGGTTAGAGGACTGCGGGTCTGCCTATTGAACAGATCGGAAAGCACCCGAAGAATAATTCCCTGCTGTTCGCAGGTGGCGGCGATGTCAGAGGCGTGGTCGTGAAATGAACGCAAAGGGATCGCGAGAACAACCTCATCAACGACACTACGACGCAGGAAAGCGCGTACCTCCTGCAGGCCGCATACCAAAGGCCAGCCGCTCTTTCGAATCTCGTCCGCACCCGTCCATTCATCGTCCGCGAAACCGAGAATCCGATATCCCAGTTCAGGCTTCGATTGAATAATATTCGCGAATTCGATGGCCCGCCCGTTGGACCCGACGATCAACAAGTTACGCAGATTGCTGCCGCGAACCCGCAGTCGCCGCAAGTAGGTTCTGATCGCGAGGCGGCTCAAAACCGCCAAGGTGGTGCTCACCGCCCAAAAAATCCCCACGAAAACTGGCGTGACCATTCGAAAACGCAGCAGGAAGGACACGAACAGGAGAACCACCGCACCCAGCGAGGTGGCTTTGAGGACGTCCAACACCTCCGCCCTCCGGGTGGTCAGGCGCTTGGAGCCGTACAGGCCGACGACCCTAAAGATAATGTGCCACAGCCATAAAAGAACCAGGAAAACGACGAAGTTTTCCAGCTTGATCCGCATCTCGAGAAATTGTGCAAATGATACCGTCCCCCCTGCGGCGAGATGTGGCAGCGTGGCCGTTCCAAAGGAAACGATCATCAGCAACAAGTCAAACAGCTTGGTGGCGGTGTTTAAGATTCGGCGTCCGGCGGCGATCATGGGTGAATTCCTGTCAGGCCGCAGCGTACGCTTGCGGAGGCACGAGGGGCAGTAAAGGTAGATTTTTCAACATGTCGTTGGAACCCGGAACAGGCGTTTGAAACGGCCGGACAAAACCCAAGAGACATCCGGTCGCGACCAATGTTGATCAGAGATGCTTGTAAATTCGTTCCGGGATGGGAAAGGTCCGTTGATTCAGAACCGCTCCCAACATTCGTACACTGGAGGCTTGTAGCTGCTTCATGGCGTCTCGGGTTGAATCCCGGCGGGAAGAGTTGGCCTTCAGGACAAGAACTACGCCGTCCATCCAACCTCCGAATATCAAGCTGTGATTGCATATATTCATGGGCGCGACATCCATCAGCACATAGTCGAACTCCGCGCGCAACTCCGAAATGCGAGCTCGCATACGGCCCGAGGTCAGCAAACTTTCGGAATTGGCATCTCCGGCACCGCAACTGACCAGCCATAAATTCGGACGGGATAGCTGCCGCGCATACTGGCGAACCGGGCCGTCTTCAGCAAGCGCATTCGCAAGCCCATAGTGATTTTCAACAGCGTACTCGTCGTGAAGCGAGGGAGAACGCAGATTGCAATCCACAACGCAGACCGAATTGCCAACTTGTGAGGCCAGAATTTCGGCCGTACGGGCGCACATCCAGGTACAGCCGTTGCCTAATTCCGTGCTGGTGAACACGACGTGGCGCGGGGCTTCGGTGCCCGGCAGCAAAAACAACCGATGAACCAACTTGGTTAATTCTTCCCGTGCCATTCCGTCAACCTCCACTGCCGGCGTCGCAGCCGACACTTCCTGAAGAGGTAGGGTCTTGGCTTCCGGCTCTACCTCAGGTTGCAGCATGTCCATTGCCTTGCCGGTCTGGTACAGGAGTTCGAAGTTCTTACTCATGGTTGGTCCTCAGAATTTCCTTTGTGTCGGAATGGGTAAAGTGTTATCGGCTTTCGATGAGTGCACCCGATCAGGACGCGCGGCGCGAACTGCGCGGTGGTCGCCTGCGGTGCGAAAAATCTGATGAAATGTGGCTAGTGGACACCCGCCTGACCGACCGGGGAGATCGGAGTCGGTATGCCAGCGCGCGAGTAATCGCGAGTTCGACCGTTCCCGTTGCCGTTTGTCCCGGTACCCGGAATCGCTTCGGATTCGTCGGGAACGGCGGCCAGCACCGGAATATTGAGCTCCGACGATACTTCCATCGGTGTGCGGAAATAGGGATCGAGATACTCCTGAATGAAAACCGCTCCCACCGAAACCGTGCCCGCTATCAAAATACCGACTAGCAGGAGGAACGGGACAGAATGGGCGGGCAAGCTCGGCGCAATTGGTGTCTCCGCCAGAGCGACGTTGACAATTCGCGTGCTGTCCAGGGCATCGGTCATGCGCGCTTCTTCACGCTTGCGAAGATACAACAGATAGTTCTCTTCGTCCGCTTTGTAATTGCGCTCCAAATCCTGCTCGATCAACCCCTTCTGCTCAAGGTCCCGAGCCTTGGCCTCATAGTTCTCAACGATGGCTTGCATGGCAGCTTCCTGTGCCTTTAGCCCGCTGTAATCCGCCTTAGCCTTGGCCAACTCCTCGTCAATATACGCATAGGTTGGGTTGCGGTCGGTCGTTTCCGCTTTAATCGGTTTCGCTTCTTCAGCCGCGATGGAAGCCTTGGTATCGGTTATCTCCTTGTCAGCTTCCACCACCAACGGGTAACTCGGCTGATATTTTGTGAGCAGTTCAGTGCGTTTGAGTTCCAGGGTCATCAGGGTGTTCTTCAGACCTTGCAGAACCTGGGCGTCGTCCTCTTGTTTCATTTCCGTGGTTAAGCGCTCGGGAGTGACTCCGGCCTGCTTTTGCAGGGTGCGGACCCTTTCTCCGGTGGAGGCCAGCAATGCGCGAGTTTGCTGCAAGCTCTCGTGGAACTCAGCCAACTTCTGCAGAAACAGGTCGCGAGCCACCGTGGGGGCGACTCCATTCTGCTCCGTGGAAAACTGCTTGAGTTGGGCTTCCGCGTCCGCCAGATTGTTCTTATATTCCGCCGTCTCCTTATCAAAGAATTTGGCCTGACCCGGCGGAGTGTGCACCGCCGAGTGCTTGGCGATGTAAGATTCGGCTAACGATTGCAGCACGTGCGCGGACAACTGCGCGCTGTCTGACGTATAGCTGACTTCGATCAGATCGCTTTTCTTGCCGGGCTCGATATCCAAAGCGCTTTGCAGGCGGTCCGTGGCCTTTTCAATGCGAACTTCCGGAGTGGCGGGACCGAGGACATATTCCGAGAGCGATTTGCGGCTGTTCAATCCGCATGCGATGACGACCTGTCGAAGCACATCACGACTCTGCAGCAATTCGATTTCTGAGTTGAGTTCCTCTTCCGTGACCGGCGTCCGCATCATTACCGGATTAGTCGTTTCAGGGCTTACGACTGGATCCATACGTTCACGGTCGATGAGGAACTTCGCCGTAGCGGTATAGCGGGCTGATCCGAAGACCACGAACAATATCGTGCCCAGGAGGATCCCAAAGAAGCAATACATCGCGGTGCGCTTATGGCGGAAGCCTACAGCCAATAGATCGCGCAGAGAGAAACTCGCAGCCGACTTGTCATTGTTTGAAATCAAATCATGGTTCATTGGTTGGATCCTCATTTACTTGATTGGAACGTAGGCGCCCGTATTTGCGCTGGGCAGGAAAGGCATGATCTTGGAAATTCTGTTCTTCGGGACAAAGATCGTGTCGCCAGGATGCACATAGGGATCTTCCCGCAGATCCCCTTTGGCTTCCATTTTTTTTACGTCGAAAAGCTGGGTCGAAACCCACTGGTCGGACACTCGGCGGAACAACAGCACCTGAGAATGCTTCGCGTTATCCGTAAATCCGCCAGCAATCGCCACCGCTTCGGTGAGCGTTGTGTCAGCACGCAGGTCATACTTTCCGGGGTGCCCCACCTGCCCATCGGCTATGAAATACGGCTTGTTAAAATCCTTCAGGACGATCGAGATGATCGGATCGTGCAAAATTCCGCTGTAAGCGCGCTTTAGAGTTTCCGTCAGTTCGGGTACGGTCTGACCCTGCACCTTGACATCGCCGATTCCATAAAGAGTCACGAAACCGTCGGGCTGTACGGTCACAGCAAGTTGGTTGTATTCGGGACTGAGCGGAAAGGTGAGGTCGAAGGAGTCGCTGGCCGCGATCTTATAGCGCGGATCCCGTTGTTGAAACTGCGGCGCCGAAGTGGATACAGATGGCGAGGTGCTCGCTGTCGAGGCGGCATCATTGCCGGCCTTCGCGCCCGTACTCTCGGCTCCTGCGCTTGCACTCGAACCGGGACCGGAAGCGGTCGCGCTGTTGGGCGATTGGCTCTGTGCCGCGCATAGCTGCACCGCAACAAAAACTAGCGTCAGGTATAAAATGCAACGCTTATTCATAGCTTTTACTCCAAATCCAATTTGAGTCATGATGCGATACCTTCGAAGTTGAAAAATGGGTGACGGGTCGCGCGCCTGGCAGCTAATTCGTTAAAACCCAACCCCAGCCCATTGCCGGATCTAACCGGAATTTTACTCTCGTTCATTCCTCCGCAAAAGGTGATAATTGCTGGTTCACCCTTCGCGTAATGTTGTATTGGCGGATCTTGTACAGCAGCCCGCGATAACTAACGCCCAACAATTCTGCCGCGCGCCTGCGATTCCATCCAACCTGCTCCAAAGCCCGGCTGATCGCATCCAACTCAGTAGCCGCCCGCAGACTTCGCAGAGTAACCCTCGGCGGGGAGGATACTGGGGACTCTTTCGTAGTGTCTTTTAGCTCATCCATGGTGGCGGATCAGGAAACCAACTTCTCGTTGCGATTTAGCTCAACTGGTTGTCTCTCGGGAGAAACAACGGCAGCCGCTGGTCACAGTTGAATGCACAGGATCGGTTTTGCGTGAGTGCAGCAACTCGGAAAACGGAAACAAAGACCGGGTGGGGAAGGGTGCTGGGTCAAGAGATTGATGATCTCGCGCTCGCATTCAGCGGCACATCTTCCGTTTTCGTAGCTCCGCCCTCTGAGTCACATTCCGTGACCTGAGATGGAGCTGCCCGACGGGACCGCGTCTTCAAACCCGCGATTCGGTATGCGCCCAAAACCGCCGTCATTTGGGGGGAGCGGTCGACGAGCTGATCGTGACCCAAACTCGTGGCAGGACACGACCAAAAGTGGTTTCAAGCCTACAGAACCGTGCAAGTTCCTGCAAGAGGTAGAAAGCCCTGATGACTAAAGTCTCCAATACCGTCCGAAGTCGTTTATATTCTGATGCTTTACTACCCTTCCGGCGACGAAAACCGACCGCCCGGAACGGGCCCCTGGTCAACCAAAAGTAAACCTTTCGAAGGGTTAGTAATTCAATGAGAATAGTCGCCTTTGGCGGCTGCAAGGCACCAACTCATGCAGCATTGCCTCAGACTTACCTGGGGTTGGTAAGTCTGCCTGCCGCTCTAGTCACAGGTTGATACTTTAAAATTTCCGATCCTGGTATGCCAGTTAATTTCGGTGCCCGTCTGATTGGAAGCGAAATACTCGTTTACGTACCAGAATGTGCAGTTGTCCACTGGATCTACGGTCATCGAGGTGTAATCCCCCCAATGGCCGACGTTCTCCTCGTCTCCGCTTCCCTTCCAAATCAAGAGATTGTGCAACTTCGTCGTGTTCTTTTGCAGGTTCCACCACACGGTCCTTATCCCGGGATGACTTCCAGCGCTAGACATGCTGAAGCCCGCCGCCGCATTCCCGTGAATGTCCTGCGCAGCCGAGGGCATGAAGCGAAACATCCCGGTCCCGGGGTTCAAGGTCCCGCTCTGATGGATGGATGGGGTCCCGCTGCCGCGAAGCTCATACCAGCGGATGCCAGTTTGCTGATTTCCGTTTGTGCCGGTTTGTACCGTATGAGCCACCAAGAACGACTCATACGATCCAAAATTTCGATAGTCTAAGCGCGGCATCAGCCGATCACCCACGGAGTCAATGTAGTTTTTAGTTTTCTTCGTGGACAACTCCGGCACGCAGACCGTATTCGATACTTTTGAAACGTCGTAACATCCGGGAGTATAGCTGGTTACGGAAAGCGGAAAGTTAGCGAACGTCGAATTCGAGGGGTTCACCCAATCCGTGTGGAAAGCCCATAAATTGATGGTTGTCGATGTAGTGGTTGTTCCGTTGTTGGGAGGGTTCTGAATGCTGACAAAGTACTCTTGCCGGCCGGAAGGCGGAGCCGTGGTGCCATCAATGTCAGCGGGAATCAGACTGTGTCGAAGGTATAAAGTACCGTAGACGGGAATCGGGTCGGGATCGCTGAAACATTGAATCGGGTTGGCCGTACCTCCAGTCAGCATATTTGTGCGGTCCAGAGCGCACGCGACTACACCAATGGGCAGATAGTTTTGATCTTTATCCAGGAGATCGAAGCCCACGTAATAAGCATCGGCCCATGTTCCCAGTTTCGGCCAGTCGGGAAAATAAGTGTGGCCCTCGGAATTTGTTCCGAGCACACCGTCCAAGGCGAACGCGTAGGTGTACCAGGCGAACGCCTTGGAGGTCAGATCATCGGTATTGGAGATGGCGACGCAATAGAAATATTGGCCGTCGCTGGGCAAACCGTGGGCAGCAACGATCCAGCGCGAGGCCAGACGATCGAACATAACCAGCCCGTCCCCGCTAAGGTTGTAGCAGTTCTGCATCTTGCTCAGTTGCCAAGGAGTGTTCCCCGGCTGAGGTGCGGCCCAAACCGGAGCCATGGTGGTCTTGTCATATGCCTGATAATAAACATTCACCCATTCCATGAACTGCTTGGTCCCGACTGCGCCGTTGGGATCGACGTCATATTCCGGGTGAGGGACTTGCGAAGCATCGATACCCTCAAACGTAGTGATGGTTTGTGCGGGAAGGAACCACGGGTAGAACAGAGCCGCCAGGACCAGCAGGATTGACTTCATCTGACTTTCTCCTACAAACTTCACGCGGACCTACGGAGAGAGAGCGGAGAAACAGCATAGCATGGGTCGCTTGTTTCCTAACCAAAAAATTCGCCCGGGAATCGAGTTTAGGCGAGCCTCAAGCCCGGCTCGACTGGTTGATGTCTGCTTCCTGAAGCGCTCGCGAGAGAGGATAACCTAAGTTCTCCATAAGCTCGGCCCAAGCGCCTTCAATGAGCGCTACGGAGGTCTCGGAAAGTGCAGATCGCCAACCTCCGCTGGTCGCGGTCCGGATAAAGGGCTTATCTTGCCGGGTCCTTTTGAGCTGAACGTGCTGACGGGTTTGTTCCCTTTCCAGTTCCCGCATGCGCTCGGGAGAGCTCCGTTCGATCGCCAATGCGAGTTTGTCGGGAGAAGTTGCAATTCCGGAGAACCCCGCCAGCCGCAAAAATTCAGCAACTCGGAGGAGTTCGGACAGCGTGTTGTGCCTCAGATCCTCGTAGCGGAGCAGCAAGAAATTATTCCCTCCCTGTCGCATGCTGATCCAACTCTTGACGTTGTCTGCCCACGAGCCCGACCAGGCATCATATTGTCCCGCGATAAAACCCGGAATGAAGTCATCGATTGGATAGTCGTCGGGAATGTTTCGCCATTTGACGTTGTGATGATAAAAGGACACGGCGACATCGCGCGGATCACGCACGATGCAGATCATCTTGGGATACCTGGGATTAAACGGTTCATGGCTCTTCAGCAGACGAGGCCTGGGCAGCCGGCGCAGCACGCGATCATAGTTGAAGTAAATCTCGGGAACTCGGGACTCGATGTTGCCAAAAGTAGCGGGGTGCTCGGGGTCAAGCAGGTTCGCGATCAGGAACCGAGTCCACGTGTTGCCTGATCGAGGATAAGAAACGAGATAAACGTCGTCCGGAAAGATGGTGGCTGAACGACCGGCAACTTGCCTGCCGGTCAGCAGACGAGCCGCAGTTACCACCGCCCTAATCTTCCGTTTGAGACTCGGATTCTTAACGAACCTATTCAGGAAAGTCGGCATATAAGATCATTTCAGGCCAGATCTCTCGTCTGTGATGAGTTTCATCTGCCGCAGACCAAACGTACCAGCGGATACGACCAGACGAAATCTGACCTTCCTACGACAGACCCCTGGCATAGCGCAAAACTCATATCGAGCAAGGCAAAGCGGTCTTACCGTCGAACGAGCTTCCTGAAGCCACCACACGGAGCCCCATCGTTTCGCGGAACTTTGTGAAACGTCCCTGAGTGAGAAACTTCAGATTTGAGGCGCAGTTTGCGCTGTGCGCTCATTTTTGTCAAGAGCGATTTTGTCAAAGCTATTTTTTGTCTAAATGCCGAATCGCACGCGCTCGATTCACACCCAAGTCTGCTTCCTGCATCTTCTCACGAGCTTAATGCTAAGGTGTCGCGCCGGATTCGTCCGCCCGCGCATCTGTTCCCCGACCTCCTGGCCAAAAGGCGACCGGAACGTATCCCGGTCGCCTTTTTTTGTTCTCGGCCATTAATTGACCGTCAGGGTAATCGGCGTAGCCAAATGATGCGCCGTAGTATTGACGGTGCCAGTTACGTTGAGCTGGATGGTCGAGGTTCCAGCCGGCGTGCCACCACCACCTCCGCCGCCACCTCCACCACTGCTGCTGCCGCCACCGCAACCCACCAGCGCGAGCAGCATGACCACAGCCAGAACGCAGAGCACGATCCCGACACGGCGCCGGTTATGTTTCTTCCCGTCACCCGCAAGGACCATGCCGAGCACTCCTACTCCACTCAGACCAGCCCATAGAGTCAATCCGCCCGAGTGGTGGTTGACGTCCGAGGGCGCCATCAGTTGCGCGTTCGGGCCCGTGGTGGTGATGGTGAGCGTCGTCTTCCCGCTCCCGGTTACCGTGGATGGGTTGAAGCTGCAACTGGCCTCGGCTGGCAGACCGGTGCAGGACGATGCACTGAAGCTTACAACTCCGTTGTAACCGTTCACTGCAGCCACTGCGATTGTGACCGTAGCGGAACTGCCCGGACTTATTGGCGCCGGGCTAGTCGGGTTGGCGGTCAGAGTGTAGTCCGGTGCGGCAGTGACCACTTGATTCAACGGCGCCGATGTGCTGCCGGTGAAGGTCGTGTCGCCACCGTACACCGCAGTGATGCTGTGCGTACCGGCCGCGAGCGAGCTTGTACCGAACGTGGCAACTCCGCTGGCATTCAGGGTTCCTGGACCCAGCACAGAAGTTCCGTCCTTGAAAGTAACCGTGCCCGTGGGAACACGCTTGTCGCCAACAACGGTGGACGCAACCTTTCCCGTGAAGGTAACGAGCTGCCCAGTTGGAGCGGGATTTAAGGAAGAAGTCACCGTGGTGGTGGTGCTTGGCTGTGCATTAACCACCTGATCCAGCACCGGCGATTTGCTTCCGATGAAGCTGGTATCTCCACCGTATACACCTGTAATGCCGTGCGTGCCGGCCGTCAGTGTGCTTATGTTCAACGTCGCCACGCCGCTGGCATTCAGCGCTACTGGAGAACCCAGCGCCGTGGTGCCGTCCATGAATGTGACGGTACCTGTGGGAATAAGCGTGTCACCGGACAAGGTGGAGGTGACGGTTGCGGTGAAAGTGATCTGTTGCCCTAAACCAGCGGGGTTCACCGAAGAAGTAACAACTGTCTTGCTCGCCGTTTGTCCTGTCACCTGAACCACTACCGCCTGCGAAGTGGTCGGCACAAAATTCGTGTCGCCGCTGTACTGAGCGACAACGCTATTTGAGCCGGTTACCAGGCTGACGGTGTCGAGAACCGCCTGTCCACTGCCGTTAAGCGATTGCGTTCCGAGGACTCTCGAGCCATTATCAGTGAAAGTCACTGTTCCAGTGGGGACGGCAGTGACACCTTTGACTACGGACGCAACAGTCGCGGTGAAAGTCACTGAAGTGCCGCGCGTCACGGTGGAGGCAGATGAGGTCAGTGTCGTGGTATTGCCGCTGGTGTTCAGCAGGACCGTCGCACCGACAAAGTCCACGGCATTAGAAGACGCAACTACATCGAGCGCGCTACCGCCGTTGATATCGGCCAGGGCGATGTCGAAGGCTTTTGCGCCGGCGGCAAATTCTACCGGATCGTAAAATGCGCCGTTGCCCTGACCATAAAGGATTCCCACCGTGCCGTACTTCTTGTTGGTATAGACCAAGTCGAGTTTGCCGTCACGGTTCAGGTCAACCGCTTTCACGTAGCCCGGGAATGGCTCGTCCAGCGCGAAATTCTGCAGTGTTGTGAGCACGAAGGTCGCCGGCAGAAAAGTGCCATCGCCCTTTCCAAGAGCAATCGCAATTCCCTGGTTGTGGGCATTCGTCTGATCTTGCGTTGTAACCGCTAAATCAACTTTGCCGTCGCCGTTGAAGTCGCCGACCGTCGCGTAGTACGGGTTGTTAAAGCCAAGATTGACATCCGACTCGCTGCCAAAACTGCCCTTGCCTCCAAGAAATACGGCAACGTTCGTGCCCGGTGTTCCGGTTACTCCCCACATCGGAACCAGCAGGTCAGGTGTGCCGTCATTGTTTACATCGGCAGCGGTGATTTCCGTGGCGCCCAAGCCGGTCAGATTTGGAAGCTGCGTCGTAGTGAACGCGAAGCTGCCCGGACCGGTGCTGCCGTTCTTCAGGATAGCCACGTTGTCGCTCGCGGTGCCCGTATTATTGACCACCGCGATGTCGGGCTTGGTGTCACCATTAAACGCGCCAACCGCGATACCCAGGGCACTGACGCCGGTCCCGGTCGGAAACGTCGTCTGATCGGCGGTAAACTTGCCTGTACCGTCGCCGGCAAAGATTTGCACCACGCCGTTGACGCTGTCGGTTGCAGCGATGTCAAGGTGTCCGTCACCATCAAAATCGGCGACCGCCACATACTGGAATTGGGGGTTAGTCAGAGAACTGCTGCCGGCGTAAGACACTCCGGGTTGCAGCGTTCCATCGGGATTCGAGAGGAAAACAGTGACACCGGGGGTCGTCGGATTTTTTGAATTTCCGGTGCCCACGACAAAATCCGGAATCCCGTCGCCATTAAAGTCCCCGCTCGCAATCGCGACAGAATACGAAAGGTCGGACACCGGAAACTGGTAATCAATGGCGGACCGGAAGCTTGGCGGCGTAGTACCGAAACTCTGCAAATACACGAAACTGAATTCTGAGTCTTGCAAGACGGCATCCAGATGCCCGTCACCATTGAAATCCGCCACCAGGGCCGGAGTCAGCGGTGAGTTGATGTGAGCCGATCCGCCAATCGCATACGCAGAACCAGGAGCGTTGAGCGTACCGTCACCATTACCGGTAAGAACTGTAATGTCGGCCCCTTGCCAGTTAGACGAAACGACATCGTTATTACCGTCACCGTTGATGTCAGCAATAGTCACGCCGGATGGGGCTGCCCCGGCCGCCGAATATTTTCCTTTAGCACTGAAAGTCCCGGAGCCGCCGTTGACATAAACCGTCACAGTACCGTCGAAGCAATTGGCGGCAATGATATCAACGGCCCCGCTCAGGTCACCCGCCGCCAGAAAGCAAGAATCATAAATGTTGTTATTGGTCTTCAGTTGATTCGGCGCCATGTAGCCGGGACCAGGGTTGAGCGCAATGTAGACACTGATCTCGTTCGGAAAAGCGTCCGTTGAAGACGGCGCTGCAAAGTCCAAGATTCCGTCGCCGTTAAAATCAGCAAATACCATCGGATTGAAAGAATTGGCGTAGTTCGGGTCTCCAGGCTGAAGTGCGCCCGTGAACGCGACCGAAGTGGCTGCATTGAAGGTGCCGTCTCCTTTTCCCGTGAGCGTCCAGATATTCCCATTGGGGGTCGTGGCGTCGGCCGCCACAAAGTCTAAGAAGCCGGTACCGCTGTCCTTGGTGAGCGTCGCCCACACCATGAAATCGCCGTTTGCAGTAGTGACCGCAAACTCCTGTCCCTGTGTGAATCCACCATCGCCGTTGCTGTCGGCCAGCCAGACGTCAATGAAAGCACCCGAGGTCGCGGTCGCTTGCACACCAACCACGAGATCGTCTTTCCCGTCGCCATTGAGATCACCGACCCATATCGGGTTGAACACGACATAGGGTGCCGGGGGTGCGTACGAGGTTGGGGTCAGCTTAGTGGTGAAGGTGCCATCGCCATTGCTCAAGAGAACCGAGATGGCCAGCGTGGCCTTAGCGTTCGACCCCGTGTTCACCAGCGTCGCAACATCTTGCTTGCCATTGCCAGTGAAATCGCCCATCACCGCAGGAAACTGCGAGTAGGTGCCACCGCCAGCGGGAATTTGGGTCGCGCTGAGGAACCCAATTTTTGTCGGAGGAGGATTGCTGCCGGGCTGCTGCTGAGGCAGTGTAGAAACCCGATTGCCCTTGGCATGTGCGGTCGCGGCTTGGCTTGGCGTGACACCGGCGGCCAGTAAAGCAATTACCACCAGAACGAGAAGAGAAGCTGTTCGTTTGTTCATAGCTGATTGAAACTCCGTTCGAGGTCTTTTTCGTTGCGCTCTATCTTCAGGATTTCCTTCGCAGTCCACTTCCAGGGGTGGGTCAGCGGTAGGGTCAGCAGAATGGGAGCTTCTGCTCAGTTTCAGGGTCGAAGTTTAGCCTAAAACTCCTTACCTTTGGAATAGCACTTTCGTACCTTCGAGGTAACCCATAGTTACATGACTCGCCGGCGACCCCGGCGCGGTGTCCTAAGACTCTAGCACGTTTCGCCTTCCGCGGAGCACCACCGCAGCCGGAAAATACGCTGCCCCTCACGTGGAACCGTGATCGCCGTCATCGGCAGCGCGGCCGGCGCTCCCGTGCAGTAAGCTGGGGGTGTGCATAATTTTTCATGCATCTGATCGAGCCACTAATTCCCCCCGCTATTCGTCCGGCGAGTGGAAACAACCGTGGCCGGGTTTCATGCACTCAAAGCGTCGCACTACTCCAATGGAAACTGAATGATCAGGCCAAGAATGATTTTTTCGGGATCTTGCTGGCCAGCGCCACTGAGCTGCTTGTCGTCTCCGATGGATCCGGCAGCTGAAGCAGCGGAAGCTCGACAACCTCACCGCCGCCCCAGCCGACGATCCAGCACGTGGTCGTGATCTTCCAGGAAACTTCAATAAAGGTGAAAAGATGAGCGATCCCTTGTGTATAATCAGTAACTTCGAGTTGGCTTTCGCGCGTTCTCGAACTTCTGCGCAACTATCCCCGAGAGTGCGGGTTTCAATCCTGAGCAGCCACGGAGTCCGAAACAAATAAGGAATGAGAAAGCGAGAAATAGCAGTGATGAACTGCATCCCCCAAAGGAGACGATCCGTTATGACGAATTTCATTAAGGTGACATTGTTGAATGCGACTTTAGCGACTCTGTTGTTGCCCGCTGCCGCACAGACTTCGAGCGCCCCGGCCCAGACCAACGCCAATGCAGCGCAGGCCCCTGCCACGGCGACCACCTCGCCAACGCCGAATCAAGGGGTTAACCAGCGCAAGGCCAACCAGCAGAATCGTATCGCAAACGGGATCGACAACGGCAGCTTGACCAAAGGCGAAGCTGGCAACTTAGAGGGCCGGGAATCCCAGCTCAACCAGGAAGAGAGCAACATGAAAAAGCTGGACAACGGCCACTTGACGGCGGCCGACCGTGCGACTCTCCAGCAACAGCAAAACAAGCTGTCTAACCAGATCCATCAGGACGCGCACAACTCCAACGTGCAGACTACCCATCCGGCTACCGAGGTTGGGCAGCGTGAGCAGGACCAGCAAAAAAGCATCGCCTCGGGAATTAAGAATGACAATTTATCGGCGGGTCAAGCCAGCAAACTTGAAAATAAAGAGGCTGACATTAACCAGGAAGTGAAGTCGGACCGCGCTGCGAACGGCGGCAAACTGACTCAGGCTGAGAAGTCGCAAGTAACCAAGCAGCAGAACGGTGTCGCTTATCAGGTACACCACGAAAAGCAGGCACATAACAATAAGAGAAAGACCGCGAAGTAGTCTTTTAGGCCCGCAGCGCTCCTTCGGGCAGCCATTTTGCGAATCTTGTGATTGCGGCAACCCCGGATGTTGCCGGCTAAAGACTTCGCAGATGGTTGCCCCGCAAGGGTTTTACGCCGTCGATCACAAACCACTGTTTCGCTTGCGAGTTCACGCCGCGCGCCACTAACTGCTGCAGTAAGTCCTCGACCGCAGCGGCATTTTCCGTCGCTCCCGGCTGGATGCCGAGCCTATGCTTGTGCCCGGCGCGATCGACCCGCGTTTAACGAAACCTACGGCTACACGACTACCGTCGTTGCCAGATTTGAATCTGTACAAAACCTTCTCCGTCCCAGACGGTATCCAAAGGGAGCATAAGTGTTGTCATTAGATTTATCACCAACTGTCGATGGGCGACTTTCGAAACTCGTTAGGACGGGCGGGCCGGCCTATCGCACTTTTTGCGAAGGCCGGAACTATTCAGCCGCAAAAAGCGATCAGCGGCTACTTCTTGAAGAGATTCTCGAAGGCCGTGCGCGCATCCATGGGACGGGCTGAACTCGGCGTAGAGGTCTCTTTTTCCACCCGAACGCGCATGGAGAAGAACGTGCATTGATTGCGCTCGTCCTTGCGCGGGATTCGCTCGGGGATGGGCTGGGTGCATTCGAAGCGGCTGGAAGTATCGAAATACGTACACTGGCGGCAGGAGTGGAGTTCGAAGCCGCACTTGGGACATTGCCCAACCGGTTCGGAGATCGAAGCCAGCAAAGTGCCGCATTGCGCGCAGCGGGAAACGGTGTGGGTTCCGGGCATTTGCAGAGCGCGCGGTCCGAAGGTTTCCTTCTTGACCGGCTTTTCGCTGGACGGCTTTTGCCGGTCTTTATCTGTATCCGTGCCTCGGTCTCGGTCGCGGTCTTGATAGCCGTGTTGGCGATACTTCTGGGACATGCGCATTCCTCAGCCGCAAACGGATATTGTCTCGCTTCGTTGGAAACTCCACAAGTGCGTTGGGAAACGGTAAACGAAATGCCGGTCGATCCGGATTTGGCAAGTAGGGGCGTGAGACATCTGGGCGTACAATGGGGCCTCTTTGAGCTCAAGAAAGAAAACTGTGTTTAACATGAAACGCAACCGTGCATCGGCGTGGCTATGGCTCGTATTTCTGATCTGTGTGCCCAGTGTTCAGGCGCAGAAGATCAGGGTCGAGTACAACAAGAAGCAGAACTTTTCAGGGTTCAAAACCTACTCGTGGATGAAACAGGGGGCCCATGCTTACCCGTTTGTGGCCCTCGATATCATGGGCGCGGTCGATGTTCAACTCCAGTCCAAGGGCTTGACCAAGGCGACTGGCAACCCAGACCTGTTAGTTAACGCTTACGGCGGACTCGATGGCGCGATGAACGTTTCCTACGATGTTAATGTTTACGCGATGCCGGGTCTGGATGGTCCGTGGTGGGATGAAGGAAACCCAGGCGCGATTGGGCACGGCAGCGCGGCTGTATTCATCGACCAGGGAACGCTGGTAATCGACATCGTGGAACGCGCTGCGAAAAAGCTCAGGTGGCGCGGCGTAGCGAAAGCCAATCTTGATCCGCAACAGCAGGAAAAGTCGCTTGAAACAATAGAGAAGGCCATCGTAAAGATGTTCCGTCAATATCCTGCCGGGCAGTAGCGCAATTCTTGACAACGCCCTTAGTTGGGGGAAGACTCGATTTCCCGGAGTCTACTAGCTCCCTCGAATTGTAATTCGCAATAGCGGGTGCTACCATCCGATTAGTAGTTTCAGAGTGGGAGGTTTCATCGATGTCGGACAACAACAATAGTTTACTTTGGTTCCTGGCAGGGTTGGGTATCGGCGCCGCGGCTGGCGTGCTCTATGCTCCGCGCTCGGGCGACGAAACCCGGCAGGCACTGCGCGCGCGAGCTGAGGACAGCCGGGAGTTCGTTCGTGGTCGCGCCCGGCAGGCGCGGGAGCAAGCCTCCAGTTGGGCCGATCGCGGCCGTGAAGTTTTGAGTCAGCAGAAGGAGCAGTTCCGGTCCGCCTATGAAGCGGGAAGGCAGGCCTACCAGGAAGCCACGGCTGCGGAAGGCAGCGGCGCGCAGAATCCCTGATGGATGAAGCTCCGCAGCGTGGTGAAGCGGAGGAACGCTTATGGACTATCTACCGATTTTCATCGCCGTGACCGCGGCGGCTGTGGTGATCCAGGCCGGAATTCTGGTGGCCATGTATTTGGCCGTGCGCCAAACTGCGGTGCGAGTGGAGACGCTGTCCTCTGAGGTGAAAAACAAAGTTCTGCCCGCGGCGGAGATCATGCATGCCATGCTGGTGCAGTTTCGTCCGCACCTGGAGACTCTGGTCACCAATGTCAGCGAGTCGAGCACCATGGTTCGCGCCCAAATGGAGCGACTGGATGCCACGGTGAGCGACGCTATCGACCGCACCCGGTTGCAGGTAATTCGCGCCGACGAATTGTTGAATCGCACCTTGGATCGAGTGGAGAGCACGACGGATTTAGTGCATAAAACGGTGGTCTCGCCGGTTCGACAGCTTTCGGGGCTGGTTCAGGGAATCACCTGCGGCGTGGAATTCCTGATTGGATCGAGGCGGCGGCAGCGTAACGGAGTTCCGGTGCCGCAGGACGAAATGTTTATTTAGTGTGGGAACATGAAAAACTGAAAGGCAGCGCTGGCGCGCTGCCTTTTTGTTCGGCCGCGATGCCTTCAGGCATGGGCCACTCTTATGGGATGACGCGGAGAATCATTTGCGTGCCGCTATCCAGCTTCACATTGTGCTTGGGGGAAGTGAGCAGCGAATCCTGCGCGGCTCCGGTGCTGAGCGATAAGCCGGATATTCCCACTACGCCCTGGGCGTTTGGCGTCAGCCGGCCATTGGCGGCGGTCCCTGAGGTTGTGTTTGGGACGGTTCCTATGGGGCTCGCGTTTCCCGGCGTGGCGCCGCCCGGGTTCGGTGTGTTTCCACCGTAAACCCCACGGCCAGGCGACTCCATCGAGGGCATTCCGCCTGCTCCGTTGGATCCGCCCATAGGCTCGTTGAAGGCTACGGAGTTGGACTCGGGTGCGCCGATGGCTTGAATGGACGCTTTGAATGGCACATCGGTCTCATTCTTCAAAAGCATTTTGTCGAAGGCAATCCCCAGAGTAGACGCCGACTTCCCTTCATGCGGCGAGACTTCAACCACACGACCCAAGACTTGCGATCCCTTGGACGCCAGCATCTCGTGCTTGTCGGAGAGGAAATCGTCCATGGTCTTGGCGATGACTTCGTCGCCGACTTTGGCCTTCTTGGCATCGATCGTCTTTGCCAGTTCGACCCGAATCACGGTGCCGGGTGAAAAATGCAAGGCTGTGTTTTGCGCTCCACCATTTGGTTGGGCCTGGTTTTGAGCGAGCGCGGTGATCGGCAACAAGACTGAAACTAATGCGAAACCGAGAAGCCCTTTCATAGGTCATCTTCCTTTTCTGTCGTTTCTGTATAAGTCCGAAGCGCGCGGCTGGACAAAGGTTTCCTTTGGGAGCAAGAAATTTTTGCCCGCGCATGGGGTCCTTTGGATTTCGCTTCGCTGCAGACCGGGAATTGAGATTTCAGACGATCCAGCCGCCGCCGACAACCACATTGCCGTCGTAGAACACGGCAGCTTGGCCTGGCGTAATCGCGCGCTGGGGCTCATCGAAGGTCACGAGGACTTCGTCGTCGCCTGACTTTTCTAACACGGCGGGCGCGCCTTCGTGACGATGCCGGATCTTGACCCGAACCCGCATCGGCTCGCGCAGCTCGTCGACTGATACCAAGTTCACCCGGCGGGCGCGCAAGGTTCGCGAATACAAATCCTCTTGATTGCCGACCACGACTTGATGCTGGTCGCCCTTGATCTGAATAACGTAGAGCGGCGAGCCGGTGGCCACGCCCAAGCCCTTGCGCTGGCCAACGGTGAAGTTGTGGATGCCGTCATGTTCGCCGATAACTTGTCCGTCGGTGGTCACGAGTTCGCCAGCGGTGTCAGGCAGAGACTCGCCCTGCTCGGCCAAATAGGCGTCGAGAAACTTTTTGTAGTCGCCTCCGGGGACGAAACAGATTTCCTGCGAATCGGGCTTGGCGGCGAGAGCCAGTCCGTGATGGCGCGCCAGGTCGCGAACCTGCGGCTTGGTCATTTCGCCAAGCGGAAACAGAGTGCGGCTGAGCTGATCCTGGTTCAGGCCAAATAGAAAATAAGTTTGATCCTTCGACGAATCTGCGGGACGCTTGAGCAGCCAGCGGCCGCGGTTCTCGTCAAATTCCACTCGCGCGTAATGCCCTGTGGCTAGAGCATCGGCGCCAATTTGCTGAGCCACAATCAACAGCTGATCAAACTTCAAATGGTTGTTGCAAAGGCTGCACGGGATGGGCGTGCGTCCCGACAAATATTCCTCGACGAAGGGCCGCACTACATCGCGCTCGAAACGCTCTTCGTGATTGACCACGTAATAAGGAATGCCGAGCGTCTCAGCGACACGGCGCGCGTCGTATACATCATCGAGCGAGC
Source organism: Terriglobales bacterium (assembly GCA_049585795.1). GTDB lineage: Bacteria > Acidobacteriota > Terriglobia > Terriglobales > Acidobacteriaceae > JABDBE01. The sequence goes on along the minus strand of JBAVAQ010000007.1, from coordinate 301,567 downwards.
AGCAACGCCCGTGCACTGCTTCGGGCATTCCGGCGTGTGCGGCGAGACGGCGCTGATTCCAGAGCTGCATGGTCAGGCCGATGACGTTATGTCCGTCGGCGCGCAGCATGGCCGCGACGGTCGAGGAGTCGACTCCGCCTGACATGGCTACGGCGATGGTCTTAGATTCAGTCATCAGGTTTTGACGGTGGCTGTCAGCTCTCAGCCGTCAGCGTTCAGCTGGAGACTCTTGCTTTAGAAGATTGACTGAGAGCTAGGAGCTGACTGCTGTTCTATTGTAAACCGGCGACAGCTCTCGCAGCCTGGCTACGGTTTGCGGCACGAGGCCGAGCGCGAATTGAACGTCGTCTTCAGTGTTCTGTTTGCCCAGGCTAAAGCGGAGACTGGCTCGGGCTATTTCTGGCGGCAGACCCATCGCGGTAAGGACGTGGGACGGTTCGATTGCGCCTGACGAGCACGCGGCTCCCGTCGAAACTGCCAGACCTTTCAGATCTAGCGCGATCACCAACGCTTCGCCCTCGATATAGTCGAAATGGATGTTCGTGGTGTTGGGGACGCGGGGAGCACCTTCTCCGTTTATGCCGGTAACTTCTACTTCAGAAAGAATTGTCTGCTCGATGCGATCACGCATTGCCGACATCTGCGCGAGGTCGCCTCGCTCTATCGCTTCCCTCGCGAGTTCTGCCGCTTTGCCAAGGCCGATAATTCCGGGGACATTCTCTGTGCCTGCCCGCCGAGATCGCTCGTGGCTTCCGCCGTAAAACATAGGTTGAAGGATGGTTCCCTTCCCGACGTAGAGCGCGCCCACTCCTTGCGGGGCGTGCAGCTTGTGGCCGGAGATCGAAAGCAGATCGCAGCCGAGGCGCTTTACTTCGATCGGCACCTTCCCTGCCGCTTGCACCGCGTCGGTGTGGAAATAGACATCCGCTTCGGCGGCGATTTTGCCAATTTCCTCGACCGGTTGCAGGACGCCCGTTTCGTTATTCGCCATCATGATGGTGATGAGCTTGGTATTGGGGCGCAGTTCGCGGCGCACGTCATTGGGATCGACCAGGCCGCGGCCATCGACGGGAACATAGGTGACTTCACATCCCATGGCTTCGAGGTGCTTGCAGGAGTTCAGCACCGCGTGATGTTCAATGGTCGAACTGATTACGTGGCTGCCGGGGTGGGCCACGCCCGAGATGGCGAGGTTATCGCCCTCGGTGCCGCCGCTGGTGAAGACGATTTCCGCAGCCCGGCAACCGAGCAGCGCTGCTACCGATTCCCGCGCCCGCTCGACCGCGGCCCGCGTCTCCTGTCCATGATGGTGGATCGATGACGCGTTGCCGAAGTGCTCCGCGAAGTAAGGCCGCATGGCCTCAAAAACCTCGGGCAGCACCGGGGTGGTCGCGTTATTGTCGAGATAGACTCGGCGCATGGTGCTCATTCTCTATTCTACTCCGCAGCGCGGATGGTTTGGCGTGGGGGCTCTCGATCACGCCTAATCAACAGGGTTCAGGTCAACTCATTGGGAGCGGTTCAGGACGCGGGCGAGGGCTCCCCTTCCACACGTGCAAAATCTTGCCTCCGTTGCAAACTCTTTCATCTTGACAGGTCTGGTCCGCGGAGCCAGACTTTTGCGAGTCTGCTTTCTCCTGCTGGTCGCACTCTTCCTAAATCTACGCAGGAGGTGGTTATGCGGTACTTCGGTTTTCTCCTTCTAGGCCTGATTACCCTCGGATGCGGCACGGACCCGGGAAATCATGATCCGCGGACCGTCGCCACCGTGTTCTCGCCGCCCTCGATCACCGAATTGGCGCCGAACACTGTGCCAATCAACAGCGTGCCCTTCACGATGACGATCAACGGCGAGAATTTCGGCACGGACGCCGTCGTGTTCTGGAACGGCAACCCGCAATTCACGACCTTCATTACTGCACAACAAATTATGGTCGCGGTTACGGCGAGCGACCTCATGTTTTGGGGACAGATTCCCGTCTACGTTCGCACCGGTGGGATGAATTCGAATACCGTGGATTTCAACGTTGCTCCGCAGTAGGCAATTGGCAGTTCGATTTCGTCCGCCCACGCCTCCACCGTTGTGCTCGTGCGGCTGAAAGCGCCGCCCGTAGTGCTTTTGCGCATGAGCGATGACTTTTCCGATTCCTCGCCTTTGGTTGGAAAGGCCAACCCACGATCCTCTGCCGGCATCTGATTTCGCGCTACTTTCACTTTTGTCGACGCGCCGTTTAGGAAGTGAAAGAGCAAGGCGAAAGCATAAACATGACGCGGTACATCAAATTCGTTTGCTTAGTGGCGACGTTGGGCACAGCAGTCGCATTTGCCCAAGTCACACCCTGGAGTTCGCCGGTCGCGTTCGTTTATGTATCCAGTGCTGTCGGCGGGAACAATTACGAGATCAACGCCTTCACCGCGGCTTCGAACGGTAAGCTCACGCGGGTGACAGGTTCGCCTTTCCCAGCGGACGTGCAAAATATGGCGGTGAACGGAAAGTATCTGTTTGGCACGGACGGGATTGAGATCTACTCGTTTTCGATTGCGTCCGATGGCGCGCTCACCGAGGTCGCCTCGATCAACGCGCAGCAATTCAACCATCCCGTTGCAGGTGGCCCGGGCGCACTATTCCTCGACCATACGGGCGCGACACTTTACGACGAGGATATTTACGGCAACGACGGCGCCAACAACACCTACCAATTCTTCGATATTGATAAACCTAGCGGACAGTTGGATTATCTCGGGATGACGCGCGCGGCGACCACGCAATTCTGGGAGGCGCTCAGTTTCGTTGGGAATAATGTTTACGCCTACGGATCGTATTGCTATCACTTTGATGTAGACATTTTTGGATTCCAGCGGAGTGGTGATGGGACGCTCAGGGAACTGAACATCAATCCTGCGATTCCGGCGGCGAAAAAGGGATTGTTCTATTGTCCTTACCTGGCGGCGGCTGATCCGACCAATCATTTGGCCATTTCGCTGCAGCCGATCAACGCAAATTCGTGGCAGCCGGATGGTCCGGCGCAGCTTGCGATCTATACGGCTGACAGATCGGGGAAGCTGACCACAAGGAGCACCTCTGCGAACATGCCCGCGGTTGCGGTGAAGAACGTTCTCGATATGGACATGGCTCCTTCCGGAAAACTTCTGGCGGTGGGAGGAACGTTGGGATTGCAGGTGTTCCATTTTAACGGGAGCAATCCGATCACGCACTATACCCGGCTGCTGATGAAGGACGAGATCGATCAGTTCTTCTGGGACAACGACAATCACCTGTATGCGATCAGCAGAACTTCCGGGAAGCTGTTCGTGTTCACGGTAACGCCGACGAGCGTCAGCGAGGCACCGGGTTCGCCGTACACGATAATGCAGCCATTGAACATTATTGTTCTGCCCAAGAGGTAGGTTACCGCTTTTCGAAGGGCACCCAGTGTTGGGGGTAGGGCGGGCCGATATAGTCGGCACGGGGGCGGATGAGGCGGTTGTCGTCGAGTTGCTCGATTACGTGGGCAGTCCATCCGCTGATTCGGGATACGGCGAACACGGGGGTGAACAAGTCAACGTCGATTCCGAGGGTGTGGTAGGTGGAAGCGGAATAGAAGTCGACGTTGGCGTTGAGCTTTTTGTCAGCCTTCACAAAGAGTTCGATGGCGTGGGACCATTCGAACCACTTGGCTTGGCCGCTGGATTTTCCCAGATCTTCCGACATCTTTCGCAGGTGCGTGGCTCGCGGGTCTTCGGTGTGGTAGACGCGGTGACCGAATCCAGGGACCTTTTTTTTCTGAGCCAGCATTCCTTTGATGTATTCCACCGGATCGGATCCCGAACTGTTGATGGCTTCCAGGATATGAAAAACGGCCTCGTTGGCTCCGCCGTGCAGTGGGCCTTTCAGACAACCGATGGCGGAGACGACGCTGGAGTGCATATCCGAAAGAGTAGCCGCAGTAACGCGCGCGGCGAAGGTCGACGCGTTAAGCTCGTGGTCGGCGTGCAGGATGAGTGCGATGTCGAGAGCGCGCTCCGCAGTCGCTGAAGGCTTGGCGCCATTGAGCATGAGAAGAAAATTCGCGGCGTGGGAAAGCGAGCGGTCGGGCTCCACGACGGGCTTCCCTTTCCGAATACGATCGTAGGCGGCCACGATCATTGGAATCTGGGAGGTCAGACGAATGGACTTGCGGACGTTGGCGTCGTGGTCGTTGTTTCTCTCATCTGCGTCGTAGAATGCCAGCGCGGATACGGCGGTGCGCAACACGTCCATGGGCACGACGTGCTGAGGCGCCGAGCGCAACAAATTGATGATGGCGGGGTCGAGCTTGCGCTCCTCGGCGAGGCGATCACGGATTTCCTTGAGTTCATTCTGCGTAGGCAGCCGGCCGGACCAGAGAAGAAAACAGGTCTCCTCGAAAGTGGAATGGTCGGCCAGTTCGTGAACATCGATGCCACGGTAGGCCAGAACGCCCCGGTCGCCATCGATAAAACAGATGCCGGAGGTGGTGGCGACTATTCCATCCAAGCCTTTGGGAACGTGCGCCGCAGTCACAGTGGACATACTTCCTCACTCAAGCTATGAGATGCGTTGTGGCCGCACGGAAGGGAGTGGAAGCGTGCGCGTCCCAACTCTTTTTTATACGCTAAAATTCTGAACTTTCCAACCGGCTGCGCCGACCGATAGTATTAAGACCCGGCACGGGACAACGGTTTTGGTCAGCTCTCAGCTTTTAGCCTTCAGCTCTCTCCCGTCAGCGTGGCGGAATGCCGAGTGCTCGGCGCTAAGTGCTGAATGCGGTTTTTCCTGCAAGGCGCAGCCACCTCCACCGTTCCCAAGAGTTCACCCGAAGGTACAGGGTCCTGCTGGATATAGGCTGAGACCTTGGATTCGCGGTTACAATCGGAGCATGCGCATGCGTTGGGGATGGTCCGCAGTGGCAATGGTGATGCTTGCCGCCGCGGCTCTGGCCGTGGATGAGCCGCAAAATCTTACCTTGCTGTCCTGCGCGCAAGTGGCCCGGGATCCCGCGTGCAATCCTTCGAAGGCAGATCTTAAGAAATCCAAGGCTGCTTTTTCCAAAGCGCTAAAGCTACAGAAGGATAAGCAGTTCGACGAAGCTTACGAAGAATTTGATACTGCGGCGCGACTGGCTCCCAGAAATGTTGAATACGTGACCGCGCTCGCCATGGTTCGGCAGCAATTGGTCTACGATCACCTGCAGCAAGGGAACGAGGATCTGACCAAAGGAAAAGTGGTGGAAGCGCAAGCCGAGTTTCGCAGCGCGGCCAACCTGGATCCGCAAAACGAATTTGCCAAGCAGCGGCTTCGCGATTCGCTGGCGGAATGGTCACCGACGGTGACGGGGGCTCCGCGAGTGGTGGCCGATTCGACGGAAGTGCGAGTTGTCTCCAACACAGGGCCTCACGACTTTCACTTTCGTGGAGACTCGCATGCGCTGCTCACGCAAGTCGCTGGGGCATACGGCGTAAGCGCCGAGTTTGATGAATCCGTTGTCTCCCGGCGGGTCCATTTCGACATCGAAGGCGTGGACTTCTACGCGGCCATGAGATTGGCCTGTGACGTAACCGGGGCTTTCTGGGTGCCCTTGTCGGAAAAACAAATTTACCTGGCGCGCGATAACGTCGAAAACCATCGTCAATTCGACCACATGGGGTTGCGGACGTTTTATCTCCCGGGAGCCACGACCCCGCAAGAAATGAATGAGATGACGACGCTGTTGAGGACGATCTTCGACATCCGCTTCGTTTCCCAGCAGCCGCAAGCCGGAATGCTTGCGGTGCGGGCGCCGTCGCTGGTGCTGGATGCAGTGACCGAGTTGTTCCGGAGTTTCGCGGTCTCGCGGCCGCAAGTCTTGCTTGACATTCAGGTGTTTGAGGTCGACCACCAGTTAACCCGGGACATGGGAATCCACATTCCTAACAATTTCACGCTGATTAACATTCCTGCCGGTGCGGTCGCAGCCCTGACGGGTCTGCTGGGCGGACTGGGTGGGCAAAACATTCAAAGCCTGATTAACCAGTTGATCTCAAGCGGGGGCATCAACCAAGCTAATTCGCAAGGCATCGCGGGATTGATCGCGCAATTGACCGGCCAGCAGGGTGGTACAGGTCCCGCTTCAATTTTCAGCCAGCCCTACGCTACGTTTGGCGGTGGTCTGACCCTCATGGGATTGAGCCTGGACACGCTGAGCGCCGAGCTGTCACTCAACGAGAGCTGGGTGAAGACGCTGGAGCACTCGACTCTGCGGGCGGCCGAGGGGAACGAAGCAACCTTTCGGATGGGCTCGCGGTATCCGATTATCAATGCGAGTTTTGCCCCGGTGTTCAATACCCCGGCGATTTCATCGGTGTTGCAGAATGGCAGCTTCCAGGCTCCATTTCCTTCGTTCACCTACGAGGATCTCGGTTTGAGCTTCAAAGTAAAACCGGTGGTCTACGCGAACTCGGATGTGGGGATGGCATTCGAAATGGACTTCCGCACTTTGGCGGGGCAAAGTCTGAATGGCGTGCCCGTGATTGCGAATCGCGAATACAAAGGAAGCATCACTCTGGTGGACGGAGAGCCTGCGGTCGTAGCCGGCTCTCTCAGCCAGAGCGAGCAACTCAGCATGAACGGCATTCCTGGGATGGGAGTGATTCCCGGGATCAATAAAATAATGACCACCAACAGCAAGATGGAGGAAGTAGACGAATTACTTCTGGTAGTCACGCCGCATGTCGTCGACGCGAGCCGGGGGCAGAGCGTGGAAGTGTGGCTGCCCCGGATTGGCCAGTAATCGATCAACTCCCTGGGTGGAACATTTCTTCCTTATTTCTTAGCCTGAACATTCTCCTGCGCGGCGAAGTCTACGAGTTTCTGGAGAATCTCATAGGGAACAACGGGGATTTTGCGGCCGTTGATGAAAAATGTTGGGGTGCTGTCGACATCGAGCTCTTTGCCTAGAGCCACGGATTTCTCCACTCGCGAGATGGTGTCTGGTTTGGCGGCACAAGCTGCTATTTCCGTGCCCTTGACGCCGGCGCTGTCGGCTAATGCGGTTAGTTTTTCACCCGCATTGGCAGCGGTAATGTCACTTTGCGCGCCATAGACGCTGGGAATGAACTTCCAGAAGGCATCATTTGAACTTCGCCCGACGCAGTCCGCGTAGGCGGCTGCCTTGTCGGCCCAGTCGTGCATGGGGAGCGGAAAGCTCTGCAGGACCACGCGGACATTCTTGTCTTCGGACATGAGCTTGTCGAGAGTAGGCTGGGCTTCCTTGCAGTGGGGGCATTGCAGGTCACTAAACTCGACCACCGTCACCGGCGCATTGGCGGGACCATGCGAAGGTCCAGTCATGCCTTTTTCCAGCGTCTTTTGCGCTGCCGCAAAGGGATGAGCACCAAACGGAATAATCTCACCCGAAATTACGTGCTGACCGTCAGGCGTAACGTAAAACTTGTTGATTTGCTTTCCGTGGGGGTTGCTGAGTACCACGTTGACTTCGGTGAGTCCTTCCGCTTCCGAAGGCTGGATGTTCAGAATTTTCCAACTCAACGATGAGTCGTAGCCGAACATTTGCTGGAGAAAACTGTTGACCGTTTCTTCAGAGGGCATGTGGGTGCTGGCTGCGGCGTCGCTCGCGGAATGAGACGGAACAGGCTTTTGTTGTGCGCCAGCCAAGCCTGGCAACAGAAACAGAATAAAAAGACAATTCAATAGACGATGCATGCGGTCCTTTCAGTTGATGCCAAGATAATTTCGCGGTGACGACGTTGCCAGTAACCTCTGTAAATCGGAACTTGCTCCGCCTCGGTCTGCGCGAGACTCCTAAACATCCGACTTGGCCGCAATCGGAAAACGGCGGCCATAGCCAAAGGCTTTCGCTGAAATCTTAAGGCCGGGCGCGGCCTGTTGCCGCTTGTACTCGCTGCGCTCCACCATGCGGATGACGCGCCGAACCAGACTAACATCGAAGCCGCGCTCGGCGGCAATTTGATCGGCGGTGTGCGATTCTTCCACGTAATCCTCGAGAATGGCGTCCAATATTTCGTATGGAGGAAGCGTGTCGCTGTCCATCTGGCCGGGACGCAGTTCGGCCGATGGTGGCTTCTCCAGGCTGGCTTCCGGAATGACCACACGGCGCGAATTCACATAGCGGCTCAGTCGATAAACCATGGTCTTGGGAACATCGGAAATGATCGCCAGGCCGCCTGCCATGTCGCCGTAGAGCGTGCAATAGCCCACAGCCAGTTCGCTCTTATTGCCCGTGCTCAGCACGATGGCGCCGAATTTATTGGACAGCGCCATGAGCAGCATGCCACGGGCTCGCGACTGAATATTCTCTTCGGTCTCATCCTCCTTGCGTCCGGCGAAAACCTTGGCCAATGTCTTTTTGTAGCTCTCGAAAATATCGCCAATGCAGAGCAGTTCAAAACGGATGCCAAGGTTCTCGGCCAGCCCGCGTGCGTCATCAATCGAGCCGGTCGATGAATACGGCCCGGGCATACCGACGCCGATCACATTTTCCGGACCGAGGGCATCGGTTGCGATGGCTGCCGTCAGCGCCGAATCAATGCCTCCGCTCAGGCCGACAATGACCTGGCGAAAGCCGCACTTGCGGACGTAATCCCGAGTCCCGAGCACGAGCGCGGAATATGCGCTCGCTTCTTCGCCTTCGATCTGACTGTGCATCTCGCCCGTCAGTTGATCGGAGTCGAAGTAGACGATGTCTTCCTCGAAGGATTTCCCTTGCGCGATCACTTCGCCCGCAGGATTCAATACCAGGCTGGAGCCGTCGAAGACCAGGCTGTCGTTGCCTCCAACCTGATTGACCATGGCAACCGGAACTTTGTAGTTGCGCGCGATGGTTGCCAGCATATCCCGGCGCAGTTCCCGTTTTCCCAACCAGAATGGCGAGGCGGAAATGTTCAGGAGAAAATTCCCTCCGGCATGAACCAGGGCCTCGACCGGATCGAAAGTGTAAAGACGCTTGTTCCAAAAATGTTTGTCGTTCCAGGCATCTTCGCAGATGGTCAGCGCCATCTGCTTGCCGCAGAAGGGAAACAGCAGTTGGCTTTTTCCCGGCGCGAAGTTGCGCATCTCATCGAAAACGTCGTAAGTCGGTAACAACATCTTGGATTGCAGGAAAGCCATGCGGCCATCTTTGAGCAGGGCGGCGGAATTCATCACCGACTTGCCGCTCTGCGCGTGGGCAGGCGTCACCACCCCACAAATCACCGCGATGCCGCGAGTTTCGGCGGCGATATGGTCGACGGTTTCGCGGTTGTGCTGAACAAAAGAAGCGCGCTCGACCAGATCGCGGGGCGGGTACCCGCAGACGGAGAGTTCGGGAAAAAGAATTAATCCGGCTCCCTCGGCCTGAGCCCGATGGGAAAACTCAATGATTTTCGCGGCGTTCCCCGCGAAGTCCCCCACCGTGGGATTGATCTGCCCCAGCGCAATCTTCACTCTTTTAGTCTAAAGGGAGAAGGCGAGAGAGCCAAGTCGTCAAGGTCTTTGTGCGCCTTTGTGTCCTTGTGGTTCAAGCATTCTCAGTTCGTTAACCAAAAAGACACGAAGGTACACAAAGGAACCCAGTTGCCAGTTCGCCTTTAGAGTCGTTTTTTCTAAATGGAATAATTCGGCCCGCCAGGCGGACCGGGAGTCGACGTTGGCGGCGGAGGTTGAAACACCGGTGGCGCCTGACCACCGATGGGTGCATTGGGATCTTGCACCGGTTCGCCGGGACGCCGCAGGCTGGGTGCGTTTGGAGGCCGTTGTTCCGACGCCTTGGCAACGCTGGGTTGGGGCCCGAGATCGACTTCTTTGGCGGTGCGGAGAGTTTTGGTTCCGTCAACTTTCATGGTTTCGACGCGCACCACTTCATCGCCTACCATACGCACAAAGTCCACGTCCTGGGGCGGGTCTCCGTAGATCCACTCTTCGTACTCGGTCTCGCCATCTTTCTCGCGAATCTTTTTGGGCGGGCGACCCTTGGCAAAGATCACCATTTCGCGGTTCATGCCGACCAGGACATGGTGGTTCTGGATGGCTTCCTTGACCTTGGGAGGAACCGTATCGAGATAAGCCTCTTCGGACGATTTGGCGTCGAAGTCAAAGACTGGGCGGAGCAGGTTTTTGAACTTTTCCGGAGTGAAGTCAGGCACGTAGTGATCGAATACCAGATCCACGTAACTGCCGCGCGGATTCGCATTCTGGTCGCCGGGAGCGACCGGGCTCGTTCCCATGCCTCCACCAACTTCGATGCGCTGATACCATTTCGGCTTCTTGATCGGACCCCCGTTGATTTCAAAGCGGATTCGGTCCGACTTGATGGCAACGCTGGTGATGCGCGCTTCTTCCCCTGGCTTCACCGCCGGCCCCCAGAGTGCCATCAGCTGCTGCAGGTCGGCTCCGTTGGGCGAAATAACACCGTTCTTCAGAGTCAGACCGATCTTCCCCATGGGGAACGGGGTGCGAATGTAGATCAGCTCATCATCGAAGCCGCGAATCAGATCCATGCGAGTTTGCTTGGAAAGATGAGGGATTTGCGAGGTCTGGTCGGAAGATTTCTGGTCGGAAGCAGTCGCAATCAGGCCGGTGCAAAGCAGTAGAACCAGAGCCGAAACAGAATGAGGCTTCACAGGGCACCCAGGCGCTAATAGGCCGATTATAGCGCTATTCGACGCGATCGGACGAGGACTTTTCTGTCCTCTGCGCGGCTGGCGTCTGGCCTGGGAGAAGTCGGGGGTCGTCCAGGATTCTGAGTGCAATGGCGATTCTTCAACAATTGAGGACAGAGGCCGCCGAGTGAGTGGCGGCCCCGTCGAAGAATGGAGGATACTTGGCGTCTTTAGGCTGCTGCCGTCACTCCCTGAGCGGCTGCAACTGCTCTTCGGATCGGCGCGCATGATGCGCGCCGGGTCCGAGCAGGCGTCTTCGGCCACAACGAACGCCTCCCGGCTTGGCTCAGGGCCGGCTGCGGTACACAAAAGAAAAGCCGACTGCAGAGGGAAGCCCGACGGGTAGCCAGACGGACCTCAAGCCTCGGCGAACAGTCGGACCCCGTCGCGTGCCACCTGCAGTGGCAGGACACGCCCACCGTTGTCGCCGATCGCGGTGGCGACGCGGCTGGCTGCGCCTTTTTCAACCAGGAAAATCGCGCAGCCTCCGCCTCCCGCACCGCAAGCCTTGGCGGCTTTGCCTCCATTGCGGGCAGCCACAGAGATCAATTTATCGATCAGCGGCGTGGTGATGCCGGGAGCGTTGGTGCGGCGCAGTTTCCATTCTTCGCGCAAGAGGCGGGCTACCTCCGCCCACTCACCGCGAGCCAGAGCCAGGTGCATGGCGCGAGCAATTTCAGAGATGCGCTCGAAGTTTCGGAAGACGTGGCGGTCCCCGTTGATGTGCGCTTTGAAGACTTCCCAATTGTTGATGCCCGACTTTCTGGGTGCGCCCGTATATGCGAGCACGAAACGGGATTCTATTTCCTCCGGGATTACCGGAACACCTTCGCGGTGAATGCCGTCGGCGTCGAGGTGAATGGCGCTCACTCCGCCATAGAGAGCGGGATAGTAATCCTGACAACCAGTGGGAACGGCTATGATTTGCGCTTCGACGTTCTGCGCGATCACCCGCATTTGTTCCAGCGTCAGATTGCGTTCGGTGAAGCGCGCCAGCGCCGCAGTCGCGGCGATCATGAGAGCGGACGATCCGGAGATGCCGGCGCCGGCGGGAGATTCGGAATCGGTTTCCATGAGCAAGCCTTCTTTGGGAGCGAAGAACAGCAGCAGGCGGGCTGCAAGAGGAAGCCGAAAGCGGCGGGCAGCGCGCAAGGCATCGAAGCTGGGGAAGAATTCTTCTTTTTTGGTGTCGAGCGAACGCAAGTGAATGCGTTTTCCCTTGAGCGGAGTGATGCGGCAGGTGGTCTGAATGTTGACGGCAAAATTCAAAGTCAGTGCGCCGGGATGAAACAGGTAAAGCGGCCACAGGTCCAAAGTGCCTCCGGCGAGGTCGGCGCGGCAGGGCGCCTGCGCGAAGATGGTTGTGCCGCTGGTTACTTCATGCGGTTTTTGCATGAAGTGTTTGTATCATGATTGTGTGGGCGCGGGCGTCCTCGCCCGTGCTTTGCGGCCAGAACTCTGCTGTCGAGCTTCGCTCGACTGGACGGCCGGGGGTGGCTGTCTCCATGTGATTTAAGTGATATTCAGGGCGCGCTTGATGGTGCCGCGCTCTTGCTGAATTTTTTCCTGCAGCAGCGTTATGGCATAGATCAACTGCTCCGGCCGCGGAGGGCAGCCGGGAACGTATACATCGACGGGAATCACCTGATTCACGCTCTGCACCAGAGCGTAATTGTTGAAGACTCCGCCCGAAGTGGCGCAGGCTCCCATCGAGATCACCCACTTGGGCTCGGGCATCTGCTCCCACAGCTGGCGGATGACCGGAGCCATCTTATTGGAGACGCGTCCGGCAATAATGATGAGGTCGGATTGCCGCGGCGATGGGCGAAACACTTCGGCGCCGAAGCGGGCAATGTCAAAGCGGGCCGCGCCCATGGACATCATTTCTATCGCGCAGCAGGCCAGGCCGAAGGTCATGGGCCAAATGGAATTCTTGCGCATCCAGTTGACCGCGTTGTCCATGGTGGTCAGGACGACGCCTTCCGGCGTGGGATTCCCGTACGTCAGGTCTTTGACAACGCGCTTGCCGTTTTCAAGCGTGACGTAAGGGCCGAAGTTGAGATCGCTGGACATTGCTATCAATTATTTAACCACAAAGGATACGAAGGTACACGAAAGAAACACCTGGCTCGTTCAGTATCGCAGGCCGGTTGTTTGTTTACCTCCATGCCCTCTGTGGTTTAGCCCTTACGGGTTTAGCACAATTTTGCCGAACATCTGACTCTTCTCCATGTACTCGTGGGCCGCGCGAGCTTCTTGTAAAGGAAACGTACGGTCCACGACTGGCTTCAGACGTCCAGCGAAAACATGGCCTAGCACCTCGCGCAGCTCACCCATCGTTCCCATATAAGAGCCCAGCAAGTTGAGCTGGCGCGAGAACAGAAAGCGCAGGTCGAAGGCGGCGTTGAAGCCAGTCGTTGCTCCGCAGGTGACGATCGTTCCTCCGGGCTTCAGCGATTTCATGCTTTCATCCCACGTAGCGGTGCCGACGTGCTCAACCACGATGTCCACGCCTTCTTTGTTGGTGATCTTCCGTACTTCTTGCGAGATCTTCTGCTTGTAATGATCGATGCCGTAATCGGCACCGAGCGCGTGTGCTTTGTCCAGCTTCTTTTCGTCTCCCGCTGTCGTGATGACGCGGGCATGGAATAGCTTCGCAACCTGAATGGCGGCAATCCCGACGCCGGAACCAGCGCCGAGAACGAGCACGGTTTGTCCCAGACGAATCCTGGCGCGGCCGACCAGCATGTGCCACGCGGTCAAAAATACCAAAGGAACGCTGGCGGCTTGGTTGAAATCCAGACCGTCGGGGATGGGAATCACGTTCACCGGCGGGACAGCGATCAATTCGCGATAACCGCCGTCGACGCCGTTGCCGAGCGCCGTGAACACGGGGCACTGATTCTGCAGTCCGGCGGCGCACTTCGCGCAGTGATTGCAGAAGTGCATCGGCGCAAGAACGACCCGCTGACCGGCGGCGAAGCCCGTCACGTATTCGCCGACAGCCACGATCTCGCCCGCGATGTCGCTGCCCAGAATGTGCGGCAGCTTCACTCCCGGCAGTCCTTTGCGCACCCAGATGTCGAGGTGATTCAGGGCGCAGGCTTTGATCCGGACGAGAACCTGATCCTTGCGCGGCTGCGCGTCGGGAATATCTTCGTAGCGGAGAACTTCTGGACCGCCGAATTCGTGGATGCGAACGGCTTTCATGGGACGTATCCAACAGCCTCGATACTCAAAATCCGTCGTCTCCGGGCACGGTTGCTTGTTGTTCCAGAAATTCCTCGGGTTCCCCTTTACGAACTTGAATAGCGGCCACATCTTCAAAGTTCAAGAGAATTCCGTCGCAGTCCAACGGGGTGAACGAACCGATCCGGTCGGCTTTAAAGTGAACGTCCTCCAGGTAAAAGTCCTTGCTTTTCACGGAGTCGTCGAGTATCCCGTAACTAGTTAGCCGACCGGTATAGATTCCTGCGCCATTCTTCATTTCCACTTCCAGAAATACCATCGTCGCGGCGCTTTTCTGTTTGAGCACGAAATACCACACCGGATCCTCTTGAAGGAATCCTGGTATTCCTAACCATTTCAGGAGTCTCTTTGGTAGTGGCCTGCGCGCCAGCCAACTCCGGACCGGCTGCTTGATAATTAGCCAGCCTTGGATGAAACCGAAACAGTATCCGACTGCCAGGGACAAAACGAGGTAGGTAAAAACAAAGGTGCGGTAGGCCCATAGGAACTTTGGAAGACTTTTGTAGTAAAGGGTATTCGCGAGCGCTGCGAAATGCTGTTCTTGAAATACCCAGAAGTACAATCTGAAGATAGCAACCAAGAACACGTGCACCCAGACGCCAGCGAGAACGAATTCGCCAACTTCCGCTATCGGGGATAGCGGCTTGAGAGAGCGAGGGGCTAAGGAGTAACGCGCTCGCTGGGCGAGAAAGCCCGGCAGAATGAAGCCCAAGAATATTAGAAAGCCAGTTACGTCAAATTGCATCCACTATTCTTCTTCTATTCCTGGGAGCAAGAGTCGCTCTGTGACACCTTCGGCTCGTTTGCGGGTTTGGGTGGTTCGCCCGATCCCGCAGGTTGCGGATTCCCGCTGCCGTTCCGTAAAAAGGGGTTCTTGACGCGGGGGTCGTTATTAAAAACATTGATCGACTTCCCGAAGTCTGGCATTTGATCATTTGCCCTCGCCATCACTCGACCTCCACAGCCAATCATATACCCAAACCAGTATTGAGCTGTCGAAAAGGAATCGCAAACCAGAAGCGCCGCCGACGGGCCTTTGAAGCCCCATGCACTCATCAGCCACTGCAGTTCGAATCTGCCGCCCTCCGTGGGTTCCACTCACTAAAGTATCGCTTGACTTCCAGTACTCGAAGCCGGACCATCTAAATTGACAGGTTGGGCCGTATCTAACTGGCTATACGCAAAAAGCCTCGGGAGTGATGACCCGAGGCTTTTGCTTTTCCGTCGACTCTTCTTCTGAGCTGGTTACTTCGGCCCCAGCGAGCAATCTCCGTTCACGTTCTGCACGTAAATCCCGTTGCTGCCGAGGCGGTCATCTTCAAAGGCAATAGCCGAGAGGTTCGTCGCCCTCACGATGTCGGCAGCCGGCCTTCCCTTGTTGGACATCGCGGTCGCCACCGGGAACTGCGCGCATTTGACCTCGCCATCACCCGTAAGTCGCGTGGCCTGAATGGATGCGTTTCCGTAAGCCACCATGTCGATCCAGAACGCCAGCGTACCGGATCCGACCTGTACGTTGGTGGGCAGAATCTCCTGATCCGTTCCCAGAGGCACGACCACCAGCCCCGTCTGTCCCCAGCGCCGGACGCCCTTGGGGCCGAACTTCTGGGCGTAGATCCCATTCAATACCTGGTTCGAATCTTCTTCGGTCCAGACCAGAAATACTTCATCGGTCGAGGCACGGTATGAAGCAGTGGGATCTACCCGCACATTTGAAGTATTGGTCGAGGCCGGTGAACCGTTGTCCGGGAAGGCCGCGCTGCCATCCGCCAAAATATGCTGGGCAAAACACTGCAGCGTGGGTGAACTGGTGTACCAACTGAAAACTGCGCCACCCTGTCCGTCGGGCACAAAATAAGGGAAATTCCCAAACTGCAAGGAGCCGTTATCGAAAAGCGTTATATGCTTTTTCCCCCAAAGGAGCGTGCCCGTGGCAGATACCTTATTAGTGAGAAGCAGATTGTTGCTACCAAAGCCCTGATTACTCACCCATGAAACAATCACTGATCCGTTGTCCGCGGCGTGCAGATCGGCCAGCCAGTAGTTGTATCCGGACTTGCTTAACACCACACCCTTACCCCATTGCGGAATGCCGTTCGTGTCTAACTTCTGCAGGACAGTTTTGCTGTCGCTGATCCAAGCCACGACGACACCGCCATCGCTGGTGCCGGCAATTTTCGGCGATGCGTGGCTATGAACGTGACCCTGGGTAAGCTGCACGCCCCGCGGTCCCCACAAGGCCTTCCCCGCCGGGCTTATCTTCGCAGCCGTCACCTGCTGGTTCGGTCCCTCGCGGGTATCGAGGAAAGCCAGTAGCGCATTGCCCGCGGTGTCGATATCAAGCCCGTAGTCTTCAGTAGAACTGTTGCTCAAATGGGCTACTTCGAGACCATCGTGCTTAAACATTTGGACGCCGCTGGGACTCAGCCGTTGCAAGAAAACGCTGTAACCCACCGGCGGCGGACTGTTGGGGTCGGCATCGAACCAACTGACATACCATCCGTGATCGGGCAAGGGCTTCACCTTCGGTTGCACTTGGTCGGCGCCATCGCTTTTGTTCGACAATGGGAGATTCTTTGAAGGATCGGACGACCATTGCGCCCACGCGTTCGACCCGAGCATAAAAGCGAGCACAACCGTAAAGACATACCGGACTACGTGTTTCATAAGTTCCCCCTGGCCAGATCTGTGTGACTGCGATTAAGAACGGCCCGGCAATACTACCCAAACCGCAGAGCTCTTACTAGAGTCCAGTGTTTCAGGTCTAATGTTTCTTCGAAGGAGCGGACCGCACACTGGCCTTCAGTCACATGCAGCTCTCGAGGTTTGACTTGCCTTTGGAAAAAACCAATAATCAACCTTGATGGACATCTACGAAGAGATCGTGAAACTGCGGCAGGATGGCCGCCGGGGCGCGGTGGCGACCATCGTCAACGTGCGCGGCTCCATCCCCTCGTTCGAGACCGCGAAGATGCTGGTGCGGGACGACGGTTCTATCGCCGGCACGATTGGCGGAGGCTGCGTCGAGGCTGAGGTCTGGCAGGCTGCTCGCGAGGTGATGGAGAGTGAGAAGCCGCGCAGCCTGACCTTCAACCTCAATCAGGATCCGAAGTACGACACCGGCCTGGTTTGCGGGGGCACGCTCGACATTTTCATCGAACCGATCTTACCTCCAGCATTACTTTATATTTTCGGCGCAGGTCACGTGTCAGTAAATCTTTACAAAGCTGCGCGAGGAGCAGGCTTTGACGTTACAGTGATCGACGATCGCGAGACCTACGCCGGCCGCGACCGTTTCCCAGAAGCCAAAGAAGTCATCGCGCAGGATTTCGAACAGGCCATGGCCGGCCTCGCGCCGAACCAGTCGTCCTATATCGTGATCGTGACCAGGGGACACCGCGACGATATGCGGGTCTTGCGTTGGGCGGTGCAAACCGATGCACGCTACATTGGCATGATCGGTTCCAAGCGCAAGACGATTACGATTTTCCGCGAACTGACCAAAGAAGGCATTCCGGCGCAATTATTCGAGCGCGTACACGCGCCGGTTGGTTTGGATATTGGCGCGATTACACCGGAAGAGATTGCGGTCGCGATAACGGCGGAATTGATTGCCGTCCGTCGCCACGCGGAGCGAGCCTTGCCGCACATGAGCTGGTTCAAGGGCCGCAATGCCGAATCAAACCCGTCCGAGCATCCAGTTAAAGTTCGCGAAGAGGGCTAGGCTAATCTGAGAACCGAGAACCGGTAACTGACAACCGATCTGACAGTCGCTGATTTTCCATCCTTAGTCGGAAATTCTGCTATCTTCAGCTCATGACGCGTGCGCCCAGCTTCTATGCCGTGATCCTTGCCGCTGGGGAGTCTACCCGCATGGGCACAGACAAAGCTTTGCTCCCCTGGCCGCCGGCTACGCCCGGCTCTGCCCCCACAGGGCAGACTTTTCTTTCCGCGGCCATTCAGGCGCTCGATGATTTTAGCGACGCGGTCATTGTGGTGGTTGGCAAGAATGAGGACAATCTTGCTCCGGTGGTGTATGCCGATGGTGCATCACTGGTCCGGAATCCTGATCCGGATCGCGGACAATTCAGTTCGCTTCAAGTGGGCTTACAGGAAGTTCTGAATCATGGCCGCGACGCTGCGATAGTCACGTTGGTCGATCGGCCGCCTGCCAACGCTGCGACGTTGACGACTCTCTGTTCAGCGTTCACCGAGGCTCCCACCGACATATGGGCGGTCGTCCCCCAATACAACGGAAAGCATGGGCACCCCTATCTGATCGCAAGAGAGATGATTGGAGCCTTTTTGAAAGCTCCGGCGAGCGCGAGCGCTCGCGATATCGAACATAAGAATCTGCAGCACATCGCCTATGTTGCCGTCGATGATCCGCTGGTGACTTTGAATGTCGACACGCCCGAGGAGTATGCGGCATTATCTCGGTAGGGTGTTTTTTAATCGGTCTTGGGCAGGGCACGGATTCAGCCGTGCCGTAAGTTGCTAAAACGACGTAAGGCGCGGCCTTGAAGCCCAGCCATCCGATGCCCCGGTCGCTGATTTCGGGACTTTTCGACAAGCCGTTCCGCCGTGCCGGTTAGGCGTTGACGGGAGCGCGCTGATCTAAAGACGCGCGAAACACCCCGGATCATACAGAAATGGAATGACAGAATTGACCCCAATTACAACTCTCATCTCGTCTGATTTTATCGACTCGGTTCTCGGTCTTCGGCCTCAACTTGCGGTCTTCGATTGCGATGGCACGTTGTGGTCAGGCGACGCCGGAGAGCGTTTCTTCGACTGGGAACTGAAGCGAGGCGTGCTTTCCAATGACATTGAGCGTTGGGTGCGGGCGCGCTATGCCGACTACAAAGCCGGCAAGGTCACCGAAGATGACATGTGCGGCGAAATGGTGGCCATCCACAGCGGGCTCGCCGAGTCTGAGGTGCAAAGGCTCGCCGAAGAATTCTTTGACGAAACTTTCGTGAAGCGAATTTTTCCCGAGATGCGGCATCTGGTGCAGCGCCTGCAGAGCCAGGGTTGTGGTGTCTGGGCAGTCTCCTCGACGAACGAATGGGTGATTCAAGCCGCCATGAAACACTTTGGGATCGAGGCGAAAAAGATTCTAGCCGCTTCTGTCGAGATCGATGGCGGACGCATTACCAATCGCCTAATACGAGTGCCGTCCGGTGACGGCAAGCCGCGGGCGATCCGCGATGTCATTGGGAAGGATCCCGACGCGGCATTCGGCAACTCGCGCTGGGATGCCGCGATGCTGGCGATTGCCCAGCATGGGTTTGCCGTGAACCCGAACCCAGATCTGGAGCAGCTAGCGCGAGAACGCGGCTGGAAAATCTACTGGCCGGATGGCAGTCAATCTCAATAACAAAAACCTCTGTCATCCCGACCAGAGCGAAGCGGAGGGAGGGACTTGCTTTTTCCTCCGTCTGGCAATATCTGGGGTCACCCGTGAAATCCGTGGCTAGATTTTGATTTGCTTTAACGCCGCAGCAAAAGCGTCCATCGCGAGATGGCTGGCGTGGACGGAAGTTTCCGGCAGACCACCGACGGCTTGCACCACTTCTTCGCGTCGCAATCCGGTCGCCGCTTCGATAGTTTTCCCGCAAACCAATTCCGTGAGCGCAGAGGCGCAAGCCATGGCAGGAACGCATCCTTTGGCGAGAAATCGGATTTCTGCGATGTGGCCGTTCGCGACCTTCAAGCTTAATTTCAAAATGTCCCCGCAGGCGGGATTTTCGACTTGCACGGTGACGTCGGCATCCACAATTTCGCCCGGGTTTCGCGGATGCTCAAAGTGATCAAGAAGCGCGGGAGAATACATCTCTAGAATTGTAACGTGCTCGGACTGGAGGCGTAGCAAGCTACGCCTCGACAGGATACGTCTGTACAAACTACTAGAGACGTTGCTTGCAACGTCTCCTTGGTCGCTACGCGCATCGAATCCAAAGCCTTGTAAGATTGGTTTATCGTGCCTTGTGATCACACTCCGCGACGAATTGTCTCCTTGCAGCCGAGCGCGAGCGTAATCCTTGCTGCCGTCGGCCAGCTTGATCGCATCGTCGCTTGCACGAGATACTGCGCGGATGTTTGCCCCGACATCCGCAACCACGGAGCGACAATCGTCGCCGATTCCTGGACCGCAAGCACCGATCAGATCGTCGCCGCACGGCCGGACCTGGTGATCGCTTCCGTGCCTTATCAGGAAAAAGCGGTGACGGAAATCCTGAAGTCCGGGGCGCGCTTTCTTGGCCTGGCGCCGAAGACGCTGGCTGATATTTACGCCGATATCGCGGCCATCGCAGGAATCGTGGGTGCGCACGATCGCGGTGAGCAAGTGATTAGTGAAATGCAGCAAGAGATTGAAGCTGTCCGCCGGCAAATGAATGGCACGAAGCGGGTTCGCATTTATTGCGAAGAATGGGGCAAGCCTTTGATCTGCTCTCAGCCCTGGGTGGCTGAGTTGGCCGCGGCCGCAGGCGGAGAATTTGTCGGCTCTCCGGGGAAACAAATTTCCGGCGAAGCTGTTTTTTCGGAAGATCCTGACGTGGTCGTCGCCGCGTGGTGCGGCGCCGGCGATCGGGTTCCTTTGGAAAAAATCATTCGCGACCGCGGATGGGAAGAAATGCGCGCCGCAAGAGAATGCCGGGTCTACTGTATTCGCGATGAATTTCTAAATACTCCAGCGCCTACCCTGATTCAGGGCTTGCGCGCTCTGGCCGCAGCCATTCGTCCGGCGGATTTTCCACAACCAGCGGGGCTAAGATGTATTACCAAAGTGCCGGTGCAGAGAAATTAATTCGTGGGTTAAGATTTCTCCTATGCCCGGTGCCACCAAAGCGAAGGATGTTCGCGAGGAGTTGGAGCAACTTGCCCGCACAGCGAAGTCGGTTGACCACCTCATGTCTCAACTGGTCAAACTGCTGCACGACCGAATGCTGAAGTACAACTGGGTAGGTTTCTATATGCTTGAGACGACTGCTGACGGCGAGCCACCCATGCTGGTTCTGGGCGCATTTCAAGGAGCAATGACGCCGCATACGCGAATTCCCTTGCACCAGGGAATCTGTGGCGCCGCGGCTTCGACCGGTAAAACGGTTATCGTTGACGATGTCAGCGAGGATCCGCGCTATCTAGCTTGCTCACTGGAGACAAAGTCAGAAATCGTGGTTCCGGTGTTCGTACGTGGCAAAGTGGTGGGCGAGCTCGACATCGACAGTCACTTCCCGTCGGCCTTCAAAGACGAAGATCGTGAACTGGTCGAGCATTGCGCTGCGCTGGTCGGCAAACACCTCGAAAAGTCCCAGAAATGAAACTGCCGCGCTCACGGTTTATTCCGTGGAGCGTAATCCGGCTGGAGTAATCGCCTGCCCATGAAACGAGTCGTCGCAGCGTTGATCCTCAAAGACGGAAAAGTGTTGGTGTGCCAGCGCACCCGTCATCAGACCATGCCATTGAAGTGGGAATTCCCCGGGGGGAAGATCGAGGAAGGCGAACAGCCCCGCGACGCGCTGCGGCGCGAGTTGGATGAGGAACTCGGCATCGAAGCCAAGATCGGCGAAGAAGTGTCGCGCATCGTTCATGAGTATCCCGGCGGAGGCTCGGTTGAGTTGCGCTTCTTTGTGGTCCGCGACTACGACGGAGAAATTGAAAACAAAATTTTTCGAGAGGTTCAATGGTCGGCGAAGTCAGAATTGCCCAAGTACGATTTTCTCGAAGCCGACCTGCCGCTGGTTAGGGATTTAGCCGCGGGCAAGATTGTCTAACCCAGTTCCTGCATTCTAAAATCTGTCATCCTGAGCGACGTTTGGCCCGCACCAGCGGGGCAAACTGAGTCGAAGGACCCCTACGCTGCACATGTCGTCCCCAATGATTCGAGGCATTCTCGCAACAAGCGTTGTGCGGATCGAAGCTCATGGTGAAAATGCCCTGAGCCGCCGTGCCCGTTTCAGTCAACAGGGATCTGTCGACTCCGCTCAAGATGACAAAGGCTAGATGACAGGCAGGCGCTGTCTCACTGCGAAGCGGAACTACTATCCCTGCGTTTCAAGGTCGGGCGATCATCGTCAGAAGTGCCGCTGTCAGGCTCACTGGCCTTGCCTGAGGTGGAACGGCGCAGGGTCGGACCTCCGCCGCCATCGACCTTGTGCCGGTTCTCCAGCTGCGCCAGCCTTTCTTTTATGTCCTCAAACTCGGAGGTATCCAGCTTGTACTCCGGCTCCGGGGGCAACAGGGTATTGATCTCCTGCTGAGTTTTTTCAATCCGGTCCGGGGTCTGGGGATGCGTCTCGAAGGTCTTCGCAAGAGTGCCCGGCTTATGTTTCTCCATGGCCTCGATCTTCTCGAAGAATGAAGTCAGCGCTTGCGGGTCGTAACCTGCCTTGTACAAGTACTCGACTCCGAGGAAGTCCGCCTCGGCTTCAAACCCCCGAGCAAACCGCAGGAAACCCATGGGGATCGCCATGCTGGCCAAGGTCTGCGCCGCGTAGCCGATTCCGCCGCCGACAAAGATCAGCGGGATGGAGGCGAGTTGCATCAGTTGCCCCCGCGTGTTTTCGCGCGCCAGGTGACACGCGGCGACGTGGGCGATTTCATGCGACATGACGCCTGCGAGTTCGGCCTCGTTATCGGCCGCCAGAATCAGCCCCGTATCCACATAGAAAAATCCGCCCGGCAAAGCGAAGGCATTGATGTCGTCCGTGTCCACGACTTTGATCGTGAACGGTACCTGGGCGTCAGAGTTTCTCACCAGGTTTTGACCGATGCGGTTCACGTACTCGGTGATTTCCGGGTCGGTCACCAGCTTGGTCGTCGATTCAATCTGCCGCGCGTAGCCGCGGCCCATTTCGATCTGCTTTTCCAGACTGTACCAGTTCCCTAGGCCGCGCTCGCAACCCACTTTGCGGTTGCCGATCGCGTCGATGTCGCGCAGACTCCCATCGTGATAAGTCTTGGGAGCCTTAGGTAGAGGCGCGGTGGTCGAAGTGGGCGTAGGGAGCGAAGCAATCGAGTTCGAGGACGATGGGTCCTGCGCAGCAGCCATGGCCCCGCACAAAAGCACCAGACCCAGGGAAATCGGGAGCACGGCACGCAGCATGACCCCACCCACCACAGTGGATTTTGCCATACTCGGAGGCAAAAAAGTAGCGCAAAGTTTACCGTCGCTGTAGGTTTATTGGATTCTTCGCGAGAAGTTTTCGGATCCTACTGTCCCGACCGTAGCGTCCAGAACCAGGCGATGCTGAGCCCGGTCATAATTACGGTTGTGGCCCACGCCGTCCAGTTGTATATCCGTGAGTTCACGTACTCGCCCATCAGCTCTTTCTTGTTCACCAGAAGTAGCATGAAAACCAGCACTGGAGGGACCGCCACTCCGTTTACGACTTGCGAAAGAATCGAGATTTTCACCAGCGGCAAATTGGGCAACAGAATGACTCCCGCGCCCGCGATGATGAGGATGGTATAAAGCCAATAAAATACTGGCGCTTCCGAGAATTTCTTCCCTACCCCGGATTCAAATCCCAGTCCTTCGCACACCGTGTAGGCAGTCGAGAGCGGCAATATCGAAGCCGCAAACAACGAAGCGTTAAACAATCCCATCGCAAACAGGATATAGGCGTATTGGCCCGCCAGGGGGCGGAGGGCTTGCGCGGCGTCTTTGGCGTCGGAAATATTGCGATAGCCGTGCGCGTAAAGAGTCGCGGCGCAGGCCACGATGATGAACCAGGCAACGATGTCGGTAAAAATGCATCCCGAGATAACGTCGATTTGCGACGCTTTGTACTGGCGCCTGGTTACTCCCTTTTCAACGATTGAGGATTGCAGGTAGAACTGCATCCAGGGCGCAATCGTGGTTCCCACCACCCCAATCGTCATATACAAATATCCGGGCAACATGAAGGCCGCCTTGGGCGGAGGCTTGACCGTCGCGACCAATGCGTCGATCCAGGCTGGCTTCGCGAAGAAGCCGGCAAAGATGTAAGTCACATAGAAGAAAGACGCGACCAGAAATATTTTCTCCACGCTCTTGTATTGGCCCTTGACCACGATCAGCCAGACGATCACGGCACAAACCGGAACTGTAATGTATTTGGAGAGGCCGAAGAGTTCCAGGCTGCCGGCGATTCCAGCAAACTCGCCCACTACATTGCCGAAGTTGATGATCAGGATTCCGATCATCATGAAAAACGTAATACGAAAGCCGAATTCCTCGCGGATGAGATCGCTAAGGCCTTTGCCGGTGACCGCGCCCATGCGGGCGCAGATTTCCTGCACCACGATGAGAGCCAGCGTGATCGGAATTAACGTCCACAACAGCAGATGCCCGAATTGCGCCCCGGCAGCCGAGTAGGTGTAGATGCCGTTGGCATCGTTGTCGACGTTCGCGGTGATAAAACCCGGCCCGACTACGGCGAAGAACAGAAGGATCCGGGTCTTCCAGCGTTTCAGGAATTTCATGCGTCCAATTCGCAGACATACGAAGAGAAATTGTCAAACGATCAGACAGAATAAATGGAGAAGCGAAATCTGAACAGGTGAAAAGTCACACATGACGAGAATTCCCCGCGGTGGTACAGTTTCTCGATACCTGCAAAGACCTGCCACGATGAACGATGGGCTCTATCCCGAGAGGACGCTAACCAAGCCGCTAAGCCGCTTCGTGGATCGTGAAGAAAGCTGCTCAACCGCTAAAGACACAAGCGGAGGTGGTACGCGCCCCCTCCTCGATGTAACGCTCGTGCGCTGAATTGCACTATCAAACATGCGGTGTTCTGCAGATCCTTTCCGTTCCAAGGATTGGAATCGAGCCGGCACCGAGGGGGTGCAAATGTTTGCCCGAAAAGTCGCTGCGCGTCTGAAACCGAATTCACTTACCGAGTTCACCAATCTGATGGAGTGCGAAATCCTTCCTTGGCTGCGCAAGCAGGAAGGTTTTCTGGATTTGATCTCTCTAGCCGCACCCGACGGGCTGGAAGTCGCAGCCATCAGCTTCTGGGACCACAAGGCGGATGCGCAGGCCTACCATGGAAGCGGTTATCCCCAGGTACTAGAGATTCTGGAGAAGCTCCTGGATGGGACTCCTTACGTTAAGATTTTCGAGGTTGTGAGTTCGACATTTCAAAGGGTTGCCCTCGCGCCTGCGCCCAGAAAGCGCAGAATCAGGGAGAAGCGGCTGGATCCGCCCAAGTCGTCTATCGCGCACAATGAGGCGAGCGCTTGAGGAACGTTCGATGGGGTGGGCCATCCATTACCAAGGAGAGATAACGGACACAAGGTTCTTCGACTGCGATCGGGATGACAGTGCAATTAACCAGACTCTCTACAGCTTGGCGCGCAGGATACTGATTACGTCATCGGAGGTGATGACTCCGGTCAGCTTGTTGTGATCGTCGACCACCGGGAGGGTCAGCAGATTGTACTTGTCGAACTGTTCGGCGAACTCGTGCTCTTTTGCCTCTTCGTGGCACGAGATCAACGGTTCTTGAGTTAGAGAGAGCATTGGAGTTTCCGGCGAGGCCAGCACCAATTTGGCCAGGGGAATGGCACCGGCCAGCGTGCCGTGGGAATCGACCAGATAAATCGTGCTCACGGTTTCGATTCCGCCCTCGAAGCTGCGCAAAGCGTCGACGGCATCCTTGGCGGTGGCGCCGACACCCACGGCCAGGTAGTCAGTATTCATGCGACCGGCGGCAGTGTTCTCCTTGTGCTCAAGGAGTTCAACCATCTCCTTGCGCTCTTCGGGAGCCATTTCGTCCAAAATGTCAGCGGAAGTTTCGGCGGGCAGATCGGCTAACAGATCGGCGGCCGCATCGGGATCCATCTCTTCCACAATGTCGGCGGCACGCTCGGAATCCAGCGACTCCACGATCGCCTTCTGCACTTTGGGTTCGACTTCTTCCAGCGCCTCGGCGGCGACGTCGTCGTCCAGCGTTTCGAACACGGCCTCGCGTTCGTCGGGAGCTAGGTCTTCGACGATGTCGGCAATATCGGCTGGGTGCAGGCGAGCCAGGCGTTCATGGGAGATTTTCAGCTTCACGCGACGAGCCGGATCAGTTTCGATCAGGTCAACGAAGTCCCAGGGAATGGGACGCTCGGGAATCTTGCGCAGCAAAGCTCGTAACGCGGTAAGCGGTACCACCCCCTTCAGCAGGCGCCGAACCGCTCCCCGCGCACCTACATCCACCGAGCCAACTCGCAGCATGGGATGGCGATTGCCGGGGTCCTGGAAGAGTTCGACGTCGTTGACGCGGACTACCTTGCGTCCGTGGACGTCGATGATCTGCTGATCGAGCAGATCGCGGGCGAGCAGAAACAGACCTTCCGATCCATCCGCGATGGGCCACGCCGATACTGAGCTATCAATGCGCAAGCCGCCATTGATGGAGTTGACAGCGCTGAACGGCATCACGCGATCCCCGCCCTTGGTCCGTACAATCAACACCGCAATGCGCGCGCGGTCCTCCTGAGGCGCGACCGCCAGTTCGCGCACACGTCCGACTTGGCCGCCAGACGGCTCGAACACGGGCAGACCCAGCAATTCGGTAAGCGCCAGCGATGACATCGCTCTGAGAGAATACCCAACTGTGGAGCAGGAAGCCAGAAGGCTTTTGCCTGTTTTTGCCGCGCTCGGTATCTAATAAAAGTTGCCGTATCGCAGGAGACCAAAATCCGGGCGTATAATCCGCGCGTTGACATTTCCAGAGCAGCAAGGCAAACTACCCAATCCGCTGGTCGGAGACTTTGGGCTCGCGCAAAGCGAAGGCTCGGCGCAGCTAGCTCCGGTGGGCGAAGTTTTTTGGCACGACGTTTTGTGTCCCAAGATTTTGGGTTTGCGGGGCTGGTTCATCAACACTTTGCCATGACCGAACTCCGGGTTTCCTATACGCTTGATTCGACGCTGGAGACCGTCGATAGCGCCGAGCAAACAGCCAGCCGAATTGCGGCTGAAAGCGGATTCGACGAGGATGTCGTCATGCAGATTTCCATGGCCGTGCGCGAGGCGGCAGTGAATGCCGTGCTGCACGGCAACGCGTATGATCCGGAGAAGAAGGTCAAACTTGAGTTCGAACGGACCAGCAGTGACCTGGTGATTACCATCCGTGACCAGGGCAAAGGGTTAGATCTGGCCAAGATTCCCGATCCGTTGGCTCCGGAGAATCTTTTGAAGACTTCAGGGCGGGGAATTTTTTTAATCCGCTCGTTCATGGACGAAGTGCAAATCGTTCCGTCCCAGACGGGCACCGAAATTAAACTCGTAAAACACGTTCACGGACCATCCGGGAACGTTAAGGAGGCTTCTCAGTGACCATGAAGACCAGTACTCGTCAGGTGGATGGTGTCGCTATCGTCGATTGCAGTGGCCGTATCACGCTGGGTGAGGGTAGCGTGATTCTGCGCGACGCGGTGCGCGAGCTGCTTTCCAAGGGACAGAAAAAGATTCTGCTCAACCTCGGCGAAGTGACGTATATAGACAGCTCGGGCATTGGTGAGCTGGTGAGTGCCTTTACCACGGTTCGCAACCAGGGCGGCGAACTTAAACTGCTGAACCTGACGAAGAAAGTTCACGACCTGCTGCAGATTACCAAGCTCTACACCGTCTTCGATGTCCGAGACGACGAAGCCAGCGCGGTGAAGGCGTTCAACTAAACACATTCCGCTCTTCTATATGGGCAACGAGGGTCGGCCCATCTGAGACCGGCCCTTTGTCCGCCTTTTTCTGTTTTGGGAAACTCCGACGATTTTCTCTGCCGATTTCCTCTTGAGCGCAATTACGCGTCCTACAATCGCTAGGTAGTGACATTCTCGTTGTGCTTGTTTCCTTGACCCAGCTTCGCAGTAGATTGGACCAGTCGCTTCTCCGCGGACTCCTGGTCATTTTGTTTTTTTCCGCGTCGTCCGCGGCCGCGGATTGCATTTCCGTCGCCGAGGCTCGCCAGCACATCGGCGAGGACCAATGCGTTACCGGCAAAGTGTTTCGGGTAAAGCACGCCGGACGCGGCGTCACGCTCTTCGATTTCTGCCAGGATTCCATGGTGTGTCCGTTCACCGTGGTAGTTTTTCCTCACGATCTAAAGCGCATTGGGGATGTGAGTCAGTTGCAGAATCAGGTGATCGAAGTCCACGGTCCGGTGAAAGAGTATGACGGACGCGCCGAGATTGTTCTCCAGCAATTGCGCCAGTTGGGCAGAGAAGGTTTGAAGATTCCAAAGCTACCCAAGAATTACGACGTGGAAAACAAGGGCCACTATAGCGCGGGGTCGTTTAGTCTACCGAAGCCCGCGTATGCAACTCACAAGAAAAAGCAACCGGCCAAGATTCCGATCGACATTCCGCCCGACACTGATTCAATTGATATCCCCAGCCCACCTCAGTAACTTTGCCACACCGACACGGGGGAATGGGGCTTAAGGTGGCTGCTAGACCATGCCTTTTCTAAGATCTTCAAGCGGATAGAACGTGCCACGCCACACGACCCCGCCGCGCGCCAGAGTCAGGGTCATGGAACGCAGAAGGATGTAGACGAAGATCGCCCCGCCGATGGGATGCAAAACGAAATAATACGCCGGGATGTCCGATTCCCATGACATTCCCACGTAAATGCCGAGTATCGAGACGAGGGCCAGCGCATATGGCAAGCGAGCCCATCCGTGGGCGAGCCAGATCCCGACGAATGGCATGATGTTCAAGAACGCCAGAGCAGATGCAGAAAGCAGAAGCCGCCACGTCTGGAACGACAGAATGGCAAAGAAATTTTTGGTGAGATTGTTGACCATGCCCATCGCGCCCTTGGCCCAGCGCAGCGAAATCAGGTCTGCGCCATAGACGTTGCGTTGCGCATACCCGGCATTCTTCACGATTTTTCCCAGCTTCATGTCGTCGAGCACTTCAAAGCGCAATGCCTGGTAGCCGCCTACGGCGTCGTATACGCGGCGCCGGATCAGATTGAACGCGCCGACTCCCATATGATCTTTGGTTTTGGGATCGGCCACTTTCCAGGGGCGATGTCCGAAGACGAAAAGGGTTTGGAAAAAAGCCACGGTCATTCTTTCGCCTGGGTTGTGCATGATAATGCGTGGAAACAAAACCAGATGGTCGGCGGGTTCGGCCTCGGCATAAGCCAGAGCGCGAGTCAGCACGTCGGGCCGGAAAAGCACGTCGGCATCGGTAAACAGCAGCCAATCTCCGGTTGCCTGATTAGCCGCACTCCACATCGCGTGAACTTTGCCCAACCAACCCGGCGGCAATTCGGCAAGGTGAATAACTTTCAAGCGCCCGCTGGCTTCGGGCGTCGATGCGACTCGATCGATGACTTCTCCGGTGCGATCGGTGGAGCGATCGTTCACCGCGATGATTTCGTAATTGTCGTAATCAAGAGCCAGCATTTTGGTGAGGGCCGACCCTATGTGTTCTTCCTCGTTGCGAGCGGGAACAATAATGCTGACGCGGGGATTTCCGCCGGGAGTGGCTGGTTGGCGATTCCATTGAGGCCGCGAGATGTCGGCGATTTTGTGCATGCCGAGCGCGGCATCCAGCAGGCGCGAAAACCAGACCAGGGCGAGGAAGCTGCCCATGATCCAATCAAGAGCGATGCAATGAAGAATCCAAGGAAAGACGGCCCCGTGAAAATGAATCATCCCAACTGGCCGCCAAGGGATACAGGCTCACGGTCGACGCGTACGGGAGGAGCGAATCGCATACCGTAGAACAGTATGGCAGAAGAAACGGCCATCGCAATGACCGGCAGAATGAAAGCGGCCTGAAGCGAGCGCTTGTCGGCAACGTATCCCATGAGGGTGGGCGAAGGAACGTCGCCCAATAGATGGAAAATGAAAATATTTACCGCAATGGCGGTAGCCCGGATGTGCGCGCCCACCGAGTTCACCAGTGCGGTGTTGAGAGGCGAAGTGTTGAACAATAAAAGAAACGCCGCCACCGCGATGGCCGGCACCATCAAGCGCCCCTTGTTGAATAAGGCAACGATCATGACCGGTACGCCCAGGCCCATGCTGACAGCGGACACAAAGTAATACGAACTTTTCATGCGGGGCAGCAAGCGGTCGCCCAGCCAGCCTCCGGCTAGAGACGCAAGAATGCCATCGACGACGACGATCTTTCCGAAGACTAAATTTGCCGATTCCAGCGTGTAACCGCGCACGCGGGACAAGAATGTCGGCATCCACACTTGTATTCCCCCGAGCGAAAACGTTGCCGCCGCCATGCCCAGCGTGACCGCCCAGAACGCAGGATTGCGTGCCAGGCCTCGCAGAGTGGCGCGGTCTGGAGTCTCTTTTAGCGAATCGAATTGGCCGCGCGGCGGCTCGGGAACGAACAACAAAGACAGAGCGATCAGGAATCCGGGGAGTGCCGCGATATAAAACGGATAGCGCCATCCAAAATGAGGGCCCAGTTTTCCGCCCAGCAGATAGCCAGCCGCGGTGCCCACGGGAATTGCCAGATAAAACACTCCGAAGATGCGTCCGCGTTTATTCTCGGGAAAAAGATCGGCGACGAAAGTTGGAGCGATGGTGACGAACGTCGCTTCCCCAATTCCGACCAGCGTATGCCGAACCAGCAGTTCCCAATAGGTATGCGTGACCGCGGTCAGCAGGGTGAGAGCGCTCCAGAAGATCGCGCCCAGAATGATGATCTTTTTGCGCGAATAGCGATCGGCCAGCGGCCCGGTAAACGGCGCGGCGATCATGTAGAAGCCAAGAAAAGCGCTGGTGAGGTATCCGACCTGGGTGTTGGTGAGATGGAATTCACTTTGCACCAGCGGCTGTACCGCAAACAAGACGGAACGATCGATGTAGTTGAGCAGGTTCAGCGCCGTGAGCAGAGTAAGCGCTGTCCAGGGATAGAGTTTTGTCTGGGTCACTTGGCGAAGGAATATATCATGCGGCATTGGATGGCATTGTGAATTCTTGGGTCCTCATGTTGCCGTTCGACTAATAACGCTTGCCATTATTAACGATTGACGTTATTATCGAGCATCGTGATTAGGAGCTTCGCGAACCGAGCCACGGAGGAAATTTGGCGAACGGGTAAGACGCGAGGCTCTCCCCCGGCGGATGTGACGAAACGCAAATTGGGATTACTGGATGGAGCAGCGGAACTGCAAGACTTGACGTGTCCGCCTGGTAACCGCATCGAGAAACTACACGGGAACCGGCGCGGCCAACACAGCATTCGCATCAACGATCAATACCGGATTTGTTTCGTTTGGCGCGATCACGAAGCTTACGATGTAGAGGTGACGGACTATCATTGAGAGGAGCAACAGCTGATGAGTGTTCCGAGAAAAGGCGCGCCAAACTGGAGAATTCATCCCGGCGAGATTTTGCGGGAGGAGTTTTTAAAGCCCACGGCAATGTCTGCGTACGCCTTAGCCAAGCGGCTTCGGGTTCCGCCGCCGCGCATCAATGACATAGTTTTAGAACGGCGCAGCATCACCGCAGATACTGCACTTCGCCTGTCGCGCTTCTTCGGAACCACGGAGCAGTTTTGGCTGAATCTACAGGATGCGTATGACCTCGGGCGCGTGCGGGTCGAACTGGCGAGGGAATTGGAACAAATCGAACCACTGAACGCCGAAGCCCCTTAGTTCCGAAGAAGAAGCCGGGCTTCTCAGCGCCCTCTGCGCCCGTTCTCAGCGAACTCCGCGATAAGCTTTTGACTCGTTTTCGAAAGCTTTAACTTACTTCCCCTTCGGCCGCGGCCATTTCGCCACGATCACCGTCGAGATTCCACCCCGCGGACGAAAATCGCCCTTGACCTCAGCCCACACCGGGCGCGCCCACCTCACCACATCGTCCAGCACCCGGTTCACAATATTCTCTTGAAAGATTCCCAGATTCCGGTAAGCCTGCAAATATTCTTTCAAGGACTTTAATTCCAGGCAGCGTTTGTGCGGCATATACCGGATGGACAGCACGCCGAAGTCGGGCAATCCGGTTTTCGGACAGACCGAAGTAAACTCGGGATCATCGACGACAATCTCATATCCCTTAAACTGATTTGGCCAAGTCTCGATGTCCGGGAACTTGGCATCCAGGCCTGCCTGGGCGTGTTCCGGCGTATAACGTGGCGATTTGGGCATGGCCTATTGTAACCGGATGAATCCGCCAAATTCTGCGAGGATTTGCGCTCCATTCGCAAAGTCACGCGCATCTAATTGAGCAGGTTCCCTTTAAAGCTCTCAGGGCCAGCAAGTGGTACAGTTATCGCATTGAGCAATTCGGGTGCGATGAACTGCGCGTGATTGACGACGCACCACCAAGAATGACGAACCAAAGCGGTAGTTTTGTAGCCCGGCACCGGTGGCTCACGGCGATGCTCGCGATTGCCGCGGCGGTGGTGTTGTTCGCGTCGCTGTCGCGGGATCCCGCCGTACCGGTGCGCGCCGTAACGGCGCAGCGCGGCACGATTCGCAGTGTTGTCTCCACCAACGGAAAGGTCGAGCCGCTGCAGAACTTCGAGGCTCACACGCCGATGGGCACCACGGTGAAGAAAATTCTGGTGCGAGAGGGCGATCACATTAAGAAGGGCCAACTGCTCGTCGAATTGGACGACGCGAAAGCCCGCAGCCAGGCTGCGCAAGCCAAAGCTCAAGTCCTGGCCGCGGAGGCCGATCTCAGCGCTATCCAGAAAGGCGGGAACCGCGAGGAAATCCTGACCCTCGATTCGCAAATCACGAAAGCGCGCACGACCAGTGACACCGCGCAGCGCAACCTGGATGCTTTGCGCCGCCTGCGAGAGCAGGGCGCGGCTTCTTCCGGTGAGATAAAGAACGCGGAGGACCAGGTCAAACGTGACAACGCGGATCTCAGCCTGCTTCTCCAAAAGCAGAAGGATCGCTATTCCCAGCCGGAGATTGCCCGGGTGGAAGGCCAGAAGTCCGAGGCTCAAGCGGCCTACGATGCCGCGGAAGATGTGCTTAATCAGCTGAATATTCGCGCTCCGTTCGATGGCGTCGTGTATTCGTTGCCGGTTTTGCAGGGCGCATATCTCAATCCCGGGGACCTGGTGCTAGAGGAGGCAGATCTCTCTCAGGTACGGGTACGAGCCTTCGTGGATGAGCCGGATATCGGACGCCTCGCCCCGGGGGATAGGATCGAAGTCACCTGGGACGCATTGCCGGGGCGCACTTGGGACGGAACGGTCGGCGTGATCCCGGCTGTCATAAAACTGCACGGCACTCGCAATGTGGGAGAGACGACCTGTGTGGTGGACAATAAGGATTTCAAGCTGCTGCCCAACGTCAACGTGAGCATTACGATTATCACCGCGGAGCATCGCGACGTGCTCACCGTGCCTCGCGAGTCGGTTCATCAGGACGAGGACAACAAGGCTTACGTATACCAAATCGTAAACAATGAATTAGAGCGGCGATACTTGCAAACTTCCATCTCGAATCTTACTAAGGTGGAAGTCACCGGCGGGTTGGCGGAAAACGCTCTCATCGCTCTGGGGCCCGCTAATCCCAATTCCAAACCATTGCGTAATGGCTTAGCTGTAAAGGTGGTTCGCTAATCAATGATTGCAGTAAAGAAATTCTCGATCATATTTTTTCTTGTACTACTTCCTTCCCTGTGTGCCGCGGACCCTGCCGATAGCAAACTGCTTGCCGAAGGCCGCGTGGACGATGCCGTGGTTTCACTGCACCACAGAATCAGCAGCGCTCCCCAAGACGCCGAATCCTATAATCTGCTTTGTCGCGCCTATTTCGCTCTGTCCGATTGGGATAAGGGCATTGCGGCATGCGAGAAGGCAGTGTCGTTGGATCCCGGCAACTCCCAGTATCATCTGTGGCTGGGACGGGTTTACGGCGAAAAGGCGGATCACTCCAGCTTCCTGACGGCCGCGGGCTTAGCTAAGAAAGTTCGCAGTGAATTTGAAACCGCGGTGCGCTTGAATCCAAACAGCGCCGAAGCGCGTACGGATCTGGCGGAGTTCTATCTGGAGGCTCCCGGAATTGTGGGCGGTGGACGCGACAAAGCCGAAGCCCAAGCCCAGAAAATCGCTGCCTTGGATCCGGTGCGTGCCGGATGGGTAAAGGCAAGCCTTGCGGAAAAAAAGAAGGATCTGGTCACCGCCGAGAATGAATACCGGGCCGCGATCGCGGCCAGCCATGGCAACGCCCTCGCCTGGCGGAATCTGGCCGCCTTCTATCGCCAAACTGGCCACCTGGACGCCATGGAAGATGCCATCCGCCACGCCAGCGCCGCTCCCATGGATCAACCGGAAGTGCTGATGGAGTGCGCGAATATGTTGCTGCGCACCAAACGCGATTTGCCGCAAGCGATCCACTTGCTCCGCCGCTATCTGTCGTCCAGCCTCACGGTGGAAGCCGCGCCTGCCTTCAAAGCGCACTACCTGCTGGGGACGGCGCTTGAGCACCAGGGTGATAAGTTGGCGGCAGCCCAGGAATACCGCGCATCCCTGGCGCTGGCCAAAAGCTACACCCTGGCTCGGACAGCTTTGGACCATCTGAATGGCCAAGTGGCCGACGTGGTAAATTCTAGAAATCCTCTGTGACTCTGGGTCTCTGTGGTGCGGCAGATTATTTCAACCACAGAGCCACAGAGCGGTACGTCTCTGCACGTCGGCCCGGCCTTTCTTCTTGCCTCATGGATTTTGCGAATCCTTGCCCCAGCCCCGAAAATCCATACAGACCTATGTCCAAGAACTGGAAGACCAAGCTGATTCACTCCGATGCTCAGATCCCCGAAGGTTTTCGTTCCCTTTCGACCCCGATCTATAGGGGATCAACCGTACTCTTCCCGAATGCCGCGGCCATCGACGACGCCTGGGACCAATACGAAGCCGGTTATACCTACGGTCTTTACGGCACACCCACGACCCTGGAATTGGCGGCGCGCATCTGCGAACTGGAAAAAGGCTTTCGCACTTTCATCACCCCCGGCGGGCAGGGCGCCATCGCGCTCATCAACCTTTCCTTTCTCAAAGCGGGCGACCACGTTCTTGTCCCGGAGAGCATCTATACTCCCAATCGCGAGTTCGCCGTCGAAGTTCTGCGCCGTTTCGGCGTCGAGATCAGTTTCTATCCGCCAACCATCGGAGCGGGCGTCGCTACGCTCTTCCGCGCCAACACGAGCTTGGTGTGGTGCGAGAGTCCCGGCTCAATCACCATGGAGGTGCAGGATGTTCCCGCCATCGTCGAGGCTGCCCATCGCATCGGAGCGCTGGTCGTCCTCGATAACACTTGGTCGGCCGGCATTTATTTCGATGCCTTCGCCCACGGCGTAGACATCACCATGCAAGCCCTCACGAAATACGTTGGTGGACACAGCGACCTGCTGCTTGGTTCGGTTACCTTGCGCGACGATGCCGCCTACAAACGGGTGGGCTCAACCCATCAACTCGTGGGCTGCGCCGCTTCTCCGGACGATTGCAGCCTCGCGCTGCGAGGCATGAAGACTTTGGCGGTCCGTTTGAAGACGGTCGAAGAAACGGCTCTCACGCTGGCGAGCTGGCTGGCCGAGCGTCCTGAGATCGAACTGGTGCTTCATCCCGCGCTTCCCTCATGTCCGGGCCACGAATTCTGGAAACGCGACTTCACCGGCTCGGCCGGCCTGTTCTCCATTATCGTGCAGCGAAAATTCACCAAACCACAGGTCCTCGGATTCGTGGATGCGCTGGAGCTGTTCAAGATCGGGTACAGTTGGGCGGGCGTGACCAGCCTGGCAGTGGCTTACGATTTCCACTCAGCGCAGAACCGCCCGAACTACGGCCATCGCATCGTCCGGCTGAATATCGGTCTGGAAGATATTAACGATCTCAAAGCAGACCTCGCCCAGGCGCTGCAGTCGATGCAGTAAAATCTCGCGCAGCTGGCTGGTTCGGTGACACCAGCTCTGATGGTGGTCTGCAGGGGTCGGCGCGTCCACCACGATGCACTCTCATGGTCTTCGCCCGCGCTCAACGAAACTGCTATCGAGCCTTGGCAAAAAATTCGAGATAGACCAGGACACACGCAACCCACGCCACCACGACAATCGCCGCCTTTTTCAATAGTGACATGAAACAGAGTTTACTCGTTTTTCCGCTGTGCGGTACGCGCGCGGGATGATTGTTCCGAAATCGTAATAGGCGACGGTGTTTCGCGGCGCATCGGCGTTCACAACTGTGGCCAGGGCCGCGCTCATTTACAATCACGTTTTCGAGTCGTTGCAACTTCTTTTGAGGATGAAGACATGAAACCTGATTCTCGTGGTGCATCGCGCCTGCCCGTTGCCTTTTTCCTTGGTGTATTCTTGATCTCTTTTTCAGGAACCCTCACGGCCGAGCACGTGCCGCTCAAGCGAGCGGTCGAGTTGGCGCTCGTTCACAGCACTACGATGCAAACTTCCCAGATCGACGAGCAGCGGGCCTTCGCTTCGTATCACGAAGTTCGCAATCAGTACTTGCCGCAATTGACTGTTGGTTCGGGCCTGGGCAAATCTTATGGCTATCCGCTTAGCCTGGAAGGGTCGGCTCCGTCGATCGTAAACACGACCGCTCAGTCAGCGCTATTCAATCCAGCGTTGCGTGATTTTGTCCGTGCGGCCCGAACTGAGTGGCAGGAAAGCACCGTCCAGACAAAAGACCAGCGTCAACAGGTGATTCAGGATACGGTGTTGAGTTACGCCGAACTCAGCAAATGGGAAACGCAAATGACCCACCTGAGTCATCAATACGAGGACGCGCTCAAAATGGAGCAGAGCGTCAATAAGCGGGTCCTCGCGGGCATAGATACGCCGCTGCTCCGAAACCAGGCACGCCTGAATACGGCTCGCGTTTACCTGCACATTTCCCAGGCGCAGGGCGCAATCGACGTGCTGCGCAACCGGCTTTCGCAGTTGACTGGCCTTCCCGCGCCAGCCATCGAGACCGTGCCCGAGTCCATACCGGAGTTGCCGGAAATCAAACCGGAAGACGATTTCGCGGCCAAAGCCGCGCAGGAAAGCCCGCTGATTCAGATTGCCGACATGCGCGCTACCGCGCTCGATTTTCGCGCCCGCGGCGAACATCGTGCCCTGTGGCCGACGGTTGATTTTGCCGCGCAGTATGCGTTGCTCGCGACCTTCAACAATTATCAGGAGTTCTTTCAGCCCCACAGTTTCCAGCCGAACAATGCCACGGTGGGCGTAGAAATCCGATTTCCCTTCTTAAATCCTACGCAACATGCCCATGCTCAAGCCGCCGACGCAACCGCGCTGCGCGCCCATAAAGATGTTGAGGCCACCAGGGATCAGGTTTCGGAACAAACGCTGAAGCTGCAGCGCTCGGTCGAACAACTTTCAGCTGCGCAACAAGTCGTCGACCTGGAATATCAAATCGCGAAGTCCAACCTCGACGCCACGCAAACCCGGGTCGACTCCGGCAGCGCGACTCTGCACGATTTGGACGACGCCCGCAATCAAGCCAACGAGCGTTACGACGCGCTGCAGGACGCGAATTTCGAACTGCAACGGGCGCGCATCACCCTGCTGCGAGTCGCGGGCGAACTGGAAGCTTGGGTGGGAGTCGGCAAGTAAGCAAGAAGATCAGGAGCATTAACCACGAAGGACACGAAGTTTCACAAGGGAAGACCGGCAGCAAACGATTTCTTTTAAGTACCTCCATGTCCAAAGGGGTTGGCGGATTTCGCGAAAAGCACGCTCCCGCTGAACCTCCAATTTGACCCTTGGACGCATCAAACTCTCCGTTCGCCGTATGCGCTTTGCCTGTGGAGGGACCAGCTATTAAACTGATTTTGCATACACTTACGGAGATTGTTTGATCGGCCCATCTTGGCCGCGACCGGTACTCGAAGTGTACCTGGGTCTGGAAGTGGCCGTGAAATGTTAGTATTGAGATACACACATATATGCCATTAAAAACCTTGTTTCTGAATCCGCCGTCGTTCGAGAATTTCGACGGGGGAGCCGGCTCGCGTTGGCCGGCTACTCGCGAGATTGAGTCCTATTGGTACCCGGTTTGGCTTGCCTACCCGGCCGGGATGATTGAGGGCGCGCGCCTGCTCGATGCCCCTTCGCATCACGTCTCGGCGGAAGAAACCATTAACATCGCCCGTGATTACGAATTTCTTGTCCTCTTTACCAGCACTCCCGGCTTCCCCGGCGACATTCGGTTGGTCAAGAGGATCCGTGAGATCAATTCCAAGATCAAGATTGCATTCGTTGGCCCGCACGTCAGCGTCCTGCCGGAAAGGTCGCTCAAGGATTGTCCGGAGATTGATTTCGTGGTCCGCAAGGAGTTCGATTACGCGGTTTACGAGTTCGCCCATGGCAAGCCGCTAGAAGAGATTTTGGGTATCTCTTACTTGAAGAACGGATCGATCGTGCATGCCCCGGACCGCCCCGAGGTTCAAGACCTCGATTCCCTGCCCCACGTGACCGAAGTCTATCGCCGCGATTTGGACGTAACCAGATACAACGTCCCCTTCCTGCTCTACCCATATGTTTCGCTTTACACCACCCGGGGCTGCCCGGCGCAGTGCACTTTTTGCCTGTGGCCGCAGACTTTGAGCGGTCACCCATGGCGCAAGCGCTCTACCGATGATGTAGCCCGCGAGATGGCGGTCGCCAAAGAGTTCTGGCCGAATGTGCGGGAGTTTTTCTTCGACGACGATACCTTCAACATCCAGAAGGCGCGAACCATTGAGCTCTGCTCCAAACTGAAACCCTTGAAGCTTACCTGGTCCTGCACCTCCCGCGTTACTACGGATTATGAAACTCTGAAGGCCATGAAGGAAGCGGGCTGCCGTCTGCTGATCGTGGGATACGAATCCGGCGACCAGCAAATTCTGAAGAACATCAAGAAAGGCGCGACCATCGAGCGCGCCCGCCAGTTCACTAAGGATTGTCACAAGTTGGGCTTGGTGGTTCACGGCGATTTCATCCTCGGCCTGCCCGGAGAAACTCGCGACACCATCCGCAATACCATTGCGTTCGCCAAGGAACTGGACGTCGAGACGATTCAGGTTTCCGTTGCCCACGCTTACCCGGGGACCGAGCTTTACGACTATGCGGTAAAGAACGGCTTCATGGTCGGCGACAACAAGATGGTGGATGAAGGCGGCCACCAACTGGCTCACATTCAATATCCCGGCTTGCCGGCCGAAGAAATTCTCGAGTCCGTCCATCGCTTTTACGACGAATATTATTTCCGGCCGAGGGCGGTGTTCCGCATCCTGCGAAAGGCGGCCTTCAACAGCGTGGACCGCAAGCGTCTCTATAAAGAAGCCAAGACCTTCCTCAAAGTCCGCGCCATGCGTCACAAGTGGGTGAAGGACAAACGCGAGAAGGACGATTCCGCCGCCGCAGTCGCCCCGGCCAAGGCCTAACGTGGCAAATATAGGCGCGGGCGTCCACGCCCGCGCGGCGTCAAAACGAACAAAGCCCGGGGAAAAACCGTGTGACCTTTCGCAAGTATCTGGTGCTGGCCGGCGTGACCCTGTGCGCGTCCATTGGCGATTCGCTGCTCTCTCACGGCATGAAACAGGTGGGCGGCATTTCGCTGAGTCATTTTTCTGATTTGATCCTGGCTGTGCTGAATCCCTCGGTCGCTCTGGGCATCTTGCTCTTGCTGGGATTCTTCGCTTCCTACATGACCGCCCTTTCCTGGGCCGATCTCACCTACGTTCTTCCGGCGACTTCGCTGGGCTACGTGCTGCTCACCCTAATCGCGAAGTTTTTTCTGCACGAGACCGTAACCACCTCGCGCTGGATTGGAGTTCTTCTGATCTCGGCCGGCGTGGGATTCGTGACCCAAGGTCCAGCCCTGACCCACCATCCGTCACGAGCCCATCCCGAAAAAACTGAATACGAACCGGCGTCCGCGAGGCGCAAGTGATGAAGGAAGCGCCATGAAGCAACTTTATGCATGGAGCGCGATTGCCGCAATCGTCTTGGCCTCGACCACGGGCGACGTTCTGCTCTCCCGCGCCATGAAGCAGGTAGGAGACGTAGGCGAACTCTGGCGGCAGAGCGGTCTGTTGAGCGTGCTGGGACGAGTCCTGCGCAATCCAAACTTCCTGCTCGGCGTTCTCGCCATGACCACCGCCTTTTACAGCCTGCTGTTCGGACTCTCCTGGGGTGACGTAAGCCTGATCGCCCCAGCCTCCGCATCGCTGACCTTCGTCACGAACGCAATCGCCGCCAGGATTTTTCTCCACGAGCGAGTCGACCACCGCCGCTGGCTGGCCGCGCTGTTAGTGGCAGGAGGCGTGGTCCTGCTGGCAGCATAGTTGGCAGTCGAGCCACAACACCGCCTTGAAAGTGGCACAGCCGGGTGCCCCAGGTCTCGCCGGTTTTGCGAGACCTGGGAGAGGCCGTTTCGAATGTTCGCTTGTCACAGACAGGCCTTTCTCATTTTTCTATGCACCGATTTTATGGCGATAACGACTTACACTTTCTTACTTTCAGTTGTTACCGACGCCGGCCGTTTTTCAGGAGCGAGGCTCACTGTGATTTGTTCCGAAGATTCTCGATCGTTCCGCCGGCGTTACCGGTTCGTGGTGTTGGGGTATGTCGTCATGCCGGAACACGTTCATTTATTGCTGAGCGAACCGCAGCGGGAGACATTATCGAGCGCGATTCAGGCATTGAAGCTCGGCGTTGTGCGCAGTATGCAGTGTTCTCATGGAGTGTCGTGGCGTCGGCTCCCAGGTCTCGCAAAATCGGCGAGACCTGGGGCACCCCGCCTTTGCCGGAGGAATCGGTCTCTTTGGAGGCAGCGGCCGCTGGGTCATCCGAACAACCGCATGAATCCGGACGCGGGCAGATGGGGCACCAGAAACGACGCATCCCGCATTCCCGTTGCTCGGGCAACGGATTCGGCAGCCAGGTATCCGCTTCGCACAGCGCCTTCCATCGTCGCCGGCCATCCGGTTGCGGTCCAGTCTCCCGCGAGAAAGACTCTTGGCCACACCGTCTCAGGCTTAGGACGGTAGACATCCACTCCGGGCCTCGGCGAATAAGTGGCGTGGACTTCTTTGATCACCGTCGATTTCACGAGATTCGCGCCTCTCGCGCCGGGGAAGAACTCGCGCAGTTCGGCAAGTGCCAGCTCGATGATTTCGGCTCGGGATTTTTCCACGAGGGTCTTGGAGGAACTCACGACCAATTCCACGTAGCTAGCGTTGCCCTCAGGGGCTGAAGCCCCTTTTTCAGTGGGTGGGTTGGCGGCACGACTGAAGTCGTGCCCTTCCACTTCCGCACGGGCGTCAGTCGAGTCGTGCCGTTTTCTGTTTTCGGCCGAACCGCCTCGCGGCGCCGGCCCCAGCAGTTTCGATTTGTGAAACATCCATTGAATGGTTCGGTCGAGTAACACAGCATGATCGAGATCGGTGATCTGCCGATCGAACCAGAGATGAATGCCCGTGATCGGCGAGGTCTCGAAGCGTGACAGCCCTTGCCGTAACGGCTGCGCATCGGAGCCTTGCGGAAGGATTCGGGATAAGACGTCAAAGGGCACGGCGAAGACTGCGAAGTCAAAAACGACTTCCTCGCCGGAAAGCTGTAGTTTCACCGCGCCGGACTCCGGCACGAAAGATTCAACGCTGCCGCGGAATCGTATCTCGCCTCCACGCGCAGCGATGTAGTCTCCAGCCACGCCGTAGAGATCGGTCAAAGGAACGGTTGGCACGCCCATGCGTCCCGCCGCAGCCGACTTCAAAAAAGATTCCCGTACAACTTGCGCGGCGTACGGCACCGACATTCGATCAAGATCTTCGTTCAGCGCACTCACCAAAATCGGCTTCCAGAAGCGCTCGATGGCTTGTTTGGTCTGCCCGTGCCGTTGCAGCCATGTCAAAAAGTTTTCGCCGTCATCCCGCGGCAAAGCAGGGCTTAGGGCCGCCATAGCCATGCCGATAGCAAGCTTGTCAGGTAAGTTCAGACAGCCAGCCCGCAGAAAAGCTGGCGCATTATGAAGCGGCGCAGGCAGCTTCGATTGCGAGATCACCGAGGTGCGTCCGCCCGGCTCGAGAAATGTCAGCCGATCGTACCAGCGAATCTTGCTTTCGACCCCGAGCCGTTCGTAGAACTGAATCAGATTGGTGCAGCAGCCGAGCAGCACGTGCTGGCAGTTGTCCACCACTTCACCGGTGCCGGGATGCTGATACGAAGAAGCGCGTCCGCCGAGATACGGACGGCGTTCAAACAGGGTCACGCGAAACCCGCTGCC
Organism: Terriglobales bacterium; assembly: GCA_049585795.1. Lineage (GTDB taxonomy): Bacteria > Acidobacteriota > Terriglobia > Terriglobales > Acidobacteriaceae > JABDBE01. Next base: position 259,441 of record JBAVAQ010000007.1, on the reverse strand, counting down.
GGCAAGGGCGCAACCAGCGGCCAGCCCTGCCAGTCCGCCTCCAATGATGGCTATTCGGGAACTTTGTGGCGGACGCTCGCTCATCAGGACAAGCGTTTCAGGAGGCCCTTGACCAGAATGCCGAGCTTCTCGCGCACGGTGAGGCTGACCTTCTCGCGGAAAACATCGTATTCACGCAGTGCAATCTTGTCGAGCAGCCGCTGATAGATGGTCATGAGCACCCAGAGCGCGGGCTGACTGTCCTCGTCGACCAGCGGAATGAGTTCTTCTCCAGCCCGGTAATACTCGCGGGCGCGATCGGCCTCCATGGCCAGAAGCGGCCGGAAGATCGAGGGGTCCTTAACAGAATCCAGGGCCGAAATTGCAATCCCGAACTTATCCAAATCCTCTTCCGGCAAATAAACCCGGCCCATGGCGGCGTCTTCTTTGACGTCGCGAATAATGTTGGTGAGTTGAAATGCGATTCCCAGGCGCTCGGCCAAGGGTTCTGCCGCCGGATCACGATACCCGAAGACATGAATACAAACCAATCCCACAACCGACGCCACCCGGTAACAGTACTGATACAGGTCGTCGAAAGTTCGATAGTGAGCGCGCAGCGCAAGTGGTACACGCGATTCGGCAGCGGGTGTGTCGCTCGTGTCCGGCGTTTCCTCGACATCCATAGCCGTGCCATACGCCAGTTGATCAAGCAATCCGACTCGAATGTTGTAACGACGCTGGGCGTCGGTCAACGCCAGCAGCACAGGCTCGTCAGTCGCCTGGCCGGAGTGGGCGCGGTGAAAAGCGTCCAGCCACGCGCTAAGCTTCTGCCGCCGGTCGTACATGGAAATGGATTCATCGTCGGCAATATCGTCGCAACGCCGCATGAAGGCGTAGACGGCACAGAGGGCCTGTCGTTTGGCGCGCGGCAACACCAGAAACGCGTAGTAAAAATTCTTGGCCGCCGTACGCGTGATGCTGCGGCAGACCGAGTATGCAACCGCAAGCTGCGATTCGGTAGGCACAAAGGCTGCGGGAGCGGGTTGCACGGCCGTGCTCATACTCTTTTTCCCCACAGCTTTCTCCAAGCTACACCCGCTATCAGCGCTAGTTTGCGTGATTTTGAAATCGCCGGACGCCTGCCCAATACGTTGTACCCCTGGTCTTCAATGGCGTTCAGAATCTCCTGCCCGCCGCGGCTGAACAATGCAATATCAACCGCCAACTCGCGATCCACTTTCTCAATGAGCGGCAACCCACGGCGAAACCAGGCACGGGCTCGCTCCACTTCAAAGCACATCATGTCGCAGAAAGCGGAGCTGTTGCGTTGCGCCGCAATGTCATCTTCGGTGACAGCAAAACGTCGAAGATCTTCAAGCGGAAGATAGATTCGTCCCCTAGCATAGTCCGGGCTCACATCCTGCCAGAAATTCGCCAACTGCAGCGCGGTGCAGGTGAAATCGGAAAGTGCTTGTCGTTCTGCATCGCGATAGCCGCACACATACAAAACCAGATGCCCCACGGGATTGGCGGAGTACCGGCAATAGCCGAGAACATCCTCAAACGTGGCATAACGCGAAACTCTTTGGTCCTGACGAAACGCGGTGAGCAAATCGACAAATGTCTGTTTCGGAATCTCGCACTTCTGAACGGTCTCCGCCAAGGCCACGAACACGGGATGCCGCGGACTTCCCGCGTAGCAGGCATCCAACTCCGCTTCCCATTGATCCAGCAATTGCAGCGAGGCTTCAGGGTTTCCGACTTCATCGCCCAGGTCATCCGAGATGCGGCAATAGGCATAGACATTAAAAACATCCTGCCGCAGCTTTTGAGGAAGAAACCAGGTTGCAACCGAAAAATTCTCGTAGTGCGTGCGTGCCAGACGACGACAGTACTCCTGTGCCTCAGTTAGCGTCGGAGCTTTCTCCGGGATGGCATACTCGGACGGAAGACTGCTCCAGCCCTCCAAGTTTGAGGAAATGGTCGCAGCCCGGGAGTCGCTGGCAATCGATGACATGATCCGTTTCGTCAATGCAGGCGCTGGCGTCCGTGCCGCCTGGAGAAATCTTGCCTCAGTGCCCGGGAATAATGGCGGTCTTGATGTCGCCGTTGCGGTTCAGCATGTGATGGAAAACCTGCTGCAACCGGGAGAGTGGCGCCTCGCCAGTTATGTAATCAGTGGAACGAATCTTCTTCTCGGCGATCAGAGCGAAGGCTCGGCGCACGGTCTCGGGCGTGTGATGGAAGGTCGCTTTCAGCGTGACTTCCGAATAGTGCAGCCGGTTGGTGTCGAGCTGCACTTTGGTGCCAGTGGCGCATCCGCCAAAGAAGTTTACCGTGCCGCCTTTGCGCACCATATCGATGGCCATCTCCCAAGCATCGGGACGGCCCACCGCCTCAATCACCACATCGCTGCCGCGCGTTTCCGGAGAAAGTCTCCGCACCGCTTCGACGGGATCTTTGACCTTCGTGATCTGCACCACTTCGTGCGCGCCCATGTGTTTCGCGGCTTGTACTTGAGCATCGCGTTTCACCACCGAAATCACGTTGCAGCCCACCGCCTTGGCCACCTGCACGAACATCAGGCCGATGGGACCGCCTCCCACTACGGTCACCGTGTCGCCAATCTCCACCCCGGTCTCATGCAACCCGCGCAGCACACAGGCTAAAGGTTCGACCATCGCTGCTTCCTCGTAGCTCACATCCGGCGGAATGGCCAGCATGTTGATCTCGACGATGCGCCGCGGAATGCGAATGTATTCCGCGTAAGCGCCATTGTTGAATAACAAATCTTCACAAAGATTGGCCTGATGTTTCGAACAATAAAAACACATCTGGCAGGGTGCGGAGTTCAATGCCACCACCCGCATCCCCTTCTTAAAAGTTCGCACGCCCGGGCCAACTTCCTCAATCACTCCCGCCAATTCGTGCCCGAATAACGCCGGAGGAACGATCATGCGCGCGTGGTATCCGCGCTGATACACCTTGAGATCCGTTCCACACGTCAGAGCGACTTGCACTTTGACCAAAACTTCGCCATCGCCCACGCGGGGGATTGGCACGCGCTCGATTTTTACATCCTCTTTGCCATAGAGGACCGCTGCCGTCATCTTTCCGTTCAATTTCTATTTCCTTCCCACGAACTGCCCGCTTGAATCACAATCTTCATCGAATCCGGCTGGGGATGCGCCGCCAGCTTCAAGGCTTCCACACTGTCCGACAAAGAAAAGCGGTGACTGATCAAACGCTCCAAATTCATCTCACGGCTCATCACGAAGCGTACTGAATCGGCCTGCAGCTCAACCGACGCGCTATAGGATCCCAATAATCTCTTCTCGTCCACGCAGACTGCGGCCGGATCAATTGTCGCCTCCCCGCGAACCGTCTGTGCAAACAACAAAACCCTGCCCCCCGGACGCACCGCATCCATCGCAGTCCGAATCAGCCCATTGCCATCTACTGCAACAATCGCCGCGTCGGCTCCCCGGCCTTCGGTCTGCTCCCGTACGGTTTTCACGGTATCAGCCCGCGAAGCATCGATCCCATTCTCTAATCCGAAGCTTTTCGATATTGTAAGCCTCCCGGGATACAAATCGGAAGTGATTACCCTAGCCCCTGACCGTTTGGCCAATGCACTCAATATGATCCCGACCGGCCCTTGTCCAATAACAAGAACACTTTCGCCCGGCAGAAGTTGCAGGGTCTCGATCCCCTTCATGCAGGTATTAACGGGCTCGACGAAACAGGCTTGCTCAAACGAGACCCCGTTCGGGATGCGAACCGTGCCCTGATCGACAATCCAATCCATCACCCGAACATACTCGGCGAATCCCCCGCCCGAAGGCTCGAAACCCGCAGTGCAGCCAACCTTCTTGTAAGTTTCGCACTGCGCAAAAGTCTTGTGGCGGCAGTAAAAGCATTCGCCGCATGGAATGTGATGGAACACCACCACTCGATCCCCCGGCTTGAACTGGCTGACTCCCCGGCCCACAACTGCCACTATGCCCGAGGTCTCGTGCCCGAAGATGCGCGGTGCCGAATGTGAGCCACTTGAGATTTTCTTGAGATCGGTTCCACAGATTCCGCAAGTGTGCACCCGCACCAGCAACTCGCCCGGCCCGGTCTCCGGCACCGGCACGGTTTCCACGCGAACGTCATCAATGCCCCGGTAAACCGCCGCCCGCATGGTAGTCGGGATCGCGTGCGTGTTTTCTTCGATGGTAAATTGCCCTGCAATAGCCATGAAGCTTTACTCTGTCATCCCAAACCAAGTGAAGGATTTCTGCCTCGCCTTAGCGGATTACCTTCGACATTGGATGCAACTCCGGTCCTGCAACCTCTAGTTTGTCTGGCGCTGGGATGTATCGCTCCAGTTCAGCGCACAGCGCTCGCGATGCTTTCGCACTATTTCGCGCAAGTTGAACTACTCGCGACCAAAGCCACGGGCGAAGCACCGCAAGGGTCGCAAACTTTGCCGCCCTAAATTGACCCTTCTCATCAACCAAGCCATCCATCGGCGGCATTTCAAAGCCGCTTTCATCCGAGATGGCCTTCACCGCCATAAAGCGTACTGCCCGCGTCTGCGCTCCGCGCGCCACCGCGGCCGCTTCCATATCAACGGCTTGTGCTCCGTAGGAGTCAGCAAGCTTCTTTTTCCCTTCCACTCCCGCAACCGCGGCAGCGCTAACCAGCACGCCACGACCAGCAGCAATTTCCACGCGGCTGCCGTCCCGGGCGTCAATCACGCGGCTGGCTGCGAAGATGTCTCCCACCTTCAGTGCCGGATCAAGCGCCCCCGCAAAGCCGACCGACATCAAAAGCTCGGGCTGGTACAGCGCGATCGCAGCTTCCGTAGCCCGGCGAGCAGCTTCCGCTCCCATGCCGCCGCAAACCACCACCGTCTGCCCACTCTCGAAAAACTTGTAGCGGCGTCCCTCGTGTTCGCGCTCAACCCTGCGCCACCGCTTCACCAACGGGCGCACCTCCCGCTCAAGAGCAGCCACCATCGCGACTTTAACTGAACTCGACATCACACCTAAACCAAAACCTGTCATCCTGAGTGCAGTAGCGGATTCGCCAAGCGAATCAGCTACGGAGTCGAAGGATCCCTACCAAATCAGTGATCCCTGGATGCGTCGAGGCATCCTCCAGCAACGTGGTCTTCAGCCTCGCGGCGCATACCCATTGGCCACAAACCACTCGGCCGCTCTTCGCAACGCGTCGTCGACCGGAACAATCCTCCATCCCAGCTCGCGCTCCGCCTTGGCACACGACACAAACATCTTTTTCCGTCCCATACGCACCGCGTCAATCGTCGCCCGCGGCTCCCTGCCCAGGATGCGGCCGGTCACCACTTCATCCACGACGCCGGTCGCCAGCGCCAGCACATAAGGAACTTTCACCTTGGGCGATGGCAATCCTGTAATTGCCGCAAGCTTATCGAGAATTTGCTTCAACGTCAGATTCTCTCCGCCCAGAATGTACCGCTCTCCGCTTCTTCCCTGCTCTAGCGCCGCCACATGGCCGCGAGCGCATTTCCGGACATCCACCAGATTCAAACCCGTATCCACGTAGGCGGGGAACTTCTTTTTCAGAAAATCGACGACAATGCGTCCCGTGGGCGTGGGCTTAATGTCGTGCTCGCCAACCGGCGTACTGGGATTCACTACCACGACGTCCATCCCGCCGCGTCCCGCTTCCACAGCCACTTGCTCGGCCATAAATTTCGATCGCTTGTAGTGGCCGATCATACCGTCGAGCGAAACCGGAGAATTCTCGTCCGCCGGATGCCCATTCGCAGTGAATCCCATGGTCGCGACGCTCGAGGTGTAAACCACGCGCCGTACATGATTCTTTCGCGCGGCTTCGAGAACGGCCCGCGTACCTTCCACATTGGCGCGATACATCTGCTCCGGATCGCGCACCCAGAGCCGGTAGTCGGCCGCGACATGAAACACCACGTCGCAGCCTGCCATTGCTTTCTCAATCGATGCCGGATCGCGCAGATCGCCGATCACCCGATCCGCATTCAGCCCCTGAACATTTCTCGGATCGCTGCTGGAACGAAGCAGCAACCGCAGGTCAGCTCCCTGCTCCGCCAACACCTGAGCCACGTGACTACCTACGAATCCAGTTGCGCCAGTGACAAAAGCTAGCATCAGAGCTGTCAGCTATCAGCTGTCAGCTATCAGCCTTCAGCTATCAGCTCTGAAGTTTTGCTGGGAGCTGAGAGCTGGAAGCTGAGGGCTTCTACTCCAGCTTCTCCGGCTGCAGCGAAATATCCTTCTCGCCAGCGGCCTTCTTTTCCCAATAATGCCGCACCCAGTTTTCCCAGCTTTTCCCCGCAGCCATATCGCGCCCGCTAAAGGCCAGGGCGGCAATCTCGGCGTAAGAAATTTTTATCCGCGGAGAACCGTCTTTCGGCAGCACTCGCACGAAGCTGTCGGAGAGCCCGCTTCCGCTGCTGCGATCGAAAACATAGCCTTCAACTTTCGTGCCGTCTTTTCGCGTGATCGAAACATCGCCGCGATAGTCGAACGCCTGCTCGAGCGCGTTGCGAAGGTCGTGCTCGCTGGCCAGCGTTGGAACCGACCCTTCCAGCTTTTCGTGAGCCGTTCCCGGAGCCAGTTCTAATGAGTCCGGATCAACCGACGCGGACGGCGCGTGCCCAGCTTCCCGCCCGCTCAAACCCTGGTCTCCTCACCCGCCGGAGCGCCGATCTGCACCAGCGGATTGATCGCCGGCGCGGGCTGGGAGAAATCATCCAGCAGCCGGCGAGCGGAAGCGTCCTCGTATTCGCCGAACATGCGCGCCTTCACTTCCTGCCACATGCCGCTTACCGAACCAAACAAATCGTTCACAGCGGACGCTTCATACCCGCTATGCACCATGCAATTCGCGCACTTGGGATTCCCCGACTCCGTCCCATAATTCTCCCATGCCGTCGTTTCCAGCAACTCGGCAAAGGTATCGGCGTAACCGTCCTGCAGCAGGTAGCAGGGCTTCTGCCATCCGAAGACGTTGAATGTGGGCATGCCCCAGGGCGTACACGCGTAATCACGCTTGCCCATCAGGAATTCAAGAAACAATGCCGACTGGTTGAAACGCCACTTCTTGCTGCGATTGGAGAGCATGGCGCGGAACAACCGCCGCGTGCGAGCCCGCCCCAGAAAGCGTTGCTGATCCGGCGCCTTATCGTAGGAGTAGCCCGGCGAAAGCATCATGCCTTCGACGCCAAGATCCATCATTTCGTCGAAGAAGGCGCGCACGCTCTTGGGGTCGGCGCCATCGAAGAGCGTGGTATTGGTGGTCACGCGGAAACCGCCCGCCAGCGCGGCTTTGATTCCATCGGTCGCTTTGTCGTATCCGCCTTCGAGACAAACCGAAAAGTCGTGATGCTCCCGCTGTCCATCCATGTGGACGGAAAAAGTCAGATACTTGCTCGGCTTGAATAAGTGAAGTTTTTCTTTCAGCAGCAGCGCGTTGGTGCACAGATAGATATATTTCTTGCGCGCCACCAGCCCTTCGACGATTTCGCCGATCTGCGGATGAAGCAGGGGCTCTCCCCCGGGGATGGAAACCGTCGGCGCACCACATTCATCGACCGCGCGGAAACATTCCTCGGGAGTGAGCTGCGACTTCAGCACGTGCGCCGGATACTGGATTTTCCCGCAGCCCGCGCACGCCAGATTGCAGCGGAACAGCGGCTCCAGCATCAGCACCAGCGGATACTGCTTGCGCCCTTTAAGCTTTTGCCCCAGGACGTAAGTCGCCACCGTCCACATCTGAGAAATTGGCACAGCCATCAGTCAACCTTTCTAGTCTCTACATCCGTAGAAACGTAGCTTGCTACGTTTCTGTCAGTGCGACGAAAACCTAAACGTAGCAAGCTACGTTTCTACAGAATTCTCCAACTATCCAATCCGCCGCACTCCCGTTCCCTGCGCGGCCCCCGCCATCGCTTTGGCGTAAGTGGTCAGCGCGAGCAGCGGGAAATACTGCCGGTACAACGTATAGGTCAGATAAAACACCCGCGGGAAACCCGTGCCCGTAGTCTGCGGCTCATCCCAACCGCCATTGTTCTTTTGGGTACGCAACAAATAGGCAATGCCGCGCGCCACCGAATCGCTGCGGGTATCGTTCGCCGCCAGCAGACCTAACACTGCCCAGGCGGTCTGGGACGGCGTGCTCGGACCCACTCCCCGGGTACTGGGATCGTCGTACGAACCGCAGGTCTCGCCCCAGCCACCATCAGGATTCTGCACCATGCGCAACCACTCCGCGCCCTGCTGTACATAGGGTTCGTGATGGTCGATGCCCATGGCTTCCAGCCCGCGCAGCACTTGCATGGTCCCGTAAATATAGTTCACGCCCCAGCGCCCGAACCACGAACCGTCGGGCTCTTGCTCTTCGCGGATAAACTTCAGCGCCTTCTTCACCCGCGCGTCATTCTTGTCGTATCCGTTTGACGCCAGCATCTCCAGAATTCTCCCGGTGATGTCCACCGTCGGCGGATCCAGCATGGCGTTGTGGTCGGCGAAAGGAATGTGCTCGAATACCATGCGCGTGTTGTCCTTGTCGAACGACGCCCATCCGCCCGATTTGCACTGCATGGAGAAAATCCAGTCGATGGCCCGCTGCACCGACTCGCGCTGATAGCGGCCGTTGGGATGTTCCACTTGGCCGAGCCCGAGGCAAACCATGGCGCTGTCATCGACGTCGGGATAAAACTCGTTATTGAATTCGAAATACCATCCGCCCGGCTGTCCCTTCTTGTTCTTCACTTTCCAATCCCCCACGGTGCGAACCTGCTTCTGCAGAATCCAGTCGGCGCATTTGATCATCCGCGGATCATTGGCCGGAACGCCGGCTTCGCCCAGCGCAAACATCGCATACGCCGTATCCCAGATCGGCGACATGCAGGGCTGCATGCGGAAAGTTTCGCCTTCTTCGATCCCTAGCTTCTCGAATTCATCCAGAGCGCGAATCACCTGCGGATCGTCCAGAGAATATCCCAGGCAGCGCAGCGCAATAATCGCATTCAGCATCGACGGGTAGATAGCGCCCAAACCATCGCTCATCTCAAAGCGTTCCAGCATCCACTGTTCCGCCCGCTTTAGCGCCAGCCAGCGCAGCGGACGAACGTGTACCATCTCGAACCAGTGGGTCAGTCGGTCGAAAACCAAAAAGAAATTACGCCAGGAGATTAGCTTCTTCGACCAGTGCAGGTGCATGCGCGACTTGTCGCGTCCGCCGACAAATAGTTCCTCCACTCCCATGTCGTCCGAAATTTTCTTGAACGGTTTTTTCGCGTAGCAAATCGAAAGCGGCACCAGAATCGCCCGCGACCACGAAGAAATCTCGTAAATGTTGAACCAGAACCACTGGGGAAACAGCACGATTTCCGGCGGAATGGCGGGCACCGCGTCGTAATCGAACTGCCCAAGAAAACACAAATAAATCTTGGTGAAGGTGTTGACCTCAGTCACCCCGCCCATCTCAAGGATTCTCTTCCGCGCCCGCGCCAAAGCCGGGTGGTCAGCCTTGTAACCGCTAAGCTTCAAGGCAAAGTAAGCTTTTACGCTGGCCGAGACATTGGACGGCGCGTCTACGTAGATTCCCCAGCCGCCGTCTTCGTTTTGGTGTTGCAGAATCCAGTTGCAGCACTTCTGGAAGCGCACCGGATCGCCCGTGCCCAGCAGCGTGTGCAGCAGAATGTAGTCGGATTCTAAAGTCGTGTCAGCGACTAACTCACCGCACCAGTAGCCTTCTTGGTGCTGTTGGGAGAACAGGAATTTACGCGCGCCATCAACTGCGGCCGCTACCCGGCTGGAGAGATCGTCGATTTTTCCAAAGCGCAATTGTGGCGCACTTGACGCCGAAAGCGAGGGGGAGTTTTCTTCCATATATGTAATTCTTTTACTCCGCACTAACCGCCGCTGGGGGCGCTGGCAATCGCTTCCACAATCTCGGGAGGCAAGCCAAAGCGCACGTTCTCGGGCATGACTTCGACTTCCTGCACGTTGCCGAAGCCCTTGCTGCTCAGAAACTTCACCACTTCTTCCACCAGGCATTCCGGCGCCGAAGCCCCGGCCGTCAAAGCAATCGTCTTCACCCCTTCCAGCCACTCCGGCCGGATGTTTTGGAAGCTGTCAATTAGATGCGAACTGGTGCCCAGGTTGCGCGCCACTTCCACCAACCGGTTCGAATTCGAGCTGTTATCCGAACCCACCACCAGGAGCAAATCGGCATCGGAAGCCACATGCTTCACCGCAACCTGCCGGTTTTCGGTGGCATAGCAAATGTCCTGCGCCGCCGGTCCCTTGATGTTCGGGAAGCGCTCGCGCAGCGCGGCGATGATGTCCTTGGTCTCGTCCAGACTCAAAGTCGTTTGCGTCAGGTACGCTACCCGGTCGGGATTCGGCACTGTCAGCGCTTTCACCTGATCCGGCGAACCTACCACCTGGGTCACGACCGGAGCCTCGCCCAAAGTCCCAATCACCTCATCATGATCGTGGTGGCCAATCAGAATCAGCGAATAGCCTTCCTTGGCAAATTTGACCGCTTCCACGTGAACCTTCGTGACCAACGGACAGGTCGCATCAATCACCCGCAAATCGCGTGCCTGGCTGGCTTGCCGCACCTCCGGCGAAACTCCATGCGCGCTGTAAATCACACGCTCACCAGGAGGCACCTCGTCCACGTTGTCGACGAAGATCGCCCCCTTGCCCTGCAGTTCCTCGACCACGAATCGGTTGTGCACGATCTCCTTGCGGACATAGATCGGCGGCCCAAAAGCCTCCAGGGCGATCCGGACAATATCAATCGCCCGCACCACCCCCGCGCAAAATCCCCGGGGCTTCAATAAAAGCAGCGTCTTGCCATTGCTAGTCGGCACGATAGGGTTCCTGTAAGGGTACACTTCCCCACTATGGTTTATCTCTCTAAGCTACCCGAAAGAACCAATTTGGTCAACGTAAGCTCAAGAATTGCATAGGATTAGCACCGATTGGGGAATATCCGCCAGCGAACGGGGAGCAGCGGTGTCCGACCTTCAAATTCATGAATCACAAAGCACACAAAGTCTCACGAGGGGAAACGCCGACGATTTGTTCCTTTGTGGACCTTCGTGTTCTTCGTGGTAATAGTTTTAATCCGGAATTGGCAGAAATCTTGTCCAGCCCCCCAGACCCCCGTTTTTCACTCAAGTCGCTGATTCCCCCGGCTGTCCAGCCGAGCGAAGCTCGACAGGCAGCCACCCATAGCAACCGCCGTCATCCTGAGGAAGCTGAGGAAGCGCAGACCCTCGCAACGCGAAGGCCTGCCACCGAAGAATCTCTCTCGCTTGGATAAACTTACCAGGCCCGCTTGACGCCGTACCCGTCGAACCCAACATCGTTGCTCACGATGGTTAAATTCTCGGCCAGCGCTTGAGCGATCAGCATGCGATCGAACGGATCCTTGTGCGGACCTGGGAGCAAGCCAGCCCGAATGCCGTGTCCGGCGCTCACCGCCAGAGTTTCGAATCGTTCCCGCTCGAGATAGGCGCTGAAATCGTGAGCCAGGTCGATGGCAATCGAAAGCTTTCCCAAGCGGACTTTCGTGGCAATTTCCCAGGCGGAAGCGGCGCTTACGAGAACATCGTTGCTTTTGTTGGCAATAAGTTTCCGAGCCGAAGCTGGCAATGACGGGTTTTCCTCCAACCACCAGAGCAGAGTGTGGGTATCGAGCAGAAGGCGCATCTCGCGCTACTCCCAGCGCTCCAGTTCATCCGGCGGCAAAGGCTCAAAGAACTCCGGACCGACATGAATCTTTCCCTTCAAGGCTCCCGGCCTGCGATTGCCGCGCGAATCCTCGATCGCGACCAGCCGCACCACCGGCTTCGAGCCTCGGGCGATTACGATTTCTTCTCCCCGGCAAGCCTTTTCAATCAGCCGTGAGAGCTGAGTCTTAGCTTTGTGAATGGTGATGGTTTCCATCAGCTTGTCTTTTGATTAGCTAATGTAGTCTAGCTAAGATAGAAACCGCCGTCAACTCGTACATCCCGCGTGCAGCGGCTTGCCCGTAAGGATCTGCTCTACTTCTTGGTAACCCGTCGGAAACGCCCAGTCAAAACGCGGCGGAAGGGCGAACACGTATCTGCGGTTGCGCCCCAGTTCTCCCGGTCCGATGGGCGCTGCGCTTACGACGAATTTGTCCTTCAGGAGCGCATTCCACTGAGAGATCGTGAAGACCATGATTGGAATATCTTGCCGCGGGTCCGCGGAAGTCCATTGCGGGTGCCGAATGGAAATGATGGGCCCGGTCGTGACCGTTTCTGCACCATGCGGGCCGTTGTTATCAGAGCCTCTCCATCGATCCACCAGGATGGAATAACCTTTCCAGCTTTTGGGCAGGGTAAAGCAGAAACCGTACTGCGCGTTTTTGTATTCGATGGATGTGGTTTGGTACGTTTGCGACCCGGAGGAAGCCCGCGCATGCGCGGAAGAACTCTCAGGCTGTTGCCGAGCACTGGAAGATGCTCCGCTGGGCAGCGCCACCGCAAGCACAGCCCAAGCGACCGCGGGAGTTCGAGCTCGACGCCGCATCACCCGAATGATATCGCAATACGTCTACGTCGCTTTTATCGCGGCGCTCTGCAGAGCGTCCAATTCGTCGAGCCGCCGCTGGTATTTGCGCGCCAGCCTCAAATTGAGCGGCACGGCCCGCAACCAAAGAAACGCAAACGCAGCCAGGATTGCCAGAAAGGCGCGAGCCGACTCCGGTTGCGCCGTGGCCTCGCCCACGCAAAATAAAACCGGCCCGGGAAAAAACAAGAGCTGTCGCGACCAGAACCAGGGGCCCCGGTGAAAATCGCGCTGGCGCTCCAGTTCGGCGCGATAGGCGCCGATGGCGGAAGCGCTGTCGAGCGGCAGTTGCGCAGCCCGCCTCGCGTATAACTGAATCCCGATATACAGTACGCCGGCAACGGTGAGAGCCGATGCGATCCGCAGCGTCGAGGTCGAAACCCCTAAGAAGAAATATCCGAAAAAGGCAGCCTCAGTTAAGGCGACGACACCGCCGATGAGAGTTCGCCTGCGAAGGGTCTTCGCCAGGCATTGCGCCGCCCGCGGGACGCCCGACAAGTCGGCCAGCGGAACGTTCTGCCGTTTGAAAACGACTCGCGTGCTGCCCAGCGCCCACCACAACGCGGCCCAATCGTCCTCGATGAAGTCCATCTCCCGCGCCATTGCAGTGACCCAATCCCGCGTTCCCGGCGCAGCATGGCGAGCCGCGCTGTTCAACACTTTCAAAGCCAATCGTCGAATCATTGTCTTTCGAATCGGGGTCATTAGTGTTTCACCCCGCTGAATGCCAGTTGCGCGAGCCGATACTTCGCTGGCGCATGCTCGCGCGCGTACGCGACCCCATCGGCCGTTAATTTATACATATGGCGCGGAGGCTTGCCGGCTTCCGGCGTCTCCCAACGCGTGGCCAACAGTTTGCGGTCGGCCAAACGCATGAGGATGGGATACAGAGTGCCGGACTTCAATCCCGTGTTGCGGCTGATGTCGTATCCGTATTGCCAGTCGTGCGGCCCATGCAGAAATTCAGCCAGCACGATGGATGTTTGAGGAGACCTGCGTAGCTTCATGACATAAGTCTACATAGATAGACATGAATTGTCAAGTGTGTACCCACTTGTCGACGGGTGGCCCATCACCACCGCCCTCCACCCGCTGTCATCCTGAGGAAGCGCAGACCCTCGCAACGCGAGGGCCTGCCAACGAAGGATCTCCGTACTCTCCGAGGGACGGGTGGCCCATCCTTTCGCGCACTTTGCGAAGGCTGGGACGGGTGCCCCATCCTAACGTCGTGCTTTTCGACGTTAGGGTGGGGACTTTGACTTTGGTTTTGGGGTGCCCCACAGCTCGCCCCTTTCAAGATGCGCGGGCGGCAAACCAATCCCACACCGCCCTCCAACCCGCCGTCATCCTGAGGAAGCGCAGGCCATCGCAGCGCGAAGGCCTGCCAACGAAGGATCTCTGTACTCTACGCACCTTCCAAAACCCCACCTGTTCGCTTCAGCAGGGCGGACGCTCCTGTCCGCCGCGATCGAGGCCCAAACCGACAACCGCGCCCGCTCCGCACAGAAATTTTGTCACCGTGGTGGGACAGCACGTCAAAGTCATCATCAGCTCCACGCCCACGCTTCCTGTCGTGACATCCCTAATTGCACCGCTGACGGGACACAGTCCGGCGCTCCCAATGAGCGCTATGGCGATTACACTCATCCACCAGCGACTAGGCCATACGTCGTGCTCTTCGGCGTTAGGGTGGGGACTTCGACAGTCGGGTCACTGCTCACGCATTCGTCTTCAGCATCTGCTCGGCGTGCTTGCGCGAAGTGTCGGTCAGCTTGGCCCCGCTCAACATGCGGGCAACTTCTTCCGTGCGCTCCTCGCCAGTGATTAGGCGCACAGTGGTGCGAGTGCGATCGGCGGTGGATTTCTTTTCGATCAGATAATGATGGTCCGCGAAGGTGGCGATCTGCGGCAGGTGAGTTACGCAGAGCACTTGATTGACTCTCGACAGCGCCTTCAGCTTTTTGCCGACGGCTTCGGCGGCGCGTCCGCCGATGCCCGTGTCGATTTCGTCAAACACAAGCGTACGTTGAGCGGCCGATTTCTTCTTGCTCTGTCCAGCCTCCACGCTTGCCTTTAACGCCAGCATCACTCGCGAAAGTTCTCCGCCAGATGCAATGTGTTCCAGCCGTCGCAGCGGCTCGCCCGGATTCGTCGAAATTAGATACACCACCTGATCAAACCCGGATGCGGTCCAGTTCCCTGCTTCATCCGCGCCGCTGACTTCGATGTGAAAGTCCGACTTCATCGCCAGATCGTTGATCTCGGCCTCAACCAGCTTCTCCAGCTTGCGCGCTGCTTCATAGCGCTTCTTTGAAATGATGCGGGCCGACTTCAGATATTCCTCGGCCGTCTCCGCCAGCTCCCGACGCAGCTGCCCCAGAATTTCGTCTTTGTTTTCCATCTCGGAAAGCTTGCGGCAGACCTCTTCGCCATGATGAATCACATCATCGAGCGATGGGCCGTATTTACGTTTCAGGCGATCAAGCAGGGCCAGGCGGTCTTCGACTTCGGCAAGGTGCTCGGGCGAGGCTTGAATGCCACCGGCGTAATCGCGAAGGGTCGCGCCCACATCTTCTACGCTGATGCGCGCTGTCTCGATCGCGGCCAGCGCTTCCCGAAATTTTGGTTCGTAGCGTGATAGCTCTTCGATATGCTTCTGCGCCGTGCGCAACGAAGACGAGGTTGACGCGCTGCCTTCGTAAAGCAGATCGAAGGCGTTCATGGCTGCGCTGTAAATTTTTTCGGCGTTCGCCAACACGCGCTTCTCGGTTTCGAGGTGCTCGTCTTCGCCCGCTTGCAGCTTGGCGTCTTCAATCTCTTTTTTCTGAAAAGTCCACAGATCGAGCAAGCGCAGCCGGTCCTGCTCTCCATGCTCGAGTTCTTCGATACGACCGGCCGTTGTCTTCCAATGCGCGAAAGCCTCGCTTGTGGCTTCAAGCTGGGTGCCGGCAAAGGAATCGAGCAGATCCAATCGCGCGGCAGCATCGAACGACAAAATGGATTCGTTTTGCGCGTGAATGGTGGCGAGATGCGGCGCAAGCTGTCGCAGCACGGCTACCGTGGCGGGCTGATTGTTAATGAAGACGCGACCCTTGCCTCCCGCAGCGATCTCGCGGCGCAAAATAATCGATTCTTCCTCTTCGTTGGGGTCGATGCCGTTGGCTTCGAGAATTTTGCTTATGCTGTTTTCAGTTCGCGCATCCACTTCAAAGACAGCGTTGATCACGGCCCGCTCGGCGTGGGTGCGAATCACATCGGTCGAAGCTTTTTCTCCCAACAGCAGAGCCAGCGCATCAATGAGGATCGACTTCCCGGCTCCGGTCTCTCCGGTCAGCAGATTCAAGCCAGACGCAAACTCGACCGCCAGGTTGTCAATGACCGCGTAATTTTCCAGCCTAAGTTCGGCGAGCACAAGCCGTCCTGCGATGCCTAAAGGTGAGCGCAGAATAGCATGAAAACCAGCACGTGTTTCATAAATGCTTGGGAAGGGCACGGCTTCAGCCGTGCCGCCTAGGCCAACAAAAATGCGGGCTTCAGCCCCTGGGGCCTTCGGTTTCGAGTTGCACGCGTTGTGTTCGTAATCCACGGACCTACAGAGAAAGCCCGTTAATCCATGCGGTACGTCTCTCCAAGAAGCCGGGAATGTTCGTCTATAATTATGAGAGTCTCCTAAATCAAATGTACTTTCCCTTACTTCTGGCAGCGGTGGTTGGCGGGGAGATCGTCGAGCTGGTCGGAGAAACCGGTCCCGTCGCGAAGTTCGTCCTTTTGTCCCTGTTGGCTTTCAGCGTGGTGTCGTGGGCCATCATTCTTTCGAAGTGGAGCCTGGTGCGGCGAGCGCGGGTGCAGAGTGGACGCTTCGTACGCGCCTTCCGCAAAGCCCAACGCTTGCAGGATGTCTCCGCCGTGGCCGAGCAGTTCAAACCCAGCCCATTGGTCGCGGTTTTTGAAGGAGGCTTCGCAGAACATAAGCGGCAAGGCAGCAGTCTCGCAATTCAGCGTGCCATGCAGATTGCGTGCTCCGAAGAAGTCACCCGCCTGGAACGAAACATGCCCTGGCTCGCCATCACCGGGGCCGTAACCCCATTCGTAGGCCTTTTCGGCACCGTCTGGGGAATTATCGATGCCTTCCACGGATTGGGGACGGCGGGGGCGGCTACGTTGCGGGCAGTTGCGCCCGGGATTTCTGAGGCGCTTATTACTACCGCGGCGGGATTGGCGGCGGCGATTCCGGCGGTCATTGCTTACAATTTGCTGGGCAGTTCGATTCGCGAGTTCGCGGCGCGGGGCGATGACTTTGCTTTGGAGATGCTCAATGCCGTGGAACGGTCGCAGCCCGCGAGTCCCGAGGTGCGGCGGTAATGGCCTTCACGGCTTCGAACGGGCGGACCCAATCTTCTATTTCCGACATTAATGTTACGCCGCTGGTGGACGTGGTTCTGGTGTTGCTGATCATTTTCATGGTGACGGCGCCGGTGCTGCAGTCGGGGATTGAAGTCAACGTGCCCAAGACCCGCACGGTAAAGGAAATTACGGAAGAGCGCTTGGTCATCAGCGTGGACAAGCAACAGCGAATCTATCTGGGCAACGAGCCCATCAACATCAATGAGATTGCCGCGAAGATTCGCGAGAAAATCCGCGATCCGCAGCATCAGTCGATTTTCATTCGTGCCGATGAGAACGTCCCCTTCGGCGCCTTTGCGACAGTGATGGATGCGGTCAAACAATCGGGAATCACGAATGTGAGCATCGTGACGCAACCGCTCGATAGCCATGGAAGCAAACGCTGAGATATTTTTCGAGCACGACAAC
Source organism: Terriglobales bacterium (assembly GCA_049585795.1). GTDB lineage: Bacteria > Acidobacteriota > Terriglobia > Terriglobales > Acidobacteriaceae > JABDBE01. Next base: position 242,021 of record JBAVAQ010000007.1, on the reverse strand, counting down.
TGGGGTCGCAACCTGGCGTGGTCGGTTGGGCTGCACATTGGGGTTGCGGTCGCGATTACTCTGTACGCGGCCTTTGTGGCGGGCGGTGAACACAATACCTGGGGCGCGGGCGGCGGCGGTGAGGCCATGGGAGTCACGCTGGTCAGTTCCGTTCCTCTTCCTGCGAGCACGGCACAGACGCAGAATGTTCTGGCCAATGAATCCAAGGGGCTGACGCAGTCGCAGCCGAAGGCGGAAGAGAAAGAGCCGGAAGCCATCCCGATTCCAGACAAGAATGCAAAGATAAAACCGAAGCCCCGCAGCAGCGCTCAGCAAAAGCCTAAGCCGGAAGATGAAGTCAGCAATGTAGTTCCCTTCGGAGAAGGCGGACCGGTCAGCGGGCCTTATGGAACGTTCAATGCGGGCGGCGCGAAAGGCGGGTTCGGCTTCACCGGCGGCGGAGGAGATTTTGGCTCGCGCTACGCATGGTATGTGCGGGTGGTGCAGCAAAAGGTTTCCGAGAACTGGCTCAAGTACGAAGTGGATCCGGGAATTACGGATGCGCGAAGGGTTTACGTGACCTTTGACATCATGCGCGACGGGCATCCCGCGAACATTCAAATGGAACAGTCGAGCGGCGTGCCCTCTCTGGATCAGTCGGCGGTGCGGGCCTTGCAGCGCATTGATACGTTCGGCCCGCTGCCCGCGGATTACAGTGCGAGCAAGGTTTCGGTCGAGTTTTGGTTCGACTACAAGAAATAAAGTCGGCTGCTAGCTTCTAGCTCCCGGCTCTTAGCTTGGCGCCCCGAAAACAAATACCGCGGGCCGAGGATGGATAGGGAATGCATAAGGGCAACTTGCACTTCGATGTTCGTCATCATACGATGAGTAGAGGTTCGAACGCTGGTATCGGCACGAGGACGGCCGGCACGTACTACTGCACAATCAAATCTCGCGCTAGCGCTGCAGTAATGTTTTTCCTACTGACCGCAGCTTTTTTAACTCCCTGTCTGGGCCAGGATTGGATCAAGACCGGCACGGGCCTGGGGATGGAGAAGGTACGCCTCGCGGTTCCCGACTTCAAAGCTTCCACGACAGACGCCAAGAACGGGAGCCTGCTCAACGTTTTTGACGGCACTCTATGGAATGATCTGGACAACGCCGGCATCTTCGACATGGTTTCGAAGAGCTTTTATCCTCTGGCGGTTCCAGGCACGCCTCCAGAGGTACAGTTCACGGCGTGGAATGGTCCACCTCCGAATGCGGCCATGCTGGTGTTCGGCAACCTGGGAGTGACCGGCGACAATGTGACGGTGCAGGGCTGGCTTTATGACGTCAAGAACAGTTCGTCGCCGCAGGTGCTGGGCAAGCAATATCAGGATTCGGCCACTCCCGATGCCGTGCGTGTGATCGCACATAAGTTTGCGGACGAGATCATTTTCCGGCTGGGCGGCGGCATTCCCGGGATTACCGAAAGCCAGATTTACTTTGTCAGCAGCCGCACGGGACACAAGGAAATCTGGGTGATGGATTACGATGGAGCGAATCAGCACCAGATCACGCATCTGGATTCGATCTCGTTGTCCCCGCGGATTTCGCCCGACGGCTCGCGTCTGGCCTTCAGTTCCATGACCAAGTCGGGGTGGGAAATCCTGATGTATTCCATGGATCTCCATCGGCTGGTTACGTTCCCCAGGTTCAACGGCACGAACCTTTCTCCTGCGTGGTCGCCCGATGGAACGAAGCTAGCATTTTCTTCTTCGCGCTCTGGTGATCCTGAGATTTATACCATGGATCAATCGGGGACGAATCTGAAGCGGATTACTTCTTTCAAGGGACCGGATGTTTCTCCGGTGTGGAATCGCAAGACCGGTGCACAAATCGCTTGGGTGAGCGGGCGCACCGGGCTGCCGCAGATTTACACCATGGAGGCGGACGGGACCAATGTGCAGCGGCTCACGGACCAGGGTTATGCAGTTTCACCGGGGTGGTCGCCCAACGGGCAATTTCTGGCGTTTGCGTGGACGCGGCATTACGGGCCGGGTGAGCCCGGAGCGTCAGATATTTACCTGATGGATGCGGCCAGCAAACAGTGGGTGCAACTCACCCACGATGGCGGCCGAAACGATTTTCCATCGTGGTCGCCGGACGGTCGCCACATTGTTTTTCAGTCCAGCCGTTCGGGAGGCGAAGAAATCTGGGAGATGCTGGCCGATGGGAGCAAGCAGAAACAACTGACGTTCACCGGCAAGAATACGCAGCCGAATTGGAGTTGGAAGTAGAGTACGGCAGAGGTTGTCTGAAAAATCAGTGTAGCGTAGAAAAAAAGTAAATCGCAGATTGCAAGACTTAGCATGATTGTTGTAACACTTGTGTTTGGCGAATTCTTCAAATTAACTAGCCCGAGGAGGCGGAGAAGTGAACCCGCCCCGCTATGGATTCTGAGGCGCGTGTCGTGGGCAGCGGCGCGCGATTACGACGGAGGAAAAGTGAAGCTGCAAAGAATGAAGTGGATCACACTTATATTGGCGTTAGGTGCCATCCTGTTCCTGGGTGCTTGCCACAAGAAGACACCGCCGCCACCACCACCACCACCACCGCCGCCAGCAGCGCCGACGGCTTCGCTCACGGCGAGTCCGAATACTGTTGAAAAAGGACAATCGACAACGCTCACCTGGCAGACCACCAATGCCACCGACGTGAGCATCGACGGCGTGGGAGCCGTGCAGGCTAACGGCTCGCAATCGGTTACACCGTCGGATTCGACCACTTACACCTTGACCGCGAAGGGAGCTGGCGGGACACAGGAGGCGACGGCACGAGTCACCGTGACTTCACCTCCGCCTCCGCCCCCTCCACCGGCTGGACCGAGCGAGGAGGAGTTGTTCGACCAGAACGTCAAGGATATTTATTTCGACTACGACAAATCGGATATTCGCTCGGACCAGCAGAGTGCGATCCAGGCGGATGTCGCTTTCCTTACGCAGCATCCCAATATCCATTTCATCGTGGAGGGACACTGCGACGAGCGCGGATCGACCGAGTACAACCTGGCTTTGGGCGACAGCCGAGCGGGCTCCGTCCAGAGCGCGTTGGTACAAGGCGGGGTCAGCGCCAGCAACGTCAAGACGATCAGCTACGGCAAGGAGAAGCCGTTCTGCACCGAGCACAACGAGGAATGTTGGCAGCAGAACCGCCGTGGGCATTTCGTTTATCAGAAATAGTTGCTGGAGGTGCGGAGCATGGACAGCTCCGCACCTCAATTTATTTTTCTGGCTCAGTCACAAGTGCGGCGGAACCTTCAAGACAACTATGTCTGGACCGCGCTATCCTTCACAATAGAATGTTGTACGGATCTGAGTCGGAGTGCCGGCTCAGGCGGGAATCACTATTTCTTGCAACTCAAGGAACCCGTTATGAAGATTTATCGACAGTCGACCGTGGTTGTGCTGCTGATTGTCTTTTGGGCAATTGGGACCCCGGCGTGGGGCGTCAGTAAAGAAATGATTCAGTTGCAAACCCAAGTGCAGGGTTTGCAGGACCAGATGACGCAGATGCAAACCTCTTTCAACGAGCGCATGGGCGTGATGAAGAACCTGATGGACCAGAACACCGACAGCATGAATAAAGTGACTGCGTCCATCACGGCAGTTCAGACCAGCCTGGATAAGTTGCAGACGGACAACGGCGGGAAAGTGGACCAGCTTTCTGGTCAGATTCAAGCGCTGAATGATTCGATCGATGAGCTAAAGGCGCGGCTGACCCAGGTCGCCAAACAATTGCAAGACATCCAAGCCGGGCAGCAGAGCGTGGCCGCGGGCCAGGCTGCGCAACAGGCGCAACAGCAGGCACTGGCGCAGGCTCCGCCTCCGGACGTGCTCTATAACAACGCGCTTCGCGATTACAACGCGGGGAAGAACGACCTGGCAAAGCAGGAATTTTCAGACTACGTGAGGTTCTATCCCAACACCGATCTGGCGGGGAATGCCTATTTTTATCTCGCCGAGTTGGCATACAAACAGGGAAACTTTCAGGAAGCCGTTACCAATTACGACCAAGTGCTGCAGAACTTCCCCACCGGCAACAAGGCTCCTTCGTCGGATTTAAAGAAGGGATTGGCACTCATCGAACTGGGGAAGAATGATGATGGAATCGCCGAGCTTCGTCATGTGATCCAGCGCTATCCGCGTACGAATGAAGCGCTGCAGGCGAAGGAACGGTTGCGCAAATTAGGCGTGCCAACAACGGCGCCACGCACGCCCGGGGAATAGGCAGGTTGGTTCTATTCATCTTTTTTCAGCGGCAGGGTTCTCAGACAGTAGCGGATTTCCGTCGTCATGGCTGTAATGCGCATGCATTCCCGCACCATCAGCTTGCAGGAAAGCGCTTCGCGGTTTGGACTTTCATCCCCTAAATCGAAAGTCACGCGGCAATTCTGACATTCCTCGTTCCAGCAGAAACTACCGTAGGAAACGTCTTCGGGCGCCAGATATTGAAAGCAGCGCAATACGGGATTTTCCTCCGGAACTTCGAATTCCGTGCCCAGGATTGTGATCTTCACCAGGCGGGTAAATGGGCGGAACGGAGTGGAGGCAGCGGTCATGGTTGTGGCAAGGCGGTGGCGGCGCTGGTGAGGCCGTGTCCCTTCAAAGCTTCAGTCGCGGCCGCCCCAAATCAGCGTCGGGCGCTGATGCTGGAGTGATGATGAGGGTGGTGGCCATGCTGCTTATTGTGCTGCTTGTTGTGGTGATGATTGTGGGCTGCGGTGGATTCGGGCATCAGGTTTGGCTCTGCTCCTCCAGTTTGAGCCCACAAAGTCAGGACCGAGAATAGAACCGCGAACCCGGTGAGAAACAGCCGCTTCATACGCCCTCCAATGCGCCTTCGGATTTTTCTTTATACATCACAAACCTGTGCCAGGTTCTGCACTTTTCGGAGTAGGCTCATTATAGGCGTGGTTCTCCGCCTGCCGGGGGAAGAATTTACCGTGACCATTACGAAAGACCAAGACCGCTTTAAAGGCGCTGTGGAACAGGAAGAGAAAGATCCGAGCGATAACACTTCCATGCAGGGGCAACTCGGACACCGGGACCAGGATCCGCTGTTGAAGGCGGCGGACACGGATTTTCCGGAGCCGGGGGGAAACCCGGAGCATTCGGGGGAGCCGGAAGATGAGCAGAAGAGCAGGGGCGACGACGCGGCGTGATTCGTCTTTTCGCTTTTCTGGAACAGCAGAGTTTTGGCGGCAGTGAGACGTTGCTAGCAACGTCTCTACGGGGATCAACTGGCGCCGACTGCCAACTCCAGCTTCACGTTTCTTAGGAAGTCCGCCGCGGCTTCCGGCAGGACGGTGTTGATGAACATGCCGGAGCCAAGTTCGAAACCGGCGACGCGGGTGAGCCGGGGAATGATGCTTAAGTACCAATGAAAATAGCGCACGCCAACCCATTCGGCGGGGGCGCTGCGAATGGTGTAGTTGAAGTCGGGATTCTGCAGGCCGTGATAGAGCTTGGCCAGGACGGTGCGCAGGGTACGGGCCAGGTCTTGGATCTCGTTAGCGCTAATGTCCCCGAAATTGGCCATGTGGCGCAGGGGATAGATGTGGGTGCAAAAAGGCGTGGGGGAAGCAAAGGGCTCCAGCGCCACGAAATGCTCGGAGACGACTACGATCCGTTCCGGGTCCTCGAGTTCCTGCCGCACCACTTCACAAAACATGCATTCCCCGTACTCGTCGAAGTGGCGCAGGGCTTCTTCCAGGCGGTCGCGAACCTGATTAGAAATCACGGGAGTGGCGACCAGCTGCGAATGGGGATGCTCGAGGCTGGCGCCGCCTTCGAGACCATGATTCTTGAAGATGGTGATGTGGGCGATGCGGGGATCGTGGCTGAGGGTTTCATAGCGTGATTTGTAGGCTCGCAAGACGTTGGCGAGGTGGGCATCGGGCATGAGGGCGGTGATCTGGGAGTGATCCGGGGTATCGATAATGACGTCGTGGATTCCGAAACCATCCATGGTGCGGTGAGAACGACGGACAACGCGAGTGGGCTTGCCGTCGCGAGAGAGGGCGCCGAACTTATTGGGCACAATTCGTACTTGCCAACTGCTGGGGTCGTCGCTCGGAAGCCGCAGGACTTCGGGCGGAGTCTTGGCTTCGTTGCCCGGGCAAAACACACAGGTTTCAACAAACGCGGGCACAGTCTTGGCCGGACGGTGGGTGGCCAGCTCTTCGGGACGTTTCGCCCGCTCCTTCGCGATGATGACCCATTCCTTGGTGAAATAGTTTTGGCGCAGCTCGGGCATATTGACTCCTCTGGTTCTTCCATCGGCAGAGATTGAATTTCCTGTAATGCGCCGATTTCGCTGCATGCGGTGGGTTTCGCGGCCTCTGGGTCGTGGCCCGGGCAGGTCGTGGCATGGGCGTGTCCACTGACAGCCTGTTGTAAAATGCAATTCAACTATGCCGACGAAGACTCCTGTGGGGATCCTGGGCGCAACCGGAATGGTGGGGCAGCGCTTTGTGCAACTGCTGGAACATCATCCGTGGTTTGAGGTCGCGTGGCTGGCGGCTTCCGACCGCTCCGAGGGCCGTTCGTACGGGGAAGCAGCACGCTGGAAGATGAGAACGCCTCTGCCGGCGCGGGTGGCGGAAATGCGCGTTTCTCCGGCGGTTCCAGAGGGTGCGCCGAAGATCATTTTTGCCGCGCTGGACGCGTCGATCGCGGCCGAAATGGAACCTCGCTTCGCCGCTGCCGGTTGCGCCGTGGTCACGAACTCCAGCGCGCTGCGGATGCAAAGCGACGTGCCGCTGGTGATTCCCGAGGTCAATCCCGATCACATTCAGATGATCGAGTGCCAGAGCTGGCGCAAAAAGTCGGGTGGGTTTGTGGTCACGAATCCGAACTGCTCCGCCATCGGGCTGGTGATGGCGTTGAAGCCGTTGCAAGACTCGTTTGGACTCGAGACGGTCATGGCTGTCACGATGCAAGCGGTGAGTGGCGCGGGCTATCCGGGCGTGGCTTCGCTCGACATTCTGGGCAATGTGATCCCTTACATTTCAAAAGAAGAAGAAAAAATGGAAGAGGAGACGCGCAAGCTTCTGGGACGACTGAACGGCGCAGGAGTCGTTCCCGCAGCCTTCGGCATGAGTGCGCAATGCAATCGCGTGGCTGTCGAAGACGGGCATACGGAATCCGTTTCGGTGAAACTGAAGAAGAAGGCGCGCCCGGAAGAAATGATTAAGGCGTGGAACGAATTTCGCAGCGCGCCCCAGGAATTGCACCTGCCCAGCGCGCCGGAGCAGCCGGTGCGTTACACGGAGTCGACGGACCGGCCGCAGCCCCGGTTCGACGTTGAGTCGGGCAATGGGATGACGGCAACAGTCGGGCGCTTGCGGCCGTGCGGGGTCTTCGACTGGAAATTCACCGTGCTTTCGCACAACACCATTCGAGGCGCAGCGGGCGCTGCCCTGCTCAATGCTGAGTTGCTCAAGGTGCGGGGTTACCTGGGGTGAACAGCAGCACGTGTCCATGGAAAAGAACTGGCGCACCTGAGCCCGCGAATCCGCGTCCGAGGTACCTCGGCCAATGATCGTCATGAAATTTGGCGGCACCTCGGTGCAGGATGCCAAGGCCATCGAGCAGGCGGCTGACATCGTAAAAGGACGGCTGCTGCAAAAGCCGGTAGTCGTGGTCAGCGCCATGGCTAAGGTCACCGACCAGTTGCTTGCTATGGCCCGCGCGGCCGGAAGCGGCGATCGTAAGGCCGCTCTTAGTCTTTCCCGCTCCCTGCGCGAACGCCATTACAACACAGCGGGCGAGCTGCTCGGTACTGCGCTCTTCACGGAATTCCACGGAGACTTAGGAGTTTACTTCGAAGCGCTGGACGAACTCTTGCGCGGCATCGCTGCCGTGGGCGAGCTGACCCCGCGCACCACCGATCACGTCGCCGCTTTCGGCGAGATTCTCTCCAGCAGGATCGTCGCGGCAGCGTTTGCCGCGCAGGGGCTTGACTCCACCATGGTGGATTCGCGCGAATGTGTCATCACCGATAACGAACACATGCGAGCCGCACCCCTGATGGAAGAAACCAACCAACGCCTGCGGACGAAAGTGCAGCCCTTACTGGACAAAGGCCGGGTTCCGGTGATGGGCGGTTTCATTGGCGCCACCAAGGCGGGGATCACGACCACGATCGGGCGCGGCGGATCCGATTATTCCGCCGCGATTGTCGGATCGGGGCTGGGCGCCGAGCGCATCGAAATCTGGACCGATGTCGATGGAATGATGACCACCGACCCGAATTTGTGCCCCGAGGCACGAAGGATCAAAGTCATTAGCTTTGATGAAGCGGCGGAATTGGCCTACTTCGGCGCTAAGGTCCTGCATCCGGCGACCGTGCTGCCGGCCATTCAAAAGAACATTCCGGTTTATGTGTTGAACTCGCGGAATCCCGAGTGTGAAGGAACGCGGATCTCAGCCCGCGTGCCCCACTGCAAGAATTTTTTCAAGGCCATCGCTGCCAAGAAACGAATTACCATCATCGATGTCGCAGCTCCGAGGATGCTGTTGGCGCATGGTTTTTTGCGGGCGATTTTCGAAGCCTTTGACCGGCATCGGGTCGCGGTAGATGTGGTCTCTACTTCGGAGGTGAGCGTATCCTTGACCGTGGACTCGAACGAGTCGATCCCGGCGCTGGCGGCCGATCTGGCGAAGCTGGCGGATGTGAAGTATGAAGGCCGCAAGGCGATTGTTTGTCTGGTAGGAGAAAATCTTCGGCAAACACCGGGCATCGCAGCTCGCGTCTTTGGCGAACTTTCTGATGTGAAGATTCGCATGATTTCTCAGGGGGCGTCGGAGATTAACTTAACCTTCGTAATTGAGGAAGATGAGGTGCCGCAAGTGATTCGGCGGCTGCACAAGACGTTCTTTTCGGACTTGGATCCGGAGGTGTTTGCGTGAGCGACAAACCTTAAAACGCGGAGTACGCTGAGGACTGCCGCAGAGTTCGCGGAGACTGTGGTCATGAACATTCTGGTCTTAGGGCGGGGCAAAACGGGATCGTTGGTCGCGGAAGTGGCGCGAGAACGACACCATCACATTAGTGTGCTTGGCGCTGGCGACAACCCCGGCGCATCTGCTCTCACGAAGGAAAAACTCGCTCCCGTCAACATGGTGATCGATTTCACCACTCCGACCGCGGTACTGGGGAATGTTGAAGCTTGCGTGCGCGCCAAAAAAAGTATCGTGGTGGGAACCACGGGCTGGTACGGCGAACTGGGGCGAATCCGGCCAATGGTGGAAGACCCTGGATGCGGAATCGGTCTGCTGTACGCTGCGAATTTCTCGGTGGGTGTGAACCTGTTTTTTGAGGTTGCGCGAAGCGCCGCGGCCGCCCTGCAGCACGAATATTTCGGGCAAATCTTCGAGCGCCATCACGCTCAGAAGAAAGACGCGCCTTCGGGAACCGCTATGGCATTGCAAAAAGTCGTTCAGGACTCCGCCGGAACCGAGCTTGAAATCACTTCGTTCCGCGAGGGCGATGTGGTCGGGATGCACGAACTGGTGCTCGATTCGCCTGCGGACACGATCTACCTTTGCCATACTGCCAAGTCCCGGCGCGGATTTGCCGAAGGCGCAGTGCGCGCCGCCGAGTGGCTGGTCGGCAAAAAGGGCGTTTTCGACTTCAAGGATGTATGGCGGGAACTGTAGGCCAAGGTAACCGATCCCTGCTACCAAACCCTGAACTAAATACGTCAAATATGCGTATCCTAGACTATGCGGATGCTGGTGGACATTTTCGCGCAAATCTTCCGCACCCTGTGGGCGCACAAGCTGCGCTCATTTCTTACCATGTTCGGCATCGCCTGGGGCGTGGGCTCTCTGCTGCTGCTGGTAGGTCTGGGCGAAGGATTTCGTTCGGGCAACAAACGCGAACTGGCGCAGTACGGCAAAGACATTATGTTCATCTTTCCCGGGCGCGCGCCGGTGGTCGAGGGCAGTATGAACTCGGCGCGCAATTACCTGCTCACTTACCAGGATTATCTGGACATTCGCAAGGAAGCGCCGCATGTGCGCAATGCTTCTCCGGTGCTGATTCGCACCGATGTGCGGTCGGTCAGCGAATTTGCCAGCGCAAATGGAGAGCTGGCCGGAGTCGAGCCACAGTTCAACCAGATCCGTTATCTTCCGCTCAAGCAGGGACGCTGGCTCAACGGACTGGACGAGACGCAGCGCCGCAACGTCATCGTGCTGGGCGACGAACTGGTCAAGAACCTGTTTCCGGGGCGGCCAGCCGTGGGCGCAACCATTATTCTGAATGACATCAGCTTTGAAGTCATCGGCACGGTGGAGCGCGTCGGGCGCGGCGACGATAACTCCACCAACATGCGTGGCTATATCCCCTACCGGGTCATGGCGGCTCTGTTTCCACTTAAAGGCGAGAACCACGAGAACTCGATTTCCTTTATTAATTACCAGCCTCGGGTGACCGATGAGCACCTGATCGCGCAGGATGAAGTTCGCAAGCTGATTGCCCGCAATCACGGATTCGATTATCGGGATAAGGATGCTTTCGAAGGCTGGGACACGATTCAGAATTCCAAAGCGATTGGCATGATCTTCGACGCCATGAACATGTTTCTGGGCGCGGTGGGGCTGGTGACGCTGGCGCTAGGCGCCATTGGCGTAATCAACATTATGCTGGTAACGGTGGCCGAACGAACTCGAGAGATCGGATTGCGCAAGGCTTTGGGCGCGACCAACCACAGTATTTTGCTTCAGTTTTTTCTGGAAGGAACACTGCTCACTTTGTTCAGCGGCTTCGTCGGCATGGGATTTGCGGCTGCGTTAATGGCGGTGCTGGGCACGCAGCAAGGTCCGGGAGGGTTTGATCCCCCTAGAATTGTACCGATGTCGGCATTCCTGGCCATCGGCAGTCTTACCCTTGCGGGAGTGATTGCTGGACTCTATCCGGCACGCAAAGCCGCCATGCTGCAGCCAGTGGATGCGCTGCGGCAGGAGTAATCAATGTTTCGCGATCTGTTTCACGAAGCCTACGGCGCGATGCGGCACAACCGTCGGCGCACTGCGCTCACCATGCTCGGCATGGCATGGGGCATTGCGACCGTGGTCATGTTGCTTGCCTACGGCGACGGCTTTGGCCGAGCCTGCACCAACATCTTTGCCAATTTTGGCACCAAGCTGATGATTCTGGTCCCCGGCCGCACTTCGATGCAGGCAGGAGGGCAGAAGGCGGGCGTGCCGGTTCGCTTCACCATGGACGATGTGGACACGCTCACCACCAACCTTCCGCAGATTACGCACATCACTCCCGAAGTGAGCAAGCAGTGCAACATTCAATTCGATACGCGAACCTACACTTTCGGGGTTACGGGAAATTATCCCAATGTGGATTCTGTCCGAGCACTCAAACTGGGCCAGGGGCGCTTCTACAACATGCAAGACGAAATGCAGCACGCCCGGGTTACTGTGATCGGGTCGGAGGCCAAGACAAAACTCTTCTCGGGACGAAACGCGGTGGGAGAGCGCATCCGCATTGATGGCCTCAGCTTTGAAGTGGTCGGCGTTTTGAGCGCGAAGATGCAGGAAAGTGACGATGACATTAACCGCGCGGTTTATGTCCCGTTCACCACCATGAGTGACATTAAGGACACGCACTACCTCGATTCCATTTGGTTCAATTACGAAACCCCTGAATACGAGCGATTGGAGCAAGCGGCACGCGACGTGCTGGCGGTTCAGCACAAGTTCAGCCCCACCGATCGCCGCGCGGTGCGAATATTCAATCTGATGGAACAGGTTCACCAGTTCGAAGTCATCACCATTGGCCTGAAGATTCTGCTGGGTTTCATCGGCACGCTAACGCTGGGCATTGGCGGGGTGGGGCTCATGAACATTATGCTGGTCTCGGTGAGCCAGCGCACGCGTGAGATTGGCGTGGAGAAAGCTCTGGGCGCGCGGCGGGGACACATCCTGACGCAATTCCTTGCCGAGGCCCTGACCATTACTTTTATCGGCGGGGCGTTGGGGGTGATTCTGGCCTACGTGGTTTCGCTCTCCGTCGGAAGGCTGACCCTGTACAGTGCGATGGCGAAGAATGCGGAAGCTGGAGATATTCGCCTGATCATCGCACCCGGAACGCTCATCGTGGCCACGATCATTCTGACCGCCGTGGGGCTGATCAGCGGCATGGTTCCTGCGGTGCGCGCTTCGCGGCTCGATCCTATCGAGGCTCTGCGGTACGAATAGTTTCGTACGCCTGAGTTCCGCTTCGGTAAGTTTGCCGTCCAGCTTTCGTGGTTTGCCCCCGTTGCGCAATCGATTAGCAGTAGTCTGAAGGCAGACTGCTATGCGCGCCAGTCTTTTTGTCCGAACAACGACGGTTGGCCTGCTGTATGCTCTTGTGTCTGCTGCAACCGCAATTCCTCCCGGTCCAGATAAAACGCCAGCCACACTTACCTTGCGTTGGGAAGAAGGCAATGCTGGTTGCACGTTCAGCCGGGATGACGACGGGAAGTATCGTTACGGTTTGTGGATGGCTGATTTCGGGATCGTCCTTGCGGTGGATTCTCAGGAACTAGAGAAAGCACGCCGGCGTGCGGAACCACTGCTCGCTTTGCAATTGACGCTGCATTATCGCGGTAAAGACTCGGTTGACGTGGCACCGGGAAAAATCACCTTGGAATTTGTGAAGCACTATCACGATGTGCACGCCGCGCTCGATCCCGGCACTCTCGCAACCAAAGAGCAAAACGACACCGACGCGGCAACGGAAGAAACCGAGCGCGAGGTTCGCAAGCATCCAGCAAAAAAGGAAGAGAAAGAAGCGGCGCTGGCGGCCCGGCAGAAGGAGGCTGCGGATATGATCGAGTTCTTGAACACTCGCACCCTGCGCACATTAACGCTGAATGGCGGCCATCCAGACGCCAGTGGATGGGTGTTGTTCAGCATCAAAAGTAAATGGATTGATGGCCTGCAGAAGCAAGAGGAATTTGTGTTACGGGTTCCCTTTGGAAGCCAGATAGTCGAGTTCCCATTCTCGTTACCGCCAAGTGAGGGCGACTTGATTCTGCGCCGAAGGCCAGAAAACTGAGTTATCCCAAGAAAACTATGATGTTCCTTCGTGCACCTTTGTGTCCTTTGTGGTTCTACTGTGGTTCTAGCATTTGAACTTCATCAACCACAAAGGACACGAAGGTACACGAAGAAAGATGGAGGGAACTACAAACACGCTTTTAGATTCTTGCTTAGTCGCTCATCCGCAAAATTTGCACGGTAATATTATCGGGACCACCGCGGTCTCTGGCCAATTTGATTAAGGCGCGGCATGCGACAGCTGGATCATTGCTGGTTGTGATGCCGTGAATCTCGTGTTCGCTTAGCAAACTCCACAAGCCGTCAGTGCAAAGAACCAGGGCATCACCCTTCTGCAACGCGATGGGATGCTGCGGCGTTTCGGGCGAGATCTCTGAGCCGGCACCCAGAGCTGCGGTGAGAATATGCCGCTGGGGATGAGTTTCGGCTTCCTCCGCGCTGATTACGCCAGTCTGCACCAGGCGGCCCACATAGGAATGATCGTGGGTCAGACGGGAGATGGTCGCGCCCCGCACCAGATATAAACGGCTGTCCCCGACGTGCGCGTAATAGAGTTGGTTGTCGAGAAGAACGATGGCTGTGGCGGTGGTTCCCATACCCTGCAATTCGGGATGTGCGCCGGCGTATTCCAAAATGCGCTCGTGGGCGATTTGAAACCCGGTAAGGAGGAGAGCTTGCACATCCGCCTCGGGAGTTTCGGCAAAAACTTCCCGGATGGAATCGACAGCGATCCGGCTGGCCTCCTGGCCACCTTCGTGGCCGCCCATCCCATCCGCGACGATGGCCAGCCTGCCCTTGCGCGCGAATTCCTCGTCGGTGGCCGGCTCCCAGTAGGCAAGCTGGTCCTCATTGTTTTCGCGCTGGCAGCCAATGTCGCTCATGCTCGCCAGCTCAACTCCGGGCCGTATTCGCATCACACCTCGCAGGCCGTCCTCGAGCAGACTTAGAGCCGATTTTCGGTCACGTGAACGCAAAACGAGATTCCGATCTTCAGCGGACCAGTAGCGCTCAAAACGAAGCGGCCTGAAACCATGGGCCGCAATTGCCGGGAGCGACTTGTACCGATCTCTTACGAACTTGGGATTATATCGAACCTTGACGATTTATTTGTCCGAAAGGAGAGCTTGTTACGCTATCCGGACAAAGACGTGGCGCGAGAGTGACATTTGTCACGATAACTTGATGATGTTCTCCACTGGCAGGTTGCACTGAATTCCCCGATGATGAGTTCACTGGCAGGACAGATTCAGGTCCCGCTGGCAGCGAGGAATGCAATGATCGCGACACTCGAAGAATCCCAAGAACTTCGCAAAAAAGGGTCCGGCAATGGCGGACTCGTGATTGCGAGCCTGCACCGGGCCAGTAAGAACTTCGGAGAAGTGCAGGCTTTGCGTCAGGTGGATTTCACCGTCCGGGCGGGCGAGTTGGTGGCGCTCCTGGGGCCGAATGGCGCAGGCAAAACCACCGCCGTCAAACTGTTTCTTGGGTTGGCAAAACCAACTACGGGCACGGTGAGCGTGTTTGGCGGAGACCCGATTCATCCCGAGGTGCGGGCCCGCATCGGAGCCATGCTGCAGGTGGCTAAGGTGCCAGAGACGCTGCGTGTGAGAGAACACATCGATCTTTTCTCATCTTATTATCCAAGGCCATTGCCGCTGGCTGAGACTTTGACATTGGCGGGCTTGCAAGAGATCAAGGACCGAGAGTTTGGCGAACTCTCCGGCGGCCAACGTCAACGCGTGCTGTTTGGGCTGGCTTTGTGCGGCGATCCCGACATTTTATTTCTCGACGAACCTACCGTCGGCTTGGATGTGGAATCCCGGCGAGTGCTGTGGGAGGAAATTCGCAAGCTGATCGCGCGCGGCAAGACCGTTCTGCTTACCACTCACTACCTCGAGGAAGCGGACGCGCTTGCCGACCGCGTGGTCGTTATCAATCGCGGCGAGATCATTGCGGAAGGAACGCCGGCTGAGATCAAAGCCGGCACGGCCGGGCGGCGGATTCGCTGCGTGACTTCGCTGGATATCGAGACGGTGCGGGGCTTGCCCGGCGTGATCGAAGTCCGCAGGGACCGCGAAGCGCTGGAGATCAGCGCGGGCGTGGCTGAGCCAATTCTTCGAGAATTGTTGATGCGAGATGCGGGACTCTCTGGTATCGAGGTCACGAGCGCCGGGTTGGAAGAAGCGTTTCTGGCGTTAACTCAGGATCGCAGCAACGCGAAAGGGGCGACAGAGTAACGCAGAGATGTGGGGGCGAGGACGCCTCCACGGCAGCCGCCGAGAACAAACGGCGCTAGATTTCTGGGGAGGCAAATCAAATGGCTACTGCTCCGATGACATTGACAAACAGTTCCTGGACCCGGCCGCTCGGCCAAACCCTTGCGATCTATTTCAAGGAAGCGAAATATGAATTTCTGACACGGTTGCGTCTTCGTGCTTACTCGATTTCCACGGTTACGTTTCCTGTGATGTTCTATGTGCTGTTCGGCCTGGTACTGAATCCGAAAGATGCGCACGTCGCCGGTACCACGATTACGACCTACCTCATTCCGACCTACGGCGCGTTCGGAGTCATGGGAGCGTCGCTGTTTGGCACAGCCTCGGGGCTCGCCGCGGAGCGCGGCTTGGGATGGCTGCAGGTGAAACGGGCCAGTCCCATGCCGCCGTTCGCTTACTTCGCGGCGAAGGTGGCGCTGGGAATGATCTTCAGCACGGCGGTGGTGCTGCTCCTGCTGCTCCTCGGAGTCACGTTTGGCGGAGTGCATTTGCCAGTGCTGGACGCGGCGAAGCTGGTTGCCATCCTGGTCGCGGGTTCCCTTCCCTTCTGCGCCATGGGATTGGCGATCGGTTATTTCGTCGGCCCGAACTCGTCGGTCGCCATCATCAACCTGATCTACCTTCCTCTGTCTTTCTGTTCCGGACTCTGGGTTCCGATCATGTTCTTGCCCAAGATCATGCGGCAGATTGCGCATTTTCTTCCACCCTATCATCTCGCGCAACTCGCACTGAGCGTGGTGGGAGCGGGGCAGCACGAATCGAATTGGATCCATTGGGAAGCGCTGATCGGATTCTCGCTCATCTGTCTGGGCGTGGCCCGGGTGGGATTCCAGCGGGACGAAGGAAAGATGTACGGCTAGGACTGAACGGCGGAATGATTTATCGAGGAGGAGAATGTGAACGTCAATCAATGTGCCGGCTGGATTCTGGTTCTGGGCTCGATTTTACTGCTGATCACTTTGGGCCGGGTCGACTTGCTCGTCATTCTGATTCCGCTGTCGCTCCTGCTGGCCTTCGCAATTGGATGTTCCGGGCACCACGAAACCGGGCTGACGCGCGACATCAAAAAGGGGTAGCCTAGAGCTGCATTCTAGGCACACCATGAGGCTTCTACCTAAGAATCGAGATCACGGCTGGGCGCCTTATACCTGGCTTGTGTATTACCTTTTTTTCCTTCTCAATCCGATCCTGAATCATGCCGGCTGGAAGGAGTGGCTAGCCACCGGGCTGGGCACGATCGTGTTCCTGGCTTTGTATTTCAGTTTCTTCTGGATCAAGTGTCCGTGGAACCTGCTCAATATTGCGGGGATGGTGCTATTGGGGGTTGGCTTTTCGCCTTTCGACCAGGGAGCCTGCACATTTTTTGTCTTCGCTGCGGCGTTCATCCCCTTCGCGGTGGAAAAGGAATCAAGCGCATTGAAGCTGTTGGCCGCGCTGCTAGCGGTAGTCACATTGGAATGGTGGCTTCTTCATCTGTCCGGTTGGTTCCTGTTCTACGGCGGTGGACTTGCCATGGTCATCGGCGTGGGCAATGTGTACTTTGCTCAGCGAAATCGCGCCAACGAGCGCTTGCGCAAGGCCAACCAAGAAATTGAGCATCTGGCCAAGGTGGCGGAACGGGAACGGATTGCGCGTGATCTGCATGACGTGCTCGGGCACACGCTGTCCGTGATCATCTTGAAGTCGGAGTTAGCCGGAAAGCTGGTTGACCACGATCCGGAACGTGCGAAGGCCGAGATGGCTGACGTGGAACAGACCTCGCGCGCGGCTTTGGCGGATGTACGCAGCACGATTCGAGGATATCGCGCTCACAGCCTCGAGGCAGAACTTAAGACCGCCAAGGCGACCCTTGAAACTGCGGGCGTGACCGTGAAGTCTGAATCCTCGGAAGTTCCACTGACGCCTGTGCAAGAAAGCGTGGTCGCGCTGGTGGTGCGCGAAGCCGTGACCAATGTCGTCCGTCATGCGCGAGCTCGAAACTGCCTTTTGCGGCTGAAGCCGGTCAATGGAAGTTGCCGCATCGAGATTCAAGACGACGGCCGCGGCGGCGGCGCGGTCGAAGGCAATGGCTTGCGCGGCATGCGTGAGCGAATTGAGGCTCTCGGCGGAACGCTCGAGCGCGAGAACAATGTAGGAACGCGGCTGAGCATCGAGTTCCCGCTGACGCCGAAAGCGAATGGCAGTCGTTGAACCCTCAACCCAGGAACGGACGAAAAGCGATTCGAGTCGTGATCGCCGAAGATCAAGGTATGGTTTTAGGCGCGTTGGCTGCGCTGCTTGAGATCGAAGGCGATATCACGGTGGTGGCCCGTTCGCGCAATGGAAAAGAAGCTCTGCAGGCAGTTCTGACGCACAAGCCTGATGTTTTCATCACCGATATCGAAATGCCAGAGATGACCGGCCTCGACGTTGCCGGCGAGTTGCAACGGCGGCGAAGCGGAACGCGCGTGATTATCCTGACTACCTTTGCGCGTGCAGGTTATTTGCGGCGGGCGCTCGAAGCTGGAGCCTCGGGATACCTGCTCAAGGACATGCGTTCGGAGGAACTGGCCGAAGCGGTGCGACGCGTCCAGCAAGGTTTGCGGGTGATCGATCCGGAACTGGCTACGGAGGCTTGGGCTGAACCGGATCCGCTGACCGACCGCGAGCGCCAAGTGCTGCGCCTCGCGGGCGAGGGCGTGACTAGCGGCGACATTGCGGCTGAACTCAGCCTGTCTGAGGGAACGGTGCGTAATTATCTTTCGGAGGCGATCAGCAAGTTGGGCGCAAACAATCGGGTCGAAGCGGCGCGAATTGCACGGACGAAAGGCTGGCTGTAAGTTGCGCGCAGCGCGCGAGCGCGGCTAAATCCGCACTACAGCATACCCCCGGTTTTCACAGTCAACATGCTGAGTGCCGTCTCCAGTTTGTTGATCGCTTCGGCAAGTTCGGGATGTTCTCCGATTCGTTTCCGCAAAGAATTCAGCAGCTGATGGGCACTTGAAACGTGCTCGACGGCAGGTGTTTGTTCCGGACTTGGGCTGGGCTCGGCAGTATTCTGTGATGGCATTGGGAAAATCGCTCCGCGTTGTCAGCCTACGCTGGCGATTGGTAGCGGGTCAACATTCCCTGGAAGCGCGAAAAGCAAAGGGTGAGGCACTAGATGAAAAGGTTTGTATTGACGGGAGCCCCCGGCGCGGGGAAAACAGTTCTACTGCGCCGACTGGAACTGGATGGCTTCAGCGTCGTGGAGGAGGCAGCTACGGATGTGATTGTGCTGCAGCAGGCACAGGGCATCGCGGAACCATGGACCTATCCCGCGTTCATCGATACCGTCGCTGAATTGCAAAGACGACGGCAGCTTCGCCCATGCGCCGAGCCGCGCGAGGTACAGTTTCACGATCGTTCAGCGATCTGCACTGCGGCGTTAGCCATTTACCTTGGATACCCGATTTCCGACGAGCTTTCGCGCGAATTGGAGCGAATTAAGACGGGGGCAATCTTTCAAAGGCGAGTGTTCTTTATTCGTAATCTTGGCTTCATTACGCCGACGGAAGCGCGGCGGATCAGCTTTGAAGAGACGCTGCGTTTTGAGCGCATCCATGAAGAGACCTATCGCAACTTCGGCTACGAGATCGTTTTCGTCGAGCCAGGAAGCTTGTTAGAGCGGGTCGCTGCCATCAAGGCTGCAATTTGATTCTTGCGCGTCCCACCTACCCGGATTCGCTGGTCATGATGAAGAGCGGCTTCATTTCGAAGCTGCTGAAATGCGGACGGAGCCGCGCCGTGTTGTAATGCTCTTTTACGTTCACGACTTTCTTCGAGGCGATGACGGCGTCGACCGGCATGTTATCGTAGCGGCCGTTCTTCAGGACTACGAGTCGCCCGTGAATGCGATTCAGTAACAGGTCGAGAGCCAGGTTGCCGTACGCCATGGGCACGATCGAGTCGATGGCGTCGGGATCGCCGCAGCGGACCAGGTATCCCAGCTTCTGATTGATCACTTCGATAGCCTTGCCGTTGTTGTACTTGGGCGACAGCTCTTTCAGTTTTTCTGAGACCAGGTCGCCGATCCCGCCCAACTTTTTGTGCCCGAAGGCATCGGTCGCGTGATCCTCGAAAACCATATCGCCGCCTTCGAACATCGCTCCCTCGGAAACCAGAACTACGGAATAGTGGCTTGGATTCTTCTGACGATCGGCGACCAGCAATTCCGTCAACCGCTCGATGTTGAAACGATGCTCCGGAATCACGCATCGGTTGGCGGCGCCGGCCATGGTTGGAAGCATGGCGGTAAAGCCGGCGTAGCGGCCGAACACTTCGAGAACCAGAAACCGTTCATGCGAACCGGCGGAGGTGCGCAGATCGTTGGTCATTTGAATGGTTCGCGTTACGGCCGTGCTGAAGCCGACGCAATAATCGGTTCCCGGGACATCGTTATCCATGGTCTTGGGAATCGCGACCACTTTGACGCCTTCCTGATAAAGGCGCACGCCATAGCTCAACGTGTCATCGCCTCCGATAGGAATGAGGTAGTCGATTCCGAGCCAGTCAAGATTCTTGAGCACTTCGGGCGTCAGATCGTTGGTTTCAGCGTTGTAAGCTGCCTGCAGATGCTCGGGCACACTCGATTTTTTTACTTTACCGGGATTGGTACGCGAACTGTGCAGGAAAGTTCCACCGGTGCGGCCGGCGCGGTTGACAATTTCTTCGGTTAAGGTCTGGAAGTTGTCGCTGTTGTCGTAATCTTTTTCGCGGACCATATCGACCAGGCCCGCCCATCCTCGGCGCAGCCCAATGACCTGGCAGCCCTCGCGGATCGCCCGAAAAGTGACGGCGCGGATTGCAGGGTTCAAACCCGGTACGTCACCCCCTCCGGTGAGGATTCCGATCACTCCTTTTTTCGACTTCACATTCGCCATTTTTGTAATTTTCCTTATGCTGACCTTTTTGGTTTCCATTTCATCTTACTAAATCGGAGAGTGAACGCTTCGTCCGTCGCATTTGACGGAGTCGAACAAGGATGGCACATTGTGTTAGTCGAAATCGGCATCCCCTCGGGAGGATAGGAAAATTCTCGTGCACGGAGCTTCGTCAGAGTCTCAGGGGGCCCAAGTTGTTCGAGCCATCTTCTGGGGCGGCTTGATTGCGGGAGTATTGGACCTAATCTATGCCACCGCATTTGTGGCTCTGAAGGGGCTCGATCCAATTGTTCTGCCGCAGGCGATTGCCAGCGGACTGTTCGGCGTGAAATCGTTCAAGGGAGGGCTCTCGACCGCCGTTGTCGGCGTTGCATTAGAGTTTCTCATTACGTTTGTAGCTACGGCTGTTTACTATGCGGTGAGCCGCAAACTCACTTTTCTTGTTCGTCATGCGATTCGTTGGGGGCTGCTTTATGGAGCAACGATCTATTTCTTTATGAATCTCGTTGTGGTGCCGCTCTCGGCTGCACCCAAGTTCGATCACACATTGGCGTCGAGGGCGAGCGATTTTCTGGTGCACATGTTCTTCATCGGGTTGCCGATGGCCCTTGCGGTTCGCCGGTATTCCGCCCGCGAATGTTAAACTCATCTGTGGTGAAACCTCCTATTCGCCTGCTGGCCGCAGATATTGACGGCACTTTGCTCAACCCTGAATTTCATATCTCAGACGTGGACATGGCGGCGCTGCGCCGTGCTCACCAGGAGGGCGTGGAAATAATCCTGGTGACAGGGCGGCGGCACAAGTTTGCCTTACCGATTGCCGAATTGCTGGGCTTCGATCTCTGGCTGATCAGTTCGAACGGAGCTATTACGCGGTCTCTTTCGGGCGAGACCTTTCATCGCGACATGATGCCAGTCGAGACATGCCGCAAACTCTGTGGCGTTATGCGGGAATTTCGCGGCAACACGGTGCTGACTTTCGATGTCGAAAGCAAAGGCGCAATCGTGCTGGAGCACATGCGTGATTTAAGCGAGAGCATTCAGCGCTGGCTGGAGAAGAACCTGCAATATATCGATTTCGTCATCCCGTTGGAAAAGTCGCTCACCAGCGATCCGGTTCAGGCCATGTTTTGCGGGCGGATCGAGCACATGCATCGGGCCCTGGGGATTTTGGCGGCGAGTGGGCTGGAACAAGACATTACCGTGCTGCGTACTGAATATCCGGCGCGCGATCTCTCGATCGTCGATGTGCTGAGCCAGGGGTGTTCCAAGGGCCACGCCCTGGAGCGATGGGCCAAATATCGCGGCATCCCCCGCGAACAGGTCATGGCCATTGGTGATAACTATAACGACATCGAAATGCTTGCCTTCGCCGGACTGCCATTTATCATGGGGAATGCATCGGAAGAGCTGCGGGGACGTGGTTGGCCGGTGACTTTGGCGAATGACCAGAACGGACTGGCTGCGGCCATTGAACAGGTGCTGGGGGCGCGCGTGGGAGTTTAGAAGCGCAAGATTTTCTGGCGACATCGTTCAGTTGTTTATATGAAGGTGATGGCTCAAATCGTTCTTGTGTTTAGCCTTTTGGGGATACCGCTGTTTGCAAACGGCGCTGACCTCGCCGTGCTGCGAAACGGCTTTTCCATTCGCCACGAGCGGCGGGAGGTTGTCGGCTCCGTAACGCGTCTTTATCTGGGCGCCGATCGTGATGGATATGTGGATGTTCCTACCGACGAAATCGATCGCTTTGAGAAAGACTTGTCAGCTTCGGCTGGGTCGACGGCGCACAACTCGCAACAGATGAATGAAGTCATCAACGCCGTTAGCAGCCGGCATCACCTCGACCCGGATTTGATTAACAGCGTAATCCATGCCGAAAGCGGCTTTAATCCGCGAGCAGTGTCGCCCAAGGGAGCACAGGGCTTGATGCAGTTGATGCCGCAAACCGCGTCCAAGTTGGGTGTCGCCGATGCGTTCGATCCCAGCGCAAACGTGGAGGGCGGCACGCGATACTTGCGGGAATTGCTGGAACGCTACAACTTTGACTTGATCAAGGCCCTTGCGGCTTACAACGCCGGGCCGCAGCGCGTGGAGCAGTATCATGGTGTTCCTCCATACTCTGAGACTCAGGCTTATGTTGCGCGTATCGTCCGTGACTTCAATCGCAAGAAACTGGCGGAACGGAAAGCGGCCGCATTAAAGACCGCTAGCTATCACAAGAGTTCGGCGAGCCATACTACTGCCTTAAAACAGGCGGCCCTTCCGGCTTCATCCCAGCTAGAGACCACGCAGCAAGCTTCTCGCTAAATGGCATCGCGAGTTTGCCTTGGTGATTTGGGCGGTCGGGAGAGGACGCCTGTTACTCCATCGAAGCCCCCTGCGTTGACCCCTGTCTTCGCGTCGTTTACCTTGACTATAGGAGCAATTCTTGAAGTATTTCTGCATTCGGCTCTCAAGCTTGGGGCGCCTCGGGTAAATGGGCAAAAAACGTTATCTGGCCTACGCGGTCGTCGCGACCATTCTTGCGATCCTGGTTTACATGCAGTTTCGGACGTGGAAAGATTTCGACTGGGCCACCTTCTGGAGTGAAGCGAGGCAACTCAGCGCGCCCCATATTATTATTGCCATTGCGCTGATCTATCTCAGCTACGTGTTGCGCGCGGTACGTTGGAAAATCTTCCTGCGGCCGGTGCGCAAAGACGCTTCAGCCATCGCACTGATTTCTCCGACTCTGGTCGGGTTTACCGGCCTGGCTCTGCTGGGGCGTCCGGGAGAACTGATTCGCCCCTACCTGATCGCGCGTCGAACCAACTTGACTTTTTCCTCGCAGATGGCCGCCTGGGCAATCGAGCGCATTTTCGATATCGGGGGATTTACTGTATTGATGGTCCTCGCCATATTTCTTCCCACGGAACTGCGATACCTGCCCAACCCAGAGATTTACCCGCGGCTTCGCGTGGGAGGGTTTCTGCTGGTCGCCCTGGTAGCAGGGCTGGCGCTGGGGGCTTTGTTGGTCGCAAAATTCGGAGATGCCGTCGCTGCCTGGATCGAAACTCGTTTCTCTCACTTGGCCGCGAACCTGGGACATCGCGTAGCCCAGAAGGTGCGTGAATTCCACGGGGGACTTGACACCATTCACAGTCCGCTGTCCTTTCTGCAATTGACTGGCGTGTCGGTGTTGATGTGGTGGATCATCGCGCTGGCTTACCGCGAAGTCACTCATGCTTACGGGACACCGCTCGCGCACATGACAGTATCCAAAGTTCTGCTGTTGATGGGATCGAGCATGTTGGGTTCGTTGATTCAGTTGCCGGGGGTGGGCGGAGGCTCGCAGCTGGCGACCATTTCCGCCTTGCAGCACATCTTCAACGCATCGCATGAACTTGCGGCCAGTTGCGGGATTCTGCTCTGGGTGGTCACGTTCGTCACCGTGGTCCCTGCCGGATTGCTGCTGGCCCATCGCGAGCGGTTATCGTTGCGCAAGGTTGTGGCAGAGAGTGAATTGGAGGAGGCTCGCGCCGAGCTATCGCCGTCGCCCCCAGCAGCCTGATGCGCCTGCTACAATCAATCGGTTCACCGTTCCAAGCGCCATGAAGTGTCCCTTCTGCGGGTTCGCAAATGACAAAGTGGTGGATTCGCGCGAGAGCAAAGAAGCCGATTCCATCCGCCGCCGCCGCGAGTGCCTGAAGTGCGGCAAGCGCTTCACCACCTATGAGCGCATCGACGAAATTCCTTACATGGTGGTCAAGAAAGACGGCCGCCGTGAGAAATTCGATCGCCAGAAAGTCCTGAATGGACTGCTAAGGGCCTGCGAAAAACGGCCGGTTCCGATCGGCAAACTGGAACAGATCGTCAATGAGGCGGAGGGCTTCGTCATCGAATCGGCGGAGCGTGAACGCAAAACCAGCGAACTGGGCGAGCTGATCATGAATCGTCTGCGCCGGTACGACAAAGTGGCGTACGTTCGCTTCGCCTCGGTTTATCTGGACTTCAAGGATGTGCAGGAGTTCATGACCGAATTAAAAGACTTGCTCAAGACGAAAGATCCGGAAGTTCGCGCCAAGCCCGCGGCCAAGAACTGAACCGCACTGTAGAGAACCAAAAACGTGTGTCATCCTGAGCGTAGTGGCTGCCGCGGAGCACGCGGCAGCCATGTAGTCGAAGGACCCCGAGGATGCAATGGCGACGTGGAACCTTGAAAGGCATTCTGACGGACGTTCGGAGTTAGCTGGGAAGAATGCCCTGCAGCGATGAGCCGGACATTGCAGCGTCGGGTCCTTCGACTACGTTGCCGCCGCTTCGCGGCGCCAACTGCGCTCAGGATGACCACATTAACTGGTGTTGCTGTAGTTCGTGCAGCTTGACGATAGTTGCTCTTATCAATATGACGCACAAAATCACCCTGATCCCCGGCGACGGCATCGGCCCCGAAGTGACGCAGGCTACCGTGCGCATTCTCGAAGCCACGGGTGTGAAGTTTGAATGGGAAACTTTCATGGCCGGGGCGGAGGCGTTTGAGAAGTACAAAGAATACATTCCGAAAGAGCTGACCGAATCGATCGAGCGCACCCACGTTGGTCTCAAAGGACCGGTGACGACTCCGATCGGCGGCGGCTTTCCCAGCATCAACGTCGCATTGCGGCAGAAGTTTGAGCTGTATGCCAACTTCCGCCCTATTCGCAATCTGCCGCACATTCCCACGCGCTATCCGGACGTGGATCTCATCATCGTGCGCGAAAATACGGAGAGCCTTTACTCTGGCCTCGAACACGAAGTTGTTCCCGGCGTAGTCGAGAGCCTGAAAATTATCACCGAGAAAGCTTCCACTCGCATTGCGCGTTTCGCTTTCGAGTACGCCCGCAAGAACACGCGCAAGAAGATCCACGCCATTCACAAGGCCAATATCATGAAGCTCTCGGATGGCCTTTTCTTGCGCTGCACCCGCGCTGTCGCAAAGGATTACCCCGAGATCATCTACGGTGAACACATCGTCGACAACACCTGCATGCAACTGGTCATGAACCCTTACCAATACGACATGCTGGTGATGGAAAACCTTTACGGCGACATTATTTCCGATCTATGCGCAGCCTTCGTAGGCGGCCTGGGATTTGTGCCCAGTGCGAATCTCGGCGATCATTGCGCCATTTTTGAAGCGGTCCACGGATCGGCTCCTGATATTGCCGGCAAGAATCTGGCGAATCCGACCGCCATCTTGCGTTCTTCCCTGCTGATGTTGCGCCATCTTGGGGAGTACGATGCAGCACTCAAGATTCGCAACGCACTGGAAAATGTTTATCGCACCCGCGACAAACTTACCCGTGATGTGGGCGGCAAAGCAGGCACCTCCGAGTTCGCCGACTTCATCATCGAGGCGATGGAGTCGGGAGCGGGTGACCGGGCAACGGAACCTTCTCAGGTCTAAATTCGCTCTCGCTGATCTCTTTTTTGCATTTGCGGGATTCAAAACCTCAATTCTGCGTTGACGAACCTTCCCTCGATTGAGTAACATCGTCCGTTCCAAGGATCCCGGGGGAATGGCTTACACAACGCGGCGTATAGGTGTGGTGCTCTTCCAGCTTGGCGGACCTGACACGCTGGAAGCAATCGAGCCATTCCTTTTTAATTTGTTTTGCGATCCCGATATTATTGACTTCCCCTTTGCCCGCATCGGTCGAAAGCCGCTAGCCAAGCTGATTTCCAGCACGCGCGCCAGAAAAGTCCAGCATCACTACGCAGCCATTGGCGGAGGCTCGCCCATACGGCGATTCACCGAGCAGCAGGCACGGGCCTTGCAGTTGAAACTGGCGGCATCTGGTTTGGATGCACGTTGCTTTGTCGCCATGCGTTACTGGCATCCTTTCGCCGCCCAAGCCATCGAACAACTTCGCGCAGCCCAGTGCGATGAAGTCGTGCTGCTTCCCCTTTATCCGCACTATTCCAGTACGACCACGGGCAGCAGCCTCAACCAATGGCGACGGCTATTCCGAGCAGACGTCCCGGTGCGGTGCATTGAAACCTTCTACCGGCACGAGCTTTACTTGCAGGCGCTGGTCGAAAAGATCGACGAGGCCCTGGCGCGATTCGCCGATCCTGCGCGTCCGGACATCGTTTTCAGCGCACACAGCGTTCCCGTCGCAGTCATCCAGAAAGGCGACCCGTATCAGCGGCAAATTGAAGAGACTGTTGAATTGCTCATGCAGCGCGGAGGATGGACGAACGCTTACCGTCTCTGCTACCAGAGCAAAGTCGGAGCCAGCAAATGGCTGCAACCATCGTTGCGGGCGGCGTTGCGCGAACTGGCGCAGGAAAAAGACCGGGAAGTTTGTGTGGTTCCTATTTCGTTTGTCTCCGATCATGTCGAGACACTGGGAGAGATCGATCACGAAGCTCGTGCCGAGGCCGCCAAGCTCGGAATCCAGCGGTTCGAGATGACGTCGGGGTTGAACGATTCGCCGACATTCATTGCGGCCTTGGCTGACTTGGTCGGCGCCGCGATAGGAGCTGATCTGGGAAGCGAGCGCACGGTGGGGTCGCTCGTGGCCGCTGCAAACTGAAAGCTAACGGAACCAGGAGTAGGACGGGGCCAAGTACAAAAAGGGGTGAGGTCGGATGGCAGACGAATCCGCCAATGGTGGCATTCTAGGGCATCTTCCGCCGTGGCCGCGGAACGCGCTTAATAATTCGGTCATCGCCATGGAACAGGCCTACCGCCAGCGCAAAGGCCTGCCGCTGCTCAGCGATACTGACGTCGAAGCACTAAAAGCTGGCCAGCCGATGGCTTGGGAGAGTGGAAACGGGGGGTCTGCGCCGGTTGCGGCGAGTCCTGCGACACCGGTCGCTGTCGCATCTGCACCACCTGTCGTAGTTCCAACGGCCGCAGCCGCAGCCGGGAATGCCACGCTCAGCGAGGACGTCGCCAAGTGGGTTGCAGAAGGTCGAAAGTGGAGTAAGTCGACCATCGCCGCGGAACAGGCGCGGAGGGCACGCAAGGGTCTCCCCGCTCTCAACGATATCGAAATGGCCGCCCTCCTGGGCGAGCCTGTCGCTGCTCCGGCGCCCACTGCGCCGGTTCCCGCGGTTGCTCCAACCGCAACTCCCGCCGTCGTGTCCGGGCCGATTAGCGCGGATGTTGCCAAGTGGGTTGCAGAAGGAAGGAAGTGGAGCAAGTCGACGATTGCGGCGGAGCAGGCGCGACGCAGCCGCAAAGGTTTGCCCACTCTCAACGATGCCGAAATGGCCGCATTGCTAGGTGAACCGGTCGCTGCCTCCCCAGCGCCGGGGCCATCGGTTCCCGCTGCAACGACCGCAGCACCTGCGGCGCCTCGACCTGCGGCAGCGGCCTCGGCGGCTGCCTCGGTGTCCCGCGCCGGCGCGTCGACACAATACGTTGGTACGCCTGCGGTGGGAACGTCCAGAGCTGCGGCAGCCGGTGGAATCGCATCGATCGGCCCCGAGGACAATGAACTCAACCGGCAGCGCCGCCGATTGGTGTGGAGCGCGGTTGCCGCTTTCCTGGTGGCCTGGTTTTTTGCCTTCTTGCGCTTCTTTTTGCCGCGCACCCTATTCGAGCCCGCGACCACTTTCAAGATCGGGTATCCGGAAGACTACGGATTGGGCGTGGATACGAAGTTTCAGCAGAAATACCGCATCTGGGTAGATCGTACTCCTGATCGCATCTTCGTCATTTATGCCCGGTGCACGCACCTGGGCTGCACGCCGGATTGGAAGCCAAGCGAGGACAAATTCAAGTGTCCGTGCCATGGCAGTGGCTATGACAGTGAAGGCATCAATTTCGAAGGGCCAGCTCCCAGGCCGATGGACCGCTGTCACGTGGAGGTCGGGCCCGACGGTCAGATTGTGGTAGATGCCGCTCATCTTTACCAACAGCCCAAGGGGCAGCCAACGCAGTTCAACGACCCGGGGGCTTTTTTGCGGGCGTAGGTAAGTTATGGCGCGGAGGCCCGCGCCGCGATGTAGAAGCACGTTAAGGGGAACCATGCCTGAAGAGAATGGAAACGGCAAGAACGGCAATCGAGTACGCCTGCTCGAGCGAGTGAAAGCTGGAGTAAAAGAAGATGTCCAGTCACTCAAGACGGATATGCCAGCGAAGGCCAAGGAGCAGATCGAAGGCCTGAAAGATCCGACCAAGACTCAGGTCTACACTTCGATCTTCCGCCACAAGCATGACGACACGCCGCGCAATCGTGCGCTGGGTGTGCTCTCCAACGTCTTCCTGCATCTGCATCCGGCCAAGATCAATCGCGACGCGGTTCGCTACAGCTACACCTGGGGCATGGGCGGAATCACCTTCTACCTGTTTATCGTGCTCACGTTCACCGGCGTTCTGCTGATGTTTTATTACCATCCCAGCAAAGTGCAGGCTTTCCGCGACGTTCTTTATCTTGAGCACGATGTTCCCTTCGGCAAGCTGCTCCGCAACATGCATCGTTGGGCCGCGCACTTGATGGTGATTGCGGTCTGGCTGCACATGTTCCGCGTTTTTCTTACCGGCTCGTACAAGAAGCCGCGCGAGTTCAACTGGAACATTGGTGTGCTCTTGCTGGTGTTCACGCTCCTGCTCTCGTTCACCGGCTACCTGCTTCCCGACGATCAGCTGGGATTCTGGGCGGTCACGGTGGGAACGAACATGGCGCGCGCTACGCCGCTGCTGGGTCACGAAGGGCCCTTCGGCAAGATGCTGGGCATGACTCCGTATAACGACGTTCGCTTTGGTTTGCTGGGCGGCTCGATCGTGGACGCAAATGCTTTGCTTCGCTCCTACATCTGGCACTGCATCGGCATTCCCATCGTAGCTTCGGTTCTAATGATTGTGCATTTCTGGCGGGTGAGAAAAGACGGCGGCATTTCTGGTCCGGCGCCAGTGATGCTGACATCCGAGGCGGATAAGCCTCGCCGCAGCGCATAGACTCACGTGGGGACAGCCGCCCTCGGCTGTCCGGCGGAGCGAAGCTCCGCAATGGTTGGCAACGAGGACTGTCGAGCGTCGCTCGACTGAACAGCCGAGGGCGGCTGTTCCCACGCGGTCTTGGGAGACTTTATGGATTGGCGACAACTTTGGGAGATCTGCTCCGCGCCCGACAACGTGCCCATCGTGGCATTGATTCCGCTGTTGGCCTTCTACATTTATCTGGCGTGGAAGCAAGCCAGCGCCAACGATGAATTGATCGGCGAGCTCGAAACCAATCCCGCGATGGCGAAAACTCATCATCGCAAGGCGTGGCCCTTCCGTCCGGGCTGGCAAAAAGAGATTCACGTCTGGCCATTTCTCCTGCGCATCGAATTCCTCGCCGCCATTATCGTTACGATTATTTTGATGGTCTGGTCCATCACGCTGAGCGCGCCGCTGGAAGAGCCTTCCAATCCCAACCTGACCATGAATCCCGCGAAGGCGCCCTGGTATTTCCTGGGCCTGCAGGAAATGCTGGTGTACTTCGATCCCTGGATCGCCGGAGTAGTGATGCCGACGTTGATCATTGTCGGCCTCATGGTGATTCCATACATCGACACTAATCCGCTTGGCAGCGGCTACTACACCTGGAAACAGCGCAAGTTTGCCATTGGCACGTTTCTGTTCGGCTTCGTGATTCTTTGGGTCGCGATGATTCTGATTGGGACCTTTATTCGGGGGCCTGGTTGGCAATGGTTCTGGCCGGGACAAACCTGGGATCACAATCGGCTCATTTATGAGGTGAACCGCGATCTACCCGATCTTTTCGGGATCACCTCGAATTTGGGCAAAGCGATTTTCGGCGCAATCGTGGTCGGCGGTTACTACCTCGCGGGGGGATTTCTGGTACACGCGTTGTTCCGCCGCTACAACCCGAAGGACTATAAGCGGATGAGCCTGCTGCAGTATTCCATCATGATGTTCTTCTGGCTCACCATGGTGGCGCTTCCGATGAAAATGATGCTGCGCCTTCTGTGGCACATCAAGTATGTGTGGATAACGCCTTGGTTCAATGTGTAAGTGGTCGTCGGTCTTTGGTCGTTGGTCGTTGGCTTGGAACACCGAGGCACCTACGCGCAAACGACCAACGACGAACGACCAACGACCAACGACTAAACGGAGAATTTCGTGCCTGAACAACCAATCCCCGAGCAAGATCCAGTAGTCACGAAGTCGTACGCGCAGTATTACGTTGTCGCAATGCTTTTGCTGATGGCGACCTTGTTCTGGGCACTATGGGACGAAGCTTATGGGCAGCGCCCCTGGAAGGCTTTCCAGAACGAATGGAAGCAGCGCTACACGGCTTTTCTGACGAAAGCAGAACCGGCGTCCGACAAATCGGTGAAAGCCGTGGAGAACAACTCCGACTATCAACAACTGGAAGAGGCCTACAAACAAGTTGATGCAAATGCCAAACCTCACCGGGACGAGCTCCAGAAACAAATCACGAACCTCAGCGCGCAAATCCTGGCCGTGCAGAGTGTCTTTACTGACAAGCGCGCCTACGCCAATGCGCTGACCTACCAGATCGAGACGGAGACCAGTTCGTCGGGCAAGCAGAGCAAACAGAAGGAACTGGAAAATTACAAGAAAGAAGTTTGGTCGGTCGAATTTCCCGACGGCCACAAAGAGAAATATGACTTCCGGCAACTGGAAGAGAAATACAACACCCTCAAAGAGGAGCGGACCAAGTTAAACGCCGAACTGGGCGAGGTGATCAAGCCGGTGACTGCGGCCAGCACTAAAATGTCGACTTATGTTTCCAACCACATGGTGGATCTCACGCCCACCCAAATCGAAGGTCTGGAGAGGAAAACGCAAGAGTGGTATCCGAGAATCGTGCAGATCAACGTGGCGGACGCCAATATCGTCGACCGTTGCGAATCCTGCCACATGGGAATTCGGGAGCCGATGAAAATTACGGCTGCGGCGATGACTCCGCCTGGTGAGAAAAGGCCCGATGGCTATGCCAAGGCTTTCGTCAGCCATCCGGAACCGGCGCTTTTGAAGATCCACGATCCTGACACCTTCGGCTGTTCACCGTGCCACCAGGGCAACGGGCGCGCAACCACCAGCGTCAAGAAAGCGCACGGCAACTACGAGCACTGGTTGTGGCCGCTATTTCCCAAGCAGAACGTCGAAGCTGGCTGTCAGAGCTGCCATGCCGCCGACATGCTTCTGGTCAGCGGCGATGTGGGATGGACCATCAGCGAAGGCAAGGATCTGTTTCGCCAAAGAGGCTGTATGGGGTGCCATCGCTACGAGGGATACGACAAAGAACCCGAGGACCTGAATACCTTTAGCCAGCACATCAAGCAACTGGAGCAGCAGAAAACCGACAACTTCAAACAGGCTGCGTACCTGATGAAGCAGGCGGATGCGGCGGAGACCAACCAGGAAGCTAACCAGCTGAACCAGCAAGCCATCGGCCTCAAGGTTGCCAACAGCAAAGCAGACGGCCAGATTCAGCAGCTCGATTTTCAGTTGCACAGCGTGATGCAGGACATGAAGAAGGTTGGGCCGAACTTGAAAGACATCCGGCTCAAGCTCAATAGGAATTGGATTCCGGTGTGGCTGAAAAAGCCGACCGATTTTCGTCCTACCACGAAGATGCCGAACTTCCGCCTGACCGATCACCAGATCCAGGCGATTTCAGCCTATTTGTGGCAATCGGCATTGACGGATCCGCTGCCGAAACAAAATCCCGGGAATGCGGACCATGGCAAAGAACTTTTCCAGACGCGCGGCTGCCTAGCTTGTCATTCCATCGGCCAAGGCGATCAAATGGAGGGTGGCACCTTTGCCGCGAATCTGAGCCGCGAGGGCGAGAAGGCAAATTACGATTACCTGGTGCGCTGGATTCACAATGCCCGTCAGCGCACTCGTCCGTATTGTCCGTACGAAAAGAAAGATATTGGTCCGGAGGATTACGCCAAGAAGGGTTTGCCTTACGTCTTCGATCTGCAGCACAGCCAATGCCCGAACGACGGCCACGAACTGCAAGTGCAGAACATGACTGTGATGCCAAGCTTGCGTCTCTCTGAGGAAGATGCGCAGGACATTGCATCGTACCTGATGACGCAAAAGACAAAGGAGCCGTCAGCCTACGCCGAAGCGTCCTTCATGGAGGATCCCTCGCTGAAGGAAGAAGGCAAGAAATGGATTCGTCATTACGGCTGCGCCGGCTGCCATGAAATTTCTGGTCTGGAAGATGAAGGACGCATTGGCACCGAGTTGACCTTTGAAGGCAGTAAGCCGATTGAGCGTCTGGACTTCGCTCTGTTCACCGAGGTGGCCCAGCGTGGCGGAAAAGACGCGGAACCGATCACCAATCCAGAAGACCTGGCGCGTCTGCCGGAGGGTCCCGCAACAGGCCCATGGTACGACCACAAGGGGTTCTTCGAGCACAAACTGGCGGAGCCTAACATTTTCGACAAGGGCAAAATAAAGTCGGAGACCGAAGCCCTGCGCATGCCCAATTTGCACCTCACCGCGGAGCAGATTCGCGCGCTGACCACGTTCCTGATGGGGAGTGAAGAGACTTCTCTGCCCGCTGAGTACCAATACCGGCCTGGCGATGCGCGCCGCGATATTCAGGAAGGCTGGTGGGTGGTCAAGAAATACAACTGTATGGGATGTCATCAGTTCATCCCCGGGCAGAAGTCCGTTCTCATGGAACTGCCCCAGTACCGGGATAATCAGGACCAACTGCCTCCCAAACTGTATACCGAGGGGGCACGCGTCGATCCGGAATGGCTCCGCCGATTCTTGTCCAATCCTTCTTTGAGCACGACCGATACGAATCGCAACGGGGTGCGACCGTATTTGAAAGTACGGATGCCAACGTTCTTTTTATCCGACAATGAACTGCGCAAGCTGGTGCGATTCTTCCAGGCTTTATCGCAACAGCCCATGCCGTACATTCCGGAGCAGGTTCCGGTCTTGAGCACAAAGGAAGTAGACATGGCGCGCAGCCTGTTCTCGAGCCCCGCGGCGCCTTGCCTAAAGTGCCACGCCACGGGCGATCCTGTGCACGACAAGATTGCCACCGCGCCAAACTTCCTGCTCGCCAAGGAGCGCCTGAAACCGGATTGGGCGGATCGCTGGGTGCTCGATCCACAAGCCATCAGCCCGGGGACGTCCATGCCCTCCGGATTGTTCCGGCGAGAGAACGATCACTGGGTATTCGCCGGCCCTACGCCTCCGTCGTTCCAAGGTTACGAAGGAGATCAGTCCAAGCTATTGGTGGATTACATTTTTCAGCTGACCCCGGAAGAACAAAAGCGAGTAGCCGCATCGATGGGACGATCCCAGGCCACGAACCAAAGGCCAGCGAAATCCGGGCAGGCGGCCGCACCCTCGCACCGGGCAGGCAGCGGAGGTTCGCGGTAGAATGTAAGGTTTTGTTAAGCGGGCTATCGACCGAAGGTCCCGTGCCCGCGTTCGAGGCAAGCTTTTCAGGATGGCAGTGATCCGAATGCAGGCTTTGAAAAATCGTATTCAACATTTCACGAAAGGGCGACATCATCATGAATAAGACAAGATCCATCGCAATGTTTGGTTTGCTCGGTCTTCTCGGTCTCTGGCTGCTCGCAGGCTGCAGCAAGAAAGAGGAAACCAATGAAGCCCCGGCTGCGGCACCGTCATCTGCGGCGCAGCCGACGGCCGCTCCCATCGATCCGAACACGGTAGCCTCAGTCAGCGGCACTGTGAAGCTGGACGGCGCAGCTCCCAAGGCCGCAAAGATCGATATGAGCCAGGATCCCGCTTGTAAAGGAGTCAACACCGCTGAAACCATCGTCGACGACGGTGGCGATCTGGCCAACGTGTTCGTGTACGTAAAGGATGGGCTGGGTGATCGGACATTTCCAGTTCCCACCGAGGCGGTCACCATCAACCAGCAGGGATGCAAATATCATCCGCATGTGCTGGGCGTGATGGCTGGTCAGAACATAGAAGTGAAGAACGACGATCCGACCACGCATAATATTCATCCCACGCCGCAAGCCAATCGCGAGTGGAATGAGTCTCAGCCGCCGCAGTCTGCTCCGATCGAGAAAAGCTTTGCCCGCGAAGAAATCATGCTGCCGGTGAAGTGCAACCAGCATCCGTGGATGCGAATGTACATCAACGTGGTGAAGACCCCGTTCTATGCAGTCACCGGACCGGATGGCAAATACGAAATCAAGGGCTTGCCGCCGGGCGATTACACTATCGCCTTCGTGCAGGAGAAGCTTGGCGAACAGGATCAAAAAGTCACGCTCGCCGCGAAAGACAGCAAAACCGTCGACGCAGCGTTCAAAATGCAGTAGTTTGCAAGATCGTGGGGGGACGGGTCTTTGACCCGTCCCGCCGGCGGCGCACGCTCCACCACCAGACGTCGGCGCTACAAAAAACTCAGGAGCTAAGTCTGAAATCTCTCGCCATACCGTACAATCGCGCCCACCATCGCTTCGCTGTCTTCGTAGCCTGCGCGACTTTTATTCTCATCATTGCTGGAGCATTGGTTACCAGCAACGACGCCGGCCTCTCCATTCCTGACTGGCCGACCTCATTCGGTTCCTTTAGCGTTCCACCGCTACACGGAGGAATCAAGTTCGAGTGGAGTCATCGCGCGATTGCCGGGTCCATCGTGCTGCTGACGATTTCCATTGCCGCGTGGACGTGGTTTGCGGACCGACGGCGCTGGATGAAGTGGCTGGGCATTGCGGCTCTGGCCACTGTCATCACGCAGGCCATCCTCGGCGGGCTTACGGTTTTGCTGTTTCAGCCGCCATGGGTTTCCTCCGCCCACGCCGCGGTGGGACAGACATTCTTCTGCATTGCCGTTGCCATCGCCATGTTCACCGGGCGCAGATGGGTCGAAGAAGTCCCGCAGATCGAATTCGACAGCCGGCGACCCAGCCTCGTCACGCTTACCTTGCTGTCCGTTTTCGTGCTCTATGTTCAACTCATTCTCGGTGCCATGTTCCGCCATCACGGCATGAGTTGGTGGCCGCATGTCGCGAATGCTGCCGTTGTGGCTTTTGTGCTGACCTGGACCGCGATCCGCGCCTTGTCACAATTTTCTAAAATTGACGCGGTGCGTCGGCCCGCGATTCTTCTAGTCTCGCTGATGATCGTGCAACTTTGCCTTGGCTTCGTCGCGTTTCTGACGCGCGTGGCCTGGGGCCGCGATGCGGTTCAACCCGAACTTCCTATGGTGGTCTCGACCGTGGCCCACGTCGCTGTTGGTGCGCTGCTTTTGGCCACCGCGGTGATTCTGGCGATTCAAGTCTGGCGCCAGGTTCCGGCTTCCTTTGGCGAACGTGTTCGCAGCCGAGATCAAAATCCGGTGGCTGCATAGACCCCGCTGGACAAAGTCTCATCGTAGAATAGGGTGTGGCCTCTAAAACTCCATTTGCTGTCGCTGGCTCCGAGACCGACTTCGCTGTCGAACCTGCGGTTATTTCCGTGCGCGATGTCGTGCACCGTTACGGCGATCGAACCGCTCTGAACGGTGTTTCCTTCGATGTGCATCATGCGGAGCTCTTCGGGCTGCTGGGACCGAATGGCAGCGGAAAAACCACGCTGTTCCGCATCCTTTCGACTCTGATGATTCCGGTTGGCGGCCGCGCCGAGATCATGGGATTCGACGTCGCCCGCGACCCCAACAGTCTGCGCCGCCAGATTGGCGTGGTCTTCCAGGCACAAAGTATCGACGTGAAGTTAACCGCCGCCGAGAACCTCTGGCACCAAGGACATCTCTACGGCTTACACGGTGCAGCGTTGAAGTCGCGCATCACAGAAATGCTCGGCCGCGTCGGCCTTGCCGATCGCGCCGACGAAAAAGCTGAGACGTTCTCCGGAGGGATGCAGCGGCGGCTGGAATTGGCCAAGGGCTTGCTCCATCATCCCTCGGTTCTTTTGCTCGACGAGCCCACCACCGGCCTCGATCCCGGAGCCCGGCGTGATCTGTGGCAGTATCTTGCAATCTTGCGTGATGAAGAACGCGTGACCGTGATCGTGACCACTCACCTTATGGAGGAAGCCGAGCGCTGCGACCGCCTCGCCATTTTGAATCAAGGAAAAGTCGTGGCGCTGGGCACGCCGGACGACCTCAAGCATGAGATCGGTGGAGATGTGATTCTGCTGGATACGAAGAACCCAGACTCGCTGGCGGAAAGAATCCGTGCCCGCTTCCACCTGGATGCACAGGTACTGCAGGGACAGGTTCGCCTCGAACGGGAGAACGGTCATCGCTTCATCACCGATGTGGTCGAGGCTTTCCCCGGCGAGATCGAGGCGATTTCGGTAAGCAAACCGACCTTGGAAGACGTTTTCATCCACCGCACCGGCCATCGCTTCTGGACCGACGGCGGAGAAGAAGTGGAGAAATAGATTTTCGTAGAGCGCAGCCGGCAAGATGCCGGCGCTACCAGGGAACCCTTATGACGCTGGTGCTTTCGATCATATTCGGGATCGTTCCTCTGCTGGGAGTGGCGTGGATTGCTTTGAAAGCAAGCCTTACCACGGTGGATGGTCTTTTCATGACGCTGATCCTGCTCGCGCTTTCGGGTATTCTGTTTCTGAATGCATATTTAGAAGTCCGTGGAAGAATGAAGAAGTCCGCAGCGCCACCGGCGCAGAAAACGAGTTGACGTGGTCACGCAAACTGCAACTTTGCCCGCGCAAGCTGCTCCAATCTCCAGCGGTGTCATGCTTCCGGCTTTCACACTCTGGTGGCGGGAGATCGTTCGCTTCTACCGCCAGCGCTCGCGCGTCGTGGGCGTGATCGCTTCTCCGCTGCTTTTCTGGCTGGTCATTGGATCCGGCTTCGGTACCTCGTTCCGCTCGGGAAATGCCGCCGGTCAGCAGCACTACCTCGATTATTTTTATCCCGGCGCACTGATCATGATCGTGTTGTTCACTTCGATTTTTGCCATGATGTCGTTGATCGAGGATCGCAAAGAAGGCTTCCTGTTGTCGGTTATGGTCGCGCCCGTGCCCCGCTCTGCGATCGTGCTTGGCAAAGTGCTGGGCGGAACCACCTTGGCCGCCATTCAAGGTTTGATTTTTTTGGCCTTCGCTCCTTTTGTCGGCGTTCACATGGGAGTCATCGATTTTCTGCTGGTTGTATTTGTGGTTTTTCTGGTTTCTTTTGCATTGACCTCGCTCGGATTTGCCATCGCGTGGCCCATGGATTCCACGCAGGCCTTCCATGCCATCATTAATCTTTTTCTGATTCCGCTGTGGCTGCTCTCGGGCGCGCTCTTTCCGCTGTCGGGCGCGTCAGGCTGGTTGCGCCTGGTCATGCGGCTGAACCCGTTGACCTACGGAGTCGAGGCTTTGCGCGTTCTGCTGTATCCCGAAAGCCCGACGGTGTTGCCCCTGCCAGCCTCCATCGCCATGCTGAGCCTGTTTACGATTTTCATCTTTGGGTTATGCTTCTTCCGAGTAAATCGCCGGAGCACGAGGCCCGCCGCATGATGCAGATTTTGCCGACCTACACGGCTTTCCCCGAGATCAACGCCACGCTGAATGGCACGAACGCGGTCCTGCTGCTGGTTGGACGCAACTTCATCAAGCATGGGCGGATGGCGGCGCACCGCGCCTTCATGATCGCCGCAGTGGCAACTTCTTCGCTTTTTCTGGCTTGTTATCTTTACTATCATTACTGCCTTTACTACTATGCGCACTCGCCGTCGAAACATTTTCAGGGTCATGGATGGTCGCGCCCCGTGTACTTTACCATCCTGACCTCGCACACCATTCTCGCCATTGTCATTTTGCCCATGGTGCTCATTACGCTGAGCCGCGCTCTACGCGAACGTTTCGACCGCCACAGAGTAATCGCGCGCTGGACCTTTCCTTTGTGGATGTATGTTTCGGTCACCGGCGTGATCGTGTACTTCATGCTCTATCATCTGTTCGCGGCATGAATGGATTCCTTTGTGGACTTTCGCGCCCTTTGTGGTTGATGCCTTTTAAGACCTTTAACCACAAAGTGCACGAAGGTACACAAAGGAATCTGAGACTGAATTAGTCATGGCTGTTGTGAGACTAAAGATCGATGTTTCGGGGACCGTAGGCGACGAGGCCTGGCGCGGGATACAGCCGTTCGATCAGATCCAGAGTGCGGATTTTGGTCCGCAGTTCGGCAGCGGCGGACGCTGCAATCACCCGCTCGATCAGCCCCACAACAAAGGCGAGTGGATCGGCGCCGAAATCCATGTGCAGACCCCGCTTCTCGCCCAATACGCGGTTTCCCACTATCTGGAACAGGACCGCGTGCTCGACGCGGATGTGGTGGAGTAACCTAAATCATTGATGTCCTCCCTGCCCAACGCAACTCCTCAAAGTTCGACCGATGCAAGCGAGATTCTTGACCGGCCACGCAAGCCCCGCATGTCGACCCGCAACCGGCTGCTCTTTTTCGTGACTGCGTGGCTGATTGTCCTGATGCCGTTTTTGTTCTGGTGGAATACCTGGTTCGGACGCCAACTTTCCGAGAAACAACTGTCTGAATATCTGCAGGACGAGAAACATCCCCGCCACATTCAGCACGCTCTGGTGCAGATTGGCGAGCGCATGACTCGACACGACCCAAGCGTAAGCCAGTGGTACCCGCAACTGGTGCGCCTGGCGTCGTATCCGGTCGAAGAGGTACGCAACACCGACGCGTGGGTGATGGGACAAGACACATCCGGCGCAGGATTTCATGAGGCCCTGCTGAAAATGCTCGGCGATTCTTCACTCATGGTGCGAGGAAACGCGGCGCTTTCGCTCGTCCGTTTCGGAGACGCAGCCGGAAGACCGCAAATTCTCGAACTGCTTCAGCCCGCAACAGTGGTGGCACCGCAGCCGGGAAAAGTGATCGACACCAGCGCGGTGGGAACTGCGATTCGTCAACGGGGAATCGCAGCTAAATTGCAAGCGGGCGATCAGACCATAGAAATCCGATCTCCAATCACTGGCCGTCTGCGCACGCTATCGGCACAAACCGGACAGACGATGGCAGCCGGCGCCGCAATCGCAACTATCGATCCGAGTACGGAGCAGGTCTGGGAGGCATTGCGAGCGCTCTACCTCGTAGGCCAGCCGGAAGATATTGCCGCCGTTCTTCCGTATGAACGGGAGTTGCCAGACATCCCCGACCACGTGCGGCGGCAAGCGATCGAAACGGAGCGGGCGATAAGGGAACGGGAGAAATAGGTGCGCAGTGTCTCGGCTGAAAGCTGAGAGCTGACAGCTAAATCGGCATTACCCCAACTTCTTTTTCCACTTCAACCGTATCGACCATCACGATCGCATCCCACGGACAACCATCGAGGAAACATCCATCCGGACCTTTGCTGAGGCACTTCTTGCATCCGATGCAAAGGATCGGATCGATCTGGATTCTGCCGAAGGGCGGGTGATCCTCGTCGGGAACCCAGAACATGCAGTCTTCCACCGGACAATACTCCACGCAGGCCGGCGAGCCGGCGCAGCCGGTACAGCACTCTGTGATCACTGCCAACTCCTTTGGTTTCTTCTTTCGAGGAGTCAACAAACCTTTGGATCTGGGTTCGAACTTAAGCTCGTCGGGCACCATCCCAGCGGGTTTCAGCGAGTCTGCTTCAGCAGGCATGGCGAGATTATACCGTAGTGGACGTAATTTTCATCCACACGAAGTCGGACAGGATTGGGTTGAAAGGTGTCATCCCGAAGATCCGGCGGACTCCAGCCGGTCGAGGGATCTTACGCGGAGTCTTTGAAACTCGCCGCCATCATACATCAGTTTCATTTTGGCCTCCTCGTCGATTCTTTCCGTTCTCCGCAATCAAAGCCCCGGCCGTTTCTGATATATTGGCCTTCCAGCCTAATTTCATTTCGATTTTCGGTGTCGCCCCGGGCGAAAGGAGCAGCCATGGCAGGAAAAAGCGTCAATAAAGTCATTCTTATCGGAAATCTGGGCAAGGACCCCGAGGTGAAATATACCCAGGGCGGCATGCCGGTCGCGAAGTTCTCGATCGCCACCAATGAGCGCTTCAAGGACAAAGATGGGCAATGGCAGGACCGCACCGAGTGGCACAACATCGTGGCGTTTCAGCGTCTGGCCGAAATCGTGGGCGAGTATCTGAAAAAGGGCGGCAAGTGCTACATCGAAGGCAGCCTGCGCACCAGTTCCTGGGACGACAAAGAAACCGGACAGAAGAAGTACAAAACCGAAATCATTGCCAACGACCTGGTCCTGCTTAGCGGGCGCGGCGAAGGCGCCGGAGACGAATCTGGTGGACGCTCCCGCGGCGCTGCCGCCGGTGGAAATAACTTCGACCAGCGCTCACCAGAACCGGAACACGCGGCTTCAACCCCGATCAGCGACGAAGATATTCCGTTCTGACCGAGGCTGAAGCCGATACAACTTTTAACTCTGATTAGAGTTATGCCGCGCGCTTTTGCAATGGGCTATCGCCAGTCTGGCCCGCTAGCCTACGAACTGCCAAAGTCATCATGAGGCGCGTGGTGCCGGTGAAGATCATGCTGACGCCTACCAAGGTTCCAATCACCCATAGCGAACTAACGGGCCACTGCTTCCAGATTAAGAAACCCAGAAACAGGGTAACGATTCCGTCCAGCAGCATCCACGGTGAGCTGCCGCTCTTACGGGTGGCAAAATAGGCGACCACGTCCACCACCCCCTCTGCGAAGAGGAATATCCCCAGCACGAGAGTAAAAGTGGCAGTGGCCAGGACCGGGTGGGCGATGAAGTAAGCACCGGCCACGATATAAACGACCGCGACCAGAAGCTTCCAGGCAATGTGGCCAACGCCGGTCGACCGAAAGGCATGAACGAGTTGCACTATGCCGTCGAATAGTGCTATCCAGCCAATTACGATGACGACTCCGACGGACGTGGCCATCGGCAAGGTAATGGCGAGGACTCCGAAGATAATCAGCACGATCGACAAAACCAGCGAGATTCCAGATGCGCGTCTTAATCCAGTTTCCAATGTAGCCATTTGGTTTCCTCCTGACTCGATCACTGCAGGGGCAAGTTTCTAGCCTATTTTTGCTCTTGTCAACTGTAAATTGCGAGGTGTAAATTGCGAGGGTGCGGCGGCGAGGAATCGTCGCTCCTGAGCGGAAGGGCTGCCTTGAAATAGGAACCGGCCTGCCGTGCAGCCAAGTCCCTCAACCGCTACAATACCTGCGGAGATTTTTCTATGGCGTCTCTTGCCAGCAAGACTTGCGTGCCCTGCCGCGGCGGCGTGCCTCCGCTCAAAGGAAAAGAACTGGAGGCGCTTCATCAGCAAGTGCCCCAGTGGAAAGCGATCGACGAGCACCACATTACGCGCAGTTTCGCTTTTCCTGATTTCAAACAGGCGCTCGACTTTGTGAATCGAGTAGGTGCGCTGGCGGAGGAGCAAGGACACCATCCCGACATTCTGCTGGCCTGGGGCAAAGCCGAAATCACGCTGTGGACGCATAAGATTGATGGGCTGACCGAAAGCGACTTCATCATGGCCGCGAAGATTGATGGCCTCGCTAAGAGCTGACGCCGGAGAGCTTCTATAATCTTTTCATGCTCGATGAAAACGATTTTCGCAAGCGGGCGGATGCCGCACTGGAGTCTCTCAAACAGAGCCTGATTACAGCCGAAGAATCGGCTGATCTGGAAGTGGAGGACCAGTCGGGAGCGCTGCACATTTCTTTCGACGATGGCTCCCGGTTTGTCGTCTCGCCGAATGCACCGGTTCGGCAGATATGGATTTCCGCGCTGGCTACAAGTTTCAAGCTGGACTGGTCGGACGCGAACCAGACTTTCGTGCTGCAGAAGACGGGAGAAGAATTGAAGCCTTTGATGTCCCGTTTGATCAATCAGCAATTAGGAGAGGAAGCGGTTACGCTCGCTTAGCGCAAGAAACTAGGCTGCCGCTTCAGGTCCCAATTTGTACTTCAAGTGCCTGGCGATGAGTTGGCCGTGGAACCGTCCGTTCTCGATGAAAATTTCGTTGGTTCGAGAACCGGCCACGATGACGCCAGCTACGTAGATGCCCGGCACATTGCTCTCCAGTGTTTCAGGATCGCAGACCGGCCGGCACTGTTCGGTCGATAGCTCGATGCCCATCGAGCGCAAGAAATCATAATCGGGATGGTATCCAGTCAAGGCAAACACAAAATCGTTCTTCGTACGAACCACACCCTGAGGAGTGTAAATCACCACTTGATCCGCGGTGATTTCTCCCACTGAACTGTTGAAGTAGGCCGTGATCTGGCCGTTCCTGATGCGATTCTCGATGTCGGGCAGGATCCAGTACTTCACATGGTGATGCATCTTCGGCCCGCGATACACCAGGGTCACACGCGCCCCGTGCCGCCACAGATCAAGCGCGGAAATGGCCGCGGAATTCTTGCCTCCGATGATCAGAACGTCATTGTCAAAGTAGGGATGAGGCTCGCGATAATAATGAAACACCTTGGGCAAATCCTCGCCGGGAATGTTCAGCATGTTTGCCAGGTCGTAATATCCCGTCGCAACAATCAGTTTGCGAGTGTGGTAATCGTAGATTCTTCCCAGCCGGTCCGTGGTCGTGACCTGGAAATCGCCGTCTTTGCCGTTCACCGTCTTTACCCACTGGTATTGCGCGATGGGCAAACGATAATGCTCGGCAACCTTCCGGTAGTATTCCAGCGCTTCTTGACGCGTAGGTTTCTGGTTGGCGGTGCTGAAAGGGATGTCACCGATCTCGAGCAATTCCGGCGTGGTGAAGAAGGTCATGTTGGCCGGATAGTTGAAGATGGAATTGACCACGCAGCCCTTATCAATCGCGATGACCTTAAACCCAGCCTTTTGGGCCTCGATGGCGCAGGCCAGGCCGGTCGGGCCGGCGCCGATCACCAGCACATCGACCCTCATGCTCGAGCGCAACTCTAGCTGAGCGCGGGGGAGTGTTTCGGGAACCTGCAGAGCCGTGTCGGACATTTGCTTCGTGACCAATGGCTTCTCCTGGAATCAACACAAAGCACGCGCAAGAAACAAACCGTGGCTTTTGAAGATAAAGATTCTAGCACGCAGCGAGTTCATAGCGAGCTAGGCTCCGTCACATGACACCGTGTCCACGGGCACAACTCTTCTTTGCAACGGGTATAATTTTTAGTTGTTATCCTTTCAGGCACTGGTCAGGAATGTTCAATGGCAATTTCCGCTGAACGCGCCGCTCAAACTCGCATTGAATCTGACAGCATGGGGCAGATCGAAGTCCCAGCCAATGTTTACTGGGGGGCGCAGACGCAGCGCTCGCTTCTTCACTTCAACATCGGCCGAGACGTGATGCCGCCGGAACTGATTCGGGCGTTTGGCATTCTCAAGAAGGCTTGTGCGCTGGTGAACCAGGATCTGGGGAGGCTTCCGGCGGACAAAGCGAAACTCATCGTGCAGGCTGCGAACGAGGTCATCTCCGGCAAGCTCAACGACCAATTTCCCCTGCGCATCTGGCAGACCGGCAGCGGCACCCAGACCAACATGAATGTCAACGAGGTCATCTCCAACCGCGCGATTGAAATCGCGGGCGGCCCGCGTGGACGAGAAATGATGGGATCGAAGAAGCCG
Organism: Terriglobales bacterium; assembly: GCA_049585795.1. Classification (GTDB taxonomy): domain Bacteria; phylum Acidobacteriota; class Terriglobia; order Terriglobales; family Acidobacteriaceae; genus JABDBE01. The sequence goes on along the minus strand of JBAVAQ010000007.1, from coordinate 198,207 downwards.
ATTCATCCTAATGACGATGTCAATATGTCGCAGTCGTCGAACGACACATTTCCGGCGGCGATGCACATTGCGGCGGCGGAACGAGTGAAGAACGCGCTGATTCCTGCCATCCAGAGCGTTCACGATGCGATCGCAGCCAAGGCCAAGGAATTCCACGATGTGGTAAAGATCGGTCGCACCCATCTGCAGGATGCCGTGCCGCTTACCTTTGGACAGGAGTTTGGCGGGTGGGCCAGTCTTTTAGAGCGGGACATCGAGCGGCTCAAGCAGGTGCTCGGCGGCCTCTACGACCTCGCCATTGGCGGAACCGCGGTAGGCACAGGGTTGAACGCGCATCCCGAATTCGCCGAGAGAGCCGCGAAGAAAATCGCCGAACTTACCGGACTTCCCTTTCGCTCGCACGGCAACAAGTTCGCCGCGCTTTCGGCGCACGATGAGATTGTCTTCGCGCAAGGCGCGCTGGAGACACTGGCCGCGTCGCTGATGAAGATTTCGAATGATGTCCGCTGGCTGGCGTCGGGTCCGCGCTGCGGCCTTGGTGAATTATCCATTCCCGAGAATGAGCCCGGCTCCTCGATCATGCCGGGCAAAGTGAACCCCACACAGTGCGAAGCCATGACCATGGTCTGCGTGCAAGTTCACGGCGCCACCGCTGCGGTCGGATTCGCCGGCTCACAGGGCAATTTCGAACTAAACGTATTCAAGCCAGTGATCATTTACAACTTCCTGCACTCGGTGACTCTGATCACGGACGCCTGCCACGGATACGTCGAATACATGATCAAGGGCATCGAGGTTGATCGGGCGAAAGTTGATTGGTATGTGAAAAACTCGCTGATGCTGGTAACAGCGCTGGCCCCGAAGGTTGGATACGACAAGGCAGCCAAGATCGCCCACACCGCGCATGTCGATAAGACTAACCTGCTCGAGGCAGCGTTGAAGCTCGGCTATCTCACAGCCGAAGAATTTCATTTGTTGATGAAGCCGGAAAAGATGACGCGGCCTTAGGCCAGCTTATGGTTTCGAGAAACCTAACAATGCCGCCAGACGAATCAGCACTTCGTTTACGACCTCAGCCGCCACGGTTTCGACATATCTCGCGCGTCGGGCCTGCAGGTCGAGACTTCGTATCGCATCTGCGAGAATAACGCCAGTGGTCTTGATCCGAACTGGAAGAGTGATTTCGAACGGATAACCCTTCACTTGATTTGTGATGGGAACAACAATCGCCAATCCAGTTTTGCTGTTGTAAGTGCGCGGAGACAGAACGAGGGCTGGACGCCAGCCCCCCTGTTCATGCCCCAAGTGCGGGTTAAGGTCTAATTTGATAATGTGCCCGGAGTCGGGGACATAAGCGGCTTCTACCATACCTCGCGGCCAACTGGTTTACCCCAGTCTTGCTCGCCGTGTCGATTTTCCGGAGTAATCGCGGCAACCAGGGACTCCAGCGTGGGCCTCGCATTTACCGGCTCGAGAATAATCCGTCCATCTTGGAACTTGATCTCGATCTCGTCGCCTTCCTGCACTTGTGCCTCGTCCAATATCGACTTGGGAAGACGAACTGCCTGGCTGTTCCCCCACCCCACGACCTGCGTCCTCACGGCCGCAGCGGAGGGAACTTCTTCGATCATTCCAAGGCGCTTTAAAGCTCGCAAATGAAACCGAATGCTTCCCCTCACACCGCCATTCTCTCTAGCCCACTGATTAAGCGTTGCCAGGTACTGTCCATCCTTATCGATCAGAGGGACAAGCGTTTCTAAGCTCACAGGGGTAGCAAAAGCTGAGAGCACCTCCACCACCATAGCTTTCTGCCCTCTAAACCTAGGAGCCAGACTACCAGTTCGCAAGTACATAGGGTTTTTCTTCCTTTCCGTAGATGGAAATCCCATGTTTATGTACTGATTATACATGAACGGATATACATGTCAAGATATACCTGCGTGTTTTGCGAACTGGTCGTACGGTGCAGGAAATCGGATACGACAAGGCAGCCAAGATCGCCCACACCGCAATGTGGATAAGGCTAGCCTCTCGAGGAGCGCTAGAGCTCGGCTATCTCACGAAGGAGGAATTTCATTTGTTGATGAAGCCGGACAAGATGACGCGACCCTGATCCACTACTCAGTCGGGGTCGTAGACGCCGTTGCCGTATCCTTTGCGCCGGATGTCTTCCTGCATCTGCTCAAGCTTAAGTTTCTCTTCGCCGAGCTCACGCTGCGACGCTTCGTACTGCGCTTTCAGATTCCGGCCTCGGTCGCACCAGTCTTTGTAATAAGGCGTGTAATACGTGGAAGTCCAGCACGACTGCGCTTCATCATCCTGGGCGAAGCCTGCGCTCCACGCGGCAAACTGGTCCTTGAGACTGGTGATCTGGTTCTGAATATCGATGATCTTGCCCTTCTGCACCTTCACTTGATTCTGGAAGATTTTGCCTTGAGTCTCAAACTGGCGGGCCTTTCGTTGCGCTTGCTCGTCGCTGGCCTTATCCCGGGCGGCTTGCGCCGCCGTATCTTGAGCCGCGGGCCCGGACTTGGCCGCCTCGGGCGGGTTGCTGCGATCGCTTATATCGTGGTTCCTTATTACTTTGGACGGAGTTGCGGATTCGCGCGCTTGCTTCGATGCGCTAGCGGCCGCATCGACTGCGGACGGTTTAATTGGCTTTGGGTTCGCGGGTTGCGGGCTCGTTGGTTGAGCGTTGGCAGGCTGCGAGACCGTTGGCTGCGTGCCGGTTGATTGCGGAGTATTGGGTTGCTGGCCCGTCTGGCCGAAGGCCAGAACCGGCATCAACAACCATCCGACCATAGCAAGGCCGTGACCAAAGCGCATAGACACCAATCATATCGCCGCTTAGTCCTTCGGGCCGCGATTTTAGGAGTAACTCCGGGCCTTGTACTTCCGGAAGAGATCATCCGCGGTGTCAGCTAGTCGGCTTTCGCAACCGAGAATGCTGGTTGCTTTCCAGTTTCGCTGGGACGTGTTTTGGGCGTCGTAGTGATGGTGATGACGCTGATCAACACGAACAGTGCTCCCAAGAACGTGCGTGGACCGACGGATTCGCCTCCCACGAAATACCCGAGAGCAACCGCGACCACTGGGTTTATATAAGCGTAGGTTCCTACCTTCGTCGGGGATTCGTGATGCAGCAGCCACACGTAAGCGGTGAACCCGGCGATTGAACCCGCAACGATCAAATATAGCAATGCGAACCAGGCCTTCGCAGAAACCGCTCGCGGGTGAAAGCCAGCGAACTCACCGGAGAGTGCGGCCAGCACCAGCAATTGAGTTCCGCCGACCAGCATTTGGGCGGCCGCGCTCATCGGCTTCGAAGCCGGGAGAACCAGGCGGCGAGTCAGAATCGTGGCTACGGACCATGTAAATGCTGCCACCAGCAGAGCGAGAGCGCCAGCAGGATTGATGGGCACCTCTCCGAAGGAGAACGAATGAAGGGTCAGCACGGCCACGCCGCACAGACCCACCAACAAAGCCAAACCGAGTCGAACCGTAAGCCGCTGTGTGCGCAGAAAAATGATTTCGAGCAGCGTGATAAACACGGGGATCGTGGCCAGTACGACTGCCGCAATGCCAGAAGGAACGCGCTGTTCGGCCCAGAACAGGCAGCCATAATCGAGCAGAAAGATCAAGGCTCCGAGCAGCGTCGCTCCAGCCCACTCGCGCCGGCTGGGCGATGGCGCGCCTTTCAACCGCATCCAGCCAAAGAGCACGGCGCCAGCGACAAAAAAGCGCATGCCTGCCAGCAGGAATGGCGGTACCTCGCTGACGCCGATTCGTATCGCCAGATACGTCGATCCCCAGACGAAGTAAATAATCGCGAATGCCAGCAGGATCTTCCACGAGCTGGGACGCGCGCTGGGTTCCACTGCGATCTCCCTTATCCGAATGAAATCCGATTGGGATATAGATGGTTCGGTACCTTCCTGGGAACCATGTTGTCGCGATAAAAGTTTTTGATGGGTTTGAAGCGTCTCTCTTATAACTGGGCGGTTTTTCCGAATGTCAGTCCGCTTAACTTTGACACCCGATCTGCGTCGATGCCTTTCGATGCCACCAGCACATGAAAACTCTCCCCCATTCCCGCGGGAGTGACCAGGTGTTTCAATTGCAGAGCGACCTTGGCGCGTTCCTGCGGCAATCGGCACTCTTCGAAAGCGTCGGCAAATTGATTGTGCTCGCCAATTCCCAGGAGAAACGGGGATTGAGTAAGCAAGGGCTGGACTCGCATTCTGTTCTGCTCGGCTGCGCCGGCGAGCGCAGTGAAATTCACGTGAGCCGTGATGTCTTGTTCGCCTGGCGCTTCGTAAGGGTTTGCGCTCATCGAATGCTGTCGATAGGCTGCGATAGTGCCGCGATGCCGGCCGGCCAGTTGCTCCTCGCGGGTATAGCCGTAGTCGATGGCGATGATGAATCCGCGCTTCATGGTGGCAGCGATGTGCGACATATAGCTCTGCGCGATGAGGGTCGCTTCGATTCGCTCGTCGGCTTCGGGATGCACGCTATAGCGATCCAGAAATTCCAGTGAATCGGCAGATGGGGTGTGCCAGGTTTCGAGTAATCGCCCGTCTTTTTCCGCTATTCGCAACTCGCCTTGCGGGCTAAGAACCTCTACCGGCAGCGCGTCGAAGAACTCGTTGGCGAAGACGATAATGGGGACCTCAGCGTCGAGGACGCGAGAGTAGCCGTGGAAGGGCACGGCTTCAGCCGTGCCATATGGACTTTGGGGAGATGGCGGCTTTAGCGGCTGCGCCAGCGACACTTTGCCCGATTTGAAATGCTTGCTGAGAGTTGCTTCTAATCGCTGGCGCAACGCAGGCGAACGTTCCGCCAAGGAGTAATGCAAAGCACGAAAGAATTCGGGGAACTTTTTCTCCGACCAATCCAGCACATCCTGCGCGAATAATCCGCGACCCGGTCCGAGTTCCAGAATTTCGATCTGCTCTGGCGACCCCAGCACGCGCCAGATCTCTTCGAACTGCCGAGCGAGCAAGCGGCCAAAAACCGCATGCACATCGCTGGAGGTGTAGAAGTCGCCGGCCTTTCCGAACTGTTCGGCGTTGCGCGAGTAGTAGCCAAGCTCGGGTTCGTACAGGCACAGTTCCATATAGCGTGAAAACGGAATCGGGCCGCGCGCGCGGATTTCCTGTTCAATTTTCTGGCGCAGGGTCACAAGCCGTCCCGTTGCCGTTCGAGGCGGTCTTGCGGGGTGCGGATAAACATTTCGACCAGGTAGTCGTGCAGACAATCGTAGAGTTGGCGTTGCAGAGTCCACTCAAACTGTGAGTTGTCCAAATCGCGTGGATGCAAATCGAAGTAATAAGTGTGCACTGGGACTGGAGGATTCTTGAACTGAATGATCAGTTCGACGCTGTCACCTTTGGCGCGCGCCGAGAACTCCAGCAGCGGGTGCTCGTAGAGACGCAGTTGAGCAAGAACGCGTTCCAGACGGACGTTCGACGTCATAAGTACCGAAGGTGATTCTAAAGTACTTGTGGCCGACGTACATAGAGCGTCGCGCTTAGTGTAGGCGCGAGCGTCCGCGCTCGTGCTTTGTCTCCCAGCTTCGCATTCGAAACGCCAGCATCCTCGCGTCCCAGCACGGGCGAGGATGCCCGTGCCTACATTAATAAGCGTCCGCTCCGGCGGACGGGTCTTTTTACAACTTGTTACAACTCGCTATCCGGCAAGTTGCCCATCCGTCTAAATGGTCGTTTTCTTCAATCCAGTTCCGGTGGTTCTTTCCCCGGAAGACAAATTAGAAGCGGAGGTCATTTCATGCTCAAACATTTTGCCGTTGCTTTGCTCGTCATCGCGGGGCTTTCGTTGGGAAACCCGTTGTGCCGCGCGCAATCCGCGCTCTTAGACTTGCCTCGGGATAGCCAGCACTCCGCGGTGACGCAGCGCATCGGAATCACCGACATCACGATCAGCTATTCCCGGCCACTGGCGAAGGGTCGAGTCATTTGGGGCAAGCTTGTGCCCTATAACGAAGTTTGGCGCACGGGCGCGAACGAAAACACAATCATCAAGTTCACCGACGACGTGACAATCGAGGGAAAGCCGCTGGCCAAGGGCACCTACGCTCTTTTCACCATTCCTGGAGAAAATCAGTGGACGGTTATTTTCTCCAAAGTCCACACGGCATGGGGTAGCTTCACCTACAACCAGGCTGATGACGCACTCCGAGTAACCGTGAAGCCGCAACCTTCGGACCCGCATGAAGCACTGACCTTCGACTTCAATGATGTAAAGCCTGACTCCGCTGTTGCCACTCTGAGTTGGGAGAAGGTTGCGGTTCCCTTCAAAATCGATGTGAATGTGCATGATATTGTGCAGGCCAGCCTGCACAACCAACTTCAGGGTCTGGCGCAATACACCTGGGAAGGTTGGGATGACGCCGCGACCTATCTGCTCACCAACAAGTACGACCTGAATGAAGCCCTGCAATACGAGGAGACCTCGATCGGCACCGAGCCACGCTTCGACAATTTCCTGACAAAGTCCCAGATCCTTGAAGCGATGGATAAGAAAGACGACGCCGAGGCGGCCAAGAAGGAAGCGCTCGAGCGGGCTACGGCGGCTCAACTGTATTACTACGGCCGCCAACTGCAAACCCAGGGCAAACAGGATGAGGCATTCGCGCTATTTCGCGAGGCGGCCAAGAAGGATCCGAATGATTGGGTGGTTCACGACGGCACCGCGCGAATCTACTCGGCTAAGGGCGACTATGACAATGCCCTCAAGGAAATCAAGATGACGCTGGCGGGCGCTCCTGATAACCAGAAGATTTTCTTTGAACCCCTGGTGAAGAAGCTGGAGGCGAAGCAGGACATCAACAAGAACTAGAAAAATCGTGCGGGGACGGGTCTTTGACTCGTCCAGCGCGAAGCGAGGATCTAGGTTTTTTCGCGTGGACCGAAAAAACCTGGATTCCTCGTCGCTTCTTTTCTCGGGATGACAAGAGAGATGACTGGCAAGGGATGACGAGCGAGATGACGGCTAGTCCCCCGCTTTGGCAACTGGCGCGTTCTCTTGCGCCGTCGTCTGCTCGGGATAGTCATACACACCGCGTCCGGACTTGCGGCCGACGCGCCCGGCCTTCACGTACTGCACCAAAAGTGGCGCCGGGCGATACTTTTCTCCCAAACTCTTGTGCAGATACTCCAAAATCGAGAGCCGCGTGTCCAGTCCTACTAAATCCACCAACTCGAACGGCCCCATCGGATGGTTCAATCCCAGCTTCAAAGCTTTATCGATGTCCTGCGCGGAAGCGATGCCTTCCTGCAACATGTAGAAGGCTTCGTTCCCGATCATGGCGTTGATGCGGCTGGTGATGAAGCCGGGCGATTCTTTGATCACGACAACTTCCTTGCCCATCCGCCTGCCCACTTCGCCTGCGGTCGCGAGCGTGTCGTCATCGGTTTCGAGCCCGCGAACAACTTCGAGCAGTTTCATTTTGTGGACTGGGTTGAAAAAATGCATTCCCACACATTTCTTGGCCCGGTAAGTGACGCTGGCAATCTCGGTAATGCTGAGCGAAGAAGTGTTCGAAGCCAAAATGGTTCCGGGACGGCAGATCTTGTCGAGCAGGGTGAATACCTCAATCTTCGACTCCATCTCCTCGGGCACAGCTTCGATGACGAGATCCGCTTCGCGCGCGGCTTCTTCTACGCTGCCCGCGTATCGCAACCGCCCGAACGCGGCATCGGCATCTTCGACAGAAACTTTCCCAATTTCCACCGCTTTGTCGAGGTTGCCGCGAATCTCATTCTCCGCCCGACGCAGCGCGTTGGGAAGCAAATCTTCCAGGATGGTGTGGTAACCGCCCAGCGCGGCCACGTGAGCGATGCCACGGCCCATGGTCCCGGCGCCGATCACGGCAATTGTCCGGACTTGCGCCACTATTGACCTTTTTCCAGTCGGACCACGAGGGCGTCGAGGTTCGAACCCGCGACTTTCAGGCTGTCGGCCAGACGCTTCTTTTCGTCGCTCTCCATAACCGCAACGAAAGCGTTGATGCGGCGCAGGGTGGTCGTAATGTCGTCTACGTAGTTGATCAGGCGAATCAGTTCTCCGGAAGTTCCCATAATGATTTCTGCTCCAGTGCGCCCGCTTGCGGGCGATGATGCTTGTATTATGCGCTCCGCACTCAGGAGAAAACGGCACGTGAGGGCGAACTCACCATTTTCAATGGTTGGAAGAAATTAGTAAAGGCGGGTTCGTTTACGAAGGAGCATCTGCGTCCTGTTTGCAGATGCCGGCGGATTCGAAGACGGTGCGGAGGTCGCGCCAGTTGGCGCGTTCGGCGCCTGCGATTGCGGCCTGCACTCGCTTGAGTTCGCGTTCCTGCAGTTCCCGCTGGGTCTTTTTCTCCCGCGGAGATGGGTTGTTTTCTGGTTTTGTGGCACGGCTTGCGCGGTGGAGCTGGGTTGGGTCGCCGCTTCGCGGGTGGTTCTGCGGCTATAACTTCTTGCGTGGTGGTTTGCTTTGCGGCTTGTGGCGCGGCCTGGGCTTTGATCTGAACGGTGGCTTTTGTCGCGGCTGCGCGGACGTGAATGTCCGCGCTACACGCACTTGCGTCGCGGACAGGAATGTCCGCGCTACATATTGTGGTTCCGGCCTCTTTGGCGGGGGCGCCCGCGCCACGTGGGCTCAGGGGTGGGCCTATTTCGGGGTGCTCCATCAAATATTGTTCGGCATAGTCGGGGACTTCGCGGACCATGCTTTGCTTTTCGGATTCGCGGTTGGTGTCGAAGCGGACGTTTTTTGCGTTCCTGGCGGCGATGCTCAGGGCTTGGATGATCAGCCGCTGGCTTGAGCGTGCCTTTGATGAGGACGTCGACTACGTGCATGATGAAAAGCTGGATGGACTCAGTCCTGGAGCAGAGCCATGGAGTGGAGTTGCATATCGACGCGCTGTTGCGCGTCTTTAATGACGCGGGTACGGGAATAGCAAAAGAATTCGCGGCTCAGGGCGAGGGAACCGCCTTGCGGTCCGTTGACTTTGACGTGAATAGTGAGAAAAGATTGGAGGGTCGTTCCAAAAAGGGGAAGGGAGGGGTTTGGACCGCAGAGTGGAGCTGGTTTTCGGCTAGGCCCGGCTGATGAGTGTGGCCGAGGGTTACGCCAACGATCCCATTGAGCCGCCAGCGCCCGGTTACTGACGCAACATTTGCGGATTGACAGAGCGGCCGCTACGGAGCATAATCCGGCTCGCGTTTGGGCACATCTTGCGTTTATTCGTTTTTTCATCGCACTCGATCTCCAATACCGGCTTTTTAAGCATTCGGGCCCCCGTTCTAGATTCTTAAGGAGCACCCATTCATGCTTCTTGGTTTCAAGACAGCAATTCGCTAAACGTGGTCTGGTGCCTACCAGGCGAGGAGAAAATCGATGAAAAACTGCAGATCCATGCTATGGGTAATGGGTTTAGCGTTGGCGTGCACGGTCGGTGCTACTGCAGGCGATCCGCCCAAGCTCACCTTCACGTTCAGCAAGGCCAACGTGCCTGGAGCGATGCAGACAGGACCTAGTGGGATCAACAACACAGGGGTGACCGTAGGATCGTACGTGGACAAGAATTCGGTTTCGCACGGGTATATCCTAAACGGCAAAAAGCTGACCACGCTTGACGATCCGAAAGCAATGGCAGGCAGTACTGTCGCCGAGAATCTCAATCCGGACGGAGCCATCTCGGTAGTCGGCGTCTACAACAATTCCAGCGGCAACTCTGTGGGATTTCTGTACAAGAATGACAAATATACAGACATCCCCGGCCCTGCGGGTGCCGTGTCCTCGGTTGCATCCGGGATAAACGACAAAGGAGCCATTGTCGGCGACTATGTGGACACCAACGGGAAAACCCATGGATTTCTCTTGAAGGGCAAGAAATACACAATTCTGGACGATCCCGCAGCCTTTGGCACTACTGCTGCCGCGGGCATCAATAAGGCTGGCTGGATCGTCTTGTGGTGGCTGGATCAGAGAGGGCTTATTGAATCCTCTATTACAAAAGACAACGGCAACACATACACGACTATTGATGTCCCGCTCGCGGCCAACTCGTACGCCTCGGACCTCGACAGTGCCGGCGATGTTACTTATTTCTGGACGGATTCCGCCGCCGTCGGCCACGGTGCACTGTTGCACGCTGGGAGATACTATAAGTTCGACTACCCCAAGGCGATATTCACTTACGCAGGCGGGATCAACGACAAGCGCTCCCTCGTCGGAGGGTACCAAGTCAAGGGCAAGAATGGCCACCCGCCCCTTTTAGGCTTTAAGGCGACTTACAAGTAACTATTTTGCGTGGATGAACGAAAAAGTCTCCGCTCTAAAGTGAAGCTGGGACTCTGTCGAACGGAAATTCAGGCTCGGTACTCTTTTTGGCTGGAGGTCTGATGCATTCACGCCGACCGCTGTGCTCCGCGATGTTTGCCCTGTTGATTATCACCGTTGCCTGTGGTGGCGGTCCTGGAGTTGTTCTCGGCAGCGGTAACCCGGACGTGACGGTGACCATCTCACCGGCAGCTGCTACGATCCCTGAAGGCGGCAAAGTGACGCTGCAAGCTACGCTAAAAGGCCTCTGCTCTGAATGCATTAGTTTCATCACCTTTTGGAGTGTCGTCGAAAACGACAATAATGTGTGTTTGTGGGGAGGAGTGAACATGCCACCTATTGGACCATGCCCGGGCGGTACGATTCTGCTGAACCCGCCAGCTGGCAATACGCTAATAGTAACTTATTATGCTCCCAGTACTCCGGGCACGTTCCACGTTACGGCTGAATACTCCATTGTGGGCGTGGATTCGCATGGAACGTCAGTCATCACGGTTAGTCCCTGAGGTCATAGCTCATAGGAGCTTCAGCATAGCCATCTGGTACCGGAAAAAGAAATGGCTGCAACTGCCTGAATTATTAACAAACGATTAAATCTCAATGGGTTATAGCCCGCATCAATGTTTTTAATTGGTCTTTTGGCCTCGCATCGAATCTAATGGGACCATGAGTGAGAAACCTTTGAAACGCTATATCTTCGCCAGCGATTTTGACCAGACGTTGACCTTCAACGATTCTGGCTATGTATTGAGTGAATTGGCGGGCATCCCGACTGAGGAGTTCGAGCGAAAAGCGCAGGGGATGGCGAAGCTCAACCTCGTCCAACAAGGGGCCGAGCTCGCCTACCTTCTGCTGCATGATCCGGAGTTTCAGAGTCGAGTCCGCAAAGAGCACCTCTACGAAGCGGGCAAGAAGGTTCGGCTCAAAGAAAACATCGCGCTGCTTTATGAAATTCTCAAGGGCGGAATTGAGGGCTATCACTTCGACTTTTATGTTCTCTCGGCGGCGCCGGTCGAAGTAATTCAGTCCGCGCTTGAAGGAATCGTCCCTCGCGACCACATCTATGGAACCGAATTTCGCTACAACGATGCGGGCCAGATCGAATCCATTGCTCGCGCCACTGCCGGGTACGGCAAAGTGGCGATGCTCGACCAGTTGCAGGCGGCACAGCAGGTCGGGCCAGACCACATCATCTACGTAGGCGACGGCAGCTCTGACCTTCACGTCATGTTGCACGTCAACGTTCGCGATGGTTTCACCATCGCTGTCTCCGAGGCCAAGCACGTTTCGCAAGTGGCGAAAAGAACCATCCTCAGCAGCAACGCCCTGGCCGTCTTGGCGCCCATCTTGGAGGACGTCGTCGGATGGGAGCGACGCCGCATCCGCCAGTTGTTCGAATCCTATGGAATGCTTATTCAAGAGTGGGATCGAGTGCGCACCGACTGGCTCACCCTGCGCTCGGACGGGAGCGAGTGGATGGCAGCCGGCGTAAGCTAGTGTAGGCGCGGGCGTCCTTGCCCGTGCTGGCGCCAGCGGAAATCAATCATTTATCATCGCTTCATGCTGCGTGACAAGAACCTGATCCCGCTGTCGCACCAGCACCAGCACGCGCTGGCGCTGTGCGTGCGCCTCGATCGGGCAATGCAGGCAGGAGAAATTGATCTGGAGCCATGGCAGGCGGAGATCCAACAACAATTTGAAAGCGAGATCGGAGTTCATTTTGCAGCGGAAGAGAAAGAATTGTTTCCAGCCGCCGCGCGTTTCCCCGAACTGCAGTCATTGGTCGACGAACTTCTCGCTGAACATGTTTTTCTTAGAGATTGTTTCTCACGCGCGGCCGCTCGCAATCTCGACCAGCGCGGATTGAAAGGCCTCGGGGAGAAGCTGGCGCAACACATCCGCAAAGAAGAGCGCCAGCTTTTCGAGGAAATGCAGAAGGTCATGAACCCGCGCGAGCTCGCCGTGCTGGGCGCAGCATTAGACCAAGCCTTGAAGGACGCATCGCAAGCCTGCGCTCTCCCGAATGAATCCACGCGATTGCGACCGCGCCCATAGCCCCTGAATCCAGAATCCCGTTGATCTCATCTAGCAGCTATGAATCAGGCAGGCAGTATTTTTCCCACGGCGGATTATTCAGAATCAGTCGCGCAGAGCTCTCTACCGAGTGCGCTCGGCGACGCACCCTTACTCGACGCCTACTCGCGAGCGGTGGTCGGTGCAGCGGAAGCAATCAGCCCTTCTGTGGTCAAGATTGATGTTGCGCAGGCGGCGCGGACCCGTTCCGGCGAACCGCGCGAGCGTCAAGGCGGGGGCTCTGGATTTGTGTTCACTCCCGACGGCCTGGTGCTAACCAATAGCCACGTGGTGCATGGCTCGACGCGCATCGGCGTTTCGCTTCCAGACGGCCAGCGCTTCCCTGCCCACATCATCGGCGACGATCCGGCCACGGACTTGGCTGTGATTCGCATCGGCTTGCCCAACAATGACGCTCCTCACCTCGTCGCCGCGCCTTTGGGAGACTCGCAGCGTCTTCGCGTCGGCCAGCTTGCGATCGCCATTGGCAATCCTTATGGTTTTCAGTACACCGTGACCGCTGGTGTGGTCAGTGCATTGGGACGTTCACTGCGCTCCTACTCCGGGCGGCTGATCGAAGATGTGATTCAGACCGACGCGTCGCTCAATCCGGGCAATTCCGGCGGTCCGCTGGTGACCTCGGACGGGCGCGTCGTGGGTGTTAACACGGCGACGATCATGGGTGCGCAGGGACTCTGTTTCGCCATCGGGATCAATACCGCGAAATTCGTTGCCGGACGCCTGCTGCGCGATGGCAGAATCCGCCGCAGTTATATCGGCGTCGAGGCACAGACGGTGCCGCTGCTTCGCCGCGTGGTGCGCTTTTATGATCTACCCAAAGAAAGTGGTGTGATCGTGGCCTCGGTGACTAACGGTAGCCCGGCCCAGAAAGCCGGACTGCGAGAAGGTGATGTGATCGTCGCCATGGATGGCAAGGCGGTCGCAGGCGTGGACGACTTGCACCGCCTGCTGACCGACGCGAGGGTGGGAGCAGTGAGCGCGTTCACGGTTCTGAGGCACACCGAAAAACTGGAGTTAAAAGTGGCCCCCGAGGAGATGCGGGAGCAATAGCTCGCGTGGCGCGGGCTCTCTCGCCCCGCGTGCGTGCGGAACGAGTCGAGCCTAGCATTCTGCCGTGGACTATAATTGCACGCACGGATGGCTCTCACCTCTGGAACAAAACTAGGACCTTACGAGATTCAATCCCCGCTGGGCGCGGGCGGGATGGGCGAGGTATATCGCGCCCGCGATACGCGGCTGGATCGCATCGTCGCCGTCAAGATCATTCCAGACCAACTGCAGGCAGATCAAGATCTGAGGACGCGCTTCGAGCGTGAGGCGCGGGCCATTTCCTCGCTGCAGCATCCCCACATCTGCACCCTCTTCGACGTCGGCCACCAGGACGGCACCGACTACATTGTCATGGAGTACCTGGAAGGCGAGACCCTCGGGGATCGCTTGCGCATAGGTCCACTGCCTCTGGACCAGGCTCTCAAGATCGCAATAGAGATTGCAGATGCGCTCGAAAAAGCCCACCGGAACGGCATTATTCATCGCGACCTGAAGCCGGGCAACATCATGCTCACTAAGTCGGGCGCGAAGCTGATGGATTTTGGGTTGGCCAAAGCGCGGGCGGTGGCGAGCGCGATCAGGGTAGGCTCGTCGGGCGGATCGCTGACTCCTTCTTCGCCAACTATGAATGTGGCTTCGCTGACTTCCCCGGTTGCGCCGCTGACCCAGAAAGGCTCGATCGTCGGAACATTCCAGTACATCGCTCCCGAAGTATTACAGGGCGCCGAGGCCGACGCGCGCTCCGACAACTTCAGCTTCGGCTGCGTGCTTTATGAGATGACCACGGGGAAGCGCGCCTTCGATGGCAAGTCCCAGGTCGGGGTGCTGGCGGCGATTCTGGAAAAGGAACCTGAACCGATCAGCACGACTCAACCGCTGGCGCCGCCGGCGCTCGATCGGTTAATTCGCACTTGTCTCGAGAAAGACCCAGACCAGCGATGGCAGTCGGCTCACGATCTCAAGGTACAGTTGCAAGCTATCTCGGAGATGGGAAGTAAAGCAGGCGTTCCGGCCGTGGTGCTCGGCACGCGCCGGCACAACAAACGTCTACTGGTCGCGCTAGTCGGGATCGGCTGGACCTTGGCGCTCGTCGGACTCATTTTGGCGCTCTACTATTCCGGCCGGGTGGCTGAGGAGCGGCAGCCGATCAACGCGGAAATCGTTTTGCCGAACGGGGCAGCGATGTCTTTTGGCGCCGCAGGTGGCGTGGCCATTTCTCCCGACGGCCACAAGCTAGCCGTCCCCGCCGAAACTGCGAACATCATGAAACTCTGGATCCGCGACCTGGAGACGGGCAAAGCCTGGTCGGTCGCGGGAACGGATGGCGCGGCGTTTCCCTTCTGGTCGCCCGACAGCAAGCTGCTAGGCTTCTTTGCCGGTGGGAAGTTGCGCACGGTAGCTGCTTCCGGTGGCCCAGTACAAATCATCTGCGACGCGCCGGCCGGGCGTGGTGGCAGTTGGAGCCAGGCAGGCGTCATCGTCTTCACGCCGAATATCGAAGAACCCCTGTACAAGGTTGCCGAAGCGGGCGGAGTACCGGTGGCGGTTACGAAGCTGGGGGCGCAAGGCTTTACCCATCGCAATCCAGTTTTCCTGCCCGATGGCAAACACTTCCTTTTCTCGGAGCACATGGTCGGAGCTGAAAGAGGCGGGCTCTACGCGGGATCGTTGGATGGCGGCAATCCGAAACTGGTGGTCGACCGCGCCTCCAATGCCAGCTACAGCCAAGGCTACCTGCTGTATCTGAGAGACCGGAATCTGCTGGCGCAGCACTTCGATCCGGGCTCTCTGACGGTCAAAGGCAATCCGATCCCCATTACCGAGAACATCGAATATTGGGGCCCGAAAGACCTCGGGAACTTTTCCGCTTCGCCGACGGGCACACTGGTATATCGGACTGCGGAGTCTGACCAGGCCCGCTTCGCCTGGATGAAGCTTCCGGGAAAAGAGATGGAAGAGTTCGGAGACCCGATCAACGGCATTTATCTGGCGAATGGCAGTGTTCCGGCTACCCGGCTCTCCAATGACGGCAGGAAGATCGCCTTTGTGAAACGCGAGCCGAGTTCGCCGGATACAGAACTCTGGGTCTTTGAGCTGGATCACAAGACCTTGACCCGGCAAAACGTCAGTACCCCAGGAACCGTGCATGGCGCTTTTTCTCCCGACGGCACGAAGATCGCGATCGCTGCTCTCAGCGGAACGACCAGCAGCTTGACCATCAAGTCGTTGTCTACGGGCATGGAACAAAAGTTGCAAACGAACTCCACCACGCTGAGGCCATATGTTGACTGCTGGACGCCGGATGGCAAATATCTGATCGTGATGGCTCAGGACCCCAAGACGCAGTTCGATCTCTACGCTCAGCCGGTCGACGGCGGCAAGGAGATCCCACTGCTAACGCAAAGCTACAACGAATATGACGGCCTGGTCTCTCCCAACGGAAAGTGGATGGCCTACTTCTCAAACGAATCCGGCCGGGCAGAACTGTATGTCACGGACTTTCCCGGCGTCCATTCCAAGTTCCAGATCTCCTCCGATGGAGCCTACTGGCATGCCTGGAGCCACGACGGCAAGCACCTCTACTTCGCTAACGGAAACAAGCTGTTAGCTTCCGAAATCCGCAATCCTGACACCATGGAATTCAGCAACACCGAAACTGTGACCACTCTCGACGGAGTGCAACCGGTCGCTTTTGCTCCCGACGGCCGTCTGCTGGTGCTCAAAGCAGTCAATGGCGGCCAGACCGAGCCGTTGCACATCCTGCTGCATTTCTCGGAATCGTCGGAATCGATGGAGAAGTGAGCGATTCGCCTAGGTAGTCTCCCGCGACCTCTGCGGCGGTTCTCCGCGAACTCCGCGTCTTGAGGTTTCGATCAGAGATAACAAAATCGTGATCCCGAGCGATATGCCAGCTTTTGAAATTGAGACACTGCGTGGCTCCTTAGTGTCATTGCCAGCGCTGCCCCGCTGTGTTAGCTTCAACAAAGAGCAGAGGTTCGCTTGCAAGCAACAGTTCCCGCCGGGCTGGACCGCAAAGAAGCGGAGATTTATTTGCGGTTGGACCCGAAGCGGCTCCCAAAACACATCGCTATTATCATGGACGGCAACGGCCGGTGGGCGCGTCGGCGCCATCTGCCGCGCATCGCCGGACATCGCGCCGGCGTTTCGTCGGTGCGCTCGACGGTCGAAACGGCTTCGCGCATCGGCATTCCCGCGCTCACGCTCTATGCCTTCTCCGAAGAGAACTGGAAGAAGCGCCCGGCCAGCGAAGTGCATTTCCTGATGGGCCTGCTCTGCCGTTATCTGAAAGCCGAGGTGCCCACGCTGAATAAGAACAACGTTCGCCTGGAATACATCGGGCGCCAGGGCGAACTGCCGCCCTCGGTGCAAGAAAAGATGAAGTGGGCGCGCGAAGCCACAGCGCACAATACCGGCATGGTTCTGACGCTCGCGCTCAACTACAGCGCTCGCACCGAACTCGTGGATGCGTTCCGCTCCATGGTGGATGCGGCCGCTCGCAATGGCGGCCTGGATCATCTGGAAATCGACGAGCACGAGGTCTCCCGTCATCTCTACACTCGGCATTTACCGGATCCCGATCTGGTGGTCCGCACCAGCGGCGAGATGCGGCTGAGCAACTTCTTACTCTGGCAATTGGCCTACGCGGAAATCTATGTAACTCCCACCCTGTGGCCCGAATTCCGCGGGGTTCATTTGCTCGAAGGCATCGCCGAATATCAGAAACGTGAGCGGCGCTATGGCGGCCTGGCAGACGATGTTACGGACTCGGAAGGCCACCGTGGCGAATTCGCGAAAACTTCGCGGGCGGGGGCGCCCGCGCCACACGCTGCGAAGACGGGCAGGAGCTGAGGCTCTTGCATCTGCTCAAGAGAGTCCTCACCGCGGTAGTTCTGATCCCCGTTGTTTTGTTGTTGATTTTGCGCGCGCCAGTGCCGGTGCTGGCTTTGGTTGCGGCCTTGGTCGCATTGCTGACGGTACAGGAACTGCTAAAGCTCGCCGAGGCTTATGGTATACGGCCGCTGCGCTGGCCAACCTACATTTTCGTGGGACTATTCTTCCTGTTGCTGGCCATCAATCCGGGAAACGGGAAACCTCTGCTCTCGACCGCAATCTTCATCTATAGCACGGGATTCGCCGCCGCCATTGCTCCCTTTGTTTTTCTCGCGATTGCCATGCGGAGGGTCAATCTCAGCAGCGCGTTTCCGGCTGCAATGCTCTCTGCCTTCGCTTTTGTTTATGTTGCACTGCCGCTGGGATTTCTGGTGCAGTTGCGTCAGCAGTGGTCAGGGGCGTTCCTGCTTCTGTATTTGCTGCTGCTGGTCTGGGCCGGGGACATCTTTGCCTACTTCGTTGGACGCTCCCTGGGCCGTCATCTCATGTCGCCGCGCATCAGCCCCAAGAAAACCTGGGAGGGAGCGCTGGCGTCTCTGCTGGCAAGTCTGGTGGTCGGGATGTTGCTCTATAACTATGCCCTGCCCATCAGTTCCGCGTTGCTGAATATGCATCTCATTGAACAGCGGGATGGCTTTTTCGCCTTGCAGAAACCGCCGTTAGGGCCTGCGCTATTGCTTTCGGCGGCCATCAACATCGCCGCGCAGCTAGGCGATCTGGTGGAATCGTTAATCAAACGTGGAGCCGGGGTCAAGGATTCAGGGACGATTCTCCCCGGCCACGGAGGCATGCTGGATCGCATCGACGCCCTGCTCTTTGCCGCTCCGGTGCTATGGTACTATGCGGCTTGGCGGGTCATGCAGTAAGCAAAAAGCGTCGTTGGTGGCTCGCCCTGCTTCGTTGGCGATCACGCAAAACAGAGTTCCAACGAGCAAGGACTCACGACTGACGACCGATTTCTGATGAAACGTATTTCCATCCTGGGCTCGACTGGTTCTATCGGCCGCAGCACGCTTTCGGTTGTTGAATCCTATCCCGAGCGTTTCCAGGTGATCGCTCTGGCTGCAGGCCGGAACGTCGACGCTGCATTCGAGCAGGCCCAGCGCTGGAAACCGCAATTGATCTCAGTGGCTGACCAAGCGGATGCGGAAGTCCTTAACACTCGTCTAAAAGCCGCAGGAACCAACCAGATCGAAGTCGTTCACGGCCCGGCCGGAACTGTACAAGTCGCCACTCATCCTGAAGCCGACTTCGTGGTCAGCGCCATCGTGGGCGTAGCCGGACTCGAAGCCACTTACGAAGCCGTACGCGCGGGCAAAACCGTTGGCCTGGCGAACAAAGAATGCTTAGTGGCTGCGGGAGAACTGATTACCGCCGAAGCCCGCCGTCAGGGCAAGCCTCTGCTGCCCATCGACAGCGAACACAATGCCGTCCATCAATGCCTGCGGGGCGGCCGAATGAATGAGATTCAGCAGATCTGGCTGACTGCGTCCGGCGGACCATTTCTACATACTCCCAAGTCACAGTTCTCCTCGATCACCATAGAGCAGGCCTTAAATCATCCCACCTGGAAAATGGGCCGCCGCATCACCATCGATTCCGCCACCTTGATGAATAAAGGCTTCGAAGTCATCGAAGCCTGTCGTTTGTTTCATTTACCGCCCAGCCAGGTGCAGGTGATCGTCCACCCTCAGTCCACGATCCACTCCATGGTCGAATTTGTGGATGGCAGCATACTTGCTCAATTCTCGCTGACCGACATGCGGCTGCCCATCCTCTACGCGCTGACGTACCCAGAACGCATCGCGTCCGATATGCGCTTCCCGGTCATGGACTTACGACACCTCGATTTCGAGCCGCCGGACGTGGGAAAATTTCCCTGCCTGCAGCTAGCCTATGAAGCAGTGGAGGCTGGAGGTGCAAAAACGGTAGCATTGAACGCCGCCGACGAAGTCGCCGTCGCTGCGTTCCTCGACGGCAGTATCCATTTCGCTGAGATTCCTGACATAATTAGAATGGTTCTTGCGGAAACCGAAGTTGGGAAACTGGAATCTATAAATAACGTGTTGGAGGCAGACGCGGAAGCCCGTCGGATCGCGCGTGAAACCGTAGAGCGATTGGGCTGTGCCGCGGCATCGCGTTCGGCTCCTTCCACCTCTCGAAGGGAATAATCAAAACTCTATGTCAGGATTCTTTATAGCTGTGCTCGCAGTGGCCGTGGTCTTGGGATTCATGATTTTGATCCATGAATTCGGCCACTACGCGGTCGCGAAGTTGCTCGGAGTGCGAGTCGAGGTTTTCTCTATCGGATTTGGCAAACGCCTGCTCGGTTTCCGCCGCGGCGACACCGATTACCGCATCAGTGCTATTCCTCTCGGCGGCTACGTGAAAATGAGCGGCGAGAATCCCATGGATGAGCGCACCGGCGATCCCGGCGAGTTCCTCTCGCACCCGCGTTGGCATCGCTTTCTGATTGCGATCGCCGGGCCCTCGATGAATATTCTGCTCGCCATCGGCTTGCTTACCGGGGTTTACATGGTGCGATACGAATATCCTTTGTTCCTGGAGCAGCCGGCTGTAATCGCGTGGGTTAAGCCTGGCTCGCCTGCGGGAAACGCGGGTCTGCGCCCCGGTGACCGGATTGCCGGCGTCGATGGAATCCAGAATCCAACCTGGGAGCAGCTTGAGCCGAGGGTCTGGCTAAGTCCCAACCAGCCGTTGACCGTGACCATCCAGCGCGATAACCAGACGTTCGAACGGACCATTACTCCGCAGGCGATCACTACTTCCGAGGTGGGCTCGGCGGGTTGGTATCCCAGCGAGTCGGTTACTGTGGGGGCGCTGGAGCCGGGCATGCCCGCGGCGAGGGCAGGATTGCAAACAGGCGATCACGTTGTGGCGATAGATGGCAAGCCCCTGCCCTCAATCGAAGCCATGATTGAGCAACTGCAGGAGAGCAAATCGAAACCGGTCGATTTGACCATCGAGCGTGGCGGCAAGCAGTTTACGGTTCAAGTGCAGCCGACGCTGGCCAGCACGGAAGATCCCAACGAGAAGCGCTATCGCATTGGTTTTTCCAACAAGCCGGAGATGAAAGTGACCCGGCTTTCTTTTGCAGAGGCGGTTAGCCACTCTTTGGCGGACAACAAGAAGGACTCGCTGCTGATTTTGGAGTTGATGAAGAAACTGGTGCAACGCAAGGTTTCGATCCGCACCATTTCGGGCCCGATTGGCATCGCGCAGGATGCCGGAGAAGCCGCCGCCGAAAAAGGCTGGACCCCGCTAATGGCTTTAACCGCCGCCATCAGCCTGAATCTCGGCATCTTTAACCTCTTGCCGATTCCCATCCTCGATGGCGGCGTGATCCTGCTGCTGTTCGTCGAAAGCATCATGCGCCGCGACATCAGCCTGCAGATCAAAGAGCGGATCTACCAGGCCGCGTTCGTCTTCCTGGTACTGTTTGCCGTCATGGTGATCTACAACGACTTAGCCAAGACCCTGCCCGGAATGATGCAAAGACTGCCGTAATTATTGTGGCGCGGGCGCCGTCGCCCGCGTGTGGCGTAATGGAGGCCGGGTGTCCTCGCCCGGCGGGACCGTTGAAGCCACTCGTCCTCCGAGCCGTGCGTGTTAAACTAGAGGTTCCGCATGGCCAACATTCAACGCAGAAAAACCGTCACTTGCTTGATCAATGGCATTCGCGTGGGCAGCGATGCACCGGTTGTGGTGCAATCCATGACGAATACGGATACTGCCGACATCGCCTCGACCGTCCAGCAAGTCGCCGCGCTGGCCCGTGCTGGCTCCGAACTGGTTCGCGTCACGGTCAACAACGAAGAAGCCGCTGCCGCGGTCGCGCCAATCGTCGAGCAACTCGACAAGCAAGGCATCAACGTTCCTATCGTCGGAGACTTCCATTACAACGGACATCAGTTGCTCAAGAAATATCCCGAATGCGCCCGCGCCCTGGCCAAGTACCGCATCAATCCCGGCAACGTCGGCATCGGGCGCAAAGACGATTCCAACTTCCGTACCATGATTGAAGTCGCGGTCGAGAATCAGAAGCCGGTTCGCATCGGCGTGAACTGGGGCTCGCTCGATCAGGCCTTGCTCACTCGCATGATGGATGAGAACTCGCGCCTCTCCGAACCAAAAGACGCCCGCGAAGTCACGATGGAAGCCATGGTCGTGAGTGCGCTGAATTCCGCGGCCCTTGCTGAAAAGCACGGCTTGCGCGCCGACCAAATCATTCTCAGCGCGAAAGTCAGCGGCGTGCAGGACTTGATCGACGTTTATCGTGCGCTCGCGGCGCGTTGCAACTATCCGCTGCACCTCGGACTGACCGAAGCGGGCATGGGCGCGAAAGGCATCGTCGCATCCAGCGCCGCGCTCGGAGTCCTGCTGCAGGAAGGCATCGGCGATACCATCCGCGTTTCGCTCACGCCCGCGCCCGGCGGCGATCGCACCGAAGAAGTCCGCGTAGCGCAACAGATTCTGCAATCGCTCGGAATCCGCAGCTTTACCCCGCAGGTCACGGCTTGCCCCGGATGCGGGCGCACCACCAGCACTTTCTTCCAGGAAATGGCCGAGCAGATTCAGTCCTACCTGCGCGAGCAGATGCCCACATGGAAAGACCGCTACACCGGCGTCGAAGAAATGAAAGTCGCCGTCATGGGATGCATCGTCAACGGTCCCGGCGAATCCAAACACGCGAGCCTCGGCATTTCCCTGCCCGGCACCTTCGAAGAGCCCAAAGCGCCAGTCTACGTCGACGGCCGCCTGTTCACTACGCTAAAAGGTGACCACATCGTGGCAGAGTTCATCAAGATCCTGGATGAGTACGTGGAATCGCACTACGCGGCACGCTCCGAAGAAGCCGTGAGAGTGTAGGCGCGAGGGTCTTCGCTGGTGCGGGAGTGGATGATGCTTAAGTGCGCGATTAAGCCATCAGCGGAAGATTTGAGCTCGACGCTTCGTCCGCGATGGGGTCAGCAATGCTCTTCAGTTCGGGATAGCGCTTCAATAATGTCTCGGTCGCCCTCACTCGCTGTCCACCGAGCATGTATTTCAACTGCAGGGCGTTTACTCCGGCCTTCCCTTCAAAATGATTGTTCGCGACCACGTAGGTGACTTCGGCCTTCTGCGCGATGCGCTCGATCTTTTCTTTCCATCCGGACAATTCGGTTTCGCTGTATAGATAGTTGTAGCGATCCGCGCCTTTCTCGGCTTCAAACCACTGATCGTAGTTCCGGCCGTGCAGCCGCACGTATCCGACTGGCGAAGTCACATGTTCCGTGGCTTCGAGCGAGCGCCCGATCAGCGGTTGGTCGATGTTGCAGAAGGCGACGTTCTTTTCGACGAAATAGGCGAGCGTCTCGGGATTGTTCCAGCTCTCGTGCCGCACTTCGACCACACGGGGAAACTCGATGAACTGCCGCAACAACTGCTCGAGATATTCGCGGTTCAACGATGTGTTTTTGAACGAAACCGGAAACTGAATGAGCAGCGCCCCGAGTTTTCCCGTTGAAGCCAGCGCATCCAACCCTTCGCGCGCCAGCCGTTCATCCTCATCGTTGGGCTTGATGGTTGCAGCCGACGTCGGCTCCATCACCGCAATCGGAGAATGGGTAAACGAGCGGTGCAATTTGGCGGTAAACATAAACTTCGGATTCACCGCGACTTTGCGCACCCAAAGCTTGGCCAGTTCCGGCTTGATGTGCCCGTAAAAAGAAGTGTTGATCTCGACCACGTCAAAGCACTGCGCCAGAAATTCCAGCGCATGGCGCTTCTGGCGTTGCATTCCCGGCGGATAAAAGACCCCGTCCCAGTCTTTGTAGCTCCAACCGGCCGTGCCGATGCGAATCTCGGGGAGCGCGTCCATGGGGGAGGCGGGAACAGTACAGAATTGCAGGTTAGCATAGAGAAAGCGGGGCTTGCGGACACCTGGCTTACTGCAGGACCAGCGTCACCCAATACACGCCGCTGGGATAGCTGCTGGTGCGCGCGTAGCAGGTTCCAACCGAAAAAGTATGCACTGCGCGGTTTTCGATGGCCTTGGCTGCCGCGTCTGGCAGGGTCTCAGGTTGCTCGGTGGTGTAGCGAACCACGTAGGATCCGCGGGCGGAGACGCTCTTGAGCGAATCCGCATGCGCCATGGAGCAAGCAGCATTTTCCGCCGTGTCGCTATCCACCCATTGCAACTGTGGCAAGTTGGCCTCGCGGCGCAAGCGGGCAATGCTTCCGGTTACTAATCCCCCGGCTTGCCGAGGCGAATAGGCCGGCAGACTGTGGGCGAAATCCTGCGCCACGTAGAGCGAAGAACCGGCACGGACCACGCCGAATCCGGCCACGTTGTAGCCGGGATTCAGCAAGTTCTCGCGATGCGGCGGCGAGTGCATCAACCCTTGATGCGACTGCTCTACGCTGCCCGCGACCGAAACGTTCTCGCCAGCCGTATCCAGATGCAGCGAACAGCTAGCCGCCAGCCGTTGTACCAGGGAGGGCTCTCCGGCAAACTGATGCGAAAGTTGTTGCTGGGCGGCCATTGCCGCCGCGTGCGCGCGCGCCGCCTGCGTCAAACCCTCATCCATTTGCAGGGGCGCGACTCCGGCCTGCGCCCGTGCCTGGTTGGCCAGATCGAACAACTCGCGCTCGGCCTGGGTGTCTGTGGACGAGGAATCATTGGGGGAGGGCTGCTGCGCCGAGGCCATCAACACGTTGGCGGGCGGCGATTTCGGATCCTTTACCGGAGCCGCTCCGCCGATCAAAAACATCGCCAGCCAAGCTGTTGGGACCCGAAACATGTTCCGCCTTACCCACGTTCAGGACCCGGGAGGATCGCGTTTGGGGGACCAACTTTACGGCTTTGATTCTTCGACCATACGCTCTAGAATCGGCTGAGGCACGATTACAAGGGAGATAGTTTCGAGTTGACTTTATTCGCGTCCCTGCTTGGTCTGGTTCTCGTTCTGGAACTAGTCCTTTTGATACTGGCCCTTTCGCTATTCCAGCGAAGGTTTGGCATTTCCTCGCAACTCGAAGCATTGAGGCAACTTGCGAGCCAGTCAGAAGCCGTGCGCCAGAACCTCTCGGCGCAGTTTGCCTCGGCCACAGCCGATACCGCCATGCGGCTCGAGCAAACCAAAGGGGCCATCGGACTACAGGTTGCTGACCGCTTGGGCGAGGGCTTCTCGGCCATTCGTTCTGCCGTCGAAGTGCAGATGAAAGCCAGTCGACAGGAACAGTCGGAGGGGCTGGCTCAGGCCCGCACTGAGTTGACCTCCTCGCTGGCGCTGACCACGTCGCAGCTCAAATCGGAGTTTGACAGCCTGAACCAGAAAACCGCGCAGAGTCTGGATTCGATTCGCGATCGCGTGGACGCTCGCCTGCTCGACATCACCGATCAGGTTCAGCAGAAACTCGATCAGAATATTAAGGAAGGCTTCGCTCAGTTCGAGAAAGTGCAGCAGCACTTGAAGGCGGCGGAAGAGCAGCTCCGCGAAGTCGGAGCCCTAGGCCATTCGATTAACGACTTGAACAATCTGCTCAAGCTGCCTCACTTGCGTGGCCGCTTCGGTGAAGCCAGCCTCGAGCGTTTGCTCGCCGATTTTCTTCCCGCCCACATGTTCGAAATGCAGGCGCAACTCCCCGAAGGCGGCGGACGCGCCGACGCCATCATTCAGTTCCCCGACCGCCGCCTGCCGATTGACGCCAAGTTTCCGCGGGAAGCCGTACTGGCGCTATTTGAAAGCAACGTCGAAGCCGAGATCGAAGAAGCGCGCATTGCTCTGGTCCGCGTGATGAAAGCCGAAGCAAAGCGCATCAAGGCCTACATCCAGCCGGAGAACGGGACGACCGATATCGCCTTAATGTATTTGCCCAGCGAGACGCTCTACATGGAAGTGATCCGCAATCGCGAGCTTGCCGACTGGCTGAACCTGCAGCACGTTTTCCCGGTCTCGCCCAACAGCTTGCTCATGACTCTGCAAACTATCGCGCTGGTGCATAAGTGGTATGAGGTCGCCAGCCGATTTGAGAAGAGTCGCCTCGAATTGTCCAAGGCACAGAAGTCGTTCGACTACTTCCAGAGCCAGTTTGAAAACGTCGGCAAGAGCCTAAGCAAAGCGCAGGAGGCCTTCGAGACCGCGCAAAAACATCTGAAAACTTATCGCGGCAAAGTGACCGTGCTCAGCGGCCAGGAGCAGCTGGATCTCGATGCGGCCGCCGCCAGCCCAACCATCCAGCAAACCGACGAACCCCTGCTCCCCCTGACCGACAAAGCCAGCGCCTAGACAGTTTGGTGGCACGGGCGTCTTGCCCGCGGCCGTTACAGTTGCTAGTCGGGCAGAGACGGAGGCGTATTGGACGAGCCGGATCTATACCCTGATCGATCCTTGTGATATACTGTGATATATATCTAGGAGGTCGACCCTATGCCTCGTACCGCCAAACTCTTTTACAACGGGCGCAGCCAAGCCGTGCGTTTGCCCGCGGAGTATCGCTTCCAGGGTTCGCAGGTCTACGTTCGCCGCGATCCCATCACCGGCGATATCGTCTTGTCACGCAGACCGGACTCGTGGCAGGACTTCTTTGAGCTGATGGAAACCATTGAAGTACCCAAAGACTTCCTGGCCACTCGAGGCGATACCCCACCGCAGAAGCGCAAGCTATTCTGATGCCAGTTCGCTATCTTCTGGACACGAACACTGCCAGCTACGTCATCAAGGGAAACTTTCCCCGCGTGCGCGAACACCTGCTCAAAGTGCCCATGGCGGAGGTGGGAATATCGGCCGTCACAGAAGCGGAGTTGCGCTTCGGCGTCGAAAGAAAACCGGAAGCGCTAAGACTCAAGATCGCGGTAGAAGAATTCTTGTTGCGCGTCGAGGTTCTGCCTTGGGATTCGGATGCCGCCCAGCAATACGCGCAAGTTCGAGCCGATCTCGAACGAACCGGGAAGCCTATAGGCAACCTGGACCCCATGATCGCCGCTCAAGCGCTCGCAGCCCAGGTCGTGCTGGTCACCCACGATCATATGTTCCGCCGCGTCAAGCGCTTGCAGATTGAGGACTGGACCAGGTAATTCGCCCCAAAGCAACTGCTAGAAACTGCCGCTGACGCTGTCTCCGCAAGCCGTCCCGCTTATATCTCCGGAGCCATCCGAGTTGCCGTTGACGGTGACGTTGAGTGGGCAGCTCTGACTCCCGGCCAGGAACCCACCGCTCATAGTCATCGTCATCGAATCCGCGGGATAGGTGTAAGTTCCGTTGATCTGGACATACGGATCACCGTTGACGGTGGGCCCATCGCAGGTCCAGCTGACTGGCGTCACTTCAATTTCCATTGATAGATATGCCGAGTTGGTAGTTCCGTTGCCGGTCAGTGTTCCGGCTACTTCCATGCTTCCCCCGGTCTGGCAGGTGTAAGAAACATTGAAGTTGTCACTGAACGTGCAGGAGGTCCCGGACGAATTGCACTGCACCTGCATTTTTTGCCGTTTTACTTTCGCGTTGTTCCCACCTGATTTGCTTTTCAGAATCCGATCCGCCATGCCCTCAAGACCAGGAACCGATACGCCTTGCGCTTGCGCACCGGCATTGAGCGCATTAACCGCCGACCCTGCAACTGTCGACACGAAATTCGTAACATCTGTCTGTGACGCACCATTGTTGCTCCCGCTGTTGCTGATTCCGCAACCAATATTCAGCAAACACCACAGCGCCAGCAAGCCCGTGACCAACATCCTTCCCTTCATAACGATTCTCTCCCTTTTGGATTTCGGGGTTTCCCGACGATCCTCCCTTGTGCAGTCTAGGCATTACCGATTTGGCACGAGTAGATAACCGAGGTAATTACGGAGGGGTAGCACAACTAATCTTCATTACGTCAGTAATAACAAACAGGCAGAGATTCTCATCGGGGCGAGTCCGGTAAAACTGCGGCGCGCTTTGCGGGTCGCTTGAGATATCGCCCTTAGTTCACTCCTGAAATCACGTACAGCACTGACAAAGTCTGGTAATAGCTGTAGGCGAACTCAGACGCGTTCTGGTTGGTGATCACAGGCGCGATGGAAACCACACCGCCAAGATCCCCAGGCATTAACTCTCGAACCGGCTTCATCTTTCCGGTGGCGATGTCCAGCCGCTGAATGGTCAGCGGCACTTCTCCGGGGCGGAAGACGTACAACGCTTTACTGTCTGCAGACCACTGCGCCAGCACATAGCCCGGCTCTACGTTGGCGATATGATGCACTGCCCCTCCGTTGAGCGGGAACAGATCCAGCTTGTGGTCAGCACTCTCTCCCGCCAGGAACTTCCCGTCGGGCGAAGGCAGTGTGGCGTAGACGCCTTGGGGCGTTACCGGCTCAGGTTTCCCGCCGTCAAGATCAACCACGTAGGTGCGTCCCGAATCTCCAGGCTCATTTCCATTGAAGACGATTCGCTTCCCATCGGGCAGGAAGTGGGCCCCGTTCTGTAAACGCTCCAGGCTCGGCAGCGGAATAATACGCGACTGGCCGGGGCCAACCGGGAGCAGAGTCAGCTGCGCTGGCCCAGTGCGGGAGAACGAGATCGCCCATTTGCCGTCGGGCGACAATGTATCCGCCGTGCCGTCCGCCAATCGGATGGGCGGCGAGCCATCAATTTTGCGAATGGCCACCGCATCCTTCGGACCGGCGGGTTCCGATCCCTCTTCGAAGAGTATCGACTGGCCGTCGGGCGAAATATCCTTGGCAATGCTCCAGTCGTACCAGGAAAGATCTCGAACCTGCTTGTCTCGGCCGCTCCACTCCATGGCTAATCGCTCGTTGTCGATGGTAGCCAGAATGCGTCCGTCGGGAGCGATATCCTGCACCGTGAACCCGACCGGCACCGTGAGCACTTTGCGCAGCCGCTCCGACAAGCTGACTGCCCACAGAGAGCGATTACTCGATCCGCTTTCGAGCGCGCTGAACCAGATTTCGTTGCCCTTGGGAGACCAAGCCAACCCGTACTCCCATTCCCAACCGGACGATAGTGTGGTTCTGTTTCCCGCCAGATCGGTAACGCAGACCGAACCGCTGTCGTCCCATCGCTTGGGGTGATCGAGGAAGGCGATGCGGTCTCCGCCCGGAGAAAAGCGGATGTTGCTAATCGATCCGCTGGTCTCGTAAAGAACTTTGCCAATTGGAAACTCCAGATCATCGAGGCCGCCCACGTGGTGAACCGCGGCAAGTTCTCCACTCGGACTCCAGTCTGCCCAGGCCACATTCTGCTGGATCTCCCGCGGCGTTCCCCCAAGCATAGGACTCTGTGCCAGGACTCCGCCCTCGAAGTCGAGGCGCGAGCCCGGCCTGCCCCGCAACGTGAGCGCCAGTTCGTTGCTGCGCGAGATGCCCAGGAGATAGGCGGAAGTTAGGTCCAGCGGGCGCGCCAGCAATGAATCTGGGATCGTGGAATAAATCTGCAGCGGACGCCCATTCCACGAAGCTCCGTAGACCACAGTGCGCCCGTCCGGCGTGAAGCGGGCGGAGTAGACTGTACCGCGCTCAAAGGTCACGCGGCGGAAATCGGGATTCTCAACGGTTCGGAGCCGGTGACCTGCATAGACCGCAACCGCCGCTAGCAACAGTGCACCCACGATGCGCGGCAACCAGGTTCGCAACCGCGTCCCGCCCAACCGGAAAGGAAGCATGTGTCGGCCGGTCGGATCCGACAACGTGCTGAGCGCGAAAGCCAAATCGCGCGCCGACTGAAAACGATTCTCCGGCTCCTTCTCCAAACAATGGCGGATTACGTGTTCGAACCCGCTCGGAATATCCCCGTCCTCGCGAATCAGCTCCGGCGGCTCCTCTTTGAGGATCGCGGTTATGGTGTCGACCTGAGTCTCGCCGGCAAAGGCGCGTTTGCCGGTGAGCATCTCGTAAAGAATGGCGCCAAAACTGAAGATGTCGCTGCGATGATCCACCGCTTTGCCGCGCAACTGCTCAGGCGACATATACGCCACGGTCCCGAGGATCGACCCGGTCCGGGTTTGCGTGGTCATGCTCGCGATCGAGGCCGCCTCGCCGCCTTCCGAATCGAACCCGGAACTTAAGAGCTTGGCGATTCCGAAATCGAGGACTTTGATTCGGCCATCTTTAGTGAGGAAAAGATTCTCCGGCTTGAGGTCGCGGTGGACAATCCGTTTTTCATGCGCCGCCACCAGACTCTGCGCAATCTGCTGCGCGAAGTCCAGGGCTTGCCGCCGCGGGATGGGACCCCCGAGCAGGCGCTCCCGTAAGGTCTGCCCTTCCAGCAACTCGGAGACGATGTAAGGGGCGCCATCGTGCATGCCGATGTCATAAATCGCGACAATGTTGGGATGGCTCAGAGCGGCGGCGGCGCGGGCTTCCTGCTCAAAACGGCGCAGGCGATCCTGATCATGGGCCAGGGAGGGTTTGAGTATCTTGATCGCGACGT
The DNA here is from genome assembly GCA_049585795.1 of Terriglobales bacterium. GTDB lineage: Bacteria > Acidobacteriota > Terriglobia > Terriglobales > Acidobacteriaceae > JABDBE01. The sequence continues at coordinate 168,367 of JBAVAQ010000007.1, read as the reverse complement.
CCCGTCCCAGCCGTTCATCGCTGGCCCGGTAGACTTCGCCCATCCCTCCAGAGCCTATCTTTTCCAGCACCCGATAGTGGCCCAGGACTTTACCAATCATGCAAAAGCTGAAGCGGCGAATTCTGGGCATGTTATGACGGGACGCGCATGAAGTCAACTTCCGACAGCAGGAAGCCGCCGGTAATAAAAGAAGTCAATAGCTGAAATGCTGACCTTGGCAGAAGCTGCTAACCGCAATCGGATAGCCAAGCGGTTGTTCAGACCTAGCACTTTTGACAGTGGTGCGGGCCAAGGGCGAACGCTACAATCGCAGCCGAAATAAGCGGCCGCGTTGACCGCCAGGGTCACCCGAATCGGAGGTATTTCCCATGAAGTGTCTCATTGCTGCTCTTTGGATTGCCCTTGCTACTGGACTGACAGCTGTTCCTGCGACGGCGCAATCTGCCAACACGTCGCCCGACATCTATCTTTACAGTAAAGCGCAAGCCGAGTTCGACCAGTCCGTCAAAGAGGTACTGTTCCCCTGGAACGATCACGCCGCGCCCGGCGACCTGAGTCCGGTTCAGGCGAATGCGTCATGGCTCAAGGAACATTCGGATATCTACTTCTATATCGATGGCTATGCGTCCACGCGTGGCGATCTGATTTACAATTTAGCGCTTTCCCAGCGGCGAGCCGACTACATCAAACAACAATTAATCGATTCGGGAGTGCCGGAGAACCGCATTCTGCTGGCAGTCGGCTGGGGTCAACTGTACCCGGTTTGCCCTGAGGATAACGATGACTGTTGGAGCAAGAATCGACGTGTGCGCTTGACGTACGGACACCAATAGCAACCCGATTTGCTGAATTCAGTTCGTCCCCGACAGCCCAGGCGGACGTCGGGGAGTGCAATTCTTTTCAATCTGCAGCTCTTTGTCTTGAAGATTTTGCGCGGAACAGAGGTCTTTTCCCCACGAGATTCAGCACCGGAAATGGTGCATCCGAACTAGGCACCAGGTCCCGCAGGCAGCTTCTGTTTCTCGTGCCAGGCTTTGTAGGCATAGACCACCGCCAGCAGCGGCGGCGCCAGCAGCACTCCCCAGAATGGAATCAGAATTCCCAGCACAATCGGAGTCAGCAGTGAAGCCCAGATCGGCACCTTGGCCACGCGCTTCATGATGTAGGGCTGCAACAGAAAGCCATCGACCACGGCGATTCCGGCGTAGAGCATCAGAACATACAGCGGATGCTCCCAGTCTCCCCAGCGAAAAGTCGCGGCCAGCACGGGGCCAATCATTCCCAGCACCGGCCCGAGGTGCGGCACCACTTGCAGGCACGCTGCCAGCAGCGCCCACAGCGGAGCCCACGGCACCTTGAGCACATAAAGACCAATCAGCCAAAGCAAACCGACGGCCAGCGAATCCTGCATCTGCGCGATCACCCAGTTCTTGAGGGCGCCGCCGGTGATGCGAAAATGTTCGCCTAAGTTCATGCAGTAACTCGGATGGTTCGGCGGTGCAATCTGATTGTCATTCCGAACCAGCGTTCTTTGCGCCGTGAGGAATCTGGGCGAGCCGCGCCAAGCGTCGCGTTCTTTGCGACGCAACCATCGCGCGTTTGGCTCGCTTCCTTATCATGTTAGACTCGAAATATAACCCCTTCGGCGAGGAAACTCGGATGAAATTCGGCGTCATCATTTTCCCCGGATCGAATTGCGATCACGACGCGTATTGGACCATCCAGCAAGTCGCGAAGCAACCGGTCACGTTCCTCTGGCACGAGTCGCATGACTTGCAAAACTGCGATGCGGTAATTGTTCCCGGCGGCTTCGCCTTTGGCGATTACTTGCGCACTGGCGCCATTGCCAAGTTTTCACCGGTGATGGAATCAGTAAAGAAGTTCGCCAGCGACGGCGGCCTGGTGCTCGGCATTTGCAACGGCTTCCAGATTTTGTGCGAATCCGGATTGCTCCCGGGCGCACTGATGCGCAATGTCGGCTTGAAGTATGTTTGCAAACCAGTCCAGGTAAGAGTGGAGAATGCCGATACTCCCTTCACTCATGCCTGCCGCGCGGGAGAGGTCCTGACCATCCCCATTGGCCACATGGAGGGCAACTACTTTTGCGATGAGGCCACACTGGCCGAATTAGAGCGCAATCAGCAGGTCGTATTTCGTTACTCCAGCCCGGCGGGCGAAATCACTCCGGAGGCGAATCCAAACGGTTCGCTGAACAATATCGCTGGCATTTGCAATCCCGGCCGCAATGTCCTTGGAATGATGCCGCATCCTGAACGCGCGAGTGAGCCTGAACTTGGCAACACCGACGGCTTCAAGATCTTCGAATCGCTGGTTGGCGCCATGGCGGAAAAATAGGCCAGAAGTAAATCGAACCGGTTTTCCTCAAAATTCGATTGCTTACGCTCAATTAGTCCTTCCCTTTCGCATTCCATTTTGCTAGGTTGAAGTCCCCTTCGCTTCCCGGACTGCCCGGATTGTGCATTCGTGTCTTTTTCGCCGGGAGGAGTCCGATGACAGCACGAGAGATGATCGACAGTCTCTCCGGTACCCTGTTGTGCGACGAGCGCATTCTCAGCGTGCCCGAGAAAGAACTGCTTGCCAACTTACTGCAGCGTACGAAAACCCACGGAAACGCCCCGGGAAACGCTGTAGCCGAGGCGATCACGCGTAGCGTGGGCGAAATCATTGCCGAACGAGCCCTCGGAGTCCTGGGGGAAAGCATGACCAAACAACTGCTTCAGCAGCAGTTGGGGTCGTCATCGAGTTATTCAAACCGCAACGCTTCGGTGATCCGGGCCGGGTCGCCACCAACTACGCCACCGTCTCCGTCGCCCCCACCACCGCCACGTCCACCAGGCACCAGCCCGCCGCCCATCAGCGCCGGGTCGCCGCCGGTTTCGCCACCGAGTCCTTCGCCAGGACAGCTGCCTCCGCGGCCGCCGGGGACCAGCCCGCCGCCTATCTCGTTCGCAACTACGACGGTGCAGCCAAAGACCGGTGGCGTCGCTGTGCTGGAAGCGGATGACTACCTGTCCGCCCAATGTGTGATTCTCGACGAATTCCTCACATCGGCCGAGCTGAACACATTGAGTCAGTATGTTCTCGAACATGAAATGCAGTTTGAGATGAGCGAAGTGCTCTCGCCCGGAGTCTCCGGCGGAGCTGTGGACTATGACCATCGGCGGTCACGTGTGCTGATGGATCTGGGCGGGCAAGAGAAGATGATTACGGATCGTGTTCTCAACTGCCTGCCGCAGGTTCTGAAAAGATGGGGGCGCGATCCATTCCCCATTTCCCGCCTCGAAACCCAAACCACCGCCAGCAATCACGGCGACTTCTTCCACTGCCACAGCGACAATGGCGCGGAAGCGGTTGCGGCTCGCGAAATCACCTTCGTCTATTTCTTTCATCGTGAGCCCAAACAGTTCAGTGGCGGTGAACTGCGCATCTATGACTCGCGGCGGGAAAACGACAACTACGTCCCCACCGCAAACTACCGCACCATCGTGCCCGAGCAGAACCAACTGGTCTTGTTCGCCAGTGGCCTCTCGCACGAAATTACCCCGGTCGACTGTCCCTCGGGACGGTTCGCCGACAGCCGTTTCACGGTGAATGGATGGGTTCACAAATGAAAGACGCGGTTTGGCTGGCGTGGATTGAGCAGCTCGCGGTCGCACCTGCGGGCGACGATCGGGAAAATGAACTGCCCCGGTCGCTCTTCTACTGCCGCCTGGACGATCAGCCGGACCATCTGGTGCCACAACGTCTCCTCCGACCAGAGTACTGGGAGGGCCTGACTGATCGTCCCCTTTTCTTGAGTTCCGATTGCTTCTTCACCCCGGGCGGAGAATTGCCGGCCGGTACCCCCGTCGCTGTTTTCGCTCATCAGGGCCAGATGGTTTGGATCAGAGATCCCGGAAGCGATGCTCTGCAACCCTTCTGGCTGGGCCCCGAACTCGCCACCATACTCTCCGGCGTGCAACCCGGCGATCCCGCTCCGGCGCTTTCGCCGCAAGCACGCCGCACTTTAATGCTGGCCAACCTCCTGACGCCGGACGACTACTCTTTCTGCCGGCGCCAGGATTGGGCTGACATTGTTTCTGTCACTGGCGCAAAGTTTCAGTCGCAGGGCTATGCACCCGTGGGACGACTCATCCACCCTTTTCATATTGCTGCACTCCGTCGTTATTATCGTCATCAGCTGCGCACCGGAAAACTGCGTCTCGGAGATAGCCAAAGCCCCCTTCGTTACGTCTCGTACAACGATCCAGTAATCCGCTTCTTTCATCAGCACTTAACCAAGGCGATCAGCGCATTTGCCGGGGAAGCGTTGAAGCCTTCCTACGTGTACCTGGCCTCCTATCAACCTGGAGCCGAACTGGAAAAGCATACTGATCGAGAGCAATGCGAATTTAGCGTCACGCTATGTCTCGACTACTCACCGGAACCGCAAAACGCAACGCCGTGGCCGCTTCTTCTTCACGAGGAATCAGGGAAGGTCACAGTGTTCCAAGCCATCGGCGATGCTCTGCTTTACCGCGGATGCGAAATCCCCCACTCTCGTGAGGCCCTGCCTGAAGGGCACACGTCTACTTCGATCTTCTTCCACTATGTGCGGGAAGATTTCGCAGGCAGCCTGGATTAGATCCCGGCGTCGATCTGAAGGTAGACAACTCGCTCTGTTAGGCTATAATTGCGCGCACTGATGGCAATCGCCTCTGGCACTAGATTTGGTCCCTACGAAATCATCTCGCCGCTGGGCGCGGGCGGGATGGGCGAAGTGTATCGTGCACGCGACACGCGACTCGACCGCGACGTAGCCATCAAGGTTCTCTCCGGGCATTTCGTCTCAACTCCAAGCTTGAAAGAACGCTTCGATCGCGAAGCGCGGACGATCTCGCAGCTTTCTCATCCCAACATTTGCCGTCTTTACGACGTCGGTTCGCAGGACGGCTCCGACTATCTGGTGATGGAATGTCTGGAAGGCGAAACCCTGGCCGATCGCCTGGTGCGGGGACCGCTCCCGGTCGAAGAAGTGCTGCGCTACGGCGCGCAGATTGCCGACGCGCTGGATAAAGCTCACCAGCAGGGAGTGATCCATCGCGACCTGAAGCCCGGCAACATTATGTTGACCAAGAGCGGGGCGAAGGTTCTGGATTTCGGGCTGGCCAAGCAGGGGCAGGCGAAAACCACCAGTTCCAGTGCCATGACCGCCATGACCGCGGGCAAAGCGCTGACCGTGGAAGGCACCATCGTTGGCACCTTTCAGTACATGGCCCCAGAGCAGATTGAAGGAGCTGAAGCCGACGCGCGCACCGATATCTTCGCGCTGGGATGCGTGCTCTACGAAATGGCCACCGGCAGGCGCGCTTTTGCGGGCAAGACCCAAGCCAGTGTGATCGCTTCTATTCTGGCGACTGACCCCGCGCCACTCTCGCAGGTAGCACCCATGACCCCGCCGGCCTTGGAGCGGCTGATTCGCTCCTGCATGGCGAAAGAGCGCGAAGACCGCATTCAGAGCACGCACGACGTCAAGCTGCAATTGGAATGGATTGCCGAGGCCGGTTCGCAAGCGGGAGTCCCCGCGCCAGTAGTCGCGAGGCGGCGGACATCGCAGAAACTGGCGTGGATTGTGGCGGCGGTAGCCGCTGCACTCGCCATCGCCTTTGCGATCGGATTTGTGCTGCGCGCGCCCGTGCCCGCCAAGCCGTTGCGCGTGAGCATTTTGCCGCCAGACCAGCACAATTTCGATCCGCTGAGCATTGCGATTTCGCCGGATGGCACCAAGCTGGCGTTTGTAGCAACGACCGCCGGTGGGTCGCCCCAACTCTGGGTGAGGCTGCTTGATTCGACGGCGGCTCAGCCGCTAGCCGGGACAGAGGACGCCGACTTCCCTTTCTGGTCGCCCGACAGCCGCAGTGTAGGATTCTTTGCGCAAGGTAAATTGAAAATCATTGATGCCAGCGGCGGCGCCGTCCAAACTCTGGCCGACGCTCCGCAGGCTCGCGGCGGCGCATGGGGCGCAGATGGCACAATTTTGTACACTCCCGACTCTACGTCGGCTATGTTCCGAATTCCGGCAGCTGGCGGAACCCCGTCACGAGCGATCGGCCAGGAGAGGGCAGCCGCGGGCACTGGCTCTCCGCGCTGGCCCGCGTTCCTGCCCGATGGAAAGCATTTCTTCTTTTTCCAATTCTCACCTGACGCTCAGGGCGGGGGAAATATTCATCTGGCAGCGCTCGATTCACAGCAGGACACGATCATGGTGGGATCGGATTACCGCGCCCAATATGCCAGCGGACATTTGGTGTTCGTCCACGGCGGCAATCTGATGAGCCAGGCTTTCGACGACAAGAAATTGAAGTTGATTGGAAATCCCATTCCTATTGCCGAACAGATTCGTGGCGAAGCTCGAGGTGCGGCTGCGTTCTCACTCTCGAATGAGGGTAAGCTGATTTTCGCTGGCGGGCAGGCGACCGCCCTCGACCTCGCATGGTATGACCGCAGCGGGAAGAAGGGCGACGTCATTGACAGTGGTACCTTCCAGGACGCGCACATCTCGCCCGACGGGAAAAAGGTTTCGGCAGCCCGGGCCGACGCCGGAGGACACCTAGAGATTTATATTTATGACCTCGCCCGCGGCACCAAGTCCCAATTCAGCTTCTCGCAGTCCCGAGATGACGATCCCGTCTGGTCTCCCGATGGGAATACGATTGTTTTCGACTCCGCACGCAACGGGAAAATTGACCTCTATACGCGGCCGGCCAGCGGCGCAAGCCAGGAGGAGTTGCTGTATCACGACGATCTAGACAAGTACCCGAGCAGTTGGTCCTCGGATGGAAAATACGTCATCTACGAAACCATCGACAAGGGTCACTTCGATGCGTGGGTAATGCCAATGTTTGGCGACCACAAACCCTTTCCGTTCCTCCAGGAAAAATACAACGTACGATATCCCGCATTTTCGCCGGACACAAAGTGGGTTGCCTTTACTTCATTCGAGTCCGGGCATAGTCAAGTCTACGTCGTGGCTTTCCCCAAACCCGGCGGCAGGTTCCTGGTAGGAGACGGATCGGTGCCAGTATGGAGCAGCAACGGCAAAGAAATCCTTTATGTGGACGACCACTCGCGCGTTGCTTCCGTGTCGGTCACGCCGCACGGCGACAGCGTCGAACTGGGTAAGCCACAAGCTCTCTTTCCGGTACAGCCCGGCAACTTCGAGGCCAGCGCCGACGGCAAGCGCTTGCTCATGATGCAAGCGCCGGTGCAGAATTCGCCCAGCCTGACGCTGGTGGTGAATTGGCTGCAGGAACTCAAGAAGTAGAAACTGCGCGATCCTCCACGCGGCCTAAGCACCCCTTTTCGTCTTCAGCTCCACCAGCAACTGCTCGATGCGGTCTTCTTTTTCGAGCGCGGCGAGGCGCTCTTCCATGTTGTCGGCTGCGACCTCAGATTTTGCCTGGCTGAGGGCTTCGCTGTGTGCGACTTTGCGTTTCATGCGATCGAAGGCAGCGGCGCTCGATCCGTTACCCGCGGCCATCTTCGCGTCGCTGGCTTTGCCTACGGCTCGCGCGCGGCGATGCTGCGCGATCAACAGATCGGCCTTGGCCTGGGCTTCGGTGAGTTTCTGCTCCAGTTGGCGCAGCGCAGTCTTCAGGTTCTCCACTTGCGCTTTCTGATCGGTGACCTGTTGGGCGAAGCCCTCAGTCAGGTCGCGGTAACTCTCCACGCGTTCGAGTGCGGCGCGCGCCAGGTCGTCCTGCTTCTTGTCGACGGCCAGTTCGGCCTTACGCATCCACTCCGCGACTTTGTCTTCGTTCTCCTTGCGCCGCTTTTCCAGAAGATGCTGATCGGCGATGGCAATCGCCACTTGCGTCTTCACCTGAAGTAGCTGGTTGTGCATGTCCAAGATAACTTGCTTGATCATCTTCTCCGGGTGCTCAGCCTTGTCGACCAGATCGTTGAGGTTGGCTCGGACCAATGTTGAAACTCTCTCTAGTAATGCCATGGTGAACTCCTTTGCTTCAGTCGTTGGTCTTCAGTCGTTGGTCGTTAGTCGTTGGTCGTTAATGTTCGATCGCTGGTCTTACGAGAACTGGTGCGAGTGATGGCGGCGCCGAGCGCGATGCCGAGTCCGATCTGCATCGATGTCTTTTTCATGTCTCACTCCGTTTCCTGCCGGAGGACGGGTAATGCCCGTCCTCCATCATTTCTTTACTTCACGCAGTTGGCGCGGGCGGAAGCACATCGGGCTTCGCCGGTTTGTCGCCGATCAGGCGCACCTTCGACAGCAGCTCGGTCATGCTCATTCCGGAGAGCGTTTCGAACAGCGCCGGAACTTGCGCGGCCATTTTGGTGATGTCGCCGGTGATCTTGTTCAGCCCTGCGGAATCCCCGTTCCCGGTTGAGACCACAGTGATTTTGTCCACGTTCGCCAGCGGGCTGGCCAGGGCTCGCACAATGTCCGGCAGACTGGTAAAGAGTTTGTCGATCACGGCGGCCTGGTTGTACTCCTGATAAGCCTCGGCTTTCACGTTCATGGCTTTGGCTTCAGATTCGCCTTTCTTGAAAATGATCTCGGCTTCGGCCTCGCCTTGGGCGCGAATCGACGCAGCCTGACCTTCGGCTTCGGCCGTGAGACGCTGCTTTTCGGCTGCCGCCAGGGTCTCGATGCGTTGACGCTCGATCTCGGCTCCTTTCAGCACGGTGGCGATCAGTTCCTTTTCGCGGCGATTGATTTCCGCTTCCTGTACTTTTACCTGTTGCTCTTTCTCGACTTGCTGCACTTTCACCTGCTCCGCCACAACCTGCTGCTGCATGATGTTGGTCTGAATGTCGTAGGCTTTGTCAGCTTGCGCCTGTTGGCATTTCGTGATTTCCAGATACTGCGCTTTCTTGACTTCCAGATCACGCTGCGACTCGGCTTGCTTGGCCAGGGAGAGCGTTTCCGCCAAGACTCGCTCCTGATCTGCCTGCGCCTTCGCGACGGCGGATTCCCGCTGGGCCAGAGCGCGTTTAATCGCGGTGTCTCGATCCGCCTCAGCCGCAGCCACATCGGCATCACGTTTGATGCGCGCCACATCGGGACGTCCCATGTTAGTGATGTACTCGTTCTTATCGCGCACTTCCTTAATGGTGAACGAAATCACTTCCAGGCCCATTTTGTTCATGTCATCGGCGCAGGTGGAGCGCATGCGGTCGGAAACCATTTCGGGTTGCTTTACGATCTCTTCCACCGTGAGCTGGCCGATGATGCCGCGCAGGTGGCCCTCCATGACCAGGCGGATGAGGCCTTCACGTTGCTGATCGGTTTTGGTCAAGAATTGTTCCGATGCGGTCAGAATGGATTCGGTGTCGGACTTTACCTTGATCTGCGCCACGGCTTCGACCGTTACCGCAACGCCTTGCTTGGTGTAGAGGTCCTGTTGCGGAGCAACATCGAAAGACATCAACTCCAGCGAAAGGCCGCGGCAGTTTTCGATCATGGGAAAAATAATCGTGCCATGCCCCTTCACCACGCGCGTGCCGCGGAAGCCATATACGACTAGCGCTTCGTGCGGTCCCGCCTTCCGGTAGAGTCTTGCCAACATGCTCATGAGGAACATGACGGCCAAAACCATCAGCCCCACGATCACCCAAATTTCTATTGCCATGCCGAACATATTGCCTCCTCTTTCAACTTGCGAACTCTCAATGAGCGAGCTGTTTCATTGCGTCCAGATCGCGGACAATGCGTTCAGGGTCGCTGTATCCCAGGAAGACCTCGCCGTTGGTCGTCCGAATGCGAACCCCCTGGTTGCACCAGACGTAGGCTCGGCTGTTGCCGACGCCGCGAATTCCGTAGCCGCGAAGCGGGTTCCAGCTTTCAACGGCGTACTGCTTGATGTCGTCCCGCGGAATGGAACGCAAACGGAATCCCAAGGTGCGGATTTCCACGCCTGCGCTGGTGAAAACGTATTGGAACCCGGTCCAGGTGTGAATGGCGATGAGGGCAAACAGCAGGCCAAGAAGCGTCGAAGCCAGGCGCACCGGCGGAGCTGGTATGGTTACGACCGCCCAGACCTGCGCGACCAATAGAGCGATGAACAATGCGCTCCAAGTCCGCGAGCCTTGGGTTTCTTCCGCGATCACGCCTGCCGAGGGCAAGCTGCCTCCGCGTTTTGTTCCAAGGAAGAGAGCTGCCAACGCGACAGCAGCGACCGGGACGAGAACGATCCAAAAGTCTATTTTCACGGGCTTCGCCTCGAGGTTGTACTGGATGATGCCGCTGTTCCCGGCGTAGACGAAAGCAATGATCAAGTAGAAAAAAGCCAGAAGAGACCACGAGAAGGCATCGGGAACGTGCGTCTTGTGGGCAACGTAGGCTATAGCCGTGAAAACCACGACTATCAATGCGGTAACGCCCAGGGCGACGTAGAGGGCGGTCGGGCGTGGCATCCAACCGTTGGGTTGACCGCTAATGTTGAAATGCGTCGCCATCCGAAGCGGCAGGCGATCCCAGACTTGCCAGAAACGGAATGCAGTGATCGGCAGCGCTAGCCACATTAACCACGTTAGTGTTTGAAAAACTTTACGGTTCATCGAACTGATTTCCCTCAACGGCTCCGGACGGGCGCGAGGCCAGTCCTCGATCAACGTTAGTGCTCCGCGGCGGCGGAGTCGGCGGGCGGTTCTTCTCCCGTCATCTCGGCCCACAGGCGGACGTACGCGATTCCCTTTTCGTAGCGTGTGACGATCACTTCGCTTCCCTTCGCGATGGCGGTTCCATCTTCGGCACGGGCTCCACAGGTTTTGCGGGTTCCCGCTTGCGAATAAATAATTTCTCCGGTACCGCCCCGGCGGATGGGAACGGATGTTCGGCCCAACACGCCGTTCATCTCGTAGTCGGCAGGGTCGAGATTCTCCTCTTCCGACATCAGCACTTTGCTGAGAAACAAGTAGATAATTCCGGCTCCGGTTGCGCCACTGAGCAGGGCGATTGCGAGTCCCATGGCGAACCATATCGTCCAAAAACGCGTGAGCAGATAGCCGGTTCCACCGAACCACGCCAGAAAGGCGGCAAAGCTCACGAAGTTGAAGGGCGACACTTGGCCGGCTTGCCCTCGTGCCCCACCCTTTATCGCGCCAGCATGTCCGCCTGCGGCCGGGCCGTGCATTGCGTGCGGTAAATGAGGCACATGCAAATGCCAGCGCGCGCTTGCGGTGAAAAACGAAATCACGCTGAATGCAAGTCCGACCACAAAACAAACCAGATAAAAGTTCGCCCAGGTCATTGTGCGCACCTCCCGCCACTCACGCGGCTGGTCGCGGTCCGCACCGCTCCCGGCTTCAAAGCCTCCAGTAAGCGGTCGGCCAAGCCGGGCGTGTCGAGGATCGCGCCCAGCAGAATGAAACATTGCCTCGTGCCTTTGTCACGTGCGGCTTTAATCATGACCTCGCTCACTTGTGGATCGCTGGCAAAACGCTCGGAACCCTGCAAGAGCCAGACATCCAACTGACCTTCGGTGGTGCGCAGGTCGGAGACCAGTTCGGTGTGATAGCCCAGCGGATCGTCGACCAGGAATCCGGGATGCACTTTAAAAAACTTCGCTAGCAGCGTGCGCGTAGATTGCGTCATGTGAGGGCGAGTTCCACTTTCGATCTGCGAGACGTACGACTGGCTGATGGTCTTGCCCAGCTGTTTGCGGATGGCGCGTACCAGTTCAAGTTGGGTCATGGGACGCTCCAAACCGCGCAGCGAGCCCTCGACTTCGCGCAGGTAGCGAATTTTCTCGCCCAGCGTCATATTATCAATCGCAATATTTATATTGCAATATGTGATTTATGTCAAGAACTGGATTGCCCGTGTTTACAGGTGGTTGGGGGTGGGGAGCGAACCGCGCCCATGAGTTTCCTGGCAGCGCATCAGTTTCCGAATTGCCGGTGATCGGGAGCGGCGTTTTGAGCGCTATGGCTGATAACATCAGCCACCCTGTCAATCGGTACTTTGGTGGAGTTAAAATTGTGCCGGGATTCAGGTTCCTTGCTTCCCCTCAGCATCCTCGAACGGCGTATGGCGGGCATTCTAGACTCACTAACGCATCAGCTTACGATCACTGAGTACTCGGACTGGTTGATTTTTGTTGAAAGACTGAACCAAGCCGTCCGCGCCGGGCGCGTTAGAAGGGTTCCGGTCGTCAAGCGAGTATGGAGCAGCTACGAAGAATGGTTTCTCGATCCCGAGACTGGCGAAATCTACGTCTACTGTGCTCCCGATTCTCCGTCCCTCCCGATATGGGAGAGAGTCGACGTACTTAAGCATCCGGAGGCGACCGATCCGCCCCTTTGAGCGTTTTCAAGACCGGTTCGATCACCGTCATGACTGCTCATATCATGAAGATGAAGCTAGAGACACTTGTGGGCACTGGACTCGTCGAAGCATTGCCCCCTCCCTCCGACTTGGCATCGTCTCGAAGGGGAACCGAAAAATGGTTCAGGGATAACGTGTCGAATGTTACCTATCGCCTTATCGAGTATCACGGTCTGGAGGATGCGGATGACATTCGATGGGAAGTGGTTCCAGCTGAACTGAGCGGAAAGATCCAGTGATCCAGAGCCAAGTATTTCCAATTGAGGACTCAGACTGTTGCAAAATCGCGGTTACGCTCATTGAGACGGGTGTGACAGGATCGTAGTGGATCACGCGCCGGGCCTCGTTCCAGCAAGAACTTTTCATCCTCGGGATAGTAGACGGCGTTCTCGTAGTCGGAGCCGGCGAAGGCTTTGATGGCGTCCCATGAATCCCAGAGCGATATCAAGGTGAACTCGGATTTGCCGTCGTAAACACGCCGCAGGACCCAGACGCCTTGGTTGCCGGGGATCGACGCGTATTCTTTCAAGCCGGTTTTCTGGAGGTATTCGAAGTACGTCTGTTTGTCAGCTTCTCGAGTGACGCCTCGCCAGATGCGCGCGATCATGATTTTCTCCTCGGTCGTGTGTTTTGCGAATTGGATGACTCAGATTCCGACTTCGATGCGCGAGCGGGGATCGAGGAAGTCGCGCAGGGCATCGCCGATGAAGTTGAACGACAGAACAGCCAGCATCACTGCCAACGCGGGGAAAATGACGAGGTGGGGCGCGTCAAACAGGTGAGCGCGTGCATCGTTGAGCATGGTGCCCCAGCTGGCGGTGGGCGGCGGCACGCCTAGACCGAGAAAGCTCATAGTCGCTTCGGCGAGGATTGCGCCTGCCATGCCAATGGCCGCTTGCACGACGATGGGCTGAATGATATTGGGCAAAATGTGGCGGACGATCACACGCAGATCGGTCGCGCCCAGGGCGCGGGCGGCTTCGACGAATTCGCGTTCGCGGGCGGCGAGAACCTGCGCGCGCACCAGTCGAGCGTAGCCCACCCACCCTCCGAGCGAGAGCGCCAACACAAGATTGAAAATACCTGGTCCGCGAAACGCGACGAAGGCGATAGCCAGCAGGATTCCGGGGAAAGACAGGAACGCATTCATCAACACGACGTTGACAAAGCGATCGATGCGGCCGCCGTAGTAGCCGGCGATTGAGCCAATGACCAGGCCCAGCGCCAGCGCGGCAGCAACTACGCAACTGCCTACCAGCATGGAAATACGCGATCCGTAAATGAGGCGGGAGAGAATGTCGCGTCCGAGTTCGTCGGTACCGCACCAATGGGTGGACGATGGTCCCGCTAGACGCGTTGGCAAGTCGATGTGGGCGGGGTCTTGTGGGGCGATCCACGGGGCGAAGAGGGCGCAGATTACGAAGACCGTGACCAACGCGATGCCAACTGCGGCCAGTGGGTTGCCGCGCGCGGCACGACGAAGCGAAATTGCGGCGGTAGACATGATGGAATATTAAATTGACGCGCCGTCTTGTAGTCCCTCGAAAATTATGTTTTGATTAAGAAAGACTAAAAGACTAACTATCGGTGCGGGCCTATCCGCGTGCGCGCCGTAAACCACCACCTCTAGACTACATTCTGAGGAGAAAAATCATGAGCAAAATCTCGTATATTCCCAAAGACTACAACTCGGTCACGCCATATCTGATCGTCAAGGATGCAGCCAAAGCTATTGACTATTACAAGAAAGTTTTCGGAGCGACTGAAACCGTTCGCATGGCTGGCCCGGACGGCAAGATCGGTCACGCTGAGTTGAAAATTGGCAACTCGATCATCATGCTGGCCGACGAAAATCCCAGCATGGGACCGGGACACACCAGCGCCGCCACCGTCGGAGGAAGCCCGGTGAGCCTGTACGTATACCTTCCCGACGTCGATAGCGTGGTTAAGCGCGCAGCGGCCGAGGGAGCGAAAATCCTTAAACCCGTACAAGACCAGTTCTACGGCGACCGCAATGGCTTCCTTCAAGATCCGTTTGGACATTTGTGGGGCATCGCCACGCATGTGGAAGATGTTTCGCCCCAAGAGATGAAAGAACGGATGAAGAAAATGATGCAGGCGGCGTAGGTTGATTCACACGGAGGCGGGGCAGCCATGCCCCGCCTCAAATTTCGTTTGCTTCCCGCCTTACCAAACTTCCAGTTTGATCTCGCGATAACGATTGATCAGTTCGAAATCCTTCCGATCTGTAGTGATGAGACGGGCGCCATGAGAGCGAGCGGTGAGAGCGATGAGAACGTCGGAATGAAGGTCGCGCAATTTAGCCGGCGCAAAGCCGTGATCGGCACGAATACTGAAGAGTATCTCGCCCGATTCCAGCCAATTCTTTTGCGTCGGAGTCAGGATCGGGTGGTTTCTCGCCAAAGCCGAAAGAAACCTGCGATCCGAAGGGGTTGCGGCCCCCCGCCATAGTTCCGCCAACGCGACGGAAGATACTCGAACGGCACCGATGGCAGATTGAAGCTTCTCTCGATGGCGCGGCGACCGAAGGTCGTCGATGATGACCGACGAGTCGAAAATGACCAGATCAATCAATATACCCCTTGAAAGAAAGCTTCCCTTCGTTCTTCTTCATCAACTTTTTGAAGCGCTTCAGCGCGACGATTTCGCGCAGGGCGATGTGGATGGCATCGGTGCGAGATTTTGCCTTAAGCGCCTTCACAGCCTCGTCGGCGAGGTCGGTATCGAGACGGATTGAAGTCATGGTTACGGCCATCGAATCCCCCTTACAATATATACATGATAGCTAATATATATACACGTCAAGCTGCTCGCAGGTGGATCGCATTTCCGACCCGAAACGCGATATCACACAGTCGAGCCTGCAGCGGGCGGCCTTGGTGGGTCAGCGCGTCATGATTGCGTTGGTTTGACGGTTGGCAGGAGCGCCATCGTGGTATTCTTACGCATAAAAGGGGCCGTTATGAGTACCGCCAAACAGGATGTCGAGTCGCTGTTGAACAGGCTGCCGGACAACGTCTCGGTAGAAGACATTCAGTACCACCTCTATGTTCTTGACAAAGTCCGGCGCGGACTGGAGGATGCCCGCGTTAACGGCACTCTCTCGCAGGAAGAAGTAGAGAGCCGCTTCAACAAATGGCTCACCGAATAGTCTGGTCGAGGCGAGCCGTCGAGGATCTCGATACCCTCACCGACTACATTGCCGCCGATTCTCCCGCATACGCTGGCGTTGTTCTCAAGAACATAGTGAATCAGACGAGAATTCTGAAGCGGTTTCCCCGCGCAGGGCGGAAGGTCCCTGAATTTGACGATGAGAACGTGCGCGAACTTGTCGTCTACAGCTACCGGATTATTTACCGATTGCAAGATGACGAGGCTCTAATCGTCGCGGTAATCCACGGGAAGCGGATTTTGCAGTAGTTAAGAGCGAACCTCGGTCCGAAACGCACATCACTCTGTCGAGTTTGCAGCGGGGGGCTGCTGTGGTCGGGCAGCCACGCTTCCCAGTTCACCTTCACAAAGAACACGAACGCTCTGGTACCCTGGGAGGACAGAGCAATGAAAATTATTCCATGTGGCAGTATCGTTGGCTATGACGTTGTGTCCGGTGAGAAGTTGTTCACCGAGACAATCGGGCAACTAGATTCCCTGACCAAACAGTTACCCTTCCAGGGGCAAACGATCTTTACGCTGTTAACCGGAAAACCTACCGTATTGTGGGCGTGCGTAAAGGCAGTACTGAAACCTCCTATCCACTTCACTGCCTGATCCTTGGGTTCGCCACCGAGTACAGCAAGTCGGTCAGGAAATTCACTGCGATGTAGGTCAGGCCGATCGCGAGGATGCATCCCTGCACCAGGTAGTAATCGCGGTTGCCGATGGCTTGGATGGTGAGGCGGCCGATCCCGGGCCAGGAGAAGATGGTTTCGGTGACGATGGCGCCGGCTAACAGGGCGCCGAATTGCAGGCCTAGAACTGTAATTACCGGGATCATGGCGTTGCGCAGGGCGTGGCGGTAGACGACCGTGCGTTCGGGCAGACCTTTAGCACGGGCGGTCCGGATGTAGTCCTGGCTTAGCTCTTCGAGCATGGAGGTTCGGACCATGCGGGTGAGGATGGCCGCGAGCGCTCCGCCCATGGTGATGGCTGGCAAAACCAGATGCGCGAGCGAGCCCGAGCCCGAGACCGGTAGCAATCCAAGCTTAATGGCAAAGAGCAAGATCAGAATTGGGCCGAGGGCGAAGTTGGGGAAGGACAATCCAAAGAGGCTGACTACGCTGATCAGACGATCGTCCCAGCGATTGCGTCTTTGGGCTGAACGAACGCCGGCTGGAATCGAAAGCAGCACGGCCACCAGCAGAGCTGCCAGCGTCAACTGCAGAGTGTAAGGATAGCGCTGGGCGATGAGCGTGCTCACATTCTGATTGAAACGCAGCGACGGGCCGAGATCGCCGTGTAGAACGCCCTCCCAGTAATGCAGGTATTGTTGGCCCAGCGGGACATCGAGGCCGTAGGCGTGGCGCGTGGCTTGGATGTCGGTCGCGGGTGCGCCTTCGCCCAGCATCTGCAGAACGGGATCGCCCGGAACCAAATGGATTAGCAGGAAGACCAGCGAGACCACCAGCCAGATGACCGGCAGCGTGTACAGTACGCGGTGGATGAGGTAGCGAAGCATTAGTCGTTGCTCGTGCGTCGTTGGTCGTTAGGATCGCGCAAAATGAGTGCTCAGCAACGAGACTTCAGGTTCTGCTATGCAACGCTGCGCTTCAGGTCATCGGTTTTAATGCCTATGTGTCGCAGGTGGTGCACCATGTGGTCGACGTAATCTTCGAAAACGAATTTGAGCGTCAGCGGTAACGAGTCCGCGATGGTACAAGTGCGCGACCAGTCGGACTCGCGTACGGCTTCGGCAGCTGCGAGCAACTGCCGGTTGAGAGCCTGCCAGAGCTCGATCATCTCTTGCCAGTCGCGATGCTGATATTGGTGCAACTCGACCCACGCATCGCCGTCGTAGCCGGGCATTTTCGGTTCGTCTTCCAGTTGGGTGCGAACAATCCTCTGGTGGTTATTGGCGGCGGAGTCCAGGAGATGTCCCAGCTCTTCTTTGGGCGACCACTTGAGCGGCGAAGGTTTGTGTTCCACTTGAGACAGCGGAAGTTTGCTTAACCTCGGCGGGACTTCTTTTATCAGAGCACGCAGTCTTTTTAGTTCTTGCATTTTTGTAAGACCAGTTGTCAGTTTCTGGTTCTCCGTTCTCAGTCTCCGGCCTTGCCTACGACCGTGGGCTGCAGTTTTTCAATTTGCACTTTGGCGATGCGATGGCCTTCCATTTCTTCGACGGTGAAGCGATGGTCTTCGTAATCGAAAGCGTCACCTACGCGGGGAATCTTCTGCAGCCGGGCGAGAACAAATCCGGCGAGAGTTTCGAAACCGCCGTCACGCGGAAGCGAGAGCTGATACTGCGATTCGAGATCGCGAATCCCGAACGAACCTTCGAGGAGCAGAGCGAGCTTTCCAGGGAGTACGGGCTGCTCCGGAGGCGCCACGTCGAATTCGTCTTCAATTTCGCCCACCAGTTGTTCCAGAATATCCTCGACCGTAATCACGCCAGCAGTGGAGCCGAACTCGTCTACGACAACTGCCAGGTGGCGCTTGCGATCTTTGAATTCTTCGAGCATCTCGGTGAGCACCTTGGTCTCGGGAACCACCAGAACATCGTGCATGATCTGGCTGATTCGCATCGCCGACGGTCTAGCCGCCATGGGCTGGGTAAGGCGAAGGCGTGCCCAGCGCATCAGATCCTTGGAATAGAGAACTCCGACAATGTGTTCAGGACCACGTTGTGGATCATAGAGCGGAATGCGGGAGTGTTGTTCCTCGACAACTCGGGCCAGCGCTTCGTCGAGCGAGAGGTCACCCGGGAGCGAGAAAATGTCTGGCCGCGGCACCATCACCTCACGCACCGTGATGCTTTCGAGTTCCAGGGCATGGTGGATCATTTCCTCCTGGAACAAAGGAATCTGGCCAAACTGGCGGCTGGCGGTGACGATGAGCTTGAGTTCGTCGGGCGAATGAATAGGCCCTTGCCGCACCTTGCGTGAGCCGAAGATACGGAGCACTGAGCCGGCAGCCGCGCTCATGCTAAAAATGAAGGGCCGAGTCAGGGTGAGAAAAACTTCCATGGGAGCGGCAACCGCCAGGGCTACCTGCTCGCCGCGTTGCAAAGCCAAAGATTTGGGCACCAGTTCGCCCAGAATCACGTGCAGGCAGGTGATGAGGACGAATGCGATGCCGATGGCGATTCCGTGGGCGTAGACGTTGGCGTACGGAATCTGTCCGAGAGGTTCCACGAACATGCGCGCCAGCAGGGGTTCGCCAACCCAACCAAGCGTCAGGCTGACTACGGTGATTCCCAACTGAACCCCGTTGACCACCTCGTCGAGGTTCCGGTGTAGCTTTTGGACAATGCGGGCGCCGATACGGCGGGCTTCGATCAGTTGCTGAATGCGGGTTTCGCGAATGCTTACCAGGGCGAATTCGGCCGCGGCAAAGAACGCGTTGGCTGCGACCAGGAGCAGAATCAGAAACACCCGGATCAGCACAAATGCGATCATGGATGGGTAATTCTAACATTTCAAAGGTAGTATCGCATTTCCAAGCAGGCGAAGGCGTTGTAGAATGAATTGCAGCTCCCGGACAGATGCGCTTTGTGGTTAGCCTCTGAAACCGCATGTTCTTGCGCTCTGAACATTCTCTGCTTCCATTTCTCAGGTTGGGCGGTCTAATTAACGGATATGACCACGCCGAATTGAATAGGGCGCACAGCGAGCATCCGAGGAACAAAACCCGAATTCCCTTCGTAGTAAACAACAGAAGGCGTAAGAAATTGATCGAGCCCAGGAGGCGGATGTGAACGGCAACAGCAACGGCAAAAAGAAGCGGCGCAAACGGATCATAATCATCAGCGTGGTGGCAGGGGTTCTGTTGATCTTTGCGGGTGCGCTTTTCGCCTTCACCCGCGGCGGCACCAAGATCGATCCCACGAAGTTGGCCAAGGTAGAGAGAGGCGATTTGGCCAAGAGCGTAGTGGCAACCGGCAAGGTCACTCCCATTACCAAAGTTGAGGTCAAGTCCAAAGCCAGCGGCATCGTGAAGAAGCTGCTGGTGGAATACGGCGATCGAGTCAAGAAAGGGCAACTCCTGGCGCAATTGGACAAAGTCGAGATCGAAGCGCAGGTAGACCAGTCTCGCGCTGCTTTGCAGGGGGCACAGGCTAACTTGGCCAGCTCGCAAGCCGATTATGAGCGCGCCAAGGTGGATGCCGAGGGTCCCGATGTGCCTTTGCTAAAGCGAGCCTACGACCGTGCGGTTGAGATGGCGAAGGACGGCGTGGTTTCCGACTCTGCGCTCGACGATGCGCAGAGGAACTATCAGATGGCGTTGAACAAGCAAAACGTCGCGAAGGCGGAAGTCACAGTTTTAAAGGCGAAGATCGCGCAATCGCAGGCGGAGATGGTGCGGGATCAGGCGAATCTGAAGCAACTGGAGGAACAGCTCAGTTACACCGATATTGTTTCGCCAATCGACGGCATTGTTCTCTCCCGCGATGTCGAAATGGGCGATGCGGTCAGCTCCATCCTCGTGTTGGGCTCCTCGGCGACTCTAGTCATGACTCTGGGCGATACCAGCGAGGTTTACGTAAAAGGCAAAGTGGATGAGAGCGATATCGGAAAGGTCTACCTGGGCCAGCCGGCGCGGATCAAAGTGGAGTCCTTCAAAGACAAAACCTTCAACGGCAAAGTCACCAAGATCTCGCCGATGGGGGTTGAAAAAGATAATGTGACCACTTTCGAAGTGCGGGTTTCCATCAATAACCCCGGCGGCGAATTGAAAGCGGAAATGACCGCCAACGCGGAAATCATTCTCGACGAGCACAAGAATGTGCTGCAGATTCCGGAAGGCGCAATTATCTACGACAAGGACAAGAAGGCATCGGTCGACATCCCTGACCCCAAGGCCAAGGACGGGATGAAAAAAGTCGCGGTGAATATAGGCATTTCAAATGGCGCCAAGACAGAAGTGCTCAGCGGATTGAAAGAAGGCGACCAGGTCGTCCTGCAGTAAGCCATGCTCCTGTCATTCCGAGGAGCGAAAGCGACGAGGAATCTGGTTTTTATTGCTGTGGCGAAGAACCCAGATCCCTCGCTTCGCTCGGGATGACGACGGTCGATTTTGAACGCTAACACCTACCAATCCGAATCCTAAAGTTGTATTCTTCTCTCCAACATTCAATGGAGCTCCCCCGATCCATGAATCTTCTGGAGATTACTCGCCAAACCCTGGCCACTTTCAAAGCGCACAAAATGCGAGTTTTCCTCACCATGTTTGGCATTGTGTGGGGAATCGCGTCTGTCATTTTACTGGTAGGGCTCGGGCGTGGCTTCAGCGTAGACCAGCAGCAGCGCATGGAGACGCTAGGCAAGGATCTGGTCATCATCTGGGGCGGGCGGACTAGCTCGCAAGTGGGCGGGTTGGCGGCGGGACGAGAAATCACGCTTACGGTGGATGACGCCCGCCTCATCCGAGATGAGTGCTACCTGGTGAAGCATGTCAGCCCGGAACTGAGGCGTGCAGTTCCTGAGGTCAGCCAGTTCAACTCGGCCAACCGCGAAGTTGTGGGCATGTGGCCTGACTTCCAGGCCTTTCGATCCCTGGGGCTCGATGAGGGCCGGCTGATTACGGAGGAGGATGAGGACGAGGGCCGCCGCGTCGTTATCCTGGGCGACGCCACCCGCAAGCAACTGTTTAGCGGCAAGCCTGCCATAGGCGCGAACCTCGAAATCAAGGGCGTCCCCTACATGGTGATCGGCGTCCTCAAGAAGAAGACCCAAAACTCCAATTACAGCGGGCCGGATAATGACTTTCTGTTCGCCCCGTATTCGGCCGTGGCGCGTGATTTCCCCAGACCGGAGAAGCCGGGAATCGTGCGTGGCTATATAAACGATATCGTGTTTGAAGTGAGCAGTCCCGACGAGCACGAGGAAACTGTCCAGCAGGTCCGGCGTTCGCTCGGCCGGGTTCATCACTTTGACGAAAACGACAAAGACGCACTTTTCACCTGGGACACTATGGAAGGGGCCAAGCTGGTCTCCAATATTTTCAGCGTGATTACGATCTTCTTCGGTTGCGTCGCCATTATTACGCTGTGCCTGGGTGGAATTGGCGTGATGAATATCATGCTGGTATCGGTGACGGAACGAACCCGCGAGATCGGTGTGCGCAAAGCGTTGGGCGCGACTCGGGGCGACATTCTGCGGCAGTTTTTTGCCGAGTCCGCGATTCTGACTGTGGTCAGTGGTGTTTTGGGACTGACCGCGGGACTGGTTCTATGCGCGGCCATGTCGGCGATTCCCTTGCCTGACTTTGTTCCTCACCCTATTGTTTCGGGAGTTTCGATCGTGGCCTCGGTGCTCACGCTTTCCGTGATTACTTTTACTGCCGGAATGTACCCCGCGCAACGTGCCGCCGAGATGACGCCGGTGGACTCTTTGCGTTATGAGTGAGGATTTTCGATTTCTCAATTGACAATTAGAAATTCGGCAATTTAACTGAGCTTCATGTTTCTCAAGGAAATGATCTCGCAGAGCTGGCAGGCACTGATGCGCAACCGGCTGCGCTCGGTTCTCACGATGCTGGGCATCGTCTGGGGATTGGTCTCTGTCGTGATTCTGCTGGCTTACGGGCAGGGGTTGGGCGGCAGCGTTCTGCATGCCTTTATGAACATGGGCGACAACGTGATCGTGATCTGGCCGGGACAGACCAGCATGCAAGCAGGCGGGGAGCGGGCTGGTAAGAAAATCAAGTTCCAATACGAAGACGTCCAGGCCATACGCGAGGAGGTTCCGATCGTGCGCGCGGTTAGTGGCGAGGTGAACCGCAACCTTCCCTTCAAGTACGGTACGCGGGTGGTATCGCTCAAGGTGCGTGGCGTGGATCTGCCCTACGGACCTATGCGTAAGCTCGATATTGAAGAAGGCCGGTATTTCAGCGACCTTGACTACGTAAATCACAACCGGGTGGTGATCCTCGGCCCCGTCGCGGACAAAAGGGTTTTTCAGGGCGCGCCTGCCGTGGGGCAGTCGGTGAGCATCGGCGGCCTGGATTTTGAAGTGATCGGGGTTTTGAGAGCCAAGGTTCAGGACTCTTCCTACAACGGCCCGGATAACAACGATGGATTCGCTCCGTTCGATGTCTATCGAGATCTGAAGAACATTCGCGACCCGGACCTGATCGTCATCGAGCCCACCGCGCCAGAGTTGAACAAGAAGGCGCTGGCGGCGGTTCGCGAAGTCCTTGGCCGGCGGCATCACTTTGACCCGAAAGACGAAAAAGCCACGCCGGTTTGGGACACCATCGAAGATCGCGACACGCTGAACGGCTTCTCTCTCGGCTTGCAAGCGGTGCTCGGACTGATCGGCGCGGTCACATTGGGAGTCGGCGGCGTGGGTGTTATGAACATCATGCTGGTTTCGGTGACCGAACGCACGCGGGAGATTGGATTGCGCAAAGCGCTGGGCGCGCGAAGACGGCAGGTGCTGCTCCAGTTTCTGCTTGAGGCCCTGGTGCTGACTTTCTCCGGCGGCCTGATTGGTGTCGGAGTTGCGGTGCTTCTCACCTGGGTTATTCCTCCTATGCCCCTTTACAGCGAGCTCTATAAGACGGCCAACCACGAGGGAGACATCTTCCTGCACGCCTCGTTTCTCGTGATTGCAGTTTCCTTCACCATCCTGGCGCTGGTGGGGGTGATTTCGGGATTCTTTCCCGCGCTGAAAGCTGCGCGGCTGGATCCCGTGGAAGCGTTGCGTTACGAATAGGGGGGAACTTGGTGGGGGGTAGGATCGGGAGATGCCCCACTCAAGCCAAAGTGCGGCTTGAATGGGCCACCAGCCCATCTTTGAGCAAGTTGCCCGCCGCATCGTAAGAGTAACCGCTGGTCGTGATGCGACATTATGACATTACACAGATGAGCATGAGATGGCCCAGGTGACACAAGCACCCGCCCCTTGCAAAAAGCGCAAGGAGCGGGGCACCCTCACTCTTCTTCTCTCTCCTCTGGTAAGGTCTGGGCCACCCGCCGAAGCACCGCTAGGTCTTCGATACTTAACTCGGCCTTGCTAGCCGAGCGTATCGCTCTGAGTCCGCCGTCTCTCCGAGCTGTTTGGAAACGCTGGACAACCAAGCGTAAACGTCTAGGGTCGGGAGTTGATACTCGCTTGCGCGCTCCTCGCAGATCTCGAACTCCCGCTTGGCTTCAGTAAGAGCCTCCGTATAGAAGTACGCGATTCCAAGGTAAAAATGAAATGTTTTTTCCCGTTCCTTCGTCACGCCGATGGCCCTGGCCTGAAGAAAGTAATCCTTCGCCAACCCCCACTCTCGCAGCTCTAGATAGCAGAGCCCCAAGCTAGCAAGAGCGTCGCTCCGAACCTCTTTCTCCAGGTCGAAGGAAAGGATTTCCCGCAAAAGAGGAATAGCGTCCTGGAACTGGCGTAGAGTAACCAAGAGAAACGCCCGGCGTTGCTGGATGTCCTCGTACATGAACCGTAGCTCAGGCCGATTCAACCTCTGGGCGTGGCCCGACAGCACGGCACTAAACCTCTCAAGTGCTTCGCGGTAGTTACCTTCCTGCTGGCACAGAAGACCTCCGTTAAATTCGAATGTCAGCCGAGTATCGGGATCTTCGGGTTCCTGCTGTAACGCTAGAGAAAGTTGCTCTCTGGCTTCTTCAAAGTTACCGAGTATTCCGTAACAGGACGACTTGCTGAAGAGAAGATAAACCCTTTCATTTGGATCGGGTGTCGAACCAAGCAAAAGATCGATTTCCCTAAGAGCTTTTCTAGCTAGCGTGGGATCCCGAAGTTCTATCGCGTTTTGAATGACTGATTCGTTCATTTCAGCAACTATAACCTCCAGCAGTCGCGGATCTCTACGTGCCTCCGCCTCCCGGCGGGTGGCCCATTCTAGTCGCGTTCTTTGCGACTAGAGTGGGTCCTTTGACGCCAAGAACAGCCCCATTCAAGCCGTTCTTTGGCTTGAGTGGGGCTTTGCGGTTGGGGCGAGTCTTCCTGCCGTTCTTTCTCGCTTGCGCGCTGTCCATTCGCATTCAATCTCCACTGTCCCTGCGCAACCCGTCGTGTATTGGCGAAAACTGCTCCACTCCCAGTCCTCTTCACGCGCGCACAGGCCGCGCTTCACCGGGTTGTGATGAATATATCGAAGTTTTTCGACGAACTGAGGTTCATTGCGAACATTGAAATCGTAGTAGCGTTTTTGCCAGAAATGCTCGGCCTCGCCGATCAATCGCCGCGATACTCCCTGCTTCAATGACTTGATCGCGTCGGCGAGAGTGTGCTGCGGCGGTTCGCTGAGCAGTAAGTGCACGTGTTCGGGCATGACGACATAACCGTAAACGCAAAGTTCGAAACTGAGGCGCACACGCTCCAGCGCAGCCTCGAAAACTTGCCTGGGGACGGGTGTCGTGAGCGAGGGTCGACGATGATAACAGCAGAAGGTGACGAAGTGAGTCTGCCCGGACGCGTGAAATCGTTTCAGTCCCCAAGGCATGAGTTGAGCTTACGCTGGAGAAGTGCCCCACTCAAGCCAAAGAACGGCTTGAATGGGCCACCCGCCCTCTGCGATTTAGAGTTTATGCGCGGCGAACTCAAATCTTAAAACGCAGAGGTCGCGGAGAAGCAGAACTCCTTCATGATCGTTGGGTGTCCGAATTTTGGACATCCCAATTACCTCCGTGCCTTGACTCCGCTCTTCGCGGCGGGTTACTTTCGAGTTTTCGGCAGAATTCTGTCTTGAACAAGGAAGAACATTGGCGAACCGTCCTCTTATCACTCTTACCACCGACTTCGGGCTCAACGATCATTTCGTCGGGACGATGAAGGGCGTCATTCTGGACATTGTTCCCGAGGCCGAAATCGTGGATATCTGCCATGCGGTGCAGGCGTTTGATGTCCTCGACGGCGCTCTGACCGTGGCCCAGGCGTATTCATATTTTCCCAACGGCACGGTCCATGTCGTGGTCGTGGATCCCGGCGTGGGCACAGCACGACGGCCCATCCTTTTATCAACGGGGCGCCATTATTTTGTGGCTCCTGACAATGGCGTGCTTTCGTTGGTCTATGGCCGCGAAGAGCGGCTGCTGGTCCGCCACATCGATGCTGAGCACTACTATCGCCAGCCAGTGAGTAACACTTTTCATGCTCGCGATATTTTCGCGCCGGTCGCGGCCTACCTTGCCAAGGGTGTAGAAAACGCGAAATTTGGCGAGGAAATCACTGACTTCGTGCGCTTCAACGCGCCCAAGCCCAAGCCGGTAGATGCGCACACGTTACGAGGCGTGGTGCTCAAAGTGGACCGGTTCGGCAATATGGTCACGAATATCACGCCGCAGGATGTTCCCGCTCTGTTTCAGGCTGAGCCGCCCGACTTCAAGATTTGCGTGGGCAAACACGAGATCACGGAGATTCACCCCAATTATGCTGGAGGCGCACCCAATGAAGTATTTGGCATACTAGGGAGCATGGGCTACTTAGAGATCGCCGCCAACCGCGCTGCCGCCGCGCAGATCATAGGAACTGGCAAGGGCAGCGAAGTGCTGATCGTCCTTGACGGCGCTGTTGCCGCCAGCAACGGGCAATAGGCTCAAGAACTCTTGGGCCCGGGGTGGACATAACGATCCATTTCCGCGGTCCATTTCAGAAAGCGCCACAGATTCTTTCGTTCTCTCCAGGTGAATTCCCAGAATTCCAGCAGTCCGATCTGTTGCATTTTGACGCCGCAATAGGTTTCGATTCGCCATAGCAGATACGGACTGCGCCACGGCGCGAGATGGTGGCCGCGAGTCGCGTTCCACAGAAAGCGGATCATGTGGCGCATAACAGTATCTTAACTGATCGCTCCCGAGCCGTTCCGGGCGACGCCGCGCCACAACAGCCATGCGGCGACAATCGTCAACAATCGGTCAATGGTGCAAGCGAATCTCATGACGCCGGGCCTGCGCCGCTGCATGCTAAAATCCACTTTCTGCTTGAGGATTTCTGTTCTATGAGTGACCCTAAAGCCCGCCAGAAGGCCGAAGAACACTACTACGCCGCTCTGGACCTGGTTTCCGAGGGAGCGCAGGAGCGAGCGGTGGAGGAATATCGGAAGTCTTTGGAAGCCGATCCCACCTTCACGGAAGCCATGCATGGCATGGCTCGATCCTTGCAGGATCTCGGACGCCTCGATGAAGCCATTGTGATCGCAAAACGGATCGCGGAAATTGATCCCGACGACGTGCTGGCTTATACCAGTTTGTCGGTGCTCTATCAGAAGAAGGGCATGATTCCGGAAGCGGAAGCCGAGGGTGCCAAGGCGAGGGTGTTGGGATGGAAGCAGCAGTTGAAGAAAGGCAGTCGTTAGTCGTTGGTCGCCAGTCGTCGGTCGCCAGTCGTCGGCCACTCACGTAAAAGGGCGGTGATTCGGCCAAGGACCAACGACCCATGACCAACGACTAGAGTTCGTACTTCTTCATCAGATGCCGGAACGACCGATACGAAATCTTCAGCAGATCCGCGGCGCGCGTCTGAACCCCGTTCGATTGGGTCAGTGCGGTGAGCAGCAGCGACTTCTCGATGTCGGCCACGTACTTCTCCATGTCCATGCCATCGGGCAGAGCGGTCGTGCTCCCGGCTCCGGGCAAGCCTGCGCCCGCGGCCGCAGCTCGAGCTTTGGCTTTTTCCGCGGGTAGATCGACCCGCAGTTCCTCCCCAGTTTCGAGCGCGACAGCGCGCTCAATCGTATTCTCGAGTTGGCGCACATTGCCTGGCCATTCGTAGCCTCCCAGCGCTTCCAGAGACTGGGCATGCACCCGCTGAATGCTCTTCCCTGCCCCCGGGGCGTACTTCTTGAGGAAGTGGTTGACCAGAAGCGGAATGTCTTCGCGGCGTTGGCGCAGCGGTGGAACAGAAACCGGAATGACGCTCAGCCGGTAATAGAGATCCTCGCGAAAGGTGTTTTCGGCCACCTGTTTGTCGAGGTCGCGGTTGGTCGCGGCGATCACGCGAACGTCAATGGGAATTTCGTTCGTCCCTCCCACCGGACGCACTGAGCGCTCCTGCAAAACGCGCAGGAGTTTGACCTGCATGGTCAGGCTCATCTCGCTGATTTCGTCGAGAAAAATAGTTCCGCGATCCGCCACTTCGAAGAGCCCGCGTTTGTTCTGGCTGGCGCCGGTAAATGCGCCTTTGACATAGCCAAACAGTTCGCTTTCGAGCAGCGTCTCGGGAAAAGCTCCGCAGTTGATGGAAACGAATGGCTCGGCGGCGCGTGGCGAACACACGTGCAGAGCGCGGGCCACAAGTTCTTTGCCGGTTCCGCTCTCGCCGTAGATCAGCACCGTGCTTTGGGTCGAAGCGACGGTGCGAATGGTCTGCTTCAGTTTTTCCATCGCGGGACTCACGCCGACGATGTTGTCCAAAGAGTTGCGCGTGGCGGCATCGCGTTTGAAAGCGAAATTCTGCCGACTCAGCGATATTTTCTCCAGCGCGCGATTGATAGCCAGCTTGATCTCATCGACCAGCCCCGGCGATTTGCGGATGTAATCCGTGGCGCCGCCGGCTTTGACGGCTTGCACGGCAGCTTCGTAATCATCCACCGCCGTCATTAGAATCACCGCGGAGTCGGGAGAAATCTGGTGGGCGTGGCGCAGCACTTCGATGCCATCGATGTTGGGCATCTTGATATCGGTGACGATGACGTCGTACAAGGCGCCGTCGAGTTTGCGCTTCGCGGCCTCGCCTGAGTTTGCCGTCTCAACCTTGTGACCTTCGCGGCGCAAGGCAATGTCCAGCATCTCGCAGATGGAGCGCTCGTCATCGCAAATCAGAATGTTACCCATGCGCTCCTCCCGCCACCGCGGCCGCGACGGTGCTGGTGTCGTCCCGCAATGCCGAGTGCGATTCCTGCACCACTACCGTTTGCGGGGCAATCAGAATTTCTCCCGCCGCGTAACGATGGAGGCGCAGCACAAACACGCTGCCTTGCCCCAGCTTGGAGCGCGCCCAAACCTTGCCTTCATGCGCTTGCACGATCTGGTAGACAATCGCCAGACCGAGACCAGTGCCGCCTTCGAATTGCGACTGGAAGGGCTCGAATATTTTCTCAATGACCTGCTGGCTCATTCCCGGACCGGTGTCGGCGAAGTTGATTTGCCAGTCATCGCCGCTGCATTCCAGCGAGACTGTAAGCGTGCCGCCAGTTTTCATGGCGCGCACGGCGTTCTCGCAGAAATTCCAGAACACCTGCTTGAGCTTGTCGCCATCCGCCGAAGTCCATGCTTCTTTCACGGCGTATTTCCGCTGCACGCAAATGTTGGCGTTTTGCGCCGTCAGACGATGTTCCAGCAGAGTAAGCGTGTCTTCCACAAGCGGCAGCAAGTTCACTTTCGCGAATCGGTACTGGCGGCCGCGCGAGTAGGCGAGAAAATCGGTGATAATGGTATTGAGCCGTTCCGACTCCCGGGTCACGATTTGCAGCAGTTGTCGATGCTCATCGCTCAAAGCCGGGATTTCCGAGAGCATGCTGACCGACCCGGCGATCGAGGTCAGAGGGTTGCGGATCTCATGTGCGATGGCCGCGGCCAGCCGCCCTACCGCAGCCAGACGGTCCTGCATCCGGACCTCCCGCTCGAGACGCCGGATTTGGGTGAGATCGTCGAAGGTATAGACGAAACCCAGCGTGCCCGCTTCCGGCACGGCCAGCACGGAAACCAGCACGCGGAAGGTTTTGCGGTAGCCATTGGGCGCAAGCCATCGGACTTCGCCGTGAGCCGGTTCCGAATCAACGTGCGGCAGCGGGTCCAGAAAAAGTTGATTGACCGGCTGACCCAACAGGTCTGTCTCGGAACGATCCAGTAGTTTCTGCGCCGCTCTGTTGACCAACCTGATATGCCCGTCGAGCCCAGTGGTGATCAGCCCTCCGGTAATCGACTGAATGATGTTTTCGTGCAGCGCCTGCAGGTTTTCCAGCGCTCCGCTGGTGTGCTTCAGTTTTACGTCCACCTGCCGCAACTTGTTGGCCAGCAGCCCAGCGAGATAAGAAACAGCCAGGTAGCCAAACAGGTTGACGAAAATAATGGCTTGCAAGGCCTTCATTTCCGGGTGGGTGGTCGAGTACGAGGGAATAATTGCGAAGTAGGTCAGCTCCAGAACCGTTCCATACAGAATGAACGCCAGCGCAGCCGTAAGATATGCCCACACCCGGGGCAGGAGAATGCAGGCCACAATGATGACCAGGGGATAAAGAAAATTCAGTGAACTGTCTACGCCCCCGGTGGCGTAGACAACCAGGCTGACCAGAGCCAGATCGGTAAGCACCTGCAGCACCGACTGGATGCGGTAGTCCTGCCAAAACGACAGCAGCAAAACGTAGAAGATCGAGATCGCATACCAGAGCAGGATGACATCGACAAATAGCCGTAGCGGCAAGGCAGTGGGAGTGAGCCGTGAAATGGCCAGCTCGATTCCCAACAGAAGGGTGAGGATAAGGATGCGAACCTTGACCAGCCAGGCCAGCCACAGCCGCTCATCGAACATGGATTGCATGCCTGATCCCAACTTCCGTGCCCTCTCTCGGGGGATGGTTGCGGGTACACTCGCATTCGAACCCCTTGGAGAAGAGCTTGCGCTAAACGAAGCCCACTGGCTGTCGTTCTCCATCCTGGTACTTCGCCAGCACTTTTCGTACTCAGCCCGCCATCTTGGCGATCAGCGAGAACAGCGGCATATACAGCGAAATAACGATGCCGCCGACTGCAACACCCAGGAACGCGATCAGGACTGGTTCCAACAGAGCCAGCATGTCCTTAGTCGCGGAATCGACTTCATCTTCGTAGAAATCGGCGACCTTTTGCAGCATGGCATCCATAGCGCCGGTAGCTTCGCCGACGCCGATCATCTGCGTCACCATGTTGGGAAAGACTCCGGATTCGCGCAGTGGATCGACGATCGTACGGCCTTCTTCGATCGCCTTCCGCACCTTCATCAAGGCCTCTTCCAACACCGCGTTTCCCGAGGTTCTGGCCGTGATGCTCAGGCCCTCAAGAATAGGCACGCCAGAGGTGATCAGCGTACCCAGAGTTCGAGTGAAGCGAGCCACCGCGATCTTGCGCAGCAGCATGCCCATGATCGGCATCTTTAGCATTGCGAAGTCCATGTAGTAGCGGCCTTTGGGATTCTTACGAATCTGCTTGACGCCAAAAACCATGGCCGCAACACCGACGATGAAGAACCACCAGAACTGACCTACGAATGCGCTCAGACCCACCACTATGCGGGTCGGCAACGGCAGAGCCACGCCCAATCCTGCGAACAGGTTGGCAAAGATGGGAACCACCCACTTAAGCAGCGCGGCCACGATCAGGACTGCCATCCCAATGACGGAGACGGGATAAATCAGAGCCGATTTCACCGCTCCCTTCAATTTGACGGCTTTTTCGACGTACTGCGCCAGGCGTTGCAGAATGATGTCGAGAATACCGCCAGTCTCTCCGGCTTCGATCATGTTGGTGGACAGATCATCGAAGATCTTGGGGTATTGCCGCATGGCGTTCGCCAGGGTCGAGCCACCTTCCACCGTGGTTCGCACGCCCGTGAGAGTCTTTTGGAATGCCTGGTTCTCCTGGTTCGCGGCCAAAATCTCCAGGCACTGCACCAAGGGCAAGCCAGCATCGATCATGACCGAGAACTGACGGAAGAAAATCGCGATCTCCTTGGTCTTGACCTTGCCCGAGCCGAACGTAGGCATGGCAAACTCTTTGCCTTTTTCGCGGATTGCGCCGGCGTTAATACGCTCTTTGCGCAACTGAGCAGCCAACGCCTGTTTATTCGGCGCAACCCTCTCGCCGCTGACTTTCTCTCCGTTTTCGCTCTTCCCAGAAAATGTGAAAACTGGCATGGTGGACTTCTCCTTGCTTCCTTTGTTCCCTCCGTAGCGCTGGTTCGTTTGCGCTCCGGATTGGTTACTGGCAAAAACTGCCCACTCGAACTGGCACTAACCTTCCTCGTTCCGCAATCGCTTAGCGTTTTCCAATAGCTGCGCCCTTGACCGCCGTCGCGGACTGGTTGCGGTTCAAAAGCCCCGCGCCCCGGTTGATCATTTCCTGCAGCTCGTCCACGTTGCTGGATCGAGCCATGGCGACTTCCAGAGTGATCTGCTTCTGGAAGTAAAGCGTGGCCATTGCCTGATTGAACGTCTGCATACCAAACTTGTCCTGGCCCGACTGCATGGACGAATAAATCTGATGGATCTTGTCTTCGCGAATCAGGTTGCGAACCGCGGCGTTCGGCACCAGGATCTCCATGCCCATGGCCCGGCCCTTGCCGTCGGCGCTGGGTAGCAAGCTTTGGCACATGATGCCTTCGAGCACCAGCGACAACTGCGCCCGAATCTGGGGCTGCTGGTGTGCCGGGAAGACATCGATAATTCGGTTGATGGTGGAGGATGCCGAGTTGGTGTGCAACGTGCCAAACGTGAGGTGGCCGGTTTCCGCGATACGCAGCGCCGACTCGATGGTTTCCAAGTCGCGCATTTCGCCGATCAGCACCACATCGGGATCTTCACGGAGTGCAGCTCGAAGCGCGTCGGTAAAGCTCTTCGTATCGGCGTGCAATTCGCGCTGATTGACCACGCAATTCTTATTCATGTGCACAAATTCGATCGGATCCTCGATGGTGAGGATGTGGTCGTGCCGTTCGGTGTTGATCTTGTCGATCATGGCGGCGAGCGTAGTCGATTTGCCCGATCCCGTCGGTCCCGTGACCAGAACCAAACCGCGAGGCTTGTCGCACATTTTGCTCACCACGGCAGGAAGTCCCAGTTGGTTGAAGGACTTAATCTCAAAGGGAATCAGACGGAAGACGGCCGACGTTGCGCCCCGCTGGTTGAATACGTTGGCCCGGAAGCGTGCCAGACCTTTCAATCCAAAAGAGAAGTCCAGTTCCAGATTCTCTTCGAAGCGATGCTTCTGCGAATCGGTCATGACACTGTAGGCGAGCTGCTTCGTCTCAGCTGGCGTCATCTGTGGCAGGTCCAGCGGCACCAGGTGCCCGTGTACGCGGATCTGCGGTGGCGAGTTCGTCGTAAGGTGAAGATCGCTTCCCGACATCTCCAACATTCTTTTCAGCAGATCACTTAATGCAAGCGACATCTTTTTAGTCCCTTTCTTCCTCGTTGCAAACTTTAGTGAATAGTCTCGCGAGCCACTTCCTCGAGCGTGGTCATACCTGCCGCAACCTTGATCAGCCCGCTGCGGCGCAGGGTAATCATTCCGCGCTCGATTGCTTTCTTTTTCAGTTCAACAGCCGAAGCACCCACCAGAACCAGTTCCTTGATTTCGTCATCCACTTCCATGACTTCATACAAACCGCAGCGGCCTTTGTAGCCGGTGTTGTTGCAGACACCGCAACCTTTGCCCTTTTGGATCTTTACCGTCTTGGATTCTTCCGGACTGTACCCTTCTTCGATCAGGGTTTGATGAGGAACATCGACGACCTCTGTGCATTCCTTGCAAATGCGGCGTACCAGACGTTGAGCACAAATCAAATGGACTGAGGTCGCCACCAGAAAAGGTTCAATGCCCATATTCATGAGCCGGGTAATGGTTTCCGGTGCGCCGTTGGTGTGCAGCGTAGAAAGAACCAAGTGTCCGGTGAGAGCAGCTTTGATGGCGATTTCGGCCGTTTCAAAGTCTCGAATTTCGCCGACCAGAATAATGTTCGGGTCTTGCCGCAAGAAAGCACGCAGGGCGGTGGCGAAGTTCAGACCGATCTGCTCTTTCATCTGAACCTGATTCACGCCCGCCAATTGGAATTCGACCGGATCTTCGGCGGTCATGATGTTGGTATCCGGTTTGTTCAATTGAGAAATCGAAGAGTAGAGCGTGTTGGTTTTGCCCGACCCGGTTGGTCCGGTGACCAGAACCATGCCGTATGGCTTCAGAATGGCTTTTTCAAACTTGACCAGCGACTCGGGCTCGAAACCCAGCTTGGTCATATCCAGGCGGAGATTTTCTTTGTCGAGCAAGCGGAGCACGATTTTCTCTCCCCACAGTGTGGGTAGAGTGCTGACGCGGAAATCGAGTTGTTTTTTGCGCCCGCCGATATTCATCTTCAGCATGATGCGGCCATCTTGCGGTAGCCGTTTCTCGCTGATATCCAGCTTCGACATAATCTTCACGCGCGAAATAATGGCGTCCTTCAACTTCAGCGGCGGCGTCATGATGCTTTGCAGCACGCCATCAATACGGAAGCGCACGCGAAATTCTTTTTCGTACGGCTCCATGTGGATGTCGCTCGCTCCCCGTTTCACGGCGTCGGTCAACACTAAGTTGACGAGCTTTACGATAGGAGCTTCATCGGCTGCCTTCTCGAGGTCTGCCAGTCCGAGCTCCGCCTGGTCCGCTTGCAGCTCGACGTCGGATTCATCCATCTCCGACATCGACAGCATCACTTGCTCAAGGTCCTCTTCCTTGGTGGCACCGTAGGCCTTGTCGATGCCTTCGAGAATCGAGCTCTCCGAGGCAACCACCGGCTCGATATTGAAGCCAGTCATGAACTTGATATCGTCCATGGCGAACACGTTCGTAGGGTCCACCATGGCGATCGTCAAGGAAGCGCCCACCCGGCTTAAGGGCAGGATTTGATAGCGTTTTGCGGTTTCAAACGGAATCAGTTTGACCACCGCAGGGTCAATTTCGAAATAAGAAAGGTTGATGGCTGGAACGCCGTACTGCCGGGAGAGAAAGTTTGTGACGTCTTCATCAGTCAGAAAACCCAACTTCACCAGGGCCGCGCCCAGGCGAACGTTGGTTTCTTTCTGAGCCTTTGTTGCCTGTTCCAACTGCTCTGGGGTTATGACCTTCTCTTTGACAAGAAGGTCACCCAGCCGTTGAGACATACCTCGATCTCCTATCTGAGCGGCAGAGGGATGACGTCGACTTCGCTTTGCTCGCGTGATGGCTGCTTTATTAGGGGATAAATTGCAGCCTATCGCGTTGACACAAATTGTCACAGCAGATGCGTTACTTCACCAGTTACTTTTGTGCGTGTACCGCGCGACGGGAAAGCCCTAACGCCTTTGCAGCCCGCGAAATGGCCGTCAGATGCCCGTTTGCGCTGCCCGGGAGTTCCGACGGGCATGAACTTCGGTAAGGCCGAAGCTGAATCCTACCGACCTGCTTCTGGGTATTAAAGTTGTCTAATTTGGAAACAGTCCTCTACAGTTGAACCCATGACGGTAGCTTCGGCAAAGAAGCAGGGATCGATCCGCGCTTATTATGAGACGCTGTACGATGCCTGGGGCCCTCAGCACTGGTGGCCAGCGCGCTCCCGCTTCGAAGTCATTGTTGGCGCTTATCTCACGCAGAATACGTCGTGGAAGAATGTTGAGATTGCTCTGCGCCGTATGCGGGCGGCGCGGATGTTGAATCTTACCGCAATCCGAGCCATACCCCGGAAGAAACTCGAGCTAGCGATTCGGCCGGCTGGATATTATCGACAGAAAGCCGACCGGCTGAAGACTTTCGCAGCATTTCTCGACCAACGTTATTCCGGATCACTCCATCGCTTGTTCGCTCAACCAACGCAGCAACTGCGAATGGAATTGCTTTCCCTGGACGGAATTGGCCCTGAAACCGCAGACTCCATCTTGCTGTACGCTGGGCAGCACGCGGTCTTTGTTGTGGATGCCTATACCCGTCGGATCGTTGAGCGCCACCGGATCGCCTCAGCCAACACAAAGTACGAGGATCTGCGCGCGCTGTTTGAGGAGGCTTTGGGCAAAACGGCACCGGACAAACTGAGATCCGAGAACCAGCAGTCAGGAACTGGGTTTCGTCCGACTCCGCATTCCCCCTCTACGATGAGCCGCGCGCAACGTTCGTCACTGGCTCAGATATACAACGACATGCATGGACTGATCGTTGCGGTGGGAAAACACTATTGTCTAAAGTCAGAACCTCGCTGCGAACAATGCCCCCTGCGGAAGTTTCTGCCGTAGCTTCGCGCGCTGTTCGACTGCTGGTTCACTAACACTGGCGAATACAAATGGAAGGTTATCCGTCCACTTGGGGACATGTTTGCTTATAATGAGCCGCAGAGGCCTGCAAGCTTCGTAGCTCAGGGTATTACTCGCTGACGTGTCTGCTCCCGATCCAAATCGACCAGATCAGAAACCTTCCAGCCGGAAGAAGGTCATTATCCCTTTGGCGGTGGGGCTGGCTCTGCTTTTTTGGGTACTGTTGTCTCTGACCTCTTTCGACCTGCCACTCAAT
Source organism: Terriglobales bacterium (assembly GCA_049585795.1). GTDB lineage: Bacteria > Acidobacteriota > Terriglobia > Terriglobales > Acidobacteriaceae > JABDBE01. Next base: position 132,617 of record JBAVAQ010000007.1, on the reverse strand, counting down.
CCGGGTACCAATCAGCAACTTTTGTTTTTTGCTTCGCTTTCCGCGCTGATTTTCCTTCTGTTCGTAGCGCTGACCTTCGTCCTCGCCAGGAACCTGCTCAAGCTTTTTGCGGAAAGAAGGCTGGGCGTTCTGGGATCGAAGTTCCGCACACGCCTGGTCGTGGGCAGTCTTTTGCTTTCGTTTCTTCCCGTCATTGGCATGTTCTTCTTCGCCTATGTGCTGATGAACCGATCGATTGACAAGTGGTTCTCCACGCCGGTCGAGGAAGTGCGGCGGGACACGGCGACCATGGCATCTCTGCTTTCGAATTATGCGGCGCAAAACACGCGAGCCGAGGCCGAAGCGATCGCGACTTCGTCGGAAACGCAATCTGCTTTTGCAAGCCACAATTTCTCTGCAATGACGGATGAATTCCAGCGTCACGCATCAACTCTGCAAGGTGGGTTTGCGCTAGCGATGGTGGACGGTGAGGCAAAAGCCAGTCTTGGCACACCCGCCGCATGGCCGCAATTGAAAGCCAAGCTTCCGTTGGTGCGATCAGGTTCAGCCATGCCAACCCCTTTTAGTTGGGGCCAAATCGAATACATTTTGGGCAGTGCGCCGGTGGGAGATCACGGGTTAATCCTGGTGGGCATACCCTTGCCGAAGCAATTCTCTGCGACAGTCAAGCAGGTTGAGGCCAGCCAGCAGCGTTATCTCGACCTGGCCCGCGAACGAAGATTGGTTCGCCGTACCTACATGGAAGTGCTGCTTCTACTCACCGTGATGGTACTTTTCGCGACTACTTGGTTTGCTCTATTTCTCTCCAAGCTGGTGACGCGTCCGGTGGTCGCACTTGCCGAAGCGACGCAGGAAATTTCTCGCGGGCGGCTTGACTATCGCGTGGAAGTCCGTGCCGCCGATGAAATTGGCGATCTGGTGATTTCTTTCAACCGGATGGCGGAGGAATTGGAATCCAGCCGGCGCCAGATCGAAGCCTCCAGCCGTGACCTCGGCGCCGCCAATATCGCCTTAGAGCAGCGCCGCCGCCATATCGAAACGATTCTCGAAAGCATCCCTAATGGCGTGCTTTCGTTGAATGCGGAACGACGCATAACCCATGCGAACCACGCTCTGCTTCGATTGTTCCATCCCATGGCTGCGGAATCTGGCACGCCCGGCGTATTGATTGGCGCGCCGTTGACAGATGTCTTTGCTCCCGAAGTCCTCGAAGATCTTGAGCCGCTGCTACGCCGGGCCGATCGCATGGGAACCACGACGACGCAGATGGAGATGGTGGTCCAGCGGGTCACCCTCAATGTCGCGGTGACTGTGGCCACTCTCAAACACGATGGACAGGGGCTTGGGTATGTCCTGGTCTTCGAGGACCTCTCCGAGTTGCTCAAGGCGCAGAAGCAGGCGGCATGGCGTGAAGTGGCACGACGCGTCGCGCATGAAATCAAGAACCCGTTGACCCCAATTGCATTGTCGGCAGAGCGTATCCGCCGGCACCTGCAACGAGGCACGCGTCTCGACACGGCTTCTACGCAAGTGCTCCATAGCTGCGCTGAGACCATCGCCGGCGCCGTCGAGACCGTCCGCACGCTGGTGGATGAATTTTCTACGTTGGCCCGTTTCCCCACGGCGAGGCCGCAATTGGCCAACATCAACTCGATTGTGGAGAGCACGCTAGCCATGTTCAACGGGCGCCTGGACAACATCCGGGTGCGCACGTTGCTGGCCCCCGATTTACCCAACGTGATGGCGGATCCCGAAGCTATGAAGCGTGCGTTAGCCAATCTGGTGGACAACGCCGCCGAAGCCATGCAAGATGCTCTCTTTCGTGAGATTCAGATTTCCACCGCAACGGTTGCGAGCCGCGAGGTAGTGGAAATCATCGTCGCCGATACCGGCCACGGGGTTACGCGAGAATTGAAGGAACGCCTGTTCCTGCCTTACTTCTCCACTAAGAAGCGCGGCACGGGCCTTGGGCTTGCCATCGTAAATCGCATCGTCGAAGATCACCACGGCTCCATTCGCGTGGAAGAGAATAAGCCGGTCGGTGCGCGGTTTGTGGTTGAACTGCCGATGGTCTCGGAAACGGTCGCCGCGCCCGCCGTCAACCAGCATGCATAACATTCTCATCGTTGACGATGAACCCACGATTCGCCAGTCGCTCAAAGGCGTGCTGGAGGATGAAGGGTTCAAAACCTCGATGGCCGAGAGCGGCGAAGCCGGCCTGGACATCATTAGCAAACACGCATTCGACGTGGTATTGCTCGACGTATGGCTGCCCGGCATCGACGGTCTGGAAACTCTGGAGCGAATCCGCGAGAAGGAGAACGCTCCCGAGGTCATCATGATTTCGGGGCATGGCACCATTGAAACAGCCGTTCGCGCCACCAAACTCGGCGCTTACGACTTTCTGGAAAAGCCGCTGTCTATTGATAAAACCCTTATCCTCATTAAGAACGCGATTGATGCCAAGCGATTGCGGGCGGAGAACCGGGACCTCAAGAAACAACTCGTGCCGAAAAGTGTGATCGTGGGGGACAGCATTCCCATGAAGGCGCTACGCCAACAAATTCAGATTATGGCCCCGACCAACGGCCGCGTTCTCATCTATGGAGAGTCGGGAACGGGAAAAGAATTGGTGGCCCATGCTATTCACGCGCAAGGTCTGCGCAAGGACGAGATGTTTGTTGAGGTGAATTGCGCCGCGATTCCCGAGGATCTGATCGAGAGCGAACTCTTTGGCCATCGAAAGGGATCTTTCCCTGGAGCAACGGGAGACAAGGAAGGAACATTCCAAAAGGCTCATGGCGGCACGCTTTTTCTGGATGAAATCGGCGACATGAGCCTGAAAACACAATCCAAGGTCTTGCGCACGCTCGACGAGCAACGGTTTGTCCCAGTCGGCAGCGACGAGCCGATCACCGTGGATGCTCGTGTGATTGCTTCAACCAACAAGGATCTGGAAGAAGAAATCTCTCGAGGAAACTTCCGCGAAGATTTGTTTTATCGTCTGAACGTCATCCCCTTTTCGGTGCCGCCGCTGCGCGAGCGCAAAGAGGACGTCCCCTTGCTGGCGCGCCACTTTCTAAAAGAGTTTTCTGCCACCTACGGCCGTCGGCCTCGCGAGATCACCGACGATGCCATCGATACGTTGATGCGCTATTCCTGGCCCGGCAATGTACGGGAACTTCGCAACGTGATGGAACGCATCGTCATCATGAATCCCACGACCATTCGATTCGAACGCAAGCACCTCCCGCCGCTGGTTCATCGCGATGGCACACGCCGCGCCGCCGGCAGCGACTTCTCTACCCTCCATCAGGCGCGAGCCGCTTACGAACGCGACTATATCCTAAAAAAACTGGACGAGAATCACGGCAACGTTACGCGCACAGCGGAAGTGCTGGGCCTGGAACGCAGCCACCTATATCGCAAAATGAAGACGCTGGGCATTGCCGCCAAAGAGTAGGCCGTGCCGAATTTCTGAGAATCGGAAACTCCTCGAAACGAACCTCCACGTACTCTGCGGCAGAAGCATGGCAGAGACAAACCAAACATTAGCGCGCATTCTTCACCCTCTTTTTGAAAGGCTCTACCGCTTGATCATGTGGATCTCGGTGCCGTTCTTCAGGAACTTCACCTCGTCCATAAGCTGGGTCATTAGATAAACCCCGCGACCGTGTCCTGACAGGAGGTTTTCGCCGACCACCGGGCCGGGGATGGCCGTGGGATCGAAACCGTCTCCCGGATCGCGCACTACAATTAGCAGGCTGCGGTTTTGGTCGCAGGCGATATCGCATTCGACGATTTTCGAAGCGTCAGACTTGGCTCCGTGCACCACCGCATTGGCCAGCGCCTCTGAAAGTGCCAGTTCGATCTCCGCTTCCTTCCCGGCGGCACAGTCTTTTGCTCTGACGCACTCCATGATTCGCTGCACCACGGAATCTACGGCCGCTTTATCGGCCGTCAACGTTACCTGGAGCTTGAAAAGCAACTTGTCGGCCAGGAAATCGAAAGTCGGTTCGGAATTGGTGGACATCAATGAGGATCGTTCCCCATGGTGAATAGCAGTTGACTGCTCCGTGATTCTACAAGCAGAACTGCCGGTCCGACAACGTCAAACGCGGCCGCGCGAATCCGGGATAACACTCGCACTGTCAAGTTTTCTCGATGTGAGTTAATAACTCAAGTTGCCGGCGCCAGTCGAGTTCTTCGATAAACGTGCGCGACTCACGCCACTCCGGGCTTACTTTGACAAACAGCTCGAGAAACACGCGAGTGCCGACCATCTTTTCGATCTGCAGGCGTGCGGCGGTGCCGATCTTCTTCAGCATCTGCGCCTGCTTGCCTATCAGGATTCTCTTCTGGCCTTCGCGCTCGCAATAAATCGCCGCCGCAATTCGCGTGAGTTTTGCACCTTCTTCGAACTGTTCGACCAACACCGTCGTCGCATATGGAATCTCTTCACTGGTCTCGAGCAGGACCTGTTCCCGGATAATCTCGGCTACCATGAAGCGCATCGGTTGATCGGTGACCTGATCCTCCGAAAAATAGCGCGGCCCCTCGGGCAAGGCGCCAATTATCTTTTCTATTAAGAGGTCCAACCCTTCGGGTTTGCGCGCCGAAATCGGAATGATTTCCTTGAACGCATGCAGCTTGCTGTATCCCTCGATGATGGGCAGCAGTTTTTCTTTTTGGTTCCGCAACAAATCGATTTTGTTGAGCAGCAGAAAAACCGGAGTGCCCGATTTCTTGCCCATCTCGAGCACGGACTGGTCAGTCTTATCAAATTTCCGCGTCACGTCGACAATCAGCAAAAGCAGGTCGCAGCCTTCCAACGCCTCGCGCACTTCGGACATCATCTTGCGACCGAGCGAAGTGTCCGGCTTGTGCACACCGGGCGTGTCGATGAGGACGATCTGCCCGGCCGCCGTTTTCTTCTTCTTCGGAATTTGAACAATCCCCAAAATGCGGTTGCGCGTGGTCTGGGGCTTGGGACTGACGATGGCCAGTCGCTCGCCCACGAGGGCGTTCAGCAATGTGGACTTGCCGGCGTTGGGGCGCCCGAGAATACAAACGAATCCGGAATGAAAAGACATAGGGATTGAGAAATTTGGTAATTGAGTAATTTGGCAATTCGCAATTGGGAAAGTCTTCAAATTACCAAATTTCAAAATTACCCAATCACTCAATTACTCAATTCTTAAATCAGCCGCATCTGTTTCGGCTCGACAGCCGAAATTCGAACTCGCTGCACTCGCCGCTCGGTGGACTCCAACACTTCGAAGCGCAGGCCGTCTTCTTCGATTACCTCACCCTTTTGTGGAATGCGGCCGGCTAACTCACTTACCAATCCCGCCACTGTGGCCGACTCTTTGCCCTCGGGCCGCGTTCCCAGCAACTGATCCAAGCGGTCGACATCCATGTTCCCAGGAACTATGTAGGAGTGATCGCTTTCGCGCACGACCTCGGCTTTCTCATGTTCATCAGCGATCTCGCCGACGATTTCTTCGACCAGATCCTCGATCGTGACCAGACCCGCGACTCCACCGTACTCGTCAACTACAATGGCCATGCGAATATTGTTCTTCTGCATCTCGCGCAGAAGCTCGCTTCCCAGCTTACTCTCGGGGACGAAATACACGTCTTTGCGCATGAGGGTGTCCACGGTGCGCGTGTGCGCCTCGGTGTCCGGGACCTGCAAAACGTCTTGGGCGTAGACGATTCCTTTGATGTTGTGAATCGTGCCTTCGAAAACCGGTACCCGCGAGAACGGCTTCGTGCGTAGCAACTCAATGAACTGTTCGACGGTGGTATTTGTTGGGACAGCAACAATTTCAGGGCGCGGCTTCATCGCCTCCCGCACGGTCTTCTCGCCGAATTCCACGACTGACTGAATCATGTCGCGGTTACTTTCGTCCAGGATTCCTTCTTCTTGACCGGCTTCGATCAGTGCATCCACGGCTTCGGCCTGAGTCTCAGGCTGTTCATCCGAATGCCCTTTGGTCAGAGCCGCCACCGATTGTAAGAAGCCCAGTACCAGGGTCACGGGCAAAACCAGATAAATCAAGATGCGCAATAACGGCGTCCATGGGATGAGCCATTGCCCTTTTGTGCGCGAGAACAAAACGAAAGGTAAGAACCGGTTACAAACGATGACGGTAAGAATCAAAGTCAGCGTAGCCTGCAGAATTTCGTAAATACTCCAGGCCCGGTCTCGGAATACAGTAAAGCCCACGAACATGGCAATCGCTGCTGTAGTTAATTGCGCCAGCACCGCCATGGACAGCGCGGCGCGGGCGCGACTTACATGCAGCCTGGGCTCAATGTCGTGCTCGAATGCGTCGATGTTGTCCTGAAACTCACGGGAAAGGAATTTGCCAATCTCGGTGTAGAGGCGGTCGACGTACGAGACCAAGGCCAGCAGAGCAAGCAACACCAGCAACACAATGGCGATGACGAAGTTCATCTCGATGTCCGTGCCCGTGTGGCGCTTAAGCTTTTTTTGTGGCCTGGCCGTCCCCTTTCGATCAACCCCACCGGCAATCCAAGCGCCTTCCGCAAGCGACGCTCCTTGCGTTCCATCTGCCCATTATCTTGCTCGTGATCGTATCCGGCGAGGTGCAGCACCGCGTGCAAAATGAGAATCCGGATCTCATTCGCAGTTGTGTGCCCAAGCCGACGGGCGTTACGGGCCGCAATCTCCGCCGAGATAGCCACATCTCCAGCGAATCCTCGCATCAGCCCCGGCATCGCGGGGAACGATAGCACATCCGTCGGCTTATTCTTCCCTCGGAAACGATGATTCAATCCTTGCAATTCCCGGCTGCTGGTCACCAGCACGCTGACGGAGCCTCGAAGCCCGGCTGCGCGCCGCGCGCAGTTCACAAACTTTGTCAGCGCCGCCTCGCTCAAACCGGCCACTCTTTCTTGAATGATGACCAAACTCTCTCCATGGGAACTCGCCCAAATAAACAGGAGGGCCGTGAACCGCAGCCCTCCCAGCCCATCACGACCGTTTTATTCCTTGGCGTCGGCTTCCGCCGGTATCGTATTACTTTTTTTCAGAGGCCCATTGTCCGCCCCGTTGGTCTTGCCGTTCACATTGCTTTTCGGTTCCAGCAGAGACAGTTGTTGTTCCGCCAGTCTGTTCTTGTGCTCATCGTATGCCCGGATGATGCGCTGCACCAAATGATGCCGGACCACGTCGCCTTCGTCGAAGTAGACGAAGGTCAACCCTTCGACGCGCTTCAGGATATCGACCGCTTCGAGCAAACCGCTGCGGCGGGCGTTGGGCAGGTCGATTTGGGTTACGTCGCCGGTGATCACTGCCTTGGAATTGAAACCGAGGCGTGTCACGAACATTTTCATCTGCTCCGAGGTGGTGTTCTGGGCCTCATCCAGAATCACGAATGAATCGTTCAACGTGCGTCCGCGCATGAATGCGATCGGTGCGATCTCAATGACATTCTTTTCCAGGTAGCGATCGACCTTCTCCGGGTCAAGCATGTCGTAAAGCGCGTCGTAAAGCGGACGCAGGTAGGGATCGATCTTGTCCTGCAAAGTTCCTGGAAGGAATCCCAGGCGCTCGCCAGCTTCGACCGCCGGACGCGCCAGAATAATCCGGTTCACTCGCTTCGCCAGCAGAGCCGAGATCGCCATCGCTACCGCAAGGTAGGTCTTTCCCGTACCTGCGGGGCCGATGCCGAAAACCATGTCATGATTCTCGATGGCTTCGACGTATCGTTTCTGGTTCAAGCTCTTGGGCTGCACGGTACGGCGACCGAAGGAGCGCTGGCGTCCGGCTTCCGCCAAGCCGCGCAGGGTAGCTTTAGGATCTGCCATCAGGACGCGCAACATACTGTTCAAATCGCCGTTATTAAAAGCGTGTCCCGAGCGCTGCAGGTGGTTGTAGTCGGAAAGGACTTGCTCGGCTCGGGCAACATCGCGGGCTGCCCCTTCCAGTTCAATCGAGTTGGATCGCAGGTCGATATTGATGTTCAGACCGTCTTCCAACACATGCAGATTTTCATCCCTGGTACCGAACAGGGTTTCGATGTGAGGAGTAATCTCGATGCTCTTCTTCATTCAGCTTTGGCGTATCCCTCCGGCGACGGCTGTCTTTTTGTTTGCCACGCAGGCGCTTAGATGGTATGGCTGCGACCCAGGCACACCCGTGCCGGTCTCAGCGACGACAAAATTCTTCTCTCTGCAAGTGGAACCAACCGGAATGCTCGCTCCCGAGGTGCAAGCGACTACCATTGAGTTAAGGGTACGCCGAGGGTCGGATAGGAGTCAATGGCAGGCCTAAACAACGTCGTCTAGCTGACATCCGTTTGACCCGCAGCGACTTGCTCCCGTAGAATAACTCAGTCGTACCCACTCGAAATCTCTCGCTGGAATCCGAGCGAGGGAAAACCAGAGACGAAGGTAAACGAATTACATGGCTAATCATTTTTCGGCGCTGAAGCGCGCCCGTCAGACAGAGAAACGCACCGCGCGCAATCGCGCCAACACTTCCCGCCTGCGCAGCACATTGCGCGACCTGCGTGAATCACTCGCCAAAGGCGACCAGCAAAACGCCGATCAGGTTTTCCGGCAGACCGTCTCCGCGCTCGACAAAGCCGTACAAAAAGGCGTGCTGCACGAAAACACCGCGTCGCGGTATAAGTCGCGATTGAATGCGCGATTGAACGCGATCACGAAGAAGTAGCTAAGGAGTCGGCGACAAGTCTGGGGCCGGCGAATCCCTCAGCGTTCTCTGCGCAAATCTCTGCGATTTAAGATTCTTGCGGACATCTCGAAACTCAGCCTAAAACAATTAGCTGGAGTTTTGACCGTGCGAGTTGCCGAGCTTCGCTCGGCTGGACAGCCGAGGGCGGCTGTCTCCACGTGACCTAAACCGGCAACTCTTCCTGCATCCAGCCGGCTTCGGGCTTCGGCTCCGAGGTCAGGTCTAGCACCAACTTCTCCAACACCATTCGTTTACTCGGCGGGTTTGAACGCAAGGCCAGATCTGTTTTCGCCACCAGACGGATGGCGCGCGTCAGCTCTCGTTTCGACTTGTAGCGTCGCGCCTGTTTGATAATGTCATCGGCGGCAAAGGGAGGGACGCGGAAGCCCTGCCAGAGAGCAGCCCAGAGCATGCGCTGGTCGCGCACGTTTCGCTCCAGGATTACCAGCATCTGGCGAAAAGTCTTGGCCAGCATGTACAGATGCCCGATCGCGGCCTCGTCGCCTTCGCCGGTGGTCAAAATTGCGTCCAGCATTTCGAGAGCGCGCACCCGGTCTTTGGCGGAAATTGCATCGGTCAGTTCGTAGAGCGATCTTTGTTTTGCCGCTAGAACCATGGTCTCGACATCGCCCAGAGTGATGCGCTTCTTTTCGCCCACGTACAGAATCAGCTTCTCTAGTTCGTTCGAAACCATCATCATGTCGCCGCCAAGAGCGTCGACCAGTTCGCGGGATGCGTCGGCATCGATTTTGACGTTTCGCGTGGCGCCGTATTCGCCAATCCAGCGCACGGCTTCACTTTCTTCCACTCGCGCCAGTTCGACAATGGCGCAGTACTGGCCCATGGTTTCGCGAATGCGTTCATATCGTTCTTTGTCGGTTAATTCCATGCGCCGGGGATCGGCAGGAATGCTGATGTGATCTGCGACAAAAATCAACACTGCGGCTGGATTCGGATTCTTGCAATACGCCTCGATCGCTGCCATTTTCTCTTCGTTAGAGCCTCGCCCGAAGAGATTCTTGACCCCGCGAACAAAGAAAACTTGAAAGGGCGCCATCAGGGAAGGCGTGCGCGCACGGTCAAGAACCTCGACCAGATCAGTCTCTGCGAGATCAAACTCAAAAAGACTGAAGTCCCGCAAATCGGGTGTGACCAAGTGTTCGAGAATCGCTTCCCGGCAACGTTTGCGAAAGAAAACCTCGGCGCCCACGAAAACGTAGGCCGGACGCAGCTTGCGAGCCTGAACCTCAGACACAAAGCGATCGGCCTGGGCGAAGGCTCGCATCAGAATCCCTCCAGAATATTCGAGACCAGGCTTTGCGCAAAGTCGCGCGACAGCCGTTGAAATGCCGGCGTATCTTCCTCGAAGAAACTGTTTACGTCGCGCGGAACCTCGTACTGCTCGCGAAAAAGATATGAGGGATTCTGGTACAGCGCCTTGCCCTGCTTATCGACGAATGCCACTTTCATGGAGACTACCACCATCACGCTGGCGGCGCGTCCAGTCTGCGAATCGTAGGTTAGCGGCGTGGTATAGGTTGCAAGAACGGTTCCGTGCAGCACCGCGTCAGCGTCGTCGCTTACCTGGTTGACAACATGGTAGTGGGTTCGGGTGATGAACTCTCTGACCACGGCAGCGGTCAGCATCTGCTCAATCTTGAAGGTCTGCGTCTGGTTCACGAATGCCAGGATTGCAACCGTTCGGACGTTGTCAGGAATGGTGACCGCATGACCGGCAGTGTGATAGCCGCAGCCAGGGCCGAGAAGGCCGAGCAGTATTGCCAAGACGACTCCACGGCTCATTGGATTTTGCCCCGCGGCCGGGTTGCAGCCATGGTTTCCGCGCACTCGACCGCCGTCGCCGCAGCGATGCGAAGATTATCTGACGCTGCCCACAGCCAAAAGCCGTTCGGCTGATTCGCATCCGGCGCGATCGAAACCTGGATATCGCCCTGCCCTGCGGCGTTCACGTTGGTGGGAGCGTCGTCGGCCCCATGCGTGAGTTTGACATGCTCACCAGCCAGCGCTCGCGAAATGCCTTCGACATCCGACGTCTCTCCGAGTTCCACGTGAATCGCGAAGGCGTGCCCGTGAAAGATGGGAGCCTGCACCAATAGCACCGACGGCAGCGGAGAGTCCTTGCCGGCAATTCGCTGATAATGGCTTAACACGCGGCTCTCGACCGTTGCGAGCGCCGGCAGCGAATGTTCTCCGTAGCGGGCCACCATGTTAAAGGCTACCTGCGTGTCGAAAATGTTCTTGGGCAATTGCTGAAACGAGAGCAGGTTTACGGTCTGCTCGTGCAATTCGTCCATGCCCTTCTGACCATGTTCGGATGCAGGCTCGAACACCGTGGCCACTGCCCGTTTCACGGATCCAGCTTTCTGTACACGCAGCAGAAGCAGCGCAAGCACAACGGCAGCGGGATGCGCCACCACTGCCGGCCCCGGCTGCAACTCAGGAATTAAAGGGTGCCCCAACTGCCGTTCGATCCAGGGCGAGCGCACTGCGGCGTCCGGCTCATCTTCTAAGGCGAAAGAAAGGTCGATGATTGCGCTTCCCGCATTCCGCGCCGTCTTCCAATTCTTGCGTGTGGATTCCGGGTCTGAAGCGAAGAAAGTGAAGTCGATATTCTGGAACTGCTCAGTGCGCACATTCTGGATGAATGTGACTTCGTCCCCCACCGATTCCAGCTTCCCGAGCGACTCATCGTCATCCAGCAACTTGACATCAAGCGAAGGGAAATTGCGATCGTTGAGCACGTCCGCCACTTCTTTGCCCTTCAGTGAGCCTGCGCCCACGATGGCGAGGCGGTAAAAATTGTTTCCGCGCGCGGGTTCGGGATGCGACACCGGAGCAGGCTTTAGATTCGCACTCATGAAGTCTGCGAAGCCTCTTTGTATTGCGGAGGAGGTGGGTTCCGCTTGCGCCGGAAAATCCATTGCAGGCGCCAGAAGACCCCCGAAAACATGTAGCTCAGCGCGATGATGAACAGTACCCACTGCGAGAAAACCCAGACTGCGGCGAATAATAACCCCAGCAGAATCACCAACTGGAATGGCTGCCGGGCGCGGAAATCAATATCCTTAAAGCTGTAAAAGCGCCACGTGCTCACCATGAGATATCCCGCGGCCACGACGATGAGCATCCATGTAATGCAACTCCACAGCGAAGAAATCGGGTCTCCGCCGGAGAAGTGCACGACCGCTGCGATGACTCCTGCGCCCGCGGGTATCGGCATTCCCACAAAATACTTCTTTCCTGGACGCCCTGGGTTTGAAGGTTGTGGATTCAACGCTATGTTGAAGCGCGCCAGGCGGCTAGCTCCGGCCATCAAGAACAGGAAACTGGAGATGGAGCCTAGCTGAATCATCTTGCCGGTCAATTCGCCGGACCCCAAAAAAACGGGCAACTGGCGGAATCCCCACATCCATGCCAAGAGCGCAGGAGCAACGCCGAAGGTGATGACGTCGGCCAAGGAATCCAGTTCCCGGCCAAAGTCGCTGCTAGTGCGGGTCATGCGGGCGATGCGGCCGTCCAACCCATCAAATAAAACGGCAAATCCGATGGCCTTGGCAGCATAGTCAAAATGCCAGGGTTCCGCAGCGGTGCCGTGGATCACTTGAAGGATGGCGTAGTAGCCCAGCGCGATATTTGCGGCGGTAAAAAGCGAGGGCAAAATATACATGCCCTTGCGCAATCGTCCCGAGGGACGATCTTCCTTACGCCGTCTTGGATTCATTGGAACGTCTGGATCCACTAGGTTGCTCCTTGCCGCATTTGCGCGGCAATCCCAGCCGCGACTGGCCGTTCGGCCTTCAGGTAGGCCAGCACGCTCGATCCGCCCTTCACACGATCTCCGACTTTCACTTCGAGGGCGGCCGAGGCATCCAGCAAAACATCCACCCGCGAACCAAACTTGATCAAGCCCACGCGTTCGCCACGTTCCACCCGGTCGCCGATCTCTTTGTTGAAGACGATCCTTCGTGCTAGTAGACCCGCGATCTGCTTGAAAACCACAATCTGACCATCGCCTTCAACCGTTACGACGTTCTGCTCGTTTAGCTCGGCCGAAGCCGCATTCATGGCGTTAAGGAATTTTCCCTTGTGGTACTGGACGTCGCGAATAACGCCGCTGATGGGAGAGCGGTTTACGTGCACGTCAAAGACACTCAAGAATATGCTGATGCGAAGTTGCGTCGTGCCATTCCAAACCAACGGTGAGACGTCAGTAATCTTCCCGTCCGCCGGCGATACCAGCGCACCTGCCTCGCGAGGGATGACGCGGTCGGGATCACGGAAAAACCAGAGCAGGAACACGACAACCAACAAAACCGGCGAAGCCCACAGCGGACCGCCGAGCCACGCGATGAGCGCAGCCGCAGCCAAAAGCGGAAAGGCGTAATAGTAAGCGTCGCGAACCATGTTCGGAGAATACAAAAGATTATAGTTCAGGGGCAGAGCGCCGCTCACCTTTTCATGTTAAATGCAAATGAAAAAGGCGCTTACGAGCGCCGTGGCTAGAGACGGATAGCCCCGTCCGCGGCTGAGCCGCGCAAGATTGGTGCTAGATTAGGCGACCTGATTCTGAAGCTGTTGCCGATACCGCCGCTCAATACTCTCCATCTGGTCCTTAAGACGGAGCTTTAGCTTTTTGAGGCGCACTTCTTCCAATTTTTCGTCGTCGGTGAGATAGCGTTTTTCGGTGAGTGAATCAAGGCGTTTTTCGTAGAGGGTATGCTCCATCGCCAATTTGCGGAATTCATCATGATTGGCGTAGAGCTGGTCCCTAGAAGTTAGCATCCAGCAGACCTCCTAACCGGGTTTTCAGAGTCCAACTTATCACAGGATCTAGCGTGCTTCAACGCGAAATCTCGTCGGGCATCTGCTGAGTTCTCAGCGACTTCCCGCCATTGCACCAAAGCTGGTGCAAATCAGGTAAACCCCAGGCGGTAAACGATTGCGTCCTCTCCGGGTTCGCGGTAATACCCCTTCCGCCAGCCAACCTCGACGAAAGCCCACTTCTCGTAGAGCCGACGCGCCGCCAGGTTAGATTCGCGAACTTCCAGGAAGACTGCCTGTGCGCCGTGGCCTCGAGCCAAGTCAAGAAATTCTTCCAGCAGACGTGTCCCAAGCCCATGACGGCGTACAGACGCCGCAACCGCGATGTTCTCAATTTCCCACTGTTCGCCCACCGCCCGACCGACGACAAATCCTCGTACGCCGGCTTCTTCCTCCAGCACGAGCATCACTCGACTCGGTGCTTGGTTGGAGAAAACCGCTTCGTACTGCTCGGTGCTCCAGTGCGCTGCCGTAGCAGCATGCTCTTCGAGTGCTACGAGGGTAGGAATATCTGCGGGGATGGCAGCACGAATTTGCATGATCGCGTCGGCCTCGGCGAGGATGGCCAGGCTAACCGCCTTTGACGAAAAGTTCCGCTTCGGAGCGACCGGTGTAGTTCGCTTCCAGCGCTTCCGGGGAAACGGTTTCGCCCGATGCAATCTTCCTCCATCCTAGCTTCGCGATGACATCGCTCCGCGGCCGTTCCACTTCGACGACGCTCAGCTTCGTGGCTCGAACGGCTTCCACAATGGTTTTGTCCGATGTGACGATCGGCGTGCCATTCGCTGACTTCAACCACTCATCGCGATTGAGCAACTGCTCACGAATCAGGTGTGTCACAACGCGGGTAACCTCGTACTCTCCCAGGAAAACTTCATTTCTCCCGGCATCGAGCGCAGCTGCCAATTTTCCTTGCATCGGAACGGCGCTTGCGACAGCCTGCAACAGAGAAACCGCCGCAATTGGCTTTGCAAGCGCTTCTGCGAGCGCTTTGACGACCGCAAGTCCGATGCGCAGCCCGGTAAACGATCCCGGCCCGGAAACGACCGCGAAGCCATCAATATCCGCTTTGCCAAATCCATGTTTAGCCAGCGACGCCGTGATTTGCGGAACCAACTGGGCAGAGAAGGTCCCTCCCGAGAGCGCCGTGACTTCGATGATTTCACAAGCGTCATCCGGCCCGCATGACGCGAGCGCGATGCTGCCCTGCTTGCCGGAAGTGTCAACTGCGAGAAGAAGCATAAATGAGAAATTGCGGCGCAGACCCGTGCTGCTTTGTGTCAGTGCGCGGCTTCCACCAGTTCGAGCAGAACGCCCCCGGCGCTCGAAGGATGCACGAATACATAGCGATGTCCGCCCGTGCCCGTCTTGATCTCGTTCGAGACCAGCCTCACCCCATCGGTCTTCAAACGTTCGACGACCGCAGTCAAGTCAGGCACGCGCAGGCAAACGTGATGCAGCCCTTCCCCGCGTTTGGCGATAAATCTCGCAACCGTAGACGTTTCTGATGTCGCCTCCATCAACTCCAGGCGGCTCTCACCGACGGGCAGCATAGCCACCCGTACCTGCTCGCCTTCGACCACCTCTTCGGCAGACGCGGTCAGCCCCAGCTTCTCATAGATACCCTTCGCCGCCGCCAGCGATTTCACCGCAATGCCAAGATGATCAATGGTAAACGTCAAAGCTTCATTCATCCTGATTTTTCGTTTTTGTCATCCCGAGCAACGCCCGAACCGCGCTCGCGCCGCGAGGGCTAAGCGAGGGATCTGCATTTCCCTCCGCGCCGCGAAACCGCAGATTCCTCGCGGGCTCACGCCCGCTCGGAATGACAACCCACTGAGAGCGGCGAAAACTAGGAATCTACTTTCCCTAACTTTCCCACAATCTCTTCCACCAGAGTATACGGATCGCGTTTGTGCTCTGCGACTTCGGCGGCGTAATGCGCGACTTTACCATCCTCCATCTGATCGCGAGCTTTCTCCAACAACGCATCCCGCAGCATCTCGATCAACCGTTCCTGCCAGTTTTCAATGCTGTGTTGTAGCACGAGATTTTCTTTTTGAATATACGCCTCGTATTCGGCAATAGCCGCGACCAACTCACTGACGCCCGTTCCGTCGCTGGCCACGGTCTTCACAATTGGCGGAGTCCAATGGTCGCTTCGAATCGCCAGCGATTGCAAGGCACGAATCTCACGCTCCACCCGCTCGGCACCCTCGCGGTCGCTTTTGTTGATCACAAAAATATCGGCAATCTCCATGATTCCGGCTTTGATGCTTTGCACGTCGTCACCCATCCCCGGTACCAGGATCACAACCGTGACGTCGGCCAGGCGCACGATATCCACCTCATCCTGCCCGACGCCAACGGTTTCGATCATGATCAAGTCGCGCCCGGAAGCATCCATCACCGTGGCCACATCGGCCGTAGTTCGCGCCAAGCCGCCCAGCGAGCCGCGGGTGGCCATGCTGCGAATGTAAATCCCAGGATCAGAAAAATGATCCTGCATGCGAATGCGGTCGCCTAGGATCGCTCCGCCGGTGTACGGACTCGTAGGGTCGACCGCGATGATCCCGACCGTACGATGTTCTTTGCGATAGTGCTTGGCCAGTTGATCGACCAGCGTGCTCTTGCCCGCGCCAGGAGCGCCCGTAAGCCCCAAAATCCGCGCATGACCGGTTTGCGGAAACAACGCCTTCAGCAAATCTGCCCATCCGGGAGAACGGTTCTCGACGATGCTGATCGCCCGCGCCAAACTCCGCGGATCGCCGGAACGCAGCTGTTTAATCAGTCGTTGAAGGTCGAGGCTCAAACTGTCAGTGTAAAGCACGCGGGTAACGGCAGGAAGTGTTTTGCGGGTCAGATCCGCGCTAATCCACGTTGATCCGTGGTGGACGGGCTTTAGTCCTTCAGCAACTGCCGCGCGATCACCAGCCGCTGCACTTCGCTCGTCCCCTCGCCTATCGTGCACAACTTCACGTCGCGATAGAACTTCTCCGCTGGATAATCCTTGATGAACCCGTATCCGCCATGAATCTGCACGCCTTCGTTGGCGCAACGTACGGCTACCTCGCTGGCATACAGCTTCGCCATCGACGACTCCAGTGTGCTCTTCGACCCGGCATCTTTGAGCGAAGCTGCACGGAGCGTCAGCAGCTTGGCGGCCTCGATCTCTGTCGCCATATCCGCCAGCTTCCACTGAATCGCCTGAAATTCGCTGATCGCCTTGCCAAACTGCTTGCGCTGCTTGGAATACTTCAGCGCCGCCTCGTATGCGCCCTCGGCCATACCCAGCGAAAGCGCCGCAATCGAAATGCGTCCGCCGTCCAGCACCCGCATGGCATCGATAAATCCGCCGCCTTCTTTACCCAGAAGATTCTCGGCCGGAATAATACAGTCTTCAAAGATCAGCTCGGCCGTATCGCTGGCCCGCAGCCCAAGCTTGTTTTCCTTCTTCCCGGGGCGGAACCCCTTGGCGCCCTTCTCAACAATGAATGCCGAAAGCCCGTGCGTATGCGCCGCGCGGTCGGTCACCGCAATCACCACCAGCACATCGGCGTAGTGTCCATTGGTGCAGAACGTCTTGGTGCCGTTCAGTACCCAGGTGTTCCCCTTGCGCACTGCCGTCATGCGCGCGCTGCCCGCGTCTGAACCAGACGACGGTTCCGTCAATCCCCAGGCCCCAATGTGCTCGCCGGTGGCCAGTTTGCTGACGTATTTCTTCTTCTGCTCTTCGGTGCCGGCAACAAAAATGTGGTTTGAACAAAGCGAAGTGTGGGCCGCTACGATAATGCCGACCGACCCGTCTACGCGAGAAAGTTCCTCAATCGCGGTGACATATTCGATATAACCCATCCCCGCGCCGCCGTATTCGGTCGGAAAGACCGTGCCCAGCAGGCCGAGCTTGCCGAGTTCCTTGATCGTCGCGAGTGGGAATTCGCCAGCCTCATCCCATTTCATGACGTTGGGGGCGATCTCACGCTCGGCAAACTCGCGCACACTTTTCTTCAAATGAAGTTGTTCTTCGTTCAGCAGAAAATCCAAGATCCCTCCGGTCGCCCGCGGCGGCTGCGTTGAGGATTTGATCCTCGCGCGCAAGTGCAAAACATTTGATTAGAACATAGCGCGAAGCTGGAGTGAAAGTTACCCTAGAATGGAGTACTTGGGCAGGGGCACAGGCGTGGAAATTGTCGACGGCAAGATTAAGGAATTTAAGGCCGCTACTGCAAAGGAATTGTGGAATCTTCTTTCTCCAGAGAAACTGCTGTTCCCTAAACCGTGTAATCTGCTGTATCGAGGGCAAACAAATGCAGGGTGGCCTCTCGAGCCGTCGCTGTTTCGCGCGGAGAAGAATCCCGCCGTTCTGTTCGGAGACTGTCGCCGGGTCGAGTCCCACGAACAGGTTTTCGCCGAATGGATGTTTCTCAAGCGATTCGTAAGCCACTGCGATTCGATTGGGCTGAGCATTCCAAACGACTCCTCCGGATTTCGGGACAGATACTTTGCGCAGAATTTGCCCTCTGGCCCTGAGGGGTCACTCATAAACACCTCACTCTGGCCGCCCAGGGCACTGTTTGAGTTGATGGCGTTGGCGCAGCATTACGGTCTACCCACTAGGCTGCTTGATTGGACGAGGCGGTCTTATGTCGCAGCCTACTTTGCCGTTTCCGACGCCTTAGCGGGAAATGGAAATTTCAAGGATTCCGAGGAGAAAAGAATAGCCGTCTGGGTCTTGAACGTAGAGATGAAAGCATTATTTAAGGAGCTTGAGGTCGTGCGGGTGCCAGGAAGCAACAGTTCCAATCTTGCGGCCCAGGGGGGCGCATTTACCCTGCTTCGTCAGCACGGGGCAGAGGGGCGAGTATTTCGGGGAACTACGTTGCTCGATCAATATTTATCCAGCCAAAGCGAGTGTCCGCTGGCAAAGCTCACGCTCCCCATGGGCGAGGCCCCAGAGGTGATAGATCTGTGCGCGAAATACAGCGTCAGCGGGGCGACCGTTTCCCCAGATTATTATGGGGCAGCTAAGGCCTCGATGGATGACCTCCATTGCTGGTCACAACGTAGGTAGCTGACCGCCGCAGAATCTAAGCGAGAACTGCAGCGGCGTGCCGCAAGGCCGAGCCACAATCAACCAGAAACGCTGCTGGCAGGCTCCTGAACGGAAACGAACCGCTCAAACACTTCGTTAGAAAGAAGCCGACCCCTTGGCGTCAGACGAATCACGTCCTCCTGCCGCACCATCAACCCCGACCGGACGAAATCGCCAATCGGCTCCGAAAAACCCGCGATCGCATCTTCTCCAAACTGTGCTGCAACTTGCCACAAATCGACTCCTCGGTTCAGCCGCAGGCCCAGAAAGAATGTCTCCTCAAGCGCCGCGGCAGGTGACACTCGGGTGCGACTAAGAGGCCCTCCGGCCACGTATGCCTCGAGTGAATCAGGAGAGGAAAATCGCACTGCTTCGGCTTTGCTATCCAAAACCGGCAGCATTGAGTGCGCATCAACGCCAAATCCCAGATAAGGCTGCCGCGTCCAGTACTTCAGATTGTGCCGCGACTCGTGTCCCGGGCTGGCGAAGTTGGAGATCTCATGTTGCTGCACTCCCGCTGCGTCGAGCCGCTCGCAAGCCATCACGTACAAATCCGCTGTGAGGTCGTCATCGGGCACAAAGTGAGCGTGGTAGCGCGCCCCGCCAGCGATCAATTCGCGGCCCAGGCGAGAATCTTCATCCACTTCGAGCATGTAGACACTGGCATGTGGCGCATTTACGGCAATCATCTGCTCCACCGAAAATGTCCAGCTATCAGCGGTCTGATGCGGCAACCCCGCGATCAGGTCGATGTTGATGTTGGTAATCCCGGCGGCGCGCAGCTTTGCAACGTCATTGAGAACGGTCTGTCGGTTATGCAAACGTCCGACCGAAGCCGCTTCTTGATCCACAAACGACTGCACACCCAGGCTCACGCGATTCACGCCGCATTGCTGGAAGGCCTCAAGAACACCACGATTCAGTGTGCCGGGCGCGCATTCCATGGTAATCTCGGCGTTCGCCTGAACCTCGAAATTTTGCGAAATCGTCATAAACAGCTGCCGCAGCTGCGCAATATCGAGTAAAGTAGGAGTTCCGCCGCCCAAGTAGATGGAGTCGACAATCGGCTCAATGCGCCCGTCCATCTGTGTTACAGTCGCGTCGGCACGTTTGATGTCAGCGCATACGCGGTCGACATAGCGCTGGAAGACGGAACGGGAAAAGACGTCCGAAGCAAAGTTGCAATAGCTGCACTTGGTGCGACAGAATGGCACGGAGATGTACAGCCCGAGCGGCATCTCAAATGATTATCCCACGGCGGGGACGCGGCGAAGGCAAGCCGCTTCCGAAAGGAAGGTTGATGGGGATGTTGGAATTTAGTAGCGCCAGTCCGATTTGTATTTTGTATAACTCCGTGGTAGGAACTACAAACTAATGACCCTTCCGCGTGTGGTGATTACTGGAATGGGCGTGGTCAGCCCCAACGGCATTGGTAAGGAAGCTTTCTGCCGCGCCATTCTCGCAGGAAAATCCGGGGTCAAGCGAATTTCGCGCTTCGATCCTTCCGACCTTCCGGTACACATTGCGGGCGAGATTCCCGAGTTCGACGAACTGGCTTGGGTCGATGCTCGCGAGCGCAAGCACGTTTCTCGGGTTGTCCCTCTGGCCGTGGCCGCATCGAGCGAAGCCATTCGAGACTCTGGACTGGACCCGACTGCCATGTCGATGGAGGAGAAGCGCGAGATCGGCGTGATCCTCGGCACCGGCGGCGGCGCACAAGAATTCTCCGAAGAACAATACCGGCTGTGGTATTCCGGCCACTTCAAGCAGGTCAGCCTGTTCTGCATTCCAAGTGGAACCATGGGCACGATCCCGAGTGAGATCAGCATGCGCTTCGGTTTTCGCGGCTACAGCCATGTGGTCACTGCTGGGTGTACTTCATCGACCGACGCCCTGGGTTATGCCTTTCAGCACATTCAGGCTGGGGTGCAGCCGATGTTCCTGGTTGGCGGCGTGGATTCGCCGATCACGGCAGGTATCATCAAGGGCTACACTCTTCTGCGGGCCCTCACACAGTCCTGGAACCAGGCTCCGGAGCGCGCCTCACGTCCATTTTCCGCCGACCGCGATGGCTTTGTGATTGCCGAGGGATCGTGGATGTTTATCCTCGAGGACTACGTGCATGCCCGTGCGCGCGGCGCGCGGATCTACGCCGAAATTACGGGGTACGCTTCTACTTGCGAGGCATTTCATCGAGTCCGTATGAGCGACTCGCCGGAAGAGCCTGCACGCGCCATCACTCTAGCCCTTGAAGAGGCAGGCATCGCAGCCGAGGACGTTCAATATGTAAATCTTCACGGGACCTCCACGGAGATGAATGATCGAGTCGAGACCCGTGCCCTGAAGCTCGCTCTTGGAGTGAACGCAAGCCGGATTCCGATGTCCGGACTGAAGTCGCAGATCGGACACGCCCAGGGCGCCTGCGGCTCAGCCGGCCTGGCTGCAACTCTAATCGCGATGGAGCATGGAAAGATTCCCCCAACCATTAACCTCGACGTCTCGGACCCCGAGTGCGATTTGGATTATGTGCCCGACGTAGACCGGAAAGCTCAGATCGAGCATGCGATCTGCAATTGCGTGGGATTCGGATCGAAAAACTCCGCGCTGGTATTGCGAAAAATCGCGTAGGAGATGTAGCGTGCTACGTCTCCGCACGTGCGGCGACCTGAATGAGATGTAACAAGTTACGTCTCTACAGAAAGCTTTTTCATCTTCCGTGGCTACTTTCCCATCTATGTAGGGTATCTTTAGACAGAAGCGCCAACTAGCCGCCCATGGCCTCAGAAGAAGAAGTATTAGGCAAAGCGTATGACAGCCGGTTGATGAAACGGCTGCTCACCTACCTGCGTCCCTACAAGTGGCAGGTTGGGATTGCGCTGGGTTCCATCTTGCTCAAGGCTGGTGCTGACGTTCTCGGACCTTATCTCACCAAGGTCGTAGTCGACCGCTATCTGGCGCCAGTACGTGGATTACATACGCCGCTGGATCGTTTCTTGAGCAGTAAGGCGCTGGTGGGGATCGCGCAGATCGCCGCCCTTTACGTCGGCCTTCTGATCTTCAGTTTTCTTCTGGAATATCTCCAAACTTATTACATGCAGTGGGCGGGACAGAAGACCATGTTCGATATGCGCGCCCAGATTTTCCGTCACCTGCAGCGCATGCACATCGGTTTTTACGATAAAAACCCCGTCGGCCGCCTAGTCACGCGCGTCACCACCGACGTGGACGCAGTGAATGAAATGTTCACTTCGGGCGTTGTCTCAATTTTCGAAGATGTCTTCGTGCTGGCCGGCATTATTGCAATCATGCTGCAGATGAACTGGAAGCTGGCACTGATCACTTTTGCCGTGCTGCCTCTGATTGGCATCGCGACCAAGCTTTTTCGCGACCGGGTTCGTGACTCCTACCGGCGTATTCGCGTGGCCATCGCCCGCATCAATGCATATCTGCAGGAACACGTGAGCGGCATGGTCGTGCTGCAGCTTTTCAATCGCGAAGAACGCGCCTATGACAAGTTTTCCGAAGTGAACGCCGTCCACATGGACGCCTACAAAGACGCGATCATGGCGCACGCCGTCTACTATCCCGTGGTCGAGATTCTTTCCGCAATTGCGATCGCTAGCGTTATTTGGTTCGGCGGCAATGACGTCATCCGCAACACCACCACGCTTGGCGTTTTGGTCGCCTTCATCCAGTATGCGCAGCGCTTCTTCCGGCCCATTCAGGACCTCAGTGAAAAGTACAACATCCTGCAGTCGGCAATGGCTTCGAGCGAGCGCATTTTCAAGCTGCTCGACACCCCAGCGGAAATCATTCCCCCCGTTGTGACGAAATCTCCGAAGGGCCTCGGTCGCATCGAGTTCGACCACGTGTGGTTCGCGTATCGCTCAATTCCAGCGAACGATCGCGTGGGGACGGCCGCCCCCGGCCATCCGGTCGAGCAAAGCTCGACTACGTCGAGCCCCGATTGGGTCCTCCGCGACGTCAGCTTCACGATCGAACCTGGCGAGACCGTCGCCTTTGTCGGCCATACCGGAGCCGGCAAGACCACGATCATTTCGCTGCTCATGCGCTTCTACGACGTACAGAAAGGCGCGATCAGGATTGACGGAGTCGACGTCAAGGAAATGGACCTCGCCGATCTTCGCCTCCGTTTTGGCGTGGTGCTGCAGGATCCGTTTCTGTTCAGTGGAACGGTGGCCAGCAACATTCGCTTGGGCACCTCCGACATTGACGACGAGGACGTGGAAAAGGCTGCGGAAGATGTGAACCTCGCCGACTTCATCCGCACGCTGCCCAACGGATTCGACGAAGAAGTCCGCGAACGCGGCAGCACGCTCTCGACGGGACAAAAACAGCTCATCTCGTTCGCTCGCGCACTGGCGCACGATCCCAAGATTTTGGTTCTCGACGAAGCCACGTCCAGCGTAGATACGGAAACCGAATTCCGGGTGCGCGATGCCCTGAGCCGCATGGTCGAAGGCCGAACCTCGGTGATCATCGCCCACCGGCTTTCGACGATTCAGCGCGCCGACAAGATCATCGTGATGCACAAGGGCCAGGTGCGCGAGATGGGTTCTCACCAGCAACTCCTCGCCCAGCACGGCATTTATTACAAGCTTTATCAACTGCAATACAAAGACCAGGAAGTTGCTTCCGGTTCCCAGGTGACGGCCGGGGCAGACGACTAAGTGTGGACGCGAGCGTCTTCGCTCGTGCTTCGTCGCCGACATCTTCGCAAGGGAGCACGAGCGAGGACGCTCGCGCCTACACGGAATCGAGATTGTCTTTACAATGCTCCCGTGCGAATTCTGATCTCCGCGGGTGAAGCCTCTGGTGAAATGTATGGGGCGCAGCTCATCGAAGCTTTACGGCGTCGATTTGGGTTGACTACGGAGCTGCGCTCCACTGGACAGCCCCTTCGGCTTCGCTCAGGGCAGGCTCTGGCGGCTGTCCCCACGCAAGGGCTCGAGTTCTTTGGGGTGGGTGGGGATCGGATGCGGGCTGCCGGATGCGTCACCGTAGTGGACGCGAAGGATCTTGCGGTCGTGGGCGTTTCCGAGATCGTCAGCCATCTGCCTAAAATCTATCGATTGTTCCACAAGCTGATCGCGGAGGCGGACAAGCGTCAGCCTGATCTCGCCATCGTCATCGATTCTCCCGCTTTCAACTGGCGCGTCGCCCGGCGAATGCGCAAGCGGGGCATTCCTGTGGTGTATTACGTTTGCCCGCAGTTCTGGGCGTGGCGGCAGGGGCGGGTACGGTTGCTGCGCAAATACGTCGACAAGGCGCTGGTAATTTTCCCCTTTGAAGAAAAATTTTATCGCGACCGTGGCGTTGACGCGATGTTCGTGGGCCATCCGCTGGCCGATCTGTGCCCACCTTCAACTGATCGCGACAGTTACGCCGCGACGCGCAAGCTGGACGCAACGAAACCATGGATCACCGTTATGCCGGGCAGCCGCAAGAAAGAAGTCCGGATGAATCTGCCAGGAATTCTGGAATCGGTCTCAAAGCTGGGTTCGGGATACGAATTCCTGCTCCCGATCGCTCCTACGTTGGATCGTAGCTTTCTTGAATCGCTGATGGGCCGTGAGCCCCTCCATTTGGTCAGCGACGCACTGCCTGCCCTGGGTCACTCTCGCGCCGGCATCATTGCGAGCGGCACGGCCACGATGGAAGCCGCGATTATGGGCACGCCGTTCGTGATGGTCTATCGCGTGTCTCCGTTGACTTATTTGCTGGGACGGCCGCGAGTTAGAGTACCGCACTTTGCCATGGTCAACTTGATTGCCGGGCGAGAAGTTGTGCCGGAGTTGGTGCAGCATGACTTCACGGCTGAAAATGTAGTCGCGAGGCTCAGAGAGATTCTTCAGGATGGTGCGGCCCGCACGCAGATGATTGAAGGTTTAGCGCACGTAAAAACCATGCTGCGAGGGTCGGATTCAGAAGCGCTTCATCCGGCGGAACGCGCGGCCGAGGCGATTGTCGCGGTGATGCAGGGCTCGACTGTAGAGACATAGCTTGCTACGTCTCGAACTGCTGGCATCTGTCATCACGAATGAAACGAGGGCCGAGGGTTTTCGCGTCGCTAGGCAAAACCAGGTTCCTCGTCGCCACGCTCCTCGGAATGACAATAATTGGGGGGCGGAACCCAGGCAGCTACCGGAATCGCGTATGCTTCGCTTCTCGGAATGACGATGGGATTGATTAAAAAACACCTAACCCTTGTCCTACCAGCATCTTTTGCGTAACAATCTTCATCATAGAGCTTAGAGACCTGCGGGATTTCCCGGGAGACGTTCCTGAATGTTCTTTGATCCTCGACGCCAGCGTCGGGCCCTTACTTGCCTTCTGGTTTTATCGCTTTTGTTAGTTTCGTTACCCGCACTGGCAGCCGAGCGAAGTCGGCTGCGGGTGGACGACTATCAAATCGATGCAGAATTGACGCCCCATATTCATAAAATCTCCGCTCGCGCAAAGGTGAAGTTCACGGCCCTGGAAGACGTCACCGCAGCTACGTTTGAGCTGAACAACGGTTTGCGCGTGACTAAGGTGACTGACGATACTGGCAAAACGCTATCCGCCGAGCGCATCTCGCAGGATTTTACCGTGCGGGTGCAGTTGTCGAAGCCGCTCAGCAAAAGCAGCTCCACCAGCCTGACATTTGAATACGATGGCACGCTCGACTCCGCCGACGACAGTCCGGTGCAAGGGCTGAAGCTGGCCTCGATCAACGATGACACCAGTTACCTCCTCTACGCCGGGCGCTGGTTCCCGGTGAATGCCTATGGCATCAACCGCTTCACAGCGACCATGAACATCACCGTGCCTGCCCACATGGTAGTGATTGGCAGCGGGAAGGAAACGGCCAGCGAAACGGTTTCATCTAAGAAGTCGGCCGCAAGCACCTTGCCTACGAAGACCTACACGTTTACCTGGGACAAACCCAGTTTCCCCGGGACCATCGTTGCGGGAACGTTTGAGGAATTCAAGAGCGACGAGGCCGGAGTCGACCTGCACGTGTTTTTCAAGCCGGTCCACCAGAATCTGGGCGCGATGTACGCCGAGACGGCGATCAAAGAATTTACTTACTTCATAACGCTTTATGGTGTAGCGCCTTCGCCAAGCCTGAAAATTGTAGAGATTCCGGACGACACCGTCCCTGCGGCGTGGGCGCCGGAAATAGCGGCGATTGCGAGCCGCGCCGTAACCGACAAAGTAAATTATCGGTTGCTGGCGAACACCATCGCGCATCAGTGGTGGGGAGTTTCGGTGAGCCCCGCCTCCGTTGACGACTGGTGGTTGTGCGATGGCTTCGCCCGGTACTCTGAGGCGCGCTATGTGGAAAACGCCGCTGGGGCGTCTGGCCTTGAAGAAGTGGTGAAAGATATGTCGGTGGGAGCGCTCGCCTACGACTCGGTGCCGCTGGCGACTATCGGCAAGCTGGATATGTTCTCACCCGAATTCCAATCGCTGGCGACCGACAAGGGCGCGATGATTTTGCACATGCTGCGCTGGGTGGAGGGAGACCAGAAGTACGACCAGACGATGCGCACGTTTGCCACGAAATATGCGGGCAAGTCAGCGTCATTGGATGATTTCACGGCCATCGCAGAACAAACGTACGGCGATAAACTCACCTGGTTTTTCACCCAGTGGCTGGATTCCACCGGCGCTCCCGAATTCAAGACCAAGTACACGGTTTACCGGCTGGGCACCCGATGCCCTACGGGTCAACGCTGTGCTGGGTTCCGGATCGTGGGCCAGATCACGCAGGATCTCGATCTTTTCCGCATGCCGGTTGAGCTGAAAGTCGACACCGACGGTAAGACCGAAGAAAAGCGTATTGACGTAGTAGGAACCGATTCCGCGTTCACGCTGGAAACCTTCGGCAAGCCGCGCCGGATTTCGATCGATCCCGACAATCGCGTGCTCAGGAACTCGCCTGACATCAAGCTGCGGGCGTCCATCATGCGGGGACAGGCATTGGTTCAACAGGGCGATTTCGCGGGGGCGCTGACGGAATACAACAAGGCGCTCGACGTCAACAAGAACAGTTCTCTGGCACACTATCGCATCGCCGAGGTGTTCTTCCAGCAAAAGAACTATCAGGCATCTGCTAATGCGTACCGGGATGCGCTCAACGGTGACGACGATCCGCGCTGGACCGAGGTTTGGAGCCACATTCAATTGGGCAAGATCTTCGACATTACGGGGCAACGCGAGCGCGCCACCAACGAATATCGCCAAGCCTTGCAAACCAACGACAACACGCAAGGTGCGTTGGAGGAAGCGCGGAAGTATTTGCAGAAACCATTCGAGCAGCAGAAGAATAGCAGCGGCGCGAACGGCGAGTAGCAGGCGTGTTCAATACGCCCAGCGCAGCAGCGTCGCTCCCACGGTGAATCCCGCGCCTACCGACGCGAGCAGCACCAAATCGCCTTTCTTGAGTTTGCCTTCCTGTCGAGCGGTGTCCATCGCTAGCGGAATCGTGCCGGCGGTCGTGTTTCCGTAGCGGTCGATGTTGATGACCACACTCTCGGACCGCAAGCCCAAACGGTCGGCCGTCGCACTGATGATTCGCTTGTTGGCTTGATGCGCAATGAACACGTCGATGTCGGAGGCTTTAATCCCATTGCGCTCCAGAATCTTTTCGCAGAGTTCGGTCTGCTTGCGCACCGCGAATTTGAAGACAGCCTGGCCGTCCTGGTGGACGTAGTGCATCTTCTGGTCCACGGTTTCGTGCGTGGAAGGGTTGACGCTGCCGCCGCCGGGCATGTAGAGCGAGCATCCGCCTGAGCCGTCGACTTCATGGATGAAGTCGATCATGCCGAGCGAGTCGGAATCTGAAGGCTCCAGAATCACCGCACCGGCGCCGTCGCCGAAAATAATACAGGTAGCACGGTCGGTATAGTCGATGATCGACGACATGACATCGGAACCGATCACCATTACCCGTTTGTGAGTGCCTGTAGCAACAAACTGAGTTCCGGTTTGCAGCGCGTACAAGAAGGCCGAGCAGGCCGCCGAGAGGTCAAATCCCCAAACCCTTTTTGCTCCCAGTTTGTGCTGTACCAGGCATGCAGTTGAAGGAAAAAACATGTCCGGAGTAACCGTACCCACGAGGATCGCGTCGAGATCGCTGGCCTCAATGCCGCGTTGGGCCAAAGCCTTCTTCGCAGCTTCCACTGCCAGGTCGCTGGTTGCGACACCCTTGTCTACGATGTGGCGTTCACGGATGCCTGTACGCTCGGTGATCCATTGATCGCTGGTTTCCACCATCTTTTCGAGGTCGGCATTGGTTAAAAGGCGAGGCGGGACATAAGTTCCAAGAGCGCTGATCTTAACGCGCACAAGTTGGCTCACTCGATGAGTTCTCCGAGATGAAATGTAAAACGGTTATTGTGACCTACGCGAACAGCAATGTCCAACTTAATGAGGCTGAAGAAAACAGGCTAAATTCATTAACCACGAAGGACACAAAGTTACACAAAGACCCCCGTTGGCTAAAAGGGTGCATTGAAACCGAAAAGCCAGACACCGGCGACCCACTGCACACGCAAGAGCCCGTTACCGTTGCTTCCTTCCGGACCTGGCGGGGTTGGCGGGAGTGCGTCGCGCGGGACCGATGCCTGACCTATTCGATTTTAGCATCCCGATCGTACTCTTCCCTTTCGCGTCGGAATCGCCAACAATAGATGAAGCTCATATCTAATTCATGGCTCTCGCGCATAGCCCGCAATCCGAGGTCACTTCACTGCCAACGGCGGTGCAGCGCTACTTTGAGATCGCACTGTACTTGCTGGTCCTGTGCGGCTTCGGCACGCTGGTTTCAACCGGAAGCCTGGACCTGCCCACGGTTCTACTTGTGGGTGCGGCGATTCTGTTTCGCGGATACCTGCTGGCCGCGCGTCGCACGCTGCTCATTCCCGAGAAATGGACCACCACACTGACACTGGGGTATGTGGCGTTCTACCTCGCGGATTACTTCGTGTTTTCGGGTTTGTTCGTAACCGCCACCGTACACCTTGTCCTCTTCGTCCTGGTGGTGCGGCTGTTCTCCACCCGGCGCGACCGCGATTACTATTTCCTGGCGGTCATCTCGTTTCTCATGGTGCTGGCTGCCGCCGTGCTCACCGTGGACAGCACGTTCCTGCTGGCCTTTGCCGCATTCATGCTGATGGCGGTGGTGGTCTGCATCCTGATGGAGATGCGGCACGCCACCGGCAAGGCCACGGTTCGAGCAAATTCTTCGAGTGACGATTTGGGTCACCGACAGATGGCGTTTTCGCTGGCCGGCGCTTCGCCTTTGCTTGCGTTCCTGATCATGCTGGGCGCGGGGGCGATTTTCTTTGTGCTGCCCCGCATATCGACCGGATACCTCAGCGCCTTCGCCCGCAGCCACGAGTTCAGCACCGGCTTCAGCGACCAGGTGCAACTTGGTCAAATCGGCGAGATACAACAGTCGAATTCCGTCGTGATGCACATTCAGATCGATGGCGATACCCAGGGCGCTTACGACTTGAAATGGCGCGGAGTGACGTTGAATGTCTTCGATGGCAAGACCTGGTTCAATCCACATGCACAGCACGTGGTCGCGAGTGCCGGCAGTGGCCGTTTTCTCTTGTTGCAGAATGGCGCGCAGTGGAGAAGGTTTCAGCCTGCAGGAGGCTCGCAGCTCATTCACTATCGGGTTTTGATGGAGCCCCTGATCAGCAACGTTTTTTTCCTGGCGCCGACCCCGAGGCTGGTGCAGGGCAATTACCGTTTGCTCTCGATGGATAATGGGGATGCCGTTTTTGACCTCGACCCCGAGCACCCCGTCGGCCGCTATGAGGCAACGTCTGACATTGCTCAACCCAGCCTCAGCCAGTTGCGCGCGGCGTCGAACGATTATCCACCTGAGATCCTTTTGAACTATCTGCAACTGCCACGGGTGGACGATCGCGTTCTGCCCCTAGCCAAGCAGGTCACGGCTTCCACTGACAACAACTACGATAAGGCCGCTGCCGTGGAGCGGTATCTACGCACGCACTTTGGATACACGCTGCAACTTCCGCGCACTGTTCCGCGCGATCCCGTAGCCAATTTTCTTTTTGAACGCAAGCAGGGGCACTGCGAATACTTCGCGTCTGCCATGGCCATCATGCTGCGCACGCTCGGCATTCCCTCGCGGGTAGTGAACGGTTTCCGCACAGGGGAGTTTAATGACCTTACTTCCCAGTACGTGGTTCGGGGCAGCAATGCCCACTCGTGGGTGGAAGCGTATTTCCCCGGCTATGGATGGATCAGTTTCGATCCCACGCCAGCGGCGCCTGTGCAGGTGCATACCGGCTGGGGCAGAAGCCTGTTGTATCTGGATGCGTTGGCCTCGTTCTGGAGAGAGTGGATTATCAACTACGACGTGGGCCACCAGTACAATCTGGGTCGCGCAGCTACGCGCAATAGCCTGGAGTGGTTGCAGCGGGCGCGAGGTTGGGCGCGAAGGCACCACGAAGCGCTGCTAAACGCGGCGCGTCGAACTTCGCGGACGATTTCTGCTTCGCCTGCGAAGTGGGGTCTTACTGGAGCGGTCGTCGGTCTTCTGCTCGTTCTCGCAGCTAATGCGGGGAAGCTGTGGCGAGCGTTTCGTAGCCGACGGGTGGCGGCGCGTCCAGAGAAGTCTCCGAGCCTGGCCGCAACCATTTGGTATGAGCGTATGACCCGAATGCTCGCAAGAAAGGGATGGAACAAAGCCCCGGCTCACACTCCCAGGGAATTTCTGATCTTGATTTCGGATGAAGCCACGCGAAAATCGGTGGCGGAATTTATCCGGCATTACGAGTCCGCCCGCTTCGGTGGTTCGGCAGAGGATGCGCAACGCCTGCCTGAACTGTTTGAAGAAGTTTCGACTACTACTCACCGCTAGACCGCATCACTGTGAGTTTGTTGCCACCCACCAGCGGCGCATCGCAACTAGCGACCAAATCGCCTCCACAAGCCCGAAGGGCCACGCGCCCTGGAGAAACCCGTATGCCGACGCCAACAGGCATGACCCGGCAAACGCCAGGATGAACCATCGACTTCGGTTCTCGAAGGCATAACACACCAGCATCGCCGTGACGGCGAACAATCCAAAACACGTCAGTCGATTCACGCTTCGCTCCTGCAGCTTTATTCTCTATTGTTTCCGCGATCGCTCCAAGCTCTAACCGGGATCTTGCATGAATCGCATTTTCGAGACGGTCACTTGCCTCCAGCCGGCGGGGTCACGATCGCTTCTGAATGCTAGAATAGAGACACTCCATGCCACTTCAGAAGCCCACTTTACCCGTCGAAGACGCGACCGAAGAGGAAGGACCCTCGCCTATAGCCCGGCCAAAGGTTGGCTTCGTCAGCCTGGGCTGCCCCAAGAATTTAGTAGACAGCGAAGTAATGATGGGCATACTGGCGCAAGCCGGAGCCGAACTCATTCCACGGGCGGAAGACGCTGATGTCATCGTGATCAACACCTGTTCTTTCATTGCTAGCGCTCAACAGGAATCGGTGAACACGATCCTCGAAATGGCACGGCACAAGACCGAAGGTCGTGCCCGGAAACTCGTCGTCGCCGGATGCCTGGTCGAGCGCTTCCGCGACGACATTCGCAAGAATATTCCAGAAGTCGACGCCGTGGTGGGCACCGGTGAACTGGAAAAGATTCTCGCCGCAGCAGGGGTCGCGCGCAGACCAGTCAAAGCTTCCCCCTTTAACATTTTGACATCGCGCCCCGAAGGCGACGCTCGTGAAGCCCAAGGCCGCTTCTCTCGCGAGTCATGGGACGGTGCTATCGCCCATCTGCCCAACTATCTGTACGATGAAGCCACGCCACGCGTCCTGGCCACGCCGAAGTACACGGCCTACATCAAGATCGCCGAAGGTTGCGACCATCCTTGCAGTTTTTGCATTATTCCGCAGTTGCGGGGGAAATTCCGCTCTCGCCGATTTGAATCTGTCATCGCCGAGGCCGAACGTCTGGCCCGCTCGGGCGTGCGTGAGATCACTCTGATTGGACAAGATACGACGTGCTATGGCGAGGATTTCGGCCTGAAAGACGGGCTCGCGCTTCTGTTAGAAAAATTGGCCAGCATCGAAGATCTGCGCTGGATCCGTTTTCTCTACGCGTATCCCAATAAGATTACCGGCCGCCTGCTTGAAACCGTCGCGGCGCACGAGAAAATTTGCGCTTATGTCGATGTGCCTTTGCAGCATGCGTCTGCATCTGTTCTAAAGCGCATGAAACGGGGCGGAGGCGCAGACGTTTTCCTGCGTTCGATTGAGAAGATCCGGCGGACGATTCCAGACGTCACCTTGCGAACGTCATTCATCGTTGGCTTCCCTGGCGAGACCGAAAGCGAATTCGAGCAACTTTGCGAATTCGTTCGTGAGGCTGAATTTGATTGGATGGGCACATTTGGCTATTCCGACCAGGAAGGCGCACAGGCATTCACGCTAGACGAGAAGCTGCCTGCCCGCGAGATCGAGCGCCGCCGCAAGCGTCTTATGCAGATTCAGCGCCGCATCAGCAAGCAGAAAAAGAAAGCTCTGGTCGGCCGGGAGCTCGATCTGCTGCTCGAAGGAGTGTCCGAAGAAAGCGATCTTCTGCTCGAAGGACGCACGCCGAAACACGCTCCTGAAATCGACGGCAAAGTCTTTGTCAATGATGTTCGAGAAGGGCTCCAGCCGCTGCCGGGCGAGTTCTACCGCTGCCAGATTACAGAAGCTCACGATTATGATCTGGTCGCGAAAATCATTTAGGTATCTATGGCTCGCAAGCGCATCTCGAACCTGCGTTGCCCCACCTGCAAGAAGCCAGCGAAGAGCGGGGGCGCAGAGTTCCCCTTCTGCAGCGAGCGCTGCCGCCTGATCGATTTGGGCAAGTGGGCAAGCGGAGCCTACGTGATTTCGTCGCCGGTAACCGACACATCAGACAGCGCAATACCGGACAATTCCGATGAAGACTGAGTCAGACAGAAAATCTGACTCCAATCTCCCGCTGTCTCAGTCGCGTCGCCGCGCACCTCTCTGGGCCAAGCTAGTAGCTACTCTCTTTGGCATGGGTCTTCTCCATCCCGGGCCGGGAAGCTGGGGCTCGGCGGCTACGGTCGTTCTCTGGTGGCTGGTCAGCGGCTGGATCAATCCGCATTGGCAGTCGGCAGCTACGATTTCTCTGGCGGCCGCAGCCGTCCTAATCGGCATTCCAGCGGCCACGCATATGGCTCGCTCTACTGGCCTGAAAGACCCTCAATTCGTGGTGATTGACGAGGTGGCCGGCCAACTCATTACGCTGATCGCCGTCCCCGTCTCATGGAAATCTCTGTTGTTGGGCTTTATACTTTTCCGAGGATTCGATATCGTGAAACCTCCGCCGGTGCGTCAGCTTGAGCACCTTCCCAAGGGAACCGGCATCGTATTAGATGACGTCGCGGCTGGTCTTTACGCTTTGGTAATCATGCAACTGTTGTTGCACTTCGGTTTTTTGCCGCGATAGCTTTTCCGCGGGCGCGTAGCGCAGGGACGTGGCGATGGGAATTTCTGACCGCTTGCTGGGCAAGACAAACGTCAACGGGAAACCTCACATTGAAGGTGTGTTTCCGGCTGCCGCGCTGCCCGGCGGCGAAGTCCGAATCACTGGCCACGGTTTGCGTCCTCAGGATTTGCGCCGGCCTCGCGTGCGCTTTGGCGAAATCGAGGGTGCGGTGGTCATCAGTTCCGACGAATTTCTAGTAGCTCGGGTGCCCCAAGGCGCGTCCTCAGGGCCGATCGTGGTTTCGACCAACGGACACTCCAGCAATCCGCATCAGATCAAAGTAGCCGTCCCCATTGCCGAGAATCTGCACCCTGTGACCAACCCTGCGCTCGATGCCGAAGGCAACATCTACGTCAGTTTCTCTGGGAGCCGTGGGCAGAAGGTTCCGGTGGCGATCTACAAAATTGACACCAACTACAACGTGAAACCGTTCCTTGCGGACCTGATGAACGCGACTTCCATCGCCTTCGACCGGACCGGGCAGATGTACGTTTCGTCGCGTTACGATGGAACTGTGTACCGTGTTGCTCCGAATGGAACGATGTCGTCCTACGCCGAGGGCATGGGCATCGCCACGGGCGTTGCCTTCGATCGCGCACAAAATCTTTACGTCGGCGATCGCAGCGGCACAATTTTCAAGATCGGTTCTGACCGTCAAATTTTCGTCTTCGCCACTCTCGAGCCCAGCGTTTCCGCCTATCATCTGGCTTTCGGCTCGCACGGCGATCTGTTCGTGACCGGGCCAACGACCTCCAGTTTTGATTGCGTTTACAAGATCACGGCTCAGGGCAGCGTGTCGACTTTCTATCGCGGTTTGGGACGTCCGCAGGGCATCGCCTTCGATGCAGAAGGCAATCTCTACGTAGCCGCCTCGCTCTCGGGTAAACGCGGTATCGTCAAGATCACGCCTGCCGGCGAGGCCTCGCTAGCGGTGGCAGGCGCGGGTCTCGTCGGTCTCGCTTTTGCGCCTGGCCGCTCGGTCGTTCTAGCCACCAACAGCGCCGTTCATCATCTGGCCTGGAACATTCAGGGCGCGCCGTTGGCCGATTTGCCGGCGTGAGTCAGCACTCAGCTCTTAGCATTCAGCGCCCAAAATCATCAGTGTGAATTCGTGAAAATCCGTGGCCGATCTTTGCTTCCGTCATAATCATTTACACTTTTACTCGTGAACGCTGAAATCATCGCCATCGGCTCTGAGCTTTTGACTCCTTTCCGTCAGGACACGAACTCGCTTTACTTGACCGGGAAGCTCAACCAGCTGGGCGTCGAGGTTATCTTCAAAACCATCGTGGGCGATGACCGTGAACGTCTGACCGGAGCGGCCAGTCTTGCGGTGTCGCGCGCCGAAATCGTCATCTTCATGGGCGGTCTGGGCCCGACCGAAGACGATCTCACGCGGGAGGCAGTGGCCAGCGCTCTCGGGCTCGAACTTCACCGCGACCCGGCGATTATTACTAGCCTCGAACAGCGCTTCGCGGCCCGCGGCTGGAAGATGGCCGCAAACAATCTCCAACAGGCAGATGTCATCACCGGCGCAACCGTTCTGCCCAACGCCAACGGCAGTGCTCCCGGACAATGGATGAGCGGCAAGTACGAAGGCCGGGAAAGGATGATCATGCTGCTTCCCGGACCGCCGCATGAATTGAAGGCTCTGTTCGAGGAGCAGTGTCTGTCGCGCCTCCGCGCCAAACTGCCGCCGCAATTCATTGCCACTCGCGAACTGAAAATTACCGGGCTGGGCGAGTCCCAGTGCGATGCCCGAGTAGCGCCAATCTATAAGCTCTATACCGATGTGCAAACTACCATCCTGGCTGGGGCCGGCGAAATCCAACTGCATCTCAAAACTCGCGCTGCTTCGCTCGAAGCTGCGCAGGCCCGAGTCGATCAATTGGCCGGGAAGATCGAAGAAGAACTCGGGGATTGCGTTTTCTCGGACAACGGCGATTCCATGGAACAGATCGTCGGCTACTATTTGCAGATGCGCAACGCAACCCTTGCCGTGGCAGAATCCTGCACCGGCGGCTTATTATCCGAGCGCATCACTTCCGTCAGTGGGAGCTCGCGATACTTTCTGGGTGGAGCAGTGGTTTATTCGAATCAATTGAAGACGGAGATTGCCGGCGTTCCCGCGGACCTCATCGAAAAGCATGGGGCAGTCAGCCGCGAGGTGGCCGTCGCTCTCGCCGAAGGAATTCGCCGGCGCACCAGCGCGACGTTAGGCTTGGGCATTACCGGCGTCGCAGGGCCGACCGGCGGAACTGTTGAAAAGCCCGTCGGGCTGGTTTTCCACGCCCTCGCCAGCGATCGGGAGACCGAAGTTGCAGAACGCAAGTTTCCCGGCGATCGCAAACGCATTCGCTGGTTCGCCAGCCAGCAGGCGCTGGATATGGTGAGAAGGAAGCTGATGTAGAGCGGTCGTTAGTCGTTGGTCGTGAGGCGGACAAGTTTACACCAATGACCAACGACCGACGGCTGACGACCGTTATGCGCATCTTCGTTGCCCTCGACATCGACGACGCCATCCGCCAGCGGATTCAGCGCTTCATCGACGGCGTGAGCGGCTTCGCGCCCGACGCCCGCTGGGTCCGTCCGGAATCGATGCATGTCACTTTGAAATTCGTTGGCGAGAAACCGCTTGAGACTGTGGAAGAAATCAAACGCGTTCTCTCCACCATCCGGGCCGGGTCCATCGAGATTTCATTCCGCGGCTACGGCTTCTTCCCCACGGCAAAAGCTGCGCGAGTTTTCTGGCTCGGAATCAAATCCGGGCCCGAACTTCCCTCCCTTGCCAAAGCTGTCGATGAGGCCACTTTTGCTCTCGGGGTTCAAAAAGAAGACCATCCCTTCACTCCGCACCTCACTCTCGCGCGCGGCGGAGGACGCTTGGGTGCACCACGGCGGCACAACGAAGATGCTTCAAACAAGAACTTTCAGCGCCTACAAGAGAAATTGGCGGCTCTGCCCACTCCCGATTTTGGTACGATGGCGGCCCACGAGTTTTTTCTGTACCAGAGCCAGCTTTCACCGGGAGGTTCACGTTACACGAAGATTGCAAGCTTTGCGCTAGCGTAGCGCCGGCATCCCTTCGGCTTTGCTCAGGGCAGGCTCAGCCGGTTGCCGCTGGGGCATCTTGCCCTCGCGGTGGTTAACGAAGACGAACCATGACCGATTTCATCCTCACCGCCGCGTGCAGCTACCTTCTGGGATCCATCCCCTTCGGGTACATTCTGGTGCGCGCATTTCGCGGGCAGGACATTCGCCAAACCGGCAGCGGCAACATTGGCGCAACCAACGTCTCTCGCACTTCCAAAGGACTGGGCGCGCTTACTCTGGTTCTCGATGCCCTGAAAGGACTCACCGCGGTTGTCATTACGCGCATGACTTTCCCAGGCAACAAGACGCTTTTGGGCGCGGCGGCGCTTTTCGCAGTCTTGGGTCACATGTTCCCGGTATGGCTTCGTTTTCGCGGTGGCAAAGGTGTAGCTACGGGATTGGGTTCTTTTGTAGTTCTCACGCCGAAGACCATCGTGGTGATGCTTGTTGTCTTCGTCGTGATCTTTCTGGCCTTCCGTTATGTTTCTCTCGCCTCCATCCTTTCGGTGGCGCTGTACCCGCTCCTGGCCTGGATTCTCGAGCCCGACCGTGCTTCGCGGGTGCTCCCCTTCATTGTGGCCGCTTGCGTTCTCATCATTGCCAAACACCACGAGAATATCCAGCGCTTGCTCGCTCACACCGAATCCCGCTTTCAATGGAGGCGCACATGAGTGAGATCGCTGTGGTCGGGGCTGGCGCGTGGGGCACGGGACTTTCGATCGTTTTGGGACGAAAGGGCACGCACCGTGTGCGCCTGTGGGCCCACGAAAAGGAAGTGCGCGATTCCATTGCGTCGCGCCGGGTCAACGAACTTTTTCTTCCTGAGCAAACCATTCCTGACAGCGTTTCTGTCACCGGCAGTTTTGAAGATGCACTTCGCGGTGCCGAGATCGTGGTGAGCGTCATGCCTTCGCCACACTGCCGAGCCCTGTTCCAGAAAATTCGTCCATTTCTGAACCCCGGCATGCTATTCGTGAGCGCCACCAAGGGCCTCGAAGAGGGCACGCTGCTCCGCATGACAGAGGTGATCGCGCTTGTAGTCGGCGCTAACGAAGGCTTCCCGCCCCGCATCGGCGCGTTGAGCGGGCCAACCTTCGCCAAAGAAGTCGCCCGAGGCGATCCTACCGCGATCACCATCGCCTCCCGTGATCCCACGCTGGCGGAAACGGTTCAACGAGAGTTTGGCGATCCGCGTTTTCGGGTTTACACCAATACGGACGTCGCCGGCGTTGAACTCGGAGGCGCTCTCAAGAACATCATCGCCATCGCCGCCGGGGTTTGCGATGGCTTGGGGCTCGGGCACAATTCGATCGCGGCCCTCATCACCCGCGGCCTGGCTGAGATCACGCGCTTGGTGGTCGCCTGCGGTGGCCGCCAGGATACGATGGCCGGGCTCGCGGGTCTGGGCGATCTCGTGCTCACCTGCACCGGCGGCCTTTCACGCAACCGCAGCGTAGGAGTCGAACTGGGGCGCGGACGCAAGCTCCCCGAAATCATCGCCGCCATGCGCGGCGCAGTGGCCGAAGGAGTCTTCACCACTCGCGCCGCCGTGGAGCTAGCGCGCTCGCGCGGAATCGAAATGCCAATCACCACGCAGATGGATGCCATCCTGCACCACAGCAAATCGCCCCGCGACGCCATCCACGATCTGATGACCCGCAGCGCCAAGAGCGAGACCGAGATGTAGGTGCGGGCAACGGAGTGATCCACTTTAATCTGCCGATAGCACGGGCCTCGGCTGAGTGGGCAACCATCGGCCCGGCCCTTTGACTTTTTCTGGCAGGGACCCGAGTTTCCCGAAGTGTCCTCGGCTGTCTGGTGCTCACGTGCTCGGGTTACAAGTCCGGGTGGTCGTCGGTCTCAGGGTACGACCGGCGCGCTTCAGAAGATAACGACGCAGCGCCGGAGATCCAGCGCTGCGCCGGTCCCTTGCTCCGTTATTGTGGGGTGATCTTGAACACCAACCCGTGGTTGTAAGCGCCGCCCGCTTGGGTTGTGCCGTAGAGGTTGCCGGCAGAATCCCGCAGCAAACCCGCCTCAGGAAATCCGCCCGCCCCTCCTTCGAAGCTGTACAGCACGGTCTCCACCCCGGTCGTATCCAGCTTGAATACTACCCCATTGCTGTAAGCGCCGCCCTCACGGGTCGTGCCATAGAGGTTGCCGGCAGAATCCCGCACTAACCCCGCCAAGGGCTGTCCGCCGTCCGCCCCTCCGGTGAAGCTGTACAACACCGTTTCCGCACCGGTCGTATCCAGCTTGAACACCGCCCCATAGGCGCCGGAAGCGCCGCCGTAGTAGGTCGTGCCATAGAGGTTGCCGGCAGAATCCCGCACCAAACCCGCATAGGGTTCTCCGCCGTCCGCCCCGCCGGTGAAGCTGTGCAGCACGGTTTCCGCACCGGTCGTATCCACCTTGAACACTACTCCAACCCAGTAAGTGCCGCCCCAAGTGGTCGTGCCATAGAGGTTGCCGGCAGAATCCCGCACCAAACCCGCTGGGGGATTTCCGCCGTCCGCCCCGCCGAGGAAGCTGTAGAGCACGGTCTCCGCACCGGTCGTATCCAGCTTGAACACCACTCCGCCGCCCCCGCCGCCAAACAGAGTCGTGCCATAGAGGTTCCCGGCAGAATCCCGCACCAAACCCCCTTGGGGCTCCGCGCCGTCCTTCCCGGTGAAGCTGTGCAGCACGGTCTCCGCACCGGTCGTATCCAGCTTGAACACCACCCCGTAGTTGTAGGTGCCGCCATGCTTGGTGGTGCCATAGAGGTTGCCGGCAGAATCCCGCACCAAACCTGCCCAGGGATTTGTGCCGGTCGCCCTGCTGGTGAAGCTGTACAAGACTTTCTCCTTGCCGGTTGTCTTCAACTCGAATACTGTTCCGAGGTTGTAAGCGCCGCCAACGGAGGTCGTGCCATAGAGGTTCCCCTTCTTGTCTTGGATCAAACCTGCGTAAGGGTTCTTCCCGTGGTAGCCCTTAAACGAGTAGAGCACGCTGTAGGTCTGAGCTTGCGCCGATGGGGCTGCGAGGACAACGACAACCACCGCAGGCACCAGCACGACCGCTAACGCCAGCGCTGCACTGACCGCTCGCAAAGCTATTCCGAAATGTTTAAGTTTCGTCATGAGTACTTCTCCTTCGACTGTGAAGTTTTCCCGGCCTGGGTTGGCCTCGCCACGGCAGGAACGTCGTTCGGCGAGGCACAGGACTCGATCGGGGGAGGAGCCTGTAGGTTTCCGAATTCTCTGGGTCGGCTCGAATGTCGACTGCCCACGAATAAGGGCTTACGAAGGCGAAATTCCTACCTGAGCTTAAGCTAGGGCGCTCGCTCACGCCGGGCAATGACGTCGATCACCCTTCGGTGTGACATAAGAGCGAGGAGACACCAGTCGTGAACCCTGCGGGCGAAAACGCCGACAGATCATGCTCCCGCTTCGCGGCTACCGGTGTTCGCATTCGCGATCTACCGGTTATAAATCATGCGCTCACAAATGCCACTGCGCTCCAACCAGCCTAGATTTTCATGGTTTCATGCAATTCGACAAACCCGCAGAGGGGGTTTTTCGAACGCGGCCCAAGCGTGCCACGTTCGAAGGGTACAGAGGCTCCCATACGATTCAGAGTGGCATAGGTGATGGCGTTTCGGCACGAGGCAGTTTTTGGACGACTAGCAGTTCAGTAATCCCACCAAAAAAGAGCCGGGAATCGATCACGGAAAATCCCTTTTGCTGGAGCATATTCCGCAAGCGATGGCGGTCGGGATAGCGCTGAAGGCTTTCAGCGATGTAGCTGTAGACTTCATGATTGCGGTGCAAAAGCACACCCCACAATCCTGTCCATATTTTCAGGCACCAGTATTCCAATTTCTGCGGAATTTTGGCGGCCGGTTTGGAGAAATCGAGAAAGGCCGCCACGCCACGCGGTTTCAGAATGCGGACGATTTCGTCGATCACTGTTTCGAGATTCGGTGCATTCCGCAACGCGTATCCACCAGTGACGATGTCCACGGATTGGGAAACGATTTCAAGCGATCCCATATCCTGGTTGAGGAAACTGACATTTGGATGATTATTGCGGCGGCGGGCGATATCCAGCATTTGCTCGGTGATGTCCAGGCCTGCAATGCGGCCACGCTTGTATTTCTCTGCAAGGAGAAATGAGATGTCGCCGGTGCCGCAGGCGAGATCAACACAAACGGGCGATTCTTGAGACGGAAGCAACGAAATCAGTGCGCGCTTCCAGGCTGCGTCGCGCCCGAAAGAAAGCGCTCTGGTGATGAAATCGTATCGCGGGGCGACCTCGGAAAAAAGTCTTTCGTTATAGTACTTTTTTTTCTCGGCGTGCTCGAGATGATCGCCGATTTTCAAAACAAACCGATCGGTCATACTGGCTCCATTGTTTTCAAAGATCCGCAATCGCCCTGATGCAGACCAACGATGAGTCGACGCCAGTGCTGGGCCTATCGAGCATAATCAGTTTGGGATGCGAAGCAACGCAGGCCAGTCCCAGCTTACCATCCCGCACAAGGGTCGACCGCCCGCTGCTGGGTAGAGGTTCAGCGGAGTGAAAGAACGGAAGCCGGGGTATTTGCAAGCTGACTATTGTTTAAACACCAATGGAGGCCCGCTGACCCGCTTCCCCTTGAGGTCGACAGTCACATCGACGCTGTCGCCGATGTGGACGAAGGGAATGCCTTTATTCATCCCGTAGTCCTTACGGTCGAAAACCATGGTCCCACGAATCTCGCCTGAGCCTGTCCCCTTGCCGGAAAGGGTTAGCGTAAGCGTCTGAGGCTTGGTCGCTCCACGAATGGTGAAGTCGCCCAGTACGTCGAAGGTGTTGGGGCCAGTCTGTTCAAGCTTGGTTGACCGAAAGGTGATCAACGGATCCTGATCGGCGTTGAAGAAGTCTTTGCTCTTCAGTTTGCCATCCTTCATGCCGCTCCCGGTATTGACACTGTCTGCTTGAATCTTGATATCCAAAACGCCAGTCGAAACATCCGTAGACGTAAAGGTTAGAGTGGAGTCCCACTTGTCGAAGGTACCGTTTATGGCCACAGACGCCTTCACGGCGAACTTGATGGAACTGTCTTCGGTCTCAATCTTGAAAACAGGAGCCTGGGCTCGACTTACCGTTGGGAGCAAGAGGGACGCTAAAAAGCAGAGCACAGCGAATCCCATGGTGCTAGTTCCGAGTCTTTCAGACATACGTTTCCTCCATGAGCGCGAGCAAGTGAATTCGAGCAACCGTTGGACTATCACACGGCGGTTGGTTCGGAGATACTGTCAAATGTTACAGGCACGCTCGGCGTTTGCCGACTGTAGAGTGGATTAGCGGGAGATGGGATGCAAGAGATTAACCTGCTTCCCAATTCGTTCCTCGATGAGTGATTGGCGGGTGATTATACAGCGAAGTCTTCGTCAGCCATGTTCCTCGAATGACGAGGGTAACGGGCAGTTCCCCACATCAATGATTTATCCTTAACTGAGCTCAAGGCCGAACCCCAATGAATATCCAGTTTGACCCTTTGCCATGGATGTACCCGATCACTGGAGCCGTTTCGTTGCTCTCAGACGAATCAGGAAACGACGTGGATCTTCCATGATAAGGCCAAGCCTGAAGACTGGCCGTGGCGCCGCTCGCCGCCGATTCTGGTTGGCGATGTCGGGGTTTGTCATGGCGCTTGTGCTGCTGCCGTTTTCCTACAAAGTCGAACGTCGCCTGGAGACAGTAGTTCACATCAAGGGCGGAGAATCCGAAAAAGTTGACCGGGAACTGGCGCAGCGTTTCCATTCTCCGTACGCCCACCGGCTGGTTCTGGTGATCAGCGGTATTCCCAACCCGGATTCAGCCGAAGGCGCCAATGCATTGGGCTTCTTAACCACTTCATTGCGTAGTGTGCCAGGAGTGTCGGGTGCTGTATCGAGTCTGGATTGGCCAGATTCTCTGTTCACCGGCGACAATGGCGGAGCCTTGATCATAGTCGGATTGGAACCGCACGACGAAACTGTCGAGGCGATGGTCCCGAAACTACGGGCAAAAGCAGACTGGATGGAAGGGCAGCTCAGGTCGCAATACCCCAATATCAAACTAGAGATTACCGGTGAAACGCCGCTGAACTTCGATCTTCGCAAGGTCAGTGCGGATGACGTCAAGCACGCCGAAGAACGAGCGATGCCGGTAACTCTCTTGCTGCTGTTGCTGGCTTTCGGCAGTCTCGTGGCCGCGCTGTTGCCGCTGGGAGTTGGACTGCTCTCAATCTCGATGGCGTTAGGTGCGGCTGCGCTACTCGCTTATTATCTACAGCTGTCGATTCTGGTGCAGAATCTGGCAACGATGCTTGGCCTTGGCTTGGGCATCGACTACGCCCTGCTGATGGTAAGCCGGTTTCGCGAAGCATTGGCCGAGGGATATGATCCCGGCCGGGCTGCCGATATCGCTGCCGGGTGCGCGGGGCGGACGCTGATGATCTCGGCCACAACGGTTGCAATCGGATTTTCGGCCCTGCTGACTGTGCCCATCAGCGAACTGCGTTCCATTGGGATAGCTGGCCTGCTGGTAACCGTTTTGAGTGTCATGCTGTGTACATTCATTCTGCCTTGGGTGCTTGGTCTGCTAGGGCATCGCATCGATGCCGCGAGAGTGCGTCTTCGAGCCAGACGATTCAAAACGCCTGAGAGCTTATGCGCGGCGAGTGAGCGATGGGTGCGGTGGGGCTGCATCATAACCGGCCGGCCTTGGACAGCCCTGCTTGTCGCTGGGATTCCGCTACTGATCCTTGCATTCCAGGGACGGAAAATCTCTCCCGGCGTTCCTGACCACAACTCGCTCCCGGCCGCAGCTGAGTCGGTGCAAGCACTGCACACGCTTCAACGCATGGGGCGGTCGGGTATTGTGCAGTCCCTCCGAGTGATCCTGGAGTTGCCGCCGCAGTCTCCGCCGCTCTCGCCCCCTGGCTGGCTCGCGGTTAGTCGCTTGACGAAGCACTTCCAGAGCGATCCCAGAGCGGAAGAAGTCTTATCTCTTGCGACCCTTACAGGAATGTCCGACACTGCGGATGCTGTCGACGATGTGCCCGAGCCGATCCGCAAGAGCTTTCTTCGCAGCGATGGCCGAGCTACCTTGATTGAGTTGCTGCCCACCGCCACGCTTTCGCCCAACAACCAGATACGATGGGTGCGAGAGGTGCGTTCCTGCGATGTCGCGGCGATAACCGGTGTGCCCGGAGCGGTGCTGCGCGTCGGCGGCGTTCCCGCACTCGAAGCAGATTATGACTCGGTGGTAAAAGAGCGGTTGCCAAGGGTGGTCCTTGGCGTCATATTGGGGAGCTTGCTGGCGCTCCTCATCGGGTTACGATCTCTATGTGCGGCTGTCAAAGCAATTCTGCTCAATCTGCTCTCCGTTGGCGCTTCATTCGGTGCGTTAGTTGTCGTTTTTCAGGAAGGCCACGGTGGCAAACTCTTTGGGCTCGACGGACCGACCGGCAGCGTCTACCCGATCGTGCCGATTCTCTCCTTTGCCATCGTCTTCGGATTGAGCATGGACTATGAGGTCTTCCTGGTCGCCCGAGTCCTCGAAGAACGGCGGCGCGGTCTATCCGAGAGATCAGCGGTGATCGAGGGCTTGGCGCGGACGGCCGGGCTCATCACGAGCGCAGCGGCAATTATGATTGCCGTCTTCGCCGCATTCACCGTGGGGAGCTTCCTGGTCGTCCAAATGCTGGGTTTTACGCTCGCAGTGGCGGTGTTCATCGACGCTACCGTTGTGCGGATGGTCGTGGGGCCGGCACTGTTGCAACTTGCCGGCGACTGGAATTGGTGGCCCTTTGGCTTATATGGAGCTCCTGCGACACGAGAAAAGGAGCTCATCTCATGACGGCGAACCCGGGGGATACTCGAATGACCGCACAGGGCTCTGCGAGCGCCTGACTCAGCGACGCGATTTATTTCGCTTTCTCTCCTTGTGCTTTGGACTGGCTGATATCAAAGTCCTTGCGTCCAAGATGTGCCTTTCCCGAGCCCCGTTCGATTGCAAGAATCGAGGAGCCGGGCTTGCCCTGCAGCTTTGCCTCCACTTGCGACGCCGA
The DNA here is from genome assembly GCA_049585795.1 of Terriglobales bacterium. GTDB lineage: Bacteria > Acidobacteriota > Terriglobia > Terriglobales > Acidobacteriaceae > JABDBE01. The sequence goes on along the minus strand of JBAVAQ010000007.1, from coordinate 88,228 downwards.
CCAAACGCCGTCGACCTGCCGCAGCCCATAGTAAATGAATTCCTTCTGCGGCTCCTTCCCGCGAGGCGTCTTCACCACATGCACCGGGTACAAAATGCCGCGGTCAATCCACGATGTTACCGACTCATAGTGAGTCCGGTCCTGAGAGTCGGACGTGCTTTTAAGGACAAAGCAATCCCGTGCGCCGTATTTCTCCGGTGCCAGCAACTCTTGATGCTTCCAGAAGAACTGGCTCTCTACCATGTCTTCATAGGAGAAGTCTGTTCCCACTAATGGGTCGTTCCAACGTTCGAATGGCAATGCGCTGGCGGTCTTCTGGCCGGGAAGCACGGCCTCGATGGTTAGGTGCCCACTCACGCTCATGTGCAGAAGAAGGCTCGTCTTCTCTGAGCCCGGCCCCGAGATCTCGCACAGCACACTCAGGCCATCGGGAAACCAGTGAGCCTTGGCGGCAAACTTGTAGCTCGTGCGCTTGCCGTCGCCTTCTACCCGTGTGAGTCGTCCGCTCACGCGGTAGTCCAATTTCTCAATACGCTGGCGCGAGCCAGTCAGAACAGTCTCCAGATCAGGATTCGCCGCGGAGGCCCGCGATGGGCGCACCAGTGACAATAGCACTAGCAAAGCGACGGACAATTGAATCGTCCCAAAGGCACAATTCGCCCATCTGGCCTCCGGATACCGGCCAAACTTGCGGCTGCGAGAGAGCATTACGCCGCGGAGATGGAAGGTCATAGCTATGTATACAGCCAGAGCCCCTAAAGCGTCCATCCTGGCGACGGGTAGTGATTCTCGAGCCGTGGAATGCAGCCCATTTCAGAACCCGTCAAACCGACACGCACGGCGGTGACGGAGCTGTCGAGATCCTGGCCCGGCCTCGCGAGCGCGGGGGGCGCGATTTCATGCCCCAGTATCCATAAATTGACCGCTGATTCGTGGTAAGGCTCACCGACAAACAGGGTCAGACGGAACGATTTTTCGACAAGTGGGAGATTGGTGAACGTCCCGTCACTATGTGTCTCCCGACGATTGCATCACTCAATCGAGGCCACGAGGCCATAGCCCAGCAGCGCATACACAATATCGCGAGCTACCTGGGGTCCTTGCAGTCGAAATAGCGGGAGGCGGCACTGACGGGGTGGGGCACCCTCATTCTTGCTTCTTATGCTTGTTCCCGTATTTACTTCAGGCCTTCGACCAGATAGAGGTCTCCGAGGGTGCGATGGAAGCCGTAGACGTAGGTTTTGCCGTCGGGGGTCATCAGGATCGGTCCGATGGTGGAGACGCCGGTGGGATCGAGCGGAGCGATTTGCTTCCAGACAGTTCTCTTTCCCGTGGCCAATTCCAATCGATAAACCTTGGCGGGCACTTCGCCCGTGCGATAAAGATAGATCGAGTGGCCGTCCTGGCTCCAAGTGATGGGTATGTCTCCGGCTTCCATGCCGTTCACGACTCGAGGCTCGCCGCCAGCCGCGGGGTAGAGGTAACCCTTCTGGTCCGGGCCAATGCCGACGACTGACTGGCCGTCGGGTGAAATGGCAAAGTCCTGGGCGTCGACCCCTTCGGGAGAAATCGCCTTGGGCTTTCCTCCGGAGATATCCTGGGCATAAAAGCGCACGGCGCGCCCGGGTTCGTTGCCGGAAAACACGAAGCGTTTGCCGTCGGGAAACCAGCGCGCCCACTGATGGTTGATCGTATCGGTGGTCAACGGTTGGGTTTCACCTGCCCCGGTAGGCAACAACCGGAGTTGCCCGGGTGCGTTCGGCGTAACCACGATGACCCATTTCTGATCGGGCGAGAGCGCAGATGCGCCGCCTTCGCCGAGCCGTATGGCTGGAGTTCCGTCAGTGTTTCGAATGTAAACCGCGTAGGTTAAGTCCTGCGCGTCGCCGTACTGCACACCTCCACCAATTCCCTCTTCATCAAAAAGAAGGGTCTTGCCGTCGGCGGAAAGGTCGGCGGGATAGGAGTAATCCAGCCAGGAAAGATCTCGCTCTTTGGTTGCCCCTCCGTTCAGAGCCATGACTTCCCGGCGGCGGTCGGCGCGAGCGAGAAGCACGCGTCCATCGCGCCAGATATCGAAGATCACGAGCGAACCGGGCACCCGGGTCACCAACCGATGTTTGCCCGACAGGTCGACGGCAGTGATGTAGTGGAACAGCCCCAATTCGCTGGCGGTGAACCAGATTTCCTGGCCATCCGGCGACCAGGCAAGACCCTGCGTACCGTACCACTCGCGGGTCAACTCAGTCTTGTGACCGGCAAGATCAACGATGGCGACGGAACCTCCGTCGTCTCCCTGATTGGGATGGTCCATAAAGGCGACGTAATCGCCTTTGGGAGAAACTCGGGGATAGCTGATCCAGCCGCCGCTGGTCTCGTAGAGGACCTTGCCGATGGGATACTCGAGCCGGTCGCGGCCGCTGACATTGCGCACCACGGCGAAGTTGTTTCCGTCGGGAGACCAGTCGGCCCATTCGACATCGTCTAGAACCGGACGAGGTGCCCCACCCGCGATGGGCGCTCTGGCCAGAGTGCCAACGTTGATCCAGGTTCCGACAGGATGACTGCCTAGCGAAAGCGCCATCTCGCCTTTAGAAGAAATGGCTAGAAGCTCGGCCCGGCCAAGTCCCAAGGAACGCGACTCGACCATACCCTGGCGGGCGGAGAAAGTCTCCACTGGATTCCCTTGCCAGGCGGCGCTGTATAAGATGGTCTGGCCATCGGGCGCGAAACGGGCAGAACGAATTTCGCCGCGGCGGAAAGTGATCTCGTGGTAGAGCGGGGCGCTGGCGCCTGACGATCCCCAAATGCGTTTGCCGGCAAATAATCCAATTGCCAGCGCGGCCAAAAAACCCAGGGAAACCAGCACGGGCAGAAGACGGCTGCGGGCGGGGGTAGGAGCGTCTTTTTCTTTTTCGCGAGCCACCTTTTCCGCAGCCACAGTCGAAACCACGCCGCTGGTCGCGGACCGGGAAGAATCGACGTCTCGCTTCAATCGCTTCAGATCAGCACGCAGTTCGGCCGCGCTCTGGCAGCGAAGTTCACGGTCTTTTTCGAGCGCCTTGTTCAGGATGACTTCCAACTGCGGAGGCAATCCCGGGTTCAACTGGACTGGCGGGATCGGCACTTTGTTCAGGATCGCTTCGAAGACCACCGCGGAGGTCGTTCCGGAAAACGCCTGGCGGCCAGTGGCCATTTCGTAAAGCACGACGCCAAAGGAGAAGAGATCAGTGCGGTGGTCGAGCGCCTCTCCACGGGCCTGCTCGGGCGACATGTAGGAAATCGTTCCCATCGCGGTGCCCGGCGTGGTGAGTTGGTCCACGCTAATGGCAGTGCGGGTCTCGCCAGCCGATAAGTCGGCGACGCGGTTCTGGGGGGTGAGTTTGGCCAGACCAAAATCGAGAATTTTCGCTTGTCCCCGCGGGCTTACGAAGATGTTCGCCGGCTTGATGTCGCGGTGGACGATTCCGCCAGAGTGGGCGGCATCGAGAGCGTCGGCAATCTGGATACCAAGTTCCAATAGCTGTTCGATCCTGAGCGGCCGGCCCTCGATCTTGTGTTTGAGGGTCGCGCCCTCCAGATACTCCATGGCGATGAAGGCTTTTCCATCCTGCTCGCCGATGTCGTAGATGGTGCAGATATTGGGATGGTTCAGTGCGGAAGCAGCCTGGGCTTCACGCTGGAAGCGGCTTAGAGTTTGAGGGTCTTTGCCAACGTCTTCGGGAAGGAACTTCAGGGCAACAAAGCGGTGCAGCCGCGTGTCTTCGGCCTTGTAGACAACGCCCATTCCGCCACCACCCAAGCGTTCAACGATCCGATAGTGGGAAATGGTCTGGTCTATCATGGTCCGAGTGGCGACGGACAGCTGCTCTGTCGAGCCATCTTAGGTGGATTGGTCGTCGCAGTCAACAGGGTTGTGTGCCGTCGGAGGTCGATCTCAGGTTTCCTCATCGAAGGCGCGGTAGCGATTCAGAATGTCACGTTCGCTGATTACGCCTTCTAACTTGTGAAGGTCGGCGCGGCTGACGACGGGCACAAGCGGCCACTGATTGGCGTAGCGCAGAGCCATATCCAGCGGATAATCGGGATGGAGAAACGGAAGCTGGCGCATAGGAAGGACAGACCGGAGCGTGACTGCTCCTTTGCCCTCGTTCACCTTGGTGCGAATTTCCTGTTTGCTGATGTGGCTCCATCCGGAGGGGTGCAAGCGCACAAGGAAATTGTCGGCTGATGATTCGTCGATCTGCCGCAGCACATTTTCCAGCGGCTGCTCGGCATCGAGTACCGGAGCAGCCGGGGCTCGCATCGCGTCCTCCACGCGAAGAATGTTTTCCTCGCGTTGTTCCTCCATAGATGGCAGGTCGAGGCCGTCCTGGCGGGTGAGCACGTCGAAGATCGCCGTGGGCTGCAGCGCGCGAGAAATCACATAGGCGAACGTATTAGCGACGATTACCGGAACGATGATTGAGTAATTTCCGCTGACTTCCAACACCATGAACACCGAGGTCATGGGCGCGCGTAAGAAGCCGGCGAAGAGAACGCCCATGCCCACAAGAGCGTAGGTTCCGGGCGAACCGCTGAGGTGGGGCAAAAACACGTGCTCGGCGCCGCCGATGGCAGCTCCCAGCATGGCGCCGATATACAAGGTGGGAGCAAACATGCCGCCGGGAGTTCCGCTGGCGAACGAAAGCATGGTTGCGACGATTTTCAAAGCTGCGAGGACGGCCAGCATCTGCCAGGTGAATTGTCCGTGCATGGCTTCGTCCATGTACTCATAGCCCGCTCCCATGACTTGCGGAGCGCCGAGAACGGCAATGATCCCGATGAGCAAACCAGCGATGGCCGGCTGAAAATACTGGGTCCAGTTGGGCAGCGCTTTGAGGCGCGGACGTAGCGCGCCGATGCCACTGGAAAACGCTACCGAGGCGAAGCCGCCCACGACCCCAAGAATCGCGTATGCGATTAGCTCCGAAGGACGTTCCAGATGAACGGCGGGAATGCGAAAAAGAGACTCGGAGCCCAGAAACCAGCGCATAACAACCACGCTGGATATGGCAGCAAGCACAACTGAACCAAGAATACCGGCGGTCCAGCGACCGATAACTTCTTCGATGACGAAAAGGACGGCTGAGATCGGCGCGTTGAAGGCGGCTGCCAAGCCGGCGGCGGCACCGACCGGGGCCATGAGCCGCATGCGATCGCGGGACAAGCGCATGCGCCTTCCCAGCGCGGAAGCCAGGCTGGCGCCGATTTGCAACGACGGGTCTTCGGGTCCCAGGGAGTGTCCCGAGCCAATGGCCAGGGCCGAGGTAATGAACTTGCCGATGGCGGTGCGCAGCGGGATGTAGCCGTTGTAGATGTAGAGCGCAGCCTTGGTCTGATTTACTCCGCTTCCGCGTGCCAGCGGGAATACGTGAATGACAAGCACTGCGATGACCAGGCCCGCGAGAGTGGGCGCCAGAAGGAGCCGGGCCGTCGAGAGCGTAGCACCCGATCCCAGGAGATAGATACGACACCAGTCGATGGCAAAACGAAAGCAGACGACAGCGAGTCCGGAAAAGATGCCGATGAACACCGATAAGACAAGAAAGAGACGCTCTTCCCGAAAGACCGCTCGCAGCAGAGCTCCACGAGAGCGCTCGGGCAACTCCGCCACCAGCTCGGCCTGGCCGTTCTCCAGTGCCGTTCCGCTTTGCGAGTTAGAGGAAAGATCCACGCTAGTTCCCTTCGTGCAATTTTGAGATGAGAAGCAACGCCAGGTCGGTTCCGGTGGGAGGTCCGCATGTGGCTTTGGTTTGGCGCTCGATTTCAAATACCAGATCCATGGCCCCTTCGGCCAAATCGGGATCTCGCTGCAGGCCGCGCTCACTAATCTGCTGACTCATTTTCGCCCAGCCATCGGCGAGACTCTGGTCCAGGCTTGCAGACGAGCTTTTCCCGCTGGAATTGACGGCAAGGGAGCAGGACTTCAGCCGGTCTCCAGCAGTGGCAAATGCTTCGATGACAATCCGGTTGCGCTCGTCGGCGGAAATTTGTCGCCGGAAAGGATCCATTCGCAATACCAGTTCCGTGGTTTTGAGCAGGTTCGCGCTTTGCTTATCCTCTGGATTCGTAGCTGCCGCAACCTGCAGGTAGCGTTGAGCAAGGGCGTAGCGGCCAAGATCGAAAGCGGCCAGTCCGGCTCCGGCCAAGGCTGCCGGATTGCGACGGTCCGACTTCAAGCAGAGGCGGTACTCGGCAAGGGCGTGCTCGTAATCCTGGGCTTGAAGAAAAAGATCTCCGACATGTTGGTGGAGAGAGGGATCGTCGCCCAAGTTCGCTGCCAACGCGATCAGCTCCGATTGTGCCTGAGGCTTGGCATTGATGCCTAACAGATATTCGATGAGCTCCAGCCGAGTGTTCCGTCGTTCCACTTCCTGGTCGCCTGGCCAGGTCGCGTAAATGGCATTGTGGTAATAGCGAAGCGCTCGATCAGTCTGTCCTCGTTGCGCCGCAATCCGCGCTAGTTGCAGGTTGACCACCCCGTTTTCTGGCTGGCGCTCCCACAGGTTAATTAAATAAGCGTAGGCTTCGTCAGTTTTCTTAAGACCAATTAACCCCTGGGCCAGGTCGAGTTGGTAATCGTAGTTGTCGCGTGAGTAACGGAGGGCGGCGCGGAAATCGCCGACGGCCAGATCAAAATGCGCGCCCTTGAGGTCGGCCGTGCCCCGGGTAAACCATCGATTCGCCAAGGACTCCTGCTGCGCATGATACATTCGCGACAAACCACCCACCGCCAGGAAAGAAATTACCGCCAGCGCAGAGAGCACAGCCAGAATCAGCGGCTCCCGTGTGGGATAGAGGCCGAGACCCTGCACTTTTTCGCCAGCACTCATGGTTTTCCCGTGCGATTTGCGGGTGACACAACGGTATCGATCATCGCTCTATCGATAATACCGGGAACTGGAAGCGGAAGTCTCGCTGTGGATTGCGGGGCGGAAGGCGGCTTGGGAGCAAGCCGCCCTCTCTGGACCACGCTCAGCGTGCGAATACAAAGTGGTCAACACGGTTCTGCTGCCAGCACTGTTCGTTATTCTGGCTGCAGAAAGGCTTTTCCTTACCGAGACTGACGGTAGTTATGCGCTCTGCGGAGATTCCCTGCTGCACCAGCGCTTGTTTGGCTGATTCCGCCCGGGTCGTTCCCAGGGCAAGGTTATACTCCTCAGATCCTCGATCGTCACAATGCCCTTCAATGAGTATCTTGACGTCGGGATGCTGGGAGAGAAACGCGCCGTTATTTTGCGTCGTCGAGACGTCATCGGGGCGCAGCTCAGACTTGTTGTAGTCGAAGAAGAGGTCTTTCACGTTCTTGCTGAACAAGTCCTCGTCCGAAGGCGAAGGCGCCGCGCTGGATATGGCGGCATTTACGGTGATGCGGGCAGAGGCGTCCGTCGTTCCTCCGGGCCCATTTGCCACTAGCGTGTAGGTTGTAGATCCGCTCGGCACGACCGATCGGGAACCGGACGGAGGTAGCGTACCCAGACCTGCAACGGCAATGTCCGTGGCATTGCTAGTTTGCCAGGTCAGCACAGTCGACTGCCCCTGCTGAATGACGCTGGGATTGGCCGCGAGAGTGGCCGTTGGCGCGGTGGGGGCTGGCGGATTTGGCGGCGTTACTTTGGCTGCCTTCTTGCTGCAACCTGCCGACAATAACAATGCGCCGGCCAGCCCTGCGAATGAAACGAATGTCTTGAGTCGTTTTTGCATATCTTGTTCTCCTCACTACGGAAATGTTTTTTGATTTACGGTGAAACAAAGGTTGTGCGGCACAATCTCAGTTAAGCAGGACGAGAACGCTCCCTGGAAAAGGAACACCCTTGCGCACGACTGAGATTGATGGTTTCTTAGAGCGACGAGCCGGATAGAATCAGCAACGGAGGATGGAGCTGCATTCGGACAGACTGTCTGACTGGAACTCAGTGTTAGAGAGCGACATCCAAGACAAAACAACCAGGATCGAAATCCGGCCGTTTCCGAGTGAACTGAGGGCGGATTGCACCATGGCAATCCTCAAGCGAATCGCAGCTCTGGCTGCCTGAAGAGCGCTAGCCGGTCCATGTACCGTTGAATACGGGCCTTGTACGCCGGGAAACAGAAAGATTGCCAGCACTGAGAGAACTGCCAGCAAAGCGATTTCGCATCCAATTCGGCGGCCAGATATCATGGAAGTGTTGGGACTGATTATATCGTAGGAGCTGAAAAACAGGGTGGGTACGAAAGATGGGCCACCGTTGAGTAAAAAGTACAATGCGCTGCATCCAATTCTTCGGAGGAACAGCTGATTATGAAAATTGCAAACGACGTCACGGAGCTCATCGGCAGTACGCCCCTGGTGCGGCTGAACAAAGTGACCGAGGGCTGCGCAGGAAAAGTGGTGGCGAAGATGGAGAGCGCGAATCCTTGCGCCAGCGTAAAAGACCGCATTGGTGTCAGCATGATCACCGAGGCCGAACGGACGGGTAAAATTCAGCCCGGCAAAACCGTGCTGATTGAGCCCACCAGCGGCAACACCGGAATCGGCCTGGCGTTCGTGGCGGCTGCACGAGGGTACAAGCTCATCCTGACCATGCCGGAAACCATGAGCCTGGAGCGGCGCGTGCTTCTGTTGGCGTTTGGCGCGGAAATCGTTCTGACTCCCGGCCCCAATGGAATGAAAGGCGCGATCGCAAAAGCGGAGGAAATCCTGGCCAAGACGCCGAACGGTTTCATGCTGCAGCAGTTCGACAATCCTGCCAACCCCAAAATTCACTTCGAAACTACCGGGCCCGAAATTTGGAATGATACGGATGGAGCGGTCGACATTCTTATCTCCGGCGTGGGCACAGGCGGCACGATCACTGGAGTTTGCCAATACATTAAGCCGAAAAAGCCGTCGTTCAAGGCGGTTGCAGTTGAACCGGCGGAAAGCCCGGTGCTCTCGGGAGGCAAGCCTTCGCCGCATAAAATCCAGGGCATTGGCGCCGGATTTGTGCCCAGCATTTTGCGCCGGGACTATATCGATGAAGTCGTCACCGTCACCAACGACGAAGCCATCAACATGGCGCGCCGCCTCGCCAGGGAGGAAGGTCTTCTCGTCGGGATTTCGTCGGGAGCTGCCGTATCCGCCGCGATCAAAGTCGCGAGCCGGAAGGAGAATGCGGGTAAGCTGCTGGTGGCGGTTTTGCCGGACTTCGGGGAGCGTTACTTGACCAGCGTTCTGTTTCAAGGGCTGCGCGACGAGGCTTTGCAGATTCCAACCACTGCGATTGCGGCTTGATTCATGGCTCATCTTGCAGGCTTAATTCGCGAAGACGTGGTCACGGTGCTGGAGCGCGATCCAGCAGCCAAGTCGCGCATGGAAGTTTTTCTTTGCTATTCGGGACTGCATGCGGTGTGGTTCTACCGCATCAATCACTGGCTGTGGAACCATTCTTTCTTTCTGCTTGCCCGATGGCTCTCGCAGGTGGCGCGCTTCCTAACTGGAATCGAAATTCATCCCGGAGCCAAGATTGGTCGGCGATTGTTCATTGATCATGGGCTGGGAGTGGTCATCGGCGAGACGGCGATCGTCGGCAATGACGTGACTTTGTATCAGGGGGTGACGCTTGGCGGCACCGGCAAAGAGCACGGCAAGCGGCATCCGACGGTCGAAGACGAGGTCGTGATTGGCGGGGGAGCAAAAATTCTGGGCAACATAACGATCGGCCGGAATTGCAGGATTGGCGCCGGTTCGGTGGTGTTGCGAAGTGTTCCGGAGAATTCCACCGTGGTCGGGGTTCCGGGCCACATCATTTTCCGTGACGGAGAACGCGTCGTCATCACCGACCCGAAACAAATCAACGATCCGCTCTCTGAAGCGCTCGCGGCGGTAGCGACCGAGGTAAACAAGTTGCGCGAGCGCGTGCAAAAACTCGAAGGCGCTGGGATCGCACATGAACCCCTCTCCGCATCCATGCAGAGAATCATGGAAGACATCGATTACCAGATCTAGATACAAACCCAACCGCCCTGGAGCCGCGCCTTGGTGATCCTTGTGATGGGAGTGGAGGGTTCCGGCAAAACCACCGTCGGGAAGTTGCTTGCTGAGGATCTCGGCTGGATATTTGTCGATGCCGACGACTTTCACTCAGCCTCGAACAAAGAGAAGATGAGCCGCGGCATACCTTTGGACGACGCCGATCGCCGCCCGTGGTTACAGGCAATCCACGATTTTATTGTGAAGCAAGTTGAAAAAGGACAAGACGTTTTGCTTGCTTGTTCAGCCTTGAAGCAGAGCTATCGCGAGCAATTACAGCAAGGACTGGATATGAAGGTCGTATATTTGAAAGGAAGTTTCGACCTGATTTCCTCGCGTTTGCAAAAGCGGCAGGACCACTTTGCGCGAGAATCTTTGCTCGCCAGCCAGTTTGCAAGTTTGGAAGAACCGGTAGATGCGGTCGCAATCGATGCGTCTTTATCGGAAACTGAGATCATCAAACGGGTGAGGTCGGCACTGGGACTGATTTAGGCCGAATTATTCTCCGCCGACTTAAATCGAACTATTTGAACCGATAGCCGGGCTTGAGTTCACAGCGATAGGCTCGGGCCTGGTCTTTATCGACTCGGACGTGGCAATCGGCCCAGTTTAGGTAGAGATCCGGGCCCAGTGGGAACACTATGGACTCTCCATTGATCTCAGCTTCGATGCTGGGGCCCTCCGCGGAAGTGGGCAAACTGAAATTCAACGCTCGGCCGAAAATTACGGGATAAGATTCGCGTACGAGATCGCTGACCATGGGGTGGACCACCTCAGCCTCTATTAGGAAGGTAGTCGTGTCAGACCAATTCCTAACCGAGACGTTGACCTTTCGACCTCCGCGGGAAAGATCTTCGAACTCGATATGGGTGAAAGGACACGGGCCTGCGATGCAAGAAACGCGGGCATTTCGGAACTCATTTCCTTCGCCCGCATCCAAGGATGCAGAACTCAGCGCTGCCTTCCATTTGCCATCCGGCGAACAGGGATGACGGCCTTTGCAAGGCACATCGCCAACATTCGGGACCTGGAATGTTTTTACCGCGCTGCCTACATCCGCATCTGTGGTGGCCTTTACCGAATACCTTACTCGCACGTTGGAAACCGTAATTTCAGGACGGTCGGATTGTGGCCGCGCTTCATGAGAAATTGGCACCATACGAGCGATGTAGATCTGATCGCTGACAAATTCATTGAGGTCGAGTGGCAGATAACCCGGATGGCGGAAATGCAACGTGAGTGGCTGACGCCGCCTGAGTCCCCGGCGCAAAGTAAGACTGAAGTAGCCGGAGGGGTCCGACTTGGCGGTACTGGCGTTGGAACCGTCTGTGCCGGTGATTTGAACGTCCGCAATGGGCAATTGCTTTTGCGGATCGGGGTCCTGGCTCAGGACCGCGCCCTTAATCGTGATCGGTTGTGCTTTATGAATAGCAACCAGCACAGCCACCAGGGCGCCGGCGAGAACAGCAACCACAAGAACCCAAATCACGGTCTTTCGTCTGCCAGTCATCCTGTCACTGTAGATTATTCTATGACACTATGTTGATTCCATTGGATGCTTCCATTGCATAGATATCCGTCGGTCAAGCACAAAGGTTTCCTACTTTTTGTGGTTCCTGTGCGGGCAGTTGGGTCGAAAATCGTCTAAACTTCACTAAGTGAGTGGGACCAACGAGAACAATTCAAAAAATGAAGGTATGTCGCGGAGAAATCTGCTAAAGCAGATGGCTGGCCTGGGTGTTGGCTTGCCTTTTTCACGGCGCCTTCAGCCCTTATTCGCTTCTCCGGATGAACAGCACCTTAAGCCGGCGCCCCCTCCAGCGCAAACATCGCTTTCCCAGGCTGATGACGAATTGCTGGAGGAAATTGAGAAGGCGAATTTCCTTTTTTTCTGGGAGCAAGGCAATCCGCAAACCGGGATGGTGAAAGACCGATGTAATACGCGCACGAATGACACCGGAATCGTGGCCAGCATTGCGGCTACGGGATTCGGACTAACTGCGCTCTGCATTGGGCAAAAGCGCGGCTATGTCTCCTTGTCTGAGGCACGCGAACGAGCGGTGGCGAGCCTGCGTTTCTTGTGGAAGAAGTTACCGACCCACCGTGGATTCTTCTATCACTTCGCCAACATAAACACTGGCGAGCGGGTGTGGGATTCCGAGGTGTCGTCGGTTGACACAGCCATCCTGCTTTGTGGAATTCTTACCTGCCGGCAACATTTTCAGCATTCGGAAATCAGTCTGCTGGCGTACGAGATTTTCAATCGAGTAGATTGGACCTGGCTGTCGGAAGACACATCGTTGTTGCCACATGGATGGACTCCAGAGATCGGTTTCTTGCCGTACCGCTGGGACAACTACAGCGAACTGATGATGATGTATCTCCTGGGGTTGGGGTCCGCGACTTATCCGCTCCGGGTCGAAACCTGGAACGCGTGGAAACGAACCACGTTCGAATATGACGGTCTCCGTTACATTGGCTCTTTTGCCCCCTTGTTCGTCCATCAGTATTCGCAGGCCTGGTTTGATTTCCGCGGCAAACGCGATAAATACGCAGATTACTTTCATAACTCGATGATCGCGACCGACGTTCATCGCCGTTTTTGTTTGGAGCTGGCAAAACAGTTTCCGGATTACAGCGACGACTTGTGGGGTATTACGGCATCGGATTCGCAAAAAGGCTATGTAATCTGGGGTGGGCCACCTTCGATGGGGCCAATCGACGGTACGGTCGTCCCTAGCGCATCGGCGGGATCGCTTCCCTTTCTACCCCAGCCCGTGATGCGCGTGCTGCAAAACATCAAGGCTCACTATGGAGCGGCCTGGAGCCGATATGGATTCGTGAATGCATTCAATCCTTTGAAAAACTGGTACGACACCGATGTGATTGGCATTGACACCGGCATTACGATGCTGATGGCTGAAAATGCGCGCACTGGATTCGTCTGGGAAACGTTCATGAAGAATCCGGAGGCGAAGCGCGGCATGGAACGAGCCGGATTTCATACTTACACTTCCTCGGAGCCGACCGAGTGAGAAGGATCGCTCGCGGCTGAGGAACCCCACAGCTTCTACTTCAGTTCAATCACTGCCAAACCATGCGCGGGCAACGTGAGGGTCAGTTGGTTATTCTTCAGCTTGCGATTGTCTGGATTGGGAAGCTCAGTAGCATGGCTTAGATCCTGTATCTGCGCCAGCGTGGGATAGCGGGGCGAACCCATTTTTTCGTAGGCAGAGTGGAAATCCCCATGGTCGTGATCCACGCGCGAGATGCCAGCATGCCGCGCCCTCGTATTCTTCAATTGCAAGGTGATAGTTTTCGGCGAACCCGTCTCTCCCGGCGGAGCGTAGTTCCAGGCCGCGAGAACCAACGTGCCGTCGTTTCGGCGAGTGAGCAGAGCGAAGTCTGAGTCGAGAGCAATGCGCTGGTCTCCAAGCTGGTGCAAGAGTTTGAAGGCGTTATATGCCGGTTTCGGAATGCCGCCGGTAGCAATGAGTCCGTAGCCGCCGTAAAAAGGCGTCTTCACCACCCCCTGCTCCTCAAACACGTCAGAGAAGGTCCAGTAGGACATCATGCTCACAAGCCCGTCACATTGGCGGATAGTGTCGGCCAGCCAAGGCCCCATATAAGTCGAGTCCGTGACATCGGGCTCGTTCATGTAACTGGCGTTGAACTCGCTCCAGATCAAGGGCAGGCGCGGCATGGCAGAAGCTTCAATCTGGTTATGAACTTTGCTCACTGCGCGGCAAACCATTTGGTCGCGCGGAATCTTTTCGTCAGTCGCGAATACATCTTGCGCGCGATCGTTGCCATAGACATGCGTAGAAACGAAGTCGACGGGAACATTGTTCTCGGCACAATGTTTGATGAAAGCGTCCGCCCACGCGGCTTGAGCCGTCGCAGGGCCTCCAACGCGAAGGCGTGGATTCACGGCTTTGATGGTGCGAGCGGTGTGATCGTAGAGCTCCCAATAAGTTGCTTGTTTCGGCTCCCCAGCCCAGAAATCGAGATTGGGTTCGTTCCAAACTTCAAAGTACCATTGCGCAACTTCATCGATGCCATAGCGATCGACCAGATGTTTGGTGAATGCGCTGATGAGGCCTTCCCACTTGACCCAATCTTTGGGCGGAGAGATGTTCGGTTTGTACCAGAAGGTATGCAGGATATTGTGAGCAGCCAACTTTTGAGGCATGAAGCTCAGCTCGACAAACGGGCGGACGTGGTTGGCCAGCAGACCATCGTAAATCTGATCGACGTAGGAGAAGTTGTACACGGGGCGACCCTGGCTGTCTTCGTCGTACGAACCAATTTCGTCGTGAAAAATGGCATGGAAGCGCACGTAATCAAAATCGGTGGCCTGCTTGACTTCGCGCAAATCGCGCTGGTAGCTGTCTCGCAGGCTTAGAACGGCGCGTCCGGAGCCAAACATCTTCTCCCAAAAATGCGGGAACGGATGCGAAGGAGCATTCGCATCTACGACGATTACATCCGGATTCGGATTGACCTGAGCATGCACCTGGGTCACACCTGGCATCAGCGTCGCGATGAAAAAGGCGAATAACTGCACTTGATAAGATTTCCGCATCAAGCACCTTAGCAGAGGGGAATCAGCCCACCAATTGCTAATTTAAATTTGTCCCAGCCATCGGTCGGGAGTCATGCGGCACTGGCTCCGTAGCCCGCACGCGTTGTGCGGACACGAGCAACCGGTTTTTCGTGCAGCAGCAACTCCGTGGCTTGCACGCGGGGATCGCTGTGGAACCACCGCTGCACGACGCCATTTAGAAGATAGTTGGCAATGGAGAGCAAGCTCATGCCCTGATGATGTGCCATCCAGCAACGCACCAGTTCGTAGCGCTTGGAATGATGGCGGGAAGCGCTGAAATCGGCAGATTCGTAAAATCCATACGCGCCTAACCATCCGTCGCGACTCATTCGGTGCAGATTTTTCAACGCGTCCGCAGCGCAGACGTGCAACGCCAGAAAGGTTGAGTAAGGAGAGATAACCAGGGCATTCAGCTCATGGTTGCTCAGTGCGAGAGAAGGAATTCCAAAAGCATAGTACTGATAATTGCCGGCTTCATCCATTCGGAAGTGGGCCGACTCCGAAATGCCCCACGGAATATGCCGGCTGGCAACGTATGCCTGTTGCGACCGTATTGCTCCTCTCGCTGAACGCTCCAGAAGAGTGTTCGGGTACGTGCGCATCCAAATCAGGGGCATCAAGTACTCGAACATCGTTCCCGTCCAAGAGAGCAACACGGGCCGTCCCTGGTCGAGAGTATGAGCGCGGCCAAGCATGAACCAGCTTTCCTGGCGGATGTCGTCCTTGGCAATCGCGGTAAACACCGCAGTGCGCGATTCCGTGGCAAGCAGGTCGTAACATGCGGAATGGACCTTCTGAGTCTTAACATCAAACCCGACAGACAGCAGCTTCCGCCGATTCAGGAGAAACCGAAAATCCATCTCGTTGGCAAGTTTAGCCGCATTGACAGCAATGGTGTGGAGGTCTTCGATCAGGCGAACGGCATTTGCACGCGCCTCAGGAAGCAAAGCCTCGAGATGCTGGTACAACGCAAGCTGCTCTCCAACCCCTTCGGCTGAACGCATGACGAAACGAAGCCGAACCGCGAGGTTATCGATGAAGCTCGGCACTCGATCGAGCGCGGGAAGGTCCGGTGCAGAGTTGGAGTTGATGGCAAGCTTCTCCCACAGCGGAGCGAACTTCGGCAGCAACCACGGAGCGTAGGAGCTTACCGTCCGCTCGACTCTTTCCAGCCGCGCGCGTGCCTGTTGGGCGAACCACTGCGCGTCTCTTGAATGCTTTGACTGGCTGGATTCCTCGCGACTCGCCAGCAGAACTGTGTCGGAAATATTCAACAAATATTGCAGCCACTTCTCCTTCTTAATATCTTTCTGAAATGCCGCCAGATTCCTGCGGGGGAACGCATGCAGATCGACCAGAATGCGAAGATGGTCACGGAACCCATCGGATATGCAGCTCTGCAATATGGGACGGCTGAGAAGATCCAAACACCCTTGCTGCAGAGTCCAGAGGGAGGCCACAAGATTGCCGCTGTCGACGGCGGAGACTAGTTCGGGCTCCAACGGAGTCAGGGTTCGAGTGTCGTACCAGTTGAGCAGGTGGCCGCGATATCGTTGCAGTTTCGAGATCGTAGCCAGAGTGCGCTTGGTCTGCAGCGCGAACTCGGGAACCGTGAGATATCCAAACTCGCATGCCACCTGCCGCGCGTTCAGAAGCAGACCAAGGTTGGTCGGCGAGATGCGGGCTGCGATGGCGGGTGGTTCCTCCTGCACGTTGTCGGGGAGCAGCCAGTTGTGTTCTTCGGTACTGAATTCGTCGAAGTATCGCCAGGTACGGAGCGCAGCGCGGCGGAGCAACAGTTCATCCTTGTCGGGCACTTCGGCGCGCAGGGCGCGGGGCGGGCGATTCAGCCAGAGCGACAACCATTTGCTACTTGCCCACAGCAGAAGGATTGGCAGAGCGGCGGGAAGAGCGCGGGGGCGCACAAACCAGACTAGAATGCCTAACCCGAGCGCAAGAGCGGGCGTCCAATCCAAGTAAGTATCGAGGGTCGTGCGGCTGGAGGCGCCATTCTCCGCTTCGGCGGCGGTTTCCCATTGCAAGAGCCGTTGCCGCGTCACGATGCGCCGGACGAGGGTTCGTACGACCGCATCCAGGGACAGCAGCATTTGATGCGCGAGAAAGGTCAGAGTCAGGAAGACATTGATGTTCGCAGCGAAGAGTGCATCCACGGCATCGCGAGCAATTTCTGATTTTTCCTTGATCGCGGCGCGAATCAACTCGAACACAAATTGGCACCACGTAGGCACAAACAAAATGGCCAGGGTGGCGAGCGTCCAATATACGGGCGATCCGGGCAGCACGACCCAGCCGAGCACAAACAACAATAAGGTGGCAGGTTCAACCAGGCTGCGCCGGAGGTTGTCCAGAATCTTCCACTGGGCGGTAATCGAGATTGGATTGGGAACCCGCTGTCCCGATTCATCGGGAACGCGCGGGAGTAACCATCCTGCAATTTGCCAGTCTCCGCGCAGCCAGCGATGTTTGCGGCGATTGTAGGCGCTGTAATGCGAAGGGTAACTTTCAATGACCTCGATGTCGCTGGCTAGCCCCGCGCGCGCGTAGGCGCCTTCGATCAGATCGTGACTGAGCAATGCATTACGCGGGAAGCGACGGTCGAGGACCTGACGCACAGTATCAACTTCATAGATTCCTTTTCCGGCGAAGATGCCTTCGCCGTAGAGATCCTGATAGAGATCGGAAATCGCCCGGGTATAGATGTCGAATCCGGTTTCTCCCGAGTAGATGTTTGCCAGACGCGAGCGAGCTGTACTTTGCACGCTTACGCCCACGCGGGGTTGCAAAATGCCATAACCGGCGACGACGATGTTCTTCTCCGGATCGATGATCGCCTGATTTAAAGGGTGGGCCAAAGCTCCCACCATGCGTTGTGCGGACCCTCGCGGCAGCTCGGTGTCGGAGTCGAGCGTAATCACAAAACGAACTCGCGACAAGACGGAGAGATCGCCAACCTTGATGGGGAAGCTATCGTATTGGTTGCGCAGCAGGCGGTTCAGATCCATCAGTTTGCCGCGCTTGCGTTCCCATCCCATCCAGACTTCTTCTCTCGGGTTATAAACGCGGTGGCGGTGAAAGAGAAGAAACGATCCCATCCCGCGACCGGCGTATTTCTCGTTCAGCCCGGTTATCAGTTCTGAAGACAGATCCACCAGGGGATCGTCTTCGCGAGGTTCCGAGCGCGAGTCAGGCAGGTCTGTCAAAAGTGCAAAATGGATGTTTTGATCATGGTTGCCGAGAAAGCGTACCTCCAGATCGTCAACCAGCTTGCGGACCTGGCTGTCATTCAGGAGCAGACTAGGCACGGCGACGAAGGTTACACAATCGTCAGGAATGCCTTCGGACAAGTCGAGCTTGGGGAGAATCTGCGGCTGTAGCAAGGCTGTGATCAAGTAATTTGTCAGTTGCACAGCAGCTTGCGAGCAGGGCAGAAATAACGCCAACATTGAGAATAGAACAAGTTCAGGCGAATATTGGGACTCGATCAGGAGCAGAACAATCCCCGACATGACAGCCAAAGTGATCAACTGGATGGTTGTGAGGTAAAACTCGTCGGGGTATCTGCGGAGAAGCGCCGATATTCGCTGGTAGAACGTAGGTCTGAAGCCCACTCTCCGGTGAAGCAGAGTGGTTCCTTCCGCAAGGAGGTAATAACCGACGTGCGAACAGCGCTGGGAAACACGTGGATCCGCCTGCTTCTGTTTCTGCGCTTGTCGCGCGAGCGCTACCACTTCTTGGGCAACCTGGATTTCGCTGACATCGGCGCGCTCGGCGATGTCGACAAGCTGGCTTCGATACAGGTCGCG
This sequence comes from Terriglobales bacterium, assembly GCA_049585795.1. GTDB lineage: Bacteria > Acidobacteriota > Terriglobia > Terriglobales > Acidobacteriaceae > JABDBE01. The sequence continues at coordinate 69,765 of JBAVAQ010000007.1, read as the reverse complement.
ACTGTCAAGATCCATCCGGGCGTACGCTCCCGCCGGATCTTCACGGAGGATGTGATCGGGGAGAATCAGCGGTTCGAGAATATCTTTCCAGGACGCCTGGGCGACGTCCCGCAGACTGCGCACGCATACACCGACATCGTACGTTCCCGAGAGATTAGCAATCAGCTGAGAGCCTCGAACTGCAATCTGCTCTAGCAAAACCAGCTTGAGCACGGGGACCAGGGCCCATAGTTCTTTGGTGTTGAGGACTGTCTGTTCCTGAAATGCCTCGACATAAGAAGCGAAAGTCTTTTCGGTGAACTGATATGCGGTTGCTCCCAGATAACCCTCGGCCAGGACGGCCACTCTTGGAACCACCGTGCCGCTGGGAGTTCGAACATGAGGAGTTTTTCGCCTGAGCTTAAGGGTTTCGCTCGCACCCTCAAATTCTGAAATGATGAGATAAACGTTGTCGTGCAGCCAGCGCGAGTCATCCGAAACAGGGGAGCCAGGCAACGGTACATCCAGCCTTCTCAGCAAGGGTTTGAGGACTTTGGACAAGTGACGGCAGCGCTCAACAAATGCCCGTGACGAGTTTTCGCTGGGCAGCCAGGAAAGACTCTGCGCCAGTTCCGCGGCTTGGGAGCGCAAAACCGCCTCGTTCGCCGCGGATTCTTCCGAGAAGTCGACTATACGTTCGGTTTCTGAGTTAATCATTTCCAGATGGACGTTTTGCTGCATCCTGTAAGTTTCTTAGCGATAACTGGCGGCTTGCATTTCGAACATTTCTGCGTAACGACCGCCCAAACCCGCCAGTTGGTCGTGACTTCCCTCTTCGGCAATCCTGCCGTGGTCGAGTACTACGATGCGATCCGCCATGCGCACGGTAGAGAATCTGTGAGAAATAAAGAGCGCCATCTTTCCGGCGGTCAGTTCAGCAAAGCGGTGAAACACTTCGAACTCACTACGTGCGTCCAGTGCGGCTGTCGGCTCATCGAGAATGAGAAGTTGCGCGTCGCGCAGGTAGGCGCGAGCGAGAGCAACCTTCTGCCACTCTCCGCCGGAAAGATCGAGACCACCGTCGAACCGACCCCCTAACATCTGGTCGTAGCCGCGCGGCAGCCGGCCAATGACGTTCTCCGCCATGCTCTTTTTGGCGGCTGCCCGCAAAAGTGCGAGATTATCGAGTTCCTCGACGCGGCCCACCGCAATGTTTTCCCGAGCGGTCAATTCGTATCGCATGAAGTCCTGAAAAATGACGCCAATCTCACGATAAAGGTCCTCAAGACTGTAATCTCGCAGATCGACGCCATCCAGCAGGATTTGTCCTTCTGTCGGATCGTAGAGCCGGGTAATCAGCTTGACGATGGTGGTTTTACCCTGGCCGTTTTCCCCGATCAACGCGACCCGCTCGCCGGGGCGCAGACGGAAATCCAGGTGGTCGAGAATAATCCGCGGACTGCCCGGATATCGAAACGACACGTCGCGGAATTCGAAACCGCGCACGATCGGCCTCGGAGCCGGAAGCGCATTCGGCTTGGAGCGGATGGTGGGCTGCATGCCAAAGAATGCCAAAAGATCGGTGAGGAACAAGGCCTGGTCCGCGATACCGGAAAGCGTAGAAAAAATCTGCTGGATATTGGTGCTGGCCTGCAGAATGGCGCCGGCGAGAAAAGTAAGCGTACCGATCGTGAGTTCTCCCGCCAACGTGCGCCAGATCACGAAAACGTAGGCCGCGTAGTAACCCATGGTGCCTATCAGCGACAAGAATGATCCGGCAATCAACCTGCGCCGCGATAAAGCGACGTTTTCGGCGTAGATCTCATCCGAAAGACGGGTAAAGCGGTCGGTAAGAAAGCCGTTTAAGTTAAATAGCTTGAGTTCCTTCGCCGCCTCCCGGCTGCCGCCGAGGATGCGCAAGTAATCGAGTTGCCTTCGGATCGGGGTTTGCCGGAAGTTCTTGGCATATCCCAGAAATGCAAAATGGCTCTCCCCGAGAAATGCGGGAACGACTCCGACGATCAGCAGCAGCATGAGCCAGGGCGAGAAGAGCATGATCGAAATGGAGAGGGAAACCACGGTCGCGACCTGCTGCACCAGACGCCCAATCGATTGGATCATTCCCAGACGGTCCGTTGCCTGAACCCTAGCCCGGTCCAGCCGGTCGTAAAAGACCGGGTCTTCGTAGGCCAAAATATCTAGTTCCGCCGCGTGTTTCATGACCCGAATGCTGACGTGGCGGGTGTACTTATCCGCCAGAAGAGAATCCAAATAATCGATGATTCGCGTGAGAATGGTACTTAGAACCGCTAACCCGAATTCCGTAGCCACCAGCCACCAGAAGTGCGGCTGTACGGGTTGATGGGTCGAGGCAGCGTGCACAATGCTGTCAATGATCAACTTCGTGACCCACAGTAGCGCCATGGGCAGCAGCGAAGCGAACAAACGGAAAAGCAACCCTCCGGTCACCACGGCCGGGCCCGATTGCCACACGATTCCGAGAACCGGAGGTATGTTGCGCAGAGCTGCCAGACGATCGCGCCAACCGCTCCAGAAACTCTCCTCCGCCATAGTGGGTCCTAAATTGACTGCCTCTTGAAGGGATGGCAATTAATTGAAATTCTGATTGGGTGAGCGTCGCTCATCTGGCACGGCCCCGTTTATAGCCATAATAATACCGAATAACAGGCGACGGCGTCTGCCATTTCGGTCACCAGGTATAAACACAAAAGGCGGCCGTGAGGGTTCGAACGTCAGCATTGGCGAGAGGAACCCACGACCGCCGCACCTGCGCCGAGAGCCACGAGCACCAAGCGCAGAGTCGAACCCCGCTAAGCTACCCCACGCCACCGGAGGTAGCAATCGGGTAAACACCGTATCCGCAATGCTTTAGTTCGGGGCACTCGACGATCCCTCGATGGCAAAGAATGTGCCCCGGCCTAAAAGAGCTTCGACTGCGACGACGACTTCGCTGCCGCTCGCCTTGGTCACCGCTCCCCGAAAGCCGGCTTCGCGAGCGGCTCGAGCCAGTTCTGACGACACCTCTTGCACGGTCAGCAGGAGCATCGTAGTCAAAGGGGAGTGGGCGAATATCTCGCGCGCGGCCTCGATTCCGTTCTTGTCAGGCATAGCCAAATCGATAATGGCGAGATCGGGCGCCAGTTGTTCGGTCTGGGCCACTGCATCGTTGCCGTTGACGGCTTCCCCGCAGACCACCCAGCCCGGGCGTTCTTCCAATATCCTGCGAAGCAGATGGCGAATGGTCATGTCATCATCCGCGATTAGGATTCGAACCGGCATCCCCTCACCTCCGAAAACTCGCATCGAGTCAGATTTTCTGCGGGCAAATTTGTAAGTTGACGCCGTGTCCCAGAGGGAGGGACCAACCAAGGGCGGCCACGAACGATCTTGCTGTTTCACAATGTCTCCCACCGTTTCGCTTTTGCGCTCCGCTCTTGGTTGTACAAGTCTTTACCTGGGTTGCCCGAAGCGTACTTGATTTGCCATCAGGGCCAGGATCAGCGCATCGCAAACTGATCTCCAGGCATGGTGCGTCTCGCTGGGTACGCAAACTATGGCCTGCACCTACAGCATTGACTTGATGGCCGCGGAAAGATTTAGATGCTATCGTTCTCTTTATGAGAACTGCGGCCTCATCGAAAGGAAACTCTATGAACAAGTTGCTCAAAACTCTGCTGGGAGTCGGCCTTTATCTGGTTGAACAATCAGACAGCGCCAGCAAAAGCATGCGGGATCGTGGCGCCAAGCCATTCGGAGATTTGCGCGATGCCGCCCAGGGCTTGCGCGATGCTGCCCAGGAAAAGTACGAAGTTGCGGCCGAGCGAATGGCGAGAGCGTCGAAAGCGATACGCGGCGAGGACAGCGACGTTCTTCGCAACGCTCTTCTTTTTACGGCAGGAATCGGAATCGGATTGGGAGCAGGCCTGATGCTGGCGCCGGCCAGCGGCGAAGAAACGCGGAACGTAATAGCAGGAAGAGTCCACGATATGGGCGATAAGGTTCGGAAACAGTTCTCTGCAGAAGGGGGTTCTGCGACCGGCACCCGCGGGTAACGGAGATCAGCGAGGACGAGCAAAACATCGCCGCAGGTTGTGGCATTTTGCTGAAGAGGCTCTCAAGCCATCGCATGGGTCTTCGGTCTGACCGGATTAAGAGATGGGATAGCAACCTCCACCAGCGTGCCAGGGTCGGCGTTCACTAGCTTTAATTCCCCCCCAAATTCTTTCGCTCGCTGGCTCATGCCTCCGATGCCAATCCCGATACTGCCCGGCCGCAGCTCGGCGATTGGATTTTCGATTCCTTTCCCGTCATCGCGTATTTTTACCAGCACGTGATTTTCTGCCTGTTCCAGGGTGACCCATGCTTTCCGCGCCCCCGAATGCCGATAGACGTTGGTGAGAGCCTCTTGAATGATTCTGAAAATGGCAGTTTCCAACTCCACCGGGAGCCGCGGGAACTCGCGCGGCTGAACATCAAGAGAGGTTTCGATACCACTGCGCTTGGAAAGACCATCCAAATACCACTGAAGCGCCGACAGCAGCCCGACTTCATCCAGCAAGGGTGGATGCAAGAGATGGGATAAACTGCGCACTTGCTGGATGGCGCGATCAATGGTTTCGCTGGCTTCGGTCGCGGCCTTCTGGTTTGCCTGAACGCTCTTGGTTCCGCGAATGCCGTCCATCATCATTTTGGCGGCGGCAAGTTCCTGCCCTAAACCATCGTGCAGTTCTCGCGCGATGCGCCGGCGTTCGTCATCCTGCATAGTCAGCAGGCGAACAGAAAGCCGCCGGAGAGCGGCGGTTCTGTCATCCACCATTCTCTCTAATTGAATTGCGCTATCGCGCATCGACTGTTCCACCACTTTGCTGTCGTGAATGTCTGAGCAGGTTCCATACCATTTGAGGATCTTACCCTCGAGGTCCTGAATGGGCACAGCCCGAGCCCGGAACCAGCGGTACTGTCCATCTTTCCCGCGCATGCGGTATTCGGATTCATAGTTCTCGCCGGACTGAACACAGTGCATCCACTGCGCCATGGTTCGATCTTTGTCATCGGCATGCACAAATTCCAGCCAACCGAACCCGCTCCCGGAACCCGGGGTCGCCCCGGTGTATTCGTAAAATCGATCGCTGATGTAATCCCTGGCCCCGTCGGACTGTCGACTGAAAATGAAGTCCGGAGCGGTACGTACAATCGCGTCGAGTTCCTGGTTCTTTCGCGCAAGTTCGCGGTTCAGCAACTGCAGGGCTTCGGCTCGCCTGGCTAATTCATCGGTGCGTTCGGTGACGCGTTGCTCCAATTCATGATTGAGCGCTTCCAGCTGGTGCGCCTTACGGTGCAGCTCCGCAAAGATGCTGACCTTAGCCCGCAGGAGCTCAGGAACGACCGGAACAGAAATGTAGTCGACCGCACCGCGCTCGTATCCCTTTAGGCGATCCACATCGGTCAGGTACACGGCGGAAATAAAAATAATGGCGGTTTTTTGAAAGCGCGGATGCTGGCGAATCATCGCGGCTAATTCAAAACCGTCGAGATCCGGCATGCTTACGTCCATTAACACGACCGCGATATCGGTTTTCAGCAGGTGCTCCAGCGCCTCTTTCCCGGAGGTTGCCTTGATCAGATTCTCCCCCAGTTCAGCCAGGATTACCTCATAGCTCAGCAACTTGGCTGGCTGATCGTCGACCATGAGAATGTTGACCTTCGGGTTCGCAGTCATGGTTTTTGTTTTGATGCCTCCATCTGCCGCAGTTGCCAAGCCACTCCGACTCCAGCCAAAACTCATCGGTGAAGCCACATGCGAAGCGCAGATAATAATTGTTCGGTATTGACGGGCTTCGCCAAGTACTCGGAGGCGCCGGCCTCGAGACACTTCTCGCGGTCGCCCTTCATGGCTTTCGCCGTCAGTGCAATGATGGGCAAGCGCCGGAAGGGCGCGTTCTCGCGAATTACTCGCATCGTCTCATATCCATCCATCTCGGGCATCATGATGTCCATCAGCACAATGGCCAATTCCGGCGTGGACTCAAGGGTTGCGATGGCCTCCCGTCCCGTCCCAGCGGTCAGGACGGTCATTCCCCTGCGCTCGAGTACGCTGCTCAGCGCGAAGATGTTGCGCACGTCGTCATCCACGACTAACACTTTCTTTCCCACCAAAGCGTCGTCCGAACGATGCAGCCGGTCCAGCATTTTCTGTTTCTCGGGCGGAAGATCGGCGACAACGCGATGCAGGAATAGAGCAGTTTCGTCGAGCAACCGTTCCGGAGATTCGACGCCCTTCACCACCACGCTGCGCGCCAGGGTGTGCAGACGGGCGTCTTCTTCCAGCGAGAGTTCTTTTCCCGTAAACACGACCACCGGCAGATCGCTCAGCGTTTCATTGTCGCGCAGACGCTCCAGAACATCGAAGCCCGACATATCGGGGAGCCGCAAGTCGAGAACCACGCAATCGAATGGCTGCTGGTGGAGGAGGTTGAGTGCATCATTGCCACTGGCGGCGACCGAAACATCGATGTCGTCATAACCCAGCAATTCGCGGATACTGAGCTGCTCCGCCGGGTTATCTTCGACCACCAACAAACGCTTCCGGCGTGGGGCAGTGTATTCCTTAATACGAGTCAACGCGGCTCCGAGTCCCTCGGGCGTGGTCGGCTTGGTCACGAAAGCGAATGCGCCACGAGCCAGGCCGTGATGCCGGTCTTCATCCAGCGTAAGCATCTGGACTGGGATGTGGCGCGTGGCCGGGTCCTGCTTTAAATGATTGAGCACGGTCCAGCCCAGCATGTCGGGCAAGAAGACATCCAGTGAAACGGCTGTGGGATGGAACTCACGAGCCAATGCCAGCGCCTCTGCACCTTTCATGGCCACCAGCACCTTGAATCCGGTATCGCGAGAAAGATCGCACAGCACTCGGGCGTAGTGAGGGTCGTCTTCCACAATCAGCAAGATTGCATCATCTGGCTGCAGATTCTCGCGGTCGTCGGGGACGTGCTCGATAGCGGCCTCTGCCGTCCGTACCGCAGACAATTGAAGCGGCGGGGTAACCGAGCGTGTTTTGCGGTCCGCTATCGTAGCGCTCGCCACGGAAGGACCCGCATAGGTCTGCGGCAGATAAAGCGTGAACGTGCTTCCCTTCCCGGGCGCGCTGCGCAATTGAATCTCGCCGCCCAGCAGACTGGCCAGCTCCCGGCTGATCGCCAGCCCCAATCCTGTTCCGCCGTATTTGCGGCTGGTGCCAGCGTCCGCCTGCTGGAAAGCCTCGAAGATGATGCGTTGCTTTTCCGACGGAATGCCGATGCCGGAATCAGTCACTTCAAAAGCCACGACCGAAGCGGCCGCGTTGAGAATCGGGTGATCGTCGCTCCAACCGTCCGACGCGAGCGATACAGCCAGATGCACACCTCCTTGTTCGGTGAACTTAAAGGCATTGGACAACAGATTTTTGAGCACCTGTTGCAGACGCTTCGAATCGGTGACGAGGCTACGAGTCAGGTGCGGGTCGGTGTGCACCTCAAATCCGAGCCGCCGATTCTCCGCCTCGTGACGGAAGGGGCGCGCGACCATATCCAGCAGGCTGGTGAAGAAAACTTCTTCCGCCTCCACCGAGACGGTGCCCGACTCGATCTTCGACAGATCGAGAATGTCGCTGATCAGATTCAGCAGGTCCGTTCCCGCGCCGTGGATGGTTCGAGCAAATTCGACCTGCTTGGGAGTCAAGTTGCCATCGGGGTTATCGGTGAGTTGCTGACCCAGCACGAGGATGCTGTTCAAGGGGGTACGCAACTCGTGCGACATGTTGGCCAGGAATTCAGACTTGTACTTGGAGGTTAAGGCGAGTTCCTTGGCCTTTTCTTCGAGCGCTCCGCGTGCCTGTTCGATTTCCTGATTCTTGCGTTCGACTTCCACGTTCTGTTCGGCGAGCTGTTGGGCTTTTTGGGCGAGCTGCTCGTTGGTCTGCTGCAATTCTCTTTGCTGGGTTTGCAGCTCGGTGGCGAGCTGCTGCGACTGCTTCAGGAGGCCTTCCGTCTGCATCGTCGCTTCAATGCTGTTTAGCACGATACCAATGCTGGCAGTCAGTTGTTCCAGAAAAGCCAGATGCGACGCGGTGAAATTGCTGAGCGATGCCAACTCAATGACGGCCTTAACGTGATCCTCGAACAGCACCGGCAGCACGATGACATTGCGGGGAACAGCTTCGAATAAGCCTGAGCGAATAGGGACGGTATTTTTCGGCAGGTCGGCAATCAACATCCGCTTTTTCTCGGCTGCGCATTGTCCGATAAGCCCTTCGCCCAGTTTTATGCGCCGCAGACGCCCGTCTTGTCCGTCGGCCGCGAACGCCGAGAGCAATACCATGCCCGCCGATTCTTCCGTCTCCATCTGATAGATCACACCCTGCTGCGCGCCCACCAGTGGCGCCAACTCGGATAACAATTTTTGTCCCACGGTCGTCAGATCCCGCTGGCCCTGCAACATGCTGGTGAAGCGTGCAAGATTGGTCTTAAGCCAGTCCTGCTCGGTGTTGCGGTCCGTTGTGAGCCGCAAGTTATCGATCATGGTGTTGATGTTGTCTTTCAACTCGGCGACTTCGCCGCTGGCTTCCACCTGAATGGAGCGGGTCAGGTCGCCCTTGGTCACAGCGGTCGCAACTTCTGCGATCGCGCGCACCTGATTGGTGAGGTTATCGGCAAGCAGGTTCACGTTGCCGGTCAGATCCTTCCACGTGCCAGCCGCGCCAGGCACGTTTGCCTGCCCACCCAGTCGGCCTTCCACGCCGACCTCGCGCGCTACCGTCGTGACTTGGTCTGCGAAAGTGGCGAGAGTGTCGGTCATGTTGTTGATGGTTTCAGCCAGAGCCGCGACTTCGCCTTTGGCATTGACGGTTAGTTTCTGCGTAAGTTCGCCGTCGGCTACGGCGGTCACCACTTTGACGATGCCTCGCACCTGCTCAGTGAGGTTGGCGGCCATCACGTTGACGTTATCCGTGAGATCTTTCCAAGTGCCGGCTACTCCGGGCACCTGCGCCTGACCTCCCAGTTTCCCCTCGGTGCCCACCTCGCGCGCCACGCGTGTCACCTCGGCGGCGAAAGCGTTGAGCTGATCCACCATCGTGTTGATCGTGTTCTTGAGTTCGAGAATTTCGCCTTTGACATCGACGGTGATCTTGCGCGACAAATCGCCGCGGGCCACGGCGGTCGTGACCTCGGCGATGTTCCGCACCTGCGCCGTCAGGTTTCCGGCCATCGCGTTCACGGAGTCAGTGAGATCTTTCCACGTTCCTGCCACGCCGGGGACGTTGGCCTGCCCGCCCAACCGGCCTTCGCTGCCCACTTCACGCGCCACACGCGTGACTTCTGCCGCGAATGACCGCAATTGCTCCACCATGGTGTTGAGCGTTTCCTTGAGTTGCAAAATCTCGCCGCGCACGTCCACCGTGATTTTCTTGGAAAGGTCACCGGTAGCAATCGCCGTGGCCACCTCGGCAATGTTTCGCACTTGCCCGGTCAGGTTGCTGGCCATGAAGTTCACGTTGTCAGTGAGATCTTTCCATGTGCCGGCCACGCCAGGCACCTGCGCCTGACCGCCGAGCTTGCCATCGGTGCCGACTTCGCGGGCCACGCGAGTGACTTCTCCAGCGAAAGCGTTCAACTGATCGACCATCGTGTTGATGGTGTTCTTCAGTTCGAGAATTTCGCCCTTCACATCGACCGTGATCTTGCGCGACAAATCGCCGCGCGCTACCGCAGTCGTCACTTCGGCGATATTGCGCACCTGACCGGTGAGGTTTCCAGCCATGGAATTGACCGAGTCTGTGAGGTCCTTCCAGGTACCGGCCACGCCGGGGACGTTGGCTTGTCCGCCCAATCGGCCTTCGGTGCCCACTTCGCGCGCCACGCGAGTTACCTCGCCGGCGAACGCGTTCAACTGGTCGACCATCGTGTTGATGGTTTCCTTAAGCAAGAGAATCTCGCCGCTGACGTTTACGGTAATTTTCTTGGAAAGGTTGCCGGTAGCGATCGCGGTGGAGACTTCGGCGATGTTGCGTACTTGCCCAGTCAGGTTGCTCGCCATCGAATTCACGGAGTCAGTAAGATCTTTCCAAGTACCGCCGACACCCGGCACCTGCGCCTGGCCTCCTAACCGGCCGTCCGTGCCGACTTCGCGAGCCACTCGGGTTACTTCGGACGCAAACGATCGCAATTGGTCCACCATCGTGTTGATCGTGTCTTTGAGTTCGAGAATTTCTCCTTTCACATCGACGGTAATCTTGCGCGACAAGTCGCCGCGAGCTACAGCGGTTGCGACTTCGGCGATGTTTCGCACTTGCCCAGTCAGGTTGCTGGCCATGAAGTTGACGTTGTCGGTAAGATCCTTCCACGTGCCGGCCACGCCAGGCACCTGTGCCTGACCGCCCAGTTTGCCCTCGGTACCGACCTCGCGCGCGACACGGGTTACTTCGCCGGCGAACGCGTTCAACTGATCTACCATTGTGTTGATCGTGTTCTTGAGTTCGAGAATTTCGCCTTTTACGTCGACGGTGATCTTGCGCGACAAATCGCCGCGAGCCACGGCGGTTGTGACTTCGGCGATGTTGCGCACCTGGCCCGTGAGGTTTCCGGCCATGGAGTTGACCGAGTCAGTAAGATCCTTCCACGTACCAGCGACGCCAGGCACGTTTGCCTGCCCGCCCAATCGACCTTCCGTACCCACCTCGCGCGCCACGCGAGTCACTTCACCAGCGAATCGGTTCAACTGATCCACCATGGTGTTGAGGGTTTCCTTAAGCTGCAAAATTTCTCCGCGCACATCGACAGTGATCTTGCGCGAAAGGTCCCCGCTGGCAATGGCCGTCGCCACCTCCGCGATGTTTCGTACCTGACCAGTGAGGTTACTGGCCATGAAATTGACGTTGTCGGTGAGATCTTTCCAAGTGCCACCAACGCCAGGCACCTGGGCCTGGCCGCCAAGTTTGCCTTCGGTTCCCACTTCGCGGGCCACGCGCGTCACTTCTCCAGCGAAGGCGTTGAGCTGATCCACCATGGTGTTAATCGTGTCTTTGAGTTCGAGAATTTCGCCCTTCACATCGACCGTGATCTTGCGCGACAGGTCGCCGCGAGCCACAGCGGTTGTGACCTCGGCAATATTTCGCACCTGCGCCGTAAGGTTTCCGGCCATGGCGTTGACGGAGTCGGTAAGATCTTTCCACGTGCCAGCTACACCCGGAACAACGGCTTGGCCGCCGAGTTTGCCGTCCGTGCCCACTTCGCGGGCCACGCGCGTGACTTCCGATGCAAAGGATCGCAACTGGTCCACCATCGTGTTGATGGCTTCTTTGAGCTGCAAAATTTCGCCGCGCACGTCCACCGTGATTTTGCGCGAGAGATCGCCGCTGGCGACGGCCGTCGCCACTTCGGCAATGTTGCGCACCTGCCCGGTCAAGTTACTGGCCATCGAATTTACAGAATCAGTGAGGTCTTTCCACGTACCCGCCACTCCGGGCACCTGCGCCTGTCCGCCCAGTTTGCCGTCAGTACCCACCTCTCGGGCCACGCGCGTAACTTCCGCCGTAAACACGCCCAGTTGCTGAATCATGGTGTTCACGATGTTGGCCGAACGCAGGAACTCGCCCTCGAGCGGCCGCCCGTCCACATCCAGACGCACCGTCTGAGTCAAGTTGCCCTGAGCGACAGCCGCGATGGCGCGGGTCACTTCGGTAGTAGGGCGGAGAAGATCCTCGACCAGCGTGTTGACCGATATTTCCATCTCGCCCCATGCGCCACGAGACTCGTGAAATCGTGTCCGCTCACGGGTTCTTCCTTCCTTGCCTACGACCTGGCCGACCCGCGTTAACTCGTGCGCCATTTGCTGATTGGCCGCAACGATCTCGTTAAATGTATCGGCGATCTTGCCAGCGAGCCCCGTCCAAGAGCCCGGCAGTCGCACGGAAAAGTCTCCGTCCCGCATGGTTTGCAGGCCAGCGAGGATCGTAGTGAAATCAGCTACCGCAGGTTCAGCTGCGATCGTCGAATGGCCATTGCGTTTTTCGCTGGTCTTGGGCGGCCTGTCTATGGTCGCAGCCGCCGCGTTACGCTCAGTTCTCTTCATGATGGTCTCTTAAAATAAACGAGCAGTCGGCCAATTTGTGCTATCTCGTTCCGGTTCTTTTTCTGGTCTTGGTGGAACGCCTGACACTGCCAATTGCGGTCACACGCGAAACAGCGTGGGGTCCGCCGTAAGGCATACCGACGTGCCTTCGCCACTTTAAAGTGCAAAGTTCACAAGGCCAACAGCACATGATTTCTTATCACGAAAGCTACGGCTATCGCTCTAGGGTATTTCCTGTAGGGCGCGCAACTATTTGCAACGAAGCTTATCGGGGCAGAAGGCAGACGCCAGTTTTAAGAGGAAGGTACAATCCAACATCTGCCTTCTACCCCTCGCGTTGGGGCTATTCACAACATAGACTTGTCTTTTGCCGGAACCCATCGGGCCAATTCTGTATTTTTTTGCAACGGTTCCCTTACGCGAGTTTCCGACTTGGCATGCCTCGAAAGAAGGCAAAAGGATGTTGCTTCGAACCACGCGCTGGCGTTTTCGTGAAAGATTGACCCGTGACAAGGGCAATTTCGATCCCCGCACGGGTCATTGTGCCTGGCTCTGGTGACACTCTAGAGTCCGGCGCTCCCTCTATGTGTCAGGTGCGTGACAAGAGTGATCAAAAACAGCACCAGAAAAATGAAGAACAGCAACTTCGCGATGCCGGCTGCCGCCAAAGCGATACCGGTGAAGCCGAAGACTGCCGCAATGAACGCAACCAACAAGAACACCAATGCCCAATAAACCATAGTGCCTCCCTTTGAACTTCGTGCGATTCTCCCTGCTGCCCGTCATCTCCAAGCTAGGCTGGCGCCGCGCCAGTGACGATCCGGGTGAGGCTGTAGTCCGGAATCGGACATTCTGTAGTCGAGGCTGCCACCGATTCACATCAACTTCTTGTGGACCGCCGGCGAGGGCGAGAAGCAGGAACCAGCGTTTTCCCACCGGCTCCTGCTCGATTGGTAGGCACATTGAGGGAACATTCCATGCGAGCAGGATAGGTCGATACCGGCGCAAACGGAATCCCGCTGACTCTGTACTGTTCGCAGGGATTCTCTGTAGTCGCGCCCGGTTCGACAATCGAACGGTGGATGTAAACAACAACAAGAGAACAGAAGGAGGCAAGAACTTTAGATTTTCCCGCGGCTAACGGTCACCGAATACGCTGCGATAGATACAGCAACATCTAGAAACACCTACAGCCTGTACTGGATAGACCATTTCTCCTTTCGACTCTACTCTGCAAAATGTGGACTCGACGAAGCTCAATTTCGTCAGACATGAACTGGTCTTGAGACTTGAAAGGAGCACTCCGGTGAACCGCGACTCTGCAAGTATGGGTACAGTTTCTCTGGATTCCAAAGTTGTTAAGCGCGCCCAACGAGGCGATTCCGATGCGTTTGCCGCTTTATTTCATGCCCACAAAGCAAGAATCTATTCCGTATGTTTGCGCATGACCAACAACGCCGCTGAAGCGGAAGATCTCACCCAGGACGCGTTCCTGCAGGTATTCCGCAAAATCGCTACCTTTCGCGGTGATTCAGCTTTTTCGACGTGGCTTCACCGCATCGCAGTAAACACGGTTTTGATGCATTTTCGCAAGAAGTCACTGAGCCAGGTTTCCCTGGACGAGCCATACAGCAATAGCGACGGCGCCAAGATACGGCGTGAGTATGGTACGAGAGATAACTGCCTGGCCGGTTGCGTCGACCGAGTTGCACTGGCCCATACCATCAAGGATCTTCCACCCGGGTACAGGACAATTTTCCTTTTGCACGAAGTTGAAGGCTACGAGCATCAGGAGATCGCGGAAATGCTCGGGTGCTCCGTAGGAAATTCAAAGTCTCAACTTCACAAGGCGAAATTGCGAATTCGCGAATTGCTGGCGCATTCGCCAGAAGCCCCGTGTGTGACAGTCCAAAGCCAGCGTTCGCCCACGAAACCTGCGAGACCCGTATTTGAAAAATGGGAATTAGCGATCGGATCGGGTGTAGCAATGCAGGCAGCTTCAAGCTTGCCGCAATTGGCAGGACCGACGGTGTGAACGCTGTATTTGGCTAAGGCATGCCGACACCGCATATACGGCGTGAACCGGATGGAACGAATTGAATGCGCACAGATAGAGTTAATGAGTTAGAACCAACGAAATCCTGCGTGCCCCCACCGGGGGAGAAGAGGTTTGCGATGAGAGTAGGAAATGGTGCGGTAGCGAAATGCCTGACGCTTGCCAGTGTCGTTTTGATCCTGGCTAGCCTGAGCTGGGCCGCGGACAATGACAAAGATCAGTCGGATATTCAAAAGCGCATCGTGAAATCGGCCGACGTCCTCAATGAGATCATGGCGACGCCGGACAAAGCGATTCCGGATGGGGTTATGGACCACGCGAAGTGTATCGCCGTGGTCCCTTCACTGATTAAGGTTGCATTCGTCTTCGGCGGACAGCACGGCAAGGGGGTTGCCACCTGCAGAACACAGAAGGGATGGAGCGCTCCTGCCCCTATCACAATCACAGGCGGCAGTTGGGGGCTGCAGCTTGGTGGCCAGGCGACCGATCTCGTAATGGTCGTCACCAATGACCAGGGAATGCAGCATCTGCTCTCGAGCAAGTTCAAGCTCGGGGCAGACGCCTCGGCCGCAGCAGGACCGGTCGGCCGTAACGCCGCCGCTGACACCGATATCTCGATGAGGGCGGAAGTACTGACCTACTCCCGAGCTCGTGGTGTTTTTGCCGGAATTGATCTGAGCGGCGCCGTTGTCGATCAGGATAAGGACGAGACTTCGTTGCTTTACGGCAAAGCTATACCCTTTGCGGATATTTTGGAGGGCAAGGTTGCTCCGCCGGCGGAAAGCGAGCCTTTTCTGGCGGCAGTAAGGAAATACTCAAGTCAGGCGCGGGAGCAGGGTGAAAACAATAAGCCATCCCCGTCTACTACCGCCTCTGCGAGCGGACATTCGAAATAAACCCGAAGTGCGCTTGAATTGCGGCCAGGCCATCGCGGCCTGGCCGTTGTTCATTTTGCGGCATCTCATCAACGCGGATCTCCCGACCGCCATTTGCAGCCGCAGATGCAGGGTCTGAGGCGACACTCCAATCCCACGTCATTATTCGTTTCAAAATGTACAGCGCGAAAAACCGCGAGGTACTCACTCGGCCGGATGTAATGTCGGCCGGCATCGCTATAGCTTAGGTTTCGTGAGAGCCGAAGACCATGATCGGAACAACACGGCTGACACACTCGGTGCGAATGCGCTGTATGCGACCGAGAAAGTTGAATGTGCACCCGGCGTCATCGCCGGTAATTTCTGTGCCTAACGGAGAGACCAATGTCAACGATTCTGCTCGTCATCCTTGTGTTACTCGTAGTTGGCGCGTTACCGACGTGGCCATACAGCTCAGGCTGGGGCTATTATCCCAGCGGCGGTCTTGGCCTGGTGGTGATTATTGTGCTGATTCTGGTTCTCACCGGTCGAGTGTGAAGCAGTACGCGCGGCGAGGTCTCGAAGACAGAGGACAACCTACTTGCACTACGGACTTCGCCGCTTGCCAAAGTTTAAGGCTGAAGAGCGCTGGGCCTCGATCCGTGCGAATATCCCGCTGACACCCACTCTTCCTGGCGCCTGGGCGGCCATGGGAAGCGGTTGGACGAATCGTAGGAGAGGTTGGCCTTGCTTTCGATCCTTCGCAGGAGCCGCAAGAAGTAAACCGCGTTCTCCATAGCTTGTTGCTCTCGAACCTCGTTCCCTTCGCCGAGTTGAGCCGCTCGCGCGGCGAGAGCCATTTCGGCTTCGACGATGCGCCGCGGAATCCTGGCCGTATCATCCTCAAAAAGTGCGGCCATATAAAGTTGTTTCCAGTCAGTGCCATTAGAAGTGGGTACGTGCGCCCTTGCTTCCATGCTTGCCTCCATCCGAACGAATGAAAAGGTATCTTTGCTGGAACCAGAAGAAATTGGAATACAGTGAATCCTGTATCGATGGGGTGGTTTTTGTGCTTTTCATGCCTATCGGCGGAAAAGGGGCGGGGTGCGCCCCTTCAGCTTATCGAGTTTCTCTTATTGACCGAACTGTCACACTCCACGGTCAGAGGAGCTAACTGGCGCGCGGCAAAGGTTTATCCGTCTTTTGCCAATCGGCAGAGGATTCTCCCGTGGAGGCAATATCCGTCGCGCCAGTGCGTCCCAGCAGGTCTTTCGCTTTCTTTGTCCAGTTCGAATCATCACAGTGGACCGAAAGCAAAATTCCGCCTTCCTTGATCCGGCCTTCGTAGCGCTTGGCCTCATACTCAGGAATGCCCATGCCAATGAGAGCCCCTGCGATACCGCCGATTGCACCGCCGACGCCCACGCCGGTTAAGGCAGCCACAATCGGGCCGGCTGCGATCAGGGGGCCCACTCCGGGGATCGCTAACGCGCCTATACCGACGAGCCAACCGAGACCTCCGCCCACCACGGCTCCCGTAGTTGCTCCAGCAGCGGTGCCCTCTGGCGCTTTCGTGTTTTTTTCCACTGCGAAGTCTTTGGTGCCTTGGTTTTCTGGAAACAAAACGGAGATGTCCGTATTGCGAAAACCCTCCGCGCGTAACAGGTCGACCGCATATTCAACGTCGGCCTGAGTGCGATAAATTCCAAATGCTGCTGTATTCTTGCCTGCCATTAAAGTCTCCTTCGAATGATCTGTCGATGTTCGTTCTTTCCCGGAGTTAGGATGGCAAGCCCGGCGCGAGGGATGGCTCGGTCTTATTGCAACGATGCATGGGCTGCACTAATTGTCGATGCAGTATCGACCGCATGATCTGGGTCGAGTATTTTTAACTTATCCAGATCTTCTTGTGCTGCCTTCGAGGCTTTCGCGTTCGGCCGCGCTCAGATAGCAGTTCTTCGCCCGCTCAAAAGATTGATCACGAGAACTACGAGTGCGAGCACCAGAAGAATGTGAATGAAACCTCCCAAGGTGTAGGAAGTTATCAATCCCAGCAACCACAGAACCAGCAGTATTACGAAAATTGTCCAAAGCATATTGCGCTCCTTTACTTCGAGTGTGAGGCGCAAGAATCGGCTCAACCGCGTCTTTACGCCATTCGCCCGCCAGCAGAGCATAGGTCCCGCAGAGGACTCGCACCATCAGGTGAACCCGGTAAATGAACGCCATGCTTGGGGTACTCGAAGGTTTGTGCCCTACTGCCAATCCGGGGATGAACTGGGGAGCACACTCGATTGGCACACGCCGGCACACGAATTATGGTCGAGATGCAAAAGGTTGGCGACGATCCGGAAGCCGAGTTTCGGTTGAGCGTTAACTGCTCAATTGCTGATTCCACCGTCGAGTCCGATCGAATGCAAGGAGTCTTTCAATGAACCTGAGGTGCGGTATTAAAACTTTTTTACTCATGGCGTCGCTGCTGGGCGGAACCTGGGTCATGGCCCAGCAGTCAGCCTCTCAAAATGCCGGTTCTGACAACACCCAAATGAATCGAGGAGATCAGAACTCGGCGGACCAACAGAAGGAAAGTCGCGCCGATCTGCAAATGACGCAACAAATTCGGAAGTCGATCATGCAGGACAAGTCTTTGTCGACCTATGCCCACAACGTGAAAATCATTACGCAGAATGGCCAAGTGACCTTGAAGGGGCCGGTGCGATCGGACGACGAAAAGCGAACACTCGAGGCTAAGGCCGCTGAAATAGCTGCCGCAGGCAATGTCACGGACGAGTTGACAGTCAAACCGGCACGCTAAGCATCGCAATCCGACAAACCAAGGAGAATTCATAATGTCAGGAAAAAACACAGCGGTATTCGGCATCTATCCGAGCTACACCACGGTGGAAATGGGTGTCGACGGGCTGAAAGCGGCGGGATTCAGCAACCGGGACATCTCCGTTCTGCTCCCGGAGAGTGTGGGGTCGCGAGATTTTGCGCACGAAAAAGGCACCAAAGCTCCGGAAGGAGCGACCACTGGTGCTGGAACTGGAGTGGTGCTCGGTGGCGCCCTGGGATGGCTGCTGGGCGTTGGCGCGCTCGCGATTCCGGGTCTGGGGCCGTTTATCGCGGCTGGACCGATTATGGCCGCCCTTGCGGGCGCTGGAGTCGGTGGCGCGGTCGGCGGAATTGCCGGCGCACTGATTGGGATGGGAATTCCAGAATACGAGGCTAAGCGCTATGAAGGCAGGGTGAAAAACGGGGGCATCTTGCTTTCGGTTCACTGCGACACCTCGGAGTGGGTCAAGCGCGCCAAGCAGGTCCTTGAGGGGACTGGCGCTCAGGATGTTTCGTCGAGCGGTGAGGCCAACTCTGACGACACCGAAATCGACAAGCATCTGCCTCGCGCAGTTTAAGGCCAGAACGTAAAACGAAATGTCGCGGGCTGCGCAAGTGGACCGGTGGGGCTAAATCGCAAATACATAAAGGAGAAGAGCGAATGAACTCAGATCAAATGCAGGGCAAGTGGAAACAGATGAAAGGATCGGTAAAGGAGCGTTGGGGCAAGTTGACCGACGACGATCTTAACGTGATCGACGGGAAGCACGATCAACTCGTAGGAAAAATTCAAGAGCGCTATGGCATCGCCCGAGAAGCAGCTCAGAAGCAGGTTGACGAGTGGAATGCAGTCGAATCCCACCCAGGCAATCTGGACGAGAGGCGCAAGGCCAGCTAAGGATCAAACTTTAGTCTTCAAGGGAGCCGGGTTGCGGCTCCCTTTTATTTTATTCTTCGTCAGCCGGCGTCTCGTAACTTCAACCGGCCTCTCATAACCTCAAATAAATTGTCGTTCCGAGCAAGACGAGGAATCTCCATTGTAATCAAGTAATTTGTCATTCCGAGCGCAGCGAGGAATCTGCAGCCGCCTGGAGTGACGACACTGAAAAATCCTGAACGCGTCATGGTTTGTTCCGTATTTGTGTCCGAATTGTCGTTCATGATTTCATGCCCTCTCAGGAAAGTAATTCGATGGTCTCGATGTGGAGAGTATTGCTATGCGTATCCAGGATACCGATGACGCTTACTCGCTTATCCTGATACTGCCGGGCTTTGTTTTGGTCATCGAGCTGGCAAGTCGTAGTGTCTCCCGCCTTGAGGACAAACTTTGCGCCCTCCTTCACGATGATGCCTTTAATACTTTGCTTGGGCGTTTCAGGCTGGACTTGCGAAGCCGCCAATTGGGAGGATGGTTGATCCGGTTGCTGGTCAGGAGTTGGCGCGGGTTCTGTATCCGGGTCAGGCAGCGGCACCGGTGCCTGCAATTGCGACCACGCTATCGGTTCGCATCCCAGAGTGTCCTCGGTCACCTCAGGGCAAGGCTGGGGTGATGCGCCCTGTGAGAATGCCGAGGACGAAAACAGGAGAAAGAGCGCCAACCCAAGGAACGTACCGGCTCCGCGTTTCATGTCAGAACCTCCGCATGATGAAGCGGCCCCCAGCGCGAACCCGCAACGGTAGAGGCAACTGAATCGCCACCGCGAATTCTTCTTTCTTCTCAACAAGCGTCCTCTGCCAGGTTGAGCCGCCGGGAAATTTGTACTCACTTCTGATGCGGCCGGGTTGTCGACTTTATCTAGAGGGTTTGCTGTAGATGACGCTGAGATTCGGCACCGTGACTCTAGGAAAACTCTGATGGCTCGACTGGGGGCGGGCACGGCTTCAGAGCTGCGGACAAACTCCGAGTTTGAGTGGCGCAGTTCTTCAGCCCTGCGATAACCGCCATCGAATGAAAAAGAGTGCTAAACGCAAAGAAGGAAGGGCGGAAAGAAAACTGCAGGGGTTGTCGTTCAAGCAACAACCCCAGAAACGTGCATGAGTCGCGCTACGCTGCGGACCCTTCTGTTGGGTTCTGAATCTGAGTTGGCATTTGGACCTGGATGATGTTGTTTTTCACGGCATAAACCACCAGATCTCGGATGGAATGAAATCCAAGTTTCCGCATGATGTTGCTGCGATGCGTCTCGGCAGTTTTCGTGCTCAAGTTCAGGACACAAGCAACTTCCTTGGAGCTTTTGCCTTCAGCCAGAAGCTGAATAACTTCGCGTTCGCGCGTGGTCAACTTCGGTAATCGCGGAGGCTCGCCGCTGGAGCCGTTGTGTCCTTTATCGAGAAAGCCTGCGAGGACCATATCGTTTACTCGCGGAGTAAAGAACATGCGGTTGCGCTGCAGGGCTTCGACGGCAGAGACCAGATCGCGGGCGGCGTCCGATTTCAAGACAAAACCGCGAGCCCCTGCATCCAGTGCCTCGCGTATGACCTGATCGGAATCGGTGATCGTCAGCACGATGACCTTGCAACGAGGGTCGTGCTGGGTCATCTGCCGGGTGGCCGCCAATCCGTTGAGATTTGGCATCCCGACATCCAGGATCACTACATCGGGTTTTAATTGCGCGGCTTTCTCGACGGCCTCGCGTCCGTCTTTCGCTTCAGCGCAGATTTCCCAGCCCTCGCGCGCCTGCAGCAGTGCGCACAAGCCACGCCGAACCACCTCGTGATCGTCGGCTATCAGGATTCGCAACTTCATTGCCCACCTCCGCGAGTATTGTCACCTTTCAAAATCCAGTTCATAACAAATCGACCGTCTGCCCATGCAGGGCTCGGAAAGGCAGATGCTGGCTCACCGCCTCCACTGCCGCGAGTAAATCGCGAGACGCGTTGGACTTCACAATATAACCACGAGCTCCCGCCTCCATCGCCTCCCGCATCATGTGAGGAGAGTCGTGTTGCGTAACAATTAGGATCTCGGATGCCGGCGCCCGCTTGCGAATCAGCCGGCATGCTTCGAGCCCGCTCATCTTTGGCATGGTAATATCCAGCACCACGACATCAGGCTTCAACCGGTCGGCTTTGTCGACCGCCTCAACTCCATCTGCGGCTTCATCGACTATTTCCCATTCAGGGTGCCCACCTATCAGAGTCCTGAGCCCATGCCTCACAACGGGATGGTCGTCCACAACCAGAATGCGAACTGTCATAGATTGCTTCTAGCTCCCGAGGGAGGCCTGAAAACCAATTCATCCGAAAATATCGACGTTATAAATCCCTCCACGATATCGTCTGACTTAATGATTCGAGTTCTCCTGCACGATCCCTCCGCAATGACGGTAACGTCGAAAATTATGAGTTGTGCGCACGCTTACGGGCGCAATTCGGAAGGACCGTGGGGTTGTTCGTGCGACGCACCACCGCCATTTTCGCGCTCTCTGGTGCATTCTCATAGCTCAATTCCGTCGGCCAGTGTGCGCCGATGAACTTCGTGATTCTAGTTCGTACAATCGAGTCGCGACATACAGGGAATCCTGTACATGTTCTTGCAGTTTCCGCAACCGGTTGAAGCCATCACGAATCGCGTTTCGCTCTAGACTCAGTCAGTACAAGGCCAAGTTGGTTGTGCTCAGCTATCCGTTCTCTTCTCTCTTCCAGATATAAAAATTGTCTTCGTCGGAAAGAGTCTCGATGCCCAGGTCTCTCGAAATCGACGCGCGATGGACGGCTGACCGCAGGTTGGCCAACGTGATTCCATCGACCTCTGCCAAAGGAATCCTGATTGCCGAGCCGACCGGCAATGTTCCCAGGTCTTCAAAAATTCCCTCGATCAGATCGTGGTGTTTTCCCCGTCGGTTCCTTTTAAGGTTCGCGAGCACAACCCGGTCATAATTCAAAGCCGGTTTTTGGTTTTTTGAGGGTTCTTTAGTCATACGTCTTGCATACCTCATGAAATCTTAAGAATGACTTCTAGGATTCTGTCTTGATATTGTCAAGCATTTTTTTTAAGAGAAGCCGGATACTTTTACCATGAACGTTAAGTCCTTTGCGATATTCGCGAGATGACGTACTGATCTCCGGCGTCTTCTTTAGTTCTTGCGGATGCGTTATTTCCACCCTTTTTTAGTGGGCGATGTATGCTCCACTTCAGAATGCAAGCCAAGAACAAAATAACGACGAATCTTTCATGGCGAGAGCTATACCGGGCAGCGCTGCTGGAGGTTGTGCCTGAACGATTGCGGGAGCGAATTGACGCTGCGGAAAGGGCGATTCGTCAAAGAAGCGAAGAGCTCAAAGGGGGCGATGGCCAAGCCAGCGAGGAGCAGACAGCGATGGCGGACGCGCTGCGAGCACTGCGCGTTCTGGCCCAAAGCGAATGCCCAAGCCAAGGTGGTTCAACGGTTAACGCGATCAAAGGCGAGGTGGCATCATGAAGCGGACCTCGGATTTGAGAATCACGCGTTTTAAAACCAGTCCCCGGCAAACCAGAAATTGCCGCAACTTACTCGTGCCGTCACGGGTTAGGCGGCAAGCGATGGCGGAAAACCTGAATGAAATGTGGCTTGAACTCCGCGGGCGTGCCACGATCGAAACGGATATTCAGAACCTCTGGCACTTGACTACCGATCTGGAGAAAAGTAAAAAACTGCTGGATGCTGGCCCGCAGCGCAACTATAAGAGACCTTAGGTAAGCTCATGTCAGGACAAGTGATGCCACCACGGAAAAGAGCGCAAGTGGCGTTCGCATCGGCTGTCATTCTGTTTTTCTTAAGCGGACTGGCAACTTACATGACGATCGTGCGCCTTCTGGAAAGTCAGAAATTGGTGGTTCACAGTCATGAGGTTCAGGCGGCGCTGGGAAATGTCGATTCGACGGCGGTAGACGCCGGGCGTGCCCGCTCCGGCTATGTACTCACCGGGGATGCCGACTTCTTGAGCAAGTTTGAGGGTGCAGGTCCCCGCATCGAGCAGGCGCTGCGGCAGGTGTGCGACCTGACCAAGGATAATCCAGAGCAGCAGAAACTTTGCAGGCGTCTGGAGGAACTGAGTGCAAGCCG
The DNA here is from genome assembly GCA_049585795.1 of Terriglobales bacterium. Classification (GTDB taxonomy): domain Bacteria; phylum Acidobacteriota; class Terriglobia; order Terriglobales; family Acidobacteriaceae; genus JABDBE01. The sequence goes on along the minus strand of JBAVAQ010000007.1, from coordinate 46,870 downwards.
AGTTGCCCTGCTGCGGGAATCGATTGAGCTCAACAAGTCCGCTCCGCAGGACGTGCAGGGGCAGGCCGAGATATCCCGTCGAGGATTGCCGATTACTTCCGACATCACCTCCACGATGCTACAAATGAAAGATGGAGAGCAGAGATTGCTGGAGGCCCGAGCGAGAGTCTCCGATCGCCTGTTCGTCTTGGCGGTGGTTGTGCTGATGATCACATTTATCTTGGCCCTCATCCTTTTCTCTGTGCATTATAAACTTCTGATTACCGAGCTTGACGCCCGCGAACAAGCAGAAAACACTGTTCGGGAAAGCGAAAGGTCGCTGCGAAGTCTGACGGGGCGCCTGCTGCACGTGCAAGATGAAGAGCGCCGGAGATTTTCCCGCGAGCTTCACGACAGTCTGGGTCAGTATCTGGCGGCGGTGAAAATGAATCTGGGCATGTTTAGCAATTCTCAGCCCCCCGATAGACTTTTGTCCGACGCGATTCATCTCCTCGATCAGTCCATTGCTGAAACTCGAACCATTTCGCATCTGCTACATCCTCCGTTGTTAGACGAAGCCGGCTTCGCCTCTGCCGCGAAGTGGTATGTGGAGGGATTTGCGCAGCGCAGCGGAATTGAAGTGAAGGTAGATTTTCCCGACGATGTAGGCCGCCTTCCGCGGCCAATCGAGCTTGGTCTCTTCCGTGTGTTGCAGGAAAGTCTGACCAACATTCACCGTCATTCCGGCAGCTCAAAGGCGGAAGTTGCTTTAAGGCTTTTTCCCCGCAAAGTGATTCTTGAGGTTAAGGACTACGGAAAGGGCATCCCGGGGGGATTGTTAGATGGTTTTCGGGCCCATGGCACTAATCCTGGCGTGGGCCTGGCGGGAATGCGGGAACGCCTGCACGAGCTTGGCGGTCAGCTTGAAATTCGCAACGCGAACGGTACGCTGGTTTCCGTAACCTTGCCGCTTTCGGAAGCCGCCCAGATTCCCGATGCCACCGCCGCCGATTGAAGTTCAGGTTGGGAAGTAGGTCTCCTCGCGAAGCAGCGCCCCCACCGCATCTACGACGCAATTGATATTCGTCTTTGCGCAAGCGCCACGGATGCCCACCTTTCGTGCCTCGTCGCTCAACTGCTTAGAGAGGTGAATGGTCACCATCAGAATCGGAGTATTGGGCGAAAGATCGACGATGCGGCGGGCGGCATCCAAGCCATTCATTTCTGGCATCTGGAAATCAATCACCAGCAGGTCAGGTTTAGTGTCCCGGAACCGCTCGACTGCTTCCCTTCCGTTGCTGGCCTCATCACAGACGAGCCAATCGGCATGGTGATCCAGCAGCGCGCGCAAACAGCGTCGTACGGCCGGGCTATCGTCCGCTACGAGGATACGAACCAACCGAATTCTCCCATTCCAGCCGCGGAAAAAAGCCGAACCTGCCGCTGCTTGGAGCGTATTCGCCTTCAGTGCCGCCCGCAATACCCTCGACACCTTATAGGCCAAGCGAGTTGCTGATCTCGCGATCGAATCTGGACCGTTCTTAACCCTACGTAAATAATGGCTTTTCGTTTTTCTAGGGCTCTTGATACCAATAATTGCATTGAGCCTAGAAGGGATGCGCGATGCCATGGCGAAGAGCATACAGGGTCAGGTTGGCGACCGAGTGTAGATCAAGCTTGCGCATGATATTGGTGCGATGGGTTTCAGCAGTCTTTACGCTGAGATGCAGAGCCACGGCCACTTCTTTGCTGGTTTTTCCCTCGGCGAGGAGTTGCATCACCTCTCGCTCCCGAGGGGTTAGATGATTCTTGGGAGGAGGTGATTCCTGGTGGGCCGGGTTCAGATATCCGTCAACCACGATTTCTGTGACCTTGCTGGAAAAGAAAGTGCGATTGTCCTGCACCGCCTCCACGGCCGTCACCAGATCGCGGCCGGCATCCGATTTCAGGAGAAAACCGCGAGCTCCCACAGCCAGCGCCTCCTTCACCGCCTGTTGTGAATAGTGCATGGTCAGGATGAGGATGTGAATCGCGGGGCAACTTGCGAGAATCTGCCGCGCCGCCTCAATGCCGTTGAGATTCGGCATCCCGATGTCGAGCAAAACCAGATCGGGCTTGAGGTCCCTGGCCCGCTCTACCGCTTCACGACCATCGACCGCGTCGGCGCAAACTTCCCAACCGGGATGGCCTTCAATCAGGACGCGGATCCCCCGTCGCACAACTTCGTGGTCATCCGCTACCAGGATTCGAAAAGCCTTCATTGCTTAACTCCAAGCGAAGCGAACGTTCTCCAAGGTGCGATTCATACGATGCTGAAATCACGCAGCGATCGGATTGCGGCGTCCATCAGTCGCCGGTTTCCGATCCTTGCCAACCATCAGGATTCTCGAGCTCGATAGGTTGGGAGCTGTTTCGTGCATACCGGCCGCCATTACTCTTGATTTCCCCAGCTTCAGCCAAAAGAGCGAAGCGCTCCGCCAGGCTCACGGCGAACGCGCGAAGACGAGGAAAGGCAAAACGCTGACCGGGGCGTTGATGTGGAATTAGCGATAAAGATCCAACCGCTTTCTTGCAGCGGTTGAGTTCAAACCAGCGCAGATAATTACGGACCACGCTGGGCAGGGTCATCTGGATAGCTGCGCAGAAATTCTGCTCGGCCATTCGACGTTGCAGTTCCGGAGACTGCAGAATGGTAATGAGTTGATCGGCGAGCTCCGCCGCATCCCCGGTCTTGTAGAAATTAATCGCCATCTCTTCGTCGGCCGCCATGTCTCGAAAATCGGCGATGTCAGCGCATACGATCGGAACTCCAAATTCACACGCCTGGTGCGCAGGACCACTCGACCCGGTTGCCGAGTTGTAGGGCATGACCACCACGCTGGTTGTGCGGAAGAGGTCAGGGATGGCTTCTTCTGGAACATATCCTCGAAACTCAACTCGTGAGCCCATATTTTGCGAGTCGCGAATCGATTCCCAATATCCCGGTCTGGTGTGATGATTGGCGCCAGCCACGATGAGCTTCGCATTGGGCACTTTCTTTAAGACTGCAGGGAAGGCTTCCAGCAGGGTCTCGAGTCGTTTGTAAGTTCCCCAGTGTCCAATGGCGAGAATGCGATGTTCCGGATTGCCTCGTTGGGAGAAATCGGGGGGACTCGGGCAGGGTGCGAATGTCCCGTGTGTACCTAAAAGAACATTATGAGCGGAGTATTTCTCAATGAGAGTTCGGCGGTACCCGGAGAGGAGCACCGACACTGAATTTGCCTTGAGCAGGGTTCTGGTGGCAAGGTCACTGCCGATGCGGAACATCCTTTCCTGGCGCACTCCCGCGTTAGCGAAATCGACATGTTCGATGATGTGGTGCAAGGTGATGTGGGTGTAGCAGCCGAGGGCTCGAGCAAGAGCGGGCACACACAATCCTGCAAAAGCGGCGACCGGGTATTCTGGAGTTGCAAAGCTGGAGAAGACGAGGTTGAACCACACGACATCGGGCTTCGATCTGCGTATGGCATTCAACAGGCGGGTCGGAGTTGCCAGGCTGTTGAACTTCCAGCAACGGATCACGTCGAAGCCCGGCAACTCCGCGTGTTCCTGGGCCTTGAACGAGTTTCCGTTCTGGTCGGTGGCGAACTCGTAGTCGGTCAGTTCATCGGCAAGAATGGTCAACTTGATGCCGGGATTGCGTTGCAGTTCCCGCGCAATATAAAACGCATACTCGTTCAACTGCCGGCCGCTGGGAGGAAAAGTCGCAACTAAACAAATCTTCATCGGATCGCGATCTCAAAACAAACTGATTTGCACATAAGGCCTCATCTGGAGACTCTGGGGTCCTGGGAAGTTATAGAAGTTCTCCTGCTGCATGCCTGCTGAAAAGCGAATTGGGTATTGCAATTCGACTTCTCCGGACTCGTCTTTGAATTCGTGATGGAACGGCATGGCATAGGAAACGGCAAAACCGCTCTGCACTGCGTCGTAAGCGTGGAAGCCCATGTTCCGGGAATACGCGGCTGATGCCTGAAAGCTCCAATTACGCGTCATCGCAAACTGAACGCTTCCCGCTGGGCGCAACGCCTGAGAAATCGCCCAATCGTTTTGTTCCACCCGCCACGCTCGTAGATCCTCAGCAAGGACTCTGAAGTTGAGGCGCTCGGAAACCTTGTGTTCGATGCCGGCATAGGTGGAGGTGAAATAAACCTCGCGAGTAATCGGAAAAAACTGTTCATCGCTAGCCCCCCATCCAGTCACGAAAGCCGTCTTGCCCCATGGCCGCCCGACGCGGAAGTCGACCGCTCCCGCCAGAGTGCGCGAACTCAGGTTGCTTTCAGTGAACGGTCCAGCTTCGCGAATCGCATAAGCATTGACCGAAACCATGTTGAAGAATGAACTTGTCGACAGGTACACAAACTGGCGAAACAGATTCTGATTCATTTCCACGGGCTGCAATGAGTCTCTACGAATGGTTTCCTGAATACCCGTATTGAAGTTGAAAACGTTGTTGCCGAGATGGAGCGTCGGATTCAGCCCAATGTTGAAGGAGTAGTCGGTGGTATCCCGGTTGACGATCTCGTCTGCGCTGGGCAAGGAGATCTGCCCCTGAGCGTTGCGCACTTGAAAGAATCCGCTGGCGTCGGGAAACGAGCCGAGGTGCAGGTGATACGCGCCGGTCCATTGGGTCTGGATCGAGGAACGAGGCAGCGGAAGCAGTCCCTGACGACCGGGGATGGGATTGGGCACATCCAGCTTGGCGTCCAACGGATAAACCGTCGTGTCTTCGAAAATAGGTTCGACGGAAAAATCAGAGAGAACGCTCAATCTGCTGTTGATCCTAAGCCCCTCGTTCGCGGCGGCTTCGAGCAAGCTTTGTTGTGCGATTTGATCCTCACCGGCGGCGGCGGCGGCTTGGGCGAAGGCAGTGAGTGCCTGGGTGTTTTGATGTTCCTGGCGCAGCACGGCAGCTTTGGCCAGCAGGTACTGATAGCCCGGCTCACTATCCCCTGAACTGCTGATGGCGTTCAGTTCAGCGTTGGCCTTGGTGGTCTCACCCAGGGCCAGATAGGTGTTGGCCAGCCCGATGTGCACAGATGTGTCGGATGCGCCTGCTGCCTGTGCGCGCTGAAGATAGGTTTGCGCCAATTGATATTCGTGCAGATCGAGGAATACGCCCGCTGCTTCCATCAACTGCTCGCCGGTGGGCGGCAGAGTCTCGCCGGTGCGGGCCTCCATGAGGGCTAACGCAATTTGCCGGTGGGCGTCATTCGGATGATCCTGACTCGCCATCAGCTTGGCGATGGCCAGACGTACGGCTACCCGATCGGTATCTGGCGCGTCGAGTGCTTTTCCAAATCGTTCCATGGCGGCTTTCTCATCCCCCAGCGCGCTCAGAGCTTCGCCCGTCGAGACGAATACTGCGCTCTCTCCCCGCGTCTGATCAGGGTTCGCACCCAGCTTTGATTCGACGTGCTGCTCTGCCAGTTGCACATAGCGTAAGGTCTCATCGCGATCGTGCAGTTGGGCATATGACCTCGCAAGCTGGGCATAAATCAGAGGATCGTCCGGAGAAAGTTTCTGCGCCGCCTGCAGTTCATCAATGGCGTCGTGGTACTGGCGCAGACCGTACAAGGTGTCCGCCAATGCCAGGTGGAGGGCTTCATCATTGGGCGAATATTTTAGGGCTGCGCCATATTCGGCGGCGGATTTCGTCAACATTCCGTCTTGGCCATAGGCGGTCGCCCGGATCAGATGAATGGGCATCGAATCGCCCATTTGTTCTTCCGCAAGCTGGACCTGTCGCAAAGCGGTTCGAGGGCGATGCATATCCAGGCTGGCATAAGCGAGCCCGAGGTGAGCTTCGCCATTCTTGGGTTCTCGCTTGAGAGCTGCTTCGAAATCCGCAGCGGCAGCAGCCGGTTGGTGCAGGTCATTTAAAACGTATCCGCGGTTTACGTACGCCGTCACCACGTCGGGATCGCGTTTCAGGGTCTCGGTGAAATCTTTCTGCGCCTGTTCCAATTCTCCGGCCTGCTTGTGCGCATAACCAGCCAGCAGTGGAATATCGGGCTCTTTCGGGAGCAGTTGATAGTACTGTGAGGTTAATTGCAGCAGCTCATCGTATTGTTTGAGGTAGAGCAGATCGTAACCCAGATAAACAACCACATCTCGGTCCTTGGGAAGATACTTGATGGCCTCTCGACCGACGGCAGCGGACGCCGCATAATCGCCCTTGAAACTCAGGTACCTTTCTTTCTCGCGCATGACATGCGGATCTTGTTGCATTTCGGATGTGGCACGGCTTAACCACTCTGCCGCCAACGGCAGTTGATGGGTTTCGATGGCAGCGTTCATTCCACCGGCCACGATCAGGCTGTTGTGGGGAGCCAATTGGTAACCCTTGTGGTAGGCGGCCTCAGCTTTTGTGAACTCTTTGCGGGCGGCGTATAAGTCTCCGACTGCGAGATAAGGCACATACAAATTTGGATAAGAGGCCGCGAGCTTCTGGAAATATTTCTCGGCCTCCCGGTCATTCCCAACTTGGCGGCAAACAAAACCCAGGGAGGTGAGGGCGAATCGGTTCACGGGGTCGATCGCGAGTATCTTCTTATAGACTGTGATGGCTTCTTCGGGGCGGTCGAGTTTTACCAGCAGATCTCCGTCGAGTTGCAGACTGTTGGGATCTTGGGAGTTGATAGCCAGCGCTTCTTTGATGTCGTTCCCAGCGCCATTAAGGTCGCCTGTGTCCAGTTTGATGAGGGCTCTCAGGCGTAGAAATTGTGCTCTGCTGGGTCCCTGTTCGTCCAAGGCGCTGATCTGCTTCTGGGCAATCTCAAGATTCTGCTGAGCCGCGCCTTCATTCTTCAAGCTGCGATAGAGCTCGACCAGATTCATATGCAATTGAATTCCGTAAAGAGGTCCCTCGACTGGACTTTGCGGCAAGTGAGCCAGAGCGGCGTTGTATTCGCGAACGGCCTCTTCATCGTGTTCCTGAAGTCTGGCAATTTCACCGCGGACGGCATGCAGACGGTAATCTTCCGGATCGATGGCCGCGGCACGTTGCAGAAACGGCGTCGCCTGTTCAATAGAACCGGCAGCGACTTCCGCTTGCGCCGCGGAAAGTTGCAAAGCCGAGTTGCCCGGCGCAGCGTTGGCTGCCTCTGAGTACAGCTTGGCGGCTTCGTCCTGTTTGCCATCGAGCTGGTATGTGTACGCAAGCTCGGCTTTCACGTCGGGACTCAAGCTGCGGATTGACTTGAGAGCGGCAATCGCCGCGGCATAGTTTCCTGTCTCGCGATAGTAGCCTGCAAGCGATCGCTGCACTTCGGGATTGTTCGGCGCATGTTGCTTGGCTAGTTCGAGGTAATGGTTCGCCTGATCGAACTGCTTCAGATGCTGATACGACAGCGCCATCAGCAACTCCTGGCGCACGCCGGGCTCAAGCCGTTCCGCCCGTCCCAACGCATTGAGCGCGCCGGAGTAGTCTCCAGATCGCAGGAGAAGCTCACCCAGCAAGACCGAATCATCGACTCGCTTCGGGTCGGAGGCGAGCACCTGCTTCAGAAGCCGCTCGGCGTCGTCTGTGCGTCCCATATTGCTGTAGGTTTGAGCCAGTCCGGAGAGCCCATCGAGAGAGGATGGATCGAGTCGAAGGCCGCGGCTATAAGAATCGGCAGCGAGCTGAAACTTTCGGTCCAGCCGCGCTGCGTAGCCCAAAAGGAACCATAGCTGCGCCTCGTTCGGAGCCGCATCCGCCGCGCGCTGAGCATAGTCAACCGCCGCGGCATAATTTCCGTCTTTCAAGGCTTGGTCGGCCGCACGGGCAAGACGTGCGTCTTGAATATTCGATCCCCAGCCGAGCTTGTTGGAAGGCGATGTCTGATTCGGATTGTCCTGGGGATTTTGCGCAGAGGGATTTCCGACCTTATACGTCTGCGCCTGGGTCAAGCAAGCAAGCGCGCCGATCTGCACACACAAAAGCACAATTTTCAAGCGTCCCAGCGCAGGCCTCAAAGTCTCACCACCGGTTCAGTCAAATCCATCGCATTTCGATTCGAAAAAGACCCGAGACGTTGGCTGCTACTAAGCTCTGTTAATTAGGCGTGGCACAGAGTAAGAGCAACCCTGAATAGGCATGTGGAATCGAAGATGGTTCGGGGGGAGCTGTGCCGAGAGCTGAGTCCGTTGGGCCTGCAACCGAGCCGATACCGCTCACCATGATCTTCCTGGCGGCTCTCGTGGTTCACGCGCCGCTGTTGCTGATGAAGCTGCCTCTGAAGTCCTACGACGCAAACTTTCATATTTTTTTTGCGTCGCATTATTTACATCATTGGTTCGATCCCTGGAACGCGAAGTGGTATGCCGGTTTCTCGCAGACCACATATCCCCCCTTGCCGCAGCAGTGGCTGGCTTTGGTGTCTCGGCTGGTCGGGCTCGACATGGCGTACATGGTGGTTCAGTTTGTCGCTATTTTGCTTCTGGCGTTGGGCGTCTATCGCTTCTCGTTGCTCTGGGTAAACCGGCGCGCCGCTTCTTTCGCGGCCTTGGCGAGCGTCTTCCTTGGCTCGGAATGCTTTCTGGTGTACTCCGCCGGGCAGTTGTCGACCACTTTTGCCGCGCCGCTTTACTTGAATGCACTGCCGTATCTTTTCAATTGGGTTCGGCACCAGGACTGGCGATCGTTTTTCAAAGGTGCGGCGCTCTCGGTGGCCGCGGCTGCTGCCCATCACGCCACGCTCCTCTTCGGATCCTTTCTGTTTGCCTTGCCAGTACTGGCGTTAGCAGTTTTGGACCGGCATGAAGGCGAGGCAACGTCGACGCGAGCGTTACTCGTCCGTACAGTTGGCGTTGCTCTGGTCGTCGGCGCCGCGATCGCCGTCGTACTTCTGCCGTTCTGGATCGCGCTTATTCACTATCCCGTCACCCAAACGCCGATTCCTCATCCGAGTCGAGCAAATTACATTCTGAGTCCTCAGTGGGGTTTGAATTATTTCCTGGTGCCTTACGGAGCTTTAGTTCTGGCTCTTCCATTCATTTTCTTGCGAGGTTCTTCTGTCATCCGGCTCCGTCCGTTGCTTCTGGGTTTCTGGCTGGCATTCCTGCTGGGCCTGGGCGGAACTACGCCAGTAGCGCACGTGGTGCTGGGCCGAGCTTTTGAAGTGCTCACGATGGAACGCTTCAGCTATTGGGCGAGTTTGCTCGCACTGCCGTTTGTAGGGCTCCTGGCCGCAGAACTTATCGACCGATTTCGCATGCGGGCAGTCGTCGGGCTGACCGTGGCAGCAGCTATGACCTGCGCTGTGGCGGTGGCGTGGGCGGCCTATCGACCTGCGGATGCTGAGAATTTCAAGGTCGACTCAGTAGCCGCGTGGCTCAATCGCGATGGTCATGACCAGTACCGGTATGTGACGCTAGGATTTGGCAATAAAATTTCGCGACTGGCGGTTTTGACCGACGCTAGCAGCGTAGACGGCGAATGGAACTCCGGTCGCATGCTGCCCGAATTGACTCAGCACGGCGCTGGAGCGTTGACCAGTTCTAAGTACTTCGGCAAGTCCGGCATCGACGCATTGAGTGCAATCCTTCATCACGCCGACCGTTACGGGCTGAAATGGGCATTCCTTCGCGACCCGTACTACGAACCCCTTCTGGTCTTTGCCGGCTGGCGCAAGGTGGATGATCTTGAAGACAAGACAATCAGCGTGTGGAGCAAAGAGGATGTGCCGCCGGCGACGCCAATCAACGCGCCCCAAATTCCTCCCCATTGGCAAGGCCTGATGTGGGGTATTCTTCCAATCGGCTGCAGCATTCTCGCAATGTTGCTCGCGCTGATCCCAGAGAGACGGTGGAACAAAGGGCTTGTCGCAGAGCCAGCGTCCGCCCACGACAATCTCGTTCTAGAGAGGCTGGCATCATGAACGGGCGTCTGCTCGCTATTCTGATTGCATGTGCAACAGTAGCGCTCGTCGTCGTTGGCACGGTTTGGCCGGTAAAATCAGCACTCGCCATGGCGGGTGTCGAATCCGGGGCGGACCTTCTGCGTCCGGCGTCGTCACCCCAGGCGGCAGTTGAAAACCTCGCCGATGAAATCGGCCGAGAAGATTGGGAGAAAGCATACTCGAACCTGGCCAACAAGAACGAATTCACGGAGTCGGATTTTGTACGCGACCTGCGGGGCAGCTACCCCAGCCTGCGCAGCCACGCCAGCCTCAACAGCTTCGACGTTCGCCCGCTTCATGCTTCCGCCGACGAAGCCGAAGTCCGGCTCAATTTGCGATGGTCGACGGTCGTAGGAATGTTCCTGGACACACGCGACCTGCGGGTGACAAAGGCGGGAAATCGATGGGGGGTCGATTGGCCGATCGTTAGAGAACCTCACGTACCGCCGCAAGTTATCGCCGTAAATTATCTGCGCTGGGACGTCATCTACCGTGGCGCCGGGGATGACTGGGGAGCGCAAGACGTGGAGTCGCCGCACGTGCGCATCGTGGACATGCACCCCGTGGAGCGTGCCGGCGGAGTGATTGTGTTGGGCGAACTGCTCAATGAAGATGTGGTCCCCGCTTTTGTCTCAGTCAAAGCGACACTGCTGGCAAAGGACGGGTCGGCGTTGGCAACTGAAAGTAGCTTCGACAAGATCTCTCACATCCTTTTGCCCAAGCAAGTCACTCCATTTCTTATTCAGTTTCATCACGTAGCGCTGTCCCAGGTGGACAGCATTCATATGGAGCCGTCATCCAGCCTGATCGCGGCTTCGGCGGATCCGGTGATCGAAATTGAAGATCAGCACTTGAACCCAGGGCCTGAGCCCTCATTGAGTGGAAAATTGCTCAATCAAAGCGGACAGGTCGTCAACGTAGTGCATGTCCTCGGAACCTTTTACGACAATAATGGCCGACCAGTTTGGGTCTCCGATGGATATGTCGATCGTGCGCTTTTGCCCGAGACCCCGGTTTCGTTTGCTGTCTCGCTTCCGCCAGACATCGCCAGCACGGTTAAGAGCGCGCGGGCAGTCACCACTACATACAGCTCGAATCGATTTCAATGAAGTTGAGGCTCACATCATTGTTTCTCGGCGGCGCGATTCTGCTCGTGAGTCCGCAGCTGGCCGTATCGCAAACTGACGGCCTTCGCGTGCCCAAAACGATCGAAGCGGGCGCCGCGTTCTCGATTCAAACTGTTGGCAGCGGCAACGCGACCCTATATATCGTGGGGCTGGGACAGGTGTTGCGACGCGAAGTGCGATTGGGAGAACCGGCGAGCTTCGCTCCGGGCGACCTGCATAACGCCGGCCACTACCTGGTTCTTCTAGTCGCAGGCTCGTCTACGGAAAATGGTGCGTTCGACGTTACGGCAGCGAATCAGCCTTCGAGCTTGAGTTTTCTGGCCAGGCCTTCCCGCGTTCCGGTTGATTTGCATGAAGGTATCAGTGGCGTGGTCTACGTGTTTGATACGTTTCAGAACCTCATCCTGGCGCCGAAACCGGCATCGTTTCAACTTTCAGGCGTCGCCGGCGCTCCTCAAGCACGGACCGTGCTCACGCATAATGGCGTTGCCTGGACGAAGATGGATTCAGCTTCCAAAGAAGGCGCCGCTCAGTTTGTTGCTCGGGTCGGAGGCGCAGTCGATACCCGCGTGATCACGCAAGTTCCGGGCGATCCGTGCAACTTAAGAATAACGGCTCGACCATCGGGCCGGACGCTTCTGCTGGAAACGGACCCGCTGCGGGACTGCAGCGGCAACGCGGTGCCGGACGGAACGATTGTTACATTCACCGAAAACTACGATGGCGACGAAGCAACGGTTGACGTACCTATCAAACGTGGGATCGCGCGGACGGAAATGCCGGCGCACAAAGGAGCGACGATCTCGGTCGCAACTGGCGTCGTGATGGGAAATGAAATTCGTTGGGGAGGGGGTCTATGAGAACCGCTAGGCGACGACCTTCGATCCGAGAATCTCTGCTCGTTATGTGCTCGCTCCTAATTGCGTTTTCTGTCCAAGGATCCGACGAGCCTGCGGTACGCGTAGAGCCCACGGATTCCGTAGGCCCACGCGTTCTGGAAAAGCAGACCGAGACAGCAGTGATTCGTGATTATTTGCAAGCCTGGCGCAGTTTGAGTAATGCGCTCGAGGAGAATCGAGCGGATCTTCTGGATTCGGATTTTATCGGCACTGCCAAAGAGAAGCTCTCGGACACGATACGTGAACAGACAAAGTTGGGGCTCCGGACACGTTATCAGGATCGGGGGCACGATCTCCAGGTGGTTTTTTATTCGCCGGAAGGCCTGTCCATCCAGTTGGTCGATACAGTTGCGTACGACGTACAAATTCTGGATCACGAAAAGATTCAGACAACGCAGCATGTCCGGGCACGCTACGTTGCAGTTCTGACACCCACGGAGGTGCGCTGGAAGGTGCGTGTCTTCCAGGCTGAACCCGAATGAGTGCACATTTTTAGGAGCCCCAGATGATTTCGATCGTAGTACCTATTTTTAATGAAGAGGAACTCATACGCTTGTTTCACGCCGCGATCGCCGATGCCATGGCTGAAGCGGGCGAGAGCTGGGAAGTGGTCTATGTAAACGATGGCTCCCGGGATTCATCTCTGCACTTGTTGCGAGAGCTGCAACTCCAGGATACACGGGTCGTGATCGTTGATCTCTCGCGCAACTGGGGGCACATGGGCGCGATCTCGGCTGGGCTGCAGACGGCGCGTGGCGACTCGGTTGTATTGATGGATGGGGATTTCCAGGATCCGCCGGAAGTTCTGCCGGAATTGGTGGCGGCATGGCGCGACGGAGCGGAAGTTGTAACCGCAGTGCGGAGAAGCAGGCAAGAACGGCGCAAGGTTTTGGCCAAACTGTTTCCCCTTTTCTACCGCGTGCTAGGCGCACTCTCCGACTTCCCCATCCCACTCAACGCGGGAATTTTCGGTCTGCTTGATCGGCGAGCTGTCGACTCGATTAACTCCCTGCGCGAAGGCAACCGGTATCTGCCTGGGCTGCGGGCCTGGGTGGGTTACAGGACCGCCGTCGTTCTCTACGACCGGCAAGACCGGGCAGCCGGAGAAGGTAAGCTTACGTTCCTCAGCCGAATCAAGTACGCGATGGACGCGATCACGAGTTTCAGCTACAAGCCTCTTCGACTGAGTTTCGTGTTAGCGGGATTTTCAATATGCTTGGCTGCCATTCTCGCGGTGGCGAGCATTTTTTCGAACAGCGTTGCCTATAGTGTAACCGCCGCGATTTTCTTGATGGGAACTTTTCTACTTTTGTGCCTGGGCGTTCTCGGCGAATATCTTGGGCGGGTGTACGACGAGGTCCGCGGCCGGCCGCTTTCAATTATCAATAACGTGTATTGCGCTTCGCAACTGGAAACCGCGCAGGTCAACATCGGCAGAGAGAATAGAGAAAACGGGGATCGGGAAAGGGCATTTCGGGTGGCTTAGGACTACTGCCCGGGCTGCTGTTGCGAGTTAGTCCCGCACTTGGCCAATCCGCGCTCAATTGCCGTACCCTCTTCGTAGTCGTTCCAAGTTTCAACCAATAGGAACGGCAGTGGGTGATCACCCGCGGAATACTGCCGCCACAACTTCATGGTATCGGCAAAGGTCTCACCACAGCGTTGGGACATGTGGCGGTTCAGACCCCATGAAGCCTTGCTGTCATCGAAACCGGCCCAGGCTCCTCCCACGGCAATTTTGTCCGGGTATTTGGTCTGCATTGTGCGATAAAAATCGATGAGATATTGTTCTCCCCAGTTGCTGCCATCCGCCGCCCACCCTTTTTTCCCGGGGTTGATCCAGGCATAAAAACCGTCAAAGGCAGAGGTGAAGGAAGTGGCCTGATCTTCATAGATCAGCAGGGGAGGAGGATCCCATTTGTCGGTGAACGCCCGCACCTGGTTCCAGTCAGTATGTCCTCCCTTGGGAAAAATAAAGATTACAGGGCGATCGTTGTATGCGAGATAAGCCTGACGGCCGGGCGCGGTCGATGAAAGATAGGACTTGCTGAATTTGTCGAAAGCGGCAAGCGTGTCATTCGTGGCATCACCATCGTCCGGGTTGCTCTCGTCATACATCATCGACACATGAAAGTTGTTTTCAGCAGCAAGGGTTTGAATCAGGGCATAGCTGCGATCGATGAAAGGCTCGCGATCTCCATACCAGTCCACGACAAATCCGGAAATTCCCAGCGTCTTGGCATGGTCGATCTGTTTGCGAATCACGACCGGATCTTGTGAGGAATAGCCGACAGAGATGTGGCTGGGGTGCCCAAACCAAGGCTCGTAAACCGCCAGGATCTGAGGCGAGGCAGCCGTGACCGGAACGCCTTCGGCTAGTGTCTGCCGCAAGCCAGGATGAGTGCACCCCTGCAGCAGCAAGACAAGAACCGATGCACAAATCACCCGGTAGTGAACCAGCATAGGAATGCCCATGATTAGAAGCTGTGTGGACCCCATCGGTTGTCGCAAAAACGCGAGCAACTACTGATTTACGAGTCAGTTTGCAGGCAGCGCAATCGATCCTCCGGGCATCAGAAGGGCTGCCAGATGCGGTGCAGTTTCGCAGTAGCAAGCGCCATGCCCTGCGAGGCCGAAATTGATTCCTATTAATTTTCACGATTTAGTTGTTGGGAGCCCCAAGAACGTGGTGAGCGGTCCGAACCCGGAATCGAAGACGCTGCAGGCTCGTGTTCTTTCAGGAAGTTTCATATTGCTCACCGGTTCGGGGCTCGTGACCGCGATTAATTTCGCTTACAACATTGCGGTCGCACGGTTTCTTGGTCCCACCGCGTTTGGTCACGCCACTGCAGTCTATACCCTCCTCATTCTGATATCGGCGGTTACGCTGTCGTTCCAGATCGTTGCGGCAAAAGTTATCGCGCAACAGGACTCCCTCGAAGGAAAGAGTACGGCGTATCGAGGATTCCACAAAAGCGCATGGGAATGCGGTATCTTTCTTGCGCTTTTATTGCTGATGTTCCAGAAGGCAATTGCTGGCTACCTGAGATTGCCCACTCCGATTCTCGTGGTCCTGCTCGCTATTGGAGTAGCTTTCTACGTCCCTCTGGGCAGCCGGCGCGGCTACATTCAAGGGGCGTATGGCTTCCATCGCCTGGCCAGCAATCTCGTT
The DNA here is from genome assembly GCA_049585795.1 of Terriglobales bacterium. Taxonomy (GTDB): domain Bacteria; phylum Acidobacteriota; class Terriglobia; order Terriglobales; family Acidobacteriaceae; genus JABDBE01. The sequence goes on along the minus strand of JBAVAQ010000007.1, from coordinate 31,770 downwards.
TTGGAGGGACTGGTACGGCTCGGTGGATCTCTTCTGCTCATTCGTCTGGGTTTCGGCGTCCGAGGAGTGGTTGCGGCCAATGCCGCTGGGGTCGCTGTGGCCTATCTCGCCGCGGCACCCGAACTCGCGCCCAGAGTTCCCGGCGAACTCCATCTACCCGGTGCCTTTCGTGAAGCCCTGCAGGCAATCGTGTTCTTCGCCGGCCAGGTGCTCATCAATAACTGCGACATCGAACTGGTCAAGCATTTCTTCCCTCCGGCATCGGCCGGGGTGTATGCCGCCGTGGCCCTGGTGGGTCGCGTAGTTTTTGCGTTTTCCTCGGCAATCATCAATACCATGTTTCCACTTATGGCTGGCACTCGCAGCGAGCAGAGAAAAGATCATAGTGTCCTCCTGACTTCGTTGCTGCTGGTGTTTGGAATCGGTTCGGTCATAGCTCTAAGCCTGCGGCTGGCACCGGCGTGGATTTGGACGATGCTGTTTGGCCCGCAATTCGCCATCGCCGGGAAACACGGCCTGCCATATCTTTTGGCCTTGTATGCAGCGACGACCGTCATCTATTCGCTTAGCGTCGTAATTATTGCCTACGAGATGTCTTACAGGATCGCGAATACCGGCTGGGTACAGTTGGCATTCAGTGGAGTGGTGGTCGCGGGCATTTGCCGCTTCCATTCATCGCTTCAAGAAGTGATTTGGATACAGCTTGTGCTGATGCTGGTTCTGCTCATTGTTCTGGCGGTGCCATTCCTATGGAAGACGCTCATCAACCCCGAAAATGCGCGCCAGTATGCAACGACTAGGGGGGTAAGAATACTTCGGCGGGTCCCGGAGGACGAAGTCATCGCTGAATTCTTAAAGAGTGATTTCGAAAACTCCGCCTTCGAAGACTACCAGGAATCGATGCGCGAACTGGTGATGAAACCACGTCTGGAGGATGCCGCTGAGAATGCAAAGCGGCGTGCCCTGTTGTTTATTCGACATCTTCCATTATGGAGAGAACTGCCCCGAGGCACGGAATGGTTTGAGGTCGAAATCCGGCAGGGGGATTTGGCCCAGATTCGGGTTTTTCCGCGCGCCATGTGGCGGAAACTGGCACGAGGCAACTATTCCATCACCGCGGTTGCCGACCGCATTCGCACCTATGGCAGCCGCGACGTCGCGGCAAAAGCATTCCTGTCGAAGATTACGTCGCTGCGTGGTTGGCTGGGCCAGGACACGCAGCCGGGAGCCGTACTTCTTATCGGCCTTAACGAGAATGAATCTCTGACGATTCTCGACGGAAACCATCGGCTGGTAGCGGCCACACTCACATCACCGGAGACCATGGAGAAGTTCAAGTTCTTCTGTGGACTCTCGCCGAGAATGGCCGAGTGCTGTTGGTATGAGACAAATCTCTCGACCCTTTTTCATTACGGAGCTAATCTCCTGCGACACTTGGTGCATGATCCCGAAGCTGAACTTGAGCGGCTATTGCAAAGCTCGTGACGCGCCAGCAGCTCGAGAAACGTGATCGAGAACTACTAATGCAAAATCGACGGCTCTCTACAGACAAGACCGGATGGACCCTGGGCGGCCGCTACTCTAAGTTAGTGGCTGAGCCTCCCCGATCTTTCATGCCCACGGGATGGAAAGCTCGGTATTTTAGGAACTTTGGATGTGAACGAAGATGACAACCGGAAGAGCGGTAGTGGTGAAGCAGTTACCTGAAAAGTTGAGTGTGGAACAAAGCCGCCTATTTTTTTCCGACGTCGAGCCTTCGCTGTTGGCGGACCGTCCTCGTCTCGTGCTGGATTGCTCGAGAATGCGCGAACTCGACAGTGCCGGCATCCAAGTACTGTTGCAGTGCCTGGAAGAGGCGATGAAGCGGAACGGTGACGTCAAACTCGCAACCCTTCTGCCCGCTGCGGCGTCGATTCTGGAACGGACGCAAGTTGGCGGCCTCTTCGAAATTTTCGAAAATACCCGCGACGCTGTAAGTAGCTTCCACCAATTTCCGGCACATGTCTTCGACCAGGTGCTGGACTCGGAGTTTTCGACCCCTGCATCGAAGAGCGAAGCTTAGCGGACTTCGAAGATGGCCGGGTAACCGAGCGGATCCGGAACTGGCTTTAGAGCGAACCATGAGAACGTTGGGGCATCGGCTAATCCGAGAGGTCGCGGGCTGGTTTATGCTGTTGTCGCTGGTACCGTTTGCGACAGCGCAGGCGCAAGGCGTCGGCGCAAGTCAGTCGGCCAACACGATCTCCGGCCAGAATCAATCGAACAACTCTGGTAGCGGCGTCGCGTCGGGAAACGATCGTCCGTCTCAACCTGTAAACCTTCCCGATAGCCCCGGTTCCGTGCGTTTGCAGGCACTTGCTGAGAATCTGCAATCGGATGGACAACAGGCGTCCCAAAAAGCGCAAGCGAACGGAACGCAACAGCCGGTGGGCACGGCCGCCGCGGAGTCTGTCGAGACAACCGGAGTTGCAGCCTCCAATCCAGCCGGAGCGGCCATTGCGCCGGCAAAGCAGAGGCGTACGCGAGCGATCCTGATTAAAGTCGGCGTTCTAGTGGGCGCGGGCGTGGCCATCGGCACGGTTGCGGCACTTTCCAGCGGCAGTCCGAGCCGGCCGCCAGGTGCTCGCTAGCTGCTATGGCCATCGATGCACCCAGTATGACTCACGCTGTACCCGCAAGCCGGCGCGCCCGGCTCATCACCTTTTCGGGCATTGATGGCGCTGGTAAAAGCACTCAGATCGAAATCCTCTGTGATCGTCTGCGACAAGCGGGTTTTGAGGTTTCTCTGCTCGCATTCTGGGACGACGTGGCCATGCTCACGCGTGTCCGCGAATGCAGCGGCCACACTTTATTCAAAGGAGAGAAAGGCGTTGGAATACCGGATAAACCGGTCAATCGCCAGGACAAGAACGTGCGGTCCTGGTATATGACTGGGGTGCGATTTGCCCTTTATTTTCTGGACGCGGTATCGCTCTGTTTTGTGGTGGCAAAGCAACGAAGAAGTAAAGCAGACGTAATCATCTTTGACCGATATCTCCACGACGAACTAGCGAACCTGGCGCTCCACCATAGAATTTCGCGACTCTATGCCCGCCTGCTACTGGCGATCGCTCCACACCCGCATATCGCTTATTTGTTGGATGCGGATCCGGCCCAGGCGCGAGAACGTAAGCCCGAATATCCCATCGACTTTCTGCATCGAAATCGCGCCGCATACTTAACTCTCAGCGCGATGGGCGGAGGGATGACGGTCATTGCGCCGCTTCCAGTCGCGCAAGCTGCCGATCAAATTTTGGAGGAGACATTAAAGCGTTTGTCCCCGGACGAATTACATACATTTTCTATTTCCGCACAAAGGGTTGCGGGAATCCCAAAAGCAGGTTGATGCTACGCGGTGTCGGTTTCGGGCCAACGCTTCGCCCACAGTAGCCATCTCAAGGTCGCCTGCAATGCCCTGGCCCCAAGTGAAAGCTCGACTGCATTACGGGGAAACCAAGTTTCCGAGGCTGCCGTTGGTGTCGTTGCTAGGCTTGGTAATTCTTTTGAGCGGCTGCCGAGGCCTGGTTGGAAACCCCGCCGACCAGAACGGTAGTTTGCAAAGCATCAATCACATCATTTTCATGGCCCAGGAAAACCGTGGCTTCGACCACTACTTCGGAGCGATGCGCCAGTACTGGGCCGCCAATGGTATTCCAGATCAGTCCTTGGATGGGCTGCCTCAATTCAATCCATCTTCGGGCTCTGCGCCGCTTAGAGGCCCCGCGCCAACCAATCCGGGCTGCGATCCAAGATTTCCTTTCCCGCCGGATGACTGCACGATCGGCGGAGAGAGTCCCAAGGTCGCGTCATTTCCCATGGTTTCGATGTGTGTGGAAAACCCGAGTCCCTCGTGGAATGAGGACCATGTCGATTGGAACCTTGGCGATCCACTCTCTTCTACGGCAAGTTTGAATGGATTTGTGTGGACCGCGGCTCACGATGCTAGAACTAACCAACCGCCTTTTACCGATGTAAACGGCGTACGCGCCATGGCGTACTACGATGGAACCGACTTGCCTTACTACTATTTCATGGCGTCCAATTTCGCTACGTCGGATCGCTGGTTCTCGCCGGTCATGTCGCGAACCCAGCCGAATCGGCTCTACATGCTGGCCGCCACATCCGCTGGGCACGTGTATCCACCGACCACTCCGCTATCCAACCAGACTATTTTTGATTTGCTCCAGGCTGCCGGAGTTACATGGAAAGTTTATGTCACCGATCTGACCCATGCGACGCCGCCCGTTCAAGACAGTACGATCAACATGTTCACCGCCGCCAGCAAATACCCAACAAACATCGTGCCGGTTTCGCAGTTCCTGAGCGACGTGGCGAACGACGCCCTGCCATCGGTGTCATTTATCGATCCGGGCTTCGACAGCGGGCTCGACGAACATCCTGGTCTGGACGACGGCGAACCCGGCGGAAGTGTGCAACTCGGCTCGCAATATGTTTCCACACTTATCAACGCCCTGATGCAAAGTTCTTCGTGGCAGGATTCAGTTTTCATTCTCACTTTCGACGAATTCGGGGGCTTCTACGATCATGTGCCGCCGCAGCCCGCGGTCAGCCCCGATGGCATAAAACCGTCCGACCTCATGCCCGGAGATATTTGCACGAAAGGTACGGGGCCGACTTGTGATTTTGTTTATACGGGCTACCGAGTCCCCGTGATTGTGATATCTCCATTTTCGAAGAAGAACTACGTTTCGCACACCGTTGCAGACTACACGGCGTGGCTCAAGCTAGTGGAAACCCGGTTCAATCTCCCCAGCCTCACCAAACGAGATGCGGCGCAGATGGATATGACGGAGTTTTTCGACTTCCAAGACGTGCCGTGGAGCACGCCGCCGACGCCCCCGGTTCAGCCTACAAATGGGCCCTGCTATTTGAATAAGCTTCCGTAATCGTTTCTTCGTGAACCTTCGTGTCCTTTTCGGCTTAAAGATCTTGCTTTTAGACGTTCTTCCAAAGTTCCGCTCGCGGATCTTCGGGATTCAACTTCGCCAACTCCCGCAGGATTTCCTTCGAGCGTTCGTCGTGGGGCATGGGGACGGCGGTCTTGATTTCGACGATTTCATCTCCCCGTGCGCCTTCTTTGGTCGCGGATGGAACGCCCTTCTCGCGCAGCCGAAGCTTCTGTCCGGACTGGGTTCCCGGCGGGATCTTGAGCATGGCGCGGCCATCGATGGTGGGAACCTCAACTTTGGCGCCGAGCGCCGCTTCGGTAACGCTCACCGGAACGGTGAGGTGAATATCGTCGCCTTCGCGGTGGAAAATAGGGTGGTCTCCCGCGCGGATAATCACGTACAGGTCGCCAGCTGGTTGCCCGTGAGAACCGGCATTGCCTTTGCCGGGAATTCGAATGCGCTGGCCATCGCGGGTTCCGGCCTTTATACGGACCTCGAGCGGTTCGGTTTTCTCGACAGTGCCCACTCCGTGGCAGGTGGGACAGGTAGAAATGTTCTTGCCCGTTCCATGGCAGCGCGGACACGTCGTATTGAACTTCATGCGTCCGCCAGTTTGGGTAACCTGGCCAGTCCCGCCGCATTCGGGGCACTTGCCCGGCGACTCGGTGTAGCCATTGCCGTGGCAGGTTGCGCAAACCTCCTGCCGGGTAATGTTCAAGCGCATGACGCCGCCGCGAATCGCGGTCCAGAAGGGCACGTTAACCTGGTACTCCAGGTCGGAACCCGGTTCAGGCACTTCCTGTGCGGACGCGCCGCGTCCTCCGAACATGCCGGAGAAGATGTCTTTGAAGCCTCCGCCGCTCCCGCTCTTGCGGCCGCGGCCAGCGCCCTCGAAGAGGTCCGAAAAATCCCAGCCACTGAAATCGTAATTGGCGCCCTGCCCTCCCGCGTTGCCCGGCTGCCCGCCCGGGAACCCTCCCGGGGGAAATCCGGAGGAAGCGCCTCCAGCCCCACCGCCTGCGCGGGCATAGGCGTCGGCCGTTGCCGGGTCGATGTTGTCGGAATAAAACCCGAGCTGGTCGTAGATCTTGCGCTTCTTGGGATCGCTTAGAACATCATTGGCCTCCGACAACGCCTTGAACTTCTCTTCCGAAGCTTTGTCTCCGGGATTAACGTCAGGATGGTACTTGCGCGCAAGCTTGCGAAACGCCTTGCGAATGTCCTCGGCCGAGGCCGACTTCTTCACCCCGAGAATCTCGTAATAATCTTTGGTGGTGGCAGGCATCTTTCTATTTCTGCATCCTAACTTAAATTTGTCATCCTGAGCGAAGGGGTCGTTCGCGAAAGCGAACGATGCCGCAGTCGAAGGACCCCGGCTTGCTCATCCGGACTGGAAGCGTCAGGAAATTCTCACAACACAGCTCGTGTTGAAACGCCTTTGTAACTAAACCTAGTTCTGGATCTTGTGTCTTCCCGCTTCCAACACGCCGATGCGCTCGTACTTCGGTGCGTCGACATAGACCGGAATGCGGTTCACTCCAGTCAGCGTCTGCGCAAAAACGTACCATCGCCCTTCGTCTTCCGCGAAATTCAGAAAATATGCTTGCCCATTCACTTCGAATTGCAATTTCAATCTCCCCTGGTTCGAAAAATGTCTCGAAAAAAAGCCTCGAAAAAATAAGCCACGGATTGCGCGGATCCCCTGGACCTTACATCCGTGATGATCCGTGCCAATCCGTGGCCACTCAGCCGTACTGCGCTCGGGACGGGTCAGAGACCCGTCCCTACACGATTCTCGCTGAAAGCTGACAGCTTACTTCTTGTCTTCGACATCCACGTACTCCGCATCTATTACGCCTTCGTCCTTTTTGGCGTGGCCATTGGACGGTGCATCTCCCGCTCCAGCGCTCGGACCTGCGCCCGGCGCGCCCTGCGGCGGCTGCGCTGCTTTGTACATCTGCTCAGCCAGCTTGTGCGAAGCCTGGGTCAAAGTCTCCCGAGCCTTGTCCATGGTTGCTTTGTCGCCGCTTTCGAGCGCCTTCTTGGCATCGGCAATCGCATTTTCAACGTCGCCACGCTCCGAGCCGGAGATTTTATCTCCTTGCTCGCGCAGCATTTTCTCTACGCCGTAGACCATCGAATCGAGCTGGTTCTTGGCGTCGATGGCTTCGCGCTGGGCCTTATCTTCGGCCGAATGCGCGTCCGCTTCCTTGGCCATGCGCTCGACTTCCTCTTTGCTCAGGCCGGAAGACGACGTAATTGTGATCTTCTGGTCCTTGCCCGTGGCCATATCTTTCGCGGTCACGTTGAGGATGCCGTTGGCGTCGATGTCGAACGTCACCTCAATCTGCGGCACGCCACGCGGAGCCGGCGGCAAACCGGTCAGGTGGAACTTGCCCAGAGTTCGGTTCTGCGCTGCCATCGGACGCTCTCCCTGCAGCACGTGAACTTCGACCGAAGTCTGGCTATCAGCTGCAGTCGAGAACGTTTCCGTCTTGCGGGTCGGAATCGTCGTGTTCCGCGGAATCATCGGCGTCGCCACGCCGCCCAGGGTTTCGATCGCCAGGGTCAGCGGAGTCACGTCGAGCAAGAGCAGATCCTTGACTTCGCCGCCGAGCACGCCGCCCTGAATGGCCGCGCCGATCGCGACCACTTCGTCCGGGTTCACGCCCTTGTGGGGCTCTTTGCCGAACAGGTCTTTTACCAGCGCCTGGATCCGCGGCATGCGCGTCTGTCCGCCGACGAGCACGACCTCATTGATCTTGCTCGCGTCGACGCCCGCATCTTTCATGCACTGTTTGCAAGGTCCGACCGAGCGCTGAATGATGTCCTCAACCATCGATTCCAGCTTCGCCCGGGTCAACTTCTTAACCAGATGCTTCGGACCTGCGGCATCCGCCGTGATGAATGGCAGATTGATCTCCGTCTCCATCGTGGTGGAGAGTTCGATCTTCGCCCGCTCCGCCGCGTCACGCAGACGCTGCAAAGCCATCTCGTTTCCTTTGCCGCGCAGGTCAAGGCCTTCGTCCTTCTTAAATTCGTCGATCAGCCAATCGACAATGCGCTGATCGAGATTGTCGCCGCCGAGGTGGGTGTCACCGTTGGTGGCTTTCACTTCAATCACGCCTTCGCCGACTTCGAGGATCGAAATGTCAAACGTCCCGCCGCCGAAGTCGTAAACCGCGATGGTCTCATCCTTCTTCTTATCAAGACCGTACGCCAGCGCCGCCGCCGTCGGCTCATTAATGATGCGCTTCACTTCCAGCCCGGCAATCTTGCCCGCATCTTTCGTGGCCTGCCGCTGGGCGTCGTTGAAGTACGCCGGCACGGTAATGACCGCGTCGTTAACTTTCTCGCCGAGGTAGTCTTCCGCCGCCTTCTTCAGCTTCTGCAGAATCATGGCGGAAATCTGCGGAGGCGTATATTCCTTACCCTGCGCCAGCACCGCAACGTGGTCGCCCGACTGCACCACCTTGTACGGGACCATCTTGATCTCTTCTTGTACTTCGTCGAAGCGGCGTCCCATAAACCGCTTGATCGAATAAACCGTGTTCTCCGGATTGGTAATGGCCTGCCGCTTCGCCACCTGCCCAACCAACCGCTCCCCGTTCTTGGTAAACCCGACGACCGATGGGGTAGTCCGGCCACCTTCTTCATTGGGGATCACCTTCGGCTCGCCGCCTTCCATCACGGCAACGCAAGAGTTGGTGGTTCCCAAGTCAATTCCAATAATCTTGGCCATAACTGGCTCCTCCTAAACTAAATAAGTCCTGTGTAATCAGTAGATGTATGATTACGAACGACCCCATCCTAAGACTTGAGTGAATCGTTGTCAAGTTTTAGATGCGGGAGAAGATGAGGAGGATGCGGCACTGCCTACGAAAAAACATCCGAGGAACGGACGTGAATCTGGGGAACAGGGCAGCACTCGGCGATGATACGATGGGCGTCGCAAGACGGCCTGTCTTAATCGGCAGCTCTTTGGGAGGTTTCTCATGCGGACGCGTATCGAGGAGGCTATGGACTTTCGCGAGGTTGAGTGTAAGCAAGTTCTGCACGACTTGATCGAAGCGCGACCAGCGCCTTTTGATCAGGTATTGCCCTCGTCGCTCCCCAAGACTCACGGTCTGTACGCAATTTCCATGATTGGCGCCCCTGAGGGCGAGTTTCTACATGTTGGGAAAACAAAGAATGGTCGGAGTGGGCTTTTGGGACGCGTTTGGGAGCAACACTACCAGACGGGCGGGGCGTCGGGCGACCTACTAGAAAAAGTAAAGAGAGAGCTTAAGGCCAAAGGTTGCCTCGGCAGCGCAAGGGACGCGAGAGAATATATAAGGCAGAATTGTCAAGTACAGTGGGTGGTCGTCGAAGACGACGCCCTGAGAAGTTGGACAGAGCACTACATTCTAGCTCTGCTACAACCAATTTGGTGCAGTTGATCCGTCGCTTCCATACCTGGGGACTGAGAACAACTTTCCGATGAACCCACAAGATCAGCTGATGGAGTTGCTGGAGCAGCACAAATTTGACCTCGTCCGGCAGCGCAAGCACAGGATCTACCGCAACCCGGACGGGTTGGTGTTCGTAACCGCTAGTACGCCGTCGGATAGACGCTCCCCGCACAACGCCCTCGCGGACTTGAGGAGGATCCTACGACGTACCGGGCCCGTGCCCACACCTCCAGTTATCCAATCTGCGCCCGCATCGGTTGCGCTCGATTTCAGGCCGACACCCCAGTCTGAGCCCGTCGTTGTCGAATCTGCGCCTGGGTCTGAACCTCGAACTGCGCCGATGTCGGGGGAGGAATGGGAAGCGTGGAAACGGCAGTACTGGCGCAGCGAGAAGCTGCGGGCCAAGAACGAGAAGTTCCTCTCCGCGGTCAGCGCGTATGTTGATCGCGCAAGCGAGCTGCTGCGTACGCGCAATGAAGTTACCATTGGCCCCGCCACAGACGCGGTCAAGGCGATACTGCGCGGGCTGCAGTACAAGAGTAAGGTTCTGCTCTATGGCTGCAAGCTCTTCCATCAGGGTGTCGTGGTTTTTGAGGGTCCAGATCACCCGATTCTGTGGGCCAGCAACGGCCACATCGGAATCAGTGCCTCACTGTTTGTTAACGCCTACATTCAGCACGGGCCGGCAAGAATCACAAGCCTGCGCTTTGACTGGGATGGCGTCCCCGCGTTGTTTGAGCTGCCAGAGAAATCCCGATGAACAGGCCTGGGTCTGGCGTCCGGGCAAACTCGCATCATTAAGCTCTGCTCGATCAATCCTCGTTTCGCATCTTCTCGCACCGAGGGCACTCGGTCGGTGCGTCCTCGACTATCGCCTTCAGTGCGTCAGTCAGTTCCCGTTGGTCGGCGAATGGACCGGGAACCTCCCCCCGTTTGAACCGCCACGCCGCCATGCGGTACATGCGTCCCAAATCCCAATCATCCTGGTAGGTGAAGTCGCAATGCCAAAGACAGCGTTTCAGGATTCCCCATTCCACTGCCAGTTCTTCAGCGACCGCCTGCTGGTCCAATTCCCTGAGGTATGCGTCCTTGGTGATTCCCATATTTCGTTCTCCCTTCCGCAACCTATCAGACCTGATAGTCGTTGACAATCCTGTATTACCGGGGGCTGGCCCAGCCGGGTGCCCCAGGTCTCGCTGGTTTTGCGAGACCTGGGAGGGCCGCCTCGAAGTTCACTTGTCACAGACAGGGCTTCTCTGATTTTTCTACTCTCTATTCATGACCGAGGGCTTACAGCGATTTTGTTGACCGCGGTACAGGCGTTCAGGCTTGGGTCGGTTCGTAGTTTGCAGGGTTCTGGGGGAAGCGTCCGTGGCGGGGGCTCCCAGGTCTCGCAAAAACGGCGAGACCTGGGGCACCCTGCACCCTGATCTCGGTCATACCGGCCTCGGACACCCTGACCTCGGGCAAACCAGTGCACTCTGAAGGATTCTGGCCTCGAAGTTCACTTGTCACAGACAGGCCTTCTCTGAGTTTTCTACTCTCTATTCATGACCGAGGGCCTGCACCGATTTTATGGCGGTGGTGACTTACACTTTCTGACGTTCAGTTGTTACCGGCGCCGGCCGCTCTTCAGGAACGAGGTTTACTGTGAATTGTTTCTGAAGATTCTGGAACGGGTTCGCCGACGTTATCGGCTGGTGGTGTTGGGGTATGTTGTCATGCCGGAACACGTTCATTTGTTGGTGAGCGAACCGCAGCGGGAGACGTTGTCGACCGCGGTACAGGCACTCAAGCTTGGGTTGGTTCGCAGTTTGCAGTGTTCTGGTGGAAGCGTCGTGGCGGCTCCCAGGTCTCGCAAAAACGGCGAGACCTGGGGCACCCTAAAGTCGGGCACACCCATGCTCCCTGAACGATTCTGGCAGGCGCGGTTTTATGATTTCAATGTTTGGACGGAGCGCAAGCGGATTGAAAAGCTTCGTTACATTCATCGCAATCCGGTGGAGCGCGGGTTGGTGGCCTCGCCCGAACAGTGGCGCTGGAGCAGTTTTCGAGGGTATGTGTGCGGGGAGCCAGGCCCGGTGCAGATTAATGATACGGACATTCTGGTAATGACGGTGCGTCCGCCTGCGGCGCAGCGCGCTGCGGCCATTACGAAGAGTATCGCGAGGCCTGGAGCCTGATGGCCCCGCAAACTTCGGATGCGTCGTTTCTCTCTACTGGCGTCTGCAGTGATCCGCCAAGCGGACGAGCCCGGCCCGGATACCTGAATCCGCGGTTTCTGTGATCCGGCGTAGTGAGGTTCGCGCCCGTTCTTTGCACGATAGCCTGGGGCTTCGTGCGCCAACAAGTTGACATGTGTTGCACATGAAAGTATGCTACGCACATGTCAAAGATGATTCAACTGCGCAATGTTCCCGACGCGCTGCATCGCAGCCTCAAAGCCCGCGCCGCGATGTCCGGCAGATCGTTATCGGACTACCTTCTGTCGGAGATCAAAGAGATTGCAGAACGGCCGACGCTGGCCGAGTTGCAGGAGCGTCTGCATCGAAGGAAAGCGGTGGCCGTCGAGGTCGACACCGCCCGCCTGGTGCGAGAAGAACGCGAGGCGCGGTGATCGTCCTGGATGCGTCCGCGGCCGTTGACTGGCTGATTCAGACCCCGGCGGCCCAGCGCATCGAAAGCCGGATCTTTTCGCGCAACCAATCCCTCCACGCCCCTGAGCTTTTGGATTTGGAGGTCGCTCAGGTGCTGCGCCGTCTGTTGCGGGAGGGCGCGCTGTCCTCATCGCGCGCCCAAGCTGCCATTGAGGATTTGCTGGAGTTGCGAATTACACGCTATTCACACTCGCTGCTGCTGCCCCGCATCTGGCAACTCCGCCACAATTTGTCGGCGTATGATGCGGCCTACGTCGTGCTTGCCGAAAAACTAGGCGCGACGTTGCTTACCCGCGACGCCAAACTCGCGTCCGCAGCCGGCAATTCCGCAATCGTCGAAATCGTGTAATGCCCGGCGCCCAGGTTGACCTGACCATTCCGTCCAGGCAGGGGGCTGGCCTCAACCTAACCCTCTAAACTACTCTTCAGGGTGCCCGGTTCAAGCTTCGCTTGGGCGGGGTTTTCGCGAACGCGAGCCGTCGGCATGATCCCCAGTTTTTCTCGGCGTCGTGCTGTCCATCGGGACTCGATCTCGACCACTCCGTCCGTGCCTGTGAAATAGTGGCGGAAGCTGCTCCATAGTAAAGTCTGTCCTATTTTGCAGCCCACCCACCGCTCCCAGTGGTACCATCCTTCCGACAACCATGAAAAAGCCACATCTCTTCCCTGCCCTGGCTGCGCTTCTTCTGGCCTGGAGCTTCGTCTCCGCCGCCCAGACTCAGAATGAAGCTGCCCACCCCATCGTGCTGCATGCCGCGCGCCTGCTCGAGGTCGAAAGTGGACGCATCGTGAAACCCGGCGAAGTGCTGGTGCAAGGTGAACGAATCGTCGAAGCCGGATCAAAGGTGGCCCACCCCGCGGGCGCTGAAATTATCGATCTGGGCGACACTACTTTGCTGCCTGGATTGATTGATGCCCACGTCCACCTGTTTCTGCATCCCGGCGCGGAAGATTTGCAGACGGTGGAAGAGTCGGTTCCGCAACGCACCATCCAAGCCGTTCTCGCGGCGCGGGCCGACCTTATGGCCGGCTTTACCGCGGAGCGAGATATGGGCACCGAAGGTGCGGGCTCTGCCGACACTGCGGTGCGCAATGCAATCGATCAGGGATTGGTTCCCGGACCACGCCTGCGCATCAGCGGCAACGCCATCGACATTCTCGGCGGACACGAAGATGCCAATCACTTCAACCCCGCGCAACACGTGCTGTCGAACGCGACTTACGCAAACAATCCCGCTGAACTGGTAACCGTGATCCGTGAGGAGCTTAAAGAGGGCGCCGATTTCATTAAGATTTATGAGACCGGCCCAGACGTGATTCGTGACGGCCGTTTCTCCACGATTTACCAGTACACGGAAGCCGAACTCAAAACTGCCGTCGATGAAGCCGCCCGATCGGGGAAGCGCGTTGCGGTTCACGCCACCGGCGAACCAGGCACGCTTTATGCGGCGCGGGCCGGCGTGGTCTCCGTCGATCACGCGAACCAGCTCAGCGATGAGACCATGCGGATCATGCGTGAAAAGCAAATCTTCGCCGTTCCCACCTTTACCATCTTCGAATATTTTTCGGAACATGCCGACTCGCCGGAGCAGAGAGCGCACGACCGCCAGATGCTCGACTTGCACGCCATCGAGTTTCGCAAGCAGCTTGCGGCGGGCGTGCCCATGGCAGTCGGATCGGACGTCGGACCATTTCCCCACGGCACCCAAGCCCGCGAATTAGAGCTGATGGTGAAGTACGGCATGACGTCAATCGCCGCATTGCAAGCCGACTTAATAAATGGAGCCAAACTGCTCGGCTGGCAAGGACAGATCGGCGAACTGAAAACTGGCTATCTGGCCGACGTAATCGCCGTCCCCGGAGACCCGTCGCAGGACATCAGCGAGCTCGAAAGAGTAAGCTTCGTGATGAAGGGCGGGGTGGTGTATCGGAAATGATCAAGTTTGATATTGCGAAGAGGCGATGCAACGCCTGGTTCTCAACAGATATAGTTCTGGAGAATAATTAAGCCTGGAACAATCGAGGAACTAAGGTTTTGACGCAGCCGCATCCAGCAGGGCTACTTACAACTCGCGTAAGAGCCGGAATGGCGTTCGCCGTGACCGCCCTCGTCTTCGCGCTAACGATTCTGCACTGGAGTCATGTAAGGTCTGGATGGCTATTTACTACTGGATTCGGGCTGCGCGGTCGGTGGCTAATGGCCGTGAACGTTTTCTTCTACGGTTACCTCTGCTGGCTCGGATTCTGGTTCATCCGTGGCAGCGCAGGGCTCGAGCACATTTTCTTGGTAGGGTGGTTCGCGGGTATTCTGCTGTCGCCGCTTGGAAAGCTGCGGCCCCAGTGGGCCGCGGGGGTCATGCAGATCAGCGCGGCTGGGCTGACGGTTTCGCTCCTCGCATCGCTATCGCTTCTGTTGGACCTCTCGGACATTGACTCTAGTAGCGGGACTGATGCTACGTAGACGCTGACGTTGCACAAGTTAGCCCGAGCGGCCCAGCACCTGGCGCAGGATCACATCGATCTCCCTGCGCGATTGACGGATTTCCTGAATCTCGTAACGCCAGCGTTTGATCTCCAATTCTTTTTGACGGAGGTAGGCTTCATGCCTCTTAAGAAACAGCGTCAAGGCTTCGTCCTCGCCACGAACCACCGGCTCGGCGACGGGATTAAAGCCGATTTCGACTCCCCGCCCTAAGGCGTATGCGCCTGCCATCCCGGCAAGAGCCTGCTCTGTATTCTCTCCATCCTCGCTTGGCAGCAGCCCTAGAAATTCCAGCCCGAAGCAATACCCGTTACGATCGCGCACCGACGCGGCAACACGCAGATGCTTGGAAGTTTGGAACTCCACCTCCATCAGATCGCCCGGCTGCAGCGGCACGCCGCCGTAGAGCGCCATGCCCCCGCGGCTGATCTCGGTGGTGAGTCCGGGCACAACGATTTCCGAAGCGTCGTTAGGGGTAATAATGCGGACAGGCAACTTCACCTGATAGCGGGGCCAACGGCGAGTGTTGGGGGGGACCATCGCTGTTTTAGTGCATGTATCGCAAGAAATAAAATGCGCAGCCCACGCCAAGCATTCCCAGGGCAAACGCTCCCGCCGCAAACTTGAGCAGTCGCCGGCGCGGGCGACTGTCAGCGCTCGATGCTGCCCGCAGCTTCTCCATCCATTTCTGTTCGGCGGCGTCCTTAATCAAGCTGTGCTGGTGCAACGTCGACTGAATGGCCGCTCCCAATCTGCGGCGATCGTCCGTGGGCAGTGAAACAAAGCGAAAAGGCTGTTGCGTGCTGGTCAGCGGGCTGAGCATTTCGGCCGCGCCCAGCACCGGCCCGGTGTGAGTAAGAAACATCACTTTGACGTGCGAGCCTCGATTAATCGGACTCGGCAGGGAAAGCAATCCACCAGTCACGGAAAGCACCTGGAGTTTGCCGGAAGCGCGTTGACCATCCTGAAATCGAAGCACCGCGGGAGTGAAGTCTGCGAGGTTGATTCGCGGTGCGCGCGGTTGAGCGTGCAGTTGGGAGAGGCCGTCCATGTCCATGCCAGTATGGTCCGCACTGCCGACCAGCGGCAGATTACGAAAGGAGTTGTACGGATTCCATCGTCTAGGTTCGGACGCGCGGACTGCTTTCGTAATCTGCGCAGCCGTCGAGTGGCGTGAGATAGTGGAAATCGTAATGGCCGACTTCCCCCACTCCAAAAGAAAAATCCGCGCCCCTCGGGTCAATCTGTGGGGAAATGTCTCGGCCAGCCTTCAGCTCGAAAACGGGCGTCAATGTTGGGCGAAAACGCAACGGCTTTCCACCACTGGCGGGTTGCTCGAGCTGGCCAACTGTCTCGATGAGGGCGTCACCGTCAACCTTACGCTGCACTTGGACTCACGCCCGGTGCGCGGCAAGGCGACGATGTTGTTTCCCATGCGAGCCACGCAGGGATATTTGCAGCCCTTCCGCTTCAGCGAGCTGCGCGACGAAGAATGTCGCGCTTTGGACACAGAGATCCGGCAACTGCTCAGGCAGGCCCGACCGTCCGCCCCCGGACGCCGCGGTTTCGCTTTTCGCCCAGCCCGATTCCCTCTTGAATCATCCTAGCAAGTCGAGCACGCGTATGGCTCCGCCCCGCAAATCCTGCCGCAGCACAAATTGGTCCGCCGGACCGGCTGAATTTTCACATTCCTGTAATCTTGAAAAGAGTAGGATTCGCAGGTGCAGAAGCTCAGCGCAAGGCCGACAGATGCGCAGTCTCCGAACCCAGCCGCGCCGCCGCAGGTGACGGCTCTGCTTGCGTTAGCCACTAAGTTCCTCAGGGCCGGGCGGCCAGCCGATGCAATTGCGCCGTTGTGCGATGCAGCACGGCTGCAGCCGTCCAATGCGATCATCCAGCACGATCTCGGCCTGGCTTGCCTCGAGGTCGGCCGGTTACCGGATGCCATCGCGGCATTGCAGCAAGCCATCACCAGCAACCCGCGCTACGCCGATGCACATTTTCGCCTGGGAGTCGCCTTGGAGAAGCTGGGCAACATCGGCGGGGCGCTCGCTGCGTATGACCGCGCCACCAAGCTGCTCCCGTCCCTGACCGAGGCGTGGTTCCGCGCCGGCGCGCTGGTCTACACACTGGGCCATGTCGGCGAGGCGATCGGCTGTTTCCGGCGCGCGGCGGCGACCGGAGGTCGGACCAGCTTCGGCCGCCTCGGCCAGGCGCGGGCGCTGGTGATCGAGGATCGCAATCAGGAAGCGGAACAGGTATTGCGAGAGATGCTGGTGGCCGATCCGAGCAACGCCATGGCGTACGATCTGCTGGGCAGTGTGCTTTCTGAGCTCGGCCGCTTCGACGAGGCCCGCGCGTGCTTCGAACGGACGGTCGCGATCGCGCCGATGCTAGCGGGAAGCTACTACGATCTGGTCCGCTGCCGCCCAGTCACGAACCATGACAACGGCCTGCTTCCAGCGATGGAAGCCGCGCTGGCTACGCCGGGACTGGAAGCGGGGCAACGCCTGCGGCTTCATCTCGCGATTGGCAAGGCGGCGGAGGATCTTGGCGATTACGGCTTGGCCATGCAGCATTTCGACGCCGCTGATGCAGTGCGCCGGGGCGCTGCGTCGTTCGATTCGGCCGCGTTCTCCAGCGAGATCGACCGGCTGATCGCCCGCTGCCCACCCGAATTCATCGCTCGTGCAGCCGAACTCGGCAGCTCGGATGTGACGCCAGTGCTGATCATCGGCATGCCGCGGTCGGGCACAACTCTGGTCGAGCAGATCGTCTCCATGCATCCCGAAGTCGGGGCCGGCGGCGAATTGAATTTTTGGAACGAGCGCGGGATGGCGTGGCAGCGTGCGGGCGCCGGTGGGGACGCATTTCTCGCCAAGGCGGCGGCAGATTATCTTGGCGTGCTGCGCGCGATCGCGCCCACGGCGGCGCGAGTGACCGACAAGATGCCGTTCAACTTCCTCTGGGCCGGGCTGATCCACCTGGCATTCCCGCGCGCAATCATCATCCATTGCCGCCGCGCTGCAGTCGACACGGCGCTGTCGATCCATCAAACTCATTTCCATCCGAGCATGCCGTTTCCGACCGGAGGCGTTGAACTGGTCGCCTATTTCCGCAGTTACCAGCGGATCATTGACCATTGGCGAAGCGTGCTGCCGGCGGATCGCTTCATCGAGGTCGATTACGAAGATCTGACCCGCGCGCCCGAACCGGTTATCCGGCGGATCATCGCCGCCTGTGGCCTGGCGTGGCACGACGCGTGTCTGCGCCCCGAATCCAATCCGCGGGCGGTGAAGACCCCCAGCAAATGGCAAACCCGGCAGCCGATCTATCGCACCTCGGTCGAGCGATGGCGACGCTACGAACCCTGGCTGGGGCCGCTGTGCGCTCTCGTCGATGTCACAGACAGCGGGGCGGCTTTGTGCCATCTACAGGTTTGAATTCATTGAGTACGCTCGTGGCATTCCCGGGAAATTTCGGGTCGATAGTCTCACACATCACTTTTTCCTTCTTGAGAGAAGTAAATCGTCCCATCACTCGAATAGCCCTTGCCCATCCGTCATTCACTCGTATTACCCGCAATAGTTCAGTCCAATCACCATTTCTAGCTGTGAAAAAGACATTAGCATTAAAGTGGTCGCCTGATGTCGGAATCCCCGCTGGTATGGACTCGGTGTTGACGTGCCCCCGAATCATGTCGCCAACCGGTACTGTTACGCCCACAAGGTTCGTTCGAATTTGATCAAGGTCAGAAATTCGAGCAGAGACTTCGTAGAGGGGGTATTTTCCTGCGTGGGCAAATGCCAAAAAACCTTGCCCCGGAGCGTACATTAGGATGGCGTAGGACTCTGAGCCTGTGAACTGACTGATGGTTTCGGATGATTGAGTAACAATCAGTGACTCGGCAGCTTTCAACGCTTTCGCCTGTTCACCTAGTTTGGGAATGACTCCGTTCGGCCCGTCAAATTGTTGCTTCAAGTCATTCACGTATAGCTTGTGTTGTTCTTCTAGAGCCGCCTGAATTGCTTTCGTTCCGCGTTGCTCGGCTGCGCGTCTCAGTTTTGAATCAGCATAGTTTTGCACGATTGCCGAACATATTGTGAGCACAAATGAGATGACAAGAAAGACTCGGGCTGCTTTTCCCGCTGGCGTCAGAATTTTCCGATGACCAGCATCGGGGTCTTGAGACGTCTTGAAATGCAGATTTATCCACGTCAGGATCGACGAGACAGAGAGACCGATATACGTGAGAATTTGGGAAACCGTCTTAACGATGTCGTAGTTCAAGTTTCTCTGTCGCCTGATCTATTAAGCCTAGACTAGCATTTCCACCACGGCGAAAACAAGGCGAAGATGTATCATCGTGGCTTCGCGTCGTCTATTCCGACTCGATCGCCACCGTTCCCCACAGCCGGGTGACGTCACAACACAAGGTCCCTCCGCTCCACAGCTCATCGCTTTGCGATGATCTGTTCCGGTCGGGATGACAGAGCTGGGTCGGGATGACAGAGTTGGGGAGAGCTGAGCGTTCCCGATCAAGCTAGACCGGACTTGAGCGGGCCGCCCTACAGTCAAAGGTCAAAATCCCCACCCTAACGTCGCGAAACCAGAGTTAGGTTGGAATCGGACTATTTCTGCGACGTTAGGATGGGGCACCCGTCAAAACCCGCAAAGGTGGGCCAGCCACCCGTGACGTTTAAGAGACAACCGTGACACCGAAATAGTATTATGCTGCAGCGATCCGTTTACCGGTCTAGCTTTACTCTTACCCTCGAATTTCCGCGGTTCCTGGTTACTCGGCTGCCGCACCTATCAATCGGAGGGAATCTATGAAACGGGAAATCATTCGCGTCGAGCCGCTGGCGACCTACCTGGATAAATACAAAGCCCCAGCTTCAACCGTGACCAAGCACGGCGACACAATCTACGTCTCAGGTTCTCCGCCGTTCGACCCCAAAACAGGAGAAATCTTCAAGGGACCGATTGAGCGTCAGACGGAGATCGTATTGGATCAACTCAAGCTCTGTGTCGAAACGGCAGGCTCTTCTCTGGAAAACATTCTGAAGCTGAATGTCTACGTCACTTCAGTAGACATGTTCCCTGCGGTGAATACCGTCTACAGGCGTTATTTCCCGGAAAATCCGCCCGCGCGCGTCTTTATTAATGTTCCTGCCTGGAACGGCGGGTTTGATATTGAAGTGGATTGTATCGCCGCCGTTTTATAAGACTGTTCCTTAGTTCGGTATCTGTCTCCCCTCGCGGGTGAGCGGCCACGAAGGCGCCCTGTGCGGAGGCACGGCGCGCCTTTTCGGCTCCGTAGCGCAACTCCGCAGCGACGATGATGCTGGTACAGACCTGCTTTTCGCCAACCGCGCGTCACCATCCGCGAGAAAAAGTCCCGTCCATTTAATGGAAAATTTACCGGATCGTCACATAGCCGTCACAGGTCGTCTGTAAAGATTAGCCGCAGTCGTATTTCCACTCTGATGTCCCACAGCCGATCCTAGTTGCGTGATGAAAAAATCCAAGGAGGAGAACGGTACATGTCCCGAAAGAACTCTCAAAATAACTCCCGAAGAAAATCTCGAAATAAATCACGGATCAACCGTTTGCGTCCGCTCGCCGGCCTGCTGGCGGCGGGGCTGAGCCTTCCGGGGCTCGCCGCAGCTCAGTCCAAAGAGTTCCCGACCTACGTCACCGGCCCGCAGCCGAACGGCTCGTGGGTAGTCAGCGATGGCGCGGTCATCACGCCAGCTGGCACCCAAGTCGACCTCGGCATCCGGGTCCGCGCCAAGGCTATCGCGCTGAACCCCAATGTCCGCACTCACACCGCCGCCGTCCTCACTCTGGGGGCGACGCAGGCCGTCGAAATATTCGACACCAACACCGGCAATGTCCTGCAGAACTACGCCACGTTCGGAGATGATTCGAGCGGCAGCTACAGCGGCATAGCCTATTCGGCGGACGGCAAGTACCTGGTGTTCAGCCAGGACAGCAGCAATGTCACCATCGCCGACGTCACTGCAGAGGGCTTGCTGCAAGACAACGCACAGATCAGCGTACCGCCGGACAATTCCTTCATCACCTGCTTTAAGAACAGCCCTCCGGGCGCCTATGCGGTACCCTGCGGCACGTTCTACTCTCCGAGCACTTCTTATCCCGGTGGCCTCGCGGTCTCCAAGGATGGCAAGAGCGCCTACGCCTTGCTGAACCAGAACGATACGCTCGCCCAGATCGACCTGACCACGGATACGCAGGGTGAGCAGATCCGCGTCGGGAACGCGCCGCACAGCATCTTGATTGACAGCAAAGGCACGACGGCCTACGTCAGCAACGAGGGTGGCCGGGCCGCTACTGAGGCGGACTTCCAGATCTGGTCCGCCGGCACTGAAATCGTCGCCGACCCGGTGGTTGGCGCCGCGATCACCGGCACCGTTTCTGTGGTTGATCTGCCCTCGATGACGGTCACCGCTAACATCTCGACCGGTCTGCACCCGA
This sequence comes from Terriglobales bacterium, assembly GCA_049585795.1. Taxonomy (GTDB): domain Bacteria; phylum Acidobacteriota; class Terriglobia; order Terriglobales; family Acidobacteriaceae; genus JABDBE01. The sequence goes on along the minus strand of JBAVAQ010000007.1, from coordinate 10,730 downwards.
CCGGGATGGCGTTCTACGGACGTTACCTATTGGTTGCCAATACCTATAGCGATACCATCTCGGTGATCGATACGGCCACCGATGTGGTGACGCGGACTATCAACCTTGCGCTGCCGATCGGAGTGCCCGGCCAGGGTCCGGCCTGGGGCGCCGGTCCGAACTCGATTGCCGTCGATGCCGAGCTTGGCGTTGCCTACGTCGCGCTGTACCATGCCAACGCGATCGCGGTAGTCAGCCTCACCACGCGCGTGAATCCGGTCTTGGGCATGATCCCGGTAGCGTATGCGCCGTCCTCGGTGGTGCTGGACAAGGCCAATAACACGCTCATCGTTGCCAATGACAAGGGCATCGGCGCGCGTCTTTCGTACGAATGCGACTACGACGTCTGCGACTACAATACTCACCAGGATAATGGCACGGTCAGCATCGTCCCCGTGCCTCTTCCCGGGACCTTGCAGCAGATGACGCAGCAGGTTATCTACAACAACCACTGGGATTTGGCGGAAAATATCAAGTCTGCCTCCGGTGGCAACCCGAAGACCAAGCCGGTCGTAATCCCGGCCAAGATCGGCGATCCTTCGCTGATCAAGCATGTGTTCCTGATCGTCCGTGAAAACCGCACCTATGATCAGATCCTGGGCGACGTGGCTGCCGGCAATGGCGACCCGAGGTTGGCAGTGTTCGGCTTCAGCCCGACGAACAAGATCCTGGACACCCCGAACGTGCACAAACTGGTGAAGCGCTTCCCTCTCTTCGACAATTTCTACGACCCAAGCCGCCAGTCGGCTGACGGTCACCAGTGGATCACCGAGGGCACGGCACCCTACGCCGACGACATCCAGTCGCCTGATTGGGTCCGCAGCTATCCCGGCGGGAACGCCGGCGATGCACTTGCCTATCAGAAGAAGGGCTTCCTATTCTCGGAAGCTTCAGCCGCTGGTCTGCCGCTGAAGCTCTACGGGGAATACGTCGAGAACGATACCTTCAAACAGCCGGACGGGTCGACCCAAGAGCCGACCTGGACCCAGTTTTTCCACGACGCGCAGCGTTTCCTGGAGGGAAAAGAGAAGACGCTGTATTATCAAAACACGGTTCAGGCAGAGTCCTCTATCCCGGCCGTGTATAACCATCTCATCAAGAACTTCCCGCAGTTTGATCTGGGCATCCCCGACCAGTTCCGCTACGCTCTGTGGGTGCAGGACTTCAATAATGACGTTACGAACAATACAGTGCCCGCTTTGAGCATCCTGTGGATCATGTGCGACCACACCGGCGGCCCGCCGACCGTGGACGCCGAACAAGCCGATAATGACTTGGCGGTTGGGCGCATTATCGACACCATCAGCCATAGCTCAGTCTGGTCCACGTCGGCGATCTTCATCGAGGAAGACGACGCGCAGAACGGCGTCGACCACATCGACGGTCATCGCAGCCCCGGCTATGTCGTCAGCCCGTACGCCGTGCAGTACGGACCCACCCAACATTACTATTACACTCAGGTCAACATGACTCGGACGATGGAGCAAATCCTCGGTCTGACACCCATGAACCAGTTTGACCTCATTGCTTCGCCAATGAGGACGGCTTTCACCAACAATCCGCCCAAGAAGAACTTCGCCCCGTGGACGCGCGTGCCGAACCAGGTCCCGTTGAACCAGGGCGTTGGTGAGAAGGAAGAGAACAACACAAAGGGCAACGATCGGCTCAAAGCCCTGAGCGCGGCTTGGCAGAAGAAGAAGGAGGATATCTTCGCCGGCAAACTGACCAAACCCGATGCCGAAGACCCGGACACCGTCAACCATCTGAACTGGTATGAGGCCACTGGGTTCAAGCGGCCCTATCCCGGCGAGAGCGCGGTTCGCCCGCCGAGCGACTTCAACAACCCGGCACCCGCGGGTGACGCGGACGGCGACGGGGACGAATAAAACACGTTCCGACTACAACGACCCTCTCCCCAACAACCGGGGAGAGGGGTTTTTTGTTCATGCCTCAAACGCATGCGGAGTCTAATCACAGAAGTGCATTCAATCAACTCCGGCTGAGTGTTCGGGAGGGATAGTCGGCGTAACAACGCCGTTACACGCAAGCCCTTCAATGAGCGCTATGGCTTGTTAACGCCAGTTGCGAGGCTTCTGCCGAATGGAACCACGAGCCAGTGGGCAACGTATAAAGAATGACAGGGGGGTACCTATGCCCAAAAATCACACGTTGATTTTGGTGATCGCTGTCGCAGTATCATCGACAGCCCTTTTCGCACAAGACCAAACACCTAGCTCCGGTGAGAAGCATAAGATTGCCGTGGAAACCGACTCCGGCCGCTATGAGGTCGGTGCAGAGAAACTAGACCCGAAGCAACTAGGCGTGGCGATTTACCCCGGCGCGAAGATTCACGAAGGCGAAAACGACAGCAGTGATGCCAGCCTCTCCCTCGACTGGGGAAAAGAGAGCACGCGTCTGTACCTGCAGAACTACGTAACCTCCGACTCTTCTGACAAGGTTCTCTCTTTTTATCGCAAGCAACTCTCGAAGTACGGGGCTGTGCTGGAGTGCCGCAACGGGAAACCCGTCGCTGCGGCTCCATGGCAGCTCAAGTGCGACAGCGATAAGGACGGCAATAGTATCGAACTGAAGGCGGGCACCGAGAGGAAACAGCACATGGTTGGCGTGACCTCCACTGCTGGAGGCGCACAGTTTGAAGTCGTCTATCTCGATGAAACACCACGCAGCGTAAAGACCGACCCTGACCGATGACGGTCACGATTTGGCGGATTCTTTGCGGCCCGGAATCGCTCCGTACTACGTGCTCAGGAATTGTCCGATGCCTTTGGCCCTGCGGTTAGTGTTGAAAATTGCCATTTCACTTATTGACCATCTTGGACCTACCCGGAAATCAATGGCACACAGGTAGACCCAGGTGCACAATTGATTCCTTAACGTGGTAGAGCAAATGGCGACTAAGACCCGCAAGCCCCGGGGCGCTTTCTCTTTTTGTGACGCATGCATATTCTACGGACGAACAAGTCGCTAGTGTAGTGCGTCAGGCAGATTGACGTTTATAAATTGGCCGTCGCTGAGTCGGAATTACCTTGCACTCAACAAACCGAGAACGACAGTCGCCATTTGATAGCGTGCATTATTTGTGACGCACTACACTAGCTATCGGTCCTTATGCGGCTGTGTTGAAACGCTCGAGTTCACGGCGCAATTCATCAATGCGCTTCCGCCTTTCTTCATACTCCCGACGCTCCACATCCGTTGCGCCGCCGAAGGTTTCCTTTTCTATCGTGTCGATCTGTTTCTGAATGAGTTTAGTTAGTTCGCGCCGGAAATCTTGCAGACCGAAATCCATGGTGCACGCTCCGGGGAAGAAGGGGTGCAGTGTCAGATGGTGGGGGCGGTCACGAGGTTGCTGCCCCAGCGATTAGATTACTCGAAACTTGCAGTCAAACAATTGCCTAGCATCCCAGTTCGGGTTTCCACGTTTGTGACGCATGAGCACGCCTCGATTCGGGATGATGATACGCCGCCGATTCCTCAATTCAATCGCAAAGATGTAGGAGAGATGTTGTTGACTAACGGAAATGTTATATCGTATATGGTATACAATCACGGTCTTGAGAATAGTGTGGTCCTAGTCCTCCCCCCAACGCCTGCGTCAATATCCGAGGGGTCTTCGAGGGGGACGCGGGCGGAAGCGGCCACACTGAGAGAGAGGGCAGTCGTGAGGCGAGGCTCGTCCTCTTTTTCGTGCTGCAAGGAGTAATTTGCGAAGCGTTCGGCATCGGCATCATCCTGCATTTGCAAATGACGCTTTGGGTAGTTAGCGGAAAAGTCGCTCATTGACCAGTGCCAAAACGTGTAGCGGCCATGACGAATGCGTAGTCGCCGAAAGTCCGCACGGTTATGCGCCTTACTTTCAATCCTTTCTGAAACCATGTACTTCTGAATAAGCAGCTCGCGTTACTCTGTACTAGCGGCGGTAGTAGAATCAATCCGCGCTGGGCGACCCCTTCCCCGAGAATTTGGGTTGCACGGTTGCCAGACGTGGCACGCCGGTCCCCAGCGCAACCTCCCCTTCCCATCAGCCGGAAGAGCTTGCAGTATGTCCCCGATGGCACGATCAAGGAAATTTGCGGTGACCGATCGGCAGGCACTCTTACTCCGACGCAATTCGATTTTGTTAAGCGTCAGCCTTCCGGACTTGGCAGGTTCAATAGAGCCTGTGCTGTACTGGTGTCACCGAACATGACATCGTTAGTCATTGAAAATGACAATAAGTGGGTGCGTCGTAGACCACTTGTGGTATCGTGCGGGAGAGCGGTTCTCGGGGGAGGGCTGTTCGGGAGAGCGTCTGAGTACTGGGGCGCTCTCTCTTTAGAGTTTCGCGATGTTTTGCGACCTGAACACATGTCTGCTCTTTTAGCCGGCTGTGCGGTAGAGGTGATCCCCATGCACCCTGTTCGCGTAATTCTCTGGACGGTAGCTATGGCGTACACCGCATTCCTTCTGACCGGCCACGGGCTGCGGACTTTCAACAGCCTCTCAATTACGGAAGCATTCCTCGGAGCCTTAACAGGATGTTTACTTGCTATCATGTTCGCTCTCCGAGAGAGGCGGCGACGAAGACCTGCCTTCGCTGCATATTCCATTGAACAAATCTTCCCGAACTGGGACATATCCCGTGAAAACAGCGGCTCAGAGCCGAGCCAAAGCGTTGATCCAAACAGGGCAGGCTGAGTTCGGGCTGCTCGTGCTTAAGCAGGTCCGCGCGGACCACATTCTCAGTTGACGCTATATCCCGATTACGCTCAAATGGCGTCTAGACTAGTTCCAATCCGTCCTGCGTAGCCACCCCCGCCGCATATTTGGTTCAGAACCCCACCGGTTGGGGCGTAGCCGAATTTTCCGCGAAGGATACCCCCTTGCCGAGTCTGAGGCCCGTCCGTTCCGAAACTAAAAGGTGAATCGTACGGAGAACTGCAGCACTCGGGGAAGGCCGTTTGGGCTGATTTCCTGCAGCGTGCCAAAATTGCCCGGTCCGGAGTTGGGTACCAGATAGCAAGTTTGCTTCAGGCTCACGCCATCACCGCAGTTGGTCCCGATCGGGTTATATTGCAGTTGGTTGACCCCGTCCCCGTTCTGCACATAGTAGTTGGCGTGGTTGAACACGTTGAAGGCTTGCACTTGAAATTCCAATTCCTTGCCTTCCCTGATTGCGAAGCTGCGGGCGAGTCCAACGTCGATCCTTTCCAGCCACGGACCGTAGAAGGAATTCAGGCCGATCCCCGGCGTGGGACCAGCTCCGTTAACGCCGCCCGCAGTGTTCGCGGTGTCCTGGTTAAAAGCACTGTCGTTCAGGTTGTCGTTGGCACCGTCGCAATTTCCAAACGAGAGCGTCGAACTGGTACACGCGGGACTGAGCAGCCCTGCGTACGGGCGGCCCGAAGAGAACTCCATGACGCTGCTCAGCGTCCAACCCGAGAGCAACACTCGCCCCTTGTCAGAACTCGTTAGTGTTTCCAGCTGGGGCCGGTAAACCGCTGCCAGGCTGATCCGATGCCGCTGATCTAACAGCGAGGGAGCGTGGGTATTGCTGAAGTCGAACTGATTGTTGAAGTCCATCCCATCCAGCATGATGCTTTTGGCAAAAGTGTAAGAGAACTGCAGCGAAAGGCCTTGCGACATGCGGCGCTGCAACTGCACGAAGAAGGAGTTGTAATAGTTTTGCGCGGGGCTTATCAACTCGTTGATCTGGCCTAGATTCGGGTTGATGCGGCCTTCGGTCAGCAGGCCGTTATCCATATTCGGCAGCGTAATAGACTGGCCACTGCACGGCGCCGTGGTTGCACCGGGAGGGCAGACGATATACGTCGTCGTGCCTTGTAACGGATTCAGATTCGCGTCAAAGGCGCTGCCCGAAATGATGTGCACCCCGTGATTCCACATGGTGCCAATACTCACAGTTGTGTTCTCGAAAATCTCCCGCTCGATCTGCAAACTCGCTTGCAATGTATAGGGCACGCGAAACTGTGGCGCGACCAGCGAAATGTCCGGAGAAGCCCCAAACAGAGGGGAATTACCCGGGAGGATGGCCGGGAAGGTTGGCACCTGTTGGTTCGGCGAACCTCCGTCGTAACTGGCATTTACCGATGCCTGCTGCGATGCCAGCCCGTTCGATATCACTGCGTTCCGGTAGTTCAGCCCATTCATGTTGTCATAGAATTGCCCGAATCCTCCGCGCACCACCGTCTTCGATGCAGGCTGCCAGGCGAATCCGAGGCGAGGCGCCAGGCGCCGAAACTGGTTGGGATATTGTCCGGTGAGCGGGAACGCGGGATTTTCCGCCGGCTGCGGATAAACTTGAAAGTCTTCGCGCAAGCCCATTTCTATCGTCAACTTTGGCAGCGCCCGGAATGTGTCCTGCACATAGGATCCATAGTAAGGAACAGCAAAAGAAAAGGTCGGCTTTCCCGAAGCCTGACTGAAGGTGAGGTATTGCCCAAGGGCAAAGGCCTCCAGGTTGGGAAATTCATAAAGGCCAAGCGGCGAGCCGAAATCGATCGCTTCATTGGGGTCCGCACCACCGTCGTAGGTGTCCGCATCCGAGGAGCGGTTCCAATCGAAACCGAATTGCAAAGTGTGCTTGCCGATCACGTAGTCAACCCGGTCGGACAGAGAGTACTGCCTTTCAAATACCCTTCCCACCGAGAAAGGAGCGTTGCCGAGAACGAAAGCGGCGGGACTATCCAGAACCACCGTCGGCGTGTTCGGAGCCAAACCAGTCGGGGTCGAGATCTCATTGTCTTGTGAAGTGCTCACGTGAAATTCGTTCAGCAGGTGGGAGGAGAACGTGTGTGTCCATCCCACGCTGGCCTGGAAGGTATGCACATAGGCGTTGGCCAGCGTCTGCGTCCCATAATTCCCTACCGTAGGGTCAGTAATGACCCCTCCGGGCGAATTGAAGTGGTTTAAATTCAGGCTGAAGAACAGGGCATCGCGCGTGGTGGGCTGATAGTCCAACCGGGGCGTGACCACCCAATCATTTTCTTTTCTTGCTTTACTGCCGAGATTGGAATTGAGAGCGTTCACCGTGTTCGCTACTTGCTGGAGATAGACGGGATTGGCCGGGTCAGGCGTGGTGTCGCTGCCGGGAACCGGCAAGGGTCCGTTCGGCGCGGGTAGCGTTGTGCCGGATGGAATGCCAAAGTTCGCACTCAAGAACGCAGGTAAGTTCGCGGGCGGCGTCGCCAAGGCTGGGTTGATGACGGAAACCGGATTGTTTCGCAGTTGCTGCTCATAGTCCACGAAGAACCATAGACGGTTGCGCAGGATAGGTCCACCCACCCCGGCCCCGAATTGCTGCAAAGCATCTTCCGGTTTAGGGAAACCGCTGGCCTCGTCAAGGGCGTCGTTGGCTCCCGTCGCCGAGTTCCGGTTGTAATAGAATGCGCTGCCGTGGAACGCGTTGCTTCCCGACCGCGTCACCGCATTGACGAACCCCGCTCCACCCCCATAGACGGCCGAGTATGGACTCACCGAGACTTGAAATTCCTCGATGGCGTCCTCCCCGTACAGGTAAGGGATGCGATTCCGGCCCACTACGTCGGCGAAGTAGTTGTTGGTCGCATTGCTTCCGTCTACCGTGAAAGCATTGGAGCCATTTCCATTGGCGTATCCCGAGTCCTCACCACCTTGTTGTCCGGCAACGCTCACCAGACCGGTGTCGCCGTCATAACTGGTGTTGGGCGTCAGTGCCATAAAGTCCGTGTATTTGCGTCCGTTGAGCGGCAAGTCCTGGGTAAACGACCGATCCAACACGGTACTGGCAGAGGCTTCCTCTGGCCGCAGCAGGGGTGTGCTTCCGGTTACCTTAATCGCGTCTCCGCTGGCCCCCACCTGCAGCTTAATGTCGAGCGACGTGGTGTTTCCTACTTGCACGCGCACCAGAGCCTGGGCATCGCGAAAACCCTGGCGAGTCGCGGCGATGGAATAAAATCCCGGCGCGAGCACCGGAAACCGGTAAAGTCCGGTTTGGTTTGTCTGGGCAGATTGCGTCACACCGGTCTGGAGGTTCTGCACTGCCACCACCCCTCCCGCCACTAGCGCCCCAGTTTGGTCGGTAACCCGTCCGCTAAGGGCCCCAGTCAGTACGACGTTCTGAGCTGGTAAGTGGGCCAAGCCTGCTAAGACGAACAATGCGGCGAGGAGCAACCGCGTTGTGGGCAGGCTTGGCGTTGCGATGAATACGCAGAAGCTTTTCGTTTTCGCGTTGATTCTCATCGGCAATCTCGTATTGCTGCAGTCTGAACGCTGGCAAGAACTTAAAAGATATCAAGCGGGGACGTAACCTGCGACCCTACTGCGCACAAGTTACGGGAAGTTGATCCGAATGTTAATTTTAGGTGAAAAGCAGCTGGCGTCATCCGTCCTTTCCCCCGGACTCATTCGCCTGGAATCCCGGCGGGACCTGTTTTTGAAAACCGCACTGTTTTCTATCGTAGGCGTTGGTTGTAGGCACCAATGTTTACGCGTGTCGGAAGGATCTGTTTGAGAGGGTTTTCTAACATGTGAGGATCCACTCATCATTCAGGGCTTTGGCGACGAATTTCGTCTAGGGCGAGTATCCCGCCGCTGCTAAGCTCCCCTGCGAAATCATTGAAGCGCTCGGCAACGGCGGACACTTAACTCATTCAAACTAACTGGCGGAAGCGAGTGGGAGTCGAACCCACCGGCGACATCAGAGATGCCGCCCGACGGTTTTGAAGACCGTGACGGTCACCGGACCACATGCGCTTCCGCATCGCCGAGTTGACGCTTCCATGTTAGCCGTAGGACAGGCTACCGGCAAAAGGCTGAGGGAAGTTCCTTCCGTGATAGCGTTCAGGAGGGAGTGAACGGCGGCCACGGATTAGCACGGATTGCAATTGAAGGCGCAACGCAAAACTGATCCGTATTCATCCGGGCTGATCCATGGCCACATACTTGGCGGACAGGAGTGTCCGCTACAACTTCTCCGGTCACTTCGGCTGGGGGACGATTCGCAGATACGGCTTAGGCGATTTCCAGCCTCCCGGATATTTCTGTTGTGCTTCATCGTTCGATACGGATGGCAGGATGATGACGTCGCCGCCCTGCTTCCAGTTCACAGGCGTGGCTACCTTGTGCCTGGCTGTGAGTTGCATCGAATCGATAACGCGCAACACTTCATCGAAGTTGCGACCGGTGCTCATCGGATAGATGAGCATTAGTTTAATCTTCTTGTCCGGGCCGATCACGAAGACGGTGCGCACCGTGGCATTGTCTGCTGCGGTGCGGCCTTCGGAGGTTTGCCCGCTCTCAGCCGGCAACATGCCGTAGAGTTTCGCGATCTTGAGTTCAGTATCGCCGATCATCGGATAGTTGACTTTGTGACCTTGAGTTTCCTCGATGTCGGTCGCCCATCTGCTGTGATTGGTCACAGGATCGACGCTGAGCCCGATAATCTTGGTGTTTCGTTTGGCAAATTCCGGTTGGAGACCGGCCATGTAGCCGAGTTCAGTGGTGCAGACGGGCGTGAAATCCTTCGGATGTGAAAATAAAACAGCCCAGCTGTCGCCGATCCATTCGTGAAAGCGGATCGTGCCCTGGGTGGTTTCGGCGGTGAAATCGGGAGCTGTGTCATTAATGCGAAGAACTTTGGTTTCGGTTTCCGTTAAAGTGTCGGTGCTCATAATCTCTCCTTAGTGAATCGGGTTACTCGAGGCCTGCGCTTTGAAAGGCGGCGTCTGGGCCATAAAAAGAGAACCCACCCTCTGTACGCCGGGTGGGTGTGAGAAAAACTTGTCCGCACTACCCACGCAGCGAGGCCCGCGTACAACAATGGATCGGGCAAGGCGTGGAGCGGATGCGCATACCTCATATAGGATACGCGGCCAGCTTGAATGCAGTCAAACGGCTGCGCGGAACATCGATAACCATAAAGGGCACAAGGGAAAACCGGTCTCGTGCTAAGTTCTGAGGGAACGCCCTGGCGATACAATACGAAGACCATGGCAGAACTTCGGCGGCTTGCGTTCGTGCAGTTGGATGTTTTTACCTCGCGCGCCCTCGAGGGCAATTCTGTGGCGGTTTTTCTCGACGGCCGCGGACTCAGCGACGAAGAAATGCAGGCCCTGGCGCGTGAGATGAACCTGTCCGAGACTACGTTTATCCTGCCGCGTGAATCAGCGGTCGAGCGCGAACGCGGTGTGCGGGTTCGCATCTTTACTGTGCAGGAGGAGTTGCCGTTCGCCGGTCACCCGACGCTGGGAACGGCATTTCAAGTACGCGGGTCGACGGGCGCGCGGGAAGTTGTGCTCGACCTTAATGTCGGCAAGGTTCCGATTCAGTTCGAGGAGAAGCCGGGGCAGCCAGTTTTTGGCGAGATGATCCAAGTCAACCCTGAGTTCGGACCGCAGCATGATCGCGAAGCGGTGGTGCGTGCCTCAGGGCTGCGCGATGGCAACATCGATCCTTCGCTGCCCATTGAAACAATTTCCACCGGCTTGCCTTTCACGGTGGTTCCGCTGCGCGGGTTGGAGATCATGCGCGATCTGCGCGTGGATACGAAAGGCTCAGAAGAATATCTAGCAGGCTGCGGAAAAACGACGGCTCGACTTAAAATGCTGTCCCGGTCTCGCGATTGTTGTGACTAAGGGAGAGTTTTGGTTGCGTCCGTTGCGGCCTGGAGATCCTTTTCCAGCCCACCCGAC
>JBAVAQ010000006.1:0-7545 GCA_049585795.1 Terriglobales bacterium | reverse complement strand
AGCGGATATGGAAACCAGTGCGGCGAGCAATATGACGGTGAGCAGAACCGGTCGCGAGAAGACTCGGGTTTTCACTAGCTGACCTCCAGGGACGAGGGTCAAGGGGGAGCACACATCTCCGTCGGGGCTTTATCCGGCGTGGTTGAATGCAGCCACTCTACTTGACATGCGGGTATTCTCGCCACCTGGCTGCCGATCCACAATGTCACCAAAGTCCAGCGACGAGTGCGATAAGGAACAGAGACCAAAGATTCTCGTCATAAGCGTGACAATGCGAAGCGACAGCAACGCGTCTGGGAATAAGCTGACGAATTACGGGTCGTGAGTGAGCTGTCCTGTTTGGACGAAAGAATAACGCTGGCGAGAAACAAATCTGATCCGCCGTCACGGTACCAATGGCTGGAGGACGGCCAAGCAAAACATGGAGAGGAGGATTCCGTCCCGCTGGCCAAGATCGTCTCAGTGCTCAAGGATCATCGAGCACTTTTCTTGATTGCTCGAAGGCCTCGGAGATCATTTGAATTTGTTGCGACGCAGCGGGAGATGTCCGGCCAGGGAGACCCGCATGAGAGATACAATCGATACAGGGCAATCTCTGATCGAATCGAGGAGGTCTGTGATGCGCGCCGCTTGGATTGGTTGTCTGTTGATCGGGATTACAGTGTGGGCACAGCAAGCACCGACTACAACTGCGGCAGCAACGAACAGCTCACTAGAAGTGCACAAGCAGGGTGATGACGCGCTGAAACCGCATTCAGCCGCCGACGTCGCTGCTGACGACCCGGTGCTCACCATCAAGGGCCTCTGCCCTCGGCTGGCGTCAGCTGCGGAAGCAGATCAGGCGAAATCAGCTTGCCAGACCGTCGTTACTCGTGCGCAATTCGAGAAGCTGATGGATGCTCTTCGCATCGGCGAAGACGCAGAAACCAAGCACCATCTCGCCAAGGCCTACCCGCAATTTCTGGTGCTGGCCCACGAGGCTGAACAACGTAGCCTGGACAAACAGCCACGCTTTGAAGAGCGGCTGGCTTTTGCAAGGCTTCAGATCCTTTCCCAAGAGCTAATGGGACAGTTTGAACAGGAAGCAGCCCGCGTACCTGCAACCGATATCGAAGACTACTACAAGAAAAATATCAGCGCGTTCGAGTTGGCAAGCGTGGAGCGCATCGTAATCCCAATCCGCTCACTGTTGAATCAGCCGGGCACGGATCAGGGGAAGTCCGACCAGGATGTGATGACGAAAGAGGCCGAACTTCTCCGCATCCAGGCGGTTGCGGGCGAGGATTTCGGTAAGCTGCAAAAACAAGCTTACGATACCGCAGGGGTAAGCGGCGACAACCCACCCAACCCCAATATGGACAAGATTCGACGCGAGGGGCTGCCACCCGCGCATGCTTCGGTGTTCGACCTGAAACCCGGCCAAGTGTCGCGAGTGATAAGCGACGCCACTGGACACTACATCTACAAGCTCGACTGGAAGGGGGTCGAATCTCTAGATGCCGTAAGAAGCGAAATTAACAATGCTCTGCGAGCGGAGCGCTTGCGAAAGATGGTACAAAGCGTGGAGCAGCCTTTCACAACCGAAATTAATGAAGGGTACTTCGCAACCGATGGAAGCAGCGAGTCCGATTGAGCACTTCCGGGGCACAATTTTGATTGAGCTGCGAACGATTTTATAGGGCCGCCCGCTGTCCGAGCGTTTCAAAGAAGATGAGGCTACAAGAGTCTACCACTGACGACCAGTGCAAAGTCACGGCCAAGAATCTATTGCCCAAAGACCAGCGACGCTCTCGAATGTCACTTCGCTTTTCCTATCATGTAGACATTGTGTGGGCCGCCCGGGGCGTTATCGGCAACCATGACATACGCTGTCCGGGGTCCGATGGCACTGGGGCTAAACTTGACTGTGATTGTGCAACTCTTGCCGGCGGGCAGCCAGGCATGGCAAGCATTGGTCTGCTCGAAGTCCCCTGCGTTCGTACCCGTGATCGTGATGCTACGGATGTTCAGTAGCTTGTTCCCGCTGTTGGTCAACTGCAGTTTAAAGGGTGGACTGGTTGTATGCACCGCCTGGGCTTGAAAGGTCTGACAAGGCGATGACAGGAACACGTTGGGACGCGGTCGAGAAATGAGAAGCCCAAAAACATCCAGTTCGTTCTGAGTGCTTACGTAGACCTTGCCATTGGCAATTGTGGGGACCTGGAACTTGCCAGCGCAGCCTCCCTGGTCGCGTGCCGCAACCTCCGCACTGTTATAGAGCATCGTGGAGAGGTTGGTGGCGTCATATGCATACAGGATCGCGGGCTTATTCCCGGGCAGGAAATTCAACGGCTGTTGCCGCTCGATTGCCCAGACAATACCGTTGGAGCTACCGTTGGCCGAGACAGAAGGAGTGGTTCCAGTCGGAAAGATATTCGCGCTCTGGGCAACCGGGGAAGAGGACAGAAGTCCGTTTGACACGCTAAACATCTTCAGGTAGTCGCCTTGCCCGCCTTCGTTCGTCAGACCGCCCAGGTAGACGTTGGCGGCCGTTTGCCCTTGCCAATACGTCGGGTTACTCCAATAGCCGTGTGGTGCGCCAGCCACAGTTTCGACTACCTGGTCTTGGGTCGGATCATATTTACCCAGGTTGTCTCGATCCAGCAGGTAGATAGGAGTTGCACCGCCGGTATCGCACGGATCGCCCCCTTTGCCCGCGATGACCAACTCGTCGGGGACAGAGCCTTGTTGCCTCGGCAAAAGCATGGGACCCCCTGAGCCTAGATCCATGTCGTTGGTGAGGCGGCAGGCTTGATCCATGGGCGCAAAGTAGTCGAGCACGCTGAGACTGCCACTCATTTTCAGGACACTATCGCCGTAATCTGTTCCGTCGCTGTTGGCATCGAACAGGCCATCGCCGATCGCCACAAAAATATTTCCGTGACCGTCAGCAGCCAAGCCACTCCCACTCTGCCAAACCCCCCCGCGAACACCGTTCGGCGTGGCGGTGAAGACGCTCTTCTGGACCAGAGTCGCCGCGTCATAGCCCATAATCCATCCGTGCTGAGCGCCAGCCCATCCAACGTAGATCGTACCCTTCAGGAGGAGCAATCCGGCACGTTGAATGTCGAAAAGCTTGTTGAAAATCACGCCGCCGGACGACGCCTCAATTACAACAGGGCCGCCAAGTTTTTCCGCCCCGGTAGTAATGTCCAGCGCGTGAAGGCGCTGAAAGTAATTGCTGTTCTCGCGGGTACGGGCGACCAGATACATGGTGTTCGTACTGCGATCAATCACCGGGGTTCCGGTGATCCCGTATATCGGGTAGACCGCGCAGGCCACAACGATCTTGCCGTTCAACTGGCAGGAAACGGGCGTAATGCCTTTTCCAAAATCAATGAAGCTGTCCTGCCAAAGCGGGACGCTGCTGCTGCCGTCCGCATCGAAGGCATACACGCTGTCGTTTTGCGTGACCACGTAAACTACATTGTGCGTGCCTTGACCCGGGATCTGCACTTTCGGGACGTAGAGTGGCTGGGCGTAAATTTGGCCATCAACGGAGTAAGAAAACAGTTTCCCGAATGAACGGGAATTTACGTTTTGCGGAGTGAGGACGGTCTCATTGAGGTTCTGGCCGGTTCGGGCATTATTGTTGTGCTGCGTTAACACCCCTCTGAACGTCTGAGACGCTCCCGGCATCACGCTTGCAAAAACAAGCCAGAGAACCCAGGCGGCTGACGAACGCAAACCAAATCTATTCATGGACCACCCCGCAAAGCCGAGACTTTATCACGCATCTCAGAGAAACGCCACTGGTAATTTTGACAAGTGTCGTTAGCACATGATATCTCCGGTTGGATTAGCAAGTGATCTGTCCGCTTTGCAGGCGGTGAAGGTAGGAGATCATGCGCAGCATGATCTCTTATACGAAGGCCGCGATGGAGCGGGCCATGAAAGTACAGGAAGTGATTTTGCCCACCATCGCCAAGAGGATTACGTGGAGGCAGCCAGCGGAGATAATCGGCATCAGCGAGCGGCAGATGCGGCGCTGGGGAGAACGCTACGAAGAGTTTGGCCTCCGGGGATTGTTTGACCGGCGGCGCGCAAGCCCTCGCCGAAACGGCGGGGCTGATCGCTCGCGGGCGCAAGCGCGGACAGCATCGCAAGCGGCGACCGCGACGGCCTTTCTCCGGCATGCTGCTGCACATCGATGGCAGCGAGCATCGCTGGTTTCAAGACGAGCGCTGGTATGACTTGCTAGTCATTCTGGACGATGCCAGCAGCGAGATCGTGACTTTGTCTTCATTTCTTGTAACTGATCGAACCGAATAGCCCGGATTTTTCCTGGTTAGGACCGGCAGCGAAGAAGAGCTGGTTGGTCCTGCCGTTCTGCCCATTCCCTCCCCCGAAGGCTATTCCCCATAGGCCGCTTTCGGTGATTATCTTGCCGTTCGGAGTGGTCAGCGGCCCGATAAGCTTCCCGGTCGTGGCGTTAAAGGCGTTGATGCGGCCATCGTTCAAGTTCGCCACCAATAGGGCGTTGCTAATTGGCCCAAAGTTCTTGGGTGCTCGCGCCAATCCCCACGGGCCCTTCAACTCCTTGCCCGACGTAAGAGTTTTGATCAGGTTCCCACCCATATCAAAGATATCCACGGCGCCACCCGCTTGGGGGTTGGTAAAGGCCACGTACAACTTGCCGTTGATAGGTTGGACATTGAACGGGGCGGAGCCGGCGGGCAGTTTTTTATCAGTGAAGGACTTCACTAGATGGAACGAACCATCGAACATATCAACCTTATTATTCTTGTGATCGGCCGCATAGATAAAGTTGGCGCCTTTATACACTCCGATGGCCAGGCCCGCATAAGAACCGCCGTGGCTGGAATTATTCACAACGACGATTGCAGTATCGGAGTTTACGTCTGGGTTCCAGCCGCTGATCGTGCCGTCGACAGTGTCAAAAATAAACATCGCAGGACCGGAGTCCCCGCCTTGTGAAACCTGAAAGTCGGTCGTGCGGTTGTAAACGACTCCGGTGGGAGTTCCGTGGCGCTTGGAGGCGGATGGGATCGTGATCACCGGCGACTGCTTTACTCCTTGAGCGTCGTAGAAAGTCGCCAAACCACTGCCGGCACTCGTGACACAGATGGGGCCGGTGGGGGAATACGCGATTCCCCATGCATTAACGAGGTCGGGGTCTTGATACTTCGCCCGTCCTGCCTGGCTGGATACCAGGTTCGTGACCTTGAACTGAGCGGTTGCGGGCCGCGGAATAACCATGAACCCGATGACCAGCGAAGAGAGGAAGGTGAGCGCGCGACGCGCCCGGCTTTTGGCAGACATGTTCTCCTCCTTATGATTGTTTCTCCAAGGTTTAAGTCTAAGCGGTAGGGGAGCAGTAGAGACTGCAGGATTCGGAATGCACTCCATCGGAGTACCTCCCTGAGAAAACTCGCGAACACCGCATGATTGCATCTGAGCGGACAGGGTGTCAATACGGTGAGGGCCTCATTGTAACTGCTCCAAGATAATGTCACCCCATAACTGCAACCAGACTTTGTCACCCTAGAGGGATGGTGACAGTGAGTCAGAAAGAGTTGCAACGCGTGAAAGTGATCGAGAATGCGGTGGCCGGCCGGCTGAGCGTAAGGGAAGCGGCCGGTCTGCCGCAACGAGTGAACGGCAAGTGCAACGGCTCAACCGGCTGTACCGCCCCGACTCCGTGACTTGGGTGCACCACGGGGTCAGCACACAGGTGCTGCGATCTGGCTTGCTTCCCGCGGCACTTCCATAGAGACTGCTCGAGACTATTGATTTTGAAGCAAAATAGGTTGGGCTCCGATGGGAACCGAGTTAGTAGAAACATGGATGGTCCTGCCATAGACCGTGCGGTACTTCACGTAATTGCCGCTGAAGGAATAATTGCTGGTTGTGCACTTTCCTTGGCTACAAGTACCTTTGGCATCCCACACCGCCAATGCTTCGTACCCACCCGGGCGAGAAAATCCGCAGGTCCAAACCGACCCTTGGGACGAGCACTGGTTTGTGAGATGCACCCCGACCATCCATTTTTCCACTTCACGGTAAGCGATTCCTGGTTTCAACAGCGTTCCCGGCAAACTATGGTTCTGCGGATCGAACTGCCACAAGCCGCCCAGATCACCTCCGTTCCACATGAACCAGAACAAGCGCTTGATCGATTCGGAAACATGAAGAAGAAAAAAACGCGCAAGCCAACCCGCCTGCATATCTGGGTCCGTCAACAGATTTGGTCCCCAGTTCGCTTCCGTGTCCCAGATCGGCGTCGAGCCAAGCCCCAACTGTTTCATGGCCGCTCGGTAAGGTACAAGATCCTTGACCATGTTTTCCGGGGGGCCGTACTTGTTGCCGTTCTTGGAATAGCCATGGCAGGCGATGCGATCGATGTACGGGGCACCACCGGCTGCGATGTAGCCCTGGAACCATCGCATGGGCGCCTTGGATTGCCAACCCACCGACGGGCTGAGAACCAGCGCGTTAGGGTCGTAGGCCTTGATAATCGCGTAGGCATCCGCCACCATACGCACTAATTGGGCATTGGTACTGTTCCAGAAGAAGTTGTTGTGCGGCTCATTCCACATCTCCCAATAAGAGATGTGGCCTGTGGAGCTATCCTTGTTATGCTGTGCGAGGGCAGTGACGAAATCCTTCCAGTGCTGGTCCGGACCGCTGCCGTCGGCATTTAAATCGTCCGGTGCGTCGCAGGCGCCGGGCGCCAGCAAACAAACTTTGTCGTTCGGATGGGACGAAGCCCACCGTGGCACGCCCGCAAACGTATAGAGAATGTCATTCCCATGTTCGCCGCCGGCCGCCAGCCAGTCATCCAACTTCGTCCAGTCGTAGACGCCGTTGGATGGATTTATCTGCAACCACAAGGTGCCCGTGTTCCACAATCGGAAACCCTGGAATCGGACCGAAGGCCAAGGTTCAGGGTGCCAGTCAGCAATCACTCCCGCGTTCATGCTCAAGCTAAAGAGGTTTTGATAGCTTTGTGCGGAGGCGGATGGAATCAACTCAGCAGCCGAAAGCGAAAGTATCACTAAGATTGCAGGTAAAGAAAAGCTTCGAAACTTCACCGAGCTTTACCTCCGGGGGAATCGACCAACAGGAGCCCAGACCAAAACATCCAGCGATGCGGCTTCGGCGTCGCTGAACCCAGGCTGGCCTGCTTTGATTGTGTGGGTACACTAGAGCGGTCGCTCAGCACCTACAAGTCCCAGAAGTACATGCTGACGCGTTTGGGTAAAGAGGTGGAGGCAGAAGGTGCGGTTCTCCATGCCAGAATCTTCACGAAACAAAGCAGATGATTCGGTCTCTACGTAGTGCAAAATGCTAGTCGGAGCGACACAATGACGCAATCCCTTGCTCACTGAAGCCGGTGAGTTATGTTTACCGACTAGGTGCTGGGTGTGGAGGCGAGCAAAATCGAAGCGGCGGGGAGCGAATCAGATGCCAGCCGTTGGCGTCTCGAGATGTTTGGGTCGGGTTATTGATTCTGCAGAAGGATTGGTTTGGCGCCAATGGGAA
>JBAVAQ010000005.1:0-44313 GCA_049585795.1 Terriglobales bacterium | reverse complement strand
GCTCCGGACACGAAGGTCACAAGGTTCCAATGTTCCGTTTCCGTTGTGTACCTTCGTGTCCGGAGCCTGCCCTGAGCGAAGCCGAAAGGTGGTTAAAGAACTTACGGCTTCCAGCGCAGGACGGGCTTCCTTGCAGCGGCCACTTCGTCCAGTCGCGACACGCGCGTGGTATGCGGCGCAGCTAGCACCATCTGCGGATCCTCTTCCACTTCTTCCGCGATTGACTTCATCGCATCAATGAACAAATCCAATTCTTCCTTGGGCTCGCTTTCGGTGGGTTCGATCATGAGAGCTCCAGGCACGATCAGCGGAAACGCCGTGGTATAGGGGTGGAAGCCGTAATCGATCAGGCGCTTGGCGATGTCCATGGTCTTTACGCCTTTTTTCGCTTGCACTTTGTCGCTGAAAACCACTTCGTGCATGCTGGGCGTCGAATAGGGCAGATCGTAGATTCCCTCGAGGCCCTTGCGAATGTAGTTGGCGTTTAGCACCGCGTCCTCGGTGGTCTGGCGCAAACCATCAGGACCGTTGGCCAGTGTATAAGCCAGAGCGCGGACAAACATTCCGAAGTTTCCATAGAAGGCGCGTACCCGCCCGACGGATTGCGGCCGATTGTATTCGAAGCCCAGCGTGCCGTCGGGCTTGTTGATGACGACCGGCGTGGGAAGAAAAGGCTCGAGTATCTTTTTGATCGCTACCGGCCCCGACCCAGGTCCGCCGCCGCCGTGCGGTGTGGAAAATGTTTTATGCAGATTCAAGTGCATCAAATCGACGCCAAAGTCGCCGGGCCGCACTTTACCGACCAGAGCATTCATGTTCGCGCCGTCCATATAGAGTAGGCCACCCTTGGCGTGCATAATGTCGGCGATCTTGTGGATTTCCTGCTCGAATACGCCCAGCGTGTTGGGATTGGTCAGCATCAGCGCGGCTACATCTTCATTCATCTGCGACGCGAGTGCGGCTACGTCGACCATGCCCTGCGCATTCGACTTCAGATTTTCCACCGCATAGCCGACCATGGCGGCGGTTGCCGGATTGGTGCCGTGCGCGGAGTCTGGAATCAGAATCTTCTTGCGGGGCGCGCCTTTCGAGTGATGGTACGCCCGCACCATCAGCAGGCCCGTCAACTCGCCGTGCGCGCCGGCAGCGGGCTGCAGCGTGATTGCATCCATGCCGGTGATTTCGATCAGACACTCGCTAAGCGTTTGCAGGATCCGCAACGCGCCCTGCGAAACCTTCTCCGGCTGATACGGATGTCCGTTGGCCAGTCCGTCCAAACGCGAAACGACTTCGTTGACCCTAGGGTTGTACTTCATGGTGCAAGAGCCGAGCGGATACATTCCGAGGTCGATGGCATAGTTCCACGTCGAAAGCCGCGTGAAGTGGCGGATGATTTCAATCTCGCTGACCTCGGGCATGTGACCAAGATCTTTTCTTTCGGTTGACCCCAAGAGCTTGGCAGTGTCAACTTCGGGCACATCGAGCGGAGGCAGTTTCCATGCGGCTTTCCCGGGCGAGGATTTCTCGAAGATCAGTCCTTCGTTCTGATTGACGTGCTGGGTGGCTTTGCGAATCGTGGGCTTCATCGCGTTACCTCCTCAACATCAGCTGATTCTTTGGAGGGTTTCGTCGAGCGCTCACCTTCGGCCACCGACGCGACCGCGGTATCAATCGTGGCACGCGTAGTCATCTCGGTGCAGCACCACAACGCGGCATTCCCGAGTTCGGGATAAAACTTTTTCAGCGGAAGTCCGCCGACAATCTTGTGTTCGAGAAGCCGAGCATTGATTGCGTAGGGATCTTCGTCCGTCTGCACCACGAACTCGTTGAAGCGGGGTGCACCAGAAAATAATACTTTCGCATGCTTACCCAACTGTTGAGCGGCATAGGCGGCTTTCGCCAGGTTCTGCTTCGCCAGCTCCCGCAGACCGACTTTTCCATAAATTGTCATGAATATGTTGGTCATTAGCGCAATCAAGGCCTGATTGGTGCAGATATTCGAGGTCGCCTTTTCGCGCCGAATGTGCTGCTCCCGCGTGGCCAGCGTCAGCACGAATCCGCGCTTGCCGTTTCTATCCGTGGTCTGCCCGACCAGACGCCCCGGCATCTGGCGCACGTACTGTTCGCGGGTAGCGATCACGCCGCAATACGGCCCGCCGAAAGTGAGGGGCACGCCAAACGATTGCGCTTCCATGGCGATAATATCGGCTTGCCGTGGCGGTTCGACGATGCCAAGCGAAACCGCCTCCGCAATCGAAACCACCAGCAACGCGCCGTGTTTGTGTGCGATATCGGCGATCGCACCCACGTCCTCAATGGTTCCGAAAAAATTGGGCGATTGAATCAGAACGCACGCCGTGTCCGGCGTGATGGACTTTACCAACTGGTTCAAATCCAAACGGCCGCTGTCGTTGAACGGCACCGTGACCAGCGGCATGCCCTGGTGATGAGCGTAGGTTGCCAGGACTTCCCGATACTCGGGATGCACGCTGCGGGCAATGGCCACAGAATGGCGTCCAGTGAGCCGCGCCGCCATCATGACTCCTTCGGCGGCAGCGGTCGAGCCGTCATACATCGAAGCGTTGGCGACCTCCATGCCGGTTAATTCGCACATCATGGTCTGAAATTCGAAAATGGATTGCAGCGTACCCTGCGATATCTCCGGCTGATATGGCGTATAGGCGGTGAGGAATTCGCCGCGCGAAATCAGCGAATCGATAATCACGGGGCGATAGTGATAGTAAGCGCCCGCGCCGAGAAACGTCGCATAGCCGTCGCCATTTTCGCGCGAGCGCTCGCGAAACCAATCCACGATTTCGGACTCGGCCATCTGGCGCGGAACTTTGAGATCGCGATTGAGGCGGTACTCGGCCGGAATAGGAGCGAACAAGTCGTCAATCGAGCGCGCGCCGATAGCTTTCAGCATGGCTTCGCGGTCGGCGGGAGATTTCGGCAAATATCGCATAGAAATTAGATGTAAGTCGAAGTCCGCTTGATCATAATGTGCAAATTCAAAAGCCGAAACCACAAAGGACACAAAGTTACACAAAGGAAAAATCGATCAAAAACAACAAGAATTCAGGCGTGGATTTCCTTTGTGTATCTTTGTGTCCTTTGTGGTTCACGCCCTTTGCCGGCAGCAACGGACTATCCGCCTTCTTCCGCCACGAACTTCTCGTAGTCCACCGCAGAGAGCAATCCGCTCAACTCGTTCGGATCTTTCAATGTGAGTTTGATCATCCAGGAGGCGTGCGCATCTTTATTGATCTTCTCCGGGGATGTTGCCAGTTCGCCGTTCACCTCAGTGACGGTGCCGGAAGCCGGAGCATACAGGTCCGAGACCGCCTTGACCGACTCCACGGAGCCGAACGTCTTGCCTGCGGCAATCTCTGATCCGGGCTTAGGCAGTTCGACGAAAACAATGTCGCCGAGCGACTCCTGCGCATGATTCGTGATGCCGATCGTGGCGCTCTTGCCATCGCTCTTGATCCATTCGTGCTCTTTCGTGTATTTGTAGTCCGCTGGATAAGACATGAGTTTAGCTCTCGGCTCCTATGCTCTTGGCTTCTGGCTTCTACCTTCTACCTTCCCGCGTGAGAACTCGTCTTTCGCCCCGCTGGGGCTTGTCTGTTCGCCGCACTTCCAACGGCTTGCGCCGCTTCGCGGCTTCCGGCTTAAG
The DNA here is from genome assembly GCA_049585795.1 of Terriglobales bacterium. Classification (GTDB taxonomy): domain Bacteria; phylum Acidobacteriota; class Terriglobia; order Terriglobales; family Acidobacteriaceae; genus JABDBE01. The sequence goes on along the minus strand of JBAVAQ010000005.1, from coordinate 40,634 downwards.
TTTTTTTCGGACGCTTGTAAAACGGTATGGGCACAACCTGTGCTTTCACGCCCTGACTGCGGCACTCAACCTTTACAGTCGATCCCAGGCTCGCCAACTCTGGTGGCACATAGGCCAAGGCAATATTCTTCTTCAAAAACGGCGCGTAGGATCCACTGGTTACATACCCAATCTCGCGCCCGGAGTCATCGAAAACTTTGTAGCCGTCGCGGGCAATGCCGCGCTCGATCATTTCGAGTCCAATCAATGTCCGCTTCAATCCGGCAGCTTTCGCCTTTTCCAGAGCTGCGCGACCGATAAAGTCTGGCTTCTCCATCTTACAGAATCGATCGAGGCCAGCTTCCCAAACATTGATCGTATCTGAAATTTCGTGTCCGTAGAGCGACAGCGCGCCCTCGAGTCGCAAAGTGTTGCGGGCGCCGAGGCCGCAGGGGACGACGCCGAATTCCTTTCCCGCCTCCAGGACTTTGTTCCAGACCATGGCGCTGGTCGCTTCGTCGGCGGGCACGTAGATTTCGAATCCGTCTTCGGCGGTATAGCCGGTGCGCGCGATCAGAATGTTCTTAAGCCCGCAGACCATCCCGCGTGTCACCCAATAAAACTTGACTGCGGAAAGATTCGCGTCAGTGAGCTTCTGGAGAAGATCAACCGCTTTCGGTCCCTGGATCGCAATCTGGGTAAAATCGTCGGAAAGGTTTTCAACCTTGCACTTAAACTGGCGGGTGTTGTCGCGCACCCAGTTGAAATCTTTCTCACGTGTCCCCGCATTGATCACTAGCAGATATTCGTCTTCGCCCAGGCGATGCACGATGACGTCGTCCACAAACGTCCCCTGCGGATAGAGCAGCGCCGAATACTGCGCCTGTCCGATAGCTAGGCGCGAAGCATCGTTCATCGAGATGTGCTGAACCGCGGCCAACGCCTCAGGCCCTTGCAGCCGAATGTCGCCCATGTGCGAGACGTCGAAGATGCCGACGCCGGTGCGCACCGCGTTGTGTTCGGCAATAATGCCTCCGGCGGAGGGGTATTCGACCGGCATATCCCAGCCGTTGAAATCGACCATCTTCGCACCCATCTGGCGATGGACGGCGTTGAGGGCGGTCTTGCGAACGGTCGGCGTGGTCGATTGAACAGCGGACAATGGTCCCTCGATCGGGGTGGTGGCTGTTGCGATGCTGAAACCCACTACCCTAACATGGGGGTGGTAGCGGCATCAACCGGAGGGACGCCCCGGGATTCCACATTAACGAAGTGCCCCTCGATAAGAGCGAAGGCTGGGTCAAGGGCAATGTCATTTCGTCCTTGCATTGGCTGTGAGCATCAGTCCCACTCCGTCTGCTCCTTCGGGAACTCCTTTGCGCACTCTTCATGGCACAGACGCTCCAGTCGCGTCTTGCCCTCAGCCGATACCCAGACAAGATCATCATGATCGCGAGTATCATTCCAGTCTAGAGCGCGCATGCCCCGTCGCAACTGCTCGTCACGAGTAATCAGCCTGCTGTGCTTCAGGAAGATGAGGCCGTAGCCATACTTGCCCCACTTACCCTTTCGCATCGGGTGATCCCGATAGTAGTTCAAGAGGTCTTTGTTCACTGTGACGATCGAGCACTTCTTCTTGACGGCTGCATCTATCGCCTTCAGATCCTCTTTGCCGGTTATGCCGAAGTCCTTCGCCGTGTACACGTGGTCCTTCGGAGCGAACACATGCCCAAGGTCGCTGTTGCATTCGTCTAAGAAGATTCGCTTGCGTGCCATACCACAGAGCCTACGTCCGATTTTCCACCCGTGACCGCCGACCTCATCGTTCCGACCGTACAAACAACACAAAAGGTGGGCCAGCCCCATTACCCGTCGGCCATGTGTGAAAAAGAATCAAATCCCTCGTAGCCCCGTCCGTCCGGGCTAAGAGTCCCTGCGTGTGGTACCGGGAGATTCGCTGCCTCACCGGCTCGGAAGATGATTTTCTCAGCCATACTCGCGCCATAGGCAGCCACTAAGGTTCGCTTCCATCCAGCGATCTGCCCGCGCCAAAACTCTGTTTCGCGGCCCACCGGATCCTTGGCGTAAGACTGGTGAAACGCTTTTAGCCAGAATTCGCCGCTTCTCACCAACTCTCCTGAGGTAGCGCGGACGAGTGTCGTCAGGATGAAATTGGCTCTGTTTCGGTGATCATTCTCAGCCAGTTGGTCGAGTTTCTCGACCAGCTCGACAGGCGCTCGAAACGAAATAACAACGGTCTGGACATCTTCTCCCGGCGAGGGCCCACCCGCCGTGCGACGACTTATCTTCATAAACGGCCTCCTGTTATCATTGTATACAATGGTGACAGAAGTTGACAAACAAAACCTAGGTGGAGGAACACTCGCCCCATGCCCGGTGCCCCAGGCTATTAGTTTCGTCTTATGTTCGCCAACGACAACCATAACTTCCTTACCTTTCTTGACTTGACATAACGGTAGCATCGTGCTACCTTTTTGTTGTGTGAAAGAGAAAACTCCAACATATCCTCTTAGATTAATTAAGGGCTTAATGCAGGATAAGAGCTGGGTTTTGACTATCGAGGCCGCGAATACCGCGCTGGAGCTTGGTTTTGACGATGAGGATGTGTACGACTGCATAGTGAACAACCTTGAAGAGACGCACTTCTATAAGACGATGGAATCCGAAAAGAAGGCCGGACTGATGCAGGACGTTTATTACATCACTTACGAACGTCGACGGCTCTATGTAAAACTGCAGGTTAACGTTGAGGCTGTAGTTATCTCGTTTAAGAAAGCTTAAAGAGGGGGTGGGCAGTGAAGTGTGTAATTTGTGGGGATAAGGCGACCGAGATCACTGAACAGAGAAAAGCACGCTATCGCGACGAGACTGTCGAGGTTGCGCAGACGTTGTTTCGATGTAAATCATGCAAGGAAGAGTTCGTTACGCCCGAGCAGATGCGCGTCCACAGTCGCACTGTGAAGAACGAAATTCGCCGGAAATACGGCCTGCTCGCGCCGGAAAGGATCACAGAAATACGAAAGAAGTTGGAGTTAACCCAGACTGACCTTGAAGAGTTGCTTGGTACAGGGCCGAAGGTTGTCGTCCGATGGGAAAGCGGTAAGGTGGTCCAAGGTGGGGGCAACGATAACATGCTTAGGTTGCTTGAGCGGGATCCTTCCATTTTGAAATCCCTGCGACAGATTCGGAAGCTCCGTTCAGCCGAACAGGAGTTGTACAAAAAAGCAGTCGCATCTAAACCGTCGGCTGAAGCAGCGTGGGCAAGTGGCTAAATGCCGGGTGCCCCGCTCCTTGCGTTTTTTGCAAGGGGCGGGAGTCAAGGCGCATCTTAGGCACGCTTTTCAATTTGCACATGCACCCGCCCCTTGCACAGGACGCAAGGAGCGGGGCACCCACAGTCTTTTGTTCTTTCCGGACGGGCCCTTGTATCCGGTGGACGACGCAAGGTCCCTCCACTTCGCTTCTCATCCCCTTTGGGGATGAGAGGCTCCGGTCGGGATGACAATCTTTAAAGGGCTACAGAGAGCGTCACAATCGCTAGCCTCCGGCGCTGGCGGCGCGGGACTTTGATGGTTTGGCGCGGAGGAGGTGCCAGGCTTCGCGGTAGCGTCCGTATTTCGAGGTCTTGCGGTGGGGTGAAAAGCAGACCATGGCCTTACCCCGCAATGCGCTGGCGGGTAGGATGTACCAGGCGTCTGCCGGAATTACATAGGCGGCGAAGAAGTCGATCTGGTTGGCACGATAGGGTTGGGTAGAGGTCGTGTGGCAAATATAGGAGCCGAAGCGCATGTACTTGGTCGATTTGACCTGCACGCGCAGGAAATGGCCCTCGTGCTCGATGGCGAAGTCATAGCGCGCAGAATCTCCGTAAGGCTTGGCGACGCACAATCCGTGCGCGGCGGCTCGCGGCATGAAACACATCTCGGCCCACTCGCCCCGCTGCTTGCGGTTCTTGATGTCGATTCCTCGGTTTGTCATGAAGATAATTTCCTGGGAAATGCTGGTTTTGAGGTTGAAAACGGACAACAAAAAACGCGACCCCGGTGGGATCGCGTCTTAGCTAATCAATATATATTCATTATATCAGATTGAAATAGTAACTATGACATGCTTTCGGAATTTATATTTCCAATGGATACAGGAAGATGGGCCAAATCGAGCCCGGTTTGCCTATTGACAAGAATTTCACGAATCCGGTTAACCGGAAGTCGCCTTCAGCCGGCCCTTGGGTTACCAACGGAACTTTCCCGAATCCACCCAAGGCGCTACAGTTCGCCCATGGCTACCACGACTGCAAACCGAAAATACCGCTGCATGCAATGCGAGATGACGGAGGATCGCTGCGACTGCGAAAAATACTGCTGCCTCTGCCAGTCGCTGATGGAGGTCCGCCTGTGCGAAGATGGCTTGTACTATTGCAAGCCCTGCCGCGAAGCGTGTGATTACAAAGTGTCGGAGTCGGGCTCGACGAGCATCTAGCGTCCTGTCCCGGTGAGTTCGTTACCGTTCCGCGGAATCCCTCAGGGGCTAAGGCCCGCGTCATTATTAGCTCCGGGCGGCACGGCTGAAGCCGTACCCTTCCCCAATGCAAATACACCGATGTCACTAGTTTCCGGGGCTTCGCGCCGGCGGCCTAGATAACCACGGCTTCTTTGTACTCTCCAAACACTTTGCGCATGCTGTCGGAGATTTCGCCGACGGTGGCGTGGGCGTCGACGGCGGCGACGATGTGCGGCATCAGATTTGCCCCGGAGCGGGCCGCCGCTTCCACCTTTTTGAGCGAATCTGCCCAGGGCTGAGCATCACGACGGGCACGCAGAGCGCGCAACCGCTCCACCTGCTTGCGTTCGAGAGCATCGTCGAGATGCAGGGTTGGGATGGGCTTCTCTTCCTCGACGGTGAAGCGGTTTACTCCGACCACGACGGCTTCGGCGCGGTCCACCTGCTGTTGATATTCGTAGGCGGCATTCTGAATTTCCTGCTGTACATAACCGCGCTCGATGGCTTTGAGCATTCCACCCAGAGCTTCGATCTTGTCCAAATATTCCAGCGCGCGTTTTTCTATTTCGTTGGTTAGCGCCTCAATGTAATAGCTTCCGGCAAGCGGGTCGACGGTCTGGGGCACACCCGACTCGTAAGCCACAATCTGCTGCGTGCGCAAGGCAACGCGAGCCGCCTGCTCGGTCGGCAGGGCCAATGCTTCATCGTAGGAATTGGTGTGCAGCGATTGTGTGCCGCCGAGAACCGCGGACATGGCCTGAATTGCGGTGCGGACGATATTGTTTTCCGGCTGTTGCGCGGTCAGCGTGGAGCCTGCCGTCTGGGTATGAAAGCGCAGCATCCAGGAACGCGGGTTCCTGGCTTTGAAATGCTCGCGCATGATCCGAGCCCACATGCGGCGGGCGGCGCGGAACTTGGCGACTTCTTCCAGAAAATTACTGTGCGCGTTGAAGAAAAACGAAATGCGCGGGGCGAATTTGTCCACGTCGAGACCGGCGTCGATGGCGGCCTGCACATACGCGATGCCATTGCCCAGCGTGAATGCGACTTCCTGCACTGCAGTCGAACCCGCCTCGCGCATGTGGTAGCCCGAGATGGAAATCGTGTTCCACTCGGGAACGTTCTCGTTGGTCCATGCGAAGAGGTCGGTGATGATGCGCATCGCCTGTTTCGGCGGGTAAATGTAAGTTCCTCGGGCGATGAATTCTTTGAGAACGTCGTTTTGCACGGTGCCGGAAAGTTTGCGGAGGTCCGCGCCCTGGCGGCGAGCGACTCCGACGTAGAGCGCGAGCAGGATCGAAGCCGTGGAATTGATCGTCATCGAGGTGGAGATCTTGGTTAGCTCGATGCCGTCGAACAGGCGCTGCATGTCTTCGATGGAATCGATGGCGACACCGACTTTCCCGACTTCTCCCGTGGCCAGCGGATGGTCGGAATCCAGCCCAATTTGCGTAGGCAGATCGAAGGCGACGGAAAGCCCGGTGGTTCCATTGTCCAGCAGATATTTGTAGCGCTTATTGGATTCCTCGGCGTCGCCCATTCCGGCGTACTGGCGCATGGTCCAGAGGCGCCCGCGGTGCATGGTGGCCTGCACGCCGCGAGTAAAGGGGTACTCGCCGGGATAGCCAACTTGCCGGTCGTAGTCCCAGGCTCCAAGATCGGCGGGGGTGTAGAGGGGGCGGACCGCAATGTGGGATTCGGTCTCGGGGTCGGATTTCTTCTCGGTCATGACAGGAACCATGAACCACTAAGGACACTAAGGTTCACAAAGGAAAACTCTGCTTGAGATCTGTTAAAGGTCTTGGTTTTTTTTCCGCACCCGCCAAAACGAGCTTACGCCGAACCAGCCGAATAACCCAGCGAAGCACACCGCCAGCACGGCGCGGCTGGGAGTAGCGCGGCCAGCTTGATACTTGGCGTACTCGCGAAAGAAGGCGATCACTCCGATCCCGGCTAAGGCTAAGAAAACGAAACCTGTTACTTCGAGCCACAGTTGTCCGAGTACGCGTCCGAAATGAGAGGCGGTAGCGCGGATGCCTTTGGTTAGCGCTGAGAAGCTTCGCGAGCCGCGGGCGTGTTGAGAGATTACCCGCCCAGCCACCTTTGCCGCGATGCCCAGCTTTCGACCGGTGGAGACGCTCGTCATGCCATGATTTTATCAATATTTGTCCTGCAGGGTTTCGTTTCACCCACTTCGGGGTTACAATATCGCGGGCGCCAAGCGATTTCGGACGCGAAACATTGTGTCGCGTGGGTGCATCTAAAGAGTTAAAGGGCGCCGGGTGAGTTTCGCCCCGCCCAGGGTAAACTCTACGGCATCAGTCGGATCTGCAAGGGGGTTACGTGGACCAGCAATTGAAGCAGTTGATGAAGGAACTGGGCGAGGCCATCAACGAGTCGCTGGCTGACTCTGAGCCCATTGCCGATGTCGTTTCCCGAATCAAAGAAGGCGGATACGATATTTTCCTGGTGCTGGAAGCCACCATTGGAGTCAGCAAGCCGGGTGAGAAGTCCAGCGAAAAGCCGTCGCTGATCACTACCGAGTTCAAGATCAGCGATCAGGACCTCAAGTTCCTAAAATCGCTGCGCATCAAGGTTGAAGACGACGCCGCGTAAAGATCGCACCGACAATTCCACCACTCACGATTTCTGCGAAAAATTGAACTGTAGAGACATAGCTTGCTATGTCCCTACCGCCGTGGGGCAAGCGAGCACGAGCAAGGACGCTCGCGCCTACACTGGCTGATATTATTGATGAACATGTATCGACCCGTAGCAAAAGTGCCGGACTTTCCCGCCATCGAGCGCGAGATGCTGCGCTTCTGGGAAGAAAACCGCATTTTCGACAAGCTGCGCCAGCAAAACGCGAACGGCCCTCGGTGGTCGTTCCTCGACGGACCGATCACCGCGAATAATCCCATGGGCGTGCACCATGCGTGGGGCCGCTCGTTGAAAGACATGTACCAGCGCTACCACGCCATGAACGGCGAGGCCGAGCGCTACCAGAACGGGTTCGATTGTCAGGGATTGTGGGTCGAAGTCGAGGTCGAAAAAAGCCTGGGACTGCAGACCAAGCGCGAGATTCGCGATTACGGAATTGAAAAATTTGTCCGCGCCTGCAAGGAGCGGGTGCTGACTTATGCCGCGCGACAGACCGAGCAGTCGATTCGACTGGGCTACTGGTGCGATTGGGACGATCCCGCAGTGTTGCTCGCGTTGCGCGATGCACTGGCTGACGCAGATCGAGTAGTCACGGTGAAGCTACCCAGCGGACTTGTCGAGACGGCGCGGGCCAGTGAAATCGTCCGCAAACTGGGTTCGGCCGCGTATGGCGGAAGCTACTTCACTTTCTCCGACGAAAACAATTACACGATCTGGGCATTTCTCAAGAAATGCCACGAAGAAGGATTCATCTACCGCGGGCACGACGTCATGCCGTGGTGTGGACGCTGCGGCACGGGGCTCTCACAGATGGAAGTGGCCGAAGGCCGCCGCATCACGACGCATACTTCGGTCTTCGTGCGCTTCCCGGTCGTTACTCCGGAAAACCAGGGTCAAGAAAAAACTGCGCTGCTGGTCTGGACGACCACTCCTTGGACCCTGGCGTCGAACGTCGCCGTCGCGGTAAATCCCGACATGATCTACCTGAAGGTCCGCCACGGCGACTGGATTTATTACGTCGCCAAAGCCAACTTCGAGCGTGACCGGTTGCAGGAGCTGCAAGTCGAAGGCAAACATGAGGTCCACAAACTGCCATCGATCCGGACGATTTTGAAGGGCAGCGGGACGATCGAAGTTTTAGAGGAACTCCCCGGACGCGACCTGCTCGGCCTTACCTACACCGGCCCGTTCGATGATCTGCCGGCGCAGAATGCTCCCGGCGGCGTTTTTCCTTACGGTCAAACCGGGGGCGGAAAGAGTGCCGCTGAATCGCACCACGTGATCGCATGGAAAGAAATCAGCGAGGCAGAAGGGACGGGACTCGTCCACATCGCTCCTGGTTGCGGCGCGGAAGATCAGGAACTCGGCCGGGAAAATAATCTGCCCTTCATTGCGCCGCTCGACGAAAGTTCGGTTTTCGAGGATGGCTTCGGTCCACTCACCGGACGCAATGCCAATGAAGTCGCCGATGAAGTAATTGCAGCGCTGAAAGCCAAGGGGCTGCTGGTGGCGCGCGAACGCTACCCGCACGTGTATCCGCACTGCTGGCGCTGCAAGTCGGAACTGGTTTTCCGCCCGGTCGACGAGTGGTTTATCCGCATGGACTGGCGCGACCGCATTGAGCGGACCGTTCCCGCCATCCGGTGGATTCCGCCCGAGGGCGAAGCCCGCGAGCTGGATTGGCTGCACAACATGCGCGACTGGATGATCTCGAAAAAGCGCTTCTGGGGACTCGCTCTGCCGATCTGGGTCTGTGACGAATGCGAGCACTTTACGGTGATCGGCAGCCGCGAAGAATTGAAAGAGCGAGCGGTTGAGGGCTGGGATACTTTCGAGGGAAATTCGCCGCACCGTCCGTATATCGACGCGGTAAAAATTCGCTGCGAGAAATGCGGGGGCTTGTCTTCCCGCGTCGCCGACGTTGGCAATCCCTGGCTGGACGCGGGCATTGTGCCCTTCAGCACCATGCGCTACTCCACCGACCGCGCGTACTGGGAGAAGTGGTTCCCGGCCGATCTCGTGCTCGAAAGTTTTCCCGGCCAGTTCCGCAACTGGTTTTACTCCATGCTGGCCATGAGCGCGATGATTGACGGCCGTGCTCCGTTCAAAGCTTTGTTGGGACATGCTCTGGTTCGCGATGCGCGTGGCGAAGAAATGCATAAGTCAAAAGGCAACTCCATCGCCTTTGACGAAGCCGCGGAAGCTCTGGGCGCGGAAGTGATGCGCTACATCTATGCTGAGCAGAAGACCGCGCAGAACCTTAACTTTCCTGACTTGCATCCGACTCGAAACGTGGGCCAGACGATCGATGGCGAAGCGAGGCGCAAGCTGTTGACGTTCTGGAATTGCTATAACTTCTTCGTCAGCAACGCCGGTTCGGATGGCTGGAAGCCGGGCGCTCCAGTTCCGATCACCAATCAATTGGATCGCTGGGTGTTAAGCCGGTTGCAACGTTTGGTGGACGCGGCGCGCAGCGCTTTTGATAATTTCGAGCACTATCGGTTGATCGAGGCCTTTCAACTTTTCGACGACGAGTTCTCGAACTGGTACCTGCGCCGGTCGCGACGCCGCTTCTGGGCCAACGAGGGCGATGCCTATCAGACGATCTACACTGTGCTCACAACCGTTACTCGCGTGATGGCTCCCGCGCTGCCGTTTCTGACTGAGGAGATTTATCAGAATCTGGTGTGCTCGGTGGACCCGTCGGCTCCGGCTTCTGTCCACTTGACGCGCTATCCGCAGGAGGATGCTTCGTTGATCGACGAGGAGTTGGAGCGAAGCATCGATACGGTTATCCGCATCAAGAACCTCGCGTTGAGCTTGCGGACGCAGAGCAAAACCAAGATCCGCACCCCGCTGGGCATGGTGTACGTGCGGCCCAGGGATGTTGCGGACCGCCGGGTGCTGGAGAGCCCTGACTATGTTGCGCAGATTCTGGAGGAAGCGAATATCAAGCAGCTCGTTCTCATCGAGGATGAGACGACCCTGGTGAAAGTAAGCTTCAAACCGGATGCCAAGAAACTGGGTCCGCGCGCAGGGAAGTACTTGAAGGCGATTGCCCAAGTTCTGAGTCAAGCTGACCCAAAAGCTCTGTCGAAGGGTGGGCCATACACGGTGCAAGTCGACGGGCAAAGTTTCGAATTGGCGCCGGATGAAATCCTGCCATCCTACGAAAGTCCAGAGAACCTCAAGTGCATGCTGGAGCAAGGCACGTTCCTGGCACTCGACACCACGCTCACGCCGGAACTGTTGCAGGAGGGTCTGGCTCGAGACTTCAACCGACTGGTCCAGGATCAGCGCAAAGCCATGAACCTGAACATTTCCGACCGCATCGCAGTAAGCTATTCAGCTTCGCCGCGAATCGCCGAAGCCATTGCGGCGCACGAAAGATACCTGCGCCATGAATTGCTCGCGGAAACGCTGGAATCGAGCGCGAGCCAGAACGGCGGAGCAAAGCTCTCGCTGAGCGGCGAGGAGATACTGGTTACGATCACCCCCGCGTGAGCCGTATCCGTGTGAAATTGGCCTGATCTGCGGGGGGGACTCGCTTCAGACGCTGACTCATGCGATTGTGTTTGCTCGATTGAGGAGATCGTGCCCCGGGCACGCTGAGGATACAGATCATGTGGCGATTCATTTCGTTTCTTTTCATTGTGCTCACCTTGACCGTTGTGCTCGCCTCCGCCCAGACGAATTGTCCTGACAACTTGCCGCGCTATCCATCTCTTGCAAGGCAGGCAAGAATTCAAGGGGTAGTTCAGGTAGAGTTCGACATTGCCAAGGATGGAACCGTAATAAACGCAGCAGCCAAATCTGGGCCTCCGATTCTCGAGAAAGGGGCTCTGGATACTGTCAACACTTGGAAGTTTGGAACGCGCCAGAGCGTGACTCATGACAGAGTTGAGTTTCGATACAGCATTGGACAAAAGGAAAGCGAGTGTGCGCAGGTACGTATTAATCTGCCTGTCGTTGAGGTTACCCAAGCGGGGACTGTTGCTACTGACTGAGAGGCAAAGCTTTACCCCTCGACCCATCCTACTTTTCCACTGTGCTAGTATTTAGCGTTTCCCGGTGCGGGGTGCGATTCGCATTAGCCGCGACCCACCCACGATGCATCCGCAACACCCGGAAGCTTCATCCAAAGGCGGAAGCCGAAGCCGATGCCCATTAAAGACACGCTCGGAGTTTTATTAGCGGGAGGAGCAGGCGAGCGTCTTTATCCTCTCACCCGCGATCGTGCCAAACCGGCTGTAACCTTCGGCGGCATTTATCGCATCATCGACATCACTCTCTCGAATTGCCTCAACTCCGATCTGCGACGGGTTTACATTCTCACGCAATATAAGGCGCTGTCGCTCAACCGGCACGTGCGCGAAGGCTGGAACATTCTGGGACGCGAAGTCGGCGAGTTCATCGAAGTGCTCCCGCCCATGAAAAGGGTCAGCGAGGAGTGGTACCAGGGCACAGCCGATGCGGTTTACCAGAACATTTATTCCATTGGCTCGGAGCAGCCGCAGCATGTGCTTATTCTCTCTGGCGATCACATTTACAAGATGAACTATGGGCGCATGCTGAAGCAGCATATCGACTCCGGCGCTGACGTTACCCTGGCGACCATTCAGATCGATCCGGCGGAGGTTGCGCGCTTCGGCGTGGTGGACATCGACCGCGATCATCGTGTGACCGGCTTCGAGGAGAAGCCGAAGCAAACCCAATTGCGGTCACCCTACAATCCGGAGAAAGTCTCCGCCTCGATGGGCATTTATCTCTTCAATACGGATGTGCTGATTCCCGCGCTGCTCAAGGATGCTGAAGATCCCGATTCCAGTCACGATTTCGGCAAGGACATTCTGCCCAAGATGGCGGACGAATACCGGGTGTACTCCTTCGACTTCGTCGACGAGAACAAGAAGGAAGCGCTCTACTGGCGTGACGTGGGAACCCTCGAGGCCTTCTACGAAGCCAACATGGATATCGTCTCGGTCTCGCCAGTGTTCAATCTGTATGACGCGGAGTGGCCCATCCGTACGCACCAGCGGCAGTACCCGCCGGCCAAGTTCGTGTTCGCCGAAGCCGGTCGCACTGGAACTGCGCTCGATTCTATTGTCTCGGCCGGCTGCATCGTTTCCGGGAGCACGGTGAAGAACAGCGTGCTCTCCCCGGATGTGCGCATCAATTCCTACAGCGAAATCGACGACAGTATCCTGTTTTCGCATGTGAATGTGGGCCGCCATTGCCGTGTTCGCAAGGCCATCATCGACCGCGACGTGCATATTCCCGAAGGCACGACCATCGGCTACGATCCCGAGGCCGACCGGCAACGCTACTTCGTCACCGACAGCGGAATCACTGTAGTGACCCGGGACTATTCGTTATTCGAAAACCCAGTCACCGTGGACTACTTCACGAGTGAGTAGCGCCCCGCGCTGGCCAGCACTGCCTAAGCTGGGAAAACTGGTTGCGGGTTGAGTCTCGCCATCGCACTCACGACGGTCAATGACGCGAGTGCCGAACAGCAGGAGTACACGTCCTCTTGTACCTTGTCCAGCGTTGTGGGCCCGGCTAGGCTGGTTCATCCGCGCTTGCAACTTTGGGGGAGGAATTTATGCGATTGAAGACTTGCTTAGCAGTGTTCATTGCGGCCGTATTCGCATTCGGCTGCAATTTTGCTTTGGCCCAGGAGGATGGACGTGACCACGATCGTGGCCGCGACCGAGAGGAAGCCCGCGAAAGTCATGACAGAGATCATTTTTATGGCGACCACGACCGCGACACGATGCACGGCTGGTATGCAGCGCATCATGATCACCTGCCCCCCGGCTTGAGGGATCGTGACCGCTTGCCGCCCGAATTAGAAAGACGGCTGGTGGTACACGGGATACTTCCGGTGGAGTTGCGGGGCAGAATGTTTCCATGCCCCCCGGACCTCGAACGGCAGTTACCTCCGCCACCACCTGACTGTGCGCATGTGTTCATTGGCGGACACGTGGTCCTGGTGAACCGGGTGAACTTCCAAGTCGTGGATGTTTTTCACTTCGAACTGTAAGGACGATGGGATCACCATAGGACGGGCTAGACAGCCCGTCCTTTTTCATTTCCAGCTACTCCATGGATCAAGCGAATCTGTCAGAGCTTGGAAGTATCAACTAAGAGCGCGCTGACCCACGGCGGTTGCTACGGGCCGCGAGCGTCCCCTGCCATCGTGCCCCTCTGTTTTCTTGGCTATTTTCCCGCCGTGCCGGCTGGTCGAATCTGCACGAACTGCCAACCGAATCGTCCTTTGATGCAGAGATTGCCGTGAGTCACGCTGTGGTCACTCGGTGAGGTCACGCGCACAATCTGGCCATCCTGCTGGAGCACGGTGAGGTCGCAGCCTACGCCGCAATAAGGACAGATGGTATCGGTCTGAGTCTGGCGGCTTTCGTCCCATGCGCCGGACTGGCGCATATCGTATTCACTCTTGAACATCAGCGCGCCTGTCGGGCAAACGCCGACGCAATTGCCACAATACACGCAGGCGGAGTCGGGCAGGGAGACATCGAATTCGGTCGCGATGCGGGCGGAGAAGCCACGACCTGCCACCGCAATCGCAAAAGTGTTCTGCGCATCCACGCCGCAGGCTTCCACACACTTGTAGCAGAGTACACATTTGGAGTAATCGCGGATGTAAAGCTCGTTGTCAATTTTTACCGGCTGGGCGACGGTAGCGCAGGTTGGGCCGAAACGCTCAGGATGAGCGTCATATTGATCCATGTACGCTTGCATCGAGGGCGCAGTGGAAAAGTCTACGGATGAAGCCAGAAATTCCAACACCAGTCGGCGGCTCAAGCGGACGCGCTCGGAATCCGTTTTGATGGACATATTTGGTTCCACCTTCCGCGAGCAGGCCGGTACCAGCGTGCGCGAGCCTTCCAATTCCACCACACAGACCCGGCAGACGTTCACCGGGGTGAGGCTCTCCAGAAAACAAAGCGTGGGCGTTTCGATGCCGAGTTTCTTTGCAGCGTCCAGAATGGTGGAACCTTCGGCAACCGAAACAGGTCTGCCATCAATTTTGATTTCGATGAATCGGCATCCGGGTTCCGGTGGCGGCTGCGGTACAGGGCCGCGCGGTACGGGAACCGTGAGCTGGGGCGCATCGAGGGGTTGCGAAATGTCTGTTACGGGTTGGCTCACGAGAACAGGCTCCATCGCTGCATCGCGGACTCCAGCGCACTGGACGCGGTTTGGCCTAGTCCACAAATTGAGGCGTCGCGCATGGCTTGGCCCATTTCGCGTAAAAGAGCAAGTTCCTGCGCCGCGGAGCCCAGCGGCTTGGTTTGCACAAGGCGCTGTAGTGCTTCTTCCTGGCGCACCACACCGATGCGGCAAGGAACGCACTGGCCGCAAGTTTCATGACGAAAAAACTTAGCGATCCGCAGCAGGATTTGGCGAAGATCGACTGTATCGTCAAAAAGCATGACGACTCCGGAACCGAGCGTGGCTCCGATGGCGCGTGTGCCTTCAAAGCTGAGAGGAGTATCCAGTTCGTGAGGCCCAACGAAAGTTCCAGCCGCGCCACCGAGAAGCACCGCCTGTAATTTGCCGCTGCCCGCAAGGCCTCCTGCGAGCTCAATGACATGGCGCAGCGTAGTTCCCATGGCGATCTCGTACACTCCCGGGCGCGCCACGTGTCCGCAAAGGCAAAAGAGACGAGTGCCGGCGGAGTTTTCTGTGCCAACTCCGGCGTAAGCAGCGCCGCCATCCAGGATAATCCCAGGAACGTTGACCAGCGTTTCCACATTATTAACGACAGTGGGCTGGCGGAAGAGTCCGGACTGTGTAGGGAACGGCGGTTTGTTACGCGGTTCGCCGCGATAGCCTTCGATTGAGTTGAAGAGCGCGGTCTCTTCACCGCAGATATACGCGCCGGCGCCGCGGCGAATTTCGATGTCGAATTGCAGGCCGCTGGCCAGAATGTTGTCGCCGAGAAACCCGTTTTGATTGGCGGATTCGATGGCCTTCTGCATGCGCTCGGCAGCCAGCGGATATTCGCCGCGCAGGTAGATATAGCCTTGTCGCGCGCCAGCGACGAAAGCGGCAATCGTCATCCCCTCAAGAATGGCGAAGGGATCGCCTTCCATCAGGACGCGGTCCTTAAAAGTCCCAGGCTCGGATTCGTCGGCATTGCAAATAACGTAGTGCGCGCGTCCGCCTTCCTCCAACCGATGTCTCTGCCGGAAAAGCGCCTCCCATTTCTTCGCGGTGGGGAACGCCGCGCCGCCCCGCCCCAGTAGTTTCGCAGCGGACAACTCCCGCAGTGTGGCTTCAGGGCCGAGCTTCAAGGCTTTGCGCAGACCTTCATAGCCACCCAGACTTTGGTAGGCTTCCAGGGTCGGCGCGCCACCCTGGGTAATGCGATGGAGAAGCCTCAAAGATTCACCATTGAGGCCGGCTTGAGTCTGGACCGACTGCGGCACGCTGGTCTGAACGTTCAACACGTCGGGCTCGACGGGCAGGTAACCCCGGACAGCGTCGTCTATCAAACTCTGGACAGTTTTCGCCGATGCGGGCGCTAACACTCGTTCACGATGTTTTTCTCCGGCCGTGCTGATGAGCGCTGCGGGAGCGCGCTCGCACAGACCGAGGCACTGGCTTCGAAGCCAGATCGCGCTTCCTTCGGAGCAAGGGGAACCCGCGGGCCCAAGTGTGGTTTCGAGTTCGGCGCAAAGCTTATCGGATCCACGCGTCGCGCAGGCAATATCGTCACAAACGTGAGCTACCACCGGAGGACGAGGCTGGAGGGAAAACATTCCGTAGAAAGACGCCACGCCGTAGATTTCCGCCGGGGCAACATCCAACCGCGAGGCAACATAGTTAAGAGCGCCGGGGCTAATCCAGCCGATGCGATTCTGAATCGCATGGAGCACCGGTAGAAGTCGATGCCGCTTGCCATGCACGTCGCCATCGAAAATTGTGCGCGTGTCGGAGCTTTGCCCCTGGCCGCTCGGCCAGTTCGATTCGGGCGCATCAAGATCGGAGTCAACGGCAGCGCGCTCTTCTTCGGTCGCTTGCGCGTTGGTGAGATGAATATCCAATAAAGTGCTCTTATATTTTTTCCATACGGATGGCGGTCGCTTTGAACTCTGACGTGCCTGACTTGGGGTCTACAGCGTCAATCGTGAGGTCGTTTGTCGACACCTGATCGTGAGCGTGGACTGACAAAAACGCGAGGCCCGGACGCAACCCCGAATCAAAGCGCACGGGTGCGATGAGCGAGCCGCGCCTCGACGTGACGCGAACCGATTCACCCTCCCGCAACCTGTATAACTGGCCGTCTTCCACGGAAACATCCAGGGTTGCTTCGCCCCGTAGCGGCGATGCATACCTTCTGCTTTGCACGCCGGTATTGTAATCGTCGAGATGACGGCCGGTGGTCAAGCGAATGGGATATTGGTCGTCCAACTGGTCTACCGGCGGCTCGAATTCCACCAGCTTAAAGGGAGCGCGGGGGCCAATCAGCGGTTCGCTCCACAGCCGGCCGTGAAGAAACATTTCTCCGGGGTGCGACTCGTCATAACACGGCCACTGAATGCCACCCATTTCTTCCAGGCGACGGTAACTCATGCCGGCGTGCATGGGGCTCAAGGTGCGCAACTCATTCCAGATGGCTTCGGGATTCGGCGCGCCCCAGTCATGCCCAAGGCGGTGAGCCAGATCGAAAATGATTTCAAGATCGTCACGAACTCCGGTAGGAGGCGGCACAGTGCGGCGGACGCGCTGCACGCGGCGCTCGCTGGAGGTCACGGTGCCTTCGCTTTCAAGAGCGCCAGCGGCGGCTGGCAACACGACGTCAGCAAGTTCGGCGGTCTTGGTGTAGAAAAGGTCCTGGACGAGCAAGAATTCCAGCCCGCCCAGCCGATTCAGCGCTTGATGCCGGTCGGCTTCAGAGTCGGCGGGATTCTCGCCCAGCACGTACAGGGTGGTGAGGCGGCCGTCAGCGTGATCGTGGTCGTAATCCATGGCCGCAAACATGTCGCTCAGGTGCCAACCGCGTTTGGGTTGAATTTTCACACCCCAGGCTTTCTCGAACTTTGCGCGCAATTGGTCGTTCTCAACATGCTGGAATCCTGTGAGGCGGTCGGGAATGGCGCCCATGTCGCCGCCGCCTTGCACATTGTTCTGTCCGCGGAGGGGATTCACGCCACTGCCGTAGCGGCCCACGTGGCCGGTGAGCAGCGCAAGGTTGATGAGAGCAACTACGTTATCCACCGCGTTGTGATGCTCGGTGATACCCAAAGTCCAGCAAAGTTGGGCGCGCGGCGCGCTGGCGTAAGCATGGGCCATCTTTCGGATGGAGTCAGCCGGCACGCCGGTCTCACGCTCCGCCCGCTCGAGCGTATATTTCTCAACGTGCGCTTTATAAGCTTCAAATCCGCTGGTGGCGTGTTGGATGAATTTTTCGTTGGCCAGACCGGCGGCGATAATTTCGTGGCCCATTGCGTTGGCGAGGGAAATGTCGGAACCCACGTCCAATCCAAGCCACAGCTTGGCCCAACGCGCTGAACTGGTGCGCCGCGGGTCTATTACATAAAGCTCAGCACCGTTGCGAATGCCTTTTAGCAGATGGTGAAAGAAAATCGGATGCGTTTCCCGGGCGTTCGATCCCCAGAGCAGGATAACGTTAGTGTCTTCGATTTCGCGATACGAACTGGTCCCCCCGCCTGCTCCGAATACGGCCGCCAGACCGGCGACGCTAGGGGCATGTCAAGTCCGGTTGCAGCTATCGATGTTGTTCGTGCCTATCACGCTGCGGACGAATTTTTGCGCGGCGTAATTTAGTTCGTTGGTCGTTTTGGAGCAGCTGAACATGCCGAAGTTCCGCGGATCGCTCTTCGCGATCGATTTGCGAAACGCCGCTGCGACCCGGTCCAGGGCTTCATCCCACGTAGCGGGACGATGCGAACCGTTCTCGCGTACCAGCGGCTGAGTCAAGCGGTCTTTCATCGAATTGGGCATAAGTTCCCCAACAAGAAAATCGTATCACTTTTGACCTGGAGTGCGCCGTGCTGCGGCAATGGGTTTATCGGATTGAGCAGAAGTGGATTCATTTCTGATTTCAGGTCCACGCGGAAATCGCACGAAAGCGCCAGGCGGTGGCATGGGTTCCTGCAGCAGAGTGAGCGAATTGGGGAATCCGTTTTGCCCGCTGAGTTGATTGAGGTGAACACCTCAGCGCACGCCGCTCACCGTGTAAAGGTCCGAAAGCCGCAGGCTATAGTCATAGCCATAGGTGTCACCGTCGGGTGTGATGATTGGAGGATCTGGGATGATGCCTCCAATCGGAGGCATGGCGAGATCGCGCCATGCGGTTCGCGCTCCGGTATGCGGGTTTAGTTTGTCGATATGCAAAGAGGTGAGGCCATTGGCCACCGTCGCAACGTAGAGCTGATTATCGTTCGTCCATCCCAGAACGATCTCATTCGGTTTGAGGCCGCGAACGTCCTCCGTGTCTCCGCTGCCGATGGGTGAAAGCGTGGCATTTCGAAATACGCCAGCCATGATCCTTTTGCCTGTAATTAACCATTGATCGTCTGGCGACACCACAAAACCAGTAGTACCCTCAGGGGTGATGGGACGAGGATTGCTGCTGTCGATATCCTGAAGCCAGGTTCTAGGACGATGGCCATCCTCAGCTGCAACGTAGACGATCCGTTTGCTATCGGATAGAAAGCTGGCTGCGACGAACGGTGAAAGATTCGCGGGGGTCATGCGGCGTGCCTCGCCCGGCCCGACAGGCAACAGCCAGATTTCGTCATTCGGTTCGGTCAGTTTTTCCCCCAGCGCCCAATGTTTGTCGCGCGAGATTGCCAGACCGTATCCTTCGCCGATCGGAACTGCGGGCGAGCCATCCACATCGCGCACAAATATCTGGTAGTTCTGTGACTCGCTGCCTTCCTCCTCGAAGAGGATCGTCTTGCCGTCGCGGCTGATGTCGCGCAGGTAACCAAAATCCAGCCAGGAGAGATCGCGTTCCGAATGCCCATTGCTGCTGGAGAGAACGATTCCGCGGCGTGCGATCCCCTGTTCCACAAGAAGCTGGCCGCGGACGGATATATCTTCCAAGTGCAGGCGGCCGGGAACAGCCAAAGGCTCCCGAATTTTTCCCGATACTTTCAGGGCATGAATCTCCCCCGATTCCAGCGGAGAACTGATCCAGACCTCGTCGCCCGAGGCGCTCCAGGCGAGACCTTGGGCGCTCTCGTAAAGCGGGCTGGCAGCAACCTTCTCTCCTGTCGAGCGCAGGATTATCGCCGTGCCCCGGTCATCCGAGGGGTTATCGTGGCCGATGAAAGCTAGATAGCGACCGTCCGCTGAAAAACGAAGATTATCCACTAACTGTTCGCGGTAAAGCACCTTCCCGATCGGGTATTCCAGTTGGCACATTTGATCGGCCGGCATGTAGCGCACAATGGCGAGCGCCGAGCCGTCCGGCGTGAAGTCCGCCGCTTGAATGTTTTCGATCTCCGGCTTGGGAGCGTTGGTGGCATCCGTGGTCCGGGCCAGCGTGCCGGGCGCGAGGAGATTGGTCAGCACAGTGGGAGCAAGCGCGACCGCAATTTCGCCGCGCTTGGAGACCGCCAGTAGCCGGGCGTTCCGAATCCCGAGCGCGTGTCCACCAATCGAGTTTGCCGCCACGGTATAGAGTTCGGGTTCCGAACCTTCCCAAGCCGCCGTGTAGATAATGTTTTGCCCGTCAGGCGTGAACCGCGCATTCCCGAGAGCACCTCGCCGATAGGTAACCTGGTGAAACTGGGAACCCATCTCCGGCTTAAGCGCCCCCGATATTTTCCAGCCGGCAACCGCGGCCATCGCCAGCAGCAGCGCTACGCCTGCCGCATACCACCAGATCCGGCGCTCCTTGATTCTGACTGCGCTGAGGTTCGCCGAGGCGGTCAGAGTCGTGATCGACTCCAAATCGAAGGCCAGATCTCTTGCCGATTGAAACCGCTGCTCCGGAGCTTTTTCCAGGCAATGGCGCACAATGCGGTCGAGAGCCGGAGGAATCTGTCGTCCCGACTCCAGCAATTCCGGCGGATCATCGTTCAAAATCGCCGCCATGGTGTCAGCCGCGGTATCTCGCTTGAACGCGCGTTTGCCGCTCAGCATCTCATACAGCACCGCGCCGAAGCTGAAAATATCGGTCCGGCAATCCACCGTGGCTCCGCGAACCTGCTCTGGAGACATGTAGCCTGCCGTCCCCAGCACAGTTCCCACTTCGGTTACTGCAGCGGCCTCCGTCATGGTCGCCGTGCCAGCGTCTAGTCCATGGGAAAGTTGTCTCGGCACCGTCTTCGCCAGACCGAAGTCCAGGAGCTTCACCCGGCCTTCCCGCGTTATGAAAATATTGTCGGGCTTCAGATCGCGGTGGGCGATGTCTTTTCCATGCGCCGCTGCCAGGCCGTGCGCGATCTGCACCGCGTAGTCGATGGCTTTGCGGTGCGGCGGTACGCCACGCAACAACACCTGGCGAAGACTCTCGCCTTCGAGCAACTCCGATACAAGAAATGGAGTGCCGTCGTGCTGTCCGATGTCGTGAACCGCCAAAATGTTGGGGTGATTGAGCGCCGCAACCGCTCGGGCTTCCTGTTCAAAACGCCGCAGGCGTTCGGCGTCGGCCGCAAAGGCTGCCGGCAAGACTTTGAGCGCGACCTCGCGACCCAGACGCGAGTCCCGCGCCCGATAAACCTCTCCCATCCCGCCCGCGCCAATCAAGGCTAGGATTTCGTAGGGTCCAAGTTTGCTGCCGGGTGATAAGGCCATGAGTTGAGCGAATTATAACCTGAGGAGCCAGCTTCGCTTCGTCCTGTGAGCCGGGCCGCTACATCGTCTGAAGGACTTACGGCATGGCTGGAAGCCATGCCTTTCAAATCTTCTTCGCCGCTAAGGGTTTTGCCCCAGCTTGCAAGTTGGTTTGATCGGCCCGCGAGAGGTCAAATGCCCGAGGGTACGGTTTTAGGAAGACTTTTCATTCGGAATTTGGTTTCTCATAGATGAGCGCACCATTTTGTCGGCGCGTGACCCATCGCTCATTCGCTCCCGAGTTTTGAACCACGTAAACCTGTTGCTCGCCATTGTAGAGTCAGCCCCGATTTCTTCTCTTTCGTAAATCTGCCTGGAATTCGCGGGTCGCGTGATGGTGGATGGCAGAACTCATGCATAAGGCTCGGTGGGGAAAACCGTCTGCGATGGCGTACCGAATCTCAGATTACCGAGATTGCGAGGAAACACGAAATCAACAACGACGAAGTTTGGGAAGAGAGGAGAAAGAATGCTATGAACCGACAACAGGTTTGGAAAATGGTGGGTATAGTACTTCTGGCTTCTGGTTTGGCGAGCGCTCAGACCAGCATCACCTTCGAGGCCCCGGGCGCAGGCAGAGGCGCCGGCCAAGGCACCCTTGCCGAGGGCATCAACCTGGCGAGGACGACTTATGGGTACTACGTCGATGCGGCTGGTGTGGCGCACGGGTTCCTGCGCGGCAGAAACGGCGACTTCGTCACCTTCAAAGCTCCCGGCGCAGGTACAGCCTCAGGCCAGGGTACGTTCGCCTACAGCCTCGACCCCGCAGGCGCAATCACGGGATATTCCATTGACGCGAGCGGCGTGATGCACGGCTACGTGCGTAATTGCCGAGGCCACTTCACCACCTTCGATGCTCCCGGCTCGGGCACGGGCTCTGGCCAAGGTACCCTCGCCTTGAACATCAACCCGGCAGGGACGATCGCGGGCTACGACTTCGATTCAAACGGTGTGGCTCACGCGTACCTGCGGGCGAAGGACGGCACCTTCACTACTTACGATGTGCAAGGCGCCGGCACTGGCGCCGGCCAAGGCACCGGTACGTCATCAGGGATTGGTCTCAACCCCGAGGGAGCAGTGACCGGGGCTTATATTGACTCGAATAACACACTGCACGGCTATGTGCGCACTCCGGACGGCGCCATCACCACCTTCGACGCCCCAGGTGCAGGCACTGGCGCCGGCCAGGGCACCGACACCGATGGCCTTAACCCAGGGGGAACGATTCCAGGAGTGTTCGTTGACTCAAGCAATGTGCTTCACGGATTCGTGAGAGCTTCGGACGGTACCATCACTACCTTCGACGTTCCCGGCGCGGGCACTGGCCCCGGCCAAGGCACGGTGCCTGAAGGACTTAATTTTGAGGGAGCGATCACGGGAAGTTACATTGACAGTAGCGGCGCGGACCATGGCTTCTTGCTCGAGCGCCACGAGGAAATCACTAAGTTCGACGCCCCGGGCGCAGGCACAGGCGCCGGCCAAGGCACGTTTCCGCTGCTCAACAATGCAGAGGGTGCGATCACCGGATACGACATTGACGCACGCGGTGTCTTTCACGGCTTCCTGCGCACTCCGTAGATCCGGAAGTGGTTTGCCGAAAAACTGCCGGGCTTTGGAGCCTTGAAAGGGCCGGCGCCCCTTCAAGGCTCCGGTCACGGATTTCGGAGGTCTTCTCCGGCAGCGTTCGAACCGCACTCAGTCGTCGAGGAAGGTTCGAGTGCCGATGCAGAATTCTGCGAGCGCCTTGAGATTCTTCTTGTAGGTGCGCGTGACCGTGTATTCCTTTCCGCCCTTCACGCGAAGCTCATACTCTCCCGTGGAGCACGGGCGAATCTCTTGCACAAAAGAGGCATTCACCAGCACCGACCGATGAATGCGAACAAATCCATATGGTTTGAGCTTGTCGGCGATCGTCGAAATCGATTCTCGCAGCAGATATGAACCTGTCTCCCGCTGGAGCAATACGTAGTTGCCCTCCGCCTGCACCACCACCAGATCATGAGGATCGATGAACAGAATCCTTCCATTGCTCTTGATGCCGATCTTGGAGGAGTTCCGCTGCAGCGCTGGCAGATGGGGCATCAACTCGACAAATCGTGCCGCCCGTTCACTTGCCGTTCTTCGAAAGGCAAACTCCAGCGCCTGGTTTACGCGTTCACTCGAAAAGGGCTTCAGGACGTAGTCCACGGCATGCTTTTCGAACGCTGCCAGGGCATGTTGGGCGTGAGCAGTGACCAGAACGACAGAAGGCAACGGTCGTCCGTTTTGCTGCAGGCGACCCAATAGATCAAGACCCGATAGCTCCGGCATACTGATGTCGAGCAGCATCACGTCATAGCTGTTCTTCGATAGCCGTTCCTGAGCTTCGATCGCGTCGCCAGCCGAATCGAAATGCTCGATATCGGGCCGGGCCGCCAAAATCTGCGCCAGGGCAGTGCGGGCTAAGGGTTCGTCGTCGACGATGAGAACGCGCATAACGGGTCCTCCCCCTCGAGGACAGTCGGGACGCGGCTCGGCCGGGCGCTGGCAGAGCGCGAATTCAAGACCGGCAACGCCAGACTCGCGGTCGCGGTGAGGTCCTCAGCGATCGTAAAAGCCAAACTCGCGTCGCCCGAATACAGATACTTCAGACGGGCCTCAACGTTCCGCAATCCGAGACCCGTTCCGTTGGACGGCTTGACGCCAACACTGTTGCGCACACGGATGGTGAGTACGCCATTGGTTGCACTCGTCGCCACTTCAACCCACCCTCCTTCGCGCGACGAGGCAACGCCATGTCGAATGGCATTCTCCACCAGGGGCTGAAGGATCATCTGGGGAACCAGCCAGTGGCAGGTCTCGGGGGTGACGAGCCACTCGATCCTCAGCCGGTTTCCGAAGCGCATCTTTTCGAGATCGAGGTATTCCCGCACAAACCTTAATTCATCCTCGAGCGGAATCAGATCCGAGCTGTCTCGGTCCAGCGCTGTGCGCAATAGACTTGACAGCTTAATGATCATGGCCTTGGCAGTCTTGCCGTCACCATCAATGAGAGTCGCAATTCCATGTAGGGTATTGAACAGAAAGTGGGGATGAAGTTGCATCTTGAGCGCCTGCAGTTCACTGGCTGCAAGCGCCTGCTGATATTGATATCTCTCCGCCTCCTGTCTTCGCACGCGTTTTAAGTATTCATAAGCGTGGGCGGCCACAACGATTGCGAGGTAGACGAATGCCTCGTCGGCAAATCCGGTTCGAACGATTTCAAGCCACGAGGGGATAGACCGTGAAACTTGTTTCTGCAGCAGGTCATCGTAAGGAGGAATCAATAGCAGCAGTATTGCGGAGTAAAGTAGTACAAAAGGCGCCGCCCCAAGACCCCAGAGCAATACATAACGGAAACGATTTCTCGAAAACCTGAGATACTTTCCCACCAGATAAAAAATAGGCGGCGTCCACAGGGCGAACGCAAAAGCGCGCGCCCCCGCCTGAACCAGCAGGTCGAGGAACGACGACCAAAAATTGTGCCGATTGAGTGGTCTATACTGCAGGCCCATAAGCAGCGAAAGCCCGTACCAAAAGGCAATCGACATGAGGTAGGCGCGGGCGATTCGACGGAGCTGGGACGACGGCATGTCGTCATTCTAACCCTTGAAAGAGCGTAGTTGGGGTGACTATGACCGGAGACCGAAGCCCGTCCATGACGGGTTGCTTTGCTCGCAGAACCGTACTCGTCACGTCGGCGTCCGAAGTTTTCGCCAACGCGGCGACCAATAGAATAGCGAAGCTCGCTTGTCTTAATCTCGCGTCAGGTGGTCTTCACTTTCTTGGGAGGAACCAGTGCAACCGCGGCCTCGGTGGTGAGCAGAAGGAAAGTGAATGTCTCCTGCAGATACAAGCGGACAACGGCATCGGTGTGGCTGAGATAGCCGATAGAGACATCCTGTCCGACGTGCAGCTCGAAATCGCCGCCTCGAGTGGTCAGCACGAAAGCGCCGGCAATTGCAGGCGCCCAAATAATTTGATCGTTGACCAACCGCTTGACGTGCTCCAGCACTGGATATCCGTGGTCGCTGGTTTCGGCGAGCGCGGTGTAAGCGTCGGCACCCAGCAGTACTGAGTAGGGGCCGTTTACACCGACGAGGCGCAGCCGGCTCAATCCTTGGGCGATGGCTTCCGGGTACTGGCGCACGTCGGCGGGGAGCGTCATGATCGGATTGCTGGTTCCCTGGCGGATGCCTCCAATGCCGGCGGCGGAATAACCCTCGAATACGGCGCCGTCCTCGGCAAAGGCGATTTCTCGCGCGGCGTCCTTCGCCGGTTGCCAGTCGGAATCGTTGGCGCCGCGATCGACGTCGTCGATCGTCTGGCGATCCAGTTCGAATGGAACACGCAGCTCGACCAGCGCCTTCACCTCGCGCTGTCTCGCGACGATGCCTTTCCCTGGAGCCGCGATCGTTCGCAGGTGACCAGTACCGACAGCAGAAAGACCGGTGCCGTCCGGCCCCTTGACATCCACGACGCGCCGTCCGGCAAGGTAACGTTTGAGGGTGCGCGATGTTTCCGCTTCGATCTGAGCCCAGGCTGAATCGGAAATGGGGGCAAGTTCGCGATGCAGGTTATTCATGTCGTATGTCTCCTTTGAGGGAACCGATACTGAGCGAGCCCTCACGCGCCGATGGGATAGAGGAAGGGGGATCGGCCGGCGCTGATGCGACCGAAGGCTCGCCTTCAGTCACGTTCTCCAGAAACGTCGCCGAGGGCACGAAGAACAAGTTTCCGGTGACGGCGCGGCTGAAATCGAGCAGTCGGTCGTAGTTGCCAGGCGGCCGGCCGATGAACATGTTGTCGAGCATTTGCTCGATGGTGCGTGGGGAACGGCTGTAGCCAATGAAATAGGTGCCAAATTCACCGTGTCCGGCTCGGCCGAATGGCATGTTGTCGCGCAGGATCTTAATCTCTTTCCCGTTCTCGACGATCGTCGTGAGCGCGTTGTGGGCTGAAGTTGGCTTTACGGAATCGTCCAATTCGATGTCCGCCAGCTTGGTTCGGCCGATGATGCGTTCCTGCGCCTCGGTGGGCAGTGCATTCCAGGCATCAAGATCATGGAGATATTTCTGCACGATGACGTAGCTGCCTCCAGCGAACGCAGCGTCCTCGTCGCCGACGAGCACGGCATCAACCGCTGCCGCGCCCCTGGGATTTTCCGTCCCGTCGACGAAGCCGATGAGATCGCGGTCGTCGAAGTACCGGAAGCCATGCACTTCATCTACCGATGAAACGGCCTTTCCGACTCGCGCCATAAACTGAGTGGCGAGCTCGAAACAAAGGTCCATCCGCTTGGCGCGGATGTGGAAGAGCAAATCGCCCGGCGTGGAAACCGCGTGGCGCGCTCCGGCTCGAATCTCGCGGAACGGGTGCAGTTCTGCCGGCCGTGGCGTCCCAAAGATGCGATCCCATGCCTCGGACCCAAACCCCATGACGCACGAAAGGCCGGCTTCGAGATCACGGAATTCCACCGCCCGCACCAGCGCCGCAATGTCTGCGCAGAACGAGCGCATGGTGGCGCGATTGTCATCGCCCGGGTTGAGTGTCGCGACCAGAAAAATCGCAGCGCGGGTCAGCGGCGCGGCTACCGGCTGCGGCAAGCCAGCGACCGCTTGCGGCGCACTCATTGGATTAGGGTCCATCGGATGTCGTCCTGATGACGTGCGGGGAATTTCGTTCTTCGAAATCCGGCGCGCGACTCGCTTGCAAAAACTTCAGGCCGAAAGCTTACCATCGCTTCCCGAGGAACGTCCAACCGCCTCCGGCGCAAAGTAATGCGGAATGAATTATTCGCAAGGAAGTCGCTTGAAGTATTTTCTGCTACATCCGCTCTGCGCCGGCCAGCCACCAGCTTTCGATGTCCTCCAGGCTGCGTCCTTTGGTTTCAGGAACTGCCAGCCTCACAAACAGGACCGCCGCAACGCAGATGACCGCATAAAGCAGGAATGCCCCTGGCGCCGTCAGCACTCGAACCAGCGAAAGAAAAGTAAGAGTCACGATCAAGGTCCCGCACCACAGGAATAAAGTTGCAATCGCCATGGCGCGTCCCCGTATTCGGGTCGGACAGATTTCCGACATCAACACCCACGTTCCTGTGCCGATGCCGACCGCGAAGCAAGCCACGTAGACCAGAACGAAGAGCAAAATCGCCAGGGGTGGGGCATGGAAATAAATCGAGGCAGACACCGCCACCAGCGAAGCCCCCATGCCCGCGAATGCAGACGTCATCAATGGCTTACGGCCAACGCGGTCGATCAGGTACATCCCGAGAATTGTGGCCACGAAATTGATGACACCGATCATGACATTGGCCAACAGCGCGGTGCTGGCGGTCTGGTTGGGCACATGCTCCAGAAAAACTAATGAGCCGTAATAAATAATGGTGTTGATCCCGGTGAACTGGCTGAACAGCCCGATCAGCACGGCAACGACGAGCGGCTTTCGAAACGCCGGATCGAAGATGTTCCCGCTCTCCTCGGCAACTGCCGACTGGATCGAGAGGATTTCGGCTTGCGCAGCGTCGCGGCCTTTGATGCGGGAGAGGATATGTTCAGCTTCGGTTTGCCGGCCTTTTTGTACGAGCCAGCGCGGGCTCTCAGGAACAGAGAGTAGCGTCACGAAGAAAAAAACCGAGGGAACCGCCGCCGAAGCGAACATCCATCGCCAGTTCGCCGGACCGGCTGCGGTGAGGCCGTAATTCACGCTGTAAGACAGCAGAATTCCGGTCACGATAGCCAACTGGTTGACACTGACCAACAACCCACGAATGCGAGCCGGAGAGATTTCCGCGATATAGAGCGGAGAAAGCGTAGACGCCAGCCCGATGGCGAGACCGCCCACCAGGCGCGCGACCACAAACTCGGTGATATTGCGGGGAAGTGCGGCTCCAATCGACGAAGCCGTAAATAGCGCCGCCGCTGCCAGCAACGACTTCTTCCTGCCGAAACGGTCGCTGGTGAAGGCCGCCAGGCTGGCTCCGAGAACGCATCCCAGAAGCAGACTGCTGGCGCCGATTTCGGTTTGCGAATCGGTCAGCGCAAACTGGCGCTTCAAGAAAACGATGGCACCATTGATGACTGCCGTATCGAAGCCGAACAACAGCCCGCCGATCGCAGCAACGGCAGCGGGCAAGTACAAGTATCGCGCCGATCCATCTTTTGCGCGGACGGATTCCTGCGAGTCGGTTGGGTTCATCTAGTTGTTCGTATGTCGCAGTGATGGATGCAGTTTCAAATTGTCAGCAATCCCTGTTGTAGAAAGACCAGCCCCGCAGCCCCGGCAACTCCCCCGTATCCGCCCGTCGGTTGAAGAATGATTGGGACCTTCCTGCCCAGCAGAACACTGGTGCGGCGCGCGACCTCTTCCTGCACCGGGGCAAGCAGCTGCGGCCCGGCCGCGGCGATGTTGCCGCCGAGGATGAGGACTTCGGGATCAAATACGTGCAGGAAGCTGACCAGCGCGGCAGTGAGAGATTCGAAAGCCAGATCCAACACACGACGCGCGCTGGGGTCGCCTTCTGCAGCCGCCTGAAAGATAGCCTCGGTGGTCGGAATCCGTCCGGCATCGTCAACTGACAATCGGGTTGGGGACGCCCGATGAATGTGGGCAAAATATGCGGACTCAATCGCGCGCGACGAGAAGCAAGTTTCCACGCATCCGTAGTTGCCGCAAATGCAAAGCCCGCCGCGGATGTCGATCGTGACATGACCCAGGTGGCACGCCGCTCCCGAGGCGCCGCGTACGATTACGCCATCGACCAGCGCGGCAGCCCCAACGCCGGTTCCCAAGGTGAGCAAAAGCACGTTGCGCCGTCCCCGAGCCGCGCCCCACAGCACCTCGCCGACCAGGGCCGCGCGCGCATCGTTGTCGGCACAGATTGGCAGGCCATCTACACTGACAAGTTCGCGCAGCAAACATCCTTCCAGAAAATTCAGGTCACCGGGCAGCCGGTTCACGCGCGTGGTAGTGGCATCAATAACTCCCTTGCAGCCGATCCCGATGCCTAGCACTGGAACCGTGGCGCTCTGGCGCGCAGAGTGGACAAAATCCCGAAGCGACGAAGCCGAGCGCGGCGAATCTTCTTTGAAGCTTGCCAGCAGATCTCCGTTCAATCCGACCAGGGCAGCCTTCATCGCGGTTGCTCCGATGTCGACGCCGATCGCGACTGCTTCGGCTTGAGGCGTTTGAGTTTCGCTCACAATGATTCTGAATTATACTCACGTCGATCCTCAGCAAGCTCTCGCGAGGCGACAGGAGTCAAACCTCATCCGTGCCAGACAAGGTCCTTGATCGCGTCGTAGGTTCGAAGCGGGCGAGCTTGGCCTTCTTTGACCAGGCGATGGTATTGCTCGAGAATCTGCGGCGCACGCAGGCTGATGTCATTCAAAATGCAGCGGAGTTGTGCGCCGAGCGAATCGCACGTGGCGGCCTGGTTTTTCTCTTTGGCAACGGCCACTCCCGCATGATGTGCGAAGAAATGACTCCCCGGCAGGGTTGCTACGCAGGCTTCGTGGCTCTGGTCGAGCTGGCGCTGTCGAACCACGCATCGATTGTCGGCGCCAACGGCCTGCGCGCCCCGCTTTACCTCGAGAACTATGAAGGGTACGCAGAGAAAATTCTGCAAAGCTTCCATTTCGGATCGAATGACGCCTTCATCGTAATTTCCACCAGCGGCATCCGCCCTGTAGTTGTCGAAATGGCCGCGGGGGCGCAGAAGCGAGGATTGCCGGTCATCGCTATCGTCTCCAAAGCGCATTGCGAGCAAGCGAAGCCTGCCCATTCTTCGGGGAAGAAGCTGATCGACTGCGCCGATCTCATCATCGACAATCAGTGTCCGCCGGGCGACTGCCTTATCGAGTTGGAGGGTTTGGAATGGCGGACCGGGCCAGTTTCCACAATCACCGGAGCAACCATCATCAACATGATTCGCTGCGCTACCGCGGAAGCGCTACTGGCGCGCGGCGTCAAGCCGGTTTTGTTGCCCAGCCACCAGTTCGTGGGAAATGTCAGCGCCGCTGAGCAACTGGAAGCTTTCTACGAGGCCTATCGCAAGAGCCTCAAACACCTTTTTGAATAGAGGCCGCGTGAGCGAAGTTCTCCTGGTGACTGGGTCGTCCGGAATTGCGGCGGCGACGGCGCGCCTTTGGGGAGCGCAGGACAGCGTGTTTATCGTTGGCGTGAAAGAGGAAGAGTGCCGCTCACTTGCAGCAGAAATGCCTGGAGCGAGCTTCAACGCGGCAGATGTGCGGGATGAAGAAGCCGTTCGTAAGAGTGTTGCGGCCTGCCTCGAACGATTCGGAAAAATCGATGCGCTCTTCAACGTGGCCGGGATCAGCGCACGCTCACTCGGCGATGGCCCGCTCCACGAATGTTCGACCGCGGCATGGGACACAGTCATGAACGTGAATGCCAAGGGGACGTTCCTGATGTGCCGCGAAGTCCTGCGCGCGTGGACGCGAGATTCTCACAAAGGCGTCATTCTCAATATTGGGAGTGTTCTGGCGCAGCATCCGCAACCGGAACACTTCGCCACCGTGGGTTACGCCGCAAGCAAGGGAGCCATCGAAGCCATGACGATTTCCGCCGCCGCTTACTATGCGCCCGCGGGGATCCGCATCAACGTGCTTGCGCCAGGGTTGGTGCAAACGCCAATGAGCGCGCGAGCCCAGAGCGATGCCCGAGTGATGGAATACGTGGGCCGCAAACAACCATTGACGCGAGGCCTGATCGCGCCGCAGGACATCGCAAAGACGGCATGCTTTCTTTTGCGAAAAGACTCCAGCCCGATAACGGGCCAAGTCATAACTGTGGACGGAGGTTGGGCGGTGAGCGCATGACCCGAGAACGACGGCCTCTGCGAACCACCGTCATCGGCAGCTACCCTTTCCCCGGATGGCTCGAGTTTGGCTCGGCACACCTCGATCAATTTGGCGAGGCCGACATCGAAGAGATGCGGACCGACGCGGTGATCGCCGCCGTCCACGACCAAGTCCAGGCTGGGCTCGACGTAATCACCGATGGCGAGCAGAGCCGGTACGACTTCAACCTCTCGTTCTACGGACGGCTCGAGGGCATTCGTGCGACGCCGTTTTCTCCGCGGCGCTTCGGCCCGCCGGCCCACGATCAGCGCGGAAAATATCCGATCACGGGAACGATTGTCTCTAAGCATGGGCTGGGCGCAGTCGCTGAATTCAAACTCCTGCAGAAAGTCGCACCCGAGGGACCTTCGCTCAAAGCCAGCGTGCCCGGGCCCTATACGCTCAGCGGTCGCATCGAGCCCGGGGGCGCTTATCCCAGCAGATGGGAAGTTACCGATGCATTGATCCCGATCGTGCGCGCCGAGCTGGAGCAGCTCGTCGAAGCTGGCTGCCACGAGATTACTCTCGATGAACCTTCCATGAGTTGTTATGGATATCGCGAGGATCCGCGCCGCTTCGTGAAGATTTTTGCCGAAACCGTCAAACCTGTCGTTGGCCGATGCCGCCTCTCCACTCACCTGTGCTTCGGCAATTACAAAGGTCGGGCGGTCGCGCCACGCCGCTATGCTCCGCTGTTCCCATCGTTTTTTGAGCTGCCCGTGGATGAAATCCACCTCGAGATGGCAAGCCGCGAATTCGCCGAGATCGAACTGATTGGAGAAATCGCGAAGCGGGGCATCGACGTGGCGGTCGGAATCATCGACGTGAAAAACTACTACGTCGAAACTCCCTCGGACGTGGCGGACCGTGTGCGTTTGTGCCTTAAATACGCGCCCGCCGACCGGCTTTCCTTCGCACCCGACTGTGGTCTGAGCCAGACCGCGCGCTGGGCAGCCCGGCAAAAACTCATCAACATGGTTCAGGGTGTGACCCTCGTGCGTAAGGAACTGGGACTCGCATGATCCGCCCGGTGCAAGCCCACGCTGCACTGCTCGCCGACATCAGGGCAGCAGACCGGCGCGACGGCGGCTTCCGGCTCTGGTGGCTGGGGCAAAGCGGATTCCTGCTGCAGTGGCAGGGCATCCATGTCTTGCTCGATGCTTATCTTTCGGACTCCCTCACAAGAAAATACAGCCAGACTGACAAGCCGCATGTGCGCATGACCGAGTTAGTCATTGATGCCGAACAGCTTTCATTCGTCGATATCGCAACTTCCTCACACAACCACACGGATCATCTCGATGCGGAAACCCTGGGCCCGATCCTCGCGCGCAACCCGTCGGTAAAACTCGTGATCCCGGAAGCCAACCGAGCATTTGTCGCGGAACGTCTTAAGATCGATCCCGCGGCGCCGATCGGACTCGATGACGGGAGCACAATCGAATTCTCGGGGATCCGATTCTCCGGCGTCGCGTCGGCGCATGAAACTATGGAGCGCGACGAGCACGCACACGTGAAGGCGCTGGGCTACGTGTTGCAATTCGGAGATTGGAGCCTCTACCACAGTGGCGACACGCTGAGATATGAAGGGATGGCGGAGAAGCTGCGTCCTTTCGCAGTTGACGTCGCGCTTCTCCCCATTAATGGCCGCGCTCCGGCGCGGCGCGTAGCGGGAAATTTATCCGGTCCCGAAGCCGCCCAGTTGGCATACAACATCGGCGCGAAGCTGGTGGTCCCGTGCCATTTCGATATGTTCGAGTTCAATACGGCGACCCCAGATGAGTTCGCCGATGCCTGCCTCCATCTGGGACAATCCTTCCGCATTCTGCGCTGTGGCGAACGCCTTGACGGCGCAAGGTGAATGAGAGCATTGCAATTTGCGCCCATTCGCCGCCATCGCCTAACCTGCTGCGACCGCGGCTAATTTTCTGAAGGTCTCTCGACACGATCAATGACGAGAGTTTCCACCGGGCTCTCCTGGGCCTCGAGTTGCAACCCTAGCTGCTCTTGGATCGCGGTAAAGATTGCCGACCCGGGTTGGGGTGCGCTTTGGACGTCTCCGGTATCCCTCAACGCCGGAAGCTGGCCTTCATCCGGCGTCCACCGCATGGTCAAATCATATTTGCCCGTGAGCCCGGTCTTGTCCATGACGGGGCGACCCAATTGCTCGGACAATATCCGCACGATGTCCGCCATCGGCACCGCTTGACCTACTAACATGCCCCTTCCCATGCGCATGGTGCCGGCTCCTCCGGGCAGGCCATCGGGGCCTTTGTTCCCGTTGAGATAAGCTTCGCCGGCTTTTGCTTCCTGAATCTTGGGGCCGTTTTCCGCGATGACCAGCGCATATACGGGAAGCTCTTTGGTTTCGCGGTGGAGCGTCAGTTTGAAACGGTCCGCCAAGAGCGCCTGAAGCATGCGTTGGCGCTCAGGCAGGCCCTGCCCTGGGCCAAGCTCACGCAATTCGTCGGCAGCAGGTCGTCCAATCTTGGCCTCGATATCGTATTTCTCAGAGTTGAGCCAGTCCGGTGCTCCCTCAATTTGATTGGCTTGGACTCCATAAGCTTCTTGAATAATCGTCCGCAAGCTGACGCCAGCCGCGGCAAAGCCGTCAGGCGAGTACATCATTCTGACCTGGGCGTAAGGCGTTGATGATCCTTCGCGTTTGATGGAAACCGACTGAAACACAGGAGCGGGCGCCGCTTTATTTTCCGACGGCGACTGAGCCTGGATTGGCGGTGCATTCGCCAGGCCAAAAAGGATCGGTCCGCCGACGGCCAACAATCCGGCCGCGCTGAGCAGTACCTTCCTGCCGAAATCGAGTTTTCGTGCAATGCTCTCGTTCATGATGTAAACCATCCTTTTCTTGAGATCGGCTCCCGTAACTCCGGACACGCAAGCCAGCGGGGACTCCATGCAGAATTCACACACTTTCAGAATGCTCTCAGCGTAGATCTCCCGTTGGCTGCCCAATTGCACAACCTCTTCGTCGCAAGCGCGTTCGCGTTCCTCGACCAGCCGCGCTCCCAACCACCAAACCAACGGGTGGAACCAGAAGATGGCTTCAACCCCCATGTGGATCGCAGCCAGCAGATTGTCGCGACGCCGCACGTGCCACACTTCGTGGGCGAGAATGGCTTCCAGATGCGCATCTTGAAGGCGTTCGGAAATGCCTTCCGGCCATATCAAAACTGGCCGGGCAATGCCGAAGATCCCGGGCTCCAAGGAAGCGCGCGATACCAACACATCGATTCGTTTCCGTACCCCTCCAAGCCGCTCCAACCGGCGCAATGCTTCCACCTCGCGTCCGTCAGGCAAGGTCACCGCTTGCCGCATAGCCGCGCTAATCCGCTGCCAACGCAGGCACCATACGAAAAGGACCGCCACGAAGCCACAGAGCCACACCACCGTAAGAAGTGCCGGAAGCAGATGAAGTGGACTTGGGGAGATTGTCGCGGAAGTAATTCGAGGAAGCATGGACGCTGCTGGATGCGTAAAGGGCTGACTGACCTTCTCCATTGCAAAGTACAATCCTGCATTTGTTGCTGCGGAATGGCGAGACCATGAGATGTGGCTTCCGACGCCGGCCAGAAATGAAAAGGGAATCAGAAATTTCGCCGACGCTGCCAGCCAAAGCCAATAGCGAGTGCGCGCCTGGTTTTTTCGCAGGAGCAATGTCAATAATCCGGCTATGACAGCGAAGAACGTCGACTGCCACAAGTGATTGCCCAGCCCCGGTGCCATGGCGGACCAGATCGCAGACAAATATTTCGGGATCATTGCCATTTCTCCTTTCTTCCTAACTTCCGGAGAGTCTTCTCGGCTTCCTGTACATCATCAAGTGTGAGTTTTCCGGATTCAATCAGGTGCGCCATCACGGGTTGGGTGCGCCCGCCGAACAGGGCCAGCAGGTCGTCGATCAACTTTCGCTGTGCGGCCCTTCGAGACACTGCGGCTTCGAAAATGTGGAAGTTGCCGACCTTCTTCACCCGGCGTACGGCTCTCTTGGCTTCGAGTCGATAAACGGTTGTTTGAATGGTGGTGTAGGCAGGTCTGTCTTTCTCAGGGAACGCTTCTTGGATCTCGCGGATGGAAGCCTGTCCACGAGTCCAGAGGGCTTCCATGATCTGAAGTTCGAGCTTGGCCAGTCTGGGTTGCGCCATCTCATCTCCTACGCATGTCGGTATTATTACTACATCTGTAGTTGTTACGCAAGTGCTTTTCTGGAATTTCAAGCGGTTGGCTATGCGCGCGGCTAACGATCGCGTTTGCCCGCCGTCGCATAAAATGCTGACCGTGCAAGCCACGGCATCTGCGTCCGAAAGTGTAGACTGTGGCAGAAAACTTAAACGGCTGGGGGATTCAGATTTGTCGACGTCCGGTTGCGGCCGCGACTCGTGAAGCCGTGAAGAGGAGAATTACGTCGATGATGGTTCGTTTCTTAGCTCTACGTGTGACCCTGTTTTTGGTTCTCGTTCCCGCATCTTTACTGGCGCAGATACCGGCGCAAACCATTCATGGCTGGCAGATGCAAGACTCCGCGAAGGTCGCGGCTGCGGCTCCAATCATTTCGACAGGCGCCTTTCAGCCACAGACCTGGTACGCCGCGACCGTACCCGGGACCGTGCTGACCACGCTGGTCAACGACGGCGTTTATCCGGAGCCGTTGTACGGCGAGAACATGCGCGCCATTCCTGAGAGTCTGAACAAAACCAGCTATTGGTACCGGACAACCTTTACCGTGCCACCAGGCTACAAAGGCCATCACACCTGGCTTCACTTCGGCGGCATCAACTACAGCGCAGAGATTTGGGTGAATGGCCACGAGGCCGGGACCATGCGCGGCGCATTCATCCGAGGTGACTTCGATATCTCGGAGTTGGTGAAGCCCGGCCACCGGGCCGTTCTGGCCGTCCTGGTTTCCCCGCAGCCTCATCCCGGCGTTCCGCACGAGCATACGGTTGCTCTCGGCGTAGGCCAGAACGGCGGCGAGACGGCCCTCGATGGCCCCACGTTCCTCTCCACCATCGGCTGGGACTGGCTGCCCGCGGTTCGCGATCGTGACACCGGCATCTGGTTGCCAGTGACCATGGATGCAACTGGGCCGGTCATAGTGAAGGATCCATTTATTACCGCGGATTTGTCCGCCGCGCACGACAGCGCGGATCTTCACGTTTCCACCACGCTCGAGAACAAGTCAGCAAAGCCGGTTACAGGCACACTCACTGGCGTCATTCAGTTGGAGAACTCCAAGGAGCCTGAGATTGCCTTTCATAAGTCCGCGACCATCGCGGCGAACGGAAGGGAAGAGGTTGCGCTGGACAATAAATCCACACCGGAATTGCATCTTTCCAATCCCAAACTGTGGTGGCCGAACGGATATGGTCCGCAGAACCTCTACACGCTGACGCTGCGCTTCGATGTAAAAGCAAAACCCTCCGACAGCGCGACCCGACAGTTTGGTATTCGCAAGATCGAATACCAGGTCGCCGACTCAGAGAACCTTACGCTTTCGGTCAATGGAGTTCGGGTCATGGCACGCGGCGGCAACTGGGGCCTCGACGAGGGATTGAAAAGGATCACGCGAGAAAGGCTGGACGCGCAGTTTCACATGCATGCGTTGGCCAACCTGAACATCATCCGCAACTGGGTGGGGCAGAGCACCAGTCCCGACTTTTACGACATGGCGGATAAGTATGGGATCCTGCTGTGGGATGAATTCTTTCAGCCCAATCCCAATGACGGTCCAGACCCGGCCGACATTCCGACTTATCTCGCCAACGTCACCGATAAGGTCGTTCGCTACCGCAACCATCCGGCGATTGCAGTCTGGTGTGCGCGCAATGAGGGCTATCCACCGAAGGAACTTGATGACACGTTGAAGACGCTCATGATCCATCTCGATCCGACGCGGCTCTATCAATCGAACTCCGCAGATGGACGCGGTGTTTCTTCGCATGGACCTTACTATTGGCGTTCTCCCCGTTTCTTCTACGCGTTTAACGAAAGCTTCAAGACCGAGACTGGCTCAGTTTCAATTCCGACGATCGAATCCATCCAGGGCATGATGCCGCAGAAAGATTGGGAGACCATCAACGACGACTGGGCGCAACACGACATGGCAGCCGGCGCGCAACGCGGCGACGAGTTCCCGACTTCGCTGGCCGAGCGCTACGGGCATATTCGCAATCTCGCCGACTTCGTCCAGAAAGGGCAACTGGCCACCTATGAAGCTTTCCGCGCCATGTATGAAGGACGAAACGCCCAAATGTTCAAGACGACAACGGGCGTGCTGACCTGGATGAGCCACCCCGCGCAGCCCAGCTTCGTCTGGCAGCTCTACCACTACGATCTCGAGCCAAATGCCGCATTGTACGCAGTGAAGAAGGCTGCCGAGACCGTGCATGTGCAGTTCAATGAAGAAAACCGCGGCATCGAGGTGGTTAACAATCGTCCGGACGCGCTCAACGCACTCACGGTCAAGGTGCTCATCTATCGTTTCGACGGCACGCTGGATTCACAGAAAACTTATCCGGTAGCGCAAGTTCCCGGCAGCAGCACCATCAAGGCGGCGCAGATCGTGGTAAGCGCGCGCATTACCCCACTCTACTTCATCAAGCTCGACCTCACCGACGCGAGTGGGAATTTGCTTTCCACCAATTTCTACTGGCAGCATGTTGCGCAAGATCAGTTTGACGGCCTGATTAAGCTTCCGGCGGTAACCCTCGATGCCGAAGCCAAGGCTCGCATCGAGGGCGACAACACAGTGGTGACCGTCACCCTGCACAACAACACCAACCATGTCGCTTTGCTTTCTCACCTGCAGCTTCATCAGAAAAAGAGCGGTCGGCGCGTCCTGCCCGTCTTTTATTCGGACAACTATATTTCCCTCGTCCCCGGCGAATCTTCAATTGTCTCGATCGAAGCGGCAACCAAAGATCTGCAGGGAGGACAGCCACTCGTCGAAGTGGATGGATACAACGTGGAGGTGAAGCCGGTCGACGGCCCGGTCTCAATCGCGGCCAACGTAAATGCGCAGCCATCCCACTGGCCACCGTCCAACATCGTTCCCGACAGGTAGGTCAAACGTTGCCGCATTCCGCAGACGCGAGCTGACAAATACAAGCCGGCTCGGATTCCGATGATTCCAAACAGTTGTCATCACAATCCAGCCGGAAGTTACCGAAGTACACTCACTTGTTTCATTTTGACAGAAGGGTTGCGCTCGGGGAGGATTACGAGGATTCGTGCGTGCCGAGATTAATCCAAAAGTTTGAGAGGAGAAGTCATGAGGAAAGTGATTGCAGCTTCAGTTCTTTCGGTATTTCTGTCGTTTGTCGCCGGAATCGCGGTTGCCGACAGGGTTCGTGATTGGCACGAACTGGAAGATGTACATAACCACGTGTTAGAAGCGATCCAAGAGATGGCAGTCGCCCGCGCCGCCAACCACTACGATATGGCCGGACACGGCGTGAAGGCAGAAGAAGATCTACGCCGAGCCGAGCGTGAACTGCACGATGCCATCGAGGCTGCCAGGTCAGCCCGATAGGAGTCTTCAGCCGTCAGCTATCAGCCGTCAGGTAGATTCCACTGACGGCTGTTTTTGCTGTTCTGGAAAAAATGATGTTGAGTTTTGGGGTGTAACAGAACTGGCATCCCATCGACGCGCTGGCTCTTGTTTCCGTCTTCGAACTTGAAGAATGGAGATGGCGTGTCCGCCGAAGCCGTGGCTCGGCGGAGCGATTTATAGCTGATCTTCCCGCAGGTCAAGCAGGAATTCGACTCCGTATAGATAGACTGACCGGTTGCGCACGACCCCCCTTGCACGGACGGGCGTACCAGAGTCGGCGTCGATGAACTCGACATCGATCTGAGTTCCTATGGCTATATTGGCGAGAGCAAACACACAAACGCCACCCGCGCTCATGGTGGTTCCGCGACCCGGTATTGCATTTGCACCCGCTAAATTATCGGCGACTACGCGGATAGGCACATTTACCGGGCGCCGTTTCCATCGGCGCTTGTCTTCTGGTGGTTGACGGTTCTGTGCCATAAGCCACAATCTAACAGCGTCACCAACCAAGATTCGCCTTACGAAGGAACAGGTCCGGTCGCATCGGCCAACGAATAGCCGCTGTAAATCCTGATCTGCGCTGGTCCCTCGGATCGATGCCAGACCGTCGGCTAGGAACCCGTAACGACGAACTACTCCTTGGTCAAAACCTCGATTTGCAAATAAGACAGTTCTTATCTTCGAGGGCGACCAATCGAGTGGAAGTACAAGCTCAACGACCACACGTCAGACCATCTTCCAGCGCGCCAAGCCGATTCCACAAGCGATGGCGAGATTCGGCGGGACATCACCTGTCCTCTCGGACACTCGCGCACGCAGAATCGAACGATTACGCCGCGTCCTTTGGTGATCTGCCCATGACTGGCGATTAGAAAGACAATGGGTCGAGGAAGAAACTTCTATTTTCGACCATGAGGGCCGAGGAATAGAAACTTCCACACTCCCCCGCAGATTGGTATTTGCGGCGCACCAGAGGCGACGCAGTGAGAAAAAACAATTCGCAGTTTGAAGTGAGAAAGTGCGCAGCAATACTGATCGTCATCCTTCTTTTTGCCGTAGGAGCCTTTGGCCAGTTAACCGTCGAACCCTCCGCCATAAACTTCGGCAACGTTTCCCTGGGCAGCGTGGCCACGCAATCCATGACCATCGACAATTCGGGCGAAGAGAGTGTCACGATCTGGCGGGCCAGCATCACGGGCGCAGGATTCAGTTGGAGTGGCCTCGCGTCACAGGTGACTCTCTCTCCCGGTCAGTCGCTGAATGCAACTGTCACCTTTAACCCTAAGTCCGCGGGGGCTGCAAGGGGCAGTATTTCTCTGGCTATTGTCAGTGAAAGTCGACGTCGCGAAAGCAGAGACTATATTCAGACACTGACAATTCCGTTGTCAGGAACAGGTACGGGGTCGGGCGTTCTTGGCGCCAATCCCAGCAGTGTGAGTTTCGGAAGTTTGCCGATGGGAAGCACTCAGACCCAGTCCGTTACTCTGAGTAACTCCAGCGGCACCAGCGTAACC
Source organism: Terriglobales bacterium (assembly GCA_049585795.1). Lineage (GTDB taxonomy): Bacteria > Acidobacteriota > Terriglobia > Terriglobales > Acidobacteriaceae > JABDBE01. The sequence continues at coordinate 663 of JBAVAQ010000005.1, read as the reverse complement.
GTTTCGCAAGCAACAACTCAGGGATCAGGTTTCAGCCTGAGCGGGCTAACCATGCCGGTTACCCTGGCGGCCGGACAGAGCGCAAGTTTCAGCGTCACTTTTGCGCCGCAAGCGGCCGGAGCCGTTAACGGCAACATCGCATTTGCGAGCAACGCTTCGAATTCAACTCTAAACCTGCCGCTCTCCGGTTCAGGCACGGCTCCCGGTTCACTGTCGGCCAATCCAACCGGCCTCAGCTTCGGCAACGTGCAGACCGGGAACAATCAGACGCTGGCGGAAACTCTGACCAACTCCGGCGGCTCGAGCATCACTATCACGCAAGCTGGCGTGACGGGTAGCGGATTCAGCATGAATGGTTTGAACTTGCCACTGACCTTAGCCCCGGGCCAGAGCAGCCCTGGTTTTAACGTGGTGTTTGCCCCGCAAACGACAGGAGTGGCCAGCGGTGCGCTTTCGCTCAGCAGCAATGCTTCCGACCCCACTCTAAGCATCCCGCTGTCGGGCACGGGAGTTGCACCGGGGACGCTGTCGGCCAATCCAACCAGGCTTAGCTTCGGCAATGTGCAGACCGGGAACAATCAGACGCTGGCGGAAACTCTGACCAACTCTGGCGGCTCCAGCATCACCATCACCCAAGCTGGCGTGACGGGCAGCGGATTCAGC
>JBAVAQ010000004.1:0-11923 GCA_049585795.1 Terriglobales bacterium | reverse complement strand
GGCGGGAGCGTGTGTCGGCTGCGCCTGCCCAGGCGTGCTCCCCGCAACGTGGCTCACGAGTCGACCGTGACTCGCCCGCAGTCGGCGGCCATCGCCAACGTAATTTCCAACTTCCCGGGAGCCGACTCTTCAGTACTAACCCGCGCGCGCTTTAACGCAGGTCTGTTCACGAGCGTTATCGAGGGATGTGTTGAGAGCGATGGCGATCTCTGCCGCTTCTCAAAGACTTCCTTTACGACGGGAAGAGCTGAGAACGCGTTCGGCCAGCCCGCGTAGAAAGCGATGTGCGTTATAACTTCGGAGGCCTGTGGCTGTGTCAGGCCGTTGTCCATTGCACGGTTTAGGTGATACGTGATTTGCGCAACCTGGCCCGACGCAATCAGGGCGCTCACCGTCACAAGGCTGCGGTCACGAGGTGCCAGCGCAGGCCGCAGCCACAAGTCGCGGAAGAGCAGGTCGGTAGTGTTCTGGACAAGACCCGGCGAGACTTTCCCGAAGTTGTTGCCAACCTGGGTAGCTCGCTTCGCCTCGGCCTCTTCGTTCAGCGGCATCAGTTTGTCCTTCGCAGGTGGAAGTTGATCGATTCCAATTCCGCGCTGATGAAAGATGTCCTTTGCTACAGCAATGGCGGACATGGCGTTCGCCCATCCAGAGTAGAACGCAAGGTGAGTAATGATTTCCGAGAGTTCGCTCGGCTTCACGCCGTTGTCGAGTGCGAGCGCGAAGTGAAACGGCATCTCGATTGTCTGGATGCGCGCGATGAGACCAGCCACGGTGACGACACTGCGGTCACGCGGCGAAAGCTCGGGCCGCTTCCACAAGCCGTCGAGGAGCACTCCTTTCGTGTAGTGCTCCAGCGTCGGGGAGACGGCCCTCACATCGTCATAGGTCAGTACGGACGGCAGTCCATGCGGCTTCTTGGCATCGGTCATTCTCTTCTCCTGAGCGGACGTGGGACCGACACTCCAAAGTGCTGCAATCAGGAGAGTCGTGCCCGCTTTCATAAATTCGCGCCGTTCTGCATCGTCCAGTATGTCTGAGGCGTGAAGCAGCGCCATTTTCTAGCGCATCACATAGCCGCCATCGACTGAGATCGACTGGCCGGTAACGTAACTGGCTGCGTCGCTGCAAAGCCACAGGACGGCATCCGCAATCTCCTCGGGCCGCCCGAATCGCTTCATCGGAACGAAGGTATTCAGCATCTTGTCCAGCTCTTCTCCTTGGCCCTCGGCGATCATCTTGTCGGACATGGGCGTTTGAATCATGCCGGGGCACACGTCATTTACGCGGATGCCCCGCGTAGCGTATTCGAGCGCCGCACTCTTGGTAAAACCGATGACTCCGTGCTTCGCGGCATGGTACGTTCCACGCTGGTTTCCGCCGATAAGGCCGCCCAGCGAAGAGCAGTTCACAATTGCCCCGCTGCCTTGCTCGCGCATCTGCCGCAGTTCAAACTTCATGCAACTCCACACGCCGCGCAGATTGATGCTCATGACACGATCGTAGTCGTCACGGGGAGAGTCAGCCGTTTCGGCAAGAACGTTCTGGATGCCAGCGTTGTTATAAGCCGCATCGAGCCGTCCAAAAGCTGAAACGGTCTGCTTCACCATGGCTTCCACCTGTGCGTCATCCGACACGTCACAGGGGACGGCCAGTGTTTTATGGTCTTTGCTCGCGAGGTTTTTCGCTGCGGCCTGCACTTCCTTTTCGTTCCAGTCAGCCAGCACCACAGAAGCCCCCGCTTCGGCGAAAGCCTTTGCTGTCGCAAGTCCCAAGCCGGATGCCGCGCCTGTCACGAGAGCCACTTTGTTTTCAAACGAAATCTTCATACTGATTCCTTCTCCTTCAAGGTGTGCCTCTCACTTCGGAAACTGGTACTGTACGTCACTGCTTCGAACCACGGTCCTCCCATCGACATTTTCTTGAATCGCCAGATGGGTCAGTAGCGCTCCCATGTGACGGACCAGTGTTCGTCTGGCCGAACGGACTGGATGATGAGGTGTCCGTCTGCTGCGAATTCGAACTTGCGCGGCAGATCTTTGCCAACAAGCAAATCGCGCGTATTCGATCCCTGCACGTGGTGCGTCACCGTGTGCGCGGCCTCGTCCACGTCAAAACTGCCAAACGAAGCCTCATATCCGTTCAGCACATATTCGTTCGATAAAGTGTTCGCTGACTCTGCATACATCAACTGCACGGACATGTGCCCCTCTTGTGTGTAGATCAGCATGCCTTTCGGCTGCGGGATCGGCATGGACTTTCCATCGGGGTCCGGCGCATCGATGTGCAGCAGATGCCAGGTCCCAATGAGCTTCTCCTTTGCTCCGCCGCTACTACTCAGCTTCTTCGCAGATTGGGCGTTTGCGGAGATAGAGAAAGCTATCGCAACAATCACTGTGACGGCATATGTGGCTTTGGCTGAAATTCGTGTCCTTCGAGCGCTGTTCATCGGCTCACCAGCTGTTGATGAAACGGCGAATAGCGAGCCCCTTCAACCTTGACCTTCGAGGAAGCTTCTTCCAGGGTCCGCACATCTTCCGCCGTCAGCTTTATGTTTGCTCCGCCAAGGTTCTCTTCGAGACGCGAAAGCTTCGTCGTGCCGGGAATGGGAACAATCCAAGGCTTTTTCGCGAGCAGCCAGGCAAGCGCGACTTGCGCGGGCGTTGCCTTCTTCTTCTGCGCAAACGCGGTAATCACATCGACCAGAGCCTGATTAGTCTTGCGATTGTCCTGACTAAATCGTGGCACAGTGTTGCGGAAATCGGTGCTGTCGAACTTGGTCTCGGCGTCAATCTTGCCGGTCAGGAAACCCTTGCCAAGCGGGCTGAACGGAACGAACCCTATTCCAAGCTCTTCTAGCGTCGGGATCACACTCTCCTCCGGTTCGCGGAAGAAAAGAGAGTATTCGCTCTGCAGAGCGGCGACGGGCTGCACCGCGTGGGCGCGGCGAATCGTCTTCGCACTCGCTTCTGAAAGACCAAAATGCTTTACCTTGCCTTCTTGGATAAGTTCCTTCACCGCCCCAGCTACATCCTCAATCGGGACGTTGAGATCGACGCGATGCTGGTAGTAGAGATCGATGACATCCACTTTGAGCCGCTTGAGCGATGCCTCCGCGGCCTGCTTGATATGCTCCGGCCGGCTGTTTAAAGCGCTCCACTTGCCACCATCATCAGGATTCGCTTCCCAGCCAAATTTTGTCGCGATCACCACGCGGCCGCGAAACGGGGCAAGAGCCTCACCGACGAGTTCTTCGTTCAGGAAAGGGCCATAGACTTCAGCCGTGTCGAAGAACGTGACGCCACGGTCAACGGAAGCATGCAGCAGAGAGGTCATTTCTTTCGTATCTTTCGGAGGCCCATAGGAGAAGCTCATCCCCATACACCCAAAACCCAGCTCCGACACTTCTAGTCCGCCCGTTCCCAATTTGCGTTTTTGCATTGCCATCCTCCTGAATTCAACGTCCGCTCTAAAACTTCACCACGAGCACGTCTGATAAAAGACTAGGCCTCTATCGTTCATGACACAAGGCCGTTGCGATCGCAAGGAGTTATGAGTAGCATTCATGAATCATGAGGAATGATTTAGGAGAGCTTTCAGCCTTCACAATTGTTGCCGAAGAACGTAGCTTTACTCGCGCCGCCGCACGGCTGGGCGTCTCGCAATCTGCGCTCAGCCATTCCATGCGGGGCCTCGAAAAGAGATTAGGGCTTCAGTTGCTGGCGCGGACCACGCGAAGTGTCTCCCCCACAGCCGCCGGAACCGCACTTCTCCAGGATCTCGCGCCCGCTCTGGAGCGCATCGAGCGCGCTGTAGCTGAAACCAGAAAGCAAAGAGAGCGTCCAGCAGGCCGAATTCGACTCGTCATCCCGCGAACAGCTACGCAAATGGTGATTCTGCCGAAGCTGGCTCAGTTCGCACGCACCTACCCAGAAATTGTCCTGGAGGTCACGTCTTCGAATGACCCTATCGATCTTGTAGCCGGCGAGTACGATGCCGGCGTTCAGCTTGGCGAGTTCATCCAACGGGACATGATCGCCGTCCGGGTCACGCGAGAGATGCGTCTCGCGGTCGTCGGATCGCCGCAGTACTTCAAGTCACACAATGTTCCCCGAAAACCTCAAGACCTCAAAGATCATTCCTGCATAGGTTTTCGCTTTAGCAACGGTCTCTATCGGTGGGAATTTGAGAAAGGCCGGAAGGCACTCACAGTCAGCCCCCAGGGGCCCGTGTCTTTCGATGATCCGGAACTAGTCATTCAAGCGGTATTGAAAGGCGTAGGAATCGGAACGGCGATGGAAGAAACTCTCAGTGGCATGATTTCAGAAGGACGCTTGATCCAAGTCCTGAAAGACTGGTGCCCAACATTCCAAGGCTACTTTCTTTACTACCCGAGCCGTCGCAATCAGCCTGCTGCCCTGGCCGCCCTGATTGACACACTCCGACTGTCGGATTGAACATCCACCCTCCTGGTGCTTCCAGTCGCTTGCTAGTAGCGATAAACGCTCTTGTGGGAAGCGTAAGTGGGATTCTGGGTAAATCGTCCTGGCCATCGACTGGGAAGTTGAGCCTCAATCCATAACACAGTGCTGCCGCAATGGGTGTCAGACGACCCGAGACCGATTTGGTGCCACCCGAATCGGGGTTAAGTCTTGGTGTCTTAGGAGCCGGGAAGTTGACTCACGTGGGTGGTTTGATTGGGTCCAACCGTGCTTGTGAGATGCACCAAACTCAAACATTTGTTCATCTCATAATTCTTCTGCTCCCACGCGCACACTGCAAACCTCGGCCTGTGAAATCAATGGGCATCACAATCCTCTCGAAGATTCGAATCGCTATTCGGCGAACTGCAGGTTCGCGACACGGTTCTGAAGGCAGTTCCAAGCGCCCGGCCTGATTTGCCCGAAATCTGAAATACCCGTATGTTCTCGCCTGCAACGCGGAAATCAAACTCAAGCGCGATCGCAACGCAACCGCAGGAGAGGAGCATATGAGATTGTCAGATTGGAGAAACACCCGCCGTCGCCTCGTTCTCGTCTATGTCCTGGCGATTTGTTCATTCCAGTTGTATCCGTTGGTGTCTCATGCACAGAACCTGGGTACGCAGCCTGCCACAGGGCAGGCTGTTCAGGGTCAAACTGCGGCCCAACCCGAAGGAACGGTTCTCAATCTCGTGAACTGGGTCGGCAATGTGATCTCTCCTGTCGGAGCGGCTCTGGCGGTGGTCATGGCAGTCATCTCTTATTCCCAAGGACGCGGTGTCGCGCGATGGGCGGTAACAGCGGCCGGATTGCTGGTGATCTCAGGCCTCACTCGCCTGATCGAGTTCTGGATTCAGAACGGTACGGCGGGCGTGCAGTAAGAACGCTCACTGCGGAGTGCTCAGGCAATGACGCTGCCTCAAATCATCGTCGATCTGTTGACACTGCTATTCGACATGGCAGTTCCGGCTGCCATCTGCACGATGGTACTGGCTGGAATCGCATTGCGGCAGGAAGGCGGTGTGAACTTCCAGGTGGGCGGCAGGTTCCAGCGGTGGGCCCTGTGGTCGGTAATTCTATTGACGCTTCCGCAGTTGCTTTCGTGGTTTGCGGCGCAGGGTATCGCCATGCCTGCGCAAGGCGGAGGCATCAGTAGTTCGTGGGTCGCGAGCTTGCAGACGAGCTTCAGCGGTTTTGTTTCGAACGTCGTGGTTGCCCGGTTGACTCCCGTGCTCGCGGCTTTCTGCGTGCTGAAAGCGGCGCTTGATGCAGCCGAGGGGTACAGCCCGCTCGGGTCCATCGTCTCCGCCATTTTTCTGCTGTCCGCGTCAGGCACAGTCCAGCTTTTCCAGAGTTGGAATAGCGGCTCAGAGTTTGCAACCACGGACATGCTGACTGCGGCCTGGAATTTTCTCGCCGGGACGATTCTGCCGGAAGCAGCAGGATTGGCGATTGTGGGAGCGATTTTCAATTATGCGCGCCATCGCCCATTCATGCCGCTGGTTGGATCGGGTCTTGCTTTCTTGAGTGTTTCGGCCATTTGGAAGCTGGTCCAGGCCATGGCCGGCTGATGAGGATTGGAGGTGATCCTTCCTGTGAATCTTTCAAACGGGTTGCTCAACCTGACGAACTGGCTGGGCAACGTCATCATGCCGACCATGGCGGGTTTGTTCGCCGCCGCCGCGATTTACCGCTTCAGTAAGGGGCAGCCGTATCAACACCTCGGTTATGCGGCACTGGCCTCTCTGATGTGCTCTGGGTTGTTGCGCGCGATGGAGTCGTTCAGCAACCAAGCATCCTGGAACAACCCAGACCGCTACTGGATCTCTCTCCTGACACTTGTGAACTGGGTCGGGAACGTTCTGCTGCCATTGTACGGGGTTGGTCAGGTTGTGCTCGCAGTCGTTCACTTCGCAGGGTTGTTGGAGCGCATGACGATTGGCGAGGCCTGGGTAAGAAATCTGGTCGCAGCGATGTGTTGTTTTGGGCTGTCGGGATTGTTGCGCTTAGGAGAGTTTTGGATTCAGCACGGGACGGCTGGAGTGCGCTAGGAAGGAGTTACGAGATGCCATTGCATGTAACGCCCGTGAACCGCAACTTGCAGACGCGTGTGACATTCATGCTTCTGGAATTGGAGGACCTGTTCATCGTGCTTGGCGCGGCAGCCATCATGAACGTGGTCGGTCACTTCGTAGGAGGTGAGGTCGCGGGAATGCCGCTGAGCATTGTCCTCCAATACGGAGTGCCACTGCTGATGGTGCCGGTGCTGATGGCCTTCAAGTATGGCAAACCGCGAGGCTACGTTCGTGATCTCGCTTTCTGGTATGCGAAACCGCATGCCTACTGCGCGCTGGCACGCGACCGCGAAATCCGGACGGCGTATCTGAGGGAGGACTAGCAGTGCCGCTAACGCTTGAACAACACGAGCGAAAACTCCACGATCCGGCATTGTGCGAGCAACTGCCGGTCCGCGACTACATGGACAACGTTGTGGTTCGCACCAATGGCGCCTTCGTCGCGGGATACGAGTTGAAGGGTCTGGCATCGTATTTCGCGAGCGACGAAGGCCGAGACCGGGGGAAGTTGATGCTAGAGGCGCTCCTGCGCTCTCTGCCGGAACAGAGCATGAGAGTGCAGTTCCGTTACGAAGTAGTGGAGGATCTTGGAGACCTGCTTGAGCAGTATGGCGAAGCCCAGCAAGCGGAACGGTCAGAGGTGATTGCACTCGATGAGCTGCGCGTCGACCGATGGCGAATGAAGGAGGCGAACGGCCACTACATGCGGCCTCTCTTGCATGTGTACTTCATCTGGGACCCGGTCGTTCATCGCCGTATTGCCGGTAAGCCGCTCAAGCCCACGGGCAATATCTTCAGCGTATCGGCCCGGAAATGCATTGAGCGCAGTTGTCAGGAGCATCGACAGCTACTTGCGGAATTCGAGAGTCTGCTGCGTGGCCTCGAAACGACGCTCGAAGCTGCGGAACTCGGCGCGCGCCGGCTGACCGACGAGGATCTGTTTCTTGAGGCAAAACGAGCTCTCAATCCATTGTTTTCGGACCATCGGCCATACAGGCGGGGTGACGAGCAACTGGAATACAGGAGCGCCCGCGAGCAGATCGTTGACACAAGCATCGCCGATGAGACTGACTCCTATCTGAATGTCGGTGGAATCCTCTATTCCTTTGTAAGTCTGAAAGAGCTCCCTGACGCTACTTTCCCGGGAATCCTGAGAGAGTTGGTCGGTCTCGATTTCCCACTCATTATTACTGCGCAGATCACCATTCCTGACCAGGCGAAAGTGCTCAAAGGCTATAAGAGCCGCTTGCGCAAGATGCAGGCTGTGCAACGGGACTCGAACGGCGGATTTCGAACTAACGTGGAAGCCCAGGTTGCCGAAGGCCAGCTAGTCAGGGTGCAACAGGACATTATTTCGAGTTCGGTCAAGACGGCTAAGCTGAGCCTGGTCATCGGAACGCGCACTTCCCGCCCAGCAATAACGACCGCGGAACTGGAGCAATCAGAGCGAACCATCGACAACCGGCGCCAACAACTTCTCTACGCGATTTCCCGCATGAACGGCGCCAAGGCTGTGGCTGAGTCGTTGGCGAAGAAGCGCTTGTTTTTTAGTTCACTTCCGGCAATGGCGGAGCCTGACAAGCGAGACCAGGACTTGCTCACCTCGAATGCGGCGGATCTTGTGCCGGTCGAGACACCATGGCGCGGAACACCGCGGTCACCACTGTTTCTGCTTGAAACTCCGTACCGCCAGCTCATTCCTTTCTCGCCGTTTGACCCCGGCTTGAGCGACGCAAACATGCTGGTGATGGCCAAGACAGGCGGCGGAAAGACCGTCATGGTGCAGCAGTTTCTTTTGATGGCCGCCAGGAGCAACCCGCTGATTTCGATCCTGGAGCGTGGCGATTCGTATCGTCCACTGGTTGAGTTGATGGGCGGTCGAATGATCACCATGTCGCTCGATAGCGAACAAACGATTAACCCGTGGGATCTGCCAGAAGGAGAAAGAGAACCAAGCAAGGATCAAGTCGCATTTCTGAAAAATCTGACGCGCCACATGCTTGGTGAGGGCGGAGCCGAAGACACGCAACTTCTTGACAACCTTATCACCGAGGCCGTTCTTCGGACTTATAAGAGGGCGGCAATCCGGCCTTCGACTCCCATTCCAACATTCTCCGACCTTCGCGACGAACTCTCACAGTGGCGTGACGAGGAAAAAAACCAGCGCGTGATGGACGAAGCCCACCTGGCGGCGATCAAACTGCGCAGCTGGACCGGCGAGAAGGGAGTGTATTCAAAGCTGTTCGACCGGCCCACAACGATCTCACTCGACAATCCGTGGTTGTTCTTTAACGTGGAGCAATTGAGCGATGACCGGCGCCTCGAAACAGCAATGAGTCTTCTCATTGCTCACGCCACTGCGCAGCGGGCAGCCGGCAAGGCTGGCAGACGGAGCATCACGGTTCTGGATGAGTGCTGGTTCCTGCTTGATTCTCCGGTGCTCGCGCCCGAGGTGGTCCAACTGTTTCGCACGGCGCGCAAACGTAATGCCAGCGTCTGGGGAATGAGCCAAACAGCGGAAGATTTTGTGGGGACGGAATCGAAGCCGAGACCGCACGGGGCGGGCATCGTGAAGAACTCGACCACCAAGATCATCGGCCAGCAACCGGGAGACATGACCGCCCTGCGAGAGCACCTGCACCTGAACGAAACCGCTTTGAACCAGATCAAGCATTTCAGCGCTCCCATCAAGGGCAAGAGCGCCGACGCGCTCATCGTGATCGGGGAGAAAGCCGACACTACGCACACGATCCGCATGTCGCCGACCACGGTCGACTACTGGATCATGACGACCTATGCGCGCGAACGTGTTTATCGGTCGTGGTGGCTGGAGCAGCGGAAAGCCACGCCTTTGATTGAAGCCTATCGCGAGCTGGCCGAAAGGTTTCCAGTAGGGCTGGCCGATGTCGATCCACTTCCGGAAGAAATCTCAGGAGAAGTCGCAAGAGGTACACGCATATGAAAATGAAAACTCTGGATCTCCTTCGTAACTTTCAACACAGATTAAGCCGCAGCAGACGATGGCTGTTCGTAGTAGTGATCACCTTGTGCTTGATTCCCTCGTACACGCGGGCTCAAGGAATCGGAGACTTGCTGTTGCTGCTTCATACCATCACAAGCACCCTCCAGGGCCCGATTGGTGACACATTAAGCGAAATGCGGAAGGTGAGTGCGGCAGTCAACAATTTCCGCCAGAAGATCATCTGGCCTTTGGCCGTGATCAACCAGACGCGATCGTTTGTCAGTGCAACGCGGGCGCACTACACGGGCCTGATGTCTCAGATTGAAGGACTCAAGAACAACAGCGCGACCCTTGCTCTTCCCATGCAGCTGGAGTCGATGTTCCGAGGCGCCCAGTCAGGGTCCATCGGCCAGATCCCTTCGCTGTACACGCAGGTCTACCAGCCGGTTGCGCTGGCTGGAATTGCCCAGCCGGGTCAGCGCAACCTCATGGACATCGACGATGCAATGGCCATGGATTCGCTGAAGACTGCCATCGTCTCCGACCAAACGACTCAGGGGATGCTAACGCTCGCCGATTCCCTCGAACAGCAGGCGGCGACTGCGGCTCCTGGGTCGGCGTCCATGGTCACTGCCCAGGCCCGCGTCGCCGATCTTGTGACTCAGGCGCAGCTGGCGAAAATGCTTGCCGCTCAACTGCGCCAGGAAGCAACGAAACTGGCGCACCAGAATGCGACGCTCAAGCACAGCGCCACAACCACGCAGAATCTTTTCAACCAGATCCAGCAAGTTCTGGCTCATCCCTAAGGAGTTCGAAAATGAATCGACCTATGCTCTCTCGTCTTTGGAAGTTCGTTCGGAATGCAGTGGTCGCTGTATGCGGTCTGGCCATTGTAGTTGCGCTGCTCCCCAGCAAGGCTCGCAGCCAGCTTGGACTTGATCCTTGCTGCGCCATGATGTCCGTCGGGCTTAACACGATCTCGGGCCTGCTGAAGGGTGTCGTAGCGAAGCCGCTGGGCTCCATTCAGCAGAACCAACAAGACTCGGCAAACTTCGAGCAACAGGTGGTGTTTCCTCTAGCCGCGATTACTCAAGCCAGGAACATGGCTGTTCAGTTCCAGGGACAGTTCGCTCAAATGCGTCAACTCTTCCAGTTGCCGATAACTAGTGCGACCCTGCGGGCACCGCAACTGCTCGAACAAAGCCTGCTCTCAGGCAATCCTGGCGCAATGCCGCAAATCACAAGCAACTACTCCGCTTTGTATGGGAACGTGATGCCGCCGGCGAACGCGCCCCAGTCGGTCCGGAACATGGTCGATATGACCGATGCGGAAGCACAAGCCGCAATGAAAAAGGCGGTTGAAATCGACGCCCTGGCCGACCTGGAGCTTCAAGCAGCCGAGCAAATGAACGAACAGTTACAGAGCGCCGCGCCCGGGAGTGCCACCATTCTGGAGGCCGAGACCTCGGCATGGCTGGTGCGAGCCAACGCATACACACAATCCGCGATGGCGGAACTGGTACGGGTGCGCTCAATCGAGCTGGCGAACTCAAGTGGCCAGCTCAAGTTCAGCGCTTCTCATGCGTCAACGCTTCACACTGCGGGCAACCAAGTCTTGCAACCGGGGGTCCAGTAGCCGTGTTTTATTTCCAGCAACTTCTGAACACCGCGCTAGCCGGGATCGACGGCACCGCGATCATCTCGACGGTCACGAACATCGCATTCGCGATCCTGCTGATTGGCTTCCTGATCGGCCTCTATCAAGCGGCGTTTCGTGGAGGCAATCTGCAGGCGCTGGCGGGAACGGCGATCAAGTATCTAGTGGTAGCCATGATCGTTTCCAACTGGGCAACCGTATTTCGCGGTGTCAACGGCTCCTTCAACACAATCGCAAATTCCATCGGCAGCAGTTCCGGTGCAGGAGACATGTTCCAGAGCTGGATGGGACAGCTCCAACAACAGTTCGCAAACAATCCTTCCTTGACGCTCACGGACATCATCACGGGCGATGCAGCGAGCACCATCACGGTGGTCCTGCTCGTAGTTGCTTACCTTCTCTATGCCCTCGCGATGATCGTGTTCTGCTTTTTCTACACCTTGTTTGGCGCAATCCTCTACGTGGTCGGCCCGTTGGTGCTCGCGCTCATTCCCATCCCGGGGGTCGGCCAGTTGGGGAAGTCGTATGCCGTCAACGTGATGATCTGGAATGCCTGGGGAATTCTCTACGCCGTGTTCGGCGCACTTATTACCGCCATTCAGGTCAACCAAGTGAACAACATCCTCGGCAACGGGTTCCTTGGTTTTCTGAAGGGGGCGGGGGACTCGATCATCCTAGGGCTGGTCAGCATCTTTTACGCCCTAGCCATCGCGCTGATTCCCTTCATCGCGAAAAGGATCATCTCCGG
>JBAVAQ010000003.1:0-13756 GCA_049585795.1 Terriglobales bacterium | reverse complement strand
CCAAGCGGCCAAACCAATCACCCTTCCGAGAAGGAGACGGGGCTGGATGTAAATCACCACACCCCGCATCTCTCCGAGGGGCGGGGAGAAGTGTTTTTTCTTGACATCCTCTCTCATAGGATGAGTGTAATCGGGAGTTTCACCAATTGACGGAAGCTACTATTTTTCCACGCGAGAACCAGCCTGCCCCGAGAGCCATATTGTGATAGCATCGCGCCGCGTTCTCAGGAGGCATTCCATGCGCAACACAACTCTCTGCTTGCTGATGGTTCTCTTCGGGTCATGCGGACGTGGATCTGCTCAAAGCGAGCCTAAGTTGATATATCCCAAAATCGTGGCGACATTCCATCGGGTAAACCAAACCAACGTTATCTCTCCGGTCACCCTGTACACGCCGAAGAAGTGGGGCATGTTCCGTGTGTCTATTGTGATGGTGGGAATCAAAGGCACTGGCAACTCCCAACAATACCTGGTGGCACCAATTTCGTTCACAGATGAAGCTGCTCCGAACCAGTATCCCTGTCCGTTTTGCGCAGTTCTTTACACATCCGATTCTGAGACTGACGCTGCGGATTTGCCCATTCGCGCGAAACCGGGCACTCCTATAAAGTTTTCAGTCCAAGCCCCGGATGGGTATCCCGCAGGCACTGGCCGGCTTCGCTGCGTCCGGGGCTAACTCGCGCACCAACTCCTTCAGCCGAGCGAGATGCCTCGCACGTCGACGATTGGCCAACGTGTCACATTCGGCTTTCCACTTGGGATCGTCCGGGCGGTTCGCGCGTGCGCTCTCCGGGGGCGAGTTCCAGTAGGCCGAGCGGCACCGAGCGCAGGCGTTCGGGGGATCTGGGCAACCGTGTCGTGGAGACCAGCGCCAGCCACAGCGCAGACTCGCGCCGAGGCCACTGCCATCATCGCCAACGCGCGCAAAATTGTGACCCCGAATGGCATCGAACAGCTAGAGAAAGTTCGCATCGGCGGTATCGATCAATGGGTCTCGATTCGCGGTCGTGACAAGCGCAACCCCGTGCTTCTGTTCATCCACGGTGGACCGGGTTACGTTTCGATGCCCATGAGTTGGTGGTTCAGCCGCGACTGGGAGGAATATTTCACCGTCGTGCAATGGGATCAGCGCGGCGCTGGCAAGACATACCTTCTGAATGATCCGGCCAAGATCGCGCCCACATTGACTCTTGAGCGCACGGTAGATGATGCAGAAGAGATGGCCGATTGGACTCGCAAGGAATTGGGTAAAAAAAAGATCTTCGTATTGGGACATTCTTGGGGCAGTTATCTAGGCTTGCAGTTGGCCAAGCGCCATCCCGAATGGTTGTACGCCTACATCGGCGTAGGCCAACTAACCGATGGTCCTGAGAGCGAACGCCGTGGTTGGGCCTTCGCCATTGACGCTGCCCGCCATGCAGGGAATTCAGAAGCAGTCCATCAATTGGAAGCTATCGTTCCTTACTTTCCGCCTGCTCACCCCTCCTCACTGAAAGACATCTACACTCAACGAAGGTGGCTGGATCTGTACGGGGGAGTGATGGCGCACCGTGACGGCAATTCCGCCGAGAGTGGTCTTGCGCGTCTGTCCCCGGATTATACGGATGAGGAGATTTCTCATATCTGGGAAGGCAACGACTTCTCCGAGCAATACCTTCTTGCTCAAGTCCTGAGTCTCAATTTTGCCGACATTCGAAAACTGGACTGTTCATTAATCATCTTTGCCGGTCGTTATGACATCAATGTGAATTCCCAGGTAGCGGCTAAGTGGTTCGCGAAGGTGAACGCACCATCCAAGCGACTCGTGTGGTTCGAGAACTCGGCGCATCTTCCGATGACCGAGGAGCCAGGGAAATTCTTGATCTCTCTAGTGCGCTACGCTCGGCCGATAGCGGAACGAGCCGGCGACGCTTCATCCAAAGAACCTTAAAGTTCCCATGTCGTGCGTCTCAAGTGCATACGAGAGTTAGGGCCGATCGGGAACCGCGAATATATTGTGAAGCCTTCTGACGGTTCTGAGCAGGACCGTCCATCAAACAGCGAGAACGACTTCGAAACGGCTTGGCGAGTACCGACAGTAGCGCCATTGCCATGGCGACCGAACGCTAGAAATCTCCCACGCTCGGTCCCAGTGTGACCTCACTGGGAACTGAATTTCCAGCATGCCTCGCAGAGGGGATTTTTTGCGATTAGGGGTCGAGCGAGCCACCTCCTGGGCCAGCGCGGCCTGAACTCAAAGCCGCATTTGAGCAGGGACTGGAGAACTTTCTTTCCGCTAAGGGTGCAGACCGCAAAGAAGCCATCTTTTGGACAGCGGCGATGATGGGTGGCGTGGTACTGGCTCGTGCTGTGCAGGACCCACGACTCTCGAACGAAATTCTTGGAAGCGTCCGACAGAAGCTCGGCTGATCGCGTCGTCACGAAATACGAATGTGGCCCTTGTGATCAGGAAGTGAGTTCGTGGATGGTCGGCAACCCTTACCTTGGGATTCCTTCCCGCTTGCCCGTCATGCAGACATGATCCTAAGCGGAACCGCACTCTTTCCCAGACATCATTCCATGTGCGGGTCTCGTAGTGGATTGACCTTCGCTAAATCCTCGTGGGACACACGCTGAATCTGATTCTGAAGTGCAGAACGAATCTCGTGGTCTTCCGGCGCGTACCTGAGAGCTTCGGAATATGCTCGCACACACTTTTCGCGAGATCGGCTCTTCAGGTAGAGATTTCCGAGCTGAATGTGAACGAAGTAGGCCGTCGGGTCGAGGTCGACGGAGCGACGAAACGCTTTTTCTGCCCCTGCATTATCGGGGTTTCCGCCATAAATCCTGTTAATTCCGCGCCAGTAAAACTCTGAGGCTGCTTGTCCGGGCAGGTTTAACGTGCCGCGGAAGATGAACAGATTCCCCAATCGTTCTACAGGCTTGGCTTTCCGCAAGGCAGGACTATCCCAATACCTAGTTGCAATAAAGTCGGAGGGCCCGGCAAAGATGGTTCCCGACCTTTCCGGGAGTTCGATGAGCGCAGCGTCACGTTTCTCGTCGCTACCAAGACAGTCGATGCCTCTTGCGACCTTTTCTTCGTCCCAAATCCAATAGAGACAGACAGGCCGGGGGTCATTTGGCTTGAGTTCCCGCTCGTAGTATTCCCCCAGTTCTTTTGACCTCTGTCCGAGGTTCACACCTTCATCGCTAAAGAGGTGATAGGCGTTCGAGGAGCCCCCGACGAACTCGTTGAAATATTCCCAGGAACGCATCTGCGGCAGTGCTGATGCGACGGCAGCAACGAACGCGGTTGCTACGAACATTTTGAGTTGCCACGTTTTGGAGGATAACGCCGTCTCAAAACTGATCCCCGCGAAAACGGAAAGCAGAACAACTACAGGCAAAGCGTGACGAATTCCCGCATAGGTCGCGCCCCTCGAAAGCACGAGCAAAAACAAGACCGCCGCGGTAAGCACGATCGCACAAGGCAATATGCAGTCCGGCGGAATGCGGCGGGTGAAAAAGAGAAATAGTCCGATCAGCATCAGTACGATCAGTCCGATGGGCACTTTGACAGCAATCATTGCGGGGAAGAAATATCTGGGACCTCTAAAGTCGTATACCTTGCCGAAGATCAATTGAGGACTCTCGCGACCCTCCATTCCGGCACGGATGGTGTCTGCAAAACCCCAGAGGTAGGCGCGGGGTACCACGTGAGTCGTGGCCATCGTGGCTAGTACGGCGTGATAGGTGGGCGAAGCAACGTCGTTGATCTTGTCAATCAGCGGGCGGTTGAATGATTCCTGCCCAGCGGGAGACTCGGCATACCGGAACAGATAGGAAGCCCATAGCACCAGCATCGCTCCGCCCAGTACCACGGCAAGTTTCACAACTCTAAGCCAGCGCGAGTGGCTTGGCGATTCAAGCGGCAGGACGATAGCAACTACGGCACCAGTGAGAGCTATGCCCACCGCAACAATGGGTGCAGAATGCTTTGCGGTCAAAGCAAGCCCGAGAAACGCGGAGCAAGCGGCAAGGTCGGTCCAGATCCAATCACGAAAGGCTCTTGCGGCGAGGACAACAGCCGTAGTCGAGAGGAGCGCCACCGGCAGATCGGTCATGACAACGGGCAGATGCGCCGCGACCGTCGGGTCAATAGCGAGGAAGAGAAGAGTACCGAGAGAAACACCTGCGTTAAAAACGCGTTCCAGCGCAAAAGCTAGCGCGAGCAACAGAAAGCCGTTCAACCCGTACATTGCCGCTCTTGCCCGCCGCTGGACAGAGTCGGGATCGTTTTGTCGGAAGACGGCAAGATTCGCAAAGGCCCGTTCTCCCGGCTTGTCGTTGAATTGGCGAAGCGAATCCAGTCGAAATCCTGTTGTATACATGACAATGCCCACCCAAAGTTTCACAAGAGGCGGGTGCTCGGGATTGATTCGGAAATCGTGGTACTTCACGTAAGAGACGCCAGCGGCGATGTGGTAGGCCTCATCGATGGTGAATCCATCCAGGCGGGTTGAAATGGCCGAACGCAGGATTGCCAGCGCAACCAGAAGAAGTGCAAGCCAAACAAAAGCGTTGCGTCTTGTAGTGGACCGATTCGCCGGAGTTGCCGGCGCCGGGGTAACGCGTGGTACGTCGGACATCTGTTTAGCCATCTAGCCCGCCCACATTTTGTATGGGTTTGGTTGAATGAGTGTTTATACCATTGTCCAAACGGAGGTGGTAGAGGAATGGAAGGCGCGGTGAGCCGCGTCGCGGCAATCTGGAAGGCGTCCGTCCGGCCTTCACGAGGTTGATCCCGAGCAGTCGGCAAACCTTACCTTACCGGATTACGGAAGGGTTGTCCGTCACCCGGGAGTATTTCGAAGAGGTATTTTCGTTCAGGGGCAGAGTCCGTTAGCCCCATTTGTGGGTTGCCCATTATCCCTCTTTCAGAGCGCTCCCGAAGACCGGCTGCCCTCCGAGCGAGATATAAAAGCCCCAGAAAAGCAGAGTGAGGGGAGCCAGTAGTGCGATCATGGCGCGTCCAGCGTACCACTGGTCGAGAATCAGTGGTGGTGACGTGCCGAGGGATAATAGGATGAAGAAGAAGGCGGCCGCGGCTACGAGGCCTATTCTAACCAGGACCGCCAGGAATACAAGCACGAACAGGACGGTCAAAGCGAAATCCAGTGCAGTGCTTTGCGCATTTAGCAGCAGCATGATGAGAGCAATGGCGACCAGTCCAAACATTCGGCGCCGCAACAGGCCAGTCATGACGGACAAAATGGCAAAGTAGAAAAGAGCATAGAAGGATGCGGCAAAAAGCAATAGGAAGCAGTGGCCGATGGACGGCAGGATCCCTTGACCGAAATAACCGTCCACGGGGGACGCTGCCGAGCTGTGCGAAAATGCCCCGACAGCCAGGAAGATGGTGCCCATTGCCGAACCAGCCACGATGCCTAATAACACATCGCGCCCAACCAGTGGATCGCGAAGGCGTCCGTTCAGCAGACGCTGCCAGGAAACCATCAGCCTCGGCCAGCTTTGCCGCCCATAAGGCTCCACGGCCATATATCCCAGCCACGCGAGCAAGGCAAAAAGCAGGGGAGCGCCAAGCAGAATAAATTGGACCGAAATGTACTCCGCTTGCGGGACATAGTGGTAGACGAAAAAGCCATACACGCAATTCGCCAGGATTGCGAAGCACGCCAGACGAAACGCTCCCTTCGTGTCTCCACGACCCCGATGAACATTCCTGCGCGCGAAAAATCCGGCAACGAGGAGATAGCCCGCCATCAATAATGGCCACGCGGTGGTGAGAATGTCAGAAGAGGCGGGCATGCGGGTTTGACCGGAAGTATCTCCTCGCCATGGCTGATCCCAGGGAGCGATCAGTTGGAAGTAGACCGGTACGCCGTGGTAGGCGGCAGCAGTCACGTGGATGAGAACGTCGGGGCGATCCGGAAGATGGCCTTCCCAGTCGGCGCGGACATCGAAGGAATCGGGCGGGGCCCATTTCGGGCTGGCGGGACCAAACTGAGTCTTGTCGAGCCCGGCCTCGGCAAAAAGTAAGTCCCAGTCCACATCACGGCGGGCTCCTCCCTTCTCGACTTGCGGCGGAACCCCGCGCAGAAAGAGGAGATTTCCTTGCATATCCAGCCTGAGAGCGACCATGCCTGACGTTTTATAAGACGGATTCAACAGAGTCACTCTCGGCGGACCGTTCGGGCTCTGAGCTCCCGGCATCATCCACTGGGGACTTTGCCTGTACCAGAAGCTGACCGGCGACGGCCACGCGTGACCCGTGGGAGTACGTTTCCAATCCTTGCTTGAGGAGTTGTGAGCTGCATAGCGGAGATAATCTTTGTCGGAAGCGACCCAGAACGCGCGATCCACTGCGACGGAATAGCCCAGCTTCTGCGCCAGGTCCTGAGCGCGGTCTGCAAGCACTTCCGGGGATTTGTTCATAGGTGCAAGACCCCAGTCCATGTTTCGCGGCGCCAGAAGCATGGATGCGCCAAGGATCAGAATGAGTGCGCCCACGAGGCAAGCCCATGCAACCGCCGGCCGCAGCGCGCCCTGAGGTCCAGCGGCTGCCACCATCTCGGGTGAAGGAGTTTCTCCGGCCGCAAGCGCTGAGGCGAGCGGATCGCCGCCCGGGAGAGAAGCAGCGACACTTAGTGCCGAGCGCGGCCGCTGCGCCGGGTCCCGATCCAGACAACGCAGGATGGCCCGCTCGACCACCGGATCGAAGTTCTTAACGACGCTCGAGGGTGGCGTCGGATTGGTTTCCGTTTGCTTGCGGTGAAACTCGGCCAGGCTGGAGGCATCAAATGCCTTCTTCCCGGTGAACAATTCATACAGAACCAACCCGAGCGCGTACAGGTCACTCTGAACAGAGGGCGCCGCGCCGTTGAGTAATTCCGGCGCAAGATATCCGGGTGTGCCTGCAGGGCCGGTTTTCTGATCCGCTTCTGACGTTGCGATCGCAAGACCGAAATCCGTTATGCGAGCGCGACCCTTGCCGTCGATCATCACATTCGAGGGCTTCAGGTCACGATGCAGCACCCCACTGCGGTGAGCAGCCCCTAGGCCGGCACACAGTTGTTGCGCGATCTCGACGGCTTTGTCGTCAGGCAAGCGGCCGATCCGCCGCAGCAGTGACGCGAGATCTTCGCCGTCAACAAATTCCATGGAGAGGAAGAGCCTGCCGTCGCTCTCCCCGACGTCATACACGCGGCAGACGTTGGGATGGGAAACTTGGCGCGCCATGCGCACTTCGGCATAGAACTGATCGCGCCAACTTGTGCTTTTCCCGCGGTCCATAGGTAGGAATTTGAGCGCGACGCGCTGGCCTAGCTTAAGATCATCCGCGCCGTAGACTTCGCCCATGCCCCCGCGCCCGAGCAACGACACCACGCGGTAGCGGTCCGCGACCATGTTGCCGGGAGCGAAGTTGAACGCTATGGACCGGTTGTGGGCGGAAATCGGCTCTACGGCTGTGGGGCGGTCACCTTGGGTCAATTCATCAGGTGAAATCGACATGGTCGCAGATGCGGCGAGCCTTGCGCCACAACCTTGACACACTTCGATCGATTCGGCGTTCTGAGTTCCACAAATTCGGCAGCGAGTAGTCACGTTTACACTTTACGGAAAGAACTTGGGTCCGACCGATTCTGCACCCGGAACTGCTGTGTGTAAAGCATCAGTGCCATGTCAGCTTGACCCACCTAACGATGTGGGCCGCGATGGACGATCGCTGGATTGTCTCGTTCTGCGACTGCAACCGAGGCCAGATACATTTTCGCAGACTGTTCTCGTCGAAACCCATTCTCCTTGGAGTTCGGCGGCGGACCATACATACTACGCACAATCCTCCTGAGCTTTCGACAATTCCACGGCTTTCATTGACTTGCGCCGTTTCACAGACGTAAGATTCGCGCCAATGATCGGCCAGACCATTTCACGCTATCGCATCGTCGAAAAGCTTGGCGGCGGAGGGATGGGCGTGGTTTACAAGGCCGAGGACACCGAATTGGGCCGCTTCGTTGCACTGAAGTTCCTGCCCGATAACGTGTCCCAGGACCCTCTGGCATTGGAACGCTTCCGGCGCGAAGCTCGTGCCGCTTCCGCACTGAACCACCCCAACATCTGCACCATTTACGACATTGGCAAGCACGGAGAGCAGTCCTTCATCGCCATGGAGTTTCTGGATGGCATGACGCTGACACACCGGATCGCCGGGCGTCCCCTGGACACCGATTTGATTTTGTCGTTGGCCATCGAGATTGCGGACGCACTGGATGCAGCCCACGCGGAGGGAATCGTTCACCGCGACATTAAACCAGCTAACATCTTCGTCACGAAGCGGGGTCACGCCAAAATTCTCGACTTTGGTCTCGCCAAGGTCGTGATATCAGCTGTCAGTAGCCAGAATGACGCTAGGCGAACCGAAACTCTGGAAGCGCATCTAACCAGTCCCGGTTCTACGCTGGGCACCATCGCTTCTATGTCGCCAGAACAAGTTCGAGCCAAGGAATTGGACGCACGAACTGACCTGTTTTCCTTCGGCGTGGTGCTCTACGAGATGGCGACGGGAACCCTGCCCTTTCGTGGAGAAAGCTCGGGACTCATATTCAACGCCATTCTGGAACGGCAGCCAATTCCAGTGGTGCGAATGAATCCCGAAATGTCCCTCGATCTCGAGCGCATCATCAATAAGCTGCTGGAGAAAGACCGCGGCATCCGATACCAGATCGCCGCCGAGTTGCGCGGAGATTTAAGGCGTCTGCAGCGGGACGGCAGTGCTAGTCAGAAGGGAAACGCCGAATCCAGTTCATCATCTTCAACTAAAGCAGCGGCCGTTACTTCAGGACACACTTCTTCCGGCACCGTCATCGCGCAGGCCGCTCGGCAGAACAAACTAGGCATCGGTATCGCAACTGTGGTTGTCCTGCTCTTGCTCGCGGCCGCGGTCATCGGCATTCGCTCGATGCTTACACGCAGCCATCCTCTGCCCTTTGCTTCTTCGACGGTCTCCAGGATTCCCGGCACATCAGGCGCGATCGCCGTTGCTCTCTCACCCGATGCCAAGTATGTTGCAACCATTCACCGCGATGAACAGGGGAACGGGAGTTTATGGCTGCGTCACCTCGCCACTAACAGCAATACTCAGATAGCCGCCGCAGCGAAGGGAGAGGACTTTTCTTGCGTCGTCTTCTCGCCTAACGGCGACTATATCTACTTTTGTCACACAGCCTTGGAGAACAATGCGACTC
This sequence comes from Terriglobales bacterium, assembly GCA_049585795.1. GTDB lineage: Bacteria > Acidobacteriota > Terriglobia > Terriglobales > Acidobacteriaceae > JABDBE01. The sequence continues at coordinate 4,511 of JBAVAQ010000003.1, read as the reverse complement.
TGTCCAACCTCTATCGCGTACCCGTACTTGGAGGCACACCCAGCCGGGTGGCGCGCGACCTCGACGACGAGCCCACTTTCGCTCCCGACGATCAGCACATGGCCTTCTTTCGCACCGGCAATCCTGATATCGGCAGATATCGGCTTGTGATTACCAATCTCGAAGGTGGCGAAGAAAGGGTTCTGCTCTCTGGCGCTAGACCGACACCCGAACTTGCCGCCTGGTCCCCCGACGGAAGCGTGATTGCTTATCGACATAACGTTCCCGGCACCGCGGCAGCTGGGATCTTCGTTGTCGATGTTGCCACAGGCCGGCATGCAGATGTTTGCACAACTCGATACCTTCGAGCATTTTGTTCAGAGATTAGTTTGGCTGCGCGATGGCAGCGGCCTTTTGCTTGAAACCAACAACTTCGATCGTGGCGAGTTGGGTTTTGTCAGTTATCCGCAGGGCGAGTTTCGCAGCATCTCCCAGACCACCAGCGAATACTGGGGCATTGGTCTCACCGCCGACGGTCAAACCCTGGCCGCAGTCCTCGTCAACCCCACTTGGAATGTCTATTTGCTTCCATCCGCCGGCGGCGAAGCGCGCCAGATCACTTCCGGCCAGCCCGTTCTCTCGGTTTCATGGACCCGCGATGGCAAGATTTTGAGCGAACTTGATGGAGCTCTTGGCCTCATCGATCCCGCTAACGGTTCCAGGAGCGCTCTACCATCCACCAGTGACGCCGTGATTCCCTCCGCCTGCCGAGACGGGCATCACATCCTTTTTTTCAGGATAGGTAATCATCCGGCCCGGCTTCAGCTCTGGCGCATGGATTTGACTGATAACTCTTCACAACTGCTCTCCACCGGCCCGGACGTGCTCTATCCCTTGTGTTCGCCCGATAGCAAGTGGGCTTACTACTACGATGAACAGCAGGCGGGCATCATGAAGGCCCCGATGGATGGCAGCCCGCCTTCAAAGGTTGTTTCCACCAACTTTACCGAGTTTGATTTCTCCCCCAATGGCAAATCGTTGGTATATGGCTCGCTGGTTGAGAACAAGTCCGGCACTTACCAGAGGTTCATAGATTTCCTCTCGCTGGATAGTTCAACGCCTCCACGGCCAGTTCTGGCAGACCCGCGCTTTGCTTTGGAAGACATGCCATTTGCCCGCCACCTGCGCTTCGCTGCCGATGGTAAAGCGGTGGCCTACGGCATCCAGGAAAATTCGGTGGGTAATATCTGGCTGCAACCGCTCGATGGCTCTGCACCTCGCGCCCTCACGCACTTCCCCTCCGAGCTGATTGCAAGCTTCAATTTCTCGCGCGATGGCAGGTTCCTGGCTCTAGTGCGAGGCCATCGTGATTCGGAGGTCGTGCTGCTGCACCAGGGCGCAACCCAGCGATAGATGACCTAGCCGAGTAGCAGGTGTTCAGCAGGCAGCGAAGGTATGTGAAAAGTATATGGTTTACGTACGAAGGATCAGAGTTCGTCGCATTTCCCTTTGCAAATTGTAAGATTCGCCCCCTTTACGGATGGCATTTGATTTCTATTCGAAGAAGGCTGGGAGGTCCCTCGCGAAGAGTGGAGGTTATTTTAGGATTCCCCACGACCTCGATGGCGTGCATCGGCTCCGGCTTCATCCATTTCACACTCCAAGTGCCGGGATGAGTTTTCTCTTCCGTGCCAGGGCTGTCCCTCACGCTGCCGTCGGGGCGGTGATAACGAATATGCGGTCTCCCGCCTCCGGTATCCCAGTCAAGAAAGAAACTCGGCCATCGGTGGTGGTGCATCGGTTCCGTCGTCCCCGGTGGTGGCACAGTAACTTCGAGCACGCGTACTAATTCATTTTCGAAAATCACTTTGTGACTATTCGGAGCAGCTTGCACAGCATCGAAGCCATCGGGGAACTCCGATTTGTCCTGTCCGTAGGCGTAAAAATACGTGCCGAGCATCGCGAGAGAACTCGCGATGAACAAGGCGATCAACACGAGCTTTCGGGCGCGGCGAAGTCGCTTCGATTGGTTCATGACGAAGAAGTATATTGACTTCTCGTTGATTCGGAAGAACTTTGTTTGGCGGGTAGATTAATTCCGTCGTCGGGCATCCTAAGAATCCCAACAATCCCTCGCACAATAACTTCTAAAACTGAGCGAAGTCGTTCCTTGAGGACCTGTCGAACTGCTGGAGCGCCTTTTGGGGGATGGCCTTCGTTCCCTCAACGCGGCATATCACTGAGCAGCCCTCGAACTGTTGCCGGTGTCGTGCAAGAGAATGACATCGGAGACAGAATGAAAACGCAGCAGGGCCAGAGCCTTGCCGTCGGGGGACCAGCGGAAATCCTGGATCCTTTCAGAGTCCTTGAAGTCAGTCAGCTTTCGCCCTTTTGACCCGTCCAAAGGCTGCATCCAAATGTTGTCTACACCCGCGTCCTCAACGACGAAGGCGATGGATTTGCCCTCCGGAGAAAAGCGGAATCCGGCGCTGGCGGGCGGCCCCTGAGAACGGAATACCGCCTTCAGAACGGGATCGAGGTCGAGGTTTTGCACGCCGGAATCCATGCTGGCGAGCACGATTCGGTTGAAGTAAGTCTTCGATTCACCATTCAACACTTCGGTGAATATCGCCAGCGTCTTGCCGTCGGGAGAAAGTATCGCCTGAGCCGTAAGCGAATTCGGAGGGTTCGCTCCAGGCACGAATTCGGGTTTGCCGCCGCCGGAAGCCATTCGCAACACGCCGTTCGTGTTTTGTTCCGTGTAGTACAGCCACTTCCCGTCCGGCGAGCATCCCCAGAGCCTGCTGAATTCCCCAGAGGTGAGCGGCACAGCATCGGAGCCGTCAGGATTCGCCCGCCAGATTCGGTTGCCGCTTCCTTCGCCGTGAATCATCCAGTTCAAAACAATCCAGCGGTCCTTGTCGCACGATACCGGATTGCTGATCCAGGCCGCCGGATCGCTCAGAATGGTTACCGCGTGGGTACCGTCAGTGTGCTGCCGGACCAGGCGATCGCCGTGCGAGATGAGCAATTGCCCATCCCCTGTCCAGGAGAAGCTCGGCAGGGTTTCGCGGGTCGCGAAGCCGGGCACGGGCGTAAGTGACCCTGCCCCGCTGGGCGGCATGAGAACGATCTGGGTGGAAGTCTCCTTCTGGACGGTTGCCACCGTGTGGCCATCGGCTGAAAGCGATAGAGAGCTGTGTTCTGTAAGATCGTTGGTAATAGGACGGAACACGCCGTCGGGGTAGGAGAACAGCCCGATCTGGGTTTGGACCGACAAATGCTCTCCGCGGGGCACATAGGCGACAAAGATTCCTCGTCCATCCGGCGCCCAGGCATTGCCCAAAATGATTTTGTCGGCGGGCGCGACGAAGGGTTCCAGACTACGGCGCGCGAAATCAAAGAATTGAATCTGGCTAAGAGCTTTGCTATTCGAAGTCAATGTCGAAATCGCCACGCGTTTGCCATCGGGCGACCAGGAGAGCACGGCCGGCGGGCCAGCCGGCACTGACCCGACAAACAGCACTTTCTCGTTTCCGCCGTCCGCGTCGGCTTCCAGCAGTCGCCACTTGTTCAACTCAGGGTCGTTATAGCGGGAATACACGATGTGCTGGCCGTCCGGTGAAAATATCGGGCCTCCGTCCACGTCCTTGGCAAGCAGCGCGGGTGACCCGCCGAGAAGCGGAACCCGGAAAAGATTAAACGCTGCGCCGCCGCCCCCGGTCTCTCGGAAATAGAAAGAGTTGCCGTCGGGCGAGAAGACGAGCGAAGCGAACGATTGCCCCGACGCCGGGAGCACTTGCGTGTCACTGCCGGTTGGAATGTTTCGCAGCCACAAGCTTTCGCTGCCGTTGTCCGATTGTACGGTGAGCAGAAATCTGCCGTCCGGAGAAATGGCGGCGTTCTGCACTTTACCGGTATTGGTTAACTGGGTGATGGAAAAGTTCTGAAAGGGAGCGGCGGCCGGGCGTCGTAAGAGGGTGTATACGCCGTAAACAGCGGCGGCCGCGATCAGCAGGCCGGCGAGCAGAGCGGCCCCCGTGGCGGTCTTGTGCCGCCGGATGGCGGCAACGGCAGAGGACGATCCACTGGAGGATGCTGATAGGTCAACGACCGAACTCGCGGTACCGGACAATTGGCCAGCGGATGCGATGACAACATGGACTCCCGGGGCTCTGGAAGAGGCCGAGGATTCGCTGTTCGAGTCGAACAGACGCCCACTCGAATCCAGATCGCGCTTGATGCGCTGCAGGTCCGTCCCCATCTCGGCGGCTTGCTGGTAACGTAGAGTGCGATCCTTTTCGAGAGCCTTCTTGGTGACTTCTTCCAGCCGGGGAGGCAGATCGGGATTCAAGCGAACCGCGGCGACCGGGAATTTGTGGAGAATTGCGTCGAAGATCGCGGCCGACGTCTCGCCACGGAACGGCAGCGTTCCCGTGGACATTTCATAGAGCACAGCGCCGAACGAAAAAAGATCGGTGCGATGGTCCAATTCCTTTCCCAGCGCCTGTTCGGGCGACATATAAGCGACC
>JBAVAQ010000002.1:0-6464 GCA_049585795.1 Terriglobales bacterium | reverse complement strand
AGCCAAAGCGGCCAAACAATCACCCTCGCGAGAATTAGAGGGCTGGATGCAAGTCACCACACCCGCATCTCTCCGAGGGGCGGGGACAAGTCTTTTTTCTTGACATCCTCTTTCATAGGATGAGTGTAAAGGATTTTTCGCCAACCATCCGCTTGAGCCACTACCAGAACCGTCGCTTTCATTGACTTGTCCTCGCAACCCGCCTACCATACGACCGGATGATTGGCCAAACTATCTCGCACTACCGCATTGTCGAAAAACTCGGTGGTGGCGGGATGGGTGTCGTCTACAAGGCTGAGGACACGCGGCTGCATCGCTTTGTCGCGCTCAAGTTCCTGCCAGAAGAAGTTGCCCGTGACCCGCAGGCCCTCGCCCGGTTCCAGCGCGAAGCGCAATCCGCGTCCGCACTGAACCATCCTAATATCTGCACGATATACGACATTGGCGAGCAGGACGGACAGGCGTTCATCGCCATGGAGTTTCTGGACGGCGTGACCCTGAAGCATCGCATCGAAAATCAACCGCTCCGCCTGGAAGCCATCTGCGATCTTGGTGTGCAAATCGCCGACGGCCTGGACGCTGCCCATTCTCGGGGCATCGTGCATCGCGACATCAAGCCCGCGAACATTTTCGTGACCAATCGCGGCACGGCGAAGATCCTCGACTTCGGGCTGGCAAAAGTGAATCCGCATTCGGTGCCGAGCGAGTCGAACACCCAGGCCACGGCGGCGAACGACCTGAACCTGACCAGCCCGGGAACGGCCATGGGTACGGCTGCTTACATGTCGCCGGAACAGGCCCGCGGCGAACCGCTCGACCTTCGCACCGATCTTTTTTCTTTCGGCGTCGTCCTGTACGAAATGGCAACCGGGCGCCAACCCTTCGCGGGCAGCACGTCCGCCGTGATCTTCAACCAGATTCTGGAGCATCAACCGGCCAGGCTTTCCACCCTGAATCCGCAAATGCCCGCCCGCCTGGAAGAAATCATAGACAAGACACTCGAGAAGGACCGCGACCTGCGCTGCCAGACGGCCGCTGAATTGCGCGGCGACCTAAAGAGGCTGAAGCGCGACAAAGAGTCGGGACGCGTCGCCAGCAGCGCTAGCAAATCCCTTGCTGCTGTCCCTACTCCGCAGGCACCGCCTCCAGTCGCAAAAAAATCGCCGTACGCGATTGTGGCAGTCGCTATCGTAACCCTCGTCGCCGGGGTCTTTCTCGGACGATCTACCGTTAAATCCGTGCCGGTCACGCCGCCGGTCTATCACCAGCTCACGTTCCGGCATGGTGGCATTCGCATGGCGCGCTTTGCGTCCGACGGAAAAACCGTGCTTTACAGTGCCGCATGGGAAGAGAAACCTTTCGAGATCTATACGACTCGCCCCGGGAGTCCGGAATCACGCCCATTCGGACTGCAAGGTGCGGAAGTTCAATCTGTGTCCCCTCAGGGGGAAATGGCTGTTCTCCTCCATAGCCACAATACCGAAGCTTATATCAACGCGGGCACGCTGGCCCGGGTTCCGCTGGGAGGAGGTGCCCCGCGCGAAGTCCTCGAAGGTGTGCAGTGGGCGGACTGGGGTCCCGATGGCAACAATTTCGTAGTAGTTCGTGATCTCGAGGGTCAGAACCGGTTGGAGTACCCGGTTGGCAAAGTTCTCTATAAGACCGCGGGCTGGATCAGCCATCCCCGTATCTCCCCCAACGGAAAGTGGATTGCCTTCCTCGATCACCCGCAACGCCGGGATGACCTCGGGTTCGTCGCGATCGTTGACCTGACAGGCAACGAGAGAGATATCTCCTCGGAATGGGAGTCGGTTCAGGGCGTGTCGTGGTCGCCACAAGGCGACGAGGTGTGGTTCACCGGCACCAAGGTCGGCAATGACCGCTTCCTCAACGCGGTCACTCTTTCTGGGGTGGAGCGCCTGCTGGCCCGAGAACCCGGTACGCTCACGCTGCAAGACGTAGGGCGCGACGGACGTGTGCTTCTGACGCGCGACGTGCAGCGCGTCGGCATGGTCGGTATGGGGCCGGGCGCCACGAAGGAATCCGATCTCTCCTGGCTGGACTGGTCGGCACCCACCGATCTCTCCACCGATGGAAAGACGCTCCTGTTCCTTGAGTCGGGAGAGGGCGGCGGTGAAAACTACAGCGCATACATCCGCAATACCGATGGCTCCCCGGCGGTGCGACTGGGTGACGGGGCCGCCTACGCGCTCTCTCCTGACCAGAAATGGGTTATCGCCGGTCAGACACGCACTCCCCTGGAGAGCATACTTCTACCCACCGGAGCCGGTGAAAGCCGCAAACTGAGCCACGCTGGCGTCGCTTTGGTACGGGCGCACTGGCTACCTGACAACAAACGATTCGTATTTCTCGGAAACGAAAAAGATCAGGGCTTGCGGCTGTGGGTCCAGAGTATAGAGGGCGGTAATCCGACTTCCATTTCGCCGGAGGGCATTCACTCAACGCAGTGGGTGCCATCGCCCGATGGAAAAGTGGTCGCGGCGGCCCAGTCCGACAGCAAAGGCTATCTGTTCCCAGTTGATGGCGGTGATCCGCGAGCTATTACTGGCTTCGCGGCGGGAGATGTTCCCGTGGGCTGGACCAGTGATGGCCAGTCTATCTTTCTCTACAACCCGGGCGACCTTCCTGCCAAAGTCTACCGGCTGAACTTGGCGACCGGACAAAAGCAACTTTGGAAGGCGTTAATGCCTGCAGATGCGGCAGGTATTACCGACCTCGGTCCCATCCTGATTACTCCCGACGGCAAATCCTACGTCTACGAATATGGCCGCACACTCTCCGACCTGTACCTGGTCGACGGCATCAAGTAAGGTTGCTCTGGTTGGGGCTCAATCATCACTAGCCGTCACCACCAGCGTCGCTTCATTCGGTAGATAACTCTTCCGCCGAAACCAGTCTTCCATCGCGTCCCGCAGTTGGTCCACCGGAACATGTGCCCCAATTTCCAGGCTGCGTGTCCCCACCGGCAGTGTCGTCAAAAACCGGCGCGTTGGTGAAGTTGCGCATCGGCCAACCGAAACCGCAACTGTGATTGTTTACGAAATCCTGTGATTTCACGTTTTGACTGTTGGGCCATTCGCCGAGATCTGGGCGATGCCTTTGGCCGCGGAGCGCAAGCCTTTCCCGATCGTGCAGACACCGTTAACAACGGTGCCGCTGTCTTTTCCCCTGATGGTAAATGGATCGCGTACACATCGGACGACTCTGGCCGTAGTGAGGTCTTTGTCACCAGCTTTCCCAGGCCCGTCGGTAAATGGCAGGTGTCGCTCGACGGCGGGCAAACTCCACAATGGAATAGTAACGGGAAAGAAATCTTCTTTCTCCCTACCAGCGACAATCGCATCATGAGCGCGCAGGTCGGCAGCCGGGGCAGCCAGTTCGTAGTTGGCAAGATCCAACCTTACTTCCGTCTCACCGGGACAGCACAGAGTTTCTCCTGGTTCCAGCCGGCTCCCGGCGGCGACAAATTCATGGCTCCAGCGCCGACTGAAGAGATCCAGCCCGCGCTCACCCTCACCTTGAACTGGCCCTTGCAGCTAAACAGGTAATGACTCGAGACGAAGAAACGAAAAACCTGAGTCTTAGCCCGTCCCAGCAAACATGATTTGTTCTCTCCGGGGGCGGGCCTTTACACGCTGTTCAAGCGTTCAAGCGGGTTGTTTTTCTTGACTCACTGCCAAATTCTTGTGTGACGTTGTCGCATCTCGGAAAAGGTCATAGGAAGCGACGCATGGTTCAGAGGCGCTCAGGGCGGAAACCTTGGCTGGGGCTTCGAGCTAGAGCGGACACCAACTCGCATAGCGGAGATTTGCTGCGCCCTCAGTGCGGAAAGAAAGCCGTATCATCGAATCAGTGACATCATTTATCTCAATGCTGAGAGACTTGGGCGGGATTGGGGTGTTCATTCTTGCCGCCCTAGATAGCTCTGTGCTACCCACTCTCGGGGCAGTTGACGCGCTCACGTTAGTCCTGGCCTCCCGTCACCCAGAGCTATGGCCTTATTACGCTATGTGCAGCACCGCAGGTTCGGTCTGCGGGGCGTCTGTCGCTTACCGCCTGTCGCGTCTTGGAATCCTCCATCGACGTATTAGGGGAGCGGTATTCGACAGAGTCACGACATTCTTACATCGTTTTGGAAGCCTTTCTCTGTCGCTCGCCGCACTCCTTCCGCCACCATTTCCGACTTCCGCTTTTGTGATTGGTGCTGGGGTAACCCGCTATCCCTTCATTGCGTTTGTGCTGTCTTTCGGCTTGGGTCGGTTGTGCCGCTTTGCTCTACTGGCCTACCTCGCATCTGTGTTTGGCAGGCGATCCGTGGCGAGGGAGTGGTCGGCGCACACGCTGGTACTTGGAGCGGCTTTGGGCGGTGTGCTGGTGTGTCTCGGCCTGCTGGCGTGGCTCGTCTTCAGGAAATCGGAACCGTATACGCCCGTCGGCTTGTAGCTCTATTTACGACAAGGCTACCGGTCTGAGCGTTGAATGCACCGGTTCAACCTACCTGCCGACTATTCCCCCTCAGCAGCTTGTTCCACGACTCGCACAGCGGCTTGGCTGAAATCCTCGCGTGCCTTTTTCCCCTGATTCTGGGGGGGACGGTGGGACGACTTCTTTTCGAGTTGATCAGCCTCTCGCTGTGCTTTGTCGGCTTTTGAGCGTTTCTCTGACATGCATATAGTGTCCCACAGGCGGACGCTGGATACTAGGCTTGTGGAAATTCAACCAGCGTACTTACCGGAATGTCCGATTACTTGATTCCCGACGTCATCTTGATGCATGAAGGAAATGGCCGAAGGCCCGACGCCAAACCTTACTGCAGACAATCCGCATCAACCCAGTCCTATTCTGCTATACCTCAATTTGGTGACCGGATTGGAACGTTCGTCGAAAACCCTCCCCAGAGTTTTTCTGGGAAATAGTTCAGTGGTTATTCGGATGCATCATCGCTCCCTAATACGAGCCGTTAGATATTGGAGGGAGTCGGAGGAAGTTTTAGCCACGCAAGAACATCGCACTTCGCCAGTGCACAATCCTCAATTTCCCAATTTCCATGAAGCCGACACCCAATCGCTCTTCTGAGATGATTGGAACTGGGGTTGCGGCAGATCAGAGCACACTCATGCCCGTTAAATGGAAGTCTGTCTCTCACGGAAATCCACGACAAGCCGATTTTGTTCTCTGCAACTAGCATCTGACATCTCCTTCATTGTTCATGCTCTTGATTTCTGCCGACCAAAGTGCCTCGCTGACTGTGGTCACAATCTATCTTCTATTTCTCAAGAATCGGGATCACGCTCACGTCTGTTAGAGACTTGCCACACTCCAAGCAACATGCCTTTGATCGAGAGGTGATCAATCCACAAGACGGGCACATCCGTTGTGATCCGTATCCGGCAACCTGGGGTTTCAGGTTGCTCAGCCTGTGCAGCAGAAGAATCGTGAACAGCACAATCAGAAGACCGAAAGAGATACTGATTGCGCTCATAAACGTGCCCGTAAGACGGACTGCAGCGAATAAAGGACGGGTTCCATGAGGGACCCCTCTTTTCTATCGGTTGCGCAATGGGACCGTCAGTAAGAGTCAGCCGGAAGGGCGACGGAGAGATGCGAAAGGGACTTCTTAAGGCTAATCCCCGGCGTCAGATAAAGCAACGAGATTCGGCGATCAACTTTGCGAACCGTGTCTCGATGCTCGCAGCACCCGAGTTGTACTCGTCGATCAACTTCTGGAACTCTTGAAGGAAATCGATTCGGGGTGGGTTCAGCCGGACCATAGCCCTACAGTTGCCACCATGAAAGGAGCCGGCGGTAAACGGGGTTGAGCTCCGTGCAGGCGGCCCAGTGCGTAGCACAACTGGGCCTGCGTGGCGCGCAACTTCTTATCGGCCAAAGCGGCCAGAGCCGTGGGGTTGGCTTCCCGTCGGCCAGCGACTTGAGCACACGCCGTGCACTCGCAGCCAGCAGATCCGAGACCAGACTGGACAACTTAATATGCGTCTCTTCCAGCAGTCGGTTCTACGAGCCGCTGCGTCAGAGCAAAATGGTGCGATTGCCGGCAGCCGCGGGCGCGGCCTTCACGAATCGCCCCCCGAGCAATCGCCGTGGCAAGAAATGGAGAACGGATGTCTTTTTATCGTTTGGCCGAACAAAGAATGAACCATCTCTTCGGACTCGCAGTCTCCATTCGTGAGGATATTTGACCGCCACTATTGTGCATACGGTTTAACTTTCGTGCCACGCCGATGGCACCTTCCGGCGTTGACCCACGGGGTTACGGTTGGTTACCGTTGAGACCGTACAGCTCCCCCAAAGTAATTTTGATGGGGATGCTCGAAAAGATACCGACATTTTTGACCGTGGGCGTGTTGGTTATTATCTTGGTGTGTTTGAAGCGCCAGGGGCGTAGCGCCCGTCTGACCCTCTGGAACGTTGGATGGGCGCTGGTG
>JBAVAQ010000001.1:0-30136 GCA_049585795.1 Terriglobales bacterium | reverse complement strand
TGTCGGGTGGGCTGGAAAAGGATCTCCAGGCCGCAACGGACGCAACCAAAACTCTCCCTTAGTCACAACAATCGCGAGACCGGGACAGCATTTTAAGTCGAGCCGTCGTTTTTCCGCAGCCTGCTAGGCTTCCACGCTCACGCCGCACGAGCAGCTTCTTCAATCGCCGCTCTCAACTGCTTCACCGCCCAATCAATCTGCTCGCTATCGATAACCGCCGGCGGGGCAATCAGCACATGATCGCCCGAGACTCCGTCCACGCAACCTTGCATGGGATAAACCAGCAATCCCTGCTCCACCGCTGCTTGAGCGACACGACCAGCGAAATTCACCTCCGAGGCGAACGGCTGCTTTGCACTTTTATCAGCCACGAACTCCACAGCCCAGAGCAATCCAATTCCGCGCACATCGCCGACTGCCTTTGCATCGCGCAACCCCTCGAGTTCTTGGCCCAAAATTGCCGCCGTCGAGCCGCGTCGCTCGCCATCCGCAGCCTGCACCAGCTTTCGTTCTTGCAAAGATCTCAGCACCGCACGGCCCGCGGCCAGCGAGATCGGGTGCGAGTTATAGGTAAACCCGTGCAGGAAAGCTCCAGAACCGTCGGCGATCGCGCCGGCCACTCTCTTCGAAACCAGGACTGCGCCCAGCGGAGCGTATCCACTCGACAACCCTTTCGCCGTGACCAGAAGATCGGGCGCGACCTCCCAATGTTCAACGGCAAAGTTTCGTCCGGTGCGGCCCATGCCTGTCATCACTTCATCGGCGATCAACAGAACGCCATGCCGGCGGCAAATCTCAGCCACGCTCTGCAAGTAGCCGGGTGGCGGCACCACCGCGCCCAAGGTCGCCCCGCTTACAGGTTCGAGAATGAAAGCTGCAGCCTCGCCCTTTACCGCTTCAATCGCCAACTCCAACTCCGCAGCGTACTCTTGCCCGCAATTGCGACAGCTGTCGGTGCAATCAAACGCACACCGGTAGCAATAGGGAAATCCGACATGAGCGAATTCCCGGACCATGGGACGATAGATCTCGCGCCGTCGTTTATTTCCCGATACCGCTGACGCGCCCAACGTCGATCCGTGATAGCTTTGTCCGCGGCTGATTACCTGGTAGCGGCTGCTCTGACCGATCTCCACCTGATACTGCCGCGCCAGCTTCAGCGCGGTCTCGACCGCCTCCGAGCCGCCGCAGGTGAAGTAGACACAGCCGCCTGCAAAATTCTTGCCCGCAAAATCGAGCAATTCCATCGCATATTCTTCCGCAACCGGCGTTGTGAACTGGCTGCTGTGCACGAACTCGAGTTGCTTTGCCTGAGCAGCCATCGCCGCCGCAATCTCCGCGACTCCGTGCCCTATAAAATTCACCGCCGCAGATCCGGAAAAGTCCAGGTATCGTTTGCCGCGCCCATCCCACAGGTAAACCCCTTCACCGCGTACGGCTGGAGGAAAAGTCTTCCGAAACGAACGCCGGAGCACGGCGGAATAAGAAGAAGGATCAATCACTGGGGACTCCGGCACGTCTCGGATTATCCGGCGCATCGCCCATAAGTGTCAAAACTGAGGATGCTCGCGTGGGGACAGCCCGCCCCCACGTGCGTGCGATGAACCACGCGTCCTAACTAAACCAGCAGCACTAGCCGTGTAGAATCGGCCTTTAATGGCGAATTCCGGCAACGATGCCCAACCCGGCAAGATGAGCGTTTCAGCCCGTTGGCTGCGCCTCTTTCAGCCGTCGCACCAGCACACCGCATTCTCGGCGACCGTGCTGCTGATGACGGCGATGGTACTCTCGCGCATTGTCGGTTATCTTCGCGAGGCCTACACCGCCTGGGCATTCGGCGCCGGCCCAACGACGGACGCGTACATCGCCGCTTTCCAGATTCCCGACTTCCTTGCGTACTTGGTCGCCGGCGGCACGATTTCCATCACTTTCGTTTCCATCTATTCGCGATTCCTGGCGGAAAAAAGAGAGAACGATGCCCAGAAAACTTTCTCCGTAATCATTACGGTGATGACCCTGGTTCTGGCGATTGGCGTGATTCTCGCGGAAATTTTTGCCCCCCAGATTACCCGTCTGATGTTCCACCACTTTAAGCCCGAAGAACTCACTCTCTGCGTGCACCTTACCCGCATTCTGCTGCCTGCCCAGATTTTGTTCTACGTCGGCGGCGTCGTTTCGGCTGTACTGTCTTCACGCCGGCTTTTTCTTTTCCCAGCCCTGGGGCCGTTGATTTACAACGCCTTCATCATTCTTGGCGGCATCACGCTTTCCCATTCCTTCGGAATCGCATCGCTCGCATACGGAGCGCTGGCAGGCACTTTCGTCGGACCATTCCTCATCAACGCAATTGGAGCTGCGCGGGTCGGGGCTGGTTACCGCCTCTCGTTCGACGTGCACAATTCGGCTTTTCGCGAATGGGTCCGAATGTCGATTCCTTTGATGATCGGAGTTTCGCTGGTCAGCGCTGACGACTGGATTCTGCGTTACTTCGCATCCGACTCGCCCGGCGCGATCAGCCACATTAACTACGCCAAGCGTTTGCTCGCCGTGCCGATCGCAATCCTGGGACAAGCTGTTGGCCAGGCTTCGCTGCCATTTTTTGCCCGGCTGTTTGGCGAGAAACGCATGCAGGAATTTGCGGACACGGTAAATGGATCGGTCTACCGCACCGCTGCCGCCGCGCTCCTCGCCACCAGTCTGATGATGGCGGCCGCCCTCCCGCTGATCGATCTGGTATACCGGCTCCCGCACGGACACTTCGTTTTCGCTGACTCGCAGGCCACGGCAACTTACTTCTTTTGGTTTTCCGCGTCCTTGGTTTTCTGGTCGGCACAAGGTCTTTATGCCCGCGCCTTCTACGCTGCTGGAAACACGCTAACCCCGATGGTGGCGAGCAGCCTGATCACAATCGCATCGCTGCCCATGTACAGCGCGCTCTACCACGCCTTCTCGTCCGTAGGACTTGCGCTTGCTTCCGATCTCGGAATCGCGGCCAACTGCCTGGCCATGGGAATTCTACTGCACCAACGCAAACTGGTTCGGTGGGACGAATTGCAATGGGGAGAGTTGGGGAAAGCCGCCATCACCGCAGCGGTCGCGGGATTGCTGAGTTACCGCGTCGCACGCGCCGTCGTAGTTACAGGCAGTCGCCTTGCCGACATCGAGGCGCTGGCTTTGATTTGCGTCACGTGGGCTGGAGCAGTGGCTGCGGGACTTTGGCTGACGCGCTCTCAGTTGCCCGGCGATCTACGTCGGCGAAAAGGGCCAGTACTCCCCCGCGCGGGAGAAAGACAAGTAGAAGAGCTGACGAAGGGAATTGTGCCGTAGGCGAGCTTTCAGGTCCCAAGCACTAAAATACGTGATCGAGACCTGAAGATAAGATCTGGCTACGCTCGAGCTGCCACCGCTTCGACTGCGGCTGGCGCTTTCACTTCCTCGCCATTCGGTTTCTGGCCGCCCTTGCGAATATCGATGCCGCCCTTGAAGAACGCGCCATCTTCAATCGAGATGCGCGCCGCGACCACGTCGCCCGTAAGCGAACCGTCGCTACGGATGTCCACCCGATCGCTGGCTGTCAGGTTACCGCGCACTTTCCCCAACACCACAATCTCGCGAGCATTGATGTTCGCGGCCACCACACCATTGCGACCGACTGTGACCCGGTTGCCGGCGAGGTTGATGGAGCCTTCCACGCGACCATCGATATACAGCGACTCCGAACCGGTCACTTCGCCTTTGATCACCAGCGATTTCCCGATCGTGGCCTGGTCCGCCGTGCTGGCCGCGACTGCCGGACGAGGCGCGCTCGCGGGCTCACTTGGCGCAGAGGTCACCGGCGTAGGCATGGCGGGACGCTCTGGCTCACCTGGCCGCGAAGGGGTGGTAGAAGGCTGATTAGTGGGTTTCCACATGTCGAAAAATTCCTTTCCTGACGAGTAGATTAAACGGTCGGACCCGCACTTCGGTGACCAAAACAAATTCTACTCCCGCAACCAGCCCAAGTCTTGTGGAAATTCTGTGCTTTCTGCGCTTTTCGACCCTTTCGTAACCTACTTATGCAACGGAGGACGAAGCCGTCCCAATGTAATTCCTGCCGCGGGGAAGGCGATTTCTATACTGTCCTGAGCACCCTGAACCGGCGATACAGAGCGCAGCCATCGCGCCAACAACACCGGAGTATTATGGTGTGAACTACAGACAATCCACGATCTTGGACAGACTCTCCGATTCCGCCATCCTCAAGAAGATCGAACGCCAGCCTAAGGCTACCGCCGGCTTCAAGCAACTGGTACGGGAGTTGGGACTCCACGGGGACGCACGCCAGGAACTCCCCAAGCGCCTGCAGAGCCTCGTAAGTAGTAGCCAACTGATTCAAGTCGATTCCGACCGATACGCAATTCCAAAGGCAGCCGCAGGCAAAAATGTTCTCGTCGGAAAGTTGAGTATGCATCGCGACGGCTACGGGTTTGTCACGCCCGATGCTTCATCGCTCGACGCGCGCCTGAAGGCACAGCTTTCTGGAGATATTTTCATTCCGCCGCCCGCAGTAGGCTCGGCGATGCACGGGGATCGGGTGCTGGTAGAGGTCGTCACTATCCGTCCCGACGGCCGCGCCGAAGGCCGCATCGTGCGCCCGGTCGTGCGTGCCCACAGCACCGTCGTTGGAATCTTTCATCGCGGCAACCGTGGCAACTATGTGAGCCCGATCGACCAGAAGATTTCTCAGGAAATCGTAATTCCCCCAGGCATGGAAATTCCCGGTAGCGCTGGCGTCTCACCGGCTGTCCCAAGGGCGTCCGGCCCTCGCAAATCCGTGGATCGCGTTCTGGGCAACGAAGCCGCCCGCCGCGCCGAATGGCACGATCTCGAAGGCGTTGTCGTGGATGTTGAAATTACCGACTGGCCCTCGGCTACGCAGAATCCGCGGGGACGAGTGGTTGAGATCCTGGGTTACGAAGACGATTTCGGAGTCGACGTCGAGGTCATCATTCGCAAGTTCCACCTCCCGCATCGTTTTCCGCCGGAAGCGCTCGAGCAAGCTCAGAGCACGGAACCCATAATTCCCGCGCCGGAAGTCCAAGAACGACGGGACTTCCGCGATCTGCCGATCGTCACCATCGACGGCGAGAGCGCCCGCGATTTCGACGACGCCGTGACCGTCCGCCAAATCGAAGCAGGGAACTACGAACTCCACGTCCACATCGCGGACGTGGCTCACTACGTCACTCGCGACTCCGCCCTCGATCAAGAGGCACGGCTGCGCGGCACCAGCGTCTACTTCCCCGATCGCGCCGTACCTATGCTGCCTCTCGAGCTTTCGACCGATATCTGCAGCCTGCGCCCTCACGTGGACCGGCTGGTGCTTTCGTGCGTGATGAAGATCGATCACCGCGGCGAAATTCTTGGCTATGAGTTGAGCGAGGGACTCATCCGTTCCGCCGAGCGCATGACCTATACCGACGTCAACGCGGTACTTGAAGGCGACGCCAGCGCACGCAAACGATATGCCGATTTAGTCGTGACATTCGAGATGATGCGAGATCTAGCGCTCATCCTGAAACGCAAGCGCGAGCGGCGTGGCTCCATCGACTTCGATTTGCCCGAGCCCGTGATCGAGTTCGACGAATTCGGACTGATGAAAAGCATCACCCGCTCCGAGCGCAACATCGCGCATCGCCTCATCGAAGAATTCATGCTCTCGGCCAACGAATGCGTAGCCGGATATCTTGAGAACAAGCGGGTGGCTTCGCTTTACCGCATTCACGAGAAACCGGATGCCAAGCGAGTTTATGATTTCGAGGTCATCGCGGCCGCTTTCGGATATTCGCTGGGCGTGGGTGCGCTACCCATTCAGCGGGTGCAGTTCAAGTCCGAGCGTCGCGCCAGCCACGGCACCGGTAAACGGCCGCGCGAAATCGAAATTCCCCGAGAGGTTCACATTACCCCGCGGATGTACCAGAAGTTGACGGAAAAAATCGCGGGCAAGCCGGAGGAACGAATCCTTTCCTACCTGATGTTGCGTTCGTTGAAACAGGCACGCTATTCCGAAGAAAACCTGGGGCACTTCGCGCTGGCCGCTCCGACTTACACCCACTTCACCTCACCCATCCGGCGTTATCCCGACCTCATCGTCCACCGCATTCTGAAACAAGTACTGCGGGACGCCGCGAACGATCGTGTGGCATCGATGCCCGCGAACGACAGGGGTGCGGATGCACCGTCCCCATGGTCCAAACGCCGCGACCATAGCGCGCATCGGGAGGCGCTCGAACCTCTCAGCGGGCCAATCTCGCTCGAAGAGCTTCACGAGATCGCGGAAGAGTCCAGCCGCTCCGAGCGACGCGCCGACGAAGCCGAACGTGACCTCATGGAATGGAAGAAGGTCAAGTTCATGCAGGATCGAGTCGGGGAAGATTTCGACGGCCTGATCACTAGCGTGACCAAATTCGGATTCTTCGTCGAGCTCACCGACTTGTTTATCGAAGGCTTGGTCCCGCTGGATTCCTTAGTCGACGACCGCTATGTCTATCACGAAAACACTCGCGAGATTATTGGCCAGCGCAATCGCAGGATCTACGGCCTGGGGCAGAAGATTCGCGTGCTCGTCGACCGCATCGATCCCGTGGAAAAGAAAATTCAGTTCGCTGTATTCGAGGAAAAACCGCTGCGGCCCGCAAAGCGAAAGCGTGGAGGACGGACGTCCCCGCCCGTCTAACAAAGCAAAGCTCCGCGACGCCTTTCGCCGGATAAATGCCGCGCACCAAACGAAATTGCGTCCGAGTGGTGTAAAATCTTCAAGTCAACCCCATCCGCTGCGACCGAAACCAAGCAGCGGGTTCCTACTCGTCGGGACGTGGCTCAGCCTGGTAGAGCACTCGCTTGGGGTGCGAGGGGTCGGCAGTTCAAATCTGCCCGTCCCGACCATTTCTATCTGTAAAATAATGTAAAACCCGAGTGGATTCTGCTCCCAGGGGTTTACCTTTTACAGATAGGACAACCCGGGAAAATGCGGATGGATTCGGGCACGCTTGTTCCTTCCGTGTTTCCCATTACTGTCCGCCGTTTGCTAATCTAGAGGAACTCCTTTTTTACCGGCCGCGAACACAAGAACTTAGCTTAGCCGACACGGCAGTTGAACGCGATTTCGAAATTCGGAAACGATACTCCAGCGTCAGTCCTTTGAAAACAGAAATTTCGGCAATTGGTTGCATCGCCCTCGGGACTTTATAACTCTAACGGAAAAGCGGACCCACAGTGAAAATCGAAATTTCAGCGGAAGTCTGGAAATCCCACCTGCGAGAGGGCGAATGCGCTGCATGCGTTTTTTTCTGCCGTTAGTGCTTATCCTGTTGGTACAGAGTCTATGGGCGCAAGAGCGCAGTTCGTCTTTGACCCCGGCCGTTTCTTCGGAATCCGCAGAGACTGCATTGGCCGATACGCAAGATCCGCAGAATTCGGCGCCGGAACAATCCGGGACATCGAAGCCTGCCAGCGATACCCAGCAATCCGATACTAAGAGTACGAGCCAGAGTACCGCGCCCGCGAACCAGGGTACTCCCCCCGAAAAGCAGCAGCCAAAACGGATCCTGGGCGTGATGCCCAATTTTCGTGCGGTCAGCGCCGGCGCCCACCCGCCGCCACCTACGCCTAAACAGGCCTTCATCATCGCGACCCGGAACAGCTTCGACTACTCGTCATTTATCTTCGTCGGCATAACGTCAGCACTGGCTGAGTGGACCGATGCTCACCCACAGCTCGGGCAAGGACTTCCAGGGTACGGCCAGTACTACTGGCGAGGTCTCGTCGATAAGACGGACGGCAATTACCTGGTTATCTTCGCATTACCTACAATATTTCACCAGGATGAACGCTATTACGCGCTCGGGAAGGGCGGTTTCTGGAAGCGCGGTTTCTACGCAGCCTCTCGAATCGCGATCACCCCCGACTATCACGGACATAACAGCTTTAACGTCTCGGAACTGCTGGGGAGAGGCATGGCGCAAGGAATTTCTTTGGCGTATTACCCGAGCCAGACCCGGACTGCCAGCGCACTGGCAACGAAGTACGGATATGCGATTGGCCGGGATGCGCTGACCAACGTGTTCCGCGAATTCTGGCCCGATATCGCCACCCACGTGCTGCACCGGCATCCGTAAACCATGGCGTTCTCCCATACCACGCGGAAGTAAGTGTTATTAGTCCTGGCGGCGACGCCTCGTCAAATAGATTCCTAGGCTTCTGCCAGGCAGGATACGACACCATAACTTACGTGATAAGTGAGTTCTGGCCCGACATTCGCCGCAAGCTGAGCAAGAAGAAAGCTTCACCCTCCAACTGATCCGTTTGTTTCAAAGTTTCTGAATTACAATCGCTCGCAGTCCCATCGCGTCAAGAGCCGAGGATTCGCCATGTTTCAGTCCAACCTGCTGCACCACAAACGCATTCTCATCACCGGCGGCGGCTCGGGTTTGGGCAAAGCCATGGCCCACCGTTTTCTGGAGCTGGGTGCCACGGTTTACATCTGCGGACGCCGGCAGCACGTTCTATCCGAAACAGAAACCGAATTAAGCCGGGTGGCGCCAGGGAAAATTCGGTCTTTCCCCTGCGACGTCCGTGATCTTCCCCGCGTAGAAGAAATGATTGAGTCCATCTGGAAAGACGGCCCGCTCCACATCCTGGTCAACAATGCAGCCGGGAATTTCCTCGCCCGTACCGAGGAGCTGTCCCCGGGTGCTTTTGAAGCCGTTCTCGGAATCGTCCTGATGGGCACGATCAATGCCACCATGGCCTGCGGACGCAGATGGATGCAAGCCGCCCATCCTGGCGTGGTGTTAAACATCGCCGCGACCTATGCCTCGACCGGGTCCGCCTACGTCGTTCCTTCCGCGATGGCCAAGGCTGGAGTGGTCGCTCTTACCCGCAGTTTGGCGGTGGAATGGGGAAACCGCGGCATCCGCATGAACGCGATCGCGCCCGGTCCGATTCCCACCGAAGGAGCGTTCTCCCGCTTGCTGCCGCGGCCAGAGCTCGAACAATTTGCCCGCGAGCGAAATCCATTGCGCCGCTTCGGCACCGTCGAGGAGTTGGCGAATCTGGCCGCATTCCTGGTAAGCGATGGTTCCGGCTACATCAACGGCGAAGTGGTCGTAATGGATGGCGGCGAACAACTGCAGGGCGCGGGCGAGTTCAGCGCATTAGGCAGATTGCTGACAGAGGACGAATGGAAATCTCTAAAGCCACGCAAGACGCCAAACGCCGAGCGGTGAGTCGTCTTCATCCATGCGGCGATGGCATCACCAGCCACTTTAGCAGCATGTTCACGATCGTGAGCACAATACCGCCAATGAACGCCGCTCCGAACGTTCGTATATGAAACCCGGGCACGAACGCCGAGGCCAGTTTCAACATGATGGCGTTGATCACGAACCAGAACAATCCCAGAGTGAGGATGGTGAGCGGAAAGGTGATGACCTTCAGAAACAGGCCCAGCGTCGCATTGACCAGCCCAATCACAATCGCCGCAATGAGCGCGGCCGTCGCCCCGTCCACATAAAAGCCGGGCACCACGCGCGAGGTAATCCAAACCGCCAGCGCGCTGACGAACCAGTGCAAGAGCATTCGGAGCATAGGCTGATCCTCCCGACCGCAAACAGACTATAAGCGGTTAAGCGTGAACTATCAACCTGGCCGCCCTTCTGCAGCTTCCGGGCGTCAGTTTCGTTATAAGCCCTCTAAGAAACAATCAGATACGGACTTTTCTTCAGAAGAACCGGTACGACCTAAAGTTATCTTGAGTCTCGCCGATGCCTAAAGATAACGGGTAGGTTGAAGGAGGATACTTATGGCAACTCCGATTTCTGGGGGAACCGCTTTCGACTTCGGCGCCGCAGCGCAAGCTGGGGCCGTGCAACCGCCGACCACAACTACACCAATCGCATCTGCCAAGCCATCAGCGAACATTGCGCCGCCGGTCGATAGCATAAAGCTCTCGGAGGGCGCACAAGTCCGGCTTATGAACTCTGAGGGAGAGACGGTTTCACAGATCGTCATCGACACTGCGTTATCGACTCAAGCGGTAAATAGTTACCTGGGAATAACGGCTTCGCCAACACTGGCCGCCGCCAGTAATAAGTAGGTTTGTACGGCAAGGCCCACCGCGGGCGTCGAAGGAATGAGTTCGGGACTCTGGGGGGAGGAACGATCTCATTTGGCGCCCGCCGCGGCCTTACTCTCCATCCCCTCAAAAACGTCTTCCGCGCGCCGCAGCGCAGCCTGCACATTCTCGCAGATGTTTTCTCGCCCAATCACATCTTCGAATTCGGCCTGTCGAATGAGTTGAGCTGGTTGCTCCCGAGCGCCACAAAGAATCAGCGTCCGATTCGCCGCATGCAGCTCGCGTGCGACCTCCTCCAACGCGTATAGCCCGGTCGCGTCAATCGCGGTCATATTACGCAACCGCAGAATGACCACCGGCGGCAACTCATGGATTTTCTCCAAAATCGCAGCGACTTTATCTGTCGCTCCAAACAGAAACGGCCCGTGAATCCGGAAGATAGTCGCATAGTACGGAATGTCTTTGTCCTGCAGAATGTGGACCCGGCCATCTTCCACATAGTCGTCGGTGACCTGAGAGACGGTAGTAGTATTTGCAACCCGGCCAATGAACAACAACGCCGCCAAAATCATTCCCGCCTCGACTGCCACGGTGAGGTCGGCGAACACGGTGAGCGCAAACGTAACCAGCCAGACGCTGATGTCGGTCTTGGTCAGTTTCAATAGTTGCGGGATCTCGCGCCACTCGCCCATGTTGTAGGCCACGACCATTAAAATTCCCGCCAGCGCGGCCATCGGGATATAACTGGTCAGCGGCGCGGCGAATAACAGCACGCAAACCAGGGTCAGGGCATGAATTATTCCCGCGACCGGAGTCTTTCCGCCCGAACGTATGTTGGTCGCAGTGCGAGCAATAGCACCCGTGGCCGGCAGCCCGCCAAACATAGGTGAAACAATGTTGGCCACGCCTTGAGCCATCAGCTCGACGTTCGGATTGTGGTGGTCGTTACTCATGCGGTCCGCCACTACCGCCGACATTAGCGACTCAATCGCGCCCAGCATCGCAACTGTGAACGCCGGGCCCAGCAACCCGTGAATCAGATCAGAACGAAAATGCGGGATGGCCATGTGGGGCAGGCCGCTCGGAATTCCTCCAAAGCGCGTCCCAATAGTTTCGACTGGCAACTTGAACACGACCACCGCGATCGTGCTCGCCAGCATGGCTACGATCGGTCCCGGGATACGATTCGACACCGCCCGGCACGCCAGCATAATGACGATCGTACCCACGCCGAGAATTGTCGCGACGTAGGAAAGCGTATGAAAGTTGGCTGCAATGGTTTCCATACGCAGCCAGAAGACGCCAGGAATCCTGTCGATCTTCAATCCGAACAAGTCTTTGAGCTGCGTGCTCGCGATCAGAACCGCGATTCCATTCGTAAAACCAGTGACGACGGGGCGTGGGATGAACTTAACCGCCGTACCCATGCCCGTTACTCCAAGAATAATAAGCAACACCCCCGCCATCACCGTGCACATAAACAGTCCATCCACGCCGTGCACCGCGACAATGCCTGCCACTACAACGACAAATGCGCCGGTCGGTCCGCCGATCTGGGTTTTCGATCCACCCAAAGCCGAAATCAGGAATCCAGTCACGACCGCACAATAAATTCCCGCCTGCGGCGTCAATCCCGACGCAATGGCAAACGCCATGGCGAGCGGCAGGGCAACCAGTCCGACCGTCACCCCCGCGATCAGGTCATGAAGGAATTTGTTTGGGCTGTAATCCCGCAGGCAGAGAACAGACGCAGGCAGCCAGCGATTTTCAAAGTCTGTGGTCAGTGAGGCTGAGGCCAGGAAATACGCTCCATCGACAACTGATTATGACAGCCGCGTGCTCCAGTCTTCAATGAATTGTGCGGCACGGAAGTACTATGACGATCCTTAATTTCTTTCTTCAGAACAAAATGCCCGCGCCATTGAGCGCGGGCCGAAGCCGCTCCGCGCACTCCGCGGCCGTTCTTCGCGATCTTTGCGTTCTAAGATTTTTGCGTTTGCCGCAAACTGAACCTAGAACAGATTCCACAAGAACTGGTTGTACACATCGTGGTGATATTGCACTTCTGGGGCCTTCACGAAGGTTCCCAGCAGTCGCGGACAGCGATCGGCCGAGGCCTGCTTCAAGTCCGCATAACGAGCCTTCACGTCCTCGCCCAGCAGTTTTGTCGTCCAATTCGCCTTGCGGAAATTCGTGAGCGCGTCATAGATGTTATCCGGCAAGTAGCGCTGTGCTTGCCGCAGGTTCTTGATCTTCGCAGTGTCGCCGTCGAGGCCGGTCTTGAAGATCGAGTGCATGACCAGATAAGGATTCGCATCCGGTGCGACTGAACGAACTTCCACGCGCATACTTTTTTCGTTGCCGATCGGAATACGAATCATCGAGCCGCGATCCGTGGGCGAAGCCTTGATCTGATTCGGCGCCTCAAAGTGTGGGTCCAAACGTCGATACGCGTTGACGCTCGGATTCAGCAGCAGGCAAAGATCGTTGCCGTGAGTGAGAATGCGATCGATGAATTCCCAGCCCATTTTACTCAGCTTTTCTTCCCCCTTCACATCCCAGAACAGGTTCTTGCCGCCTTTGCTGATCGAGACGTTGGTGTGCATCCCGCTACCATTCACCCCGACCACTGGCTTGGGCAGGAACGACGCCGTACAGCCCATCCTGGTCGCGACCTGTCGGCAAATCAATTTGTAGAGCTGAATCTGATCGGCCGCAGCCACAACTTCCCCGTAGCCGTAGTTGATCTCGAACTGCGAAGGGGCCACTTCGGGGTGATCCTTTTCGTTCTGGAACCCCATCGCCCGCTGCACTTCCGCCGTAGTATCGATGAACGTGCGCAGCACGTCACCGGGCAGCGAATGATAGTAGCCTCCCGTATTCACATATTCGAATTTGTGGGTCTCGTGATAATGGCGCTCGGCATCCGGCCCCTGAAACAGGAAACCCTCGATTTCATTGGCCGCGTTTAGCGTGTAGCCGTGTTTCTTATACAGCCCTTCCGCATACGTCTTGAGGATGCCGCGAATGTCGGCGCTATAGGGTGTACCACCCTTATCGATCACGTCGCCGAAAACCAGCACCTTGCCCGGTCCAAACACATCGGCTGGTCCCCAATAAAAGGCGCTCCAGTCAATGCCCAGACGAAGATCGCTCTCCCGCTGCGCCGTGAACCCGCGGATCGACGAACCATCAAATGTGAGATTGTCCCAACTCTTGATCAGAAACTTCTTGTCGTAATCCAGCATGTGCAGGCGGCCTTCGAGGTCGCTGAACAGCACGGTTACGGCCTTGATCCGTTTTTCCTCGGTCAGGTATTCGAGGCGCTCTTCTTGAATCTTGTGCAGGGCAACGTGATTCTTGCGTTGCTCCTTCGCGTTCAGATTCATTTCTTCCAGTTCGTCGTACGGGATAGCCAAAAAATTTCGCAGTTCGGTTGGCATGGATCTCCTTAATAAGTTTTGCTACAAAACTCAGGTGTGCTTCGGGGGATGATCAGAACTTGGTAGGGTATCGCGGAGCATGCCTCGCTGCCAATCAAAAAAGCTTATGAGTCAGATTAAAGGATTCTATTGTTCGTTTTGCTCGCGTGACCGACAGCCGCCCCCGGCTGTCCAGTCGAGCAAAGCTCGACCGAGACTCGTAGTACCGCCGTCTCGGCGGCCGTTGTAGGGGCGCCCGCACAAAGCTGGCAGGGATGCCGGCGCTACAATGAACTGCGATGAACATCATCATGAACGAAGTAGAAACCCGTGTGCTCGGCTCGTTGGTCGAGAAAGACGTCACCACTCCCGATTACTATCCTCTTTCGCTAAACGCTCTGCTCAACGCCTGCAACCAGAAAAACAATCGCGACCCAGTGATGAATCTCGACGAAGACGCGGTACGAAAAGCACTCGACACTCTCCAGGAAAAGCGCCTCGCCGGCCCCACCAGCAGCGCCGACAGCCGCGTCACTAAATACGAACATCGTTTGCAGGAGGTCTTCAACTTTACGCGGGGTGAG
Organism: Terriglobales bacterium; assembly: GCA_049585795.1. Lineage (GTDB taxonomy): Bacteria > Acidobacteriota > Terriglobia > Terriglobales > Acidobacteriaceae > JABDBE01. The sequence goes on along the minus strand of JBAVAQ010000001.1, from coordinate 16,016 downwards.
ACAGCCATTCTCTGCGTCCTGCTGCTGCGAGGTCCGCAAACCCCCGGTGAGCTCCGGGGACGCACCGAGCGCATGCACCGCTTCGAAGATCTCACCGAAGTACAATCGACCTTGCAGCACATGATGCAGCGCGATCCCCCGCTAGTCAGAATTCTCCCCAGACAACCCGGCACCAAAGAATCCCGCTACAAGCACTTGTTGGCTGGAGATACTGAAGACCTTGCTGATGGAAGTCTGGCACGGGCGCTCTCGCCCGCCAACGTCCTCAGCCACTCGGCTGATCCGGACCGCATAGCCCACCTGGAAAACGAAGTCACTGATCTAAGAAGAGAACTAGCCGATCTGAAACAACAGCTGGCCACCTTCCGTAAGCAGTTCGAATAGCGAGTGTGGCGCGAGCCCCTCGCCCGCGTCTGTCCTCGAAACTGGGCCACACCGCAATTGACTTGCCCGCGCTTGGCCTCATAGTATGGTCACGCCATAGGACGAACCATCTTCAATTGATCGGCCAAACCATCTCGCATTACCGCATCGTAGAAAAGCTCGGCGGCGGTGGAATGGGTGTGGTTTACAAAGCCGAGGACACTCGCCTGCACCGCTTTGTTGCTCTGAAATTCCTGCCCGACGAGGTTGCCAAAGATCCTCAGACCCTGGCGCGTTTCCAGCGTGAAGCCCAGGCCGCTTCCGCTTTAAATCACCCCAATATCTGCACCATTCATGACATCGGCGATTACGAGGGCCATCCCTTCATCGCCATGGAATTCCTCGACGGCGTCACCCTGAAGCATCGCATCGCGGGGCGGCCGCTCGAAACCGAAGTGCTGCTATCCCTGGCCATCGAAATTGCCGACGCACTCGATGCCGCGCATGCTGAGGGCATCGTTCATCGCGACATCAAGCCGGCCAACATCTTTGTCACCAAGCGCGGGCACGCCAAGATTCTGGACTTCGGACTAGCTAAGCTGACCGCGACCGGTCGCACACCAGAAGCGGCCGAGGTCGCATCCGAAGCTACCGCCGGAGCCAGCATCGAGCACCTCACCAGTCCGGGCACTGCGCTGGGCACCGTGGCGTATATGTCTCCAGAGCAGGTGCTCGGCAAGGAACTCGACGCCCGCACCGACCTGTTCTCGTTTGGAGTCGTGCTTTATGAAATGGCCACGGGCGGCTTGCCGTTCCACGGCGGAACTTCGGGCGCGATTTTCGACAACATCCTGCACAAGGCTCCCGTCGCGCCCGTTCGTCTGAACCACGAGATACCCGCGGATCTCGAACGAACCATCAACAAAGCCTTAGAGAAAGACCGAACTCTGCGCTACCAGCATGCCGCCGACCTGCGAGCCGACCTGCAGCGTTTGAAGCGCGATACCGACTCCGGACGCGCCGCCGTGGCGAGTTCGGTTTCAGAAGCGCCGCCTTCCAGCTCAGGATTCCAGCCGTCGCCGGCGTCAGCCCAGGTAGTAGTTCCGCAGAGTGCGAGTTCCGCGGCCGTGCCCGCCGCGCACGAGAGCAACTCGGTCACTGTGCAAGTTCCCGGATCACGCCCTTCAAAGCTGTTCATTTCCGCCGTTGTGGTGTTGGCGGCGCTCATTGCTGGCGCGATTTTCTTTTTTGTGCGCTCGCGCAAAGCGCAAGCCATCACCGAGAAGGACTCCATCTTTATCGCCGATTTCGTCAACACCACCAACGACCCGGTGTTCGATGGCACACTCAAAAAGGCGCTGGCGGTCGACCTCGAGCAATCGCCCTATCTCAACGTGTTCTCTGACGCCAAGGCCCGGCACACTCTCACCTTGATGGGAAAATCACCCGACGACCGGGTGACCCTCGAGATTGCCCGTGAAATCTGCCAGCGCGACGGCGTAAAGGCCGTGGTAGCTGGATCGATCGCCAGTCTGGGCAGCCAGTATGTGATCACGCTCGCCACCATCAACGCCGCCACCGGCGATACGCTGTCCGAAGTGCAGGGGCAGGCCGACAGCAAAGAGCAAGTGCTGGAGACTCTCGACACCGCCACTACGCAGATGCGCGGAAAACTCGGCGAATCCCTCGCGTCCATTCAGAAATTTGACAAGCCCCTCGAAGAAGCCACTACTTCATCGCTTGAGGCCTTAAAGAGTTTTAGTTTGGGAGATGCCAAGCACTCCGCCAATGACGAGTACGAAGCCATTCCTCTTTATAAGCGTGCCATCGAGCTTGACCCGAATTTCGCCCTGGCCTATGCCCGCCTGGGAACCATCTATTCCAACTTCGGACAAACCGATCTTTCCGAGCAGTACCGAAAGAAGGCGTTTGAACTGAAAGATCGCGCCAGCGAGCGAGAGTCGCTCTATATCACATCCCACTATTACGCCGACAGCGGAGACCTGGAAAAAGGCATCGCGGCCTACGAGCTCTACAAGCAAACCTATCCTCGCGAAGTAACTCCGTATGCGAACCTGGCTGTAACCTACATACTCGAATTCCCCGACTACGAAAAGGCGCTCACCAATGCTCAAGAGGCCATTCAGATTGACCCGGACGAAATTCGCGGCTACTTCTTAGCGGCGGCTGCGTACCTCGGCATGAATCGTGTCGACGAAGCCAAGGCCGTTTTGAACGCCGGTCTGCAACGCAACCCCAACTTCGCCACCCTCCACGCAGCTCTTGCCAACATCGCTTATGCCCAGGGCGATCTGGCCACGATGGAAAAGGAAGAAACTTTCCTCAACGATCAGCCGGACCTGGCGATGAACGTCAATAACCGCCACGGAGACATCGCCGCCTCCCACGGACAGATTCAACAGGCACGCGACTTCTATCAGAAAGCGGGACAGGTGGCGAATCGCTTGCAACTCAAGAACGCCGAGGCGGAATCGCTGACGGCCCAGGCCTGGATGCTGGCGCTTTTTGGTTATCCCAAACCATCCATCGAAGCGGCCGATGCCGCGCTGGCAATTTCCCAGGGCTACACCGTCAAACTAGTCGCGGCGGTCTCAATGGCTTTCGACGGCGACGGCAAGCGGGCGCTGGAACTGGCCTCGGAAGTTTCCAAGGAACGACCCGACGATACTCTGGTTCACGCGGTTTACGTTCCAGGCCTGCAAGCCGCTGTGGCCCTGAACGACGGTAACGCCAAGAACGCCATCGATCTTTTGCAGCCAGCTCTCGCCTATGACAAGGGGAGTCTTGAAGCCAAATACATTCGCGGACTCGCCTACTTGAAAAACAGACAGGGGGCTGAAGCAGCAGGCGAATTTCAAAAAATACTGGCGCGGCGCAATATCACCCCTGCCGATCCTCTCATGTCGCTGTCGCATCTCGGCCTCGCTCGCGCCTACGCGCTCTCCGGTGACACCGCCAAAAGCCGCGCCGCCTACCAGGATTTCTTTGCCCTGTGGAAAGACGCCGACCCCGACATCCCCATCCTGAAACAAGCGAAAGCAGAATACGCGAAGCTGTAATGGTTTGGGTGGCGGAGCGCTTCAACGCTGCGTCGCACCAGCGCGCCCAATCCGCTGCTGTCGACGAACTCCAACTGATCGACTTGCACCACCACGTCGCCGTACTTGATGAAAGAGTCACCCACGTAAGAGTGCAACGTAAAAACTTCTTTCCCAGCAATGATCCGTCCCTGGCACTGTATGACCAGAACATCGCCGATCGGACGGCCTTCAGGCGTAGCTGCATCCCGCCTCCTCAGTTTTGAATTGACTTAGCATGACCGATCATTCGTCGCGAATCTTACGTGGCAAAACCTGCAAGTCAATGAGGGCACGCGTCAAAAGACTCTCGCCTATCCTTGATGTCTTCTGGGCACGACTTCCGGCGGCGAAGAAGCCGCATTGGGGGTCAATAAGCACAGTCGGGAATATTTCAACAGTTAGCAACTGCGTGGTCCGAGCTCCTCTCGCTCCTCAATTGAAACGGGCCGGGAACCTGAGATGTCCAGGATTTCCCAGCCCGCATTTTCCCGATTGGCGATCTTGCGATCTACCGTTAGGCGACTTGCCTCCTATCCGCTAATTGACGCACTACCGCAGGAGGTTTCCACTCGCCTGCGAGGATTTCTTTCTTCAGCCAGTACAGCCGCATGAAGAGGTTGAATGTATCTTTGGGAGCGGGCAGCCAGTTTGACTCCCTGTCTTTGCCGGGCGATTGATTCTGTAGATATAGGCTCAACGAACCGTCGCTGTTGAGATTCAATTTGTCGCGGTCGCCGATGGCATAGCGATGAATCGGGTTCTTCTCGAAAAATTGCTTGGAGTTGTACATTGTGATTGACCAGAATGCGGCCACTGGGGGTAGCTGACCCTTAGCGAACCGGATCTCATAGCGATTTGCCCCATTGAAGGGCTGCCCTTCGACGTCTTTGGTGGCTCGCGGGTAAACGGCATCCTCGGGCAGGTTCGCTCCCAATCCGACGAGAGCCACGACCGCGCGCCAGAGATAATCTGTTCCGTAGTTTCCCAAGTTGTCCATGAACTCCCAGCCGTTGATGATCTTGCCATGAGGTTTCTTGGCTTCGGCAATGATTTGCGCTTGGGCATCGCCAACGCTGGCGTCGATTCCTCTGGCGGCAGCCGGGTCCACGCTCTTCAAGTCGAAGGCCCTACCAGGTCCTATGCCTATGCTTGCGAATCGCTTAATTACCTCCGCATCGGCAGCAGCGGGAGGGTTGTCGTTCATGAGAGCATTGAGACGTCCGAAGAAGTTTGCTGCATCCATCTTGAATGCCTGCTCGACAGGCGGAGTCTTCATATCGATGCTCGTCGTAACCGCCACATTGTCTGGAGGAGTGTAGGCTTTACCCCAGTGGCTCAGCGGAGTCAGTTTGTACTCATCTTGAATCGCGTGAACTGCTGAGTAGTCGGCTTGCCCATTGGTCTGGGTGCGACCGATAATCCACACGAGATTGGTCGGAGACTTGACCTCCTGGACTCCTGCGGGCAACGTGCCAGCCCATTGGGGGCCGACAATGGCGAAGTCGGCCTTTGCGCTGCCTGTCGTCCGCGTACCGGGAGAGGCGAATACGTTCGTCCACGCATCCAGCATCTGCATCAAGTAATAGCGATTCCCCATCTCGGGGACGCTCAGCACCATCGGCTCTTCTGCGAGATCGAGAAAACCGAAGGAATAGAGTGTGTCGGCATTCGGGCTTACAACCGTCGTAAAAGTGTCGTCGGGGAAAGATCTCTTTTGGCCAAACTGGTTTATGGGTGCCGCATTCTCTCCCGCCTTAGGGACATTGGTGCCGACCTGCCTAGTGGCATCCATCAGCACTAGCGGATAGCCGTAGATGTAAGCCTCTACTGCAAGATCGTGCGCAAGTTTTTCTGACGTAGCTGACATTGCGTTTTTCTCCTTTTCGTCGTTGGCGTGCGATGGGGGAATGAAACTCCTTAGGAGGAACGGACGAGACGAGTTTTCTCGTAAGGCGTTAAGGATACCGAGCCGATCGCTTCGGCGGAAACTGTCAAAAATGACAGCAGATACCAAACCGGGCAGAGGAAGAACTCCTGCTCATGCATTATGGTTATTGATGTAACCAGCGATTAGACGTTTTGACCGCTGGTCTATGAAACTATTGCCAAAGCCGGGGTGCCCCACGTCTCGCGATTCGAGACGTGGGAGCTCGCTTAAATCCTGCCGCATTACTCAGTAACGCCGTGTCCCACCCGCCACAACGTCTCTGGCGAAACACGCTCCTGCCGAACCGCGCTTCTTCCAACTCTTTTGGAATCAGCCCGTTCCCAAACGGCTGCGCTGTTGCTCCTAATGTTCCGACTGGGGGAAACCAGCACAGGAGACCAACAATGACGTATTTCACGCAACTCGGATTATCGGGAAGTCCAGACAAAAAACCAGAAGCCAAGATTCAAACACCATCGTCGAAAGGACTGAGCTCGCACTCGACCGAAAAGAAACCTGCGAGCAAGCAAAAGACCGCCGCACTCCTCGCCTCGCTGATCGCTACAGCGCTGCTCGGAGTCTTCGTATTCGAAAGCGGCTGCTCGAAAGAATCCGGCAAGAATGCGGCCATCGTCACGCCAAATCCAGCCGTGAGCCAACCCTCTGCAGCGATCGCGACCGTATCTACAACCATCGCGCCGGTAGCGACCCAGCCGCCCGCAAAAAAGAAGTCACGTCAAAGAAAGCTCTCCGCTTCGACATACACCAATCCGGTCTACGGAGTCTCGTTCCGCTATCCAAAGTATGACAACCTGAAGGAAGGCGACAACGCCAATCTCGAATTAGAGGGTCTCGGCCCGGTTGAAATGAACTTCGCCGCGCCCGGTGGAACCACCATCAGCGCCGTAGAACTGCCGCGCCGACTTTATGCGGGCACTGATTTCAATACCGCGTTCTTCAACGTCAGCGTGAATAAAAAGATGACTTCGGAGGAATGCGAGCAATTCGCATTCCCGGAAACCGACAATCCAGAAACTGATCCGGTTATGACCTCGAAGACAAAAGTGGGATCCACCGAGTTCCAGGCGCTCGAAGCCTTCGCCGAAGCGGAGAACAACCAGGCGGACGTGAAGTTCTATCACCTCTTCCAGAACGGAAGCTGCTACGAATTCGCGCTCGGTCTCGAAACCGTTGTGGATGCCAACTCCGAGGGCGAGCCCAACCCCGCAATCAAGCAGGTCGATGCCAACGAAGTCTTTCGTCAGCTGAGGTGGATGCTTTCCACGGTGAAGATCCAACCTGTCTCTGCACCGGAAAAAACTACTCCCGAAGTAGCCTCTGACACGCCGACCGCTCCCACCAGCGCAGCGATCACCGAAGCGCATTGAGAGTGAAGCGCACTGACAAGCCAAAGGCCACGCTCGTTTCCGAGCGTGGCCTTCCTCCACCTCCGATCATCGTTACAAAATCACATTGATCGAAATCTGCACTCCCGGATGCACCGGGCTCAGCAGATAATAACCGCCGTCAATGTAATCGACGTACACTACGTCCGTGTAGGCCCAACCCACTGGCCACGGCTGCGCGATCACGAACCAGTAACCGCCATACTGGAAACGCGGTGCTCCACCCACGATGACCGGATGCCCGATCGTGAAGGTGTGTTCCCGGCCAAAGTTCGCCCGGAAACGGTCCTCAGGAATGCGCCCGCCCTGCTTGGCATCAACCCGTTGATCCTGTCTCGCATCCTGTCGAGCGTCCGCTTTCTCTTTCTGCTGATCGTGCTTGTCTTCCTGTTTCTCCGCTTTCTCTTTATCGATTTGCTTATCTTCCTGCTTGTCTTTGTCGACTTTGTCTTCCTGCTTGTCTTTGTCTTCCTGCTTGTCTTTGTCGACCTGTTTGTCTTCCTGCTTGTCTTGTTGGACGGCCTTGGCATCCGGCTCTGCCTTCTTCTCTTCCTGCGGATGCGACTCGTCCTGTGCAAACACAGGTGCGGAAATTTCCAGAACTACAGCCAATGCCACAGTGCTCAATACTGTCATCCACTTCATTTGGTGTTGCCTCCATTTCATTGGTTGAAGGTCGTCCTACGTTCGAAACTTGGACAGCGAATCGCGCCCCTCTGCCACCGGAGTCGCGTTGGCATTGCAACTACGTAGAACGTTGGCGCCCTTTTCACGCCTGTGGGTCTGATCAGTTTCCTCATTTCCACGCCCACTTTCGGCGCACACCTTAGTTGCAGCTATTTATTGAAAGGTAGCCTGATGGAAGATTGCATCTCTTAACTCGACCATCCCCGTGAACGCGTGTCAGGAAATCCCTGTAGAAATGGCGGTTTTCAGCGGTACGCATCCAGCCTGCTTATGGTAGGAACTACACCGTGCGGCCTTTCGAGCATCTACTATTTCCTCGAAGGAGATGGCGACCATGCTTCACGCACAACCCCCGATGCACCGCGAAGACTTGATGAAACCTGACTTGTTCAGTGAAATTGTCCTGGTGGCAAGCGGGCTCGTCCTGTTCATACCGTTGCTGTTGATCCTCGTCGCCGCCTGCACCCAATCGGTAGCCCTGCGTTAATCAAGTTTCGTGTAGGGCGGACGCTCCTGTCCGGCGCTCTTGATTTTGGGTTTTGCGCGATGAACTCGATTTTCAAGAATTAGGATTCAGGCCGGCTGCCGGCAGTCCAGCGTACAATCAGCGCTCAAACCATGGAGCCGTCACCCGAGATTGAGATTCGCCCCGCCCGTCCCGAAGACGCCAGCGCCATCCTCCAATGTCTCGCCGCCGCATTCGAGCCCTATCGGGCTGAATATTCCCCGGCCGGTTTTGCGGACACAGTATTAAGCCACGAAACTGTCCACCTCCGACTGCAGCGCATGGACATGCTGGTTGCAACCGCGGCTGATGAGGTCGTGGGCACAATCTCCGGCACGTTCCACGGTGGCGAAGGTCATTTGCGCGGTATGGCGGTCCTGCGCGAGTGGCGAGGCCGGGGGGTTGCCGCAAAGCTGCTGGCTGCGATTGAAAATCATCTGGCCCGCCGCGGATGCAAGCGCATTACGCTCGACACCACCCTGCCGCTCAAAGCCGCGATGAGGTTCTACGAAAAGAACGGCTACCAACGCTCAGGAAAAATCGCAGATTTCTTCGGCATGACACTGCTCGAATACGTCAAGCAACTTTAGCCCGCGTGGCGGACATTCCTGTCCGCCCTTAGTCGATACTAATGATCCTGAAGGCCCGCGTTTTCTCCAACGGGCCGAAGAGCCTGCCCCGAGCGAAGTCGAGGGGATCTCGCGCGGAGTATTGGAACGCCCTTTTTTCACCGACCGCATCCGCTCCCGAATCTCCGCACTTCCCACCAGCATCTACTCCGCATGGAATTCCGACAGCTCGGCTACTCCGGATTAAAAGTTCCCGTCCTCAGCTTCGGCACCGGCACCTTCGGCGGCCGCGGCGACTTTTTCAACGCCTGGGGCAACAGCGACGTAAAGGAAGCTACGCGCCTGGTCGACATCTGCCTCGAAGCCGGAGTCGATTTCTTCGACACCGCCGACGTTTATTCGAAAGGCGCGTCCGAAGAAATCCTGGGCAAAGCCATCGCCGGCCGCCGCAGCGCTGTCCTGATTTCCACCAAAGCCACGTTCGACATGGGTGACGGCCCCAACGACCTCGGCTCCTCCCGTCATCACCTGATCGAAGCCTGCGAAGCCAGTCTGCGCCGCCTCAACACCGATTACATCGACATCTACCACATGCACGGATTCGACGCGCAGACCCCGATCGAAGAAACCATCAAGACTCTGGATACGCTGGTCCAGAGCGGCAAAGTCCGCTACATCGCCTGCTCGAATTTCTCCGGATGGCATCTCATGAAATCCCTCGCCATCTCCGAAAAATATGGATGGGCCCGCTACGTAGCCCATCAAGCCTATTATTCGCTGGTGGGACGCGATTTCGAGTGGGAACTCATGCCGCTCGGCCTCGACCAGAAAGTCGCAACCGTCGTCTGGAGTCCGTTAGGGTGGGGCAGGCTTACCGGAAAAATCCGCCGGGGCAAACCGCTCCCGGAGGTAAGCCGTCTGCACAGCACCGCCGAGCAAGGCCCGCCGGTTCCCAGCGAATATCTTTATAGAGTGGTGGACGCTCTCGACGAAGTCTCCAAAGAAACCGGCAAAACGATCCCGCAAATCGCCCTGAACTGGCTGCTCCAAAGGCCCACAGTTGCGAACGTAATCATAGGCGCCCGCAACGAAGAACAATTACGCCAGAACCTCGACGCGGTCGGATGGAACCTGACCCCCGAACAAGTAGCAAAACTAGACGCCGCCAGCGACCAAACCCCAGCCTATCCGTACTGGCACCAACGCCAATTCACCAGAAATCCCAAACCCGTGTGAGCGATGTGTAGGGCGGACACTCCTGTCCGCCTTTGCCCGTCAACCCTCCCCTTCACGCTTTTCATCCTGAGGGAGCGCAGGCCTGCGCAAAGCGAAGGCCTGCCAACGAAGGATCTGTGCACTATATTTTGAACTCCAAGCCCCAAAACGGCGGAGCCTCAGCCCCACCCTGCAGCATCCAACCCTGTATATAAGGAGGAAACTATGCACGTTGTACTTGGAGCAAGCGGCCATACTGGACACGTTGTGGCGCAGAATCTTCTGGCTCGCCAGCAGAAGGTTCGCGTCGTTGGCAGAAACGCAACTCACCTGCAAGCTCATGCGGCCAAGGGCGCGGAGATATTCATCGCCGATGTGACCGACGCGTCCGCGCTCACCAAAGCCTTTCAAAACGCAGACTCAGCCTACGTCATGATTCCACCCAACCCCACCAGCAACGATCCTCTGGCTTACTCGGAACGCGTCGGCGATGCCATCGCAACCGCTTTGAAAAATGCGGGCGTTAAGCATGTGGTTGTGCTCAGCAGCATCGGAGCCGACAAAAGCAAAGGAACCGGCCCAGTGGTCGGCCTCTATAAACTCGAGCAAAAACTTAACCAGCTCGGCGGCGCGAACGTACTCTTTCTGCGCGCCGGTTCCTTCATGGAAAACACTCTGCCACTAGCTACCGTCATCTCGAAAATGGGCTTTGCGGTCGGGTCGGTTCGTCCCGACCTCAAACTTCCAATGATCGCCACGCGCGATATCGCAGCGGCCGCCGCCGAGGCGCTTCTACGTCTCGACTTCCGCGGCAAGCAAACCCAGGAGTTGCAGGGCCAGCGCGATATCACCTACAACGAGGTGGCCACGATTATCGGCAAGGCCATCGGCAAGCCTGATCTCCAATACAAGCAACTTCCTGACGAACAGATCCGGCCCGCGATGGTTCAGATGGGAATGTCCGAGCCGTTTGCCAACCTGCTTCTCGAAATGTCGGCCGCTCTGAACTCGGGACACATGCGGGCGCTCGAGTCCCGCACATCCCGCAACACCACTCCAACGACCTATGAAAACTTCGTCGCCGAAGTCTTCGTCCCCGCTTATCAACACCAGGCAGCAGCGTAAGCAGTCTGGGCAGGAGACCAAAACGGAAAAGGCCACGCTCATTTCTGTACGTGGCCTTTATTTATTACGGGAACGACCTACTCTTCCGTGCGATCACTTCGAGTTCCCCCGGCGCCGAAAAACGCGGCGTCACTGGGGGACGACACCCTCAACGATAAATATGCGGCTCTTGGCTGCGCTTTGCCTGATCGGCCTGATTGCCGCATAGGCTGGCGAATCGTACCACTCGCGCGCCTTCTCCGCGCTGTCGAAAGCGATTACAACGACGCCGCCCTTCGGCGGTTCGCCTTCGAGAGCCTGGATTTTGCTACTAAGGACAACATAGTGGTGGTTGAAGGGCGCCAGCGTTTTCGGAACCTTCTCCCCATATTTGTGCATGCCAATAGGGTCGGTTACCTCGACTTCCGCAATCACATACCCAGGCGGCGTCTTCGCTTGCTGGGCATGAATCGCCCTGGCGCCGGCAAGGCCGATCAAGACGCCAGCCAGCACCGCCAGCACCAGTTTGTAGCTCGCCTTCGATTTCGTGTTCATCCCTGCCTCCTTGTAATTGGTCTGTTCTATCCCGCCTTAGTAAGAACCAGCTTGGTATACGAACATAGGGCAGCAGGCGCGCGGACGTGCTAATCCAAAGTAAAAACAAGTAACAAATTGTGAACGAGTTGCTGCCTGGGCGGGGATTATTCAAGCCCGCAATCGGCCCTGCGGGGCCGAGCGAAGCGGGCGTTCTGCGTGGCTCGACTCAGGCAGCTGACGGCGCGCTCAACGGTCGATATCGCGCGTCGCGGTATTTCAAGCTGAATACGATTGCTACGATGGCCAAGACGATCGGGCAAAAGATGCTGGCCTCAGGCCCGACGGTTCCGCCGGTCAGCCAGCGCGGCCCACTCAACGATGCGTTGAGCAGACTCTGGGAGGGTAGTAAGCCGCTATTTGGAACACCGTACAAGAACGTCTGACCCCAGTCATATCCCAGGTGAAAGCCGACCGCACACCACAAATTTCCTGTCCGGCGTAGAAACAGGCACAACAACAAACCGAACGAAACCACCGACAGATCTCCCAAAACGCCTTCTCCGCCATTGCTGGCGTGAACCAGCCCGAATAAACCCGACAACAAAAATGCGGACGGCCAGAATCCCATGCCAGTCGTCAGTGTGAACTGCGCGTATCCGCGAAACAGAAATTCTTCGGCCAAGCCGGAAAGCAAAAATGCCAGCCCCCAGGCGGCCGCTGCGGTCAAAATCGCGGTGCCATGGATCCCCGCGCTTGTGAACCGTACGCCATGCACGGCGAAAATTGCAAGCACCGTACTGCTGGTAGCGAGCAGCCCTATCAATAGTCCTACCCGAAAGTTTTTCCCCAGCGCCTCGCTCCTGGGAAGGCCATATTGGCCCAGCCTGCGGCCTTCAATCTTGCTCATGGTCCAGGCCGCGACCGCCAGGATGAAGCAGACAAGTAGATCCGGCACGATGATTCTCATCGGCGTCAATTGCGCCGGATCCAGCGCGTCCGGGAAGAAGCGCCTAATGATCATTCGCGCCACGGCCGACATTGCCATTACGATCGCCATGAAGATTAGCAGTCGCCATCCCGCGCGCAAGCCATTCGGACCGATGAAAATTCGCTTGGTTGTCGAGTCCGCTGGCGGTGTCTGAGGATCATGTCGTATTGTCGTTTCTTGAGCTGTCATTGATGGGCCCCCAACGATGTGCCCCCCCAACTGCTTTTACGGAACAGGGCTTTCATAAGTTTCAATGGAGAAAAACTCGTAGGGCAGAAGAAAAAGGCCAATCATGTTTCCATGATCGTTCTTTATTTATGCCGGCCCTGTTCTGGCCCAGCCTTACCCAACCTCACCCCCGCAAATATCCCCAAGCCTCGCGATACTTCTCAAACTTCGACCGCCGCCTCCGGCTCCCAGAAAACAACTTCAAACTCCGCATCCGCCGAATCACTCGCACCGGGAACACATACCAAGCATTCTCCGGAACCACGTAAACCACCAGCACATCGATCTGATCCACCCGATACGCCTTCATGTCATGCCCGTGCGCCCGGATACTGTAAGTGCCATCTTCGCCCACACAATGCGCCGACTTCACCTGCACCTTCGACAGCTTCCCACCCGACTGCACAATAAAATCAAACGGATCGCTATCGCCCCAAGGCTTGGCCACCCCAAATCCCAGGCTAACCGCCTTAGCCACAAACGCCGCCTCCGCCATCTCCCCGCGCCGCTTCCCGGTAAACCGAGCCATCCCGCCTTTATCTCGCCGGGCAGCCGAGGCCAACAAATCCCCAACCAAAACACCCAAGCTCATAACCATTCACTCTCCTTAAATTTGCTGACTTCGATTACTTCCTGACTCCATCACTAAATACAATTTTGTCATCCCGAGCGAAGCCGAGGGACCTGGTTCTTCCCCCCGACAAGGCCCAAGACACAAAAAGCCCCCTCGGACGATTCCCGTCCGAAGAGGCTCCATAAAGCCATTAAGGTTATATAAAAACGATACACAATATCGCAAGGCTAAGTCAACCAAAAACATGTAAGGCGGACTCTCCCGTCCGCCGCCGTTGACGTCGCCATCCCCACCCGATCCCGCCACCCAACCCACGCCGTCATCCTGAGGAAGCGCAGGCCTTCGCAAAGCGAAGGCCTGCCGACGAAGGATCTCTGCAACCTGTTTGCAACAATCCAGTTCTCGTTTTTCCGCTCCGGTATACTGAGCCGAGAGTGGGTAAAAAGTCAAAATGCCCAAAATGAGGAAAGCGAAGACGAGACTGGGTCGGTCCAAGGCCGCAGCACTGAATGCCGCAAACAGCGTAAGCTACCTGCTCGGTGATTATCCTCGGACCCTTTTTCCTCTTTCGACGACGCGTGTTATTGCCGAGACCTGGGGACAGCAGGTATTAGAGTATATTTACCAAAAAGTCCTGAACCCAGCCGAGAAGGAGCATTCTTTTCTCGCGCAGGCAAGGTGCTACTCTTCGAAGCAGGGCTTTCATTTGCGGCGAACCGTAAAGTTGGATCCGGTGGCCGAGCTATTCATATACGATCTGACTTACCGGAACCGGCTACTGTTTCGCAAGGACTTCAGCAGTTCTCGGCGTACTTTCGGGTACAGATTTGAAAACGGGGAGCCACTTTCCCCTACCAAAAGCTACGCGGCATTCAAAGCAGCGATTACGGAAGCACGGCAGCAGTATCAACACATGGTGACCTTTGATGTTGCCGCCTATTTTAATTCGATCTACCACCATGACCTTGTCCGTTGGTTTAGCGAACTCCAAGCTAGCGGCGACGACGTCGAGCACTTCGGTCAATTCTTGCGCGAAGTAAATAGCGGTCGATCCGTCGACTGCCTCCCACAAGGCATTCACCCCTGTAAGCTAATCGGCTCTGAATTTCTCAAGTTCGTTGATAACTCGATGAAGCTCAAGGCCGACTTGTCTCTTCGCTTCATGGACGACTTCTATTTGTTCTCCGACAGCGAGGAAACGATCAACGCAGATTTTGTTGTCGTTCAGCAACTGATAGGCGAGAAGGGGCTTTCTGTGAACCCCGCAAAAACATCGTATGAAACGGCGAGCGGCGAAGATATATCCAACCAGATAGACGCGATAAAGGTGGGCCTACTTAAGGCGCGTCGCATAGTTATCGAAGTATCAGGCTTAGAGTTTACCGCAGATGAAGATGAAGAAAAGGTGCTGAGCGAGGAGCAGACGGAGTACCTCCTAAGCCTGCTCAAGGATCCCGACGTCGAAGAGTCCGATGCCGAACTCGTACTTGTTTTACTCCGGGACCACGGGGAAGACGTTCTATCTCAGCTAGACGGGTTTCTCAGACGCTTCCCCGGCCTCAGCAGAAATGTCTATCACTTCGCAAAGCACGTCGAAGACAAGGAGGAGCTGGCGCAGGTTATACATTCGTTCGTCAGCGACGAAGCCTATGCCACGGAGGACCAACTCTTTTGGATGGCGAAACTGTCTGAAGAATTTCTTGGGGACACCGGCAGATTCCGCGACATTCTCTGGTCCATCTACCAGCATCCTAACGCTACCAAGATTTCACGGTCGAAGATCTTGGAAATCCCGGAACAGCGGAACAGCGATTCGGAATGCCGGAGATGAGGGACGAGCACCTTCGGGTCGGAAGGTCAGACTGGCCCGCTTGGTCTTCCGCAGTTGGTTGTCGGTCAGCACCCAGGATAGGCAGAAACCACTCTCTGACCTACTTCGGGAAGGCAAGCCCAATGAACCGACTCATAGCCGAGTGCGTTGCGTCCATTGGGAAGTGATCGCCAACAAAGGAAAAGGCCACGCTCATTTCTGAACGTGGCCTTTATTTAATGCCGGCAACGACCTACTCTCCCACACACTTTCGCGTGCAGTACAATCGGCCCTGCGGGGCTTAACTTCCGTGTTCGGGATGGGAACGGGTGGAGCCCCCGCGGTAAGATCACCGACAAATCGTAGCAGCGGTCGTTAGTCTTCGGCCGTTCGTCGTTGGCCAAAAACCTCGCTGCAAACTTTCAAAGATCGTGAGGACGATGCCTCACAACTGAATAGATTGGGTGTGGCTTACTTTCATCTTTGCTTACTTCCGATTTCAACCACATCTTACTTCGGCTTTTCGTCGGCGTACAGCCGAAGGTCATTTCCATTTCCTCTCCACCCAGTTTCTGGCGGGAGAAAACTCTCGCGATCGTTTGATCCAGGTTCGGACCAACGACCGACGACGAATGACCAACGACTGATATTCCGAGTAAATTTTATGGTCAAGCCGAACGGGCGATTAGTGCGGGTAAGCTTCAAACATTGCTGCTCTTTCACTTCCCGTCTATCAACCAGGTAGTCTTCCTGGGCCCTTCTTATCCCTTACGGGTTGGGAGATCTCATCTCGAGGAGTGCTTCCCGCTTATATGCATTCAGCGGTTATCACTACCGAACTTCGCTACCCAGCTATGCCGTTGGCACGACAGCTGGAACACAAGAGGTTCGTCCATCCCGGTCCTCTCGTACTAAGGACAGGTCCTCTCAAATCTCCTGCGCCCACAACAGATAGGGACCGAACTGTCTCGCGACGTTCTGAACCCAGCTCACGTACCGCTT